>NZ_JAAQPH010000005.1 GCF_011683915.1 Pelagibius litoralis
CCTCGTCCGCGCCAATCTCATGCACCGAAAGCGCATCGACCGCCTGATCCAGTCCGATCCAGAGCCTCCGATCAACCCCGATCAGATGGTCCTCCAGTGGGCCTAGTCTTAACCGGACACCAGTGGGTCAAGCCCGAGTATGACGGTGGAGGGTGTGGCGCGGGGCCGTGTAGCGGCTAGTCCTTCAGACGCACGCCGATACCGCCGCCATTGGCCTCGATGAAGACGATGCCGCCGGATTCGAGGGCGGCCTTCAGCGCCGCCAAGTTGGCGCGGATCGGCTGGCTGGCGCCGCGTTCGAAATTGCGCACCGACGTCATGGAAACACCGGAGGCTTCTACCAGTTCTTGTTGGGTCCAACCCAGGAGGCTGCGCGCCGCACGGCACTGTCGAGGAGTCATGAGGCGGATTGTAGGAAGCGATACCAAACCTTCAAGGCTGTATCAAAAATATCGCCTCAAAAAACAAACCGGGCGTTGAGGATTTGAGTTGGAAAGAAGAACCTAAGGTATTAGGATGAACCTCAGGTATCGAATTAAGCGGCGCGAACGGGTGGTATAAACACCCGCCCGCGCCTGACCACAACCCGACTACACTAGGAGTCAGGCATGGCTGAGCACAGCTTTATCATGGATTCGCCAGAAAACAGCGCCCTCCAAAACGACACCCCGGACCACACCACCGCCGACATTCACAAGACCGGCACCCCGCCGCCGGAGCCCGCCCGGATCACCGGCCAGCAGTGCCGGGCGGCCCGGGCGATGTTGGGATGGAGCCGCGAGGAACTCGCCGAGCGCTGCGGCATCCACTACATCACGCTCTGCAATTTCGAACTCTGCCACTGCGCAGTGAAGCCAGTCATGGCCCGGCTGCTGCGCCTCACCTTCATTTCCGCCGGCGTGCTGCTGATCGACGGCGACAGCAGCGGCGGCCCCGGCGTCTGCCTCGCCATGCCGCCCCGGTAGCGCCGTCGGAGCCGAGACGACCCCCCTCACCCCGGCCCTCTCCCGCGCTGGGGAGAGGGGGAAACAACAAAGCTGCTCCAAACCCCTCGTCCCTTGCGGGAGAGGGAGGGTGAAGGGGATGGCCTGCGCGGAGACGATTCGAGATCAGCCGAAGCATGGACGTGCCGGTCAAGCCCGCGCGGGACGGTTGTCTGTGGAACGGGGTTCCGGGCCGGGCGGGGTTGTCGGCCATCGGCTTGGCGGTGTAGAACGGACGACCGCAATGACGCGGGGATCAGGGAAAACGGCTCCGCGACACCATGAACAGCCTCGGCAATCCCTTCGAAGCGGGCCTCGACCGGGGGCCGCCGAACCATGAGGCGCTTTCGCCCTTAAGCTTCCTGCCGCGCACGGCGGCGGTCTATCCCGACCGCATCGGCGTGATCCACGGCGAGCGCCGCTACACCTGGAAAGAGGTTTACGAACGCTGCCGCCGCCTCGCCTCCGCCCTCGCCAAGCGCGGCATCGGCAAGGGCGACTGCGTCGCCGTGATGGCGCCCAACACCCCGCCGGTGCTGGAGGCGCACTTCGGCGTGCCCGCCGCCGGGGCGGTGCTGAACGCGCTCAACGTGCGCCTGGACGCGGCGACCATCGCCTTCATCCTGAACCACGGCGAAGCCAAGGTACTGATCACCGACCGGGAATTCTCAGCCACCATCAAAACCGCCCTGGCCCAGGTTGAACACGATATCCTGGTGATCGACATCGACGACCCGCTTGGCGCAGGGGGCGAGCTGCTGGGTGAAACCGACTATGAAAGCTTTCTCGCCTCCGGCGACCCGGACTTTCCCTGGCACCTGCCGGGCGACGAGTGGGATTCGCTCTCCCTGCTCTATACCTCCGGCACCACCGGCAACCCCAAAGGCGTGGTCTACCACCACCGCGGCGCCTATCTGAACGCCCTGGGCAACATCCAGGTCTGGGGCATGGGCCCGCAGCCGGTCTACCTCTGGACCCTGCCGATGTTCCACTGCAACGGCTGGTGCTTCCCCTGGACCATCACCGCGCTCGGCGGCACCCATGTCTGCCTGCGCCAGGTGCGCGCCGATGCGATCTACGACGCCATCGCCGATCACGGCGTCACCCACCTCTGCGGCGCGCCCATCGTCATGCAGTTGCTGCTGAACGCAGGCGGCGACGAGCGGCGCAGCTTCGATCATCAGGTGAAGTTCATGACCGCCGCCGCGCCGCCGCCCGCCGCGGTGCTGGCGGCCATGGCCGACGAAGGCATCGAGGTCACCCACGTCTACGGCCTGACCGAGGTCTACGGGCCCGCCGTGGTCTGCGCCTGGCATCCGGAGTGGGACGGGCTGAATATGGAGCAGCAGGCGGCGCTGAAGTCACGCCAGGGGGTGAACTACCCGGTTCTGGAGGGCCTGATGGTCGCCGATGCCGAAACCCTGGCGCCGGTGCCGCGCGACGGCGAAACCCTGGGCGAGGTCTTCATGCGCGGCAACATCGTGATGAAGGGCTACCTGAAAAACCCCAGCGCGACGGAGGCCGCCTTCGCCGGCGGCTGGTTCCATTCCGGCGACCTGGCGGTCTGGCATCCCGACGGCTACATCGAACTGAAGGACCGCTCCAAGGACATCATCATCTCCGGCGGCGAGAACATCTCCTCCATCGAGATCGAGAACACGCTCTACCGCCATCCGGCGGTGGCCGCCGCCGCCGTGGTGGCGCGGCCCGACGAAAAATGGGGCGAGACCCCCTGCGCCTTCGTGGAGCTGAAGCCCGGGGCCTCAGCCGGTGAAAGCGAGATCATCGCCTTCTGCCGCGAGAACATGGCCGGCTTCAAGGCCCCCAAGACGGTGATCTTCGGCCCCCTGCCCAAAACCTCCACCGGCAAGATCCAGAAGTTCGTGCTGCGCGATCAGGCCCGGGAACTGTAACGCCGCCACGATACCAAGGGAGAAGCTTCTCTCCATTCTGCCGTTGATGGATGGGGCGTTGCCGACGCTGAAGGCACGGCGTCCTACCGATGGCATCGGTCTATCCAGCAAGATCCTTTAGGGCCGTGTCCCGGACAAGCCGAAGCCGCGGAACAGGCGTTCCTGCTTTCGCCAGAACACGCATGCCCAGATACACTGCCAGGAGATGCTCGGCCGCAGCTTTTCTGTGCTCTTCGTCCAACACTTCCCTCAGAGCCTCTTGCAAGGCGTCACGCATTTTATCCATCGCGACTTTAACGACCGCTTCGACACCCTTGTCATGAGGCGCCATGTCGACTGCGGCATTGCACAGAAAACACCCCCGGCGATCACCCCGTTTTTCAACCGCCGCAATGACCACGTCGAGGAACATTCTGATCCGATCGATTCCCGAGAGAGGGCTTTCCTCTTCTTCCGCCGTCAGAACGAGCGCAACTGCCGCGACCTCACGCGCAATGTATGTATCGAGGGCCCTTAAATAGAGCGCGTGTTTGTTCCCGAAGGCAGCATACAAACTGCCTTTACCAAGGCCGGTCACCTTCATCAGATCGGCATAGGACGTCCTCTCGTAACCGCAGCGCCAGAAGACATCCTCGACCGCGCTGACCGCCGCCTGATCATCGAACTCCCGCGACCTTGCCATGAAGGTCTCTCCTCTCGACTTCGTGACAGCTTTATTCTTGACCAATCAGTCCACATTAGACATTTATATCATCATTAAGGACCGATTGGTCAAGAATAAAGGTTTTCGCTCTCACCCCCCTAAGGAGGACCCACCATGCTCAGGAATTTCATGCTCGCGCTCGCCGTCATCGCCGGTGTCGGAACGGTTTATCTCGGCACAGCGGCGGGCCCCGCGCAGGCCGCGTCGCACACCGAGGTGCTAAAGTCCGGCAAGTTCTCGGGCCTCAGCGATCACGTCACAACCGGTGGCGTTTCCATCATCGAGACGGCGTCGGGTTACATTGCCGTGCTGGAAACCGACTTCAGTCTCGACGGTGCGCCGGCCCCGTCGCTCGGCTTCGGTAACAACGCGACCTTCGACAAGGCGACGGAATTCACCAAACTGGACGCCAACACCGGCCTGCAGGTTTACGCGATCCCCGCCGGCATCAACCCGGCAGATTTCAGCGAGTTCTATGTCTGGTGCGCGGATTTCACTGTCCCCTTGGGTGTCGCGAACCTCAAGTAGTCATCGAACATACAGCAGCGGCGGTGGAGAAGACCTCTCCACCGTCATAACCTTTGAAGGAAGCAGCAACGACCAGCGAACTTTTCTGGCTTACGCTTACGGCTTTGATGACGGCATTGTTCTGGGCACCCTATGTACTGAACCGCATGGCCGTCCTCGGCCTGATGAAAACACTGGGGAATCCCTCGTCCGACAACCTGGCCCTTTCACCCTGACCTTCACCGCTGGATGGATTTGCCAGATTGCCGTCGCTTTGGCGCTTCTGGGCGTTCTCTAGAGCAGACCCGGGTTAGATGGAATCACCCGTGGCGATCGATTAACCCGGTGGATCCGTTCTGGCCATTTGATGCAGAGTCGATTCACATGCTTAGTCGGAATCACGAAAGTGGTTCCGATTAAACACGATCCGCCCTTGGGCGGAACCGCTTCAATTTAGGTCGAGGATTGAACGTGAGGCAGCCCGTGCTTCGGCAAGTTGGAGAGACACTCCCCGTTCCCGATTGTTTCAGTCAATAAGGATCACGCTCCAGCACTTCCGACCGAGTCCGCCGACGGCACCCGCTACACTGGCCGGCATCTTCCTCCACCCAGAAACAAAAACCGCGCCCCCCGGTGCCTCGTGTCGAGGGCGGGGGACGCGGTCTTTCCCGATTTAGCCTGCTTGTCCCAGATTTGTCCGGCTTTCTGGGTCGCGCCTGGGATCGCTGCTTATCGCTCCCGAAGGGGCTATTCCCCCGGCACGCGCCTGCCTGGCGGCCGTTCTATCAGCGCCTTGATGTTAGTATTCGTGACTGAGGCTTTGTGTGGGCGTTTCGCTAGACATGGCTGTCGTGACCCGCGATTTCGTCCTTGATCCGGAGCTTCTCGCGTTTAAGTTCATGAATACGCAGGTCGTCGGGATGCGGCCGTTGGTTTTCCTCGTCAATTGCGTGATCGATAGCCGCATGCTTTGTAAGCAATGACGAGACACGCTCATCCGCTGTCATTCGGACCTCCAATGAGCCAAAGGTACGACTCCATATTAGACGCAAAAGTGTAATTTTGCAAATATCGACAACCCAAAGGGTCAGTTAACTTATGCACAACACCTCTAGGTTGATTGTTGGAATTTCCGGTGCAAGCGGCGTGCGCTACGGTATCCGCCTGCTGGAAACCCTGCGCGATCTGCCGGTGGAGAGTCATCTGGTGCTGTCCAAGGCGGCGGAACTGACCATCGCCTACGAGACCGACCTGAAGGTGGCCGACGTCACCGCCCTGGCCGACGTCAGTTATCCCGTCGGCGATGTCGGCGCGGCGATTTCCAGCGGCTCGTTCCAAACCCTGGGAATGGTGGTGGCCCCCTGCTCCGTGCGCTCGATGTCGGAGATCGCCTCCGGCGTCACCTCGAACCTGCTGACCCGCGCCGCCGACGTGGTGCTGAAGGAACGCCGCCGCCTGGTGCTCATGCTGCGCGAAACACCGCTGCACACGGGGCACCTGCGCTCCATGCTCGCCGTGTCGGAAATGGGCGCCGTGATCGCACCGCCGGTGCCGGGCTTCTACGCCAACCCGCAGTCGCTGGACGAGATGGTGGACCACACCGTCGGTCGGGTGCTCGACCTCTTCGGCCTGGAAAGCGGCAAGGTGAAACGCTGGGGCGAGGACTCCGGCAAGGTGCGGCCGATCAGAGGCTAGAGCAGATCCCGGTCGGATGGAATCGCCGGAAGCGATCCCCTGGGATATCTGGCGACCGGGTGAATCTGCTCTAACTGTTTGATGGCGATCGGATTCACATGTTTTGGCGCAACCACGAAGTGGTTCCGTCAAAACATGATCCGATCTAGTCGGCGCTTCAGGGCTCTGTTTGGCGCAGCACCTCCTAAGAGAACTTAGAAAGCCAGGGTTTGAAGCTGCCGCTTGACTGTAATTTGCATCATGCCTATATAGTTCATATATGAAACAAACTCGACCCAAGCGCGGCGGCCAGAAAGACAAGGATCGCCAGCTCATGTTTTCCATCGTCAATGCCGGGCGCGCCGTCGAGCAGCGCCTGGAGGAGGCTTTGGCGCCGGTCAGCCTGACACTTACGAAGTTCGGGATGCTGTTGCATCTGGTCGAGGCGGGCGAACCGCTCAGCTTGAGCGAATGTGCCAAGAAAATGAGTTGCGTGCGCTCCAACATCACGCAGCTCATGGACCGTCTCGAGGCCGATGGCCTGGTGCAACGCGTGGAAGACCCGCAGGACCGCCGGGCGATCAGGGCCGAAGTGACGCCGCTTGGGGCCGAGCGCCAGGCGGCTGGGGCGAAAGAAGTCACGAAGGTACAGGCCGAGCTGGCAAAGACCTTGAGCGGCATGGACCACGCTACGCTTCAGCGTGCACTCGCGGCGGTCAAGTAGCCCGATTTTTTGCCAAATACTACATGTATGAAAAATACAGCTAAGAACATTAACTGCTCGAAGCCGGGAGAACCCCAGATGAAGCGGCCCCTGGCAATTCCCGTCCGCCACAACCAGTAAAACATTCCACAGAGGGAGACCCACATCAGATGTTTGTCGTAGTACTCAAGTTTTCGGACAACAAAAGTGAAGCCAGCCGGTTCATGGAAGGTCACAACGACTGGATCAAGCGCGGATTTGACGATGGCGTGTTCGCGCTGACCGGCAGCCTGCAGCCCAGTCTGGGCGGTGGGATCGTGGCGCACAATACATCGCGGTCGGATCTGCAAAGCAGAGTGGCGGCCGATCCCTTTGTGGCCGAAAAGATAGTGGAAGCGGAGATACTGGAGATCACACCATCGAAGACGGATGCGAGGCTGGATTTCCTGCTGGGTTGAACATGAACCGCCCACAAGATGCGGCCAGGGCTGCGGTCAAACTCCAAGGACCAATCCTATTCCGGATGTGCCGCTTCAGTTCCCCAGCGACCAAATCGCCTCCAGCGGCGTGACTTCTGGACAGGCACCGCGCAGGATGACGGCGAGGTCGGCGGTATCGGCGTCGCTGGGTTTGGAGACGAAACTCGCAAGATAGAGACGCATGTTGGCGGCGGCGAGGCGCGGATCGGGTTCGCCTGGCTCGATGGCCAGCGTCTGGTGCAACAGGAGCTGTTCCAGCATCTCGGCCTGCAGCTCCAGCGCCTTCACTTGTCCGCGCAGGTCCTGCCCCAGATCCTCCGGCACCTCGGCCTGCTGCTTCAGCCAGCCTCTGACCGCGCGCAACGGGCGCACCACCTCAACCTGCCAGGCCGCGGCAGCGGTAATAACCCCGGCCATTTCGTTGGCGCTGAGGCCGCGCCCGCAGTGCCCCGCCCAAGCCGCGAAAAGCAGCAGATTGACGTCGATGCCATAGCGTTCCTGCAGCGCCAGGCAGGCCGCCGCCACGCCCGTCCTGTCATAGGCCTTGAGGGAGAAATCCCAGAACGGGTTCTCCGGCGCAGTCGCGATCATTCCCCTATCCCCTCACCGAGATAAACACCCAGCCCCCGGGCCGTATGCACCAGGGGCCCGTCGACATCGACGGCCTGATAACCGGCAATGGCATCGGCGATGGGGATGTCGACCACTTGGCGGTTGTTCCAGGCGACCATGCGGTCGAAGCGCCCGGCGGCGATCAGGTCCACCGCATAGACCCCAAAGACCGATCCCATCAGGCGGTCACGGTCGGTCGGCGGGCCGCCGCGCTGCAGGTGGCCCAACACGGTGATGCGGGTTTCAGAGCCGGTCACGGCGGCAATGCGCTCGGCCAGGTAATGGCCGATGCCGCCATAGGTGAAGCTGCCGTCACCCTGGCGCTGGCGCACCGCCTCGCCGGTTTCGGTCTTCACCGCCTCGGCGACGATCACCAGGGCGAAGTTGCGTCCGCGCGCCTTCAGGCTTTCGATCTTGGCGGCGATGCCCTCCAGGCTGTAGCCGATCTCCGGGATCAGAATCACATCGGCGCCGCCGGCGATACCCGCCGCGATGGCGATATGGCCGGCGTCGCGGCCCATGACCTCCAGCACCATGACGCGGGAATGGCTGGCCGCGGTCGGCTGCAGCTGATCCATGGCATCGGTCGCAACCTTCACCGCCGTGTCGTAACCCACGGAAACTTCGGTATGGCCAAGATCGTTGTCGATGGTCTTGGGGATGGTGATCAGGTCGATGCCGCCCTGCTGGGCCAGGCGCTGCAGGATGGCCTGGCTGCCGTCGCCGCCGATGCCGATCAGGGCATCCAGGTCGAGGGCACGGTAGCCCTCGATCACCTCGTTGGAGCGATCCACCCGGCTGCCGTCCGGCATGGGATAGTCGAAAGGATCGCCCTTGTTGGTGGTGCCCAGGATGGTGCCGCCGCGGCGCAGCAGATTGCCGTCGAAAACATTGAGCTCCAGGGTCTCGGCCTCCACCGGCCGGGCCAGCAGGCCGGCGGTGCCGTTATGAATACCGACCACCTGCCAGCCGAAACCCTCCACCGCCCGGTGGACCACCGCGCGCAGCACCGCGTTCAACCCGGCACAGTCGCCACCGCTGGTCAGAACCCCGATCCGCCTCGGCTTTACCATCTTTGCTGTCCCCGTCACCCCAAAAGGGGGCGATCCTTTCCGGCCAAAGTAATCAAGACCGTGAAGTGCCCCCTAAGCCTTCCGATAGAATGCCTGATTCGGGCTTCGTTTTAACTGAATTCAAGCCCATCAGACACTGTAGGTCCTTGCCTTTCCTGATAGACTATAGCAGCTTGCAGCGGCTTGGCCGGAAGGCAATCCGGGGAGGTTCACAAGGTATTTGGCCCAGGCCCGCCCCCTAAAAACCCGATCGCCCGGCCGGATGCGTCGTCTGGGACTCCCCCAAACCTCTCCGAAGCGCTATAGTCACGGCTGGTAGAACGCCTTAGATCGCCATGGATCAACCCGATTTCGAACAGATGCGCCGCAAGCTGTCGGAGCTCAAGACCGAGCACCGCGACCTCGACGACGTCATCGCCCATCTTTCGGATACGCTGCCCTTCGACCAGTTGCAGCTGCAGCGGCTGAAGAAGCGCAAACTCTCGCTGAAAGATCAGATCCTGAAACTGGAAGACGCCCTGCTGCCGGACATCATCGCGTAGGCCGCGACGGCGGTGTTGGGGACCGTTCAATCCCGCGGGTTGCTGCGCTTGTTGACGTACATCGCCCGATCCGCGGCTTCCAGGGCCTCGTCAACCTTCTGACCCGCGCTCAGGGGATGGACGCCATAGGCCGCCGACAGGCTGAGGGTGCCGCCGTTCCATTCGATCTCCTCGGCGGCAATCGCCTGGGCCAGGCTCTCGGCCTTTGCATTGGAAACCTCCAGATCGGATTGGGCCAGGATGACGCCGAACTCGTCGCCCCCCAGACGCCCTACCACATCGGAGGCCCGGACGTTGCGCAGCAAAACCTCGGCAATCCGCTTCAGGGCAGCGTCTCCGGCGGCGTGGCCGTGGCCGTCGTTGATCTGTTTCATGCCGTTGACGTCGAAATAGAGCACGCTGCCGGCGGCGCCATAGCGTTCGGCAAAGGCCGACATGCGGGTCAACTCGCGGATAAAGGCGCGGCGGTTCAGGACCGGCGCCAGGGTATCCTGATCGGCAAGCTGTTCCAGATAGCCGACGCGCTGCTTGGCCTCGTCCAAATCCTGGCGCAACTGATAGACCTCGACCATCAACTGCTGGAGCGCCTGGCGAACTTTGGGCGTCAGCTCGGCTTCCGGTATGCCCATGACGGTCGCCACGTCCTCAGGCGCCGCCGCAGGGCGCACGGCGGCCGCATCGGCCTTGCGATAGGCGTTCTCCGCCTGCACCGCCGAGGCGCCGGCCACGGGGGCCGGAGAACCTGTGTTACGGACCTTCATCACGCCTTCCAATACTGCTGGTCAGGCCCCTGAAGGCAGCCCGACACCTGATTCTAGCACGAAGCTTATCCTGTGATGGTAAACGCTTCCTTCATAAGGGGCTTTTGGCGGATTTCAGCCCTCTGCGGTGGCCGGGATCGCTTGCCTCACCGGGGGAGAGCCCGGATAATGCCCGGCCTTTCGGGGCGTTCAGGCAGCAGGACAGTCGTGGCAGCGCTGCCGCATCAGAAGACGGGGGACAGTCGAGACAATGGCCGAAACTGCGGCAGAGGCCGGGATTGCAGAGGTCGGGATCATCATGGGCAGCCAGTCGGACTGGCCCACCATGAAGCACGCGGCAGAGGTTCTGGACCTCTTGGGCGTGTCCTACGAGAAGCGGATCGTTTCCGCGCACAGAACCCCTCAGCGGCTCTACGACTATGCCGCCGGCGCGCGTGAGCGCGGCCTGAAGGTCATCATCGCCGGCGCCGGCGGCGCCGCCCATCTGCCGGGCATGGCCGCCGCGATGACCCCCCTGCCGGTCTTTGGCGTACCGGTCGAAAGCCGGGCCTTGAGCGGCCAGGATTCCCTGCTGTCGATTGTCCAGATGCCCGGCGGCATCCCGGTGGGTACCCTTGCCATCGGCAAGGCCGGAGCGACCAACGCCGGCCTGCTGGCTGCCGCGGTGCTGGCCCTTTCAAACCCCGTGCTTGCCGCCGCCCTGGACGACTGGCGGGCCAAACAGACAGCGGCGGTTGCCGAGATTCCCAAAGACGAAGCCTGATCAACCAAACCGAAGGAAGCCCCCCTTGCCCGACCTTGACGGACCGCTCGCCCCGGGTGGCAGCATCGGCATTCTCGGCTCCGGCCAGCTCGGCCGGATGGCGGCGCTTGCCGCCGCGCGCCTGGGCTATCGCTGTCACGCTTACGGGCCGGACGAGAATGCACCCGCCAACCAGGTCTGCGATGCGGCAACCGTGGCCGCCTACGACGACCGCGAGGCGCTGACCCGCTTTGCCGGCGCGGTCGATGTCGTCACCTTCGAATTCGAGAACATTCCCCTGGCGACCGTCGAACTGCTGGAGGGCCTGGTGCCGCTGCGGCCGGGAACGAAGGTGCTGAGCATCTGCCAGCATCGCCAGCGCGAGAAGGATTTCTGCCGCAGCGTTTCAGTGCCCACCGCCGACTATCGCCCGGCGAACGACCTGGCCGGGCTGAAACAGGCGGTGGCCGAGATCGGTACGCCCTGCATCCTGAAATCCGCCGAGCTGGGCTACGACGGCAAAGGCCAGGTGCGGATCGAAGCCGACAGCGACCTTGACGCAGCCTGGGCCGCCATGCGCGGCCATGCCGCAGAAGCCGCCGGCATCGTCGAGGCCCTGGTCCAGTTCCGCATGGAGATCTCGGTCATCGTGGCGCGTGGCAGCGACGGGACCATGCGGACCTACGTGCCGGTGGAGAACCGTCACCGTGACCACATTCTTGACGAAACCATCGTGCCGGCGAACCTGCCCCAGGACGTCTCCGACCGGGCCGAAGCCATCGCCCGCCACCTGGCGCAGGAAATGGCGCTGGTCGGCCTGCTGGCGGTGGAGATGTTCGTCACCCACGACGGTAAGGTGCTGGTCAACGAGATGGCGCCGCGGCCGCACAACTCCGGCCACTGGAGCATCGACGCCTGCATCACCTCACAGTTCGAGCAGTTCATCCGCGCCGTCGCCGGCCTGCCCCTGGGTTCGACCGAGCGGCTCTGCGACGCAGTGATGAAGAACCTGTTGGGCGACGAGGTGGCGGACTGGCGCAAGATCCTGGCCGACCCCGGCAACAAGCTTCATCTCTACGGCAAGGCAGCCCCGCGCCCGGGCCGCAAGATGGGCCACGTCACCCGCCTCATCCGGCGTTAGGTCTTTCTCGACTTACGTCGAGGCGGTTCCAGCCCGCTGTAAGTTCCAAAAAACTAATCAGGCGCGTCGAACACCGGTGCCTTGGGTGTGTAGTTGAAAACCTCCAGGCGCACGTCGGCCTTGCCGTTGGGCGGGCCGAGGCGCAGCACGGTCATGCTGGCCGGGCCGACCGGTACGATGCGCGCGGGACTGAGATCCAGCAGGCTTTCCAGCAAGGCACGAATGACCCCGCCATGGGCAACCATCAGCACCGTTCCCGCAGCGGGCCGTTGCAGTTTGGAGACCACACCGGCGGTGCGGTCCTTGAACAGACCCCAGCTTTCGCCGCCGGGCGGCGTATAGGTTCCCGCGCGCCAGCCTTGATAGGCCTCGACATCGGCAGCGACCAGATCGTCGATGTACTGCCCCGTCCAGTCGCCGACGTCGATCTCGCGCAGGCCGCTTTCCACTTCATGCTCGGGGAAACCCAGCAGTTCGGCTGTTTCGCGCGTGCGCTTGAGATCCGACACCAGAATCCGCTGCGGGCGAAGCCCCTGAACCGTGTCCGAAAGGGCCGCGGCCTGTTCGCGGCCGAGGTCGCTCAGCGGTATGTCCGCCTGCCCCTGCAGGATGCGGCCAGCGTTCCATACCGACTGTCCGTGACGCACCAGCAACAACCGCATCATGAGAGCCGTTCCCCGCTGGTGGCAAAGACCGCCGCCGGCTTGTCCGGGATTTTGAAGTGCAGGGTATCGCCCGGGGCCAGATGGGGGGCCCGGTCGACAATCGCCGTCAAACGCAGGTCCCCGACGATGCCGGTGACCATGTAGCGGCCGGCAATCGGGCTGGCCTCGGCGAACTCCAGGGCCAGGGTTCGGCCGTTGGCGGCCTCGGCAAGGCTCAGGTCCTCCGCCCGGTACATGAAATTGACCGGCCGCTCCAGGGCGAAGCCCGGCAGCAGGCTCCCGCCCGCCAGGCGCGCACCGCCCTCCCAGGGTTCCACGGCGATCATGTTGTTGGGCGGTGTCCCCAGGAAGGTGGCGACGAAGGATGTCGCCGGCTCCGCAACCAGATCCTCCGGCGCACCGAACTGCTCGACAAGGCCGTGGTTCATGACGGCGACATGGCTGGCCATGGTCATCGCCTCCACCTGATCGTGGGTCACGTAGACCGAGGTTGCCGCGGTTGCCCGGTGGATCTTCAACAGCTCCGTGCGCATCTCCACCCGCAGCTTGGCATCCAGGTTCGAAAGCGGTTCGTCGAACAGCAGGATGCCGGGCTTCGGCGCGATCATGCGGGCGATGGCGACACGCTGCTGCTGGCCGCCGGAGATCTCGTTCGGGAAGCGGTTGGCAAGGTCGTCGATGGCCAGCAGCGAGAGCACCTCGGCCACCCGTGCGGCGCGCTCGGCCGTTGCCCACTTCCCCACCTTCAGCGGCCATTCGACATTGCCGGCGACGGTCATGTGCGGCCAGAGGGCATAGGACTGAAACACCAGGCCGGCGTTGCGCCGGGACGCCTCGACGGTCCATTCGCGGCTGCCGTCGGAAACCATCTTGCCGTCGAATTCGATGGTGCCGCCGCTCGGCGCCTCGAGGCCGGCAAGCATCCGCAGCATGGTCGACTTGCCGCAGCCCGACGGCCCGACAAGAACCAGAAAGGCGCCCTGGGGAACCTCCAGGCTGACGCCGCGGACCGCTTCCACGGCACCGAAGCGCTTTGTGAGATCGGATATTCTGATCATCGTTGGCAGGCCTTCCTCAATTCTTCAGCCAGGGCTGGGATTTCGCCTGAAGCTTGTTCGCCAACAGCGACATGGTGATCGAAATCAACAGGATCACCACCGTAATCGCGTTGGCGAACTGGGCGAAACCCTCCGATGCATAACGAAAAGCAACGACACTCAAGACCGGCATGGTCGGGGTGAACAGCAGGACCACCAGCGAGAGGTCGCGCACGATCTTGACGAAAACCAGCAGCCCCCCCGCCGTCAGCCCGCGCAGCGAAAGCGGAACCGTGATCGCCATCAAGCGGCGCAGAAAACCGGCACCGGTAAGGCGCGCGCTTTCCTCGAGGTCGCCACTGACCTGCTGGATGACCGCACGCCCGGTCTGCACGGCAAACGGAATGAGAAAGGCCGTGGCCGCCAGCACCAGCAGGGCAAAGGTGCCGTAAAGCGCCGGCAAAGGACCGATGGGCGCGCCGTAGAGCGCGATATAGGCGGCACCAAAGGCAATGCCGGGCACAAACAGCGGCAGGAAGCAAAGCTGGCTGACCACGGTCGGCACGACACCGCGTTTGGCCCGGACAAGGCTGTAGGAAATCAACAGCCCGAGCGCAGTGCCGCAGACCGCCACGGTCAACCCAAGCCCAACGGTAATGCCGATCGCCGACAGGATATCCGGGTTGTGGGCGACACCGGCGAGACCCTGGGCAATGGTCGGCGTCGATTCGCCGGACCAATAGTGCAGCGTCCAGTTCGAGAACAACTCGGCGGACGAGGGTGCGAAGCTGGAGGCGATCAACACCAGCACCGGTACGATGGTGGAGAACACGCTGACCGCAATGGCGAGCACACAGAGCGGCCAGCGCAGACCGCCGAGATCGAAGCGTTTGGCGCGGCCGCCCTTGCCGGTGATGGTGGCATAGGAACGCCGGCCGGTGATCAGCCGGTTGCCGAGCCAGAGGAAGAACGCGGAGATCAGCACCAACAGGATGGCGATGACATATCCGCGCGCGGTCTGACCGACCTCCATCATCCCGTAGATGCGCGTCGAGAGGGTCTGCATGCGTACCGGAAGGCCGAGCAGCGCCGGCACCGCGAAGTTCGACACCCCGCCCGCGAAAGACAGCGAGCCGCCCGCGATCACCGCTGGCAGCGTAACCGGAAGGATAATACCGAAAAAGATCTTACGGCGTTTGGCGCCAGCCATCTGCGCCGCCTCGACAAGGTCGGAGTTGACCGTTGCCAGGGCGGCGGCGATCACCGTGAAGGTCAGGGAATAGTAGTGGGTGATGAGCACGATCAGCGAGGGCACCATGCCCCAGGCCAGCCAGTTCGGAATATCAAAGCCGAGGCCCTCGAGATAGCCGACCTGTCCGCCGATGCGGTCGTTGCGAAACAGAACGCCCCAGGCCAGCGCCGCGGCAAAGCTGGGGATCATGAACGGCAGCGTCGACAGCACGGCGATGGTGCGGCGGAAGGGCACATCCGTCATCACGACGAGCCAGGCCAGGAAACCGCCGATGAGAACGCAGCCGCCGGCAACGCTGGCGCCGATGGTCATGGTGTTGCCGAGCGGCTTGTAGAACAGATTGGGCGACAGCCGGCTCCACAAGACGTCGCGCCAGGCAACGATCGTCTCCGGCGCCAGGGTGATCAAGGTGATCTTGAACAGCGGCGCCGCAATCAGGATCACCGTGATCGCCAGAACGAAGAGCATGAGGGGCCGCCCAGGGGCGGCGAAGAAACGCCGCCCCGACCGGCCGATGGCGAAATCAGCCATGAGTTTTAGGTCTTTTCCCGAGATTTCGCGTGACTACTGCAACGTCAGAACCAGATCGGCGATCTCGGCGCGGATACCGGCAGTCTTCTCGGGATTCACCCGCCAGGCCGCAAACTCCGAAAGCGGCACGGCGTCGGGATGCGGCACGATGTCGGTCCGCGTGGCGTAGTCGCCGGGCACGTAGAAGGGCTTGAAGCCCGCGCCGCCGGTGGCCGTCTCGTCACCCATCAGAAAGTCGATGACCAGACGCGCCGCGGCCGGGTTCTTGGCCCCCTCGGCAATCCCGATAACAGCCGGGAAGACAATGCCCGGCGAGGGCGTCACAGAATTGGCAAGCTGCAGCGCCCAACCCTCTTCCGCGTTGTCGCGCCTGTCGGAATAGCTGGTGAAGCCGAGCGGCGGATTGGCCTGCCCGAGCTTGCCGACCGCCGCATTCACATCGTCCGTCGAACCAACGAGGATAAGGTCGTTGGCGAAGAGATCAGTGATGAACTGCTCACCGGCGTTCCGGACACCGGAAGAGAGTTGGATCTTCTTGCCGAATTGCGCTTCATAGGCTGCGGCCATCGCGTCCGACTGCAGGACGATCTCGGTCATGAGATCGAGGTAGTCGCCACGCTGCAGCGGATCGACCATGACAACACGCCCGTTCCAGGCCACCGTCGTCAATTCCCAGAGATTGTCGATAGGCGGGCCGTCCGGATTGGCTTCCTCGTTATACATCAACACCTTGGTCGAAAGGCGTTGTGCCAGCAACGGCGACTTGAACTCGGCCGGCACCCGGTCCGCAACCCTTGGCGGGATGTAGGGCGTCACGATGCCGGCGCCGAGAAGTTTGTCGAACACGACCGGCGCGTCGGAAACGTAGATCACATCGGCGTTGACCACACCGGCCTGGTGTTCGGCCTGAAGGCGGGTGATCTGTTCGGTGGAGGAAATGTCGTAGCCGACAAGGTCGATGCCCGGATAGGCGGCTTCGAAGGCCGCCTCGACCTTCTTGATCCGGCTGGTGAAGGAATAGACAACCACCTGGCCCTCAGCCTTGGCGGTCGCCAGCAATTCTTCCGGCGACTTCGTGTTCATATCGTCGGCCAGTGCCGGCAATGCGAGCGTACCGGCCGTCAAAAAAGCGGCCGCTTGAAACAGTCTCTTCATGTTCCGGTCTCCCCTATTGGTTTGAGGCTCAGTGCCTCTGTCATCATCAGGCGTCAAAGCGTTTGATCAGCTCACCAAGAGATTCCAAGACGCGGAGCGAGCGATTCTCGTCGCGCCGCGCCAGTTGCAGAACCAAGGCGTTGCAGATCGTCATGGGAACGATCAGCGATTGAAATCCTTCGCGGCCGCCGCTGCGCGGCGCGGACAAAAGGTGGTCCACGGCCGGGCTCAAAGTCGGCCCGACAGTCCCGGCAATCGCGATGGTCGCCGCCCCGCGAAGCTGCGCGTATTCGACAACGGCGCCGTAGTGGCGCGGCTGGCGGCGGAAGGCAAAGGCGAGCACGGTATCGGCCGATGTCAGTTCGACCATCTGTTCGGCAAGGTCGCGGCCGTCGCCGCGCAGGCGCACAACACTCATGCCGAAACGGCGCAGGCGACGCTCCATCATCACGGCAAGCGTCTCGGCATTGCCGCGGGCGAAGATAAAGATCTTTCGGGCGCTGTGAAGGGCATCGGCAATCTGCGCGATGCGCTCGATCGACAGGTACTCCGGCAAGGCCCCCAGGGCCGCCGTTTCCTGGGCCACCAGTTCGGCAATCAGGTCGGCGCCACGGGTCTCTTCAAGGGTGTTGCGCACCCGAACGGCCGGATCGGTGCGGGCGATGAATTCGTCGCGCAGGGCAGCGCGGAAACCGGCATAGCTGTCGAACCCCAGCTTGCGGGCCAGCCGCGATGCGGTGGCTTCGTGTACCCCGATCGATTGGGCCAGGTCAGCAGCCGTTCCCAGAGCCGCATCGCGCGGTTTGGCAACGATTTCCTGGACCATCTTGCGCTCGGACGGCGTCAGCCGGCCGGCCGCATCTTTCATGCGGACGACAATGGACATCGCGGTGCTTCCTCCCCAGTCCCGTTTGGCACGAGAGCTATCTTATGCGGGTTATATTGCATGAAGATGACACAAATGCAAGAAATCTTGCAATTCATGTAAACAGCGGCCTCTCCTGCCGCCCCGTCTGGGGAAAGCCGTCTTCGTCTAGATCGGATCATGTTTTGACGGAACCACTTCGTGGTTGCGCCAAAACATGTGAATCCGATCGCCATCAAACAGTTAGAGCAGATTCACCCCGTCGATGGATCGCCTCCGGCGATTCCATCCGATCGGGATCTGCTCTAGGCAAGAATGTATCCGCCGGAGCGATGGCGGAAAAGTCGCCGAATCCCGCCCTTGGTTACCGCGGCTTTGCTTGCCGGGCGCGTGGCGCGCCCTTGGCTTCAGTGCTGGATTCAGCGCCGGGTGCTGCGCAGGCGACCGCTCCTGCTGCGGGTGAGGCCGCCCCCCGCTTCGGCAAAGCGCTCAAACAGGCGGTCCGGCAGGTTCATGGCGGCGCTCACCCCCTTGCCGAGGCGGCCGGCGACCTTCAGCACCTCAGCGATGCGGCGGTCCAGAAAGGCCCAGCTGGCGGTGTAGTCGTCCGACTTGTCGTTCAGCCAGTACAGGAGGGTCGAGGTGTAGACCCCGGAGAGCAGTGCCCGCTTGGTATAGAAGTTGTAGTCGGTCGCGGTGTCACCGGCCGCATACCAGATGGCATCCACGGTGCGATAGAGACAGCGCAGACCGCCCGCCGCATTCTGGGGCATGGCAAAGAAGGCCAGGGCGCGGCGCGCCGCCTCGCGATGGGCGGCCAGAGCTTCCAGGCGCAGCCGCACACCGGCCGTCACTTTCTCGCGCACCTTCATGGAGGCCAGATCCAGGCGCTCCAACCCGGCCATCATCTGGCGATCCGCCTCGTTGCTGAAGGTCCTGATCATCTCCTCCGGGCCGCCGGGATAAAGCCGCCGGGCTTCCGCAAGATCCATTTCCAGGTCGCGGGCGGCAGCATCGATGGCCTGCCACGTCCAACCGTCGAAAGGCACATGGCGCAGCGTCTGATCGAGCAGCGCCAGTCTTTGCTTGTCATCGGTCATGGCTTTGCAAAACCTCATCTTCGCTTGGGGGTTCTCCGCCGGAGGTCTCCGGCAGGTTTTCACCGGGCTGGCGCCGCGATCCCTCGCTGGTGAAGGCCAGGAGCGACAAGTCTGTCATCCGCTGGGGATAGAGAATACCGTCCAAATGGTCGCACTCGTGCTGGACGACCCGGGCATGGAAACCCGTGGCTTCGCGTTCAACCGGCTCACCCTCCAGATCATAGCCGCGGTAGCGAATCCATCTCGGCCTTGGCACCTGGCCGATCAGGCCGGGCACCGAGAGGCAGGCCTCCGGCCCCAGAAATGGGGTGTCATCGAGAACCTCAATCTCCGGATTGACCAGGATTGTCAGAGGCACCGCACGCTCGTCCGGGCTGTCGTCGCCCTCCCGGGCGGCACGGGTGCCGGTGACGAAAAACACGACCACCCTGAGCGGTGCATGGACCTGCGGCGCAGCCAGGCCGGTACCGCCGGCATCGTCCATGGTTTCCAGCATATCGCGCACCAGGCGGTGAATTTCCGGCGCCGTCGGATCGCCTACGGGCTTGGCCCGGCGGCGTAGGATCGGGTGCCCCATGCGGGCAATCTTCAAAATGGCCATGAGGCTAATATGGCACAGCACACGAAGGGGTAAAGGCGCGCCGCGCCCTAGCCGGGAAAGTAGGAAATTCCGGCACTTTTCCCAAATATCCACCAGGAAGGACTCCCGGGAGAGTTCCGGACGGTTTCGGCAGAAAAAAGGGCCAAAACCCTTGAGAAAAGCCTTCCTTTTCGCGCTTCCCTATGATACCAACCGCTCATCACTCGCAGCACAGATGCCGCGAGAGAGTTAGTTTTGCCTCAATATCCAAGAAAATCAGCCCGAAGGTTCGCCGGGATGCGAGCTTTTCGCGGCTTCAGATAGGAGCACTGAGCGTCTGTGCAAGTTCAGGTTCGAGACAACAACGTTGATCAAGCCCTTCGTGCGCTGAAGAAGAAGTTGCAGCGCGAGGGTGTCTTCCGCGAGATGAAACTCCGCCGCAATTTTGAAAAGCCCTCCGCCCGCAAGAAGCGCGAGCGCGCCGAAGCCGTGCGCCGTTACCGCAAGCTTCTGCGCAAGCGGATGGAGCGCGAAGGCTTCTAGAAAGCGGTTGCCCGCGGCGCGCTTGTGTTGAAAACAGCGCGCCTGCGGGGGGAACGTAGAGCGCGGACGGCATCGCCGTCGCGCCGAAAAAGCGGGCGTCCTGCCCGCTTTATTGCTTTCTGAAGAATCCCAGGGATCATTGCCGACCGGCTTTGCTAAGGGCGAGCCGCGCGGGGACCTGTCCGGCGCGATAGGCAGTGACGCCAAACGTCAGGCGGCGCTTATCTCTGGCGCGTCGACGGACAGCGGCTTGGCCATATGCACGGAAACCAGGGGCGCAACATCCGGCGCCTCCAGAGCCACACGCCCGACCTCCTCATAGCCAAGACTGAGATAGAGCGGCACCCCGGTGAGGGTCGCCCAGAGCTCCAGAAGGCAACAGCCGGCAACCGCCGCCTGCTCCTCCGACAACCGGACAAGGCGCGACGCCAGCCCCCGGCGGGTGTGCTGCGGGTGGACGAATATCGAGCGGATCTTCGCCGAGTCCGGCGATAAGCCGAAGCCCCCTTCGCCTTTACCCCCGTCACCTTTGCCGGCGCCCGCCGCTTCGAACTGAGGCAGGCGCCAGGACCAGCCCCCACTGGCAATAACGGCGCCCTCCTGCTCGATCACGAAGTAAGTGCCGTCATTGATCAAGGAGGGGTCGTAGGTGCCGAGGTGGCTGACAAAAGCGTCGATTTGGTCGGGGCTGTAGTCGCGGCTGACCAGCTTCTGAACCGAGAGCAGGTGCATGGCCTCGATGGCGGCAATGTCGTCGCGTTTCGCCACGCGAATGTGAGGCACGTCACGCTTCATGACAGGACTCCTGCAGACTCCGCCGCGCCGGGCGGCAATGGATGCAAGGAACTTGCGCGTGCAGTGCAGGATACAGGACAGCAGTGAATCCTGGTCATATCCCCACGACGGAGTCGCCGCATGAACCGCCGCAGGAGCATGGAACCCACTACAAACCTGGTTCCCAGCACCGCACGCAGGAGGGACTGTGGCAGCGTTATGTTTCAGGCTGTTTTCGCAAAGCAGGGGAAATTGTATTGATTGTTTCTGGCACAACGCCCTCAAAGCCCCCTTCGACCGATCTGCAGCGTATCCTGTCGATGGCTTCGGGAACCCGCCAACGCCGTGTTAAGGTCGCAGCGATCCGGGCCCGGAGTCCGGTGAAGCAAAGTTCGGATTCAAAACGACGGGTGCCGATTCATGCGTTTGGCCGGGACCACAAAGTGGTTCCGGCCAAACGTGATTCGTTCTGGAAGGCTAGATCGGATCATGTTTTGACGGAACCACTTCGTGGTTGCGCCAAAACATGTGAATCCGATCACCATCAAACAGTTAGAGCAGATCCTGGTCGGATGGAATCGCCGGAGGCGATCCATCGACCGGGTGAATCTGCTCTAGAAAGCCCGGAAGGCCCCGAACGCGCTGTGAGAAGCCTGTGTGCCCCCTACGCGCGCCGTGTTCAGGCAACCAGCACCTGGTGCATCCGCTGCAGGGCCGAAGCCCGGTCGCCCTCACGCCCGGTCTCCGCAAAGAGCGCCGCCGCCCGGCGATAGTCATCCGCTGCCGCCATCACCTCACCGAGACGCGCCCGGCAGTCACCGCGCCCCATATAGGCCCAGGGCTCCGTCGGGTTCAGGGCGATATCCTTTTCGAAGTCGCGCTGCGCCGCGTCGAGGCTGCCCTGACGCAGCAGAT
The DNA here is from genome assembly GCF_011683915.1 of Pelagibius litoralis. Lineage (GTDB taxonomy): Bacteria > Pseudomonadota > Alphaproteobacteria > Kiloniellales > Kiloniellaceae > Pelagibius > Pelagibius litoralis. The sequence goes on from NZ_JAAQPH010000005.1 coordinate 21,251, forward strand.
AGCGGCCACGAAGGTTGAAAACCCGGGGATGGTCGCCGTCCAGATCCACCACCCGGTCAAGATCGGTCAGGGCACCCTTGGTGTCACGCAGCCGCTCACGCCAACGGGCGCGTTCCAGCAGGGCCGCGATGCAGCGCGGCGCGCGCTCCAAAGCCTCATCGCAGTCGGCAACGGCCCGGGAGAAATTCTTCAGGGCGCCGTAGCACTGGGCCCGCTCAACGAAAAGAAAGGCCTTCCCGTCCTCTCGCGCCAGGGCGGCGTTGAGGTCGAGCACCGCCCGGCGCGGTTCGCCAAGGCGGGCGTAGCACTGCCCCCGGCGTCCATGCGCCTGCCAGGAGCCGGGCTCGAACTCCAGTTCACGGGTGTAGTCGTCGATGGCACCGCGATAGTCCGCCCGGCGCTGTCGCAGGCGGGCACGGTTGGCGTAGCCCGGCGCGAGTGTCGGATCGAGCGCGATGGATCTGTCGTAGTCTTCCAGCGCCAGTTCAAGCTTGCCCTGGCCTTCGCGCGCAACGCCACGACGGTTCAGGATACTCGCCTCATCGGGGGCCTGGGCTTCGGCACGGGTCAGATCCGCCTCAGCCTCGGCATAGCGCTTCAGGCGGCAAAGCGCTGCAGCCCGATGATAGAGCGTGACAACCTGCTCGCCCGCCAGATCGATCGACATGGTGAGATCGGCAATGGCTTTCAGATAGTCATGCCGTTCCAGATGGCACAGCCCGCGATTGGAATAGGCGGCGGCGAAGCGGGCATCGCTGCGAATGGCAGCGTCGAAATCGCAGAGCGCGCCCGTGAGATCGCCCTTCTCCCGGCGCACCATGCCCTTGCCGTTGTGGGCGGCGGCCCAGCTGGCGCCATGAATACCGGCCTGCTCGAAGTCGTCGATGGCCAGGTAGGTGTAGCCCAGGTGGCGATAGCTGTAGGCACGCTCCAGGAAGTACTGACCCCGGTGCGGATCGCCGGCCAGGGCCGCGGAAAACTCCACGACCGCCCCCTGATGGTCCCCGGCTTCGGCCCGGGCGAGGCCACGGTGGAAACAGTCCTCCGCGTCTTCATGCTGTTGCCGGCCGGCATCTTGGCCGGCAGCGGGCGAGGCCCCCAGAGACCCGAGATCAGCGGCAAGCTGACGGTTCTGGAATTCGCAGTCCTCGGCCATGTCCATGGCTCCGGCTTCCGCACACTGCCCGTCAGCGGGGTCGTTGGAGGGGTGCAGGTTCTCGGCATCCAGCAGGGTAAAGCCCTCCAAGCCGATCAGGCGCCGCGAACGGCCGTCCAACGGCACATCTGTGGGAAATAAATCACAAGGAAAATTCACGGAATGCCGCAAATCACTTTCAGCTTTCGCACCATCTTGCCGGCCAGCCATCATGCTCCCCTCACTGCACATTGCATGCTGGCAAGATGCCCCGGGCGCCTGATCCGGCTCTGTGAGGAAAATCACACCGGCGGAGAAAGATCGCGATTCAGGGGTAATCCGGTCTTCCCAGGGGCCTGCGGACAGCGCTCTGCGGTCGAAACCGAAACGCCAGAACAACCATTCGGACCAAAAGAAAGGGGCGGCCGAAGCCGCCCCCCATGTCATCCAAACGATCGTCGGTGGTCAGGTGCCGATCTCGCCGCCGTCGTCCTTTCGAACCACCACGACCGAGGGCCGGGGCGGCATACCTTCGGTGAAGTCCGGCCAGCGGGTGGCGGGGTCCTCGAAGGTCGAGTTGCGCTCGAAGCCGGGGAAGTCCTTCGTTCCGTCGGTCGCCGGATGCTGGACCGCCAGAAACAGCGACTTCACATCCGGGGTGAAGCGCGGACCGCAGAGTTCCGCACCGATCGGCGTGCGGAAGAACATCTTGCTGTAGCCGCGCATCTCACCCTCGGTCTCCAGCCCGTAGAGACCGTCGGCATTGCCGGTCTTCGACCAGCCGGAGCCCTGGTCGGTGGAAATCCACAGCCGCCCCGCCGCATCGACGGTGCAGTTGTCCGGCGAACCGAACCAGCCGTTTTCCGAGGTGGCCTGATGGTACTTCGCGCCGACCTCCGGCTTGCTGGGATCGCCGGCGACCACCAGCAGGTCCCAGGTGTACTGCAGGGCATCGTGGTCGCCATTGGGCGGGACCATCTCAACGATCTGGCCAAAGTCGTTGGGCCCGCGCGGGTTGGCCGCGTCGACCGCATCGGCCTTGCGCTTGGAGTTGTTGGTCAGCATCACGTAGACCTTGTTGGTCTGCGGATTGGGATCGATGTCCTCCGGCCTGTCCATCGGGGTCGCGCCCAGAAGGTCGGCGGCAATGCGCGCCTCGATGACAACGTCGGCCTGGCTGTGGAAGCCGTTTTCGGCGGTCAGGGGGCCGCTGCCGTAGATCAGCGGCAACCAGTCGAGCTTGCCGTCCTCGTTGAAGCGCGCGACGAAAAGCGTGCCGTCATCGAGGATATCCATGTTCGCTGCGCGGTCGTCCGGATTGTAGCGGCGCTCGGAGACGAACTTGTAGACGTAGTCGAAGCGCTGGTCGTCGCCCATGTAGACCACCACCCGGCCGTCGCCGTTCACGATCGGCTCTGCGCCCTCGTGCTTGAAGCGGCCCATGGCGGTGCGCTTCTTGGGCGTGGAGGTCGGGTCCATGGCGTCCACTTCGACCACCCAGCCGAAGCGGTTGGCCTCATTCGGCTCGGCATTGATGTCGAAACGCTTGTGGTATTTCGACCAGGCGTACCAGCCGCCGGGCACGCCATAACGCTTGTAGTTGCGTTCTTCCGGATGGCCATCGACGGCACCGCCGAAGTAGCCGTGGAAGTTCTCTTCCGCCATCAGATAGGTGCCCCAGGGCGTGATCCCGCCGGCGCAGTTGTTGAAGGTACCGATACAAGTGGTCCCGTTTTGATCGACCGAGGTCTTCAGCCGATCGTGGCCGGCCGCAGGGCCTGTCAGCTCCATATAGGTGGTATTGGCGGTGATGCGGCGGTTGTACTGGCTGTCCTTCACGACCGACCACTTTTCGCCTTCACGCTTCACTTCGATGACCGAGCCGCCGTGGGCCGCCATCTCGATGTCGACCAGCTCTGCGGTCATGTCCGGGAAGCCCTTGTTGTCCTGGCGCCCGATGCCGGGGAACATGACCTCCTCACTGGTGTATTCGTGGTTCACGCAGAGCAGGCCGTTGTCCGGGTTGTCCGAGCCGAAGGGCAGGCCGACATAGCCGAGAAAATCGTTGTTGTAGCCGAACTGCCTGGCCTGGGCCGCGGCGGTCTGCTTCATCGGATCGAATTCCGGGGAATCCGCGAAAATCGGATCGCCCCAGCGAATCAGAATGTCCGCCGTATGGCCCGGCGCGACATGATGGGTCTCGTCGACACCATGCTCGATTTCGGTCCAGACATAGCGGCCGTCGGCGGCTTCTGCCGTCTTGATCCCACCCAGGGTCCCCAGCGTACCGCTCAGCGCCGTGGTCGCGGCCAGCCCGAGGGCCCCGCGCATCACGTCGCGGCGGCCGTAGCGCCGCTCTGCGATCTTGCCGAAGGTATTGGCCAGATTGGTATTGGTGGGGACGTCCTCGGAAGCTTCGAAGGCTGCTCCCTTCGAAGCAAATTCGTCGTTTTTCTGCATTTCAGGTGCCTCTCCTAATGCGGGTGGACACCGCTTTCGCGGCTGTTTTTGGCTGGCGGGTTGCGAGACCCTACAACAGCATGATGCCTTAACTATGACAGATTTATTACAAGTCTGCGACAGCCTAAACCGCGCCGCCGAAAGAGCCGACGACACCTCGACCGTCTTGAAAAAGCAATGCTTTTCAGCACCTAAGCATGACGCCGCAACCCGAAGCCGGTTTTTTACGTAGGTCAGCAGTGTGAACAATCGAAACCAATTTCCCGCCGCCGCCACATGCGATTGAAACAATCCCATAGCAGGGTCATGCCAGCCGAAGACAGCCGCGAAATCGGCCTGCGGACGGCGCAGGATCCGGGCTTGCGCCCGCCGTCCGGGCGGGGTCACTCTATCGACTGGTTCAAGCAAGTTGCCGTGATGTCCAACCCTCTGCGCCCAAACAACCGCTTTGCGCGGAACCTTGACGCCATCCTGGAGGCGCTTCAGGGGGCCGTCGCCATCGCCACCGCTGCTGACGATACGGCCGAGCCGACCCTGCTGGGCGCCAACCAGGCCTTTGTCCTGGCCAGCGGCTGGGCCAAGGCGGATGTGAAAGGCAAGCGCCTGTCGGACTGCAACAGCGAGCGCATCGACATCCGCCCGCTGTTCGACCGGAAAGGGCAGCAGCAACATTGGCTGGTGATCCATCAAGCAGCGCCTCAAGACACCGCCTCGGAAAAACCCGGGAAGCGTCGTCGTAAGACGAGCCCCGGTCGACCGGGTACCAAGGGGCTGGGCATAAAAGAACCGGATACCGGAGAAGAGGCCGACTTCAGGGCCTTGGTCGAAGGCTTCCCCAATGGCGTCCTTGTCCACCGCGATTTCAAACCGCTCTATGCCAACGAAGCCTGTGCCCGGCGGATCGGCTTTGACGGCAGCGCGGGCCTGCTGGCGGAACCGACACTGCTGCCCTTCCTGCCCGTCGAGTTGCACAACCGCGCCCTGCGGCGACAGCGGCGCATCCTGGCGGAGGGCGCAGCCGGCCCGGCCAGGGTGCTGCGCTGCCTGACCGCCAAGGGCGAGCCCTTCTGGGTCGAAGCCGCGGAAAAGCGCATCCTCTGGCGCGGTGAGGCGGCGGTTCTGGTTTCCTTGAGCGACGTGACCGAACAGGTGCAGATGCGCCGCTCGGAACTGATGCTGCGCGAAGCGGTCGACAATCTGTCGGATAGCTTCGTTCTCTATGATTCCGACCTGAAGGTGGTGCTGACCAACCGACGCTTTCACGAGCTGTTCCCCTTTCTGCCGACCCAGCAGGCCATCGCCGGCAAACCGATGCAGGAACTGGTGGAGGCCAGTGTCGCCAACAACGTCGTGACCGACCCGCGCGTCTGGCGCGACCGGGAGCAATTCATTGCCGACTTCATCGCCGACCGGCTGAGCAACGAAGCCTGCGTCAGCGAGGATGCCTGGCCCGACGGGCGCTGGGACACGGTGAAGGAACAGCACACCCGCTCCGGCGGTTTCGTCAGCGTGCGCAGCGACATCACAGAGCGCAAGCGCGCCGAGTTTGCCCTGCGCGACCAGGAAAGCCGGCTGGAGCAGGCGCTTGCCGAGCGCTCGGCCCAGCTGAAGGGCATTCTCGCCAACATTGCCCAGGGCGTTACCGTGACCGCACCCGACATGAGGGTCCTGCTGGTCAATCAGGGCTTCCTCGACATCTTCAGTATTCCCGGGGAACTCGGCCGCCCCGGCGTTCATGTTTCCGAGTTCGTGCGCCAGGGTCTGCGCAACGAGCACTATCCCCGTGCCGAGGTGGAAGCGGCCGGTGGCGAAGACGCCTTCGTCGAGCAACGGCTGGCCGTTATCGCGCGGGTCACCCGCAGCGTGGACCAACGCACCCTGGCGGACGGCCGGGTGATCGAAATACGCCAGCAGCGCCTGCCCGACGGCTGCATCGTGTCGACCTACAACAACATCACCGACCGGGTTCATACCGAACGCGAGCTGCAGCGCCAGCGTGAGAAAATCTATCAGAATGAAAAGCTGACCGCCCTGGGCGGCCTGCTGGCCGGCGTTTCCCATGAGTTGAACAATCCGCTCTCCGTGGTCATCGGCCAGGCGGCCCTGTTGGAAAGCATGGCCCCCGACAGCGCCCTGGCCGAGCGGGCCATGAAGGTGCGCAACGCCGCCGACCGCTGCGCCAAGATCGTGAAGACCTTCCTGTCCATGGCGCGCCAGCGGCCGGCGGCGCGCTCGGCGATCCAGATCAACGACTTGATCGCCGACGTCCTGGACCTGGTGACCTATCAGTTGAACACCACGGATGTGACGATCACCTGCGATCTGGCCCCCGACCTGCCGTTGGTCGCCGGCGACTCGGACCAGTTGAGCCACATCCTGGTCAACCTCTTCATCAACGCGCAGCAGGCGATGCTCAACACGCCGCTGCCACACCGCCTCGTCATCACCACCTCCTATCTGGCCGCCAGCCGGCAGATCCGGATTCTGGTGCGCGACAGCGGTCCCGGCATCCCCGAGGAAATCCGCTCCCGCATTTTCGATCCTTTCTTCACCACCAAACCGGTGGGCCACGGTACCGGCGTCGGGCTTTCGGTCTGCCACGGCATGGTCACCGCCCACGGCGGCAGTATTTCGGTTGAGAACGCGGCCAGCGGCGGCGCGGCCTTTACCGTGCTGCTGCCCGCCGGCGGCATGATCCAGACAGAGGAGCCGGAGGTGGCCGCGCCTCGGCTCCACAGCCAGGAGCGCCAGATCCTGGTGGTCGACGACGAACCCGACATCACCAGTTTCCTGGTCGAGGTTCTGGAAGCGGCGGGTCACAGCGTCGATGTGGCATCCAGCGGCCAGGGGGCGCTGACCAACCTGGCCGGCCAGGACTATGCCGCCATCATCTGCGACCTGCGCATGCCGCATCTGGACGGACCGGGCCTCTATGGCGCGGTCAGCGAAACCAAGCCCCACCTGCTCGACCGCTTCGTCTTCATCACCGGCGACCTGCTGAACGAACGCACCGGCCGCTTCCTGAAAAAGACCGGCCGGCCCTGCATCGAGAAACCCTTCATGCCGGATCAGATCCGCAGCCTGGTCGAAGAGATCGCCGCCCGGGGCGAAGCCTAGACTCTTTCACGTTTTGACGGCGCCTCTGCGCGCACCGATGGCTGCATTCGTTTTTTCGCAGGGGAGCGTTCTCTTTTGAATATCTGATAGCGAGCGAGAGAAGTGAGGCTGGGCGAGATCGTTATCGAGTCGATCCCGCCCTCACCGCCTCGTCAGTTAACGCCGCAGATTTCGCCGCCATATGACAGCGTGACCAGGCCCTCGCCCGCGACGACCTCACCGTGGTTTTGGAAAGAGCCATGTGCTTCGGCGAAGCGGCCCGTCCCCGAGACAACGGTATAGGTTGTCTGCATCCGAAACACGCCCTCGTGCCCTGGCACAGGTGTCCAGATGACGACGTCTTTTGTGGTGAGAGAGGATCGATCGTCTGTTACGAAGTCGTGTGTGACGTCAAGCTTGATGGTCCCGTCGCCCTGTTGCTCCTGGGACAGAACAGTCGCTTGCGTGGCACCTGAGAGTGTGCCCGTCACCGGACCAAGCACGCGCAGCGGTTCTGAGTCGACGATGGTGACATTGATGCCGCCGGAAACCGGCAGGCAGTTTTCCTGCGCATGGGCGGGGGCAACGGCAGTGGTACCGGCAGCAGCGATAGTGACGAGACCGGCCGCGATGACAGAGAGTGAAGTTTTCATAGCTTCTTCCTTTTCGCACGAGATTGCGCAGGCCCATATTTCTTGAAAAATGAAGACTTCACCAATTCCGAAACTCTATATTACGATAGACATAGACTATGCTATTAGATGTATCGGGGCCGCATCACAGGTGTCCGGACTTTCACGCAGCAAAGGTATTTGAATGGAGATGAACCAGATTCGATACTTCCTCGCCGTCTGTGAGCATCGCAATTTCACTCACGCGGCGCGGGCGTCGAACGTCTCACAGCCGTCGCTTACGACGGCGATCAAAAAGCTGGAAGATGAACTTGGCGGTCCACTCTTTCTTCGGGACCGCGCAGGTTGCCGACTGACGCCTCTGGGCAATCTTGTGCGTCCACGTCTGGCAAAGGTGCACGAAGAAGCGCGCGAAGCGAAAGCGGAGGCCATCCGGCATATTCGATTGGATCGCGTCCCGATCAGCGTAGGGATTGGAGAGACGATTGGGCAGGGGAAGATTACAGCAATCATTTCGCGCTATCGCGAACGCTTACCGCAGGCGGATATCGAGCTGATCATAGACGATCAGCAGGCTCTGCTCGCAGGGTTACGGGAAGGGCGCTTCGATATTGCAATCATGTCTGCAGAGGTGAGCGCCGATCTTTACCGGATCGATCCACTCTACAACGAGAATTATCGGGTAGTCGTAGCGGCTGATCACCCTCTCAGCGTTCGAGCGACTGTCCCGCTGGAACTTCTTGCCGGCACCGACTTGCTGGACAGGCCAAACTGCGAAATGCGCGATGTGCTGCACGGGACCTGCGCTGAGCGGGGACACGCGCTCTACGCGGCCTATCGTTCGAACCGTGTGGACTGGCTGCTTGAACTCGCACGGCGCGGTGCTGGTGCGGTGGTGCTGCCTGCTACGGCGATCCCAAACGATGCCGGTCTCGTATCGCGCCCACTTGATGGCGTTGGGATAGCACGACAGGTTGTTGCCATTCGGTTCCGACATCAGCCGTCACGTCCGGAGTCAGACGAACTCGTGCGAGAGCTAGCCCGGGGTTGACGCTCAACATGTTCATACTCCCGCCCGGCACCTCTCCCGTCCTTTCTGGGTCACACCACCCACAGCGGTTTCACAAAGAAGACATTTTCAGTTGGCGGGCGTTGGAAACGGGACGCCAAGGTTTCCGGGACTGGGATTTAACCCTTACCGCGCGGCTGTTCCAGTTCCTCGATGCTGCGCGGCCAGTCCTTTTTCAGCAGCGCCGAGAGCGAGCGGTCGGCCAGCAGCTTGCCGCCGGTCTGGCAGCGCGGGCAGTAGTTGGTCTCGTTGCTGGCATGGCGGATGCGCTGCACCTTGGTGCCGCAGACCGGGCAGGGCTGGCCGTAACGTCCGTGCACCGCCATCTCCTTGCGAAAGGCGGTTACCTTTTTGGGGAAGTCCGCCCCCGCCTCGTCGCGCAGGCGCCGGGTCCAGTCATCCAGGGTCGCACAGACCGCCGCGTGCAGGCGTTCGATGTCCGCCGCGCCCAACTTCGATGTCATGACCACCGGCGACAGGCCGGCGCGGTGCAGGATCTCGTCGGAATAGGCATTGCCGATCCCGCTGAAGATGCGCGGATCGGTCAGCGCCCGCTTGACGGTATGGTTCCGCGCCGTCAGCGCCGTGGTGAAGGCCGCCAGATCGGCCTCCAGCACTTCCAGCCCGCCGGGGTCCAGCGTCGCCAGGGCCTCCGCGCCTTCCAGCAGGTGCAGGGAGGCGCGCTTCTTGGAGCCGGCCTCGGTCAGGGTCAGGCTGCCGCCAGATCCGTCACTGTGGGCGAAGTCAAAGGCGGCAAGCCCCACCTTGCCCTGCAACGCCGCGCCCGGCGGCTTCCACTGCAGGCGCCCGGCGATCATCAGGTGCAGCACCAGCCAGAGATCGCCTTCCAGCCCGAAGACGATGCGCTTGCCCAGGCGCCTGAGCGACACCACCTTGCGTCCCTCCGCCGACTTGATCGGCGGCACGGCGGTGCGCAGCAGGAAGGGACTGGCGAGACGCACCTTCTCCAGCCGCTGATACAGCACCCGGCTTTCCAGCGCCTCGATGTAAACCATGATGTCAGGCAGCTCGGGCATGATCGCCAGCTTGGCATGCGGGGCGGCGGCGCGGCAACATGGAGGCACAATGCGGCTGGATCGCGATTCTCTGAGTGCTACACTTGTCGCAAGCCGAGGCGGCCGCCCGGCAAGTTGCGGCTGGATCGCGATTCTCTGAGTGCTACACTGGCTGGCGTTTGGAAGCCAAAGATGACAAAGTTGCGGCTGGATCGCGATTCTCTGAGTGCTACACTACCGGAATAAGGGTCGCCAAGACATCTTTGGTTGCGGCTGGATCGCGATTCTCTGAGTGCTACACTTTGCCGGGGAACACCCGCGAAGAGACCATGTTGCGGCTGGATCGCGATTCTCTGAGTGCTACACTCGATCCTCGGCTTCACCGACCCGATGACCGGTTGCGGCTGGATCGCGATTCTCTGAGTGCTACACTGGCCGGCGCCGACGGTGCGAGCGGTGCAGGTTGCGGCTGGATCGCGATTCTCTGAGTGCTACACTGCCGCGGTTCAACTGGCATAAGAGCAACACGTTGCGGCTGGATCGCGATTCTCTGAGTGCTACACTCTTCTGTGGAATAGCCAGCAGTGAAGTTGAGTTGCGGCTGGATCGCGATTCTCTGAGTGCTACACTGATATCGCCCGTAACCTGCCGGGTATACTGGTTGCGGCTGGATCGCGATTCTCTGAGTGCTACACTTCAACGCAGTCTGCGGACCCGATCAAGTTCGTTGCGGCTGGATCGCGATTCTCTGAGTGCTACACTAGGCTACCGGCGCGCACTTGGAGGCCTTGCGTTGCGGCTGGATCGCGATTCTCTGAGTGCTACACTTGACGCCGTCAGCGGAAGCAACGCTTCCGTGTTGCGGCTGGATCGCGATTCTCTGAGTGCTACACTCTCGCAACGCATCTGGACCATCCGGTAAGTTGCGGCTGGATCGCGATTCTCTGAGTGCTACACTGCCTCGCACCCCCGACGGTGAACCGTCAGAGTTGCGGCTGGATCGCGATTCTCTGAGTGCTACACTCCGGCTGATCCTGGCGAAGGGTTTTCGCCCGTTGCGGCTGGATCGCGATTCTCTGAGTGCTACACTCCATATCGATGCCGGCCGCACCGCAAAGGGGTTGCGGCTGGATCGCGATTCTCTGAGTGCTACACTGATTGGCTACATCACTTACGCGACGGGCAGGTTGCGGCTGGATCGCGATTCTCTGAGTGCTACACTTTCTGGAATCCGAAAGGCCTTGACGTATCAAGTTGCGGCTGGATCGCGATTCTCTGAGTGCTACACTTTCTGGTGGGTGCTATGCGGGAGGGCATACAGTTGCGGCTGGATCGCGATTCTCTGAGTGCTACACTCCTTGTTCTTCATGGCCCCATGAAAGCGCCGTTGCGGCTGGATCGCGATTCTCTGAGTGCTACACTTTTGGCGAAGCATCGGCACAAGGCGAACAGGTTGCGGCTGGATCGCGATTCTCTGAGTGCTACACTACGGGATTGAGACTGGTGTGACGCTGCGTCGTTGCGGCTGGATCGCGATTCTCTGAGTGCTACACTAGATAACCGCTCAATCCCTTGAAATTCATGGGAATTGAGCGGTTATCGTTCATGCCGAAATGCTCCACTACACTTAGAAAAGGGCTAGCTGACCAGGGTTTTTCCGCGTGGCTGCCCGGGTTCTTCCGTTGAATCGAACGATATTCTCGTACTGCTTGTCGGTGAAGGCAAGGATGTGAACCTTGCCGAACTCAGGCAGATTCCGCTCAATCCGGCGCGAGAAGGCTTCGAACTGCTCCCTGCCGCTGCAAAATCGCAGATAAATCGAGAACTGGCTCATCTCGAACCCCTGATCCAAGAGGAACTCGCGGAATTTAGCCGCAGCCTTGCCCCGTTCCTTGGTATCGACCGGCAGATCGAACATGACCATTATCCACATAAGGCGGTATCCACTCAAATATCCACCATCAAGCGTTCGGGCCGTCACTTGACCTGCCAGCCGGTCACCAAAGAGCCGAGATCGAGCGACTTGGGCGGCAGTGGAAATTCGAGCGAGGCCTTGCCTTCCTCAAAGGATTGTCCAACGGCGGTCGCGAGCCGCTGGATGCAGACTGCAAGCGGGCTCACCCCGTCCTTGGTCGGAACATCAAAGGCCGTCAGTGAAACCAGGGCCTGTTTTACTTCGGGAGTAACCTGCGAAGCCCCCTGCTCGACAAGGCGCTTGACACAGACATCGACAAAAGGCCGGAAAGGCTCCATCAGATCGTCGGCCAGGGCCATGTCATTGCCCCGATTGCGGTGGTGCAGGCCAATAGTCGGATGCAGCCCGGCAGCAACAACCGCACGGGCCGTAACCGCCCGTATAACCGTGTAGCCGTAATTCAACATCGCGTTCGGCGCCCCGCCCGTCCGGTCACGCCGGAAATCAACCCCGAGAAGCAAGGGCCAATATCGTCGCGCCGCCTGGGCCTCAACGTTCTCTGGATCGCCGGACCGGACCTTGGCCGCCAAGGCGGCAACGCCACCGGAACGGCCGCCAACAGCTTCAAGTATCGCCGCCTGATTTTCGATTTTGGCGACTACGATACGCTGCCAGAGTTGTTTCTGCAGCGGTTTGCCAGCAAGCCACTGTGCACGCATGCGCGCGCCCTGCCGGTGGTGCCCATTCAAGGGCCAAGCAACCGATACAGGTGCGTGATTGCGGCCGCAGACAACGAGGCAGCAGTTCTTTTCCGCCAATGCCACCAGAAGACTGTTGGAATAAGTAATGCCGTGGGCATGGATCACCACAGCCGCGATATCGTCCAAGGGGATGCGGCCGACTTCCCGGCCACCCTCCTCCACCTTCAGAAAGCCGCGATAGGCCGATAGGTGACGGCCATCAGTAGCAATATCGACAATTCGATCCATGGCACCCGCGCTTGGCGGGCATCGGCTTCAGCCGCGCGGACCGGGGTCGAACAGGCGCCCGGTCGCGTCCACGCGCACTTGCCGCGCCCGCAACTTCTTCAACCCTGACGCGGAAGTGTTAATATATTTGAAATAGTCCTCCGCCGGCGGCTTGACGTCGCGGGCCTTGAGGTTTCCCGCCTCGTTGTGGGCCGCCAACTGGATGGAGCCGTTGGCCGAAAACTTCACCACCCGGCGGATCACGCGATCCTTGCCCGTCTCCGTCGCCAGCAGGTCGCCCTTGTGCAGCCGTAGAACCTTGCGGGCCGTCGGGGACTCGTCTTTCACTGTCGAGCGCCAGTCCGGCTGATGCGCCTGGAACATGGAAACGGCCTCGCCTTTCCATCGTCCGTCCTGCAGCTCCCATACATCGAAGCGATAGTTGGCGTCGCCCTTGTAGGCCTTGTAGGGCCGGCCGGCCTTGTCGCAGACGGGAATGACCTTCAGCCGTTCCAGCACGCGCACACGGCGCAGCCCCTTGTAGATGCCGTCGCGCGCCGCAAAGGCCGCCAGGGCGGCGGCGAAGTCCTTGCCGGACAAGCCCTCGGTCGCGTCCAGCAGGGCCTGGCGCAGGCCGGCATCGCGGACCCGTTCCACAGCCGCCCGGTCCTTGAGGCTGTCCAGGGGCACGCGGTGAACGACAAGCCGCGCGCCCCGCGCGTCCGGCGCCCCGGCCAGGCCATAGGCCGTATCGTTGTGCAGGCGCCCGGCGGAACTGCCGCGCGGATTGGCGCTGCCGGGCACCGCCGGGGTGCCGCGGTCGGGCCGGTGCGACACCGTCATGCGCTCCAGCGTCGCGCGCAGGCGGTCGCGGAACCCCTCGAAAGGCAGCGGCATGCCATCGACCAGACGGGTCAGGTCCTGTTCCTCCGCCCGCGCCGCCGCGCGCGAAACCGCGTTCAGCAGGGCGCGGTCGGTCACCCCGACGACGGCCGCATCGACCGCATGGTGCCGGTGATCCAGGCGGTTCTTCCGGTCCTGCCGCTCGACGATGTTGTGATCGGGCAGCAGGTCGTTGAGGCCCCAACTGCGCCGCAGCAGTTCCGTCAGACGGCCCGGCGTGGCCCAGACCTTGCGGGGGTCGCAGACCGCCGTCATGTATTCCCGCGCGATCCGCGAGAGGTATTGGGTATCGGTCAGTTGACGGTCCAGGAAGTCGCGTTCCTGCGTCTCGAAACGCTCCATCGCGTCCGGCCCGAAGCGCCAGCGCTTGTTGCGCGGCAGCGCCGCGAGCCGCTCCAGGTTCTCGTCCCAGCCGGGCTGGTGCCCGAAGGCCTCAAAGGGCGTGCGGTTGCGCTTTTCCCTGTTGGCGCGGCGCAGGCCGACCGTCTTGTTGGCCGCCGAATTGTCCAGGGTGCGGGAGAACGGCAGGATGTGGTCGATCTCCACCTCGGCGGAAAACAACCGCTGCGGCGAGATCGGCTCACCCGTATAAGGACAGCGCCGGTCAAGCGGATCGTCGAAATTCAGTTCCTCCCAAAGACGCAGCCGCATCCGGCTTTCGCCCCGGTCGGGCAGGTTCAGGCCGGCCAGGATTTCGCGGTGGCGCTCGGCGCGCGCGGTGTTGTCCTTGATGCCTTTCTCGACCTCGTCGAGCTGGCGCCTGCTCAGTTTCAGTTCGCGGGCAAGCTCGACGATGATTTCCGCCGGGTGGCCATGCCGTGCGATAACAGCGTTTATCAGACGGCGGAGCTGATTGAGCGCGATATGAACCGTCGGGTTGGCGATCCTTCCGCAACGGACCTCCTCGCTGTCGCCGGGATCGCTGGAACCGAAGGCCACATGGCGTTCCAGGACACGCCCGTAATAAGGCAGGGCATCGTGGATCACGCCGTCGCGAAAGTCGGAGTGGTGGTATCCGGCCAGTTCCGCAGCCTTGCTGTAGGGCACAACGCCGCGCTCCAGTTCGGTCAGGATCTTCCGGGTCGCCGTCAGGCCGAGTTCACCGTGACCATCCGGCAAGGCCGCGCGCACCACGCTTTCCGCCCGTTCGGCGGAGAGGCCCTGTTCGGCGGTCAACCAGGCAAGAAGGGGTTCCTCCTCTTCCTCCTCCAGCAGGTGTTCCACGACGGCGGCCTGGGTTTCGAGAGGCAGCGCCCGCCAGCCGGAACCGAAGCGGTCGTCCTTGGCGAGCGCCGCCGCCGTCTCGTCGCCTTTCAGGTCCTTGCGGGTTTCCGATTCCAGATTGAACCGGCTGTCCGGCGGCAGTTTCAAAAGACGGCGGATCTGGCCGAAGGTCCGCTTCGCGGTGGTCAGCAGGGCCAGCGCGACCTTGTCCCGTTCGTCCTGGGTCAGGCCGCGCGACGTCTGGTCCAGGCCGATGACCGCCAGGGTATTGGCGTCCTGGAAAATCCGGCGGCGCTGGAACAGGGGATGCGCCCGGGGCAGGCGCTCCTCCTCGGGATTGAAGGTGCACTTGCCGGGGCGTACGGGTTTTAGCCGGCGCTGAAAGAAAATGATGTCCCGCAGTTTCTCGCGCGCCTGCGCGGTCAGGATGGCCGGATGGTGCGGCGCCTGGGCATCCCACAGCGCCTCGAACTCCTCCAGAACCATCGCCCGGTCGGGATAGAGTTCGTAAGCCATGACCGTCTTGCCGCTGTCGGTGGATTCAGGCTTGAGGCGGACCCGGACGCTGCCGCCGCCCTGTTGCAGCCGGTGCAGGAATTCGCCCAGCGTGCGCGCGCCCTGCGCCGTCATGGCATCGCGCAGCTTGTTGACGCCCTGCCTGATCTTGCCGCGTTCGTCATCCTCGGCGCCGTCGGTCCGGCGGTTGGACTTGAAGCCCCGGCGCTGGTTCAGATGAAACAAGGCGCGGCCCAGATGATGCAACGGAACCGCCGCGTCCAAGGCCCCGGCGCGTATCGCGTAAGGGTCCAGACCGGTCAGCGCCTTGCGGGCCACCGGATCGTCCGGCATCAGCCCCGCTGCGGCAAGCGCGCTCAACAGTTTCTTCTGGCGGCGCAGATAACGGTCCCGCCGGCGCCGCATGGAACGGGCCATACGCCGGGCCACTGCCAGAGAGGTTTTATCTTTCGGATTGCGGCCGTCGGAGAAAATCCGAACCCCGGAATCACGGATATCCACCGGGCGACCCTTGCCGTCCAGATCGACGACGCACCAACCGATAGAGTTGGTGCCAAGATCGAGGCCCAGGCGGTAATCCATCTATCGCATTCCCTGAAAAACTCTTTCTTCTTATTCAATCAGATGTTGCAGGCTGGCCCGATGCGTGTCAACGTTCAGGGGTAGCACTGAGAGAATCGCGATCCGGTCGTTAACAAGCCTTTCGCTTCGGCGATTGGATTGCACAAAATCGAAGGGCAGGCTCCGGCCTGCCCTTTCATTTTTGGCTGTGTGACGCGGCGGGCCCTGGGGCGCACCGCCCCCTACTCCCTTGTGCGGACGCCGGGGCCACCGCCGTTGGCGGGGATGAAGAGGACGCCGGCGGACTCCAGGGCCGCCTGGAGTTTTTCCAGGGTGTCCAGGCGGATGGCCAGCAGGCCCTCACCGGTTTCCAGGCGCTTGATGCTCCGCGACGAGATGCCAGAACGGTCGGCTAGATCTTGCTGCGTCCAGTCGAGCAGTGCCCGGGCGGCGCGCAATTGGGCCCGCGTCTTGAGGCTCATAGCGGAAAAAATTCCCCTAAGGGGACACAAAGGTCTAAATTTGTGATTGATAGGCCGATCATGAAACGCTAAGGTAGTTTACGAGCCGCTATAGAGCAACTTAGCTGCTCCCCAAACGGCACGAGGGGGTGCGCGAACACCCGCCCCGCGCCTGACCACAACCCGACTTCAGAGGAGTCCGGTCATGGCTGCTTTTAGCTTTAGCACATCCTTTTCGCGCCGCACCATGCTGGCCGCCCTTCCCGCCACCGCGCTTTCCCCCGCCACACATCCGGCCCGCACGCTGGCGGACGGCGGCGACCGCGAAGTCGCGCGGCTGGCCGCGGACTACCGCCGCGCCGCCACCGCCCTGACCGGCTGGATCGCCCTGGCCGAGGGGCGGGACGGCCCCTTCGCCTATGAGGAACCGCAGTACAGCGCGCGCTACGAAGCGCTCTGCGCCCACGAACTGCGCTGCGCCGAGGCCCTGGCGCGGGCGCGGCCCGCCGGGATGGGCGGGCTCCTGATCAAGCTGCGCGTCGCCTTTCACTGCGACGACCTCTGCGCGGCCATGATGGACAGCGACGACACCATCCTGCGGCCCGCGCTGCGCGACCTGGAACGCCTCGCGGGGGAAGCCGCCAAAGCCTGTTTGTGAAAGGTTCCGGCGGGGGAAACGAAGCGGGCACGGCTGGAGACGGAAATCTCCATGGACCCCGGCTGCGCCTTGGCTTAGGTTCTCCCCCCATCATGACCGAATTGCACAGCATCCAGACTCCGGCGCCTGCCGCCCCGGAGAGCTTCACCGAACCCGAAGCCGCCTTCGAGCGGCTGTCCATGCTCTATGACGAGGCCACCAGCTTCCTCTGTACCCAGTTCGAGGCGCTGCTGGGCGGGGCCAAGCCAAGCAAGCGGCTGCGCGCCTTTTACCCGCAGGCGGCCATCACCACCTCCAGCTTCGCCCATATCGACTCGCGCCTCTCTTACGGTCATCTGCCGACACCGGGCCATTTCGCGGCCACCATCACGCGGCCGGATCTGTTCCGCGAATACCTGACGCAGCAGCTCGGCCTGCTGATGAAGAACCACGGCGTGCCGGTCACCATCGGGCCTTCCCATACGCCGATCCCGCTGCACTTCGCCTTTCCCGACGGCATGCATGTGGAAGGCGCGCTGGTCGACCGGCTGGGCCATCCCCTGCGCGACCTCTTCGACGTGCCCGACCTCTCGGTCACCGACGATGCCATCGTCAACGGCACCTTCGAACCGGCGCCCGGCAGCCCCATGCCGCTGGCGCCCTTTACGGCACCGCGGGTCGACTACTCCCTGCACCGCCTGGCGCACTACACCGCAACGGCGCCGGCGCACTTCCAGAACTTCGTCATCTTCACCAACTATCAGTTCTACGTCGATGCCTTCTGCAGCCTGGGCCGCGAGGCCATGGCCAGGGGCGACGGCGACTACGTGGCTTTCGTCGAGCCCGGCAACGTCATCACGCCGCGCGGCGCCGCCGCACCCGATGCCGGCACGCCGCCGGAGCGCCTGCCCCAGATGCCCGCCTATCACCTGAAGACCGGCAACAACAGCGGCATCACCATGGTGAACATCGGCGTCGGCCCCTCCAACGCCAAGACCATCACCGACCACATCGCCGTGCTGCGGCCCCATGCCTGGCTGATGCTGGGTCACTGCGCGGGCCTGCGCAACACCCAGGCGCTGGGCGACTATGTTCTGGCCCACGGCTATGTACGCGAAGACCACGTGCTGGATGCCGACCTGCCGAGCTGGGTGCCGATCCCGCCGCTGGCCGAGGTCCAGGTCGCCCTGGAAGAAGCGGTCGAGGAGATTACCGGGCTGGAAGGCTACGAACTGAAATCCATCATGCGCACCGGTACGGTCGCCACCATCGACAACCGCAACTGGGAACTGCGCGACCACCGCGAGCCGGTGCAGCGCTTCTCCCAGTCCCGCGCCATCGCCTTGGACATGGAAAGCGCCACCATCGCCGCCAACGGGTTTCGCTTCCGGGTGCCCTACGGCACCCTGCTCTGCGTTTCCGACAAACCGCTGCACGGCGAACTGAAACTGCCGGGCATGGCGACGGCCTTTTACAAGCGCCAGGTCGACCAGCACCTGCAGATCGGCCTCCGGGCCATGGAAAAGCTGCGCGCCATGGCGCCGGAGCGGCTGCATTCGCGCAAACTGCGCTCCTTCACCGAAACCGCGTTTCAGTAGACTGCCGGCGGCCCGGGCCGCTGATGAACCCTTTCGCGCCGGCATCCGACCCAGCCATGGGTCCGCAAACCCGCGACTGATCGGAAGAAATCCATGACAAAGATCTGCATGAAGGTCCTGTTCGCCGCCGCCGTCTTCGCCCTTGTCGGTCCGCAGGCCGCCACCGCCGGTGGCCCGGAACCCGAGGACGCGCCCGAAGACGCTATCTCGCAGCTTCAGCAGGACTGCGAGGCCGGCGACATGCAGGCCTGCTATCGCCTCGGTGCGCGCTACGACCACGGCTATGACGTCGACGAGGATCTCGAGCAGGCCGTCGACTACTATCGGCGGGCCTGCGAGGGCGGCTCCGCGGCGGGCTGCTACGATCTCGGCGCCAAGTACCAGCTCGGCGAGGGCATCGAGCGGGACCAGACACGGGCCAATCAGTTGATCCGGCAGGCCTGCGACGGCGGTCTTGCGGTGGCCTGCGACTCTGTTCCGGCGCCGCCACAGAAAGACGGCGGCTGAGCCGCCGCCCCGGCAAAGTGGAACGCGCCACCGCCACAGACAGGCAATAAGTCCAAAAACGACAACCTTCGGCGCGTTCAAGCCTTCCGTTCCGGTGAAAATTCTGCCTAAAATTTCAGATCCGCGTTTCGGGACAAGCCGTCGCCAGAACGGCCGCTGCGCAGAGGAAACCAACCCGAGAGGAAGTGACGGCCATGACCGGATCAGCAGGCGAGACGCCCCAGAGCCCGCGGCGCAGCCGCCGCGCCGGTGGCCGCGAGGCGCGCATAGCCCTGCGCGCCGCCCCCCTGGCCGACGACATCCAGCCGATCCGCGGCGGCATGGAGGGCGGCCGCTTCAAACCGCTGGACGACGCCGCGATGCAGCGCATCCACAAGGCGGCGCTGCAGATTCTGGCGGAAATCGGCCTGGCCGACGCCCCGCCCTCCGGCATCGAGGTCATGACCCTGGCCGGCGCCAGCCTGGGCGACGACGGGCGGCTGCGCTTTCCCGCCGCCCTGGTCGAGGACACCCTGGCCATGGCCAACCGCAGCGTCACCCTCTGCGCCCAGGACCCCAAACAGGATATCCAGCCCGGCGGCAAGCGGGTCTACTACGGCACCGCCGGCGCCGCCGTGCATCTGGTCGACGTTGAACGACGCGAGTACCGTGAATCGACGTTGCAGGACATCTACGACGCCGCAAGGATCGCCGGTGGCCTGGACAACATCCACTTTTTCCAGCGGCCAATGGTGGCGCGCGACCTGCCCGACCCCACCGACCTGGACCTGAACACCGTCTACGCCTGCGTACAGGGCACGACGAAACACATCGGCACCTCCTTCACCTCGGTCGAGCGCGCCGAAAAGGCCCTGGAGATGCTGCATCTCTTCGCCGGCGGGGAAGACGCCTGGCGCGAGCGGCCCTTCGTCTCCAATACCAACTGCTTCGTGGTGCCGCCGCTGAAGTTCGCCACCGAATCCTGCGAAGTGATGGAGGTCTGCATCCGCGGCGGCATGCCGGTGCTGCTGCTCTCCGCCGGGCAGGCCGGGGCGACCGCGCCCGCCGCCATCGCCGGGGCGGTGACGCAGGCGGTGGCCGAATGCCTGGCCGGCCTGGTCTACGTGAATGCCATCGCGCCCGGCCATCCGGCGATCTTCGGCACCTGGCCCTTCGTCTCGGACCTGCGCACCGGCGCCATGTGCGGGGGCTCCGGCGAACAGGGATTGCTGACCGCGGCCTGCGCCCAGATGGCGCAGTTCTACGACCTGCCCGGGGGGTCCGCCGCCGGCATGGCCGATGCCAAGCTGCCCGATGCGCAGTCGGGTTACGAAAAGGGCATCACCGACGTCATGGCGGGCCTCGCCGGGCTCAACATGGTCTATGAATCCGTCGGCATGCACGGCTCTCTCCTGGGGTTCTGTTTCGAGAGCCTGATCATCGACAACGACATGATCGGCCAGTGCCTGCGCTGCGTGCGCGGCATCGAGGTGACCGAGGACACGGTCTCGGTCGAGACCATGCGCCAGGTCTGCCTGGAAGGCCCGGGACACTACCTGGGCCACAGCCAGACCCTGGGCCTGATGCAGAGCGAGTACGTCTATCCCGAACTCGGCGACCGCTCCACCCCCAAGGAGTGGGAGGCCAACGGCCGCCCCGAGCTGCTGGCCCGCGCGATCGAGCAAAAACAACGCATCCTCAAAGAGGTCTTCCCGCGCCATGTGCCCGAAGACATCGACGCCGCCGTCCGCGCCGCCTTCGACGTGAAACTGCCGAAGGGCCAGATGGGCCTTTAGAGCGGCACCACCGCAGCCGAACCGCTGTCCGTAAGAGCCAAGGGGTTGCGCAGGGGGCGGCCGAAAGGCGGTGACTCGATTTCGAAAATGTCACCCGCCTCTGCGCGGATGCCGTCGCTGAAGCTGAGGGTCGCGGCGCCGAAGTAATGTACATGGACGTCGCCGGGGCGGCGGTGCTGCGGGTACTTGAAGTGGTGGTGTTCCAGGTTGGCGATGCTGTGGCTCATGTTGGCCTCGCCGGTGCCGAAGGGCTTCTCCCAGATCACTTCGCCGCCGCGCCTGACCCGGGCCGTGCCCCGGATGTCGTCCGGCGCGGCGCCGAGCAGCAATTCCGGCCCGAAGGAACAGGGCCTGAGCTTCGAGTGCGCAAGATAGAGATAATTCTGCTGTTCGATCACGTGGTCGGAGAACTCGTTGCCCAGGGCGAAGCCGAGGCGGCGCGGCTGCCCCTTGGGGTCGATCAGATAGAGCCCGACCAGTTCCACCTCGTCGCCGCCATCCTCGGCGAAGTCGACCATTGCCAAGGGTTGCTCCGGCGCTGCGACGATGCCGCCGTCGCCCTTGAAGAACCATTCCGGCGGCACCCCGATGCCGCCGCCTGACGGCTTGCCGCCGTCGATGCCCCACTTGAACATCTTCATGGAATCGGAGAGCGCCGCCTCGCCGCCTGCCGCGACCTTCTTGTGCATGGAATCGCGGGCATCGGCGCTGCCGAGGTGGGTCAGGCCGGTGCCGGTGATCAGGCAGTGGGCATCGTCCGGATGATCGACAGGCGACAGCAGGCGGCGCTCCGCCACCACGGCCTCGTAGTCCTCGCGCGCGTCGCCGGCTAAACTTTCCGCCAGCGCCGCCAGGCCCTCGCCACTTTCGGCTGCCTTCTGCGCCAGATCGTAGACTCGCCCGACGCCGTCGAGCAGCCTCAGCTGCACGCCCGCGTCGTCGGCAATCGCAACCGCGCGCTGACCCTGCCGGGAGATAAACTGAACCAACCGCATGACCGCTTCCCTTATTCGATTACCGTAAAGTCGCCGAGCGAGTCCTCGGCGATCTCCAGGCCCAGACCGGGTTTGTCGTCGGCAAGGTCGATGAAACCGTTCTCCGGCTCCGGATCGCCGCGGAAGACATAGTAGAACAGCTCGTTGCCGATCTCGACGTCATGGACCGGGAAAAATTCCGAGATCGGGCAGTTCACGTTGGCCATGGTCAGGTGATAGTTGTGCATCTGCCCGGCGTGGGGAACGACCGGCACCTGATAGGCCTCGGCCAGGGCGTTGATCTTCTGTGCCGCGGTGATGCCGCCGACCCGGTTGGTGTCGTACTGGATCACGCTGACCGCGCCGAGGTCGAGCAACTGGCGAAATCCGAACAGCGTGTACTCGTGCTCGCCGCCGGAGATCGGGATGCCCATGGCGTTCAGCTCGGCATAGCCGTGCATGTCGTCGGCGATCACCGGCTCCTCCAGCCAACGCGGATCGTAGGGCGCGAGGCGCGGGATCATGCGCTTGGCGTATTCCAGGCTCCAGCCCATGTAGCATTCCAGCATGAGGTCGCAGTCGTAGCCGATCACCTCGCGCAGGGCCTCCACGCGTTTGATGTTTTCGCGCATGCCTGCCGGGCCGTCCTTGGGCCCCCAGCCGAAGCGCATCTTCATCATCGAAAAGCCCTGGTCGACATAGCTCTGAGCTTCGGCCTGCATCACCTCGATCCTGTCGGAATAGAGCTTGGAGGCGTAGACCGGGATCCGCTCCTTGGTGCGTCCGCCGAGCAGCTTGAACACCGGCTTGCCGGTCGCCTTGCCCATCAGGTCCCAGAGCGCGATGTCGACGGCGGAAATCGCCGTCATGCCGACACCCTTGCGGCCCCAGGCCAGGGTGCGGCGGTACATCTTCTCCCAGAGATAGGCGTAGTCGAAAGGGTCTTCGCCGATCACCAGCGGCGCCAGGTAGAGATCGATGGCCTGCTTGGCCAGCTGCGGCGCCAGGGCGGCATTGCCGATGCCGACCAGGCCGTCATCGGTTTCGATTTCGCAGACCAGCCACTCGTGAAAGCGGAAGGAGCCCATGGCATCGCCGCGCTCGTAGAGCGCGTCCGAGGCATTGGTGCAGAAGTTGGCCTGCGGCGGCACGGTCTTGCCGTTCCACTGCAGCACGCGGGTGCGGACCTTGGTGATCTTCATCGGGGCATCTACTCTCAGGCCGCGTCTTCGCGGCGGTTGGCGGCCATCTCGGCGCACATCATGAAGGCGCGGCGCGCCGGCTCGACGTTGGCCTTGTTCTGCCCGACGATGTCAAAGGCGGTGCCATGCGCCGGTGTGGTCATGGGAAACGGCAGGCCGCTCAGCACCGACACGCCCATGTGAAAGCCGAGCAGCTTGATCGCGATCTGCCCCTGGTCGTGATACATGCTGACCGCGCAGTCGTAATCGCCGTCGCGCACTTTGATGTAGAGCGTGTCGGAGGGGAACGGCCCGTCGCAGGAAATCTGCAGCGCCCTTGCCCGCTCCACCGCCGGGGCGATGATCTCGATCTCCTCGCGCCCGATCTTGCCGCCGTCGCCGGCGTGGGGGTTGAGCGCGGCCACGGCGATCTTCGGGCGGGCAAAACCGGCTGCCTTCAAGGTCTGGTCGGCCAGCTTCACCGAGGCGACGATCTCCTCCTCGGACAGGCGCCCGGAGACCTCGTTCAAAGGTACATGCGATGTCACCCGGGCATTCCACATCCCGTCGATGACGTTGAACTCGCTGACCCGGCCGCGATGACCGATGCGCGTGCGGGCCCACTGGGTTTCGTCCTCCTCGCCCAGGCCGGCCAGGTGCATCGCCTCTTTGTTGAAGGGCATGAAGCAGAGGCCATCCGCCGTGCCCGCCTTGCAAAGATCGAGCGCAAGCCCGAAACCCTTCAGCACCGCTTGTCCGGCGATGGTTGAGACCGCCCCCGGCGTCACATCCTGCAGAGCCTCACTCGGCAGATCGAGCAGATTGATCTCGCCTTCGGTCCAATCCGCCTCCTCCGTCGCCGTGATCCGGCGGAAGACGATGTCTTCGCCGGCCACGGCACAGCCGACAGCAAAGACCCCGACATCCGAGAGCACCAGGATATCGGCGGCTTCGCGCACTTCCGGCCGGGCCAGCAGCTTGGCCATCAGTTCCGGGCCGATACCCGTGGCGTCTCCCTGCACCAAGGCGATCTTGGGTTTCATGTCAGGTCCTATCGGTAAAAGATTTCAACGAGGGTCATGGGAACGGCCGGCACGTAGGTCACCAGCAACACCATCACCAGCAAAACGCCGATGAAGGGCAGGTTGGTCTTGGTCGTCTCCCAGATGTCCGTCTTGGCGATGGAGCAGGCCGTCACCAGCACGCTGGCCACCGGCGGCGTCTGCTGCCCGATGGCGAGGTTCAGGGTCAGGACGATCCCGAAATGCACGGGATCGATGCCGACGGCGTGAATCAGCGGCAGCACGATGGGCACGACCAGGATGATCGCCGCCGCGCCGTGCAGGAACATGCCCATCACCAGCAGCAGGATGTTCAGCAGGATCAGGACGACATACTTGTTGCTCGTCGCCTCGGTAATCGCGCGGGCCAGATTCTGCGGCAGTTCGATTTCCGTCAGATGCAACCCCAGCACGGCGGAGGTGGCGACCAGCAGCATCACCACCGCGGTCTGGGTGACGCCCTCGACGAGGGCGTTGTAAAGTTCTTTCAGTTTCAGTTCGCGGTAGATGAGGCCGCCGATCAGCAGCGCGGCGACCACCGCCAGGCCCGCCCCTTCCGTCGCCGTCACGATACCGCCGAAGATGCCGCCCAGGATGATCACCGGCAGCAGCAGGGCCCAGAAGGCTTCGCGCGCCGCCTTGCCGAGGCGCGGCAGGGAGAAAGCCTCTTCCCGCGGCAGATTGTAGCGCCGGGCAAACCAGTAACAGAGGCAGAGCATGGCAAAGCCGCCGAGCAGGCCCGGAACGACCCCGGCCACGAAGAGCTGCACGATCGAGGTATCCGCCATGGCGCCGTAGAGGATCATCGGGATCGACGGCGGAATGATGATCGCCAGCGAGGCCGAGGACGATGTGACCGCCGCCGCGAAGGCCGGCTTGTAGCGGCGTTCCTTCATCGCCGGAATGAGGACCGAGCCGATCGCCGCCACGTCGGCGACGGCAGAGCCGGAGATCTCGGCGAAGAACAGCGACACCCCGACGTTCACCATGGCCAGGCCGCCGCGGGCAAAGCCGATCAGCGCCGAGACGAAGGCGATGAGGCGGCGGGAGATACCGCCGGTGTTCATCAGAGCACCAGCCAGGATGAACAGCGGTATGGCGATCAGCGGAAAGGAGGTCGCGCCGTCGAAAAGCGTGAGCGCAGCATTGTAAAGGCCGAGCTCGCCGCTCATCGCCACCATGCCCACCAGGGCCACGGCGCAGATCGCCACGGCGATCGGCACGTTGATGAGGATCAGGCCCAGAAGCCCGATGAAAATGAGCAGCGCGGTCATTGACGGGCCCCCTCCTCGGCTTTGGCGATTTCGGCTTCGATCTCCTCGGCCTCGGTATCGCGCCCGGCGAGACAGCGGGCCCAGGCCGCCGGGGTCGAGAGGATCTGTGCCAGGACGAACAGGACGCAGCCGATCGGTACCACCGACTGGGTGAACTGCAGAGGAATCCAGTCAAGGGATACCAGGTTCTCCCCGGCCATCACCTGCAGCACCACCCAGCCGGCCCAGGCCATGGCGATGAAAACGGCGTAGACGACCAGTTCGGCGAAGATGAAAAGCAGTTGGCGCGGCAACAGCGGCAGGCTCAGCACCAGGCCGGAAAAACCCAGGTGCCCGCGGCGCAGGGCCGCCAGTGCGGCGCCGTAGTAGGTGATCCAGGCCAGCAGGACCGAGGCCACCTCGTCATACCAGGGCAGCGAGGAATTCAGGCCATAGCGGAAGGTGACCGCGGTAACCACCAGCAGCGCCAGCACAACCAGCAGGCCGATAGTAATGATTTCAAGCAAGCGCTGCAGCGCGCGGCCAGCCAGAGACATGGTGCCCCTCTTTAGAGAACACTCGAGAGAAAAACCCCGGCCCTTTCTAAGGGGCCGGGGGCAACCTCAGGGAAAAGGCTCAGTTATTCGGCAAGTGCCAGGGCTGCGTCGATCAGATCCTGGCCGGCAGGTACTTCCGAGGCGAACTCTGCATAGATCGGCTTCGACGCGGACACGAAAGAGGCGCGGTCGGCGACATTCATGGTCATGCCGGCCGTGACCAGCTTTTCCTGGAAATCAGCGTCGCCGGCGGCACCGGTGAAGCGGGCCCAGACCGCCACGTCCCTGGCGGTCTGCTCCAGCACATCGCGGATGGCGGGGTCCATCTTGTCATAGACGGCCTTGCCCATGGTCGGGTAGGCCGGCGAATAAACATGGCCTGTCACGGAGAGGTACTTCTGCACCTCCGACAGCTTGGCCGACCAGATGTTGGTGTAGGGATTCTCCTGCCCCTCGATCACGCCGGTCTGCAGCGCGACGAAGACTTCCGAGAAGGACATCGGTGTCGGATTGGCGCCCCACTCGGTGAACATCTTCACCCGCCACTTGGACTTCGGCGTGCGGATCTTGGCGCCTTTCAGATCGGCCGGGGTATTGATCGGGCGCAGATTGTTGCTGATGTGGCGAATACCGTTTTCCCACAGGGCCAGCACCTGGTAGCCCTTGGCCTCCGCCGTGGGGGCAACGTCGCTCCAGAAGACCTCGTTCTCGATGCGCGCCAGATGAGCGCGGTCCTTCACCAGGAAGGGCATGTCGAACAACGCGAACTCGTCGGCCACCGAAGACATGATCGACGACGGCAGGGCGATGTGCACCGAACCGAGCTTCAGCTTCTGCATCAGCTCCTTGTCTTTGCCGAGCTGGGCCGAATCGAACAGCTTCACCGTCGCCTTGCCGGCCAGGCGCTTGTTGGCGAGGCGGGTGAACTCCGCGGACGTCAACTGCTGTAGGGACCCCGCGGGCGCGGAGATACCGAAGATGATCTCTTCTTCGGCCTGCGCCGGCGCGGCGTTGATAACGGTCACCAGCGCCAGGGCGGCGGCGCCCCAACACAGTGACTTAGGCCCAAATAGCTTGAGCGGCTTCATAGCCTTCCTCCCATATTTCCGAGTGATCGGATTATTGATTTATGGATGGTATACAAAATGATCTGGATCGTTCTGTCAACTTTCGCGGACAGCTTGGAGTCAAAATCAATGTCGATCGCCAATTTTTATATTTATTATCAATGTATTAATGACTAACGCGTTCTGAGAAAAACTGACGTGACTCGCGCTTCAAGGTATTTCCTGACATCATTCTCAAAATGGCATACCATTTCTAAAGTCGATAGACGCCGCCGCGCCCAGCCTCTAGAACGGACGCCTGAAATCGGCGATGAGGAACCTGGCAATCGGAGGACCATGAACGAGGACGACACAGCCGAATCGCTATCCCTTGAAGCGGCCCGGGACCTGCCTATGGGCGAGCCGGAACCGGCCGAACCGCTGACCAAGAGCGTCGCCAACCGCCTGCGCGATATGATCGCCCAGGACGCCTTGCCGGCAGGCGAGCGTATTCGCGAGCGCGCGCTGGCGGAGCAGTTGCAGGTCTCCCGCACGCCGCTGCGCGAGGCCTTGAAGGTGCTCGCCACCGAAGGGCTGGTGGAACTGTTCCCCAACCGCGGCGCCGTGGTCTCCGACCCTGACCCGACGGAGGTGCAGGATCTCCTCCAGGTGCTGGGGGTCCTGGAGGGTCTGGGGGGCGAGCTGGCCTGCGCCCGGGCCAAGGAAAAGGACCTGGACGAGGTTCAGGCCCTGCACTACGAGATGCTGGCCGCCTATGCGCGCAAGGACCGCCTCACCTACTTCAAGGTCAACCAGCAGATCCATAAGGCCATCGTTGCGATCAGCGGCAATGCCAGCCTGATCGAAACCCATGCCCGCATCAATGCCCGGCTCTACCGGGTCCGCTATCGCTCCAACAGCCGCAACACGAAATGGGACGTGGCGATCGAAGAGCACGAGGCGATCCTCGCCGCCCTGCGCGAGCGCGACGCCGCCGCCCTGTCAAAGATCCTGCGCAGCCACCTGGGCAGCACCTGGACCAACGTCAGCGAAGGCCTTGTGGGCGGCGGAGAAGAGACGACCGGCGGCTAGCGTAAGACCCACTCTACCGCGTCTTTTCCGCTATGCAGAAAACGCGCGGCGGCCCTGAATTTTATGGCGTTGAAGCCTGTCCGATAAAGGCGCAAATGGGCGTTGAGCGGACAGTCAAGTCAAGCTCACGGAACACTGAAAAGCGAATTGGAGAGCGACATGCTACAGGATATCAGCAAGGTATTGGGCCAGTTCGGCCTCGCTCAACGCTCGGCGCGCGCGCCGGTGCCGGCGGCCTTTGCCCGGCCCTCGATCGAAGACAGGCTCGTTGCCCTGTTTCGCCGTCTGGCCTGAAATCCCGCAAGGGTTATCTGAGAAGCGGGGCGGCCTCGGGGCCGCCCCTTTTCTTTGCCCGGACGCTATTGCTGGAAGGGCAGGGAAGAATGGTGAACGTTGATGCGCAGTTTGCCGTCGTCGTCCTTGATGTAACCGAAGGTGTATTCGACCTTGGTCTCTTCATCGGAATCGGCGGGCGTGAAATAATAGTTGCCCATCGCGAAGGCTGTTTCACCGTTAAGAACAATCTGCCGCTCGCCGAAGCGCACCTGCCGCCAGGGCTTGATGGCGAAGCCGCCGTCCTCCGCGATATCACCGCCGACGAAGTAGGACAGCGCCTGATCGAAGGTCTCGCGGAACTGGTCTTCTGATGCCAGGGTCGGTTTGAACAGAACCCCGCCTTGCTCGTAGGCATAGAGATCCCTGATGTGCTGTGAGGCGGCCGCCTTGTAGTCGCCTTCGTCCAGATAGGCCTGCCCGATCCCGACAATGCCGTCGGCCCAGGTTTGCTGCACCGCCAGCACTTCGTCTTCGGTGATTGTCGCGGCCTGGGCGACCGACACGGTCATGCCCGTCACCAAAGCGGCGATAATCGTTTTCTTCATTTCATTGTCTCCGTTCATCCAGGATCGTTAGATACGCCCTTCGCGTTCATAAGGTAGCGACGGGGGCCGGCTTTGCAACGAACCCGCAGCAGGCGCTTTGATAGGAAATTCCTATGAAAACCGGCTTATTGCGAAGGCTCATCCCTAGTCTGCGTTCACGTCAATCGCATAGTCGGCAACGGTACCGGCCTCCCCGATCATGCCGTTCTCGGCCATGAAGGTGGCGAAGCGGGCGTAACGGCCCTGGTCCAGGGCAGCGGGGCGCAGGGCGAAGCGCGGCAGGGTGTCGGTCCAGGCCCGGCGGTTCAACTCATCGTCCAGGGCCTTGTCGCTGGCGATGAAAAGCGCCCAGGCTGATTGCGGATGGTTCAGCAGAAAGGTGGTCGCCTCCTCCAGCGCCAGAAGGAAACGCGCCAGCTTTGCCCGATCGAGCGTGTCGGCCTTGGCGACCAGAACCAGTTCGTCATAGGGCGGCACCCCCTCTTCTTCGGGATAGAAAGCACGGCCCGGGCGGCCGACGATGTCCATCTGGTTCAGCTCGAAATTGCGGAAGGCGCCGATTACCGCATCCACCTGGCCGGCGATCAAGGCGGGCGAGAGGGAGAAGTTCACGTTCACCAGTTCGACCTCGTCCAGTGCCACACCGGCGCCACCCAACATGGTCTGCAACAGGGTCTCCTCGAAGCCACCGATGGAGAAGCCGATCTTGCGGCCCTTCAGGTCGGCGAGGCCCTGGATCGGCCCGTCGCGCAGCACCACCAGGCTATTCAGCGGCGTTGCCACCAGGGTGCCGACCCTGAGCAGCGGCAAACCGGCAGCAACCTGCATGTGGAGTTGCGGCTGGTAGGAAACGGCGAGGTCGGCCTTGCCGGCGGCGACCAGCTTGGGCGGATCGTTGGGGTCGGCCGGAGCGATCAGTTCGACCTCCAGGCCGTGGCGCTCGAAGAAGCCGCCGTCGCGCGCCACAATCAGGGTCGCATGGTCCGGATTGACGAACCAGTCGAGCAGCACGGTCATGCGCTCCGCCGCCTGGCCGGCATCGGCGCGGGCCAGGACCAACAGGAAAACGAAGGCGGCAAGCAAAGATCTGCGCATCAGGAAGGCCCCTTTTCAGGCAACAGGGAAAAGCCGGCGGCGGAAACCGAATCGCTTTCCGGCTGCCAGGCGGTGAGGCGGCGCAGGGCCGCATCGAGGGTGAAGTAGAGAGTGAGCGAAAAGAGCGCGAGCAGCGCCAGGGCGGCAAACATCAGATCGACCTGCAGCCGTGCGTTGGCATGCAACATGAGGTAGCCAAGGCCCCGGCTGGAGCCCACCCACTCCCCCACCACCGCGCCGATCGGTGCGGTCGCCGCAGCGACCCGCAGGCCGGACGCCAGCGCCGGCAAGGCGCCGGGCAAGCGCAGGTTCAGCAGGATGGCCAGAGGGCTTGCGCCCATTACCCGCGCCAGGTCGATCAGGCCGGGATCGGCACGGCGCAGTCCGTCGACAAAGGCCGCTGCGACCGGGAAATAGATGATCAGGCTGGCCATCACGACCTTGGATGCCAGGCCGTAACCGAACCAGAGCGTGAGCAACGGTGCCAAAGCGAAAACCGGCAAGGCCTGGCTGATCACCAGCAACGGCATCAACCAGGCGCGCGCCGGGCGCGAGGCCACGATCAGCAACGCCGAGGCCATGCCCATCAACGTGCCGCAGAAGAGGCCCAGCAGGATCTCCACGGCGGTGACCCAGCCGTGATGCAACAGCAGATCGAACTGCGCCAGAAACCGCAGGGCGACGGCCAGGGGACCGGGCAGGATGAAGGGTGGCACCGCCGTCAGGCGCACCAGCGCTTCCCAGAGCAACAGCAACCCTGCCGCGACGACGAGAACCCGGAACAGCTTCATGCCGCCCTCGCACCATCGCCGAGGACGATCATCAACCGCCCGGCCTGCTGGGCAAGGGCAGGATCGTCAAGGGGCCGCGGCGCCTGCCCCGCCGGTTCAAAGACCGGGCGAAGCTGCGGCGGCAATCCGGCCAGGACTTCGATCCGGTCGGCCAGACGCAGCGCCTCCAGCGGATCGTGGGTCACCATGAAAACCGTGCAGCCGCGCAGCAGGTCTGACGCCAAGGCCTGCAAGCGATGCCGGGTCACCGCATCGAGGGCCGAAAACGGCTCATCCATCAGGACAACGGGACAGTCCTCAAAGAGTGTCCGGGCCAGCGCGACGCGCTGGCGCATCCCGCCGGAAAGGCTGCCCGGCAAGTCTTCCTCCCGGCCTGCCAAACCTACGGCCCTCAGCAGCGCCGCCGCCCGCCCTTCGGTTTCCCGTGCCGCCGCGCGGCCGCCGCGCAGGCGCGCACCCAGGACCACGTTCTGCAGCACCGTCGTCCAGGGCAACAGCAGATCGCGCTGGCCCATGTAAGCCACCCGGCCCGCGAGCGGCAGCCCGTCGCTGCAGCTCAGATGCCCCCGCGTCTCGTCAGCCGAACCGAGACCGGCGATCAGCCGCAGCAGGCTCGTCTTGCCGATCCCGCTTTCACCCAGCAGACAGGTCCAGCGCCCCGCCGGCAGATCCAGGTCGAGATCGGAGAAAACCGCGCGCCCGCCGAAACGCAAGGCCGCGCCGCGCAGCCGGACCGATGGCGCCTGCCCCGTCATCGTTTTTGGGTCATCGTCTTTGGCTCATCCGTCACGCGCGGCCAGATAGGCACCGCGCCCGACCCGGCTCCACTCTTTCGCCCGGGCCAGCGCAGTACGGTAGGACGGCAGAATCTTTGCAGACATGAGATCGCGCGCCGCGAGATCGTCCAACACCGCCGACGTCTCCATCCGGGCCCTGTCGACAACATCGGGCGGGAAAGCGCGAAGCTGAACGCCCTTTTCTTCCACCAGCCATTTCAGGCGTTGGGCGTTCTGCCAGTCCGCCTCGGCCAGCGCAAAGGCCGCTTCAGCCGCACAGGCAACCGTGACGATGGCCTGGAGGTCCGGCCGCAGCGCGTCAAAGGCCGCCTTGTTGATCAGGCATTCCCCGGTGCCGTTGGGCTCGTGGAATCCGGGCCAGTAATAGTAGGGCGCGACCTTGTAGAAACCGAAGGCGGCGTCGCTCCACGGCCCCAGGAACTCCGCCCCGTCCACCAGGCCCGACTGCAGCGCGGCAAAGATCTCGCCCGGCGGCACCACCACCGCGGTCGCCCCAAGACGCCGGTAGACTTCGCCGCCAAGGCCGGGAATACGGAACTTCAAACCTTGAAGGTCGGCGAGCGAGCCGATCTCGCGCGTGAACCAGCCGCCCATCTGGATGCCGCTATTGCCGGCCATGAAGGGCTTCACGCCCGATGCACCATAGAGTTCGTCCCAGAGCCCCTGACCACCGCCCTGGGTAATCCAGGCGGCATGCTCATCCGGTGTCAGGCCGAAAGGCACAGCGGTGAAAAACACACTGGCCGGCATCTTGCCGCGCCAGAAGAAGGCGGCGCTGTGCCCCATCTCCACGGTTGCCCCGGCAACGCCGTCAAAAACTTCAAGCGGCGGCAGCAGGTCACCCGCACCGAAGACCTCGACCCGCAGCGCAGCGCCACTCATCAGGGTGATGCGTTCGGCCAGACGCTCGGCGCTCCTGCCCGGGCCGGGGCTGTTCTTCGGCCAGGAGGTCGCCATGCGCCAGAGCCGGGCCGAGCGGGCGACAGCCGGCGCAGACAACCCCCCAGCCGACAAGCCTGCAGCCGCGCCCGCCAGGCCCGCAGCCCCCGTCAGGATCTGCCGCCGGCTGTTCTTCAAGGGTTTCACGATGCCTGCTCCTCGTCGGGCCACAGCGCGTGGAAGTGATGGACCGGCCCGTGCCCGGCGCCGACACCCAGGCTGTCGGCAGCGGCCAGGGCCCGGGTCAGATAGGCCTTGGCGTCCGCCACCGCCTGCGCCAGGGGCCGGCCCTTGGCGAGTCCGGCTGCGATGGCGGCGGAAAGTGTGCAGCCGGTGCCGTGACTGTTTTTGGTGGCGATCCGCGGCGCCGCAAAACGGTGCAGCGTCTCGCCGTCAAAAAGCAGGTCGATGCTCTCGTCGCCCGACAGGTGCCCACCCTTCAACAGAACCGCGCGGGGGCCGAGGCTGTGCAGCGCCCGCACCACCGCAGCCATGGCGACTTCGTCCTCCGGCACCGGGCCGTCGAGCAGGGCGGCGGCTTCCGGCAGGTTGGGCGTGATGACATCGGCGAGCGGCAGCAGTTCCCGCCGCAGGCTCGCCATGGCCGCCGGCGCCAGCAGAACATCGCCGCTCTTGGCCACCATGACCGGGTCGAGCACCAGCGGGATTGTTGGTTTCTGCCGAAGCTTGGCCGCGACCGCCGTGATCGTCGCCGCGCCGCCGAGCATGCCGATCTTCGCGGCATCGATGCGCAGATCGTCGAGGACGGCATCGAGCTGGGCGACGATAAAGCCGGGCGGCGGCGCATGAATGGCCGTCACCGCCTTCGTGTTCTGCGCGGTCAGCGCGGAAATCACCGAGGCGCCGTAGACCCCCAGTGCCGAAAAGGTTTTGAGGTCCGCCTGAATGCCGGCCCCGCCACCGGAATCGGAACCGGCGATGGTCAGTGCGATGGGAATGGTCATGCCCGCGCCCTCCGCTGCCCGAGAGCCCGGTCGACGGCAGCCCCCAGGCCCCGCGCCGCCGCCGCAGGATCGGGCGCCGCGGCAATGGCGGAAACGACGGCCACCCCGTCACAACCGGCGGCGATGACCGCCCCCGCGGTTTCCGCCGTGATTCCGGCAATGGCGCAGACCGGCAGGCCCGGGGCCTTCTCGGCGGCGGCCACCGCCAAACGCGCCAGGCCGTCCAGGCCGATCGGCGGATGAGGGTTCTGTTTGCTGGCGGTGGCAAAGACGCCGCCGATGGAAACATAGTCCAGGATGTCCGGGTCCATCGCCGCGATCTCGGCGGCGGACTGCACGGTGAGGCCGAGGATACGATCCGGCCCCAGCAGGCGCCGCGCATCGGCAGCGGCCATGTCGCGCTGGCCGATGTGGACGCCGTCGGCCTCCGCCGCCAGGGCGACGTCGACGCGGTCGTTCACGATCAGGGGAACGCCAAGCGGCGACAGCACAGCCTTCAACGCGCGGGCCCGCGCCACCAACGCGGCCGTATCGCCGGCCTTGTCGCGCAGTTGCACGGCGGTCGCGCCGCCCTCTGCCGCCTGCCCTGCCAGATCGACGACCGGGCGGTCGCCCGCGTGGCCCGGACCGATCACGAAATAGACCCTGAGGTCCAGAAACCCGGAATAAACCGAATCCGAAGTCATCACGCCTGCAGCCCTTCCTTCTCCGCCGGTTCGTAGTGGCGAAGATCGGGAAGCTTTTGGCGCTGTTCGCGGAAGGCTTCTCAAATCCCTACGCCGGTACAAACCGGATCAGGTTCCGCGGGTTGGCGGTGCGACCGCCTCTCAGCCCCTTTCGGGCACCCCGTTGAGATATGCGGGAAGAATGGGCGCTGGGGACCGGCCCTGTCAAGCCCAGCCCGGTCAAGCAGTGCCCGACTTAGCCTGTAATCAAGCGGGTCAGCAGCAGCACCTCGGTGCTGTAGGGATAGCAGGGATGGGCGACGATCGGCCGGCGGTCCACGACACCATAGCCGTGGCGCAGATAGAAAAGGCGGGCTCGTTCATTCTCCGCGAAGACTTGGAGGCTCAAACTGTCGCAGCCGGCGGCCCTGGCGCGTTCTTCGGCAGTGGTCAGCAGGGCGCGGCCGATGCCCCGCCCCCTGTATTGCGGGAAAACCGCCAGGGCGTTGACATAAAAGCTGCCGGGCACCTGATACTCAAGCTCCACCAGGGGGCGCAGAAGCGCCGGTATCTCCGGCAAAGCGGCGAGATCCCCGGCATCGGGCCGGGGCAGCCGGTAGGCCAGCAGCATGCCCGCCACCGCATCGCCAAGCCGGGCCAGGACGACATTGCGGTAGGAAAAATTGCCGTCCTCGCGGGCGGCCCGCGCCGTGCCGACATCCAAGGGGGCCTGGCCGGCTTCAGCGTTTTGCGACCAGAGGAAACTCGGGATGCCTTCGCCGGCAATCTCGATAAGCTGGGCCACGGCGCGCGCATCGTCCCGGCGCGCGGCGCGGTAAAACGGAAGAGAAGGGTTCAAGATTTGTTTCCAATGCTTTCAAGCGGCATATGACGATATACGGGACATTCCATCCGGAGGATGCAGATCCGGAAGGGCAGCAACGCCGAAAATTAGATTGAACCCGGCGCTCGCCGGAAACGACAAAGAGGGCGGATCGCATACCTACACCCGGAACAAAACCCGGCGCCTGGAGAAAAGCCCGAGATGCAAGACTTGCTGAGAAACCTGTCCCCCCTTCTCATCCTCTGCCTCGCCCTGCTGGGATCGGTTCAGGCCGTGGCGGAGCCGGCGGTACCCGCCCCGGGTTTCACTATTGCCCAGCTCATCAAGACGCTGGAGAAACATTTTCCTGCGATCCGCAGCGGCGAAGGCTCGTTGCGGTCCAGCGACAATCTGCAAAGCGACCTGCTGGCCTCCACCAACCCCAACACCGTGCTGGAAACGCTGGGACCGCCGGAGGCATTGCGCAGCTTCGTCTTTTCCTACGACCCCGGCGAGGAGCGGAAGCTCAGCAACAACCGGCATTGGGCCGGGAAAATCATCCGCAATGCCCTGCCCGACTGGCGCGAGGGCAAACGATGGACGCATCGCGCCACCCTGCAGGCCGAAAAGGCCCCCGGCGGGCCCGAGATCAGCGAAACCGCCGAAGGTTACCGGATCGCCGTCAGCAACGCCGACGGCCGGGTGACGATCACGGTGCGCCCCGCCGCCTTCACCGACACCGACCCGGAGAGCCTCGGCATCAGCCTGTCGCAGCTTCTGGCCGGATTGAAGGACGCCTTCCCGGAGCGCGACGAAGGCATGGGTTCCCTCATCGGCGGCGAAAGCGGCTGGATCAGCGACCGCTTCTTCTCGGACAACGCCCACGCGGAACTGGAAACCCTGGGCCCGGCCGACGATCTGGTCGGCCTGCGCTACCTCTATGCCCTGCGCGACGATCACCCGGAGGCCACGGCGGACAACCGCCGCTACGCCCTCACCCTGGTGCGCAATGTCTTTCCCGACTGGGCCGGGGCCGATGACTGGATGAACGCCACCATCGACAAGGTGGCGGCGGAAGCCGATGACGGCGCCTCGCATGTCGTCATCGATCACGGGCCGATCCGCCTGCGGGTGCGTTACTTCGTCGGCGCCACCGCCGCGATCGAAGTCCTGATCCATCCCAGGGACACATTTATCTGAGAACAGCGGCACACAGCGCATCTGCGCCTGCCGCCCTCACCCCCTCCCCGACCTTCCCCCATCAAGGGGGAGGGAAAAGGAAAAGGTCGCGACCACCTGTCACCGTAAACTTCCGTGGAAGGGAATGACCGTGCTGCCGTTATCCCCTCCCCCCTTGCGGGGGAGGGTTAGGGTGGGGGGAACGGCTGCAACAGCCTGCTAACCATCGCCGTCGCGGTTCTTCAGCAGACCCTGCAGCTTCAGCACCGGGGCGGGTGACTCCTCGCCCGCGTCGCCGTCTATCTCCTCCGGCTGTGCCTCACGCAGTTCCTCGGGTGTCTCCTTTGGCGGATCTTCCGCGGGCTTCTCCGCCGACTCTTCCTTTTCGCCCTCGTTCATGCGGCGGCGGGCGGCGGCGACCTCGGCCAGCTGCGAGCGCCACTCAGGCACCAGGACGCTGATCTCATCAAAGGCCGCGCGCGGCAGGAACAGCAGGTGGGAATAGCTGATGGAGCGCACCTCGGCGGAGCGGCGGCGCTGGTCCAGCATCGCCATCTCGCCGAAGAAGTCGCCGCGCCCGAGGCGGTGCTGCTCCTCGCCGATGCGGATTTCCACCGCCCCGGAGGCGATGAAATACATGCCGTCGCCCGGGTCGCCCCGTCGGAAGACGTGGGCATCGTCGGCCACCACACGGGTCTGCAGTTTCTTGGCGACCCGCTCCAGATCGGCTTCCGACAGCGCGGCGAAAACCGGAAAGGCGTGCAGCAGTTCCGGTGTCGTCGCCTTGAAATCGACCTTGGCGCTGCGCCGGCTGCTGGCGTGCACGCTGCCGGCCTCGACCCGCAGGTCGCGGGCCAGGTCCTCACCGATAATCCCGGCGTCGCGCAGCTGGGCGACCTGCTCCAGCTCCTCGCGGTAGGCGTAACGTTCCAGCACCTCGTGATCCAGTTCGCGGGCGTAGTTGGGGTACTGCAGGCGCAGCGCAATCAGATGGCGCTCGACCTCCTCCAGGCGCAGATTGACGATCTCCCCCAGCACCTCGGTCAGGCGGTCGCCGAGCAGGCCGGCAAGGCGGAACTCAAGGAAGTAGATCAGCTCCAGAATGATGATCCGGTTGATCAGCAGGAACTGGAAGCGCTGGCCGAGATAGATCGCGAGCGGGCGGTTCACCCCGCAGCGGAAATGCAGCCAGGCGATGAAGCGGAACCAGCGGCTCTGCCGGTAGGGACGCCGTGCGGCGCGCAGATAGCCCAGGCGGCCGTCGCTGCGCACCGCATCGATCATCGATTCGACCGACAGCAGATAGCGGTCGACCAGGGCGGAGCGCAGGCCGCCGCTCCAGCCCTGCTGCAGCAGCAGGGATTTTTCCTGGTTGGCCAGGGCGATCAGGCCGACGGTCAGGCGGTCCCGGTCGGAAATCGCCTCGGCAAAGGAGTCGTCCTCGGCCACCCGGGACAGGCGTTCGTTGTAGGGCCGGATCGCCTGATCCACCAACTCGTCCTCCAGCTCGTAGCGCCCGGCAAAGCTGCGCAGGCTGCTGCCGACGCTGGACAGCGACTGCTGCAGCACCTGGCTGCGAAAGGCGCGGTCGATGGGCGACAACTGGTCGAGGCCGAGGCGGCGCATCAGGGTACTGAGGGTGGTGCCCTGGACCAGCAGGGTAAAGAGCGCGAAGCCGGTCGCCTGGATGGCGATGAAGCGCTTCACCTCCGGATCGACGAGAAAGTTCTCACTGACCGCCAGCACCAGCGCCAGGGTGACCGAGCCGCGCAGGCCGCCCCAGATGATCACCGTCTTGGTCTGGGTCGTGACCTTCTGGGTCACCCGCGCGAGGGACAGCAACGGGAAAATCCCGAACAGGATCACCGCCCGCGCCGCCAGCGCGGCCACCACCGCGACCAGCAGATAAAGCAGGTCCAGCAGCGTGACATCGGCCAGCAGCCGCGGCGCCAGCAGCGCCGCCAGCAGAAAGATCAGGCTGGTGGCCCAGAAGGCGAGTTGTTCCAGGGTCTCCTCGAAGAAGCGGAAAGTCTCCGCCTGAAAGCGCGAACGGCCGACGGCGCTCAACACCAGGCCGCTGATGACCACGGCGGTGACGCCGGAAACGCCGATGTAGTGGTCCGAGATCACATAGACCGCATAGGGCAGCGCGACCGCGATGGTGAGCTGCGCGGCGCGGTAGAAGCGCAGTTGCTCCAGCATCCAGGCGGCGGCCCGCCCGGCGAGGAGGCCCGCCAGCGCTCCGCCCAGCAGGCCCACGACGATGTTCTCCGAGACCATCCAGAAGTCGAGATCCTGCCCGGTGATGACAACCGCGAGAAAGGCGCTGAAGGCGGCGATGGCGGTGGCGTCGTTCAGCAGGGACTCGCCCTCCACCAGCCGGGTGAGCCGCGCCGGGGCGCCGAGATCGCGGAACAGGGCGATCACCGCCGAGGGATCGGTGGTGGCGACGATGGCCCCGAACAACAGGCAGACCGCCAGGGGCATGGGCGCGACCAGCCAGACCGCCCCGCCAATGATGCCCAGGGCGACGATCACCGCCAGCACCGCCAGCAGGATGACCGGCGCGATATCCTGCATCAGGCGGCGCGCATCGATGGTGACGGCGCCCTGGAACAGCAGGATCGGCAGCAGCACGGTGAGGAAAAGCGAGGACGACACCGGGATATCGATCACCGCGGAGGCGACCTGACTGACCTGGTCGGCGACGCGGTGGCTCTGCAGCCAGGCCGCCGCCAGGCCGATGGCGACCCCGGCCAGCGCCAGCACCACGGTAAAGGGCAGCCCGCTGCGCCGCGCCAGAGGCTGCACACTGGCCACCACGATCAGCAGCGCCGCCGTGGTCAGAACGATCTCCGCTATGCCCATAGGAAGACAACCTTACACCGAAATACGGCGGATTTGGGGGCCCGCGCCGCCAGGGAAATCCGGCAGAGCCAAAAACATCCGTGAAATAATAAGCAGAGTCTAAAGCACCGCACAGAAAATGCACAGATAGAGACCTGAACAGGCAGGAGTGCCGTGTAGGGTCCAATCGTTGTCCCTTGCCAGCCTCCGGGGTGCTGGGGAAAGTGCCCCCGAAAGCGAGGGGCCGCTTTGAGTGAACAGCTGGGACTGGGCGCGATATGACTGAGGCGACGGAGCGGTTACCGATCCTGGTGCTGGGGCTGATGCCGCGCACCGGCACCAACCTGCTGGGCCGCCTGCTGGGCCTGCACAACGACTGCACACCAGGGGCGACGCTCTACGAGGACTGTCTGGTGCGCGGGCTGCCGCAGATGCAGGCCTATATAGAAAGCGTCGCCGAGAGCTGGCAACCGCACTGGCCCTCTCACGACCGGCTGGACGACCTTCGCCGCCATCTGGGTGACGGCTTGGTGTCGTTCCTGCGCTCCGACGCCAAGATGCCCGGCAAGCGCCCGGTCTTCAAAACCCCCTTCGTCATCGGGCTCGAGCTGGTCGACCGCTTCATGCCGCAACTCGAACTGCTCATCGTGGTGCGCCAGGGGCCAGCAGTGGTCGAGTCGGGCATGCGCTCCTTCGACTGGGACTTTGAGACCGCCAGCCGCCGCTGGGGCAACGCCGTCGCGGCCGTGCTGGCGGTCTCGCAGCGGCGTGAGGCGCAAGGGCAGCCCCCGCTCACCCTGGTGCGCTACGAGGACCTGGTGACCAACACCAAGGCGGTGCTGCAGCGGGTCTTCGGCAAGCTGGCGCTTGATCCGGCAGGCTTCGACTTCGACAAGCTGGCGGACTTCCCGGTCTATGGAAGCTCCGAGCAGAAGGCCGCGGAGAAGAATGTCCACTGGAAACCCGTCGCCAAGAGCGCGGACTTCGATCCGCTGGCGCGCGCCGCCCACTGGCCCGCTTCCGCCTACGAACGTTTCGACCACCTGACCCAGGGACTGTCGACAGAGCTGGGCTATCACTTGCCGCACCGCTACAGCGGCGCGGGTATCGCAGCGGCGCGCCAGGGCATTCACGACGCCAAGCAGTGGCTGCCCTGGCGGCTGCAGAACCTGCTGCGCTACAGACCCTGAAAGCGGGCCCGCCTCCCCGACAGCTCTTCGCGGCTACAGCCGCCGGGGCGGCGCTCAGGCAGCCTCGAACCGATAACCGAAACGATCGATATCCGGGCGATAGAGCCGGGCCACCAGGTCACGGGTTTCGGCGTCGTAGTATTCCCGGAAATTCTTGAAGGTCGGGAACACCTGATTCCCGGGCCGGCGCCAGAAGCGCTTCAGCTTGGAAAGCGCGGTGCCTTCCGGCTGGTCCTGCGATGCGGCGGGCCGGGTCTGCGAAACGTTCACGCGCGGGACGTCGATGGGCGGCAGCCCGACATGCGCGCAGATTTTTTTGAAGTCGCTTTTCAGGTTCTCGAAACGGCCCAGAAAATCGACCGCAAGCTTGCCGTCGCGATCGCAGATGAAGTCCGTCTGCGGGCCGACGAACCAGTGCCTGTCCTGCCACATCGAACCCGGCAGATGGTTGTGCACGAAGTCCCGGAAGCTGCACTTTTTGTGGTGCCCGGAATACTTGTAGATCGACACCGCCCGGTCCCAGGGGTTTCGCACGATGGCGAACTTGAAGTAGCTGTCGAACTGTTCCTGGGTCATGTATTTGCAGCCGACGTATTCGTGCCACTTGAGGTGGGCAAGCCGGGGCGGCCCCAGTTCCGGCTTGTCGTTGGGCCGCATCAACAGCGGCGCCCTTGTCTCATAGGTCAGCCCCAGCAACTCCAAGAAGACATGCTCGATGCTCTGCCCGGCATTCTTGGGGATGTGAACGAAAACGCACTTGTGGTGATGAGAGATCATGGAGCTATCCGTTGCAGGAGAAAACAGGAGCCGCGCTTTGGTGGGTCGCCGGCGCGCCTCGCGGCCCTCGGACCCACCCGGTCACGCTTTCCAGGGGGGCACCGCAACGCCCTGGATTTAAGGGTATTTTTCTGATTTTCCTCGGGAAAAGAGGCGCGAAACCGCCACCCGGAGGCGGGCGCTCATAGCGCATCAATGTCACAGCAGCAGGCTTGGTCCCAAGGTATTGTCCGACATAGTGCGCGTGGGGAAAGACACGCGTTTTCATCGCTGGCGGAAGCACATATTTGCGCTCTAACAATCCGGGCCGCGTCTGGCCGTGTACGAAGCATCCACCCACCCGTCGGGCCGCCCGGCGGATGAGGCGCAACCCCCACCGCACATTCTTGCCGTTACGGGACACAGAATTATGGGCCGCCTCGAAAGTGCGGATACCGCTCAGGCCGCAGGCCCGGAGATCGATGATGAGTGGAAATAGTCTGATGAGGTGTTTCACCGGGATTACAGAATGTGGACGCTGTCCATGTCACGAATCGGTCGAACCGGAACCAAGAATCATGAAGTCCGGACCCAGGAGAAGCGGCTACGATAGTATGTCACTACACCACAGCCGGCGGTCACGCGAAGTGACAATCTTGAGCGACGCATGACCCGGCAGATGTCTCAATTTTGTCCTTGCATTCATCCGGGCATTCATTCGCGCGGAATAACGGAGGCGGCGGTTTGACGATCCGGAAATCAATCGCCTGGACCTTCAGCGAACAGACCTTTCAATACGGTCTGCAGTTCGCCGCTTCGGTCATTATCGCCCGCCTCCTCACCCCCGACGAAATGGGTATCTTCGTCCTGGCGATGTCGGCGGCGGCGGTGCTGACGTCGCTGCGCACCTTCGGCGTGGGCAACTACCTGCTCAGGGAAGCGGACCTGAACAGCGACAAGATCCGCTCGGCCTTCGGGGTCATGCTGGTCATCTCCTGGACCCTGGGCTTGATGCTGTTTCTTGGCCGGCACTGGATCGCGGCGCTTTACGAGCGGCCCGGAATCGCCGAGGTGATGACGCTGCTGTCGATCAACTTCATCATCGCGCCCTTCGGCGCGCCCGCCGCTGCCCTGCTGACACGCGAGATGCGCTTCCAGGCATTGCACAACATGGGCCTCGCAGCGAGCATCGGGGGTGCTCTGGTCAGCGTATCGCTCGCCTACGCAGGCTTCAGCTACATGGCGCTGGCCTGGGGCATGCTGCTTTCCAGCACCCTCTCCGCCGTCCTGCCCATGCTGGTCCTGCCGCGACACGCCCTGATGCTTCCGTCGTTCGTCTACTGGCGCGACATCACCAAGTTCGGCGGCCTCCTTTCACTGGCCACCTTGATCGGCACGATGAACGCGCAGGGAACGAAGTTCATCCTCGGCGGTTTTACCGGCCCGGCCCTGGTGGCGCAGTTTACCCGCGCGACCCAGGTCCCCGCCCTTTACCGGCAGGGCATTTTCGGGCCGGTCGGCCGCGTGCTGACCCCGGCCTGGATGAAAAGAATTCGCGATGGACAGTCAATCGGCCCCGGCGTCGAAAAACTGGTGGCACTCAACACCGTGCTGGTCTGGCCCGTCTTTCTGGCGCTGAGCCTGATCGCCGTTCCCTTCATCACCCTCGTGTTCGGCCAGAACTGGCGCCCGGCGGGCGAGATCTTTGCGTGGATCCTTCTCGCCCAGGGCCTCGTCGCCACCCTGCCGCAACCCGAACAGATTCTGGTACCGCACGGAAAGGTCGGCCGCGTGCTGGGCGTGCGCAGCCTGACGGCGGCGTTCTCCCTCTCCACCGCAGCCTACAGCGCGTCCCTTGGCCTTGAGGCCTTTGCCATTTCCCGCGTGCTGGCAGCCGGCTTTTTCATCGTCGTCACCTTCCTCGCGATCAAGGGCTCCATCGATTTCCGGCCGCTGCGTTTCGGGGCGATCTATCTTCGATCGGCGCTTGTCGCCGCCATCGTGTCCGTACCGGCAGCGGTCTATCACTTCAGGGATCAGGATACGATGAGCCTTTTGGAGTTGCTGATCGTGATCGGCAGCAGCGCGCTGCTTTGGGTCGTCGGCGCCGCGGCGACCAGGCACCTGGTCTGGCTTGAGGGCATGGCTGTGTGGCGACGATTCTGGGGCGAGAAGAGACTGTCATAATGAAGCAGATCGCACGCCTGCTGTTCGGTCCCCATCGCAGCCGTCAGAGCTCACGCTCTGCCCAGACCTATGCGGCAAAGCTCGAAGGCCAGCTCGCGGCCTTCGACTCGCGCTTCAACGGCACTTCGGCGCCGCAAGCGCCTGATGTTCCTTTTTGCGATTCGCCGATTTTCATTCTCTCCGCCGGCTGGCGCTCAGGCTCGACGCTTCTGCAGCGCATGGTCATGGCGAACAATCCGGCCATCGTCATCTGGGGAGAACCCTATGACATCGCCGCGCCCATTCAGACCCTTGCCGACCAGCTACGGCCGTTCTCATCGGACTGGCCGCCGGCCGGCTATTTTTTCGAGGCCCGCGAATCCGATCTTTCCAATCAATGGGTCGCCAACCTCTATCCGCCGGCCCAGGCCTTTCGCGCTGCGCATCTCGCCTACATGGAGGCCC
The DNA here is from genome assembly GCF_011683915.1 of Pelagibius litoralis. Classification (GTDB taxonomy): domain Bacteria; phylum Pseudomonadota; class Alphaproteobacteria; order Kiloniellales; family Kiloniellaceae; genus Pelagibius; species Pelagibius litoralis. The sequence goes on from NZ_JAAQPH010000005.1 coordinate 64,447, forward strand.
TCTTCGCGGGCCCGGCGCAGGCCCTTGACCTGCGTCAGTGGGGCCTGAAGGAAGTTCGCTTCGGCGCGGATCATGTGCGCTATCTGCATTGGCTCTATCCCAAGGCCAAGTTCATCTTCCTGGTTCGCAACCCCCTGGATGCCTACAAATCCTACCGCAGCAAGCTGACCTGGTTTGCCGAGTGGCCCGGCAAGATGGTGGCCACGCCCTTTGGCTTCGGTGCCCAGTGGCGCCGCCTCTGCCGCGACTTCCTGGAGATGCAGAAGCAGGATATCGGTCTGCTGCTGCATTACGAATCGCTTGGCGACGAACAGATACTGTCGAAGCTGAGCGACTACCTGGGCTGGACGGTTCCGAGCCTTCAGGAGATGTCGAAGATCAGAGGCTGGAAAGACGATCCGGGCAGTCGGCTGGGCGGCATCGAGCGGGCCATGCTGCGTCACGGCACCGGCAAGATCGCAAACGAACTCGGCTACGGATGATCGCCAGCGCTTCGGACCATCCCGGCAGCCGCGCCAATCCCATCGTTGCCTCTTGTCGGCCGACGACAGACGCGGCAGGGTTGCAACACCATATCCTAACAACTTTTGCGAACAGGGGGCTGTCCTGGCCTCCCAGAAACGGGATGACGACGGATGGTGCAGCAGTCTGTAAAGAAACTGGCGAAGGCCGTCCTGCCCAGGCAGGTCGTCAGCCGCATTTCCCATCATCGGGCCCGTCAACGCGAACAAAGCCCGCCGCGTTTCGACGCGCCGCAGAACAGTGCCGCTGAGATCCTGGGTTGCTGTATCGCCTACACCCCGAGCGGCGGCTTCTGCGTTCCCCTGTCTTCCCGGCATCGTCCGGCGGCGCGGAGAATCCTGGAAGGCTCGGTGTACGAGCCCGAGACGATCGCGTTCCTGGCAGCCAACTGCGGCAGCGGCGATATCGTCCACGCCGGCACGTACTTTGGCGACTTCCTGCCCGCCCTGTCGCGCGCCTGCGACCCGCAGGCGAAGATCTGGGCCTTCGAGCCCAATCCGGAAAGTTTCAGATGCGCGAGCATCACCTGCGCCATCAACAGCCTGCGGAACGTTCATCTCAAAAACAGCGGGCTGGGCGCCGGGGAAGACAAGGCGGTGATGCAGGTAAAGGATCTCGACGGCCGTGCTTTGGGCGGCGGCAGTCAACTGCTTTGGCAGACACCGAACCTTCCCGAGAGTCTGACTGCAGAGGTGCATATCGCCGCTTTGGACGATGTCATTCCATCCAACAGGCCGGTCTCGGTGATCCAACTGGATGTCGAGGGATTCGAGCAACAGGCACTCTCAGGCGCCCTTGAAACGATTGCCCGATGCCGGCCCATCCTGATCCTGGAAACCGTCCCGGAAGAGACCTGGCTCTCGCCCAATATCCTCAGCCTGGGATACCGGATCGATCGCGAGATCCATGGCAACCGGGTTCTGCTGCCGCCGTCCTAGAATCGCCCCGGTCAAAGACAGCTCATCTCAAACCAGTGGATCCTGCCGCCATGGCGCGCAACAAACGCAAAGTCTTGTTCCTGCCCGACTGGCGGCAAAGCAATCCCTACCAGACCATGCTGGCGCAAGCGGTCGCCGAGCAGGGTTACGCGGTCGACTTCGCGGACTATCCAAAGGCGCGTCTGGCTTTGTTTCGCCTGCTTTTGGCCCGGCGCGACGTGGGCCTCGTTCACCTCCATTGGATCACCCCCTGGATCGAATCGCATTTCTGGTCCGCCAACCCGGTGAAGCGCTGGGTCAAACTGCTTATCCTGCTTCTCGACGTCAGGCTCTGCCGGCTGCTGGGTGTGAAGGTTTTCTGGACCGTCCACAACCTCGTGTCCCATGAGTCCGAAGACAGCCTTTGGGAAAAGCGTATCCGCCGCGGCCTGGCCCGGCAGGCCACTGCCTGCTTCGTGCACAGCAACGGGGCGCTGCCTCTGCTGGAGCATGAATACAACACCCGCCTTGCCGACAAGACAACGGTCGTTCCCCATGCCAGCTATGTCGGACGATACCCCGTATCCGGCCCCGGAGAAATCGCGCGGCTGCGCAAGACCCTGGGAATCAGCGACCGGGGGCTCGGCAACCGGGATTTCGTCTACCTCTTCGTCGGCATCATCAGAAAATACAAAGGGATCGACGACCTGGTCACCGCCTTTCGCTCGATTCCCGACAGCGACGCAAAGCTGGTGATCGCGGGCTCGGTGATCGCGCCGGACCTGCGCGACTGGTTGAACGCCGAGGCGGCGCAGGATCCGCGGATCATATTTCGCGAAGGCTATATTCCGGATGAGGAACTGCCGGTCTTCCTGGCGCTCGCCGATGCCGTGGTCCTGCCCTACGCCCAGACCCTGACCTCGGGCGCCGCGTTGCTGGCGATGTCCTATGCAAAACCTCTGGTCCTGCCGGAGACCGCCAGGGTCTATGACGTCCCCGGCGATGCAGGGGCCGTCTACTTCGATCCGGGCCGGCTTCCCGCCGCGCTCAGCGCAATCCGTAAAGCCGACCTGGCGGCCATGGGCGCTTTCAATATCTCAGAGGCGCGGACCCGCAGCTGGGCCAATATGGGCGCCATTACCGAGGCCGCCTACGCCCGCCACGGCTAAGGCGCGATCGGGTTGTGTGGCGCTCCTTGGCGGCGCGCGGGCGGGCCTGCGGAGCCGCACCATTTGACACGTCAATGTCACCCATTCTGCGCCGTCAGAAACACTCTAATCCGACCCTCTGAGAGCGACCCCGCGTCCGTGACGGCCGCCGGCGTCCAACGGCAGGAGATTGCACTATCGCGCCCCGGATTCATCCTGTCATTCTGTCCGGTGGTTCCGGCGAGCGGCTTTGGCCGCTGTCGCGCGCGCAGCGCCCCAAACAACTGCTCTCGCTCGCCACCGAGCGGACGATGCTGCAGGAAACCGCGGCGCGGGTTGCGGCGGTGCCCCTCTGCGCCGCGCCGATGGTCATCGCCAACGACACCCACCGCTTCCTCGTCGCCGAGCAGCTTCAGCAGATGGGCGCAGCGGCGCGGCGCATCGTCCTGGAGCCGGCCGGCCGCAATACCGCGCCGGCTGCCGCCGTGGCGGCCCTGTTCCTCAGCGCGGAAGATCCGGAGGCGCTGATGGCGCTGATCCCCTCCGATCACGTGGTCCAGGACAAGGCCGCTTTCGCCGCCGCCATGGAGAAGGCTCACGCCGCAGCGCTGGCCGGCGCTCTCACGACCTTCGGCATCAGCCCCTCGCGCCCCGAGACAGGTTATGGCTACATCCGGCCCGGCAAGACCCTGCCGGCCATCGACGGTGCCTACCGGGTGGCGGCCTTTGTCGAAAAGCCGGACCTGGCAGCGGCTGAAGCCTATCTGGCGGCGGGCGATCATTATTGGAACAGCGGCATTTTCGTTTTCTCGGCCCGGCGTTACCTGGAGGAACTGGAACGCCAGCGCCCGGACATCCTGGCAGCCTGTCACAAGGCCCTGGACGGCGCTTCGCAAGACCGGGATTTCCTGCACCTGGACCCCGCGGCCTTCGCCGCCTGCCCGTCCGAGTCCATCGACTACGCGGTCATGGAACGCTCGGAACACACAGTGGTCATTCCCTGCGATATGGGCTGGAGCGACGTCGGCGCCTGGAACGCCCTCTGGGAAATCACCGAGAAGGACGCCGCCGGAAATGCCTTTCTCGGCAACTGCATGACCCAGGACGTGGAAGGCAGCTATCTGCGCAGCGAGGACGGGCGCCTGATCGCCGCCATCGGTCTTGAGGACATGGTGGTCATTTCGACGGAGGATGCGGTTTTCGTGGCGCCGCGCGACAACACCATGGCGGTCAGGGGCCTTGTGAAAAGACTGAAGGATGCGGGACGCCAGGAAGCCACCCGCGACCTGAGCGCGTCACCCCGCCGCAAGGGCGCTTTCAGTTAAACGCAAGCCGGCCCTGCGGTCCCGACGTTTGCTTCATTCGGCTTTCACGCCGTCCGGTCAGCTCAGGTCCAGTTCTTCGGGGATCGGGCGGATCGGAAGACCTGATGCGATCTCGAAAGACCGGGCCGCGCAGAGCACGCCAACATCGTCATAGCGCTGCCCGACAATCTGAAGCCCAACCGGCAGGTTGTTCTCCACCCAGCCGCAGGGAACCGAGATGGCGGGTTGTTGCGTCAGATTGAACGGAAAGGTATTCGACCAGGGTGCAAACGTATCGCCATCATCGAGACCAGGATTGTCCGCGGCATAAGGCAGGACCGGCATTGTCGGTAGAATCAGAAAATCGAAGCCATTGATGACTTCCAGCAACCGTTGTCTCAGCGCCTGGGTGCCGAGATAGTCCTCATAGTGCATGGCAGCCGTATAGCTTCGCGCGGCTTCGGTCCATGCATTGATAACCGGGCTTCGGGCCTGGATGCCGGGTGGCAACTGCTCAAGCTCCGCCAGGCTGCGGACCTGATAAAACCGCTCCGCACAGTCAGCGTCATTGGCGTCAAACGGCGGCGTCAGTTCGACCAACTCCGCGCCGGCCGCTGCGAATACGTCTACCGCTGCAGAAAAACGTTCGCGCACCGCATTCTGTAACGGCGCGCCAAAACCCAATCCGCCGAGAACGCCGATACGCAGGCCGCGCAGCGATCCGTCGAGCTTGGCGGTGTAGTCTACGTCTTCGTACTTAAGAGCGGATACATCCCGCGCATCGGGCAAACACAAAACGTTCAGCAGAAGCGCGGCATCGGTGACATCGCGGGCGATGGGGCCCGCACAGACCGAAGGGCTCGTCTGAGGATAACAGGGCACACGCCCATAGCTTGGCTTGTGGCCCGTCAACCCGCAGAAAGATGCCGGATTGCGAATCGATCCGACAATGTCGGTGCCAATGGTGACGGGGCCGATGCCCGCGGCAACGGCTGCCGCCGATCCCGAACTCGATCCGCCGCAGTTCCTGGATGTGTTCCACGGATTCCGGGTCGTGCCGAACTGGGAACTGTAACCGGACGCCAGCATGCCGTGATCGCACATCGTCGTCTTACCCAGGATGATCGCACCATGCTCGATCAGGCGCTCGACACAAGGGGCGTTTGACTCTGCTGGCCCCAGCTCTTCGGCATTGTTTGCCGCCGATCCACGATAGATGGGCAGGCCTTTCATCATCAAAACATCTTTGATTGCCGTCGGGACACCATCCAGCAAGCCTTGAGGTTTGCCGTTTGCCCAGCGCGACTCTGAGGCGCGCGCGGCGTCCAGCGCCGTATCGGCCTGGACGTAATGGAAAGCATTGATGATTGGGTTGACGCGTTCGATGCGCGACAGCATGGCCTCTGTCACCTCAACGGGCGACAGGTCTTTGCTTGCGTATGCTGCGAGCATGTCGCGTGCGGTGAGGTTGATTAGTTCGGAAACTGACACACATCGCCCCGAGGTTATTTGCGGTGGTCGACAGGCAACGATTCACGACTGGCCTTTGCTACCTACCATATGGCGCAGGCGTCGAATACGCATAACGCGAAGCCTATACCTGATATCAGCGCTTGGTGAGCAGAGTCTTGGGCTTGCAGGGAGGAAGATTCCCACTCGTCGCAAGTCTTGATCCCGTTTGGCGATGGGAAGAGCTGGTGGCCGAACGCAACGTCAACGTTTCAAGCGAGACCGTGCTTCACTGTTTTCACGTGTTTGAAACCTAGGCTGCAGTCAATTTGCAGGCCGCAAAGACAGCCGGCCAGACGGACGAAAGTTGAGGGTCTTCTGAAAACGAGCATTGGGCCGTCCAACGCCCGGGGAATTGGGCTGATCCCGGCGATTTGAAGCTTTGTTGTTCTCGCTCGCGTCGCTGAACCGGCTGATGCGAGTTCTCCGTCCGATTGTTCGCGCGCAGTCCCTGGTCGTGAACCGCAGACAGCCGTTCTTCACGGCTGCCCCTCGACGACTGCTTATACGCCTTACAGGCCACGATCCCCCATCTCACGAGATCGTCTCTGCACCGCTGTCTTCAGCGCCACGGCATCTCCCGGCTGCCTGATGTCTCCGGCGATAAGCCTGATAAAAAGAAGTTCAAGGTCTACCTGATCGGCTACTTCCATATCGACATTGCCGAAGTTCGGACGGAGGAAGGCAAACTGTACCTATTCGTGGCGATCGACCGGACGTCCAAGTTCGCCTTTGCTCAACTTGTCGAGCGGGCCAACACGAAAACGGCCAGCGCATTCCTTGATGCTTTGGTCGATGCCGTGCCTTACACAATCCACACCGTATTGACGGACAATGGTATCCAGTTCGCCGACCTGCCGAAGAACCGAAAGGGACCAACCGCGATGCTGCGCGGGCATCCCTTCGATCGGATCTGCGCCCGGCATGAAATCGAGCACCGCCTGACCAAGCCGAACCATCCCTGGACGAACGGACAGGTCGAAAGGATGAACCGGACCATCAAAGACGCCACCGTCAAGCGATACCATTATGACAGCCACGACAGTTTGCGTAGCCACCTCGACGACTTCATCGCCGCATACAACTATGCTCGACGCCTGAAGACCCTTAGGGGCCTCACACCCTACGAATATATCTGCAAAATCTGGACAACCGATCCAGAACGATTCATCCTCAACCCGATCCATCAAATGCCGGGACTAAACACCTAAGGAGAGCCAGAGCAGGTTCCGACCAGCTTGTGTGTCATCTACGCGCCTCGCTGAAGCGGATCGCTTGAAATCCATATTAGAGAAAGCCATTATACTGGTATGACAAGTCTCAAACCCAAAGCCACCAAGCAGAATATTGCCCATGGGGTTCGCAAACGCCTTCTCGCCATGCTGGAGAGCGAAACGTTCGGACCCGGCGACCCCTTGCCGTCCGAGCGCGAACTGATGGAAATGTTCAACGTGGGCAGACCGGCTGTCCGTGAAGCAATGCAGAGCCTGCAGGTTATGGGACTTGTGGAGATCCGCCACGGCGGGCGCGCAAAAGTGGCCGAGCCCTCCCTGGGACGCATGGTCGAACAGATCGGCGAAACCATGCGCCATTTGCTGGCAACCTCTTCGGCCGACCTGGAACATTTGAAGGACGCACGCTTTGCATTCGAGAAGGCGTCTGCGGAACGGGCCGCCCGGCGGCGCACGGAATCGGATCTTCAGAGACTACGTAACATATTGAAACTTCAGGATGAAGCGCGCGATAACATGAGTCAGTTTCTGATCCATGACCGGGAGTTTCACCGCTCCATCGCAGCCATCAGCGGTAACCCGATTTACACCGCGCTGAGCGAAGCCATGTTCAGCTGGCTTGCCGATTTCCATATCGATGTGGTGCTGCTGCCCGGCCGTGAACAGCTCACACTCGATGAACACAACGAGATACTGAATGCCATCGAAGCCCGCGACCCTGGGCGCGCCGCCAAGGCGATGCATGACCATCTGACCCGGGCAAACGTGCTCTACCATCGCACTCATCTGTCCTCTCCCGACCAATAGAGCGTTTTCGACTTACGTCGCGGCGGCACCTACACAGATCCATCAGGCCCCTTGACCTGAATCAGAAAAGCTTTGTTTTCAAAGCCTTCGTCGCTGTTCTGCGCGCTCCGGCCTTCGAGCTGCCCCCTTACTTGACAGGCATGAGTTTTTCAACTTGTATGATGAGTTGAAACTAGCAGGAACTGGCAAACAGTTCGCGCAGCTGGCGCAAGGGAGGAAAAAATATGAAATCCACGATGCTGAAAATGAAACAGGCTGCCGTTGTTATGACGACGGTCGCGGTACTGGGTGCGATGCCGTTTGCGGCTTATGACGCCCGGGCCGAGGAGAAGGCCTATACCGTCTCCGCCGGGTCGATCAGCGGCAGCTGGTTTGCGATCGTCACCACGATGTTCGAGACCTATCGCAACAACATTCCCGATTTGACCTATACGACCGTCCCGGGCGGCAGCGTCGCCAATCCGATTTCCGTCGGCTCCGGCCAGTCACAGTTCGGCATGTCCTATTCCACGAACCTCTTTGCCGCTGCCAGGGGGGATGCGCCCTACAAGTCCAAGATCGATAATGTGCGGGCTATCGCCAACACCGGACTCTCCGCCTACATCCACATCTATGTGGACAGAAAGCTCGGGGTGGAAAGCATTCGCGCCATTGCCGATGGAAAAATGCCGTTGAAGGTTGATACCGGCCCGCGCGGCGGCGGTGGAGAACTGGCGGCAGGCCGCGTACTGGCCGCTCATGGCGTGTCCTACGACAACATCAAGGAATGGGGCGGGTCGATCACCTACTCCCCCTATCGCGAAGCCATGGACCGGGTGAACGACAAACAGATCGACGCCTTCATCAACGACGACCTGCCCGGCGCCCCTCTCTTCGCAGAATTCGCCGCCAAGGAAGACATCCTGCTGCTGCCGCAGGAACCGCAGGCGATCAAAATCATGGAAGAGCAGTACGGCTACGTGCCTGGCGTTATCAGAGCCGGCACCTACAAAGGACAGACGGAAGATATTGCCACGACCTATCAGACGCCGCTCTTCATCACCCGTGCCGACACCGACGAAGAGGTCGTCTACCAGATGACGAAACTGCTGTTCGAGAAGAAGGACGACCTGGTCACCGGGCACAGTGCCTTCAAGGCACTGGACATCGAAAAAGCCGCAACGGGGCTGACGATCCCGCTGCACCCAGGGGCCGCCCGCTATTACCGCGAGATGGGGGTACTGCAGTAGCCTTCTGATACTTGCGAGAAGGGCGTCAAGAAAACGGGCGCCCTTCTTTCGCTTTCCATACCCGCGCCGCGAACCGACGATTGGGCAGCTGAATGGCAGTAGAAGTTAGCGGGCAGCGAAAGCTTTCCGGCGCCCATTACCAGGTTCTGCGCTATCTCACCCTGATTGTGATCTTCTATCACCTCTACACGGTGCAGTTCGGACAGCCGCAGGTTCTGATGTTCCGCTCGCTCCACGTGGCCATGTACACTTCGCTCGCCTTTATCGCTTATGGCGTGTTGAAAAGCGCCACCCAAGACCGGGTGCCCTGGTACGATTATCTGTTGAGCGCTCTCGCGTTCGCCCCGGCTGTCTTTATGTTCCTCGACTATGAGCGGGTCTCCACGCGTTACCCCTATGTCGAACCGCTCACCACCCTCGACTGGGTTGTCGGTCTGATCGCCATCGTCCTTGCGGCCGAAGCCTGTCGGCGGGCGCTGGGTCTGACCTTGACACTGATGTTGCTTTTTTTCGTCGGGCACGCGCTGTTCGGACCCTATTTTCCCTCGGTCATGAACCAGCCCGCGATCGGGCCGGAGCGCCTGATCGACCACACCTTCATGACGACGGCGGGTCTCTATGGCTCCCTGACCGGATTGTCCGCTACCTACGTGCTGATGTTTGTTCTCTTCGGTGCGATCCTGGACTGCGCCCAGGGCGGCAAGTTCTTCATGAATGTTTCCGCCTTGCTCGCGGGGCGCCTGAAGGGCGGATCGGGCAAGGTAGCGGTGTTCGCCAGTGGACTCTTCGGGTCCATATCCGGCTCCGCCGTGGCCAACGTCTACGCGACCGGCAGCTTCACCATACCCTTGATGATCCGCACCGGATTTAGACCGCGCTTCGCGGCGGCGATCGAGGCCATCGCTTCGTCAAGCGGGCAATTGGTCCCACCGATCATGGGTTCGGCGGCCTTCCTGATCGCCGACTTCACCGGGGTGGCCTATTTCGAGGTGGTCAAGGCCGCCGCGATACCCGCTTTCCTCTACCTCTTCGCCGTCTACATGATGGTGCACTTCGAAGCCTCGAAGAATCAGATCCCGGCAATGAGTGACGATATAATCGCCGGCGCCAAGGCGGATTTCTTCAAATACGTTCACCTCGGCCTGCCGCTGGTTGTCATCGTCTATCTTCTGATAGACGGCCGTTCACCCTACAACGCCGCCTACTGGGGTATTATCTCCACCCTGGTACTGGCCCAGGTTTTTCCGGCCACACGCATGACCGTTGCCGGCGTTCTCAATGCCTTTGAAACCGGCGGACGCATCATCGTGCCCATCGCCATGTCGCTCTTCGTTGCGGCGATGATCATCAGCACCATCGAACTTACCGGTCTGGGCCTGCGGTTTACCGCGCTGCTGCTCAGCGTCACCGGCGGCGACCTCACGATCACGCTGATACTGGTCATGTTGAGCTGCATCATTCTGGGCATGGGTCTGCCCACGGCGGCTGCCTATATCATCGTGGCGATCTTCGCGGCGCCTGCGCTGATCAAGCTTGGTATCTCACCCTTGTCCGCCCATTTGTTCGTCTTCTATTACGCAATCGTCTCTGCCATCACGCCGCCCATCGCAGTGGCGGCCTATGCGGCTGGCAGTATTGCCGGTGACAAGAATTTGCAAGCTGTCGGCTTCACCGCCATGCGCCTCGGCGTCGCTGTCTATTTGGTCCCCTTCATCTTTATCGCCACCCCTGCTCTGTTGCTGGAAGGCAGCTGGCCGGAGATCGCTCAGGGTATTGTGACAGCCTCCGTCGGGATCATCGCCCTTGCCGCCGCAGCACAGGGATTTCTGACACGTTCCGCCAATCCGGCGCTGCGCCTGCTACTGGCGGTTTCCGCCGTATGTCTGCTTGTCGGCGGAGACCTAACCGACCTGATCGGGTTCGCATTGTTCGGATTGATTTGGGGTTTCCAGATCGTCAGCAAGGCGGCAAGGAAACCAGTCACCTAAGCCGGGCCCGACCCTCTTTCAGACCAGGGCCCATCAGACCAGGAAAGTGTATCGCCATGCACGTCATGATCATCGGCGCGGTTGGAATGCTTGGAAAGAAACTCGCCTCCGTCATTGCAAAAACAAGGCAATGCAACGGCCAGAGCGTAACGCGACTGACACTGGTGGACATCGCAGTTGCCGAGACGCCAGAGAACCCAGCATTCCCGATCGAAAGCCTTGCATTCGATCTATCTCACACAGACACCGCGCCCCTCCTGACGAAAAGACGACCCGACATCATCTTTCATCTGGCCGCCATCGTGTCCGGCGAGGCCGAAAACGATTTCGAGAAAGGCTACGCCATCAACCTCGATGGCACGCGCCATCTGTTCGAAGCGATCCGCCGCGAAAGGGATAGAAACGGCAATGCAGCAGACTATCGGCCGCGTGTCGTCTTCACCTCTTCGATTGCCGTGTTCGGCGGCCCCTATCCCGATACGATCTCCGATACGTTCTTCCGCACGCCGCAAACCAGCTACGGCACACAAAAGGCCATCGGCGAACTACTACTTGAAGACTATACCCGGCGTGGATTCATGGACGGTGTTGGCCTTAGATTGCCCACAATCTGCATCCGTCCCGGCCTGCCCAACAAAGCCGCCTCAGGCTTCTTTTCAAGCATTCTGCGTGAACCGCTTGTCGGTCAGCCAGCGACCCTGCCCGTTGAAGATACTGTGCGTCATTGGCATGCCAGTCCGCGCGCCGCTGTCCGGTTCCTGCTTCACGCCGGCACGATGGACAGCTCCCGTTTGGGGCATCGGCGAACGCTCAACATGCCGGGACTGTCGGCGACCGTCGCCGAGCAGGTAGAAGCACTGCGAACCGTAGCCGGCAACGATGCCATTGCGCTGATAAGACGAGAACCCAACCCGGATATCGCGGCCATCATTGCCGCATGGCCCCAAGACTTCACCGCCGATCGTGCCACCGACCTTGGTTTCAGGGCAGAGCGTTCGTTCGAAGATATCATTGCCGTTCACATAGAAGATGAACTGGGAGCTACTTCGGCGTAACCAACGGCTTGATCAAGCAGACACTGTCACAGGAATGAGCTGGTTGGATCGCCGGACCGGCTGATGCGACTTCTCCGCCCGATTGTTCGCGCGCAGGCCCTGGTCGTGAACCGCCGACAGCCGTTCTTTACGGATGGCGACGGCGTAGGATTCTAGCTTGTCCGTGGTGATCCGCTTCAGCGCGAAGCCCTGCTCCTTCAGCAACTTCCGGATCAACCGTCTCGCCGATTTAGCGCAGCGCCGTGGCTGCATCAGAAAGTCCAGCACCTCAGCGCGCAGACTACTGCTGCGAAGAGTGACGGCAACCAATCACCCGAATTTCAGGAACCAGCGCCGCACCGTTTCGTTCGATACATCGATGCCACGTTCGCTCGGCAGGTCCTCGACATCACGAAATGACAGGGTGAACCGGGTGTAGAGGCAGGCTGCGTATTGAATGATCGCCGGCGAAAAACGATGACGCTTGAAGGGAATCGGGATCATCGGGAGACCGTAGCGACCTCTGCCCACCTCGGCTACCGACTTAGTGTCTCAACGCCCCTACATCAGACCATAGACCCGGCCACGGACCCGGATGCGCTAACGATAACGATTTAATATATTCCAAATCTCGTATACGATGCCGTTGTCGTTAGCTCAATATTGTCGGAAGACCCTGCGGTTTGCCAAAACGGCCTGCATGTCGGCGGGCCAAGGCCTCGCCGGCAAATTGAGCGGCTGAATTGTCGTCGGACAGCTTTGCAGAGAATGATCCACATGCGCGTACAGCTTTCCGTCTTTGCTCTATTGCGTGCCTCAGTTTCGTCCGGCGGCGCAAAGCGAACTGCGGCCGATCCAACTTGCTAGGCCGTCGTCCAGACCCGCTACGTGCGGCAAATGCTTTTGCGATCTTTGCCGTATCCGCCTGCGGGCTCATCGTTGAGATCACCGCCGGGCGGATGATGGCCCCTTACCTGGGCATGTCCCTCTATACCTGGACGGCCATCATCGCCGTGGTGCTGGCCGGATTCTCCGCCGGTCACTGGTTCGGCGGCTGGGTCGCCGAGCGGAACACTGCAAGAGCCTATCTCTGGCTCGCCGCGACCATGACCCTGGGTGCCGCGAGCACAACGGCAAGTCTTTGGTTGGTGCGGCTGCTTTCCGGGCCTGTCCTGTCGCTACCGATGGACAGGGTCGCGCAGATCTCAGCGCTCACCTTCGCCGTTTTCTTTCTACCCAGTTTCTGCGCCGGCGTGCCCTCGCCCGTGCTGTCGAAAGTCGCCATCGACCAAGCCCCGCATCGTGCCGGCCGAACGCTGGGCCTGATGTTCGCTCTCAGTGCTCTGGGTGCCATTGCCGGAACCCTGCTGGCCGGTTTCCTGTTCATATCCTGGATCGGCACGTCCGGTACCATCTTGGCAATCGCCGCCGTTTACCTGACCCTTGCCGTGCTGTTCTTTTCGCTGGGCGCAAAGGCGCTTCGTGCCATCGCCGCGTCCCTGGCCCTGCTGCTTGCCGCCATCTCTGGTATTGCCGGCCTCGCCCGCATTGCCTCGCCCTGCGACGTCGAGAGCGACTACTACTGCATTCGTGTCGTCGACATGACGGAGGATCTTGGGGTTGAGGCCAGGCTGCTTGTCCTCGATCATCTGGGCCATGGCATAAATCTGAGGGACCAGCCAAGCGGGCTGGTCAGCCCCTACGTCGAGATCATCGATCTTCTCGCCCGTGCTTATCTCGGTGAAAACTCGGACGCTTCAGCCTACTTTATCGGTGGTGGCGCCTATACGCTCCCCCGTGCCTGGGCATCATCGGGATGGACCGGTGAGATAACGGTCGCCGAGATCGACCCCGCGGTCACGGCCGCGGCAGCTTCGTCTCTTTGGGTGGACACAAGCGCCTTCCGCATTGTCCATGACGATGCCCGCGCTGCGCTTTCACGCCAGCCCGCCGAAAGTCTGGACGTCATCGTCGGTGATGCCTTCAAGGACATTGCGGTGCCGGCCCACCTGATGACGCGGGAATTTGCTCAGCTTGTCGAACGGCGTTTGTCCTCAGACGGCATTTATCTGATGAACCTTGTCGACCGGGGCGATCGGCTCACGGCCCTTTTCTCGATGGTCACGACCCTTCAGCAGGTCTTCCCTGTGGTGGAGGTCTGGGTCGATCGCGAGCAAGCCGCGGTCTCCGGGCGAATCACCTTCGTCATCCTGGCGGCGCAAAGACCAAGCTCAAGCGATCGCCTATGGTCGCTGTCGGACCCCGATCGGCAATACTTGCGGTGGCCGGCGCATGATCTCGACGCCAAGGTCGCCGCCGCGGAGGTTCCGATCCTGAGCGATGACTTCACGCCGGTCGACCGTCTATTGAACCTGCAATGACGCAGGGGCCAGCGTTTTCAGGACGCCCGGCACCTGATCCAGGTGATCGACGAGGGCATCAGCGCCGAGATCGGCCGGCCCGCACCCGCCGTAGCCGAAGGTCACCGCAGCCACCGGCATGCCAAGCGCGCGTGCCATGGCAACGTCGACAGCGGAATCCCCTACCATCACGGCGGCTTCCGGCCCGACTCCGAGCAAGGTGAGCGCTCGGCGGAGAGGCAGTGGATCGGGTTTCTTGGCTGCTGTGGTATCGCCGCCAACCACGGCAGTGAAGTACCGGAGGATGTCGAACTGCGCAAGGATGGCGCACGATACGGCTTCTGGCTTGTTGGTACAGATCGCTTGGCAAAACCCGGCCTCGTCCAGGCTCCGAAGGGTTTCCGCGGCAGCCGGAAACAGCTTTGTCCTGACGGTTGGCGCCGCGCTATAGATCTCCAGGAAACGGGGCGCAAGATCCGATGCCGAGAGCGTCGACACCGGGTCCCCGGCGGCGGCAAATCCTCGCTCAATAAGCTTTGCGACTCCGCCACCGATCATGCCCCTAACACGGGCAACATCATGGCCCCGCAGGTCATGGGCGCTCAGCAGAGCGTTCAGGGCTGCCGCGATGTCGGCTGCGGAATCGATAAGCGTCCCGTCGAGATCCCAGACAACAGCCTGCCGCAAAGTCGTCATGCAGCGGTCTTCACGCCCTGGGCGGCGTTGCGGATCGCGTCGATGTTTGCGGCGTATTCGGCCCGCGTCGTCCCGGCAAAAACGGCCGAGCCGGCGACCAGCACGTTGGCCCCGGCATCGCGGGCCGCTGCCGCAGTCTTCGTGTTGACACCGCCGTCAACCTGAAGGTCGATGGGCCGTTGACCGATCACGTCGCGCAGCCGGCGGATCTTGTCGAGCTGCGACTCCAGAAAGGACTGCCCACCGAAACCCGGATTGACCGTCATCACCAGGACCAGATCCAGCCGGTCCAAAACGTGCTCTGCAACGCTGACCGGAGTCGCCGGATTGAGAGAAACACCGACTTTCTTGCCACAGGACCGGATCAGTTGAAGAGACCGGTCAAGGTGCGGTCCAGCCTCCGCATGAACGGTAATGATATCGACTCCCGCCTGCGCAAAGGCCTCGATAAATGGATCGCAGGGCGCAATCATCAGGTGCGCGTCGAAAACCTTGCTGCTGTATGGCCGGATCGCACGAATAACGTCCGGACCCAGCGTCAGATTGGGAACGAAGTGTCCGTCCATCACATCGATGTGGATCCAGTCAGCGCCCGCGGCGTCAACAGCGGCAACCTCATCGCCCAGGCGGGCGAAGTCGGCCGAAAGGATCGAGGGTGCGATCTTGATTGCGCTCACTGGCAGACCCCATAGCAGGAAAAGGGACCGGTGACCTGCCTGGCGACAAGCCACCGGCAAGTCTTCTGGGAGAAGACTATGCCCCGTGATAAACCACCATCGACTGGCCCTGGGTCTGGCGCCTGTTGTCGTAACCGACGATGCGAATCAGATTGGCTGGGTTTGCCTCGCGGCAGCTCGTCAGTTCGTTCATGATCGCATCGACGTCTCGTTCTCCGAACAGGGGCAACTTCCACATGTACCAGTAGTCGTCCCCTGCGCGATCCGCCTCGACATGCTCGATGGCGCAGTTCCAGCCCTGCTGGATCATGTAGTCCACCTGCCTGCGGATCCCTGCGGCATCCATCGGCGGCAGGTAGGAGAAGGTCCCGTATTTCTTCGAAGCCTTGTCCTTCATGCGGGAATCATAGTCACGTACGGTCATTTCCATCACAGCGCACTCCTTAGCGAGAATTTCCCTATCAGCCGACGGCGGCGTCGAGCTTGTCGACCACGTCGTACTCGAACCGGATCTCCTTCCAGGTTTCCATGGCAGCGCCGAGTTCAGGCGAATGCTTGGCCGCTTCGGTCAGGATATCGCGCGCCTCCTTTTCAAGGTTCCGTCCCTCATTGCGTGCTTTGACACAGGCCTCGACCGCGACACGGTTGGCGGCTGCGCCGGCGGCGTTGCCCCAGGGATGGCCGAGCGTTCCGCCGCCGAATTGCAGTACGGCATCGTCGCCGAAGATCGAAACCAGCGCCGGCATGTGCCAGACATGAATGCCACCGGAAGCGACCGGAAAAATACCGGGCATGTGGCCGAAATCCTGATCGAAGAAGATGCCGCGCCCACGGTTCTCCGGAATGAAGGACTCCCGCATGATATCGATCCACCCAAGGGTGGCCTCGCGGTCGCCTTCCAGCTTTCCAACCACCGTGCCGGAATGCAGGTGATCGCCGCCGGAAAGGCGCAGGCACTTGGCCAGCACCCGGAAGTGGATGCCGTGATGGCGATTGCGATCGATCACCGCATGCATGGCCCGGTGGATGTGCAACAGCATGCCGTTGTCGCGGCACCAGTTCGCCAAAGAGGTATTGGCGGTGAAGCCCGCGGTCAGAAAGTCATGCATGATAATCGGCATGTCGAGCTCCTTGGCGAACTCGGCACGCTTGTACATTTCTTCGACGTTCGGCGCGGTGACATTGAGATAATGCCCCTTGCGCTCGCCGGTCTCGGCCTGGGCCTTCTTCACGGCTTCGGCGACAAACTCGAAACGCTGGCGCCAGCGCATGAAGGGCTGTGAGTTGACGTTCTCGTCATCCTTGGTGAAGTCGAGTCCACCGCGCAGGCACTCATAAACCGCCCGGCCGTAGTTCTTCGCCGAGAGACCGAGCTTCGGCTTGATCGTGCAGCCGAGCATGGGCCGGCCGTACTTGTTCATTTTGTCGCGCTCGACCACCATGCCGTTGGGCGGCCCTCCGCAGGTCAGCACATAGTGCAGCGGAAAGCGGATGTCCTCCAGGCGCAGTGCCCGGATCGCCTTAAAGCCGAAAACGTTCCCGACCAAGGAGGTCAGCACGTTGACGATCGAGCCCTCCTCGAAAAGGTCAATGGGGTAGGCGACGAAGGCATAGAAGCAGGTATCGTCGCCCGGCACGTCCTCCACCCGGTAGGCCCGGCCTTTGTAGTATTCCAGGTCGGTCAGAAGATCGGTCCAGACCGTGGTCCAGGTGCCGGTCGACGACTCCGCAGCCACCGCCGCCGCCGCTTCTTCCCGCGGCACACCCTCTTGCGGCGTGATCTTGAAACAGGCCAGCAGGTCGGTGTCTTTCGGCGTATAGGATGGGTCCCAATATGTCTGCCGATAGTCTTTGACTCCGGCGTCGTAGGTCTTGGTTGTCATGATCGATCTCCTCCTGGCGTTAGGCCGCAGCGTTGGAAACGGCGGGACAAGGGTCGAGCGCAGCGGCATCGTAGCGCTTGGCCATTTCTGACAGCGGCAGCGGCCTGATCTTCGAGGCCTGCCCGGCCGTGCCGAATTGCTCGTAGCGCTCGACGCAGAGCTTGCGCAGGGCTTCGAGCGCAGGTTTAAGGAATTTGCGCAGGTCGAACTCTTCGGGCTGTTCCCTGGCGGTCTTGCGAACCATGCCGGTCATGGCCAGGCGGCAGTCCGTATCGATGTTTATCTTGCGGACGCCATAGGCTATGCCCCGTTGAATCTCCTCCACCGGCACGCCGAAGGTCTGCGGCATGGCACCGCCATTGGCGTTGAACAGGTCCTGCAGGGCCTGGGGGACGCTGGAGGAACCGTGCATCACCAGATGCAGCTCCGGCAGCCGTTCGTTGATCGCCTGGGCAACCTGCATGGCCAGGATTTCGCCGTCCGGCTTGCGGCTGAACTTGTAAGCGCCGTGTGACGTTCCCATGGCGATGGCCAGGGCATCGACCTTGGTCCGGGTAACGAAGTCGACGGCTTGGTCCGGGTCGGTCAGAAGCTGATCGCGCGACAGCGTGCCGTCAAAGCCGTGGCCGTCTTCCTTCTCGCCCTTGCCGCTTTCGAGGGAGCCGAGACAGCCAAGTTCCCCCTCCACCGAGACCCCCACAGCATGGGCCGCCTCGGTCACCTTGCCGGTGATCGACAGGTTGTAGTCGTAAGAGGCCGGTGTCGCAGCGTCGGCCTCCAGGGAGCCGTCCATCATCACCGAGGTGAAGCCTGCCTGAATGGCGGAAAAGCATGTCGCCTCGCTGTTGCCGTGATCCTGATGCAGGCAGACCGGAATCTCCGGATACATGGCCTCCACTGCCTCGACCATCTTGGTGATCATCGCATCGCCGGCATAGGCGCGGGCGCCGCGGCTGGCCTGCAGGATCACCGGTGCATCGGTCAGCCGCGCAGCCTGCATGATCGCGAGTATCTGCTCCATGTTATTTATGTTAAAGGCCGGTACGCCATAGCCTTCTTCGGCAGCGTGGTCCAGAAGTTGCCGCAACGTGATGCGTGCCATGGCTTAGTCTCCTCGGTCTAGGGATGCTTCGGCGGAGCAGCGGGGCGGGACGGCCCCAACCGCCACCTCAGGGTTGGGACTCGACGCAGCAGCTTTCGGCTGAGCAACCGGCCGCGGCACCTTCTGAGCGCCACGGCCGAATACCCTGAGGGCAAAGCCGTTGGCGGCGATGTGTGTTGTCATGGGCTTGCCTCCGTTCATCCGGCCAGGTCGCGCGCGGCCTTCACGGCGGCGTCGACGGTAACGCCGAAGTACTGATAGAGATCCGGCGCCGGGGCCGAGGCACCGAAGCCCTGCATGCCGACAAAACGGTCGCCCTCGCGCAGCCAGCGGTCCCAGCCGTCGCGCACAGCGGCTTCGATCCCGAGACGCGGCGCGGCACCGAGAACGGCGCGGCGGTAGGCCGGGGACTGGCGTTGGAACAGCTCCCAGCAGGGCATTGACACAACGGCCGCCTGAAGACCTTCGGCAGACAGCTGCTCGGCGGCCTCCATGGCGATGGACACTTCCGACCCGCTGGCCAGCAGGGTAACGTCGCGATCGCCCTTGACCTTGCGGATCAGATAGCCTCCAAGCGCCACCGAGTTGACGGTGATATGCCGCCGGCGCAGCGTCGGCAGGCCCTGCCGCGAGAGGCAGAGGATGGAGGGCGTAGCTTCTTCGTTGAGGGCGCATTGCCAAGCCTCGGCGGTCTCCACCGCATCGGCCGGGCGGAAAACCAGCACGTTCGGGATGGCCCGCAGACCGGCAAGGTGCTCAACCGGCTGGTGGGTCGGCCCGTCTTCGCCCAGGCCGATCGAGTCATGGGTCATGACATGGATAACCCGCAACCCCATCAGCGCAGAAAGCCTCATCGCCGGCCGACCGTAGTCCGCAAAGACCAGAAAGGTGCCACCATAGGGGATGAAGCCACCGTGCAGCGCCAGGCCGTTCATCGCCGCGGCCATGGCGTGCTCGCGGACGCCGAAGTGGATGTAGTTGCCACCAAAGCACTCGGCGCTGACCGGCTGGTAGCCGCTGGTCCTGGTCCCGTTCGATCCGGTTAGATCGGCCGAGCCGCCGATCAGGTTGGGCAGAGCCCCGGCCAGGGCCTCCAGCACCTCTTGCGAGGACTGCCGGGTCGCAAGCTTGGGTGCTTCCTCGGCAAAACGCCGTTTCACGGCGGTAACGGTCTCGTCAAAATCAGAGGGCAAGGCACCGCTCAATCCGTCTTCAAAACAGCGCCGGGCGTCGGGCGTCGCCGCGGCGAGCCTTTCCTCCCAACGTTTCCGTTCCTGCCGCCCCCGCAGGCCCGCCCCGCGCCAGGCCATGAGGATCGTTTCCGGTATCTTGAAGGGCTCGTATGGCCAGCCGAGAGCTTCGCGCGCCGCGGCAACCTCTTCGGTGCCCAGCGGGCTGCCATGGGTCGCCGCCGTTCCCTGCTTGTGGGGCGCACCGAAACCGATAACCGTTTTGCAGGCGATGAGAGAGGGTTGGTCGCTCGCTTTCGCGCGCTCGATCGCTTCGGCGATCTCCGCCGTGTCATGGCCGTCGATAGACTGGACATGCCAACCCGCAGCGGCGAAACGGGCGGGCTGATCCATCGAAGTCGCCAGGTCCGTCGACCCATCGATCGAAATCCCGTTGTCGTCAAAGAGGACAATGAGCTTCGACAGCTTCAGATGGCCGGCCAGGTCGATAGCCTCGTGGCTGATCCCCTCCATCAGGCAACCGTCTCCGGCGATCACGTAGCTATGGTGATCGACCAGACCATCTCCATGACGCGCAGACTGCATACGCTCGGCAAGGGCCATGCCGACCGCTGTTGCAATGCCCTGGCCCAGCGGCCCCGTGGTCATCTCGATACCGGCGGCGTGCCCGTACTCGGGATGTCCGGCCGTTCTCGCGCCCAGGCGGCGGAAGCGTTTCAGTTCCTGCAGGGTCATATCCGGGTAGCCGGTCAGATGGAGCAGCGCATAGAGCAGCATCGATCCATGCCCGGCCGACAGCACGAAGCGGTCACGGTCGGGCCAGTCCGGCGCGCCGGGATCGAACTTCAGGAAGCGAGTGAACAACGTGGTCGCCACGTCCGCCATCCCCATCGGCATGCCCGGGTGGCCCGACTGCGCCGCCTCGACGGCATCCATGGAGAGCGCGCGGATAGCATTGGCGAGGTCCCTCGGCGCCACTTCGATTGCCGCTTCGGTCTCTAACTGCGCTGTGGTCATAAGGCTCTCCATCGGTTCATCATGCCCGCCGTTTGCGCTCGACCAACTTCAAGATCATCGGAGTCAGGATGAGCTGCATCGCAACGTCGAGTTTGCCGCCCGGAATGACGATCGAGTTCGCCCGGGACATGAAGCTGTCGTGAATCATCGACAGCAGATAAGGGAAGTCGATGCCGCGGGGGTTGCGAAAACGGATCACCACTATCGATTCATCGGCAGTCGGAATCCAGCGGGCGACGAAGGGATTCGAGGTATCGACCGTCGGCACCCGTTGAAAATTAATGTCGGTCTCTGTGAACTGCGGGCAGATGTAGCGGACATAGTCAGGCATGCGGCGCAGGATGGTGTTCATCACCGCTTCGGTGGAATAGCCGCGGGCGACCTTGTCGCGCTGGACCTTCTGAATCCATTCGAGATTGATGACCGGCACGACACCGATCTTGAGGTCGGGGTGCTGGGCCACATCGACCCTGTCCGTAACGACGGCGCCGTGCAGACCTTCATAGAAAAGCAGGTCGCTCTCTGCGGGAAAGTTCTCCCAGTCCGTAAAGCTGCCCGGTGGAACGCCGTAGAACGCCGCCTCCTCCTGGTCATGGACATAGTGCCGCGAGCGCCCGCCACCGTTCTCGCCGTACTGGCGGAACGTTTCCGCGAGTTCTTCGAGGAGGTTGGCATCGGGCCCGAAGTGACTGAAGGTCGCATCGCCTTTCGTCTCGGCTTCCGCCATGGCCCGCTTCATGGCGGTGCGATCATGACGATGGAAGGCGTCACCTTCGACCGACACGGCATCGACCCCCTCGCGCCGGAAAATCTGGTCGAAGGTATGCTTTACCGTCGAAGTTCCCGCGCCTGACGAGCCGGTCACCGAGATGATGGGGTGTTGTTTCGACAAGGCCGCGTCCTCAAGCCCGAAACAGGCCGCGCCGCGCGAACAGGGGTGAGCGCTCGGCGATGCTGTGGGGATCTTTATGGTAGCGGGCGACCCGTTCGACCTTGTCACGGGCGCCAAACACCAGGGGAACCCGCTGATGCAGGGCATCCGGCTGGATCTCCAGAATACGCCGCTCTCCATCCGTCGCTGCGCCACCTGCCTGCTCGACCAGAAAGGCGATGGGGTTGGCTTCGTAGATCAGGCGCAGGCGCCCATCCTGATAGCCGGGACGGGAATCCCGCGGATAGAGGAAGATCCCACCGCGGGCGAAGATGCGCGACGTTTCCGCCACCAGGGAAGCGATCCACCGCATGTTGAAGTTCTCGCCCCGCGGCCCCTGGGTACCGGACATACAGTCGTCGATATAGCTGCGGACAGCATCGTCCCAGTAGCGGTAGTTCGAAGCGTTGATGGCGTATTCACGGTGGCCTTTCGGGATCGTCACCGCCGGTTGCGTCAGCCGAAAGCAGCCTTGCGCGCGATCGAGCGTGAAAAGGCAGGTACCCTGCCCCAGCGTAAGCGCCAGCGTCGTCTGAGGACCGTAGACCACCATACCCGCCGCCAGCAGAGCGGTGCCGCGCTGCAGGACGGCAGGCCCGGCGACAGAGCCGGTTGCCGGCAGGATCGAGAAAATCGTGCCGAGCGAAACATTGGTATCGATGTTCGACGATCCGTCGAGTGGGTCGATAGCGACGGCAAGCTGCCCGCCATCGTTCAAAGGCAGGGCTGTTTCGTTTTCCTCGGAAGCGAAGACGGCAACCGGCGTAGCGCGCAGGGCAGCAAGGAAAAGCTCATCGGCGCGGATGTCGAGTGCCTTCTGGGCGTCGCCGTCGCTGTTCTCGCCGACCACCGCCGCCAAGGCCCCGGCAAGAGCCCCCTGTCCGATCAGTGTCGCCAGTTGAATGGCGGCGCCGGCAAGAGCTTCAACTGTCTGGACGATTGCACGGCGTTCCGGGTCGGCGGCAGCCCAGACCTCAAAATGCCGGGAAAGACTTGCAAACTCACCCATTGTTTTCTCCCGGCAGTCCTTAGGGCCTCGGCGACATACTTGCGCCGCAGCAAGAGCCAACACAGAGCGCATTTTTCCCGGGCGCCTCATGCGCCGCAGCTGCCGGGAAATATCACCATTCTTGAATATAAAGTAAATTTGAATTAACTTTGGCAGTATGAAAGAAAAACTAAACTCCTCCATACAACGAGTATCGCTGAAACAGCTGCGCGCCCTGGCAGCCACGGTGCGCAGCGGAACCGCTTCCGGTGCCGCCCAGGCGCTGAACATCACGCCGCCGGCCGTCTCCCTTCAGCTCCGCCTGTTGGAGCAGAACGCCGGACTGCCGCTCCTTGAAAGGAGCCATGAGGGTTTACGGGTCACCCAGGCGGGACAGGAGCTGCTTGCCACCGCCGAGCGTATCGAGATCGCACTGGCAGACTGCGGCGAAGCGCTACGCGCCCTGATCAGCAGCGATGGTGGCCGTGCTTCCGTCGGCGTCGTCAGCACAGCAAAGTATTTTGCCCCGCGGGCCCTTGCCGAATTCGCCAAATCGCATCCGAACGTGGACATCCGTCTGCAGGTCGGCAATCGCGAGGAAACCATCGCCGCGCTGGGCGATCACAATCTCGACTTCGCCGTGATGGGCCGGCCGCCGATAGATTACGCTGTGGAGAAAGCGGTTATCGGCGATCATCCCCATATCATCGTCGCCCCCATCGACCACCACCTCGCCGGGCGCAAGCGGCTCGCTCTCAAAGACCTGGCGCAGGAAACCTTTCTGCTGCGCGAGAAAGGCTCAGGTACCCGGCTGCTGATGCAGCGTTTGTTTTCAGATGCCGGGCTCAGCCCGAACCTCGGCATGGAAATCGGTAGCAACGAAACCATCAAGCAGGCCGTCATGGCAGGCCTCGGGATCGCGCTGATCTCGGCCCACACGGTTTCCGCCGAGATCGAATACGGCCGCCTCGCCGCACTGCCGGTCAAAGGCCTGCCGATCGTGCGTCAATGGTTTGTGGTTCGCCCGCAGGAAAAGCGCCTGCTCCCTGCGGCACAAGCCCTCTGGGATTTCTTCGCAACCTCAGGAGCCGAGCACCTGCCCGCCGTCTCGACGCGGAAAATCGCGCGGAGGCGCTGATGTCCAAATCAGCACGGCCGACAAATAGAAAGCAGCGATGGATGTATGGATCCAGAGAGTTCAGGGTTTTCGAGAAGTGACGCTCTCAATCGAGCATTTGTCCGACTGGACGCTTTCCTTCTGGCCGTAGCTGCGCCGGCAGACCTCGGCATAGTCCTTGACCCGAGCCTTGAGCTCGATAGTCTGACAAGGCGTCGATCCTCGGATTCCATCAGGGCCCGCAGTGAAGAAGATGCTGCATCGAGAGGCCGGATAGATGACTGCAAACCCAGCCCGCCTCTAATCATCAAAACCACTTGCAATCAGGGGGGTGTCCATAGATGACAATACCCGCGGTACCCTTGCACCAGATCAAGAAGTCGGCGGTCGAGCCTTTCCAGATGCCCTGCCCACCCCCTCGGTGAGCACGATCAACGACAGGGCAATAACGGCTCCACCGGTGGCCAGGACGGTATCTTTCTGCGCATCGAAGACATCACCCTGGGTACCGAGAAAGGCCATGGCAGCATCCGGACTAAGGATCATGGCGACGCCCCATTCGAGCATCTCATAGATGCCGCTGAAGGCCAGAACGACCGCAAAGGCAATGCCATAGCTGCACCAGCCGGCAAGGCGCGTGCCGCGCCTCACCACCTCCCAAAGCGGATAACTGCACATCAGACCAAAGAGGAAATGCACAACCCGGTCGTAGTGGTTGCGCTCCCACTCAAGAAGCTCGACGAGCCACCAGCCGAAGGGCGTCTTCGAATAGGTATAGTGGGCACCGACGGCGTGCAGCCCGAGAAAAACCGCCAGCAGCAGGTAGGACAAGCTCGAGAGCGGAAAGGCGCGATAGGTCACTGCCAGCAGACCGACGAAGAAGAACACCAGTAGGTTTTCCAGAAACCAGTCAAAGCGGTTGACAGGCGCGATGGCCAGCGCCAGCCACAGCAGCACATAGGCGAGGGTTATCCCCTGCAGCAGACGGTTGCCGGCGAAATCAGCCGTAACCGGGCCTGCGGCGGTGGTGAACAGTCGATATCCCCTATCCGCTGCTTTTGGCGGCCAGATAGGCGATGGCACCATCGATCGTCACCAACTCGCCATAGTCAGATTCGGGAATGTCGAGTCCCAGCCGTTTGTGCAAGGCGATAACCAAGTTCAGCAAATCCATGGAATCGATATCCATGGCGTCGCGGATATCTTCCTGGGGATCGATCTCGGCCGGGTCCCACTCCGGGGCGATGTTGCCCAGTTCTTCGAAGAACACACCACGTGCCTCGTCGGGGGTCATAACGCTTCGGGCTCCTGTAACAGACGGTCGATCTCGTTCAAGAAAACGGCGCCCCGGTGACCGTCGCTCACCCTGTGATCGCCTGCCAGGGTGACCGTCACGACGGGCCTGAGCGCTATCTCACCCGCAACCGGCCAGGGGCGCTCAACCACCTTCCCGATACCGAGGATCGCCACCTGTGGCGGGTAAATGATGGAGAACATGCCCTCGACCCCGCGCTCGCCAAGGCTGGAGACTGTTACCGTCGGGGCCGACAGTTCGGAACTGCGCAGGCTGCCGGTCCTGACCCGCGCCACCAGGTCGCGCATGCGCGTCATAATCTCGTCGAGGCCGAGTTGATCCGTGTTGTGGATGGCCGGCGCCACCAGACCGCCGCCGCGGATCGACACGGCAGTGCCGATATGGATATCGGCGTTCGCCAGAAAGCCCTCCTCGCCGTAAAAACCGTTAAAGGCCTTGTGCTTGGTCAAGGCCAGCGCCACGGCCTTGAGCAGCAGCGCACCCATCAGCAGGCGCTCGATCGGTTCGCGTGCGGCGTTGGTCCGTTCCAGCCAGGCTGCAGCGGCAGCCAGATCCACATCGTGGGAGAGGTAGTAGTGCGGGATTTCCTGCTTGGACCGGCTCATTGCCGCGGCAATGGCTTTGCGCATCTCTTCCAGATCCACACCTCGGGGCCTGACCTTCGCCGGAGCGGTGCCTGGCGCCGGCCCGCTGCCCGCCCCCAGGTCGGACAACACCACCGCACCGCCCGGGCCGCTGCCGGTGAGGACATCCAGATCGAGGCCGCGCTCGGCAGCCAGCTTACGCGCCGCCGGCGAGGCCAGGACGCCCGCGGCGCCTGGCAACGGCAGAGCTTGCGGCGGCGGGGCTGGTATCGGCAGCGGCGCCGGTTCCGGCACTTGCGGTGGCGCCGCTTCAGGCGGCGGCGCGGTTTCGCCAGCGCCCTTCAGGCGCGCCAGCGGCATGCCCACCGGCACGGTCTGACCGATCTCGACAAGCTGCTCTTCAATCACGCCGTCTTCGAAGATCTCGATCTCGATCGCACCTTTCTGGGTTTCCACCACGGCCACGATATCGCCGCGATGCACGGCCTCCCCAGGCGCTTTCAACCATTCGATAAGAGTGCCGGCCTCCATGTCGGAGCCAAGCGACGGCATGAGGAATTCGCTCATGTCCGGTGCAGCGTACGTTTGGCAGCAGCGACAATGTCCGCCGGCTGCGGCAGGGAGGCCTGCTCCAGATGCCGCGGATAGGGAATCGGCACCTCGGCACCGCAGACGCGTTCCACCGGCGCATCCAGCGACCAGAAACACTCCTCCGTGATTCGTGCCGAAATCTCCGCCGCCAGGCTGCCGGAGCGCCAGCCATCGTCGACGATGACGGCACGCCGTGTCTTGGCGACCGAGGCGGCAATGGTTGCGTCGTCCAGCGGCCTGAGGCAACGCAGGTCTACGACCTCCGCCTCGATGCCCGCCTCGGCCAATTCCTCCGCCGCGGTCATGGCCCGCCACAGGCCGCCGCCATAGGCGATGACCGTCACATCCTTGCCGGTGCGGCGCAGCGCCGCCTGCCACACGCTTTCCGGCGAAAGCCCAATGGAGGCATCCGCTTCGGCGCGGCGATTGTAGAGCATGACGTTCTCGAAAATCAGCACCGGATCGGGGTCGGCCAGTGCCGGAGCCAGCATGGCGCGTGCATCGGCCACGGTGGCCGGCGCCAGAATCTTGATGCCGGGAATATGCGCGAACCAGCCTTCCAGGCTGTGCGAATGCTGCGCCGCCAATTGCTTGCCGGCGCCGGTCGCCATGCGGATCACCAGCGGCACACCGAACTGCCCACCGGACATGTGGCGCAGGGTCGCCGCCGAGTTAAGAATCTGATCGAGCGCCAGCAAGCTGAAGTTCACCGTCATGACCTCGACGATCGGCCGCATGCCACCCAAAGCAGCACCAATGCCAGCGCCAGTGAAACCGGATTCCGACAGCGGCGTATCGCGAATACGCTCCGGCCCGAATTCATCCAACAATCCCATGGAAACCGCGTAGCAACCGCCGTAGTGAGCAACGTCCTCGCCCATCAGGAAGACCCGCTCGTCCCGGGTCAGTGCTTCGCGCAGGGCTTCGCGCATGGCCTCGCGATAGGTCATCTCCGGTGGCGGCGCAGCGGCTGCTTTAACAGCCGTATCGGCCGCGCCGTCGGCATAGGTATCGGCGAGCAGGTTTTCGACCGGCTCCCAGGTTCCCTGTTCGGCGAAATCCACCGCGACCTGGACCTCCGCCGCCACTTCCGCCTCCATGGCCTCGACATCGCTGCCGTGCAGGATGCCGGTTTCGCGCAGCCAGGTCTGGTAGCGCAGGATCGGCCCGTGCTCTTTCCATTTTTCGACCTCGCCCTTCTCGCGGTAGAGCTGGGCGTCGAACATCGAGTGTGCGCGGAAGCGGTAGGTGCGGCATTCCAGGAAGCGCGGCTTGCCTTCGGTCCGGATCGCCTCGACCGCGGCCTGGGCGGCCGCCTCCACCGCCACCACATCCATGCCGTCGACGACCTCGGAGGCAATGCGGTAGCTTTCGGCTTTCTTGTGGATATCGGTCTCGGACTCGGAGATCTCCAAGGCCGTGCCCATGGCATAGAGATTGTTTTCGCAAACGAAGAACACCGGGAGGTTCCACAAGGCCGCCAGGTTCAGGCTCTCGTGGAACTCGCCTTCGGCCACCGCGCCTTCGCCGAAGAAGCAGGCGGTGACGCGATCGCGCCCCTGCAGTTTGTCGGCCAGCGCCAGGCCCACAGCGAGCGGCAGTCCGCCGCCGACGATGGCGTTGCCGCCGTAGAAATTGGTTGCCGCATCGAAGATGTGCATGGAGCCGCCGCGCCCGCCGCTGCAACCCTCCTGCTTGCCGTACATCTCCGCCATGACACCGTCCATAGAGACGCCGCGGGCCAGGGCGTGGCCGTGCTCGCGGTAAGTGGCGACCACCGCGTCATCGGGGGCGAGCGCCTGCATGACGCCGACGGCGTTGGCCTCCTCACCGATGTAGAGATGTAGAAAGCCCCTGATCTTTTCCTGGGTATAGAGCTCGGCGCATTTCTCTTCGAAACGGCGGATACGCAGCATCTCTCTCAGCAAATGCAGAGCGTGCTCACGGCTTAGGTGCGGTTTGCTCATCGCTCGTCGCTTTCCAGGGTCGAGAGATCACCTTCCGGCAAACCCAACTCTCGCGCCTTCAAGAGGCGGCGCATGATCTTGCCGCTGCGGGTCTTCGGCAGGTTGGCACGGAATGCGATGTCACGCGGCGCCACCGCGGGCCCCAAGCGCTTGCGGGCATGGCCCAGCAGTTCCCTGCGGAGGGCATCGCTCGCCTCGAACTGGGGCTTAAGGCCGACATAAGCCTTCACAACCTCTCCGGCCGTCTCGTCGGGAATGCCGATCACCCCGACCTCCGCCACAGCGGGGTGTTCCATGAGGGCGCTCTCCACCTCGAAGGGGCCGATCAGGTGGCCGGCACTCTTGATGACGTCGTCGGCGCGGCCGACGAACCAGAAGTAGCCATCAGAATCGCGCATCGCCAAGTCGCCGGAAAGATACCAGCCGTCGGCGAAGCACTTCTGGTAGCGCGCCTCCTCGTCCAGGTAACCGCGCATCATCGATGGCCAGCCGGGCCGCAACGCCAATTCACCCATGGCCATCGGTTTGGCGATTTCCTCGACACCGCCGTCGGGCCTGCGCTCGACGATGCCGGCGGTGATGCCGGGCAAAGGCCGCCCCATGGAGCCGGGCTTCACGTCCTCTGCGGCGAAGTTGGCGATCATGATGCCACCGGTTTCGGTCTGCCACCAGTTGTCATGAAACGGCTTGCCGAAAGTTTCCTGGCTCCAGACTACCGCTTCGGGATTGAGCGGCTCGCCGACGCTGGCGAGAAAGCGTAAGCTGCTAAGATCGTAGCGGTCAGCGACCCCCCGTCCGGCGCGCATCAGCATGCGGATTGCAGTCGGCGCCGTGTACCAAACCGTGACTTTGCGGTCCTGGATGATGCCGTACCAGCGCTCGGCGTCGAACTCCGCCTCGTCGACGATCATGGTAACGCCGTTGGTTAGCGGCGCGACTATGCCGTAGGAGGTGCCGGTCACCCATCCTGGGTCGGCGGTACACCAGTAGACGTCGCCAGGGTGCAGGTCGAGGGCATAGCGCCCCGTGATGTGATGCGCCACCACGGCCTCGTGCACATGGATTGCGCCCTTGGGTTTGCCGGTGGTGCCGCTGGTAAAATGCAACAGTGCCCGATCCTCGGGCTCGGTTTCGGCGATCTCGAAGACCTCGGATGCCTCGGCCAGGGCGGCTGTGAGGTCGACGGTATCCGGCGGCAGCGCCTTGTCGGTGGTGCGCAGCAACAGCACGAGACGCAGATCTGGCAGTTCGCTGCGCCAAGCCGCCACTTTGCGGCTGTAGAGCCTATCGGTGGTTACCAGCGCCTGGGCGCGGCCGATGGTCATCCGGGCTTTCAGGGGCTCCGGCCCGAAGGCGGAGAACAGCGGCGAAAAGACGTTGCCGTTCTTCCAGGCTCCAAGTGCCGTCAGATACAACTCCGGTCGTCGCCCCATAAGCCCGAATACAACGGCACCGCGCTCCAGCCCGAAGCCCTTCAGCACAGAGGCAAAGCGATTGCTCTGCGCAGCCAGTGCACCATAGGTAAAGTCCTGCTGGCCTCCATCCTTGCCAAGCCAGCGCAGAGCCACCTTCTCGCTGCGCCCATGCGCCAAATGCCGGTCGACTGCCTCAAAAGCGATGTTAAGGCCGCCGCCAGGCAGGCCGTCCAATTCCGCGCGGGCTTCCAGCCAGGAGAAACGACCGTAGACGCTGTCATAATCGCGCAGATTAGCGCGCTGCAGCAGGGCTGGGTCTTGCTTATGGATAGTGTCCAATGAAGGCTTGCTCCGGCGGTTCGGGATGCCGAGTTCCAGTCGAAGCATACTCAAGCGGTTCCGACAGACCCTCCATGACCTAAATCAAGCCTCCACTGGGCATTGTCACACGAACGAGCCAGTCAAATTGATGGCGGCGCGTTAGCGTTGTCGCGTGTTGAAAACCTCGTATTCCCGCTGTCAGTTTCCTCCGAGTATCATACAGCACGCGGTCTGGCTGTATCTGCGGTTCAACTTGAGCCTTAGGGACGCCGAGGACCTGCTTGCCGAGCGTGGCTTGGACATCAGCTACCAGACAGTCCGCCGTTGGGCCGTGAAATTCGGCACGGCCTATCCTAGTATCTTGCGCCGGCGGCGGACTACACCCAGCGACCGCTGGCATCTGGACGAAATGTTCGTTTCGATCGGCGGGCGACGGATGCATTTGTGGCGCGCTGTCGATGCCGCAGGCGAAGTCCGCGACGTCCTGGTTCAGCCGCGGCGCGACAAGCGCGCAGCCAAGAAGCTGATTCGGAAGCTGCTGAAAAAGCCGGGCATTTCGCCAACATCAGTAGTGACTGACAAGCTTCGCTCCTACGGCGCGGCTCTGAGTGATCCGGGGCTAAATTGCGTCACAAGACGGGCGGCCGACTGTGCAATCGGGCCGCGAATTCCCATCAGCCGCTACGGCGGCGAGAGCGATCGTGGATCGG
Organism: Pelagibius litoralis; assembly: GCF_011683915.1. Classification (GTDB taxonomy): domain Bacteria; phylum Pseudomonadota; class Alphaproteobacteria; order Kiloniellales; family Kiloniellaceae; genus Pelagibius; species Pelagibius litoralis. The sequence continues at coordinate 95,001 of NZ_JAAQPH010000005.1, forward strand.
ATTCAAGCGACCAGGATCGACACAGCGATTTCTCTCTGCCCAAGCCGTCGTCTACAACTGCTTCAACCTCCAACGCCACCTCATCTCCAGAAGCACGTTTCGAACCTTCCGAGACGCGGCATTCACCGAGTGGCGGAAGGCAGTCCAAACGGCGTCATACGAGCGTGTTCCCTTGGACCCGTGTACTCACCGCACGAAGATGTGCACTGGCGCCCACCGGCCCCAATTGCTGTTGAGCGTTCAGTGCACGCCGGCGGACCAATCTGGCGGATGCGCCCGCCTTGCGTCATCGGCTCACGGCGGTTTTTCCCAAATGCCGCGCAGGCGGGATTCCAAATGGAAACCCGCACCATTTCAAGTCGTTGACAATCCTGGAGAAAATGGTGGGCGCACAAGGACTCGAACCTTGGACCCGCTGATTAAGAGTCAGCTGCTCTGCCAACTGAGCTATGCGCCCCCAAAAGACGTCCCGGCTCTGGCCCACGTTTCCGCAGGCACGTCTGGCAAGGGCCGGAAATCGCGCCGGCCGCCGGGATGCGGGGTGATAGCAAGTCCGCCGGGCTTTGTCGAGGGGGCTGAGGCCGGAAATCCGGCAAAAGGACATTTTCGTCGGAAATCCTCTCGAATTCCGACAAAGATCTTGGATTTTCGGCTGGATAACGGGCCCCGGGGCAACCCTCAGACCTCTGCGGTACCGCGCCGGGAGATGCGGATATCGCGGTGGATGTAGCAGGAGATAACCAGGCCCATGGCGGTCATTAAGGTCAACAGCGCAGTGCCGCCATAGGAGACCAGAGGCAGCGGCACACCAACCACGGGGAAGACCCCCATCACCATGGCCATGTTGATGAAGACATAGAGGAACAGATTGGTGGTGAGGCCGATGGCCAGCAGGCGGGCGAACTGGTTGCGCGCCCGAAAGGCAATGGCAAAGCCATAGACCAGCAGCAGGAAATAGAGCGCCAGGAGGCCCAGGCTGCCCATCAGGCCGAATTCCTCAGCCAGCATGGTGAAGATGAAGTCGGTCTGTTTCTCCGGCAGGAAGTTCAGGTGGCTTTGCGTGCCCTGCATGAAGCCCTTGCCGGTAACGCCGCCCGAACCGAAGGCGATCATCGCCTGCATGGCGTGATAGCCGGCGCCCAGAGGGTCATTCTCCGGGTTCAGGAAGGTCATCACCCGCGCCTTCTGGTAGTCATGCAGGAACTGCCAGCCGATCGGAACGGCGGCGAGACCCGCAACGAAGACCAGGGCGAACTTCCACCAGCGCACGCCGGCGCAGAGGAACACGGCAGAGGCCGCCAGCAGAAGCATGCCGGAGGTGCCGAGATCCGGCTGTTTCAGCACCAGCGCCGCCGGCGCCATGACCAGGGCCAGCGGCAGCATCAGATAGGTCGGTCGGCCGATGTCCTCCATGGAAACGCCATGGAAGTATCGGGCCAGCGCCAGGATCAGTGAAACCTTCATGACCTCAGAGGGCTGCAGGCGGATGAAACCCAGGTCGATCCAGCGCTGCGCGCCCATACCGATGGTGCCCATGACCTCCACCGCGACCAGCAGAGCAAGGCTGCCGAGGTAGATGAGATAGGCATGGCGGAACCAGAACCTGACATCGATCAAGGCCACCACGAACATGATGAAGAGGCCGATGCCGAAGCGCATCAGCTGGCGCGAAGCCCAGGGCGACATGGAGCCGTTGGCCGCCGAATAGAGCATGGCAAAACCGACGCCGGCAATCAGACAGAGCAGAATCACCAGGCCCCAGTTCAGCTGCCAGATCTTCTGGCGCAGGGTTATTTCCGGATTGCGGTTGGACAGGAAGATATCGGCCGGCATGGTCTCAGCCCTGCTGTGTCGGCAGGCCGACCGCCAGGATCGGCATGGAAGGCCGCCCCGCCGGGTCCCGGCGCTGGGTTTCGATCAGGAGGTCGCGGGCGATCGGCGCCGCCACCTTGGAGCCGCCACCGCCATGTTCGACGACCACCGCACAGCAGTAGCGCGGCTTGTGCACCGGCGCGAAGGACACAAAGAGCGCATGGTCACGCCGCCGCCAGGGCAGGTGCTCGTTCTTGGTCACGCCTGCGGCGCGCTCCGCCATGGTGATACGGCGAACCTGGGACGTACCGGTCTTGCCGGCCAGTTCCCAGCCCTCTTCCTGGATACGGGCGCGATAGGCCGTGCCGCGCGGGTGATTGCTGACCGCATCCATCGCCTCACGGACGATATTCAGGTGTGCTTCCGGCACGTCCAGCGTCGCGAAATCAGGCACCGGCGGCTCACCACCCTCCGGCCCCTCACCCTCGGCGCGCACGCCCCGGGTCAGCCGTGGCGTCACCGCCTTGCCGCTGGCAAGGCGCGCGGTCATGACCGCGAGTTGCAGTGGCGTTGTCAGCACAAAACCCTGGCCGATTGAAGCGATCAACGTCTCGCCGCCCTGCCAGGGTTCACCAATATTGGCCAGCTTCCAATCGCGGGTCGGGATCACGCCGCCCTTTTCGCCGTTCAGATCGATACCCACCGGCTCGCCAAGGCCGAACTGGCGAGCCATGGCGGCGATGTTGTCGATGCCGACTTTGCGGGAGATCTCATAGAAGAAAACGTCGCAGGAGTGCTGGATGCCGCGGATCATATCGACCCAGCCGTGACCCGGACGCTTCCAGCAGTGGAACCGCGCCCGCCCCAGGGTCATGTGCCCGGGACAGAAGGCGCGGTGGTCAGGACTGATACCGGCCTTCAGCGCGGCCAGGGCCACCACCATCTTGAAAGTGGAGCCCGGCGCATAGAGCCCGGTGGTCGCCTTGTTGTTCAGGGGCTTCAGCGGATCGTTGATCAGGTTGTTCCATTGCTTGACGGTCAGCCCGATATTGAAGGCGTTGGGATCGTAGCTGGGGGTCGAAGCCAGCGCCAGCACATCGCCGTTTTCGATATCCATCACCACGGCAGAGGCGCTCTTTTCGCCCAGCAGCCGCTGGTGGGTAAAGGTCTGCAGGCCACCGTCCAGGGTCAGCACCAGTTCGTCGCCCGGCTTGCCCTCTTCCCGGTTCAATTCGCGAATGACGCGACCGTAGGCATTCACCTCGATCTGGCTGTTGCCGGCCGCACCGCGCAGCGGCAGATCGTACTTCTGTTCGATGCCGTTCTTGCCGATACGAAAGCCCGGCAGTTCCAACAGCGGGTCGCCGGTCAGATCGCGCTCCGCCACCGGCGCGACGTAACCCAGAACATGAGACATGCCGGCGGCATAGGGATAGTCGCGGATCTGGCCCATTTCGATGGACACGCCCGGCAGGTCGGGGCCGTTCACCTCGACCCGGCTGACTTCGTCCCAGGTCAGGTTCTCGCGCACCGTCACCGGCACGAAGCCGCGTTTGCGCGACGCTTCGCGCAGCACCCGCTTGTAGTCGTGTTCGCCGAGAACCATCAGGCGGGAAAGTGCATCCAGCACCCGCTCCACGTCGCCGGCCTGCTCGCGCACCAGCACCACCCGGAAATTCTGCCGGTTGCTGGCCAGGGGATAGCCGAAACGATCGAGGATGCGCCCGCGCGGCGGCGGCAGCAGGCGCAGGTTGATGCGGTTGTCTTCGGCCAGGGTCTTGTAACGGTCGGCCTCGACCACCTGCAGGTAATACATGCGACCGGCCAGACCGGCCAGCAGCAGGGACTGCGCGCCGCCCAGCAGCAGGCCGCGGCGTGAAAAGGCGCGGTGGCGTTCGTTGTCTTCGTTTTTCTGCAGCATCGGCCCGGCCTAGCGCTGGAACAGCCGCTGGCCGCGCAGGAAAACCCAGGCCAGGCAGGGATAGATCGCGACGGTCATCAGGAACTGGAAGAAAACCGGCTCCGGATCGATGTAAGTCATCATGGCCATGCAGGTGAACATCCAGGTCACCGCCATGGCGACGGCGGCCACCAGCATGAAGACGCACCAGATCAGGACGAAAGAGGCCGCCAGGAAGAAGCGGTGCTGCCAGGCCACCAGCGCATGAGCCACCAGCAGACCCACGATCCCCGGACCCCAGGCCCCGCCGGTCAGAAGGTCCTGTACAAATCCGATGATGAAGACCGCCCAGATCGGCATCAGGTCCGGCCGATGGACCGACCAGAAGAACACCCCGATCAGGGCGACCGCCGGCACGATGGGGCCGAAATCGGTGACCCTGATGGGCAGTAATGCCATCAGGACCAGCAGCAGAGTGACGAAGAACGGCGAGATGTTGCGGGCAACGCCGTCCAGGCGATGAAAGACGCCCTGGCTCACCGGCTCGCCTCCTCCTGCGCCGCAGCAGCGCGCTCGGCGCGCTCGGCTTCGACCGATTGGAAGTCGAGAATACCGCTCATCTCGTAGTCGACGATGCGCAGGACCTCCATATGGGACCAGTCGACAAAGGGTTCGACCCGAATGGCAGTCTCCCCGACGGCCGAAACCACGCCGATCGGCAGGCCCGGCGGAAACACGCCGCCATGACCGGAGGTGCTCACCTGATCGCCGACCTGCAGCTGGGCGGTGGGGCCGAGGTAGAGCAGTTGCGGGGCGTTGGTGTTATCACCGGCCAAAACCGCACGTTCGCGGCCATCACCGACCGCCACCGGAATCCGGCTGTTGATATCGGTCACCAGCAGCACCCGCGCCGAACGCACGCCAACCTCGGCAACGCGGCCGGCCAAGCCGGCACCGGTTGTCGCCGCCTGTCCTTTTTCCACGCCGTTGCGCTCACCCGCATTGATCAACACAGAGCGGACGAAGGCGCCGCCGGGATCGCCGACCACCCGCGCGGTGATGTGGCGCATCCCGGGATCGGGGACCATCTGGTTCAGATCGCGCAGGGCGGCATTCTCCGCCTCCAGGCGGCGCGCCACGGCCTGCCAATGCAGCAGGCGGGCGTTCTGCTCTTTCAGAGACACATTCTGGCTTTGCAGGTTGGCCAGGGTTTCCGCCTGATCGATGACACCGCTGAAGGTATCGACCGGCTGGGAAACCGCATCCAGGATCGGGGTCACCATGTCGGTAACGGCGGTGCGGGTTTCTTCGACGAGGAAGCTGTTGGTGCGGCCGATCAGCATCAGCCCGAAGGCTGCTCCGACGAGCAGCAACAGAGCAAAGCGACTCGCCCAGGCCTTGAGCGGCGAGGCAACGCGAATCTCTGAGCCGGTCGGTTTGTTCACAGATCCTCCAGTCGCGGCCATCCCCCCAGGGGCCTACGAGCGACCGATTCGGGCTAAGTTACCGAAACATCAAAACAAATACAAATGAAGAAACCATTGATCACCAATCAACCGGTGATCAATACATGGAAATAAGGACGTTCTTCAGAACTTTCATTTCCTCAAGACAACGTCCCGTTCCAAGTGCCACGCAAGAAAGCGGGTCGTCGGCAATGGAAACCGGCAGGCCGGTCGAGGCCCGCAGCACATAGTCCATGTTGCCCAGAAGGGCGCCGCCGCCGGTCAGCACGATGCCCTTGTCGACGATGTCGGCGGCCAGTTCCGGCGCGGTATGCTCCAAGGCGACCTTCACGGCTTCGACGATGGCGCCGACCGGTTCGGCCAGGGATTCAGAGATCTGGCGCTCGGAAATGATCAGCTCTTTCGGCACGCCGTTCATCAGGTCACGCCCCTTGATCTCCATGGTGCCGCCCTCGCCGTCTTCCGGCGGGCAGGCAGAGCCGATTTCCTTCTTGATCCGCTCGGCAGAACCCTCACCGACCAGCAGGTTATGATTGCGGCGGATGTAGGCGATGATGGCTTCGTCCAGCTTGTCGCCGCCGACGCGAACCGAACGCGAGTAAACGATGCCGCCAAGCGAGAGGACCGCCACCTCGGTGGTGCCGCCGCCGATATCGACCACCATGGAGCCGGTCGGCTCGGTCACCGGCAGGCCGGCGCCGATGGCCGCCGCCATGGGCTCTTCGATGAGGAAAACCCGGCGTGCGCCGGCGCTTTCCGCCGATTCCTGGATCGCGCGGCGCTCAACGGCGGTCGAGCCGGAAGGCACGCAGACGATAACCTGGGGTGAAGCAAAGGAGCGGCGATTGTGCACCTTGCGGATGAAATGCTTGATCATTTCCTCCGCCACTTCGAAATCGGCGATCACGCCGTCACGCAAGGGGCGGATGGCCTGGATGTTCCCGGGGGTGCGGCCCAGCATCATCTTGGCTTCGTCACCGACCGCCAAAACCTGCTTTTTACCTTTGACCTCTGCAATCGCGACCACCGAGGGCTCGTTAAGAACGATCCCCCGCCCCTTTACATAGACCAGCGTGTTCGCTGTACCGAGGTCGATCGCCATATCGGCGGAGAGCATCCCGAGCAAACCTGAAAACATCGATCCAATCGCCTTTTCTTCAATCCTTATGGAGCCGCAGAGCCTGCGGCTGTTCGAAACACGAGATCGCGGAGAAATCCGGCGCGGCGCAGAGGCCGACAGAAAGGCCGGTGCAAGCCGGCGAAACAGCAGTGGCGGCAGACCTGCCGATTGCGTTTCTCTCTGAAGCCTTCAATGACACTGCCTGCGACACTGCCTGTCAAACCCTCGTCTCGGGCCTTGCGGCCCCCGTGGCATCGAACTATGCCACGTCCCGTGAACCTTCTCTCCCTCAAAACCCGCTCACCCCGTCAGCCGCGGCAGCGTGGAGCGGCGAACGAAAAGCAAAGGCGTACGGCCGGTCCAAAGGCCACGGGAAAGAGGATCACTGCTTCTATCGGTCCATCGTCCAAGGACTGGGTCCCTTTTTCGATGCTCATGGCTCTTGCTGATCCGCGTTGTTTCCCGTCTCAACGCGTCCGGACCCGAAGGTCAGCCAATCCGTTCAGAAGCGTGGTTAACGCCTACTTTTCTAAACGCCACTCTTGAGGTTAACAATATCTATTTTGAAAGCGTTAAGAATTGCTGAAGTCCAGGCCCTTCCTACGCTTTTTCCACGCAAGAAGATCTCAAAGACGGGCCTTTCGGGTTCCGACTCGATGCTCGGCGCCGGGCGGGCGGATCAGCCTTGGTGCACAGCCCAGCCGGCCTGGTGGTGCCGATAGAGCTTGTAGAGCGCATAAACAATCAGCAACAAGCCGATCCCGGGCCGCACGATGCCGCCCATCATGATCAGTGGTACCGAAAGCGCCAGGCTGGCCAGAGGTACATAGACCAGGGTCCACTGCTTCTTGCCGAAGTTCCGCTGATACCACGGAAAAGCGGCCGAAAAAGCGGCGACGATCAGGAAGAACAGCGACCAGGGCCTGGTGATAAAGAGCGTCAGGTCGTCGCTGGTGCCGATCGCACGCGACAGGTTCAGCTCAGCGATGTGGCCCAGAACGACACCCAGGATGATCGGCGCCAGGGGAAAACCGAGGGTTTTCATGATGTAACCGATGATGCCGAAGACGAAGAGCACCCAGATGCTGAAGACCGCGTTGTCCAGCGCAAAGACGCCGATGGCGCAGTACAGCAGAATGACCGCCGCCAGGAAGTACATCGGCATCCGCACGATCATCAGGAAAGCGCGCAGACAGAAAGCCTGCATGACGATCATGATGAAGTGGGCCAGGAAGAAGGCGACGAAGATGCCGTAGGCAAGCTGCGGATTGTCGGTGATGAAGGTCGGGCTGGGCTGCACATTGTGGATCAGCAGCGCGCCCAGCATCACTGCAGTGACGATGTCGCCGGGAATACCCAACGCCATCATGGTGATCAGCGCGCCGCCCGCGGTGGCATTGTTGGACGCCTCAGGCGCGATAATGCCCTCGGGCGATCCCTTACCGAACTCTTCCGGTGCCTTGGAAGCTTTCTTGGCCTGGTCGTAAGCCAGGATATTGGAAATCGAGCCGCCCGCCGCCGGCAGGATACCGGTAAAGACGCCGATGCAGGCGGAGCGGACAAGGTTTACCCAGTGGCGCAGGATCATTTTGATCGCTGCGATGTGTTCGACCCTGACCGCCTTGGCGGAACTTTCCATCAGGGGCTGGCGGGCCTTGCGGCGATCACGCACGTCGCTCAGCAACTGGGAGAAAGCGAACAGACCGACCAGCACCGGTAGAAACTTCAATTCATTCTGCAGGATCTCGGTGCCGAAGTTGAAGCGGGCGACGCCGTTCACCTCGTCCGAGCCGATGGTCGCGATCATCAGCCCCAGCAGGCCGGCGATGATGCCTTTGGTCAGGTTTTCGCCCGACAGACTGGCCGTAATGGTGAGGGCGAAGAGCACCAGCGAGAAGAAGTCCCAGGGCCCGAACTCCAGCCCGATGCGCGCCAGCTGCGGCGCCAGCAGAACCAGGATGACAGCCGAGATGATCCCGCCGAAGAAGGATGACCAGACCCCCAGGCCCAGCGCCAGCCCGGGTTTGCCCCTGCGCACCAGGGGAAAACCGTCGAAGACCGTGGCCACCGATGACGGCGTGCCGGGAATACCGGTCAGCATGCCCGACATCAGGCCGCCGGAAAGGCCGCCGACGAAGACGCCGATCATGGTCGACAGACCTTCAACCGGCGACAATCCGAAGGTAAAGGGCAGCGTCAGCACCACCGCCATGGTGATGGTGAAGCCGGGGATCGACCCGGCGATCAGACCGGCGGTGACCCCGACGAACATCAGGACCAGATTGCCCGGCGCGAAAACCTCGCCGAAGGCGCCGATAAGCGACTCAAATCCCATAGGAACAACCAATCATTGTCATGCTATCTCGCCTCATCGGGTCCCGCTTCAATTGCCCAGGTCAATTAAACGAGATCAGCATGCCCTCGGGCAGGAAGACCCGCAGTCCGAAGGTGAAAACGGCCCACATGGCGCCGACCGTGCCGACCGCGACGGCGGCGTGGATCGGCACCAGCCTGAGCTCCAGGGAGCCGAGAACGGTCAGGGCGAGGAAAACGAAAAGAATGCCGCCGATCAGCATGCCGAAGACCGGCAGCGTCAGCAGGAAAAGCAGGAACAGGCCGTAGCAGAAAAAGGCGTTGCGGTAGCTGGCGAGCCAGGCAAGCAGGCCCCGCTCCTCCGGCGCCCCGTCCTCTGACTTCGTTTCAGCCGCAAAGTCACCGCGCAGCGCCTGGGCAAGATAGATCACGCTTGCCAGCGCCAAGGCCGCCAGCAAGGCACGCGGCCAGACGGCAGAGTTCATCTGGCCGTAGTCGGTCAGCCTTATATTGAAGGACTCCCAGAAAAAGACCCCGCAAAAAAGCAGCAGCAAAAGCGCTACCACCACATCCCGGTTCACGCGCGTCACCGGCAGTCTCCCTCAAAGCATCCCTGACGATCGTTGTTATGACATTGCGGCCCCGGCGGCGGAAACCGCCGGGGCCGATTCAATGCCGGTCTTGGTCTCCCGGGCGTTATTCGCCCTTGTAGAGCCCGACTTCCTTGGCGATCCGCTTCCAGTTGGTGAAGGTCTCCTCGAAGTAAGCCGTGTACTCCGCCGGGCCGTAGTAGACCACCTCGGTGCCCTTGGCGTTCATCTGTGCCACCACCTCGGGGTCGGTCGCCGCCTTCTGGAACAGCGCGCCGTAGTGATCGATGATCTCCTGCGGGGTGTCCTTGGGCAGCATGATGCCGCGGTCAGTGCCGTAGACCATGTCGTAACCCTGTTCCTTCAGGGTCATGACGTCGCCGATCTCGCTGTTGCGGTCCGGCGTGGTGATGCCCAGCGCCTTCAGCTCACCGGTGGTGATGTACTTCTTGGCCGAGGCCAGATTGATTTCACCCAGCTCGATGTTCTTGGCCAGCAGCGCGGTCATGCGCTGGCGGGTGCCGTCATAGGAAACGTGCTTGAACTTGATGCCGGCCGCATCTTCCAACAGCAGGAAGACGAAGTGGCTGGTCGAGCCCAGGGTGCCGCCGGCGACGATCTCGCCCGGCTTCTTCTTGGCCTCTTCAACCAGTTCCTTGATGTTGCTGTAGGGCACATCCGGGTTGGCGCCGAAGATAGCCGGGGTGCGGGTCAGCATGGCCACCGGCTCAAAGGCGTCCCACGTGAAGTCCACACGGCCATTCAGGTAGGACGTGATGGCGCTCTGGTGGATGGCAAAGAGCGTGCAGCCGTCAGCCTTCGCCTTCACAGCCTCTTTGGCGCCCTTGTTGCCACCCTGGCCGCCGATGTTGACCACCTGCAGCTGCGGCTCGGCGCCCTGCTTGTTCACCGCTTCGACGAAGACGCGGAAAATCACGTCGGTGCCGCCGCCGGCGCCCCAGGGCACGATCAGCTTGGCGGTCCGGCAGGAAATGTCCGCCGCCTCGGCCGGGCCCGTCGATACGCCGCCGGTCGCCAGAGCCGCCGCCAGGGCCGCTGCCCCCAATAGAAGTTTGCCTCTCAACATGTTCTTCGTTCTCCCTTCCCAACTAATCGGGTTCGATGTTCTTGTTCGGTATTCCCTTGGGCCCGTCTCGATCAACCCCTTCCCGGGGCCGACCCGGCGGACCGGAAAGCAATCAACTGCCCTGCCCCCGGCCGCCCTCTGGCGAGAGCGGGGATGGCGTGCGGTCGCCTCGTTGTTACTGTACCCTGCCCGGCCCCTGAGACAACAGCCCAAGGCCGTCAAAAAGGCCCGACTTCGCCCATCAGGAGTAACAATCTTGTCAGCACAAATCAGAGTGGCAATCGCCGGCTTCGGTGCAATCGGCTTTGCCGTCGCAGAGGCTCTGGACAACGGGATCGGGGGCCTGGAACTGGCCGCGGTCTCGGCCCGCGATGCGGCCAGGGCCCAAAACCGTATGTCTGCCTTCAAAAACCCGGTGCCGGTGCTGCCCTTTACCGATCTGGCAGCGCAGGCCGATGTGGTGATCGAGTGCCTGCCCGCCGCCCATTTCGCCGAACTGGCGGTCAGCGTGCTGGGCCGGGGCGGGACCCTGATCCCGCTTTCCGTCGGCGCCCTGCTGCCGCGCCCGGAGCTGATCGACCTGGCGCGGGCGAAGGGCGGCACCATCATCGTGCCGACCGGCGCCCTGCTGGGCCTCGATGCCGTCCGGGCCTGCGCCGAGGGACCGGTGGAAAGCGTCACCCTGGTGACCCGCAAACCACCGGGCGGCCTCGCCGGGGCGCCGCACCTCGTCGACAACGACATCTCCGTCGAGAACCTGACAGAGCCCAAACTGGTCTTCGAAGGTACCGCCCGCGACGGCGCCAGGGGCTTTCCCGCCAACGTGAACGTCGGCGCGGCCCTCAGCCTCGCCGGCATCGGCCCCGACAAGACCACACTGCAGATCTGGGCCGACCCGACCGTCACCCGCAACACCCACACCGTGCAGGTGGAGGCCGATGCCGCGCGCCTCACCATGACCATCGAAAACGTGCCGACGGAAGAAAACCCGAAGACCGGCAAGATCACCGCCTTGTCGGTGTTGGCGACGCTGCGGCGGATGGCGGGTCCGCTGCGGGTGGGAACCTAAGCGGCGCTGCGCCGCCCCTCACCAGCCCCTCCGCCGTCATACTTGGGCTTGGCCCGAGTATGCATGGCAGCGGCAGACCCGAACCCTTCCGACAGAAGCTCCAGCGCGCGGCACCATGGACCTCGGAACAAGTGCGAGGGTGACAGTGGCTGCAAGGGCCTCAGCCTGCAAGGTCTGCTCTCACCGCCCAATTGTCCCGCCGCATCCGATACAGCACATGGCGCTCCAGCCGGTGGCCCCTCGCCACCTTGGGGTGATCGAAATCGTCCGCCGGGTCGTGGGTCATGCCGAGACGCTGCATGACCTTTTGCGACGGCGTGTTCGTCGTCGTCGTGAAGGAGACGATTTCCCTCAGGCCCAGGTCCTGGAAGCCGAAGCGCAGGCATTCGCGGGCGCCCTCGGTGGCGTAGCCCTTGCCCCAGTGTTCCTTGGCGAGGCGCCAGCCGATCTCAACGATGGGGTCTTGGACCGAGGTGAAGGGTGCGTCGAAGTTGGGCGCCCAGAGGCCGATGAAACCGATGAAGGGGGCAACGCCCGGCACCTCCACCGCCCACCAGCCGAAGCCGTGCTTTGCCATCTCCTGACGGATGCGCGCCATCGCGGTCTCAGTTTCCGCGCGAGTCTGGATCGCGGGGAAGTGTTCCATCACCACCAGATCGGCGTTCAGCGCCGCGAAAGGCTCGATGTCCGCGTCGCGCCAGGGCCGCAGAATCAGGCGTTCGGTCTTCAGCGTTGGCAGGGTGTCGGTTTGCATGGGCCTCATCCGGTCAGTGCGGCGGCGCGCAACCTAGCCGAAGATGTTGCGCGGGGCCAGCCCACTCACATTTCCCCTGTGCGGAAGGCCCCCTCACCCTCCCGCTATCGCGGGAAGCCCCCTCACCCCGACCCTCTCCCACGAGGGGAGAGGGGGAAACAAAAAAGGGCGCCGCTGTAATGCCCTCTCCCCTCCGTGGGAGAGGGAGGGGCCCGCGTAGCGGGAGGGTGAGGGGGACCCCAAAAAACACTTCGGGCCCCGTGCCGGTCAGCACGAGGCCCGAAGCCGAGCGTTGAAGCCCGAAGGAAAGGCGCTTAGTTCTTTTCTTTGTCGACCAGCTGGTTGGCGGCGATCCAGGGCATCATGGCGCGCAGCTTGGTGCCGACTTCCTCGATGTTGTGCTCGGCATTGCGGCGGCGCAGGGCCTTGAAGGAGGGCTGGCCGGCCTTGCACTCGCTGACCCAGTCGCGGGCGAAACGGCCGGACTGGATGTCGTCCAGCACCCGCTTCATCTCCGCCTTGGTCTCGTCGGTGACGATGCGCGGGCCGGTGACGTAGTCGCCGAACTCGGCGGTGTTGGAGATCGAGTAGCGCATGTTGGCCATGCCGCCCTCGTACATCAGATCGACGATCAGCTTCACTTCGTGCAGGCACTCGAAGTAGGCCATCTCCGGCGCGTAGCCGGCCTCGCAGAGCGTCTCGTAGCCGGCGGTGATGAGGGCCGTGAGGCCGCCGCAGAGCACCACCTGCTCGCCGAAGAGATCGGTCTCGCACTCTTCCTTGAAGGTCGTCTCGATGACGCCGGAGCGCCCGCCGCCGATGGCCGAGGCGTAGCTGAGCGCAATCTCCTGCGCGTTGCCAGAGGCGTTCTGATCCACCGCGATCAGGCAGGGCACGCCGCCGCCGCGCACGTACTCGGAACGCACGGTGTGACCGGGTCCCTTCGGCGCGATCATGAAGATGTCGAGGTCCTTGCGCGGCTCGATCAGGTTGAAATGGACATTCAGGCCATGGGCAAAAGCCAGGGCCGCGCCTTCCTTCATGTTGTCGACCAGGGAATCGCGATAGATGTCGGCCTGCAGCTCATCCGGGGTCAGCATCATGACCACATCGGCCCACTTGGCGGCCTCCTCCGGAGTCATCACCTGAAGGCCGGCATTCTCGGCCTTCTTGGCGGTCGCCGAACCGGCGCGCAGGGCGACCCGGACGTCGCTCACGCCGCTGTCCTTCAGATTGTTGGCATGGGCATGGCCCTGGCTACCGTAACCGACGATGGCAACTTTCTTGCCTTTGATCAGATTGACGTCGGCGTCACGATCGTAATAGACGCGCATTGCGGCCGTCTCCCTTTGTACTTTTGTTGTTCGAATTGGCTCGCCGGGGTTCTAATGCGCCAGCAGGCAAAGCGCAACGGGATTCCCGGCATGGCCGCCTGCAAGGGGCGCATAGCCGGGGTTTGTCCGGTTTTCAGCGGTTTTCGGGCAGCAATTCCGCCGCCTGGCGCCGGATTACTCCGCGGCGGCCCGCAGGAAATCCAGACTCTCGAAGCTGACCGCGCGGTCCGGGCCGACCATGAGGACCCGGTTGGCCGGCAAAGCCTGCCAGGTATCGGGCCCTTCCAGGGGCTCGGAGACGATGGAAACGCCATCACCCTGCCCTGCCGGATCGCCTGACCGCCAATAGAGACTGGGCGGCCGGTCGTCGCTGGCATAGCGCAGGGCATAGATCGAACGCCCGTCGGTGAGGGCCGAGGTAAAGCGCAGCGGCTGCTTCACCCCCGCCGCCGCCATGACGCCGCCGACCTGGGCCAGGGTCCGCGACAGGGCGCCCAGCGGGTCATCCTCCAGGCCGTTGGCGAAGAGCAGCAGGAACAGGATCTCGCTGTCCGTGGTGCCTTCGCGGTTATCGTAGAGTGGATCGGGGATCAAAGCCTCCAGCCGGCGGCGGAGCTTCAGATAACCGCCGATCTGGCCGTTGTGCATGAACAGCCAGCGGCCCCGGGCGAAGGGGTGGCAGTTGGGCCGGGAGGACGAGGTGCCGGTAGAGGCGCGGACATGGGCGAAGAACAGCCCGGCGCGGAGCTGATGGGCCAGGCTGGCGAGGTTCTGGTCGTTCCAGGCCGGCAGGACTTCGCGGTAGAGCCCCGGTTCCGCCCGCTCGCCATACCAGCCGATGCCGAAACCGTCGCCGTTGGTCGGGGTCTTCGCTTCATTGGCGCAGAGGCTCTGGGCCACCAGGGAATGATCCGGCTTGCAGATCAGTTCATCGAGAAACACCGGTTCCCCGGTGTAGGCCAGCCAGCGGCACATCAGGCATTCTCTCTCGTTCTCAGTCCCCGGACAGAATAACCGGGAAGAATGGAGAAAGCCTTGCAAAGGCCCGCCAAGACGGCCCCGGAACGATGAAAATCGTTCTTATTTCAGCAGTTTCGTAGGAAATTTTACCCCGGCTGCGCCGAAAGACCCCAAAGCAACCTAGAGTCCCTGGGGTCCGCGGGAAATCGCCACCACGCCGGTGCGGCTGACGTCGACCAGGCCGAGGGGCCGCATGAGGTCGATGAAGACGTCGAGCTTCTCACTCTTGCCGGTCATCTCGAAGACGAAGTGGTCGTGGCTGGAATCGACCACGCTGGCGCGGAAGATATCCGCGATACGCAGGGATTCGACGCGCTTCTCCCCGGCGCCGGCCACCTTCACCAGGGCCAGCTCGCGCTCTACCGAGGGGCCCTCCATCGACAGGTCGCTGACCCGCTGGATCGGCACCAGGCGGTCGAGCTGGGCCTTGATCTGCTCCAGGATCTGCGGCGTGCCGGAGGTGACCACGGTAATGCGCGACAATTTCTCACGCGGATCGACCTCGGTCACCGTCAGGCTCTCAATGTTGTAGCCGCGCCCGGAGAACAGGCCGATGACCCGGGCCAGCACACCCGGTTCGTTGTCCACCAGCACCGCGATGGTGCGCGTTTCGATCTCTGTGCTCTTGTTCACCATGGATATCGCCGGCCGCAGGGCCGCTTTCTTCGTCTACAGTCGTGTCTCAAAAAAGGTGGTGCGGTGCCGGTTGCGGGCGCTACGGCTAAGTTCCGCGGAACTTGGCCGGTCCTTATACGAGCACCATGCCTTCCTCGGAAATCGGCTTGGCGGCCTTGTCATCCGGGCCCAGCAGCATCTCATAGTGCGCCGCGCCCGAGGGGATCATCGGGAAACAGTTCTCGTCCTGGGCCACCAGGCAGTCGAAGATCACCGGCTTGGGCGTCTCGATCATCTCCATGATCTTGTCGTCCAGGTCGTCGGCTTTCTCGCAACGGATGCCCACCGCGTGGAAGGACTCGGCCAGCTTCACGAAGTCCGGCAGAGAGGCCGAGTAGCTTTCCGAATAGCGTCCGCCGTGCAGCAGCTCCTGCCACTGGCGCACCATGCCCATCCACTGATTGTTCACGATGAAGACCTTCACCGGCAGATCGTACTGCGCGATGCAGGACAGTTCCTGGATGTTCATCAGGATCGAGGCCTCCCCGGCGACGTCGATGACCAGCGCATCGGGATGGGCCCGCTGCACGCCCAGGGCGGCGGGCATGCCGTAGCCCATGGTGCCCAGCCCGCCGGAGGTCATCCAGTGGTTCGGCTCCTCGAACTTGAAGTACTGGGCCGCCCACATCTGATGCTGGCCGACCTCGGTCGTGATGTAGGGCGCGCGATCCTTGGTCAGCTCATAAAGCCGCTTGATCGCGTGCTGCGGCTTGATGATCTGGCCCTTCTGCTCGAACTTCAGGCAGTCGCGGGCGCGCCACTCCTCGATCTGCGCCCACCAGGCCTTCAGGGCCTTCTGGTCGAGCTGCAATTCCTTGGCCTTCCAGGCCGCCAGCAGGTCTTCCAGCACCGAGGCCGCATCACCGACGATGGGCAGGTCGACCATGACGTTCTTGTTGATCGAGCTGGCGTCGATGTCGACGTGAATCTTCTTGGAGTTGGGCGAGAACTCGTCGAGGCGCCCGGTCACCCGGTCGTCGAAGCGCGCGCCGATGTTGATCATCACATCGCAGTTGTACATGGCCAGATTGGCCTCGTAGGTGCCGTGCATCCCCAGCATGCCGAGGAACAGCGGATCGCTGCCGGGATAGGCGCCCAGGCCCATCAGGGTGTTGGTACAGGGCACACCCAGCAGACGCACGAAGCGGGTCAGCAGCTCCGAAGCCTTGGGCCCGGCGTTGATCACCCCACCGCCGGCATAGACGATCGGCCGCTTGGCCTGGGCGATCATCGCCACGGCCTCGGCGATCTTGTCTTCTTCCGCCTTCACCTGCGGGCGGTAGCTGCGGTGCTTCACCTCTTCCGGCGGGATGTAGCAATCGCTCTTCGCCTGCATCACGTCCTTGGGCAGGTCGATGACCACCGGACCGGGCCGCCCGTTCTGCGCCACGTAAAAGGCCTCGTGCAGGGTCCGCGGCAGGTCCTCGACATCCTTCACCAGATAATTGTGCTTGGTGCAGGGCCGAGTGATCCCGGTCGTATCGGCCTCCTGAAAGGCGTCGTTGCCGATCAGATGGGTCGGCACCTGGCCGGTCAGGCAGACCACGGGAATGGAATCCATCAGGGCATCGGTCAGGCCGGTCACCGCGTTGGTCGCACCGGGCCCGGAAGTCACCAGCACCACGCCGACCTTGCCGGTCGAACGGGCATAGCCCTCGGCCGCATGAACCGCGCCGCCTTCCTGGCGCACCAGGATGTGCTGGATCTCGTTCTGCTGGAAAAGCGCATCGTAGATCGGCAGGACGGCGCCGCCGGGATAGCCGAAAATGACATCGACACCCTGGTCCTTCAGGGCCTTGATCAGCATCTCGGCCCCGTTCATCGTCCGCGCACCGCTTTCCTTGTTTCCAGCCATCGCTGCCTTCTCCTCCGGCCCCTCTCGGCCCTGCCCCGACTGCCCCGCCGGCGCCTCGCGGCGCCCCGGCAAATCGCCATCGGTCACAAAATAGGCCGGCAGAACCGGCCACGATCTCATCATCAGCGGCCAAAAGGCCGCAGTTCAGCCCGTTTTCAGGGCCGACGGAGCGCGACCCTATCCCCTTACCCGGGCTTGGTCAACAGGATTTGGCGAATTTTTGAAAAAATTTCTGGCATTAGACTTTCTGAATATTGCGCCTCGATGACCATGACATTCGGATCATTACCCACATACTGATGGCGAAACCAGGTCATCTGGCGCTTGGCATAGCGCCGGGTGGCCTGGCGGGCCTGGGCCAGGGCGCTTTCAAGGTCGCTTTCGCCGGCCAGATGGGCGGCAAATTCCGGAACCCCCAGGGCCTTCATGACCGGCAGGCCGGGATCGAGCCCCAGGGTCAGCAGGCTTTCGACTTCGGTCAGCGCCCCGTTATCGAGCATCGCCGCCAAGCGCCGGTCGCAGCCGGCATAGAGCAGCTCGCGGGGCGGCAGCAGGCAGAGCTTTACGAAGCGAAAAGGGGCGGGAACCGCGCGCTCCGCCTGCCAATCGGCCAGGGAACGCCCGGTGGCGGTCAGCACCTCCCAGGCGCGGGCCAGGCGCTGACCGTCGTTCGGCGCGAGGCGTGCCGCCATGAGCGGATCCCTGACGGCAAGCTTTTCATGCAGCGCCGCAGGTCCGGCCCGCGCCAGTTCCACCCTGGTCGCGGCGCGAATCTCCGCCGGGATCTCCGGCACCGCGTTCAGCCCCTGTTCGAAACCGCGCAGGTAAAGACCGGTCCCGCCGGTCAGGATCGGCAGGTGATCGCCGGCCAGGGCCTCATTCACCTCGCTCATGGCCAAATCGCGCCACCGCCCGACCGAACAGGCCGATTCGCCACTCAGGACGCCGTAGAGACGGTGCGGCGCCGCCGCCAGGTCCGCCGCGCCCGGGCGGGCGGTCAGGACAGAGAGCTCCCGATAGACCTGCATGGAATCGGCGTTGATGACAACGCCGCCGAGCCTCTGCGCCAGCGCCACCGCCAAAGCGGACTTACCGGAAGCTGTCGGGCCGGCGATCATCACCACCGTCCGGCGGTCATTGGCATCAGGCGTGTCAGTCATAACCCGTCAGCGCGCCTTGCAGAATAGGGCGCGGCCTCTGTATAAGCCGCCGATGGACTATGTGCTTACCGTGATCGGGGACCCGGGCTCAAGGCCGTTGAATGCGGCCTTGATCGAAGCCGTGCGTGGCGCCGTCACCGAAAGCCGCTGCACGGTCGGTGAAGCGGACTGGCTGGCCGAAGGCATCGCCTGCGACATTCCCTTCAATGGCGGCGAGCCGACGATCACCCAGGCGCTGGTGCGCGACACCCTGGGCCCGGCGCCGCTGGATCTGGTCATCCAACCGGCCGTCGGCCGGCGTAAGCGTCTGTTGGTAGCCGATATGGAATCGACCATCATCGCCGAAGAAATGCTGGACGAGCTTGCCGCCGGCGCCGGAATCGGCGAGCAGGTCGAAGAGATCACCGCCCTGGCCATGGCGGGCGAACTGGATTTCGAAGCGGCGCTGCGCGAGCGGGTCGGCCTGCTGACGGGTACGAGCGAAGAGACCCTCAATGCGGCCGCGGAAAAGATGACCCTGAACCCGGGCGCCAAAACGCTGGTCGCCACCATGCACGCCGCCGGTGCTTACTGTGCGCTGGTATCCGGGGGTTTTACCTGCTTCACCAGGAAAGTTCGCATCGCCTGCGGCTTCAGCGAGGACCGCGCCAACCAACTTGAGATCGAAGGCGGGCAGCTCACCGGCCGGGTGCTGGATCCCATCCTCGGCCGCGCCGCAAAGCTGATGGCGCTGGAGGAACTGACGAAGAGCCTGGGGCTGACCCTGCAGGAAACTTTGGCAGTGGGCGACGGCGCCAACGATCTGGCGATGCTGGGGGCGGCCGGACTGGGTGTCGCCTACTACGGCAAACCCAAGGTCAGGGCCGCGGCGCGGGTCCGGATCGATCACGGCGATCTCACCGCCCTGCTTTACATGCAGGGCTACCACCGCACCGAGTTCCGCGAAGACGAAGCGGCGGCAGGCAACGCTTGAAGCAAAAAAAACGGCGGCGCGCAAAAGCACGCCGCCGTCTTTCAATCAGACATGTCGCTTAGCTTTGGTCGATCCGCACCGCGACCCATTGGAAATCGCCCTGGCGGAACACCAGCAAGGTCACCACGCGGTACCCCTCGGACTTGGCTTTTTCCACCTTCTCGACCACCTCGGCCGGGGACTGCACTTCTTCCTGATCCACCTCGACGATCACATCGCCAGGACGCAGACCCTTTTCAGCGCCGGAGCCGCCTTCTTCGACCTCGGTAATGACAACACCCTTGGTGTTTTCGTCCAGCTCGAAACGGACCCGCAGTTCCGGCGTGATCTTGCCGAGCGCCAGACCGAGGGATTCCATATCGCTCGGCGAAACCGCCTCCGGCGTCTGATCCGCCGGGGCCGTGGCGACCTGATCGGCTTCCAACTCGCCGATCTTCACCTTGACCTTCTCTTCCTTGGATCGCCGCCAGATCGTCACATCCACCGTCGCATCGACCGCGGTCTCGGCAACCATGGCCGGCAGCCGGCGCATCTCGGTCACTTCGCGGCCGTTGAACTCAAGGATCACGTCGCCCTGCCTGATGCCGGCGACTTCGGCCGGGCCACCCTCGGTGACCGCCGCAACCAGGGCGCCGCGCGGCCGTTCGAGACGCAGGCCCTCGGCCAGTTCGTCAGTCACATTCTGGATGCGCACACCCAGCCAGCCGCGCCGAACCTCACCGGAATCGCGCAGTTGGGCGATAATGTTCTTCGCCATCGACGACGGGGTGGCAAAGCCGATCCCCACAGAGCCGCCTGACGGAGAGAAGATCGCCGTGTTCACGCCGATCACCTGTCCGTCGAGATTGAACATCGGACCGCCGGAGTTGCCCTTGTTGATGGCCGCATCGGTCTGCAGGAAGTTGTCATAGCGCCCGGCATTGATGTCCCGCTGGCGTGCCGAAACGATACCCGCCGTCACCGTGCCGCCGAGGCCGAAGGGATTGCCGATGGCAACCACCCAATCGCCGATGCGGGTTTCGTCTGAGTCACCCCATTCGGTGGACGGCAGGGGGCTGTCGGTCTCCACCTTCAACAGGGCCAGGTCGGTATCCTTGTCGCTGCCCACCACGGTGGCTTCCAGCTTGGTGCCGTCGGCGAGCACAACTTCGACCTCGTCGGCATCCGCAATGACGTGGTGATTGGTAACGATGAGGCCGCCCGGATCGATCACAAAGCCGGAGCCGAGGGAAGAGCCGCGCCGCTGCTGCTGTTGGGGCGGCGGCTCGCCACCCTCGCCGCGCCGCTCGAAGAACTCTTTGAAGAACTCCTCGAACTGCTCGGCCTGGCCGCCTTCGATGGTTTGCCGGGTCTGGATATTCACCACCGCCGGCAGCAGGCCCTCCACCATGTCGGCGAAGGAGTCCGGCGCCGAACGCGCCTGAACGGCCGCCGACCAGGCCAGCATGGTGAAAGTGCAAAGCAGAAGCGCCGCACCAATCAGCCAGCGCCGCGCGGTGGCCGACTGTTCTGCCGCAAGAGCTACCGCCTTGCGCCGTCGCGTTGTGGAATTTCGCGTCACTTTAGGTCTTCTCCCTCGCTTGGAGCTCTGCTCCATAAGTCGCCGGAACCGGACCGAGAAGGTCAGAGGTCCGGCCAGGCTTCACCGGCCGAAGCCGCAGGGGGTGAAGATTGCCAGCCGCCTGCAGCCCTGACCATACCCCCTAGTCTGCCAATTTGGACCTTTTCCCCCACCGTTTGTAGGCCCTCTCAACAAAAAGTGTAGCACCGGAAGCCTGGGATACGAAGTGGGCGAATTTATGGCGGGCCCAGACATACCCAGAGGTTTGTGCGGAAAGCAGCCCTCTTCAGGCTTCCCATCGTCCGGATCAGCCGCGCAGCAGCCATACGCAGAACACCCCCAGCGCGGCGGCACAGAGGCCGCCCAAACGCAGGCGCTCCGGCGTCATCTCCTCCAGCATCTGGAGGATCTGGCGCAGCCGATGGGGAAATGCGGCCAGAAACACGCCCTCTATGACCAGGACCAGGGCCAGTGCAGTCAGGAAATCGGTCATATCGCCGCGAAAACCAATCCCCGGTCATAAGAAAGAAGGGCCGGCGCAATGGCCGGCCCCCTTTTCACGTCTCGCAGTCCTTCAATCACCGGATTGCCACAATCAAGGAAGATTGGGGTTCACTGTCTGGTTGAAGAAGCTGAAGAACTCGCTGTCCGGCGACAGCACCATGAAGGTGCTCGTGCTGTCCAGCGCCTGGGTATAGGCCTGCATCGAGCGGTAGAAGTTGAAGAAATCCGGGTCCTGACCATAGGCACCGTTCAGGATCTCCGTGCGAAGCCCTTCGCCCTGACCACGTAGAATCTCCGACTCCCGCGTGGCCTCGGCGGCGATAACCGTGGCTTCACGGTCAGCGGCAGAAGTGATGCGCTGGGACTGCTCGAAACCCTGCGCCCGGAACTCGGCCGCTTCACGCTCACGTTCGGAACGCATCCGGTCGTAGACCGATTCGCGGGTCTCGTCCGGCAGGTCCGCCCGGCGAATACGCACGTCGACCAGGGCAATGCCGAAGCGCTGGGTCTCCCGATCGACGTTTTCGCGAATGCTCGCCAGGATACGGATACGTTCGTCGGAGAGAACCGCGGTCAGGGTCTCATTACCCAGCACCTGGCGCAGACGACCGTTGATGATGCCGCCAAGACGCTGACGCGCCACGTTCTCGGTGCGCACGGTCTGGAAGAAGAGGAGCGGGTCGGTGATCTTGTAACGCGCGAAGGCGTCGACGATCAGCCGCTTCTGATCCGACAGCAGGATGTTTTCCGCCGGCGGGTCGAGGTTCAGAACGCGATTTTCGTAGTACTGCACGTTCTGGATAAGCGGCATCTTCCATGCCAAGCCCGGCTCGGGGATTACCCGCTTGGGCTCACCGAACTGCATTACGATCGCTTGCTGACGCTCATCGACCGTGAACAGGGAACCATAGGCGACCATGCCGAGGATAATGAGGACGATACCGATGATCGGGCCGGTAAATTTTCCCATGTCAGTGCTCCTCAGCCGCCGCTGCCGGGCGTCGTGGCCCGACCGCGCAGTTCATTCAGGGGAAGGTAAGGAATGGCGCCGGAGCCCTGCGGCCCGCTCTCCATGATCACCTTGTCGGTGTCGCTCAACACGCCCTGCATGGTTTCCAGGTACATGCGCCGCCGGGTTACGTCCGGGTTTTGCTGATAGGCCCTGAAAACCGACAGGAAGCGTTCCGCTTCACCCTCGGCTTCGTTCTTGAGCTGCTCTTTGTAGGCCTCGGCCCCCTGGACGACACGCTGGGCATCACCACGGGCACGCGGCAGGACGTCGTTGCGATATTTATCGGCTTCGTTACGCAGCCGATCGCGGTCCTGCTGGGCGCGCAGCACGTCGTTGAAGGCATCGATCACCGCACTGGGCGGCTGAACGTCCTGCAGGACAAGCTCGGTAATCTCGATCCCGGCTTCGTACTCATTGAGGGTTGCCTGCAGCAGGCTGCGGGTTTCCGCCTCCACCGTACCGCGCGCTTCGGTCAGCGCCGGCTGAATGTCGGTGCGCCCGATGATCTCACGCATCGCGCTTTCCGCTGCGATCTTCACGGTCGCCTCGGGTTCGCGAATGTTGAACAGATACTGGCCGGCATCGGCAATCTTCCACTGCACCGAAAAGTCGATATCGATAATGTTCTGATCGCCGGTCAGCATCAGGCTTTCTTCTTCGACATCGCGCCGCGCGGTGCGGGCGCGCTCGTTGCCTGCCGCCCTGAAACCGACGTCGATCTGGCGAACGCTGGTCACGCTGGGCGTTTCGACCGATTCGACCGGCCAGGGCAGATGCCAGTTCAGTCCGGGCTGGGTTGTCTCGGTCCACTGGCCGAAACGCAGCACCACGCCCTGTTCGTTGGTCTGCACGCGGTAGAAGCCGGTGAACAGCCAGATAGCCACCAGGCCCAGGGCGATGAGGATGTAAACAGATTTGCCGAGGCCGCCGCCCGGGATAATGCTGCGGACCCGATCCTGGCCTTTTTTTATGAATTCTTCGATGTCGGGGGGACGCTGTCCACCGCCGGAGCCGCCGCCGCCCCAGGGGCCCCCGCCCCCGGATCCACCGGATCCGCCAGACCCACCACCGCCGCCGCTGCCCCATGGGCCGCCGCCGCCACCTTTATTTTCCCAAGGCATAACACATTATCCCGTTGCCTGAATTAAACGCCCCAATTGGCTATCCTGCCGAATTGACTAAACTGCGCCGAAGCGCTCGGATTCGAGGCTGCAATCGCCGCGCGCCGGACTTATATCACGCTTGGGCCAATGTTCTAGACGAGTCTGGCAGGATCGTCCTGCCTGCATATCGGCCCGTTTGGGGAGTTTTCAAGGATGAGTGGAGTAACGGAGGCCAGCATTCTCGCTGCCCTACAGGGTATTATCGAGCCCAAGAAGAAACAGGACATCGTCACCCTGGGCATGATTTCCGGCCTGATCGTCAAAGACGGCAACATTGGTTTCGCCATCGAGGTCGACCCCAAGGAGGGCGCCGCGATGGAGCCGCTGCGCAAAGCGGCCGAAAAAGCCGTCCACGACCTTCCTGGCGTAACCTCGGTCACCGCCGTACTGACCGCCGAAAAATCGGGCGCCGGCGCCGCGCAGCAGGCGCCGCAAAATCAGCCCCCCCCCCAACAGCAGGCAGGCGGGGAACAACGGGCCATGGTCCCGGGGGTGCGCTCCATCGTCGCGGTGGCCAGCGGCAAGGGCGGTGTCGGCAAGTCCACCACCACGACAAACCTGGCAATGGGCCTGGCGCGGCTCGGCCTGAAGGTCGGGGTGCTCGACGCCGATATCTACGGCCCATCGCAGCCGCGCATGCTCGGCATCAGCGGCCGCCCCACGTCACCGGACGGCAAGATCCTCAACCCGATGGAGAACTACGGCATCAAGTGCATGTCCATGGGCTTCCTGGTGGCCGAGGACACGCCGATGATCTGGCGCGGGCCGATGGTGCAGAGCGCCTTGCAGCAGATGCTGCGCGACGTCGACTGGGGGGAACTGGATATCCTGGTGGTCGATATGCCGCCGGGCACCGGCGATGCGCAGCTGACCATGGCCCAGCAGGTGCCGCTGACCGGCGCGGTAATCGTCTCCACGCCGCAGGACATTGCGCTGCTGGATGCGCGCAAAGGCCTCAACATGTTCCGCAAGGTCGACGTGCCGGTGCTCGGCATCGTCGAAAACATGAGCATGTTCATCTGCCCGAACTGCGGTCATGAATCCCATATCTTCAGCCACGGCGGCGCCAAGCGCGAGGCGGAGAAGCTGGGAATGGAATTCCTCGGCGAGGTGCCGCTGGATATCGAAATCCGCGAAACCTCGGACGAGGGCCGGCCGATCGTGGTGTCCAACCCCGATGCGCCGCTTGCCCAGGCATACTGCGCCATTGCCCAGCGGGTCTGGGACAAGGTCGCGCTGCAGATCGAGGCCGGCGGCGCCCGCCAGGCTCCCAAGATCGTCATGCAGTAGGCCAAGGCCTCTACACCCCGCCCGGACTCGCAGAAATGTGACATGCCGTTGAATTGCCGCAGAGCCACGACGCCACCATTCTCTCGGTCATCAGACAAGCCCGCAAAAGGGGCCGGCCTGTAAGAAAGGGGAAAGACGATGGTGCAAAAAGCTGTGTCCCGCCGAGGCTTCGGCGGCTTGGTGATGGCAGCCGGCCTGACGGCGGCAGCGCTTATTTCCGCGCGCCCGGCCTGGGCGATTGACCCGGTCTTCACCAAAGGCGGGTTGGCGATCCGCGGTTTCGATCCCGTCGCCTATTTTACCGAAGGTACGCCGGTCGAAGGCAAGCCGCTGTTCACCCATCGCCACGACGGCGCGCTCTGGCAGTTCGCCTCGGCCGCCAATCGCGATGCCTTCGCAGCCGATCCCGAGCGCTACGCCCCGCAGTACGGCGGCTACTGCGCCTGGGCCGTGTCGCAAGGCTATACCGCCTCCATCGACCCCGAAGCCTGGCGCATCGAAGACGGCAAACTCTATCTGAACTATTCGAAATCGGTTCAGCGCCGCTGGGAACGCGACATTCCGGGCAACATCGTCAAAGCCGACAGCAACTGGCCGGATATCAAAACCGGCGGCTGATTCCAGTAAGATACAGAGGACCGACTGCCCGGCACTGCGGGGCCGGAAGTCCCCAGCTCAGCCGCCGAACATGCGCTTCAGGTTTTCGAAGCCGGCCTCGTAAATCTGGCTGATCTGCTCGACGGCGATGTTCTCCGTCGCGCCGGAAGCCTCGAACTCGCTCGACCAGACGACGGTGCAGCCGCCGCTGTCCGATTCACGCACCCGCAGGGTGGCTGTGTAGTTGGCGACCGGCAGGGGGCTGGACAGGATCGAATAGGTATAGAGCCTTTCCTTGTCGTCGACCTGTTCGAGCTTTTCCTCGATGGTGCCACCGCCCATCAACGAGAGGGTCCGTACCGTGGTGTCGCCTTCCTGCTTGCTCTCGCTCTTCTGCACCGCCGGGTGCCAGTCCGGCAGGCCGTTGAAGTTGCCGATCATCGACCAGACCGCCTGGGCCGGAACCGGAAGATCCGTGGTGGAGCTCACCTTTGGCATGATTGCAACGCCTCCCCTTCATTTGATGGTGGAGGCTTTACCTTAGAGCGTTTTGAAGACGGTTTGAACCATCCAGCGTGTGGGGCCGCCGCTCAGCCGCCGCGCCGTTCCAGAATGACGAAGCTGAAGGCCGGCTGGCCCTCGCCCGGTGAGGCCTGCCGCTCGCGCTCAAGCTCCCGCCATTCCGCCGGATCGAGATCCGGGAAAAAGGTGTCTCCGTCAGGCGCGGCATGAACCTCGGTCAGATAGAGGCGCTCGGCAAGCGGCAGGGTCATGGCATAGATCTGGCCACCGCCGATGATCATGATTTCACGGCGCGGCCCCTCCGCCGGCATTTCCGCCGCCAGGTCGCGCGCGCGGGCCAGCGCGGCGGCCAGATCGGGGAACACCTCCGCTCCCTCGGGCCGAAAGGCCGGGTCGCGGCTGATCACCAGATTGGGTCTTCCCGGCAGGGGCCGGCCGATGGACTGAAAGGTCTTGCGGCCCATGACGACGGGCTTGCCGAGGGTCTGGGCCTTGAAAAACTTCAGGTCGCCGGAGAGATGCCAGGGCAGTCCCCCTTCGCGGCCGATGACGCCGTTTTCGCCGCGGGCCAGAATCAAGGCCAGAGGAATCTCAGACATCGGCACCAAACAATCGCGTCACACCGCCACCGGCGCCGAGATATGCGGATGGGCCGCGTAGTTCAGCAGTTCGAAATCCTCGAAACGAAAGGCAAAGAGATCGCGGACATCCGGGTTGATCTTCATGCCCGGCAAAGTCAGGGGGCTGCGCTGCAGCTGGAGGTCGGCCTGCTGCTGATGGTTCACATAGAGGTGCGCATCGCCCAGGGTGTGCACGAAGTCGCCCGGCTCCAGGCCGCTGGCCTGCGCCATCATCATGGTGAGCAGCGCATAGGAGGCGATGTTGAACGGCACGCCGAGAAAGACATCGGCACTGCGCTGGTAGAGCTGGCAGGAAAGCCGTCCCTCGGCCACATAGAACTGGAACAGGCAGTGGCAGGGCGGCAGCGCCATGCGGTCGATCTCCGCCACGTTCCAGGCGGAAACCACCAGGCGGCGGGAATTGGGATTGGTTTTCAGTTGCTCCAGGACCTGGCTGATCTGGTCGATATGGCGGCCGTCCGGCGTCGGCCAGGACCGCCACTGCGCGCCGTAAACAGGCCCAAGGTCACCGTTCTCGTCGGCCCATTCATCCCAGATGCGCACCCCGTTGGCCTTCAGATAGGCGATGTTGGTGTCACCCTGAAGAAACCACAAAAGCTCATGAACAATCGACTTCAGGTGCAGCTTCTTGGTGGTCAGCATGGGGAAGCCGTCGGCCAGATCGAACCGCATCTGATGGCCGAAGAGGCTCTGCGTGCCGGTCCCGGTGCGGTCGCCCTTATAGCTGCCCGTTTCGCGCAACAGACGCAGCAGATCGAGGTATTGCTTCACGGCAGGCCTTTTCTGTTGATTTGAGTTCCGGTCGATTTCAGTCGCGACAACCGCCAGCCAGGGCCCCGGTGCCGCGGCGGAGCCGAATCGCCTTCGGCAATTCTAGCCTTTTTGCCCAGATCTGGGCAGTGCTAAGCGCGGGACCATAGGGTTAATGGAGAGAAAAGGGAGCCCGCCAACTTGGCCAGGAGTCCTTTCAACGGCCTGAGAAAGGGCCTATATTGAATATGCCGGTTCGCCGGCTATGGCGCTAAACAGGCTCGTGAAATAAGCGCAACGGACCCGGGGGCAGTACCCGGCGCCTCCACCATTTCTGGCCGTTTCACCGAACAGATCGGTGCCTGACGGCGGTTTATGGGGGCGAAATAGGATCGACGTGCGTGGTAAAGATGGGTTTGGTTCCCGGCATGGTACCGCCGTTATCGGGCCATACTCTAGTTGCGAATGACAACTACGGTGAGGCACGCCTCGCTGCTTAATGCAGTCAGGTTAGCCAAATTAAGTCCTGGGCTTTCACAAGCTTAGGCGGGGTTCGGGGCGCACCTGGCAACAGAAGCGCCCCACCGGGGCGTAAACGATAACGGAAACGCCCCGCCCGTGCCCAAGCTTCCAACGGCCGATGGCCGTAAAGGACAAAAGAGCGGCAATCGGCAGGGGTCTGCGTGCAGGGAGCGCAAGAGCGTGGTGGAGGTTATGGCGAAAGAGGAACTGCGATACGATCGCATGGTGGAAGATGCCCTGCGCAGCGTTGTGCGGCGGGCACTGGTTTACGTGTCGGAACAGGGATTACCCGGCAACCATCATTTCTATATTACCTTCCGCACCGAGCATGCCGGGGTTGATATTCCCAAGGCGCTGAAAGAGCGCTACCCCGGCGAGATGACGATCGTCCTGCAGCACCAGTTCTGGGGCCTCGAGATCTCCGAGAAGCAGTTCGCCGTGACCCTCAGCTTTGCCGACGTGCCGCATCGTCTGGTGGTCCCTTTCGATTCCGTCACCGCTTTTGCCGACCCTTCCGTGCGCTTCGGCCTGCAGTTCGATGTGGAATCCCTCGACGGCAGCAAATCGCCCTCTGAGACCGGCGATCCCGCGGCCCTGCCGGAAGGCGCCCAGGCCGGCCTTGCGGAACCGCCAAGACTGGCCGGAAATACGGAATCCGGGACGCCGCCATCCCCAAGCGAGGATGGCGAGAAGAGTGACGCGGCCGAGAGTGCCGAGAAGGTCGTCACCCTGGATGCTTTCAGAAAGAAATAGGTTTTCGCGCGGCGCGCTGAGGTTGTGCGCCGGTTAAGACGAACGGCGCTTGCCCATGCTGGCCGGATCCCAACGCTGGACCTTTTTTTCCGGCGGTTTCACGCCCGGCTTGTCGGGCGAGGACGAGCGGCGCATCAGGCCGACGAACTCCTCAAAACGCCGCTTCAGTTCCCGGCGTTCTTCCAGACTCATCTCGTCCTCCGGAATCTGGCTGAGGTCGCGATGGCGAATGTCGTCCATGGGCTGCTCCTTTAGGTTCTGCCCTGATCTTATTCCACCTGACGACGCCGGCAGGACGGGTCAAGGGGAGGAGGAGGCGGACAAAACTTCGATGCCCCCTTATCATCGCGGCGCTTGGTTAAGAGAGCGTTAGTATCCGCAAATTCAACGCCTGGCAGATTGTCCGGCTGAGTGGAAAGTGCCGAAAAAGGGCCGCGAGCTATGAGTGAGAATACCCGATTGCCTGACTTTCTGACCGATGGTCCGGCATCAGCGGCCCTGACCTTCGTCTTTGCCCATGGCGCCGGGGCCCCCATGGACACCCCCTTCATGACATTCTTCGCCGAAGGCCTGGCAGCGCGGGGCTGGCGGGTGATGCGTTTCGAATTTCCTTACATGGCCAGGCGCCGTGAGGACGGCAGGAAGCGTCCGCCGGACCGCATGCCGGCCCTGCTCGAATCCTGGCGGCAGGTGATCGAGGCCATGGGGCCTGAAAAACTGGTGATCGGCGGGAAATCCATGGGCGGGCGCATGGCCAGCCTGATCGCGGCGGAGACCGCTGTGAAGGGCCTCGCCTGCCTGGGGTATCCCTTCCACCCCGCCGGCAGGCCGGAGCGCCTGCGTACCGAACACCTGGCGGATCTCGCGACCCCGACCCTCATCCTGCAGGGCACCCGCGACACGCTGGGCAATCAGACGGAGGTCGCCGGCTACGATCTTTCCCCGAACATCCGCCTTCATTGGGCCGAAGACGGCGATCACGACCTGAAGCCCCGCAAGGCCAGCGGCCGCAGCCAGGCGCAGAACTGGCAGGAAGCCCTCGCCGCCCTGGATAGCTTCCTGCAGAACCTCACCAACGAATAGATCACGCCACGACAGAGGCACTGGCCTGGGGCGGCAGGTGCACCAGTTCGAACTTCATGCCGTCGGGATCGGCGAAAAACAGGGCATAGTAGCCGGGCTCATAGTCGTAGTCGGCCGGCGGGTCGAGAATCTCGACCCCCAGGTCGCGCAGATAGCTGTAACAGCGGTCCACGGTTTGGCGGCTGTCGGCGTTGAAGGCGAAGTGGTGGAAACCCGGCGCGTAGCGCTCCGGCCTTCGGCCGGCGTGCTGGGGTTTCGCCTGCCAGAGATTGACCGCGCAACCGGCGGCGCAAAGCCAGACCGACATTTCCGCCTCCTCCACAATCGGCTCATAGCCGAGAAAGCGCAGCAACGGGCCGTAGAAACGATCCGTCGAATCAGCCAGATCGCTTACCGTGATGCCAACATGGTTCATGGTGCCCAGGACGGTCGTGGTACCCGAGGCGGCGGCGGTGGTTGAAGCGGGCAGGGTATCGGCTTGCAGGGTATCAGTAGGCATATCGGTCGTTCTCTCTCTTGTCGTTCTTGTCACTCAAGGCGTTGCCGTTCAGCCCAGCGCCGGTTCGATCAGCGCCAGGCGGGCCGTCTCCCGGGTCCCGGTCCGCTGCCCCTTGCCGCTGTCCCCGGACTGATCGGCGTATTGATCGGCATAGGCTGCCGTCGGTTCGGTCAGGGCATAGAAATCCAGCACGATCCCGTTCGGGTCCTGGATGGCGAAATGGCGCTGACCCCAGGGTTCGTCCCTCAGGCCCACCTCGATCTCAAAGCCGCGGCGCAGCAGATCGTCATGCACGGCATCGACATCCGCGATCTCAAGACCCAGGAACAGGCCCTTGCCGGAGAAACGGGTCTGAAACAGAGGATGCTGATCGGGCTGCTCCGGCCGCATGAAGGCCAGTTGCAAAGCCGGGTTACCGGGCCAGATCAGGTGAAAATACCATTCCCCTTCAAAGGCATAGGTAAACTGAAGCGCCCTGTAGAAGGTCTTGGTCTCGGCAAAACGCTCGGTGGTGACGATGGGATGCAGGCTGCTCATCCGCATGGCGGCGGGTCTCCGTAATCGGGGGGTTTCGGTCAGGCTGTTTTCGGGTTTTGTTCTCTACGCCAAGGTGTAGCAAATCCCTCCTGACAACATGCTGTCAGCATGCTTTTGTTATCTTGCCTGTCAGGAGGAGACAGTATGCGCCGTGCCGACCGCTTGTTTCAGATTGTCCAGGAGCTTCGCCGCCACAAGCTGGTGACCGCGAAACGCCTGGCCGAGACCTTGGAGGTCTCGGAAAGAACCATTTACCGGGACATCCGCGATCTCGCCGCCACCGGTGTGCCGATCGAGGGCGAGGCCGGCGTGGGCTACGTGCTGCAGCGCGGTTTCGACCTGCCGCCGCTGATGTTCACCGAGGAGGAGATCGAGGCCCTGGTGCTCGGCGCCAGGATCATCGAATCCTGGGCCGACCCGGCCCTGGCCAAAGCCGCCGGCGACGTCGTCGCCAAGGTCGAGGCGGTCTTGCCGGAGGGTTTGCGCGAACAGGTCGCAAGAACCCCCCTGGCCGCCCCGGCCGACCACATGACCGTGCCGCTCAGCGTCGACGCCGCCGCCATTCGCGCGGCCCTGCGCAATCGCCGCAAGCTGCACTTCTACTACTGCAATGCCGAGGGCCGGGCCAGCGAGCGCGCCGTCCGGCCGCTGGCGCTCGCCTTCTACGGGCCGGTCTGGCTGCTTATCGCCTGGTGCGAACTGCGCATCGACTTCCGCGCTTTCCGCCTGGACCGCATGCGCGACATGACCGTCCTTGAGGATCGCTTCGCCGAGGAACGCGGCAAGACCCTGCACGACTTCGTCGTTGCCGACCGGGCCCGCCAACAGGACCGGGCCAGACAGGCGGAAGGGTGAAGCGGCGTCATGCCTGAACGCAATGCCTTCGTAGACCATTGCCTCGCACTGCTGGCGCCGCTGGGGCCGGTCGCCCCAAGGGCCATGTTTGGCGGCTGGGGCTTCTTTCTCGACGGAAACATGTTTGGGCTGATCGCCTACGGCCAGCTTTATCTGAAAGCGGACCAGGCATCGATCGAGACATTCGCTGCCGCCGGTTCCGAACCCTTCGTCTATGAGGGCAAGGGCAAGCCGGTGACCATGTCATACTGGCGCGCGCCGGAGGATGCGATGGAGGCGCCGGACGCCCTGCTGCCCTGGGCGGAACTGGCGGTCGCAGCGGCGCGGCGCGGCGCCGCCAAGAAAAACAAAACCAAAAAGCCGGCGCGGCAGCGCAAGACCCCGCGGCTCTCGTAAACCTGGCACCAAAGCAAGAGGGCCAGACCCAACGGTCTGACCCTCTCTCGCCTTGACAATCAAACAGACAGAAAAATGGCAGCGGTCGCCGCTAGCCTTCCATCGACTTCAGGAAGTCCGCGACATGGCCTTCAAGCTGCTCGGCCTGGGATGACAGCTCTCCCGCCGCCTGCAGAACGTCCTTGGACATCCGCTCGGTTTCGCCGGTTGCCTGCGATACCGCCGAGATGTTCTGGTTGACCTCCTGCGTTGCGGCACCCTGCTCCTCCACCGCCGAAGCAATCGCCGTGGTTACGCTGCTGATTTCTTCGATGGTCTTGGTGATATCGTTGATGCCGGAAACGGCGCCGCCGGTTGCACCCTGGACCTGGCCGATCTGCTCGGCAATCTGCTCCGTCGCCTTGGCGGTCTGATTGGCCAGGGCCTTGACTTCACTGGCCACGACAGCAAAACCCTTGCCCGCTTCGCCAGCCCGCGCCGCCTCGATGGTGGCGTTGAGCGCCAGCAGATTGGTCTGCTCGGCAATATCCTGGATCATGCTGACCACTTCGCCGATGCTCTCCGCGGAAGACGCCAGACCGTTGATCATGGTCGTCGCCTCCTGCGCCGCCTCGACCGCCGACTTGGCGATCTCGGTCGAATGGGTAATCTGGCGTGAAATCTCCGAGATCGAGCTGCTGAGTTCTTCCGAAGCCGAGGCGACGGTAGCGGTCCGGTTGGAGGTTTCATCAGCCGTCGCGGTCAGCGAGTTGGCGGAACTCTGCATCTCCGTCGAGGCCGCCGAAACCGCGGACACAACAGAAGAAACGTTGTCCGCCAGCCGGACGTTCTGGGTCACGATCGACCAGCAGACCATCGGCCCGATGTATTCACCCTCGGCGCTGATGATGGCCGAAACCTGAAGCTCCAGCTTTTCCTCGCCCAGCGAAATAATCGCCTTATGCGGCAGGTTGCTGGCATCGGCCAGAAGACCGCGCTGATGCGACGGGTTCTTATGGAAGATATCGATGCACTGGCCCTTCAGATCCTCCGGCGCCACCGGCAGAAGACTGCGCAACGGCTTCAGGGTCTCGATGCTGGTCTTGTTGATGTAGGTGATCTCCAGCGTATCTTTGTCCGCCAGCATGACGTTGATCGGCATCTCGTCGAGCATCCGCATCAACTTGGCGGTTTCTTCCTCCTGCTTTACCTGCTGCGTCACCACGCTCCAGGTCAGCATCGGGCCGATGTAATTGCCCTTGTCGTCCATGAGCGCCGTGACCAGCAGATCGAGCCACTCACCCCCGATCATGATCTTCGTTGCATAGGGCAGGTTCTTCGGATCGGAGAGCAGCTTGCGCTGATGCGCCGGGTTTTTGTGGAATACATCGATCGTCTGCCCGACGATCTCATCGGCCGGAACAGGCAGGGCATGCTGGATGCCTTTCAGAGCCTCGATGGAGGAGCTGTTCGCATAGGTTACCGTGAAGTTTTCCAACTCGCAGAGCATCACGCTGACCGGCATATTGTCGACCATCTGCTTGTGAGCGTTGCTGTGTGGAGAAGACCCTCCGGCCTTCCCTTTGATCCAGTTGATTGCCATGACGTACCCGTTGATTGTCTGTTGAAATTGGCGATATGCCGTTTTTTATAGATGATTTGTGTAGCTTTTTCGTAAATACGATAAACCTGAAATGTCATAATCCATTCGGACAAAAAACCTAAGATAGATTATTGGCCGATAACGGCGGCTTCGTCTTACATCCGATGAATCAGCCGGTTCTCAGCTCGGCAAGAAAAGTACCCACTTCGCCGCGCAGCAATTCCGACTGCCTGGACAGCTCACCCGCCGCCTCCAGAACTTCACCGGCCGAAGAACCTGTCTGTTCGGTCGCCTCGCGAACGCCGGCGATGTTGGCGGCCACCTGCCGGGTTCCCGTCGCCGCGTCCTGAACACTGTGGGCAATTTCCTGGGTTGAGGCGCTCTGCTCCTCGACGGCGGCAGTGATGCCGTTCGCGTTCTCGCTGATCTGCCTGATGACAGCCACGATGCTGTCGATGGAGCCGACCGTGTTATCGGTCGCGGACTGCATACCCTCGACCTGCTGGCCAATATCCTCTGTTGCCTTGGCGGTCTGGTTGGCCAAGGACTTCACCTCGTTGGCGACGACGGCAAAGCCCTTGCCCGCCTCGCCGGCGCGTGCCGCTTCAATGGTGGCATTGAGGGCCAGAAGATTGGTCCGCTCGGCAATGTCCTGGATGAGCTCGATCACATGGCTGATCTTCTGCGTTGCCTCGGTCAGGCTACTGACCGACCCGGTGGCGCCCTCCGCCGCCGCGACCGCCTTTTGTGAGATCTGATTGGTCTCCGTGATCTGGCGTGCGATCTCGGAAATGGACGACGACAGCTCTTCCGATGCCGACGCCACGGTCTGCACGCTGGCCGATGCCTCCTCAGACGCCGACGCAACGGTGGTAGACTGCGAATTGGTCTGATCGGCCGTCTGCGACATCACCTGGGCGGTCGCCTGAAGTTCGGTCGAAGCCGCTGAAACCGTATCGACGACACCACCGACGCGGGCCTCGAAACTGTCGGCCAACTGCAGTACCTGCCGGCGCCTCTCCTCCTGCATCTGGGTATGCTCTTGCGCCTGCTGTTGTTCGAGCTGTTTCAGTTCCTGCGTCTTGTTCTTAAAGATCTCGAAAGCGATCGCGACCTGACCGATCTCATCGTTGCTGCGCACATCGAGAATCACCGAGGTATCGCCCCCGGCCAGGCGGTCGAGGGCCGTTGCCGCTTTACGGAGGGGGCGCGCCACGCCGTTGCGGATGAAGAAGAAAGCCAGGGAGAATCCAACGATTGAAGCAATGACGGTAATGACCGCCATCTGCCGGATTGCCGCCGTCTCGTGCGCTTTTATGGTCCGCACCGCAGCCAGGGTAAAAGCCTCGATGTCCAGGAGGAGCGCTTCCAGTTCATGTTCCAGCTTTTTCTCTTCGGCCTCGATGGTGTGCACCAGTTCCGCCGACTCATGCCGGCGCCCTGCGTTGATGAGCTCGAAAATCTCGGCCGCATGGTCATGATAGGACCGGTGCTCATGTTCGATCTGCGTCAAGGTCGCCAGCACCTTTGCGAACTCGGCCTTCTCCTCATCGGAATGCGCATGCTCTACGGCATGCTCGGCAAGCTCCTCGCCCGCCAGGATCTCTTCATCGACCTTCTTGGAGAGTTTTTCGAATTCACCCTCGATCCGAACCAGTCTGTCATGATCGGCGGAAGGCTCAGCGCTCAGCCGCAGTATGCGCTCCAGCAGGATCGCCTGCTCCAGTTGATGGACCGTGATGCGGCTCACCAACTCCGTCAGCGGCATGTCCTGTTCCGCGACGGCGTCGATTTCCGACCCGATCTCGGCCATTGTCAGTACACCCACAGTCCCGACAACCGCCGTCGACGCAAGACAGACGGCGACGATGCCCAGTAATTTGTGCATGACCGTGAAACCCTTGCGGGCGCCGGCGTTGGGTTTGACGTCTTTCATATCGGTAACCTCATCGGGTCAATTTGTAATCAATTCGATTAGAAAGACGATCAAAATTGCTAATCAAATTATCTAAGTTACTGCTTATCAAAACTTCCCTAATGATTCATTGCCGGACAAGCGATCACCGGCGCATTGCGGTTTGAAACCTGCCCTACCCTCAAGTGCAGGGGTTTTCAGGCGCAGCGAAGTCTCCGTCCTCAACAACCATGACGGGTAGCTGGCGTTTCCTGCCGCCGCCGCGAACCTAGCGCCTGCGCCAGCGCTACCGACCGGAATTGAGACAATGCCTGCGATTTCGGCCAAAGCCTTGGCGGCGGCGGTTCGTCCGCCTAAACTCCCGCCGATTGCTGCGGCCTGGCCCGCAGCCGCCCGCCGCGACAATCAGGATTCCCGCCATGACCGATACCCGCATTGAAACCGACTCCATGGGCGAGATCGCCGTTCCCGCCGACCGCTACTGGGGCGCGCAGACGCAACGGTCGCTGACCAATTTCAAGATCGGCGGCGAAAAGATGCCTCCGGCGCTGGTAGAGGCGCTGGGCATCCAGAAGCTGGCGGCGGCCCGTACCAATCTGGCGTTGGGTGCGCTCGACGGCAAACTGGCCGAGGCGATCTGCCAGGCCGCGCAGGAGGTTGCCGACGGCAAGCTGATGGACCACTTCCCCCTGGTGGTCTGGCAGACCGGTTCCGGCACCCAGTCGAACATGAACGCCAACGAAGTGATCGCCGGGCGCGCCAACGAGATTCTGAGCGGCAGCAAGGGCGGCAAGGAGCCGGTCCACCCCAACGACCACTGCAACATGGGTCAGTCGTCGAACGACACCTTTCCGACGGTGATGCACATCGCCGCCGTCCAGAAGATCGTCGGCGAAACCATCCCCTCTCTGGGCCGCCTGCATGCCGCCCTGGACACCAAGGCCAAGGCCTTCGACAAGATCATCAAGATCGGCCGCACCCACCTGATGGATGCCACGCCGCTGACCCTGGGCCAGGAGTTCTCCGGCTACGCCACCCAGGTGGCCTACGGCATCAAGCGCCTGGAAGGCTCGATCGAGCGCCTGATGCAGCTGGCCCAGGGCGGCACCGCCGTGGGCACCGGCCTGAACGCCATGGAGGGTTTCGCCGAAGCCTTCGCCGCCGAGGTTGCCAAGATCACCCAGCTGCCCTTCGTTACCGCCGAGAACAAATTCGAGGCCCTGGCCGCCCACGACGCCGTTGTCGAGGCCTCCGGCGCGCTCAACACCATCGCCTGCTCGCTGATGAAGATCGCCAACGACGTCCGCCTGCTGGGTTCCGGCCCGCGTTGCGGCTTCGGCGAGCTGCGCCTGCCGGCCAACGAGCCCGGCTCCTCGATCATGCCCGGCAAGGTGAACCCGACCCAGGCCGAAGCCATGACCATGGTCTGTGCCCAGGTGATAGGCAACCACACCACCTGCACCGTCGCCGGCTCCAACGGCCATTTCGAGCTGAACGTCTTCAAGCCGGTGCTGATCTATTCCCTGCTGCAGTCGGCCCAGTTGATCGGCGATGCCTGCGACTCTTTCCGCACCAACTGCGTGGAAGGGATCGAGGCAGACGAGGCGCGCATCTCCGCCTTGATGCAGCAGTCGCTGATGCTGGTCACCGCCCTCAACCCGCACATCGGCTACGACAACGCCGCCAAGGTGGCCAAGAAGGCCTATACCGACAACTCGACCCTCAAGGAGGCCGCCATCGCGCTGGGGCTGCTGAGCGCTGAGGATTTCGACGCCTGGGTGAAGCCGGATAACATGCTCGGGCCCAGGGCGAAAAATTAGTCGGCGCCAAGAGCCGATAGGTGTCGGAGCCAGCGGCAAAGATCCGCAAACACTCGGTGAAGTTGTCCGGGCACAGCACTTCGCTGTCGCTTGAGGGCATCTATTGGGACGCGCTGAAAGAGGTCGCCGGAGAGATGAGGTTGTCCATGAACGGGCTCATCGAACGGATCGACAAGGATCGCAGCGGTAATCTCTCCTCCGCCGTTCGGGTTTTTCTGTTCACGCACTACCGTAACCGAACGCCCGGCCGGACCCTCGATGACCAGACCCTCGATGAGACGTCTTTGCCGCCGCCGCAGGGCGACGGCGAAAGCTAACCGCCCAGCCCCTTCAACAGGCCTTTCAGGCCTTCTTTGAGGATGTCTTCGGGCTTCGGCGGCTTCGGCTGGCTGGCCGGGCTGTCCGTGCCTTCCTGCGGGACTGCCGGGCTTTCCGCACCGCCGGCAGGCGCCTCCTCGCGGCGCTGAAAGGCCTGGCCGTTGATGTTGATATCGGGGCTGTCCAGGCTGCCGCGCAGCTTTGCGGTCAGGTAAGCGGTCTGCGGGTCACTGTCGCGGAAGACATCGGTCTGGCTGTTCATCTGCCAGGTCGGCAGGTTGATCGTCGCGGCGGTCAGGGCTTCCGCGGTTCGCCCGCGCACCCTTGTGTCCTCAGTGGTCACCACCCCCTGCTCCACCACAAAGGTTCCATCGACCTTGGAAGCGGCCCCGGCAAAGGCGCCGAACAGCAACGCGGTGCTGTCGGTGAGGCCGCGGATCTCCTTCACCTTCTTGCCCAGCACGCCCAGAAGCAGCGCCCCGGCCTGTTCTTCGGCCTTGGCGGCAACCGTCACGGTGCCGTCGATCTTACCCTGCCCGTTCAAACTGCCGACCAGCGCGGCCTCGCTGAGACCCACCGCGTTCAGGTTGCTCTCAAGGTTGACCGGGCCGGAAATCCGGTCGGTATCGCCGAGGTCCTTCAACAGTGCCTTAAGGTCCACCTCGATCGCCGTGACCGCCGCGGAAACCGCCAGACCGCCGGGGGTGCCTTCCCGGGCATCGGCTTTGCCGATCACCGAAAGCGCGCCGCCATAAGCCGTCGCGGAAAACCGCTTGAGAACGAGCAGGCCGTCGTTCAGAGCCGCTTCCAGATTGGCTTTTCTCAACGTCGTCTCGTCGAGCACGATTGCCGCCAACTGCAGCGTTACATCGGCATCGAAACGCCGCAGGGCGCTGATATCGATCGGCTCGCTGGACCAGCGCTCCGACCTGGACGCAGGCTTGCGCGCGCCGCCATCCGCCGGGGTCTTCGACCCGGTCCCCGCCTTCTTGGACCCCGCCGCGGCCGCCGGCGCCGCCAGGGCCGCCAACGGCAGAGCGCCGCTGCGCAGGTTGGCGGTTATCTTGGGGCGTTCGCCGCCGAGCGCCAGCGCCAGATCGCCTTCCAGGTCGACGCCCGCTACTTTTCCAGCCAGCGCCGTGAGTTCGAGCGACTGCGGATCGCCCGCCAACTGACCCTTCAGATCGACTGCACCGAGCCCGCCCGGAATTTTCTCGCCCGGCATCAGTTCGCGCAGCAGCACGGTCAGGTCCGGGTGGGCCACATCGACGGCCGCATCGACCAACGGCGGCCCCTGCGAAAGATCAGCCTTGCCGGCAGCATGCAGACGGCCCCCCAGGGTGGAAAGACTCTGATCGAAGCGGACCAGTTGCCGGTTGCCGTTGACCGCACCGGAAAGTGTGAAAGCTTCAAGGGGAAGCTGCCCCTGGGACGGCAGGCCCACCGCCTTGATCAGCCGCGACAGCGATGTAACCGACAGATCGAGGGAACCGTCAAAGGTGGGCTCCCGCGCCACATTGGCCAGGCTGCCGGAAAACCGCCCGCCGGAACCGGCAAGGTCCGTCAGCGATGCCTCCCGCACCACCAGGCCGCCCTGCTGCAGGGTTGCATCGAGGCGGACGCCGTTGAAGGCCAGGCCTTGATAGGTGAGCGCACCGACTTTCAGGTCGAGGTTCGCATCGAAGTCGGCGAGAAAAGCCAGGCCTGCCGAAGCCGCGGCCTCCGTGCCCTGAGGTTGTTCCGCCGCCTCACCCGCAGCCCCGCTGGGCTGTTCCGGCGCCCCGGCGCGCTGTTCAGCGCCAGGCAGATAGGCATCGAGATTAATCCGGTCGACGGCGAGGCCGACACCGAGCCCCGGCCGGTCGCGCAGCGCAAGGGCGATGCCGCCGGTCATCCTGCTGACATCCAGGCGCAGATCGATATCGC
The DNA here is from genome assembly GCF_011683915.1 of Pelagibius litoralis. Lineage (GTDB taxonomy): Bacteria > Pseudomonadota > Alphaproteobacteria > Kiloniellales > Kiloniellaceae > Pelagibius > Pelagibius litoralis. Next base: position 134,375 of record NZ_JAAQPH010000005.1, read on the forward strand.
GTAGCGTGAGTTGCTGTGGACGGGCGTCAACCGAGGTCTTCAGCGCCATCTTGCGCAAACGGTCGGCGGGGACGGCCTCGATGTCAACGTCGAGCCAGGCGAGCAGGGCCCTCAGATTGTCGGCGGTGGCTTCCAGCTCGCCCTCGAAGACCGGCGCCTGAGCGACGCTGCTGAGCGTGCCGGTCAGCGCCAGTTCGGAGCCGCCGGGCAGCGATGCCGTCAGCGTCTCGACGGTGACCTTGCCGTCGCGCAGCGTCGCAGCGGCCTGCAGTTCGCGGGCGAACTGGCCGCGATAGACCAGGGTATCGACGGCAAGTTCGAGATTTGCGGTAACGTTGTCGGGCAACACAAAGGCGGACACCTTCGGTTCGGCCCGATCGGCCCGCGGTGGGCTGTCCGCCGCATCCGTAGGTGCCGCCGGCGCCGGGCCTGCATCTTCGTTCTGCGCACCCTGCCCGGTGCCGGACGGCAGCAGGTCCGACAGCAGGCTATCCAGATCCAGGCGCTTTGCCGAGAGTCGGGCCGAAACCTCCGGCGTTTCGCCGAGCACCGCCTTACCGTCGCCTTCCAGGTCGATCTCACCCAGCGTCAGCTTCATGGCCTCGGCCTGGGCTTCTTCCGGGCCGGCGGTTATCTCGGTTGCAAGCCCAAAGGGCTGGGCCAGAAAGCCAGCCGGCGCCGCACCCTTCGTCGTCAAGAGGGCGGCGACCTCGGCAAGATTCTCCCCTTGAGCCTGCAAACGGCCGCGCAGAGTCTGCCGACCCTGGTGGCGCAGGAGAGCGCCGGCGAATTGTGCCGAAGCCGAGGCCTTCGGCAGACGCAACACGAGCGAGAATCCCGTTGCTCCGCTCTCACGCAGCCGATCCAGGCTGAGATCGAAAGAACCCTGGATATCCTGGTAGGCGGCACTGCCGCTCGCCACAAAGGGGCCCGTCAGGCTGTCCGCCGCCAGTTCGGCATTCAATCCGGTCAGGCGTTCTTCCAGGCCGTTGGCAGCGTCGCGGTACAAGAGGGTGCCGTTTTCAATAATGAAGCTGTCGACGCGGATGGCGTCGTTGGCTTCCTCGATACTCTCCGCAGCGCCATCACTGCCCGAGGGCTCGCTGTCCGGCCGGCTTGCCGGGGGGTCGCCCCCCTCCGAGGCCTGCGCCAAGGTCTCGAATTCCCAGTTGCGCCGGCCGTCCGGCAAAACCTCCAGAACGACCTCAGGCTTCACCAGCGTAACGGTTTCAACCAACACCTGCCCCTGCAGCAGGGGAAACAGTGCCACCTGAATGCGCAGTTCCTCTATCTGGATCATCTTGGCGCTGCTGGCGCCGTCGATATTGGCGAGGCTGACTTCGCCGGCGGAAAATGCCGGCGACGGCAGAAGCCGCAGGCTGACGTCACCGACGATCTCCAGATCGCGCCCGGTGAGCTTGCGAACTTCAGCGCTGATCCTGCCTTTCTCCGAATTCCAATCCCAGAAACTCGGCAGGATCAGAAGACCGGCAGTCAAAAGCACCAGGATCGCGGCGACTGTCAGAGCGAGCTTTTTCACCAAACTTCCTTGTTACACCACACCGCGTTCTACCAGGCTGCCCGGGACTACGGCGGCCGCTCCTACAAATAGGGAGGCCGCCCCCGGTAGCAAGCACCCTGACCTGCGATCGGCACTATCCGATAAGGCCTCGCCACCGAAGAAATGACCTTCGGGGAGAGAGCGTTGCAACGACGACCAATTGCGCTAAGTTACTTTTATCAGGTCGATGCGGCAAAGCCGAAACCTGATTCGGGCCTTTCAAGGCCAAGGACGAGACCGGCGGATAAGTGGTAGTGCCAATGGGCGAGATCGTCGACCTGGAATCCTATCGTGCCGAACGCCTTCGCCGCCTGCGCGAGGAGCGTAAACGCAAGGATCGCCGCAAAGGCGCCCAAAAGAAAAGCGACGAGGCCAGCGGCGGAACCGAGGCCGATCCGGCCAAGGATGAGCCGGTGTAACGACCGGGCGCTGTTTAACGGCCAGTCCCTGGATCCGAACCGCGGCGGGCCGACACCAGCTTCCGGATCTCCATAACCGCCAGCAGCGAAAGCGCCAACGCCGCGACCAGCAGCCAGTCGGTCAGGCTGACCGGCCGCACCCCCAACACATCGCTGAGGCCCGGCAGGTAGAGCGCCGCGATATGCGCGGCCTGGGCCGCCAAGACAGCCATAATCAAAAAAGGGTTGGCCATAATCGGCCGGGCAAAGGCGGAAAGCCGCTCGGACCGGGCATTTATGGCATGGACGTTCTCGAACAACACCATCAGCAGCAGCAGCAGATTGCGTGCCTCGGCCTCCGGCAGGCCACGCGCAAGACACCAGTAGTAAAAGGCAAAAGCGCAAAAGCCCATGTAACCGCCGGCCGTCAGCACCTGGCCCAGCATGCGCCGGTCAAAGAGCGATTCGTCGCGCAGCCTCGGCCGTCGTTCCAGCACACCGGGCTCGCCCTTCTCAAAGGCCAGGGCCACATCCTGGATCCCGTTGGTGACCAGATTGAGCCACAGCAACTGCACGGCAAAAAGCGGCAGCGGCAGCCCGGCAACGATAGCGAGCAGAAACAGCACAATCTCGCCCAGGCCGGTGGAGATCAGCAGGTAGATCAGTTTTCGTACATTGTCGTAGGCGACCCGGCCCTCCTCAATGCCCGCAACGATAGAAGCGAAGTTGTCGTCGGTCAGGATCAGGTCAGCCGCCCCTCTGGCGACATCGGTACCGCCCTTGCCCATCGCGACGCCGATATCGGCCGTGGCCAGCGCCGGCGCATCGTTCACCCCGTCGCCGGTGACCGCGACCAGATGGCCGGACTGCTGCAGCGCCTGTACGATCCGGAGCTTCTGGACGGGCTCGACCCGGGCAAAAACCTCGGCGCCGCGCACCAGGTCATTGAACGCCTCGCTCCCGGCCCCCGCCCGGCCCAGCATCGCACCGGTGACCACGACCGGATCGCCGGTACCCAGGCCCAGTTCTCGCGCAATGACCCGCGCGGTTTCCGGGTGATCGCCGGTCACCATCACCACAGAGACCCCCGCCGACCGGCAGCGCCGCAGGGCATCGGGCACCTCGGGCCGCAGCGGATCCATCAAGCCGACGAGGCCCAGCAGCCGCAGGTAGCGCAGCGACCCGGGGTCGGCCCGTTGCCCGGCATCGCGCGAGACCGTGCCGCGGGCCACCGCAAGGACGCGGTAACCTTGTCCCGCCATCGCCGCGGCAGCCGCCAGCGCCCGCTCACCGTCAATCCCGTCGCACATCGGCAGCAGGGCTTCCAAGGCGCCCTTGACGTGGACCATGGCGCCGCCGGAACCATCGGGCCCCTGCCCTCCCATGCCGGGATCGCCAGCGTCGGCAGTGAAAACCGCGGCATAGCGGCGCTGCGGCTCATAGGGGATCATGCCGAGCTCTTCCTGGGTCGCCTTCAGGCCGCCGGGGTCCAACCCCAGCTTGGCCGCGAGCACCAGAAAGGCCACATCGACGGTATCGCCGAGGTGCCGGACGGCATCGCCGTCGAATTCAATCTCGGCCTCGTTGCACAAGGCGGCGCTGCGGGCCAGTTCGTTAAAGCCGGCCAGTTCCTGTTGCGACGGAGCGCCGCCCTCTACCGCGATGGTCCCCTGCGGCCGGTATCCTTCCCCGCCGACCGCGCCGTTCACCGCCGGCCCGGCGTCGTCAAACAGCAGCACCTGCTTCACGGTGAGCTCGTTGCAGGTCAGGGTGCCGGTCTTGTCGCTGGCAATCAGCGTGCAGGCGCCAAGCCCCTCGACCGCCGGCAGGGCGCGCACGATCACGTTGCGGTCGGCCATCCGGGCGGTCGCAATCGACAGCGCCACGGTGATGGCGACCGGAAGCCCCTCAGGGATCGCCGCCACCGCCAGAGCGACGGCGACCAGGAAGACCGTGATCAGCGAGACGCCCTGGGCCAACTGCACAGCGGCGAGACCTGCAATCGCCACCAGGGTGGCGAACCCGATCAAACGACTGGCCTGCTCCAGCCGGGCGATCAGCGGCGGCGGCGCCTGGTCCGGTTGTGCCAGTACGCTGGCGATGCGGCCGATCTGGGTGTCATTACCGCAGGCGACCACCAGCGCCCTGGCCCGCCCGGTCAGGACGGTGGTACCGGCAAACAGCAGGGTGCGGCGCTCACTCATAGGAGCGGCGGCGGCCACCGTAGCTTCCGCATCCTTCTCCAGCGGCAAGGATTCGCCGGTCAGCAGGGATTCGTCGACGGAGAGTTCCTGCTGGGACAGTATCCGGAGGTCGGCCGGCACGCGGCCACCGGACTCAAGGCGCAGAACGTCGCCGGAAACCAGCGCCGCTGCATCGATTTCCCGGGTCCGTCCGGCGCGCAGGACGACCACCCTGTTACGCATCATCTTGTCGAGCGCGGCAGCGGAAGTCTCCGCCCGCCATTCCTGCAGCCCGCCGATCACGGCATTCAGTTGCAAGACGACGAAAATAAAGAGCGCATCGCTCCATTCCCCGACAAAAAGGGAAACGACCGTGGCGGCCAGGAGCAGGTAAACCATCGGGCTCTTGAACTGCCGGACATACAGCTTGAGAAGGCCGGCCCTGGCGGTACGCGGCAGGCGATTGGCGCCGTAGCGGCGCAGGCGCGCCGCCGCCTCTTCTTCGCTCAAGCCGTTCGGACCGGATTCCTGAGCGGCCAAAGCCTCAGCGGGCGACAGGCTGTGCCACGCGGTTGTGGCCGGCGCCCGGTCCGCCCTGGATCGGTTATCCGCCGTGCCGATTTCGGGCGCGTGCGAGTCTGGCGAAACAGTCATGGCAGCGCAGAGGATGCGCGCCGCAGCAGCAGCCTGCAAGCCCACACAGGCGCTGCAATCAGACCGTCAGGATCTTCCCGGGGTTCATCAGGTTCTGCGGGTCCAGCGCCAACTTCAGCTGCCGCATGACGCTGACCGCTTCGCCGTGCTCGGCCTGCAGAAACTTCTTCTTGCTGCTGCCCACGCCGTGTTCGCCGGTGCAGGTGCCGCCCATGGACAGGGCCCGCATGACCATGCGCTCGTTCACCGCCTCCGCCTTTTCAAGCTCTTCCGGCGCGTTCGGGTCCAGGATGAAGCTGAGGTGGAAGTTGCCGTCGCCGACATGGCCGACGATGGGTGCCAGCACCCCGGTCTCGTCGATATCCTTGCGGGTTTCGAGGATGCATTCCGCCAGGCGGGAGATCGGCACACAGACATCCGTCGCCCAGCCTTTGGCGCCCGGCTTCAGGGCCAGGTTGGCGAACCAGACATCATGGCGCGCCTGCCACAGCTTGTTGCGATCTTCCTGTTTCGTCGCCCACTGGAAGTTCGCCCCGCCAAAACCCTCGGCGATTTCACCTGCCAGTTCAGCCTGCTCGCTAGCCCAGGTCTCGGTCCCGTGAAATTCGTAGAACAAAGTCGGCTTCAGGGGCAGGTCCAGTTTGGCGTAGCGGTTCACCGCGTCGACCTGGTGCTCATCGAGCAGCTCGATACGGGCCACCGGAATGCCGGATTGAATGGTCAGGATGACCGCATCCACGGCGCCGGCCAGGGTCTCGAAAGAGCAGACCCCCGCCGTCATGGCTTCGGGGATGCCATAGAGGCGCAACTGCACCTCGGTGATGATACCCAGCGTGCCCTCGGAGCCGACGAAGAGCCGGGTCAGATCGTAGCCGGCGGAGGACTTTCGTGAACGCCCGCCGGTGCGGATGATCCGCCCGTCCGCCAGAACCACGGTCAGGCCCATGACGTTTTCGCGCATGGTGCCGTAGCGCACCGCATTGGTGCCGGAGGCGGAGGTCGCGGCCATGCCGCCCAGGGAGGCATCGGCGCCGGGATCGATCGGAAAGAACAGGCCGGTATCGCGCAGGTGATGGTTTAGCGCCTTGCGGGTCACCCCCGCCTGCACCCGGCAATCCAGATCGGCCTGGTTCACCTCCAGAACCTGTTGCATGCCGCTGAGATCGATACAGACCCCGCCCTCCGGCGCCTGGATCTGACCTTCCAGGGAGGTTCCGGCGCCAAAGGGAACGACCGGCCGGCTGTGTTCTGCACAGAACTTCATAATTGCCGCCACTTCCTCCGTCGTCTGGGCGAAAGCAACGGCATCCGGTGCCGCCATGGCGTGAAAAGACAGGTCGTCGCCGTGATGCTCGCGCACCGCCCGGGCCGTGGACAGCCGCTCCCCCAAAAGGCCGCGCAGGGCCTCGATCAGGGGATCATCCGGTGCCGCTGTGCTATCGGGGGCGCTTTCCTGGGGGGCTGCTTCTGCCATACCTGTCTTCCTTTTGGGGCTGCGGCACTATAGCAGCAGGACCCCGGGACAAGGCAAATCACGCCTCACGGACCAGCACGCATCTGCGCCGGCAGCCAGGTGGCGATTTCCGGAAAGGCGACCACCAGGACCACCGCCAGCACCATGATCGCGAACATCGGCAGGGCGGCGCGGGCGATAAAGGGCATTTCATGGTCGGTCATGCCCTGCAGAACGAAGAGGTTGAAGCCGACCGGCGGCGTGATCTGAGCCATCTCCACCACGATCACCAGGAAGATACCGAACCAAATCATGTCGAAACCGGCCTGGCGGACCATCGGCTCGACCACCGCCATGGTCAGAACCACGGCGGAGATGCCGTCGAGGAAGCAGCCGAGAATGATGTAGAAGACCGTCAGCGCGACGATCAGGGCCAGGGGCGAAAGCTCCAGCGAGCCGATCCAGGCCGCCAGGTTGCGCGGCAGGCCGGTGAAGCCCATGGCGAGGGAAAGGAAAGCTGCGCCGCCGAGGATGAGGGCGATCATGCTGGAGGTCCGGACCGCCCCCATCAGGCTTTCGACGAAACTTGCGCGCGTCAGGGAGCCCTGCAGAAAAGACACTAGCAAAGCCCCGATAACGCCCAGCACCGCGGCCTCGGTGGCCGTCGCCACACCGGCGTAGATCGACCCCAGAACAGCGACGATCAGCGCCACCACCGGAAGCAGCGCCGTCGAAGCGCGCAGCTTCTGAACAAAACCCATGGCCGCATCCTTGGGCGGCATGGCCTCAGGATCGATCAACGCCCTTACGACGATGTAACCCATGAACAGCAGCGCCAGCATGATGCCGGGAAAGACCCCGGCCATGAACAGCCCGGCGATGGATTCATTCACCGTGACGCCGTAGACGATGAGAATGATCGACGGCGGAATCAGCAGGCCCAGGGTACCGGCGCCGGCCAATGTGCCGATGATCATGCTTTCCGGATAGGCGCGGCGGCGCAACTCCGGGATCGCCATCTTGCCGACGGTCGCGACGGTCGCGGCGGAGGAACCGGAAATCGCCGCGAACAGCGCGCAGCCGGCGACATTCACGTGCAGCAAGCGGCCGGGCAGAACCCCCAGCCAGGGCGCCAGCCCCTTGAACAGGTCGGCGCTCAAGCGCGTTCGAAACAGGATCTCCCCCATCCAGATGAACAGCGGCAGGGCGGTCAGGGTCCAGGAGGAAGAGGCGCTCCAGATCGTCGTCACCATGGCATCGCCGACCGGCCGGCTGGTGAACAGCACCATGCCGGTCAGGGCTACGCCCAGCAGCGAGAGGCCGACCCAGATGCCGCTGCCCAGCAGGAAGAAGAGGACGGCCAGGAAGACCAGTGTCAGGACGAGTTGTTCCATGATACCGCCCCTATTCGCTGGTCTGCTCGGCGATCAGCGGTGCGCCGGCGGCGACCGAGATCAGGCGGTCGATGAGGGCGACGGCCAGAAGCACCGCCCCCGCCGCCATGCCGATCTGAGGGATCCACAATGGGATGGCGTCGGAGCCTTCGCTGATGTCGCCCAGCATGTGGGAGACACGGACCATCTTCACGGAGAACCAGGCGAGATAACCAGCCAGAAAACTGCCCGCCGCCAGGCACCAGAGTTCGGCAACACGCCGCTTGGTCCCGGAGAACTTCGTCAGCACCAGGTTCACGCGGATGTGGCCGCCCCTGCCGAAGGTATAGGCGAGAGCCAGGAAGGAGGAGGAAGCCATGGCATAGCCGGCATATTCCGACAGGCCCGGCACGAAAATCCCCAACAGCCGCGAGACGATGCTGAGCAGCACGAGCACGGCGATGGAGATGAGAAACAAGCCGGCCAGCACGCCACCGGCAAGGTAAAGACCGTCGAGCGCCCGGCGCAGGCCGCTCAGCATGACCCCCTGCATGAATAAGTCCCCCAGGTTTCAGCCCTGCTTCTGCGGCAGGCACTGCGTCGATAGTTTGGAAAACGGGGCGGCCGGCAACAGCGCCGCCGCCCCTGCTTCCAAAGCCGTTACATCGCCTTATAGGCGTCGATCACGGCTTGACCCTCGGGCCCGGCCTTATCCAACCATTCCTTGGTCATGGTATCGCCGATCGCCTGGAAGTCGCTCTTCAGCGCATCGCTGGGCGGGCCCACTTCCATGCCGTTGGCGGCCAGCTGCTCCTTATACCACTCGGCCAGTTCACGGGCCTTGTCCCAACCCGCCTGTTCGGCCTTGGCAGCCTCGTCCAGCACAATCTGCTGAAGCTTCGCGTCGATATCTTCCCAGGCTGCTTTGTTGACGATCACCATGTTCTTCGGCAGCCAGGCCTGGACGTCGTACCAATACTTCACATGCTCCCAGATCTTACGGTCGTAACCGGTCGAGCCGGAGGAGATCATGGACTGCGCGACGCCGGTGGCGAAGGCCTGGGTCAGTTCCGCCGCTTCAATCTTGGTGGGCACCGCGCCCATCAGTTCGGCCAGCCGCGACGTGGCGGCGTTGTAGGCGCGGAACTTCACACCCTTCAGATCGGCGGCGCTGCCGACGGCGGTCTTGTTGTAGAGCCCCTGCGGCGGCCAGGGCACGGCGTAGAGCAGCTTCAGCCCGGCCTTGTCCAGGGTCTCTTCCAGCTGCGGACGGGAGGCTTTGTAGAGCTTCCAGGAGTCATCGAAGCTGGTCGCCAGAAACGGCAGCGCATCGACCTCAAACAGCGGGTCTTCGTTGCCGAGGGCGGAAATCAAGCGCTCGCCGATCGGCGCCTGTCCGGTGCGGATGGCGCGATAGATCTCGCCGCCCTTGAACAGCGAACCGCCGGGATGGGCGACGATCTCGAGTTCCCCACCGGAAGCCTCGGTCACCGCCTCGGCAAACTTGGCGGCGTTCTCGGAGTGATAATTGCTGGCCGAATAAGCCAGCGGCATGTCCCACTTTTCCGCCGCCATGGCGGTCGAGGCCGCCAACACAATGGCCGCAGCCGAAACCATCCCGCCTGCCGACTTACCAGTGAGGGATTTGAGGAAACTCTTCATTCTTGTTCTCCCTGTTTGGCCTTCCAGGAAGGCCGGCGCCTCTGCATTTTCTTCCCGTTTTTCCCCGGGACCGATCGCCGATTCTAGCCATCTCCGTGGCCATCAAGCAACCGGCACTCCATAATTACATTTTATCGATAAAATATAAACGTTTTATTTTTATACAACACTAGACCCCCCCGGTGTAGCGTCGCCGCGCCGCAGAAAGACCGGCTCCAGGTGATTGTTACAGATCAGGCTGACCAGATCGTGGACCGGCAGGCCCAGGGCGGCTTCCAGGGCGGCGCGGTAGGGCGGCAGGTTGGTGCATTCCAGGACCAGGGCCCCGAGCTCCGGGTGGGCCTGGGTAAGCGCCTGAGCGGCCTTCAGCACATCCGCCTCCGCCGCCGCCCTGTCCAGCTGCGGCAGATCCCGGGTAATAACACCGTGCAACTCCCACCCGTCCTCCAGCCCCGCAACCGGCGTGTCCGGCGGCGCCCCGGCAGCCGCCAGGTGCCCGGGCGAGAGCCGGCGCGAATCAAAGGTGATGACGCCGACGGACCTGCCCGCCGGCAGGCCGGCGGCGACCGTCGGAATCTGCAGCAGGCTGGAGGTCACCAGCGGCACCGGCAGGCGATCCTGCAGTTCCGCCTGGGCCGTCACCAGGAACCCGCAGGACGTGGTCAGCAGGCTGGCGCCCCCGGCAACCAGCGCCGCACCGGCTTCGGCAAAGGCGTCGACCAGCGCCGCCGGCAGGGGGCCGCCGGTCACCACCGTAGCCACCGAAGCGGGCTCTACCACTTTATAGAGGCAGCGGCAGGGCCAGGTTGCCGGGTTGCCGACGTCGCCCAGCAGTCTCGGAAAGCCGGTTTTCAGCATCAGGATGCCCAGCACGGGCGGATTCAACAAAGCCATGGCGCATTCTAGCCCGCCGGCAGGTCCGCCGCAGCTATCGGACGATAGCGAGAGGGCTGGGTTTTTCTCAAGCACCAGACCTCGACCGGAGAGGCTGAGCCAGTTAGCCACAAGGAGTACCCCCGGATAGGCCGCCTTAGTCCCGATCCTCCTCTGCCGCGGAACCGCCGTGCCGGGCATTCTCCCGGCCATGGAATCAGCCACCGCCGTCGCGCGGACCCAAGAATGTGCGATTGCCCCGACCGAGGCAGCCGGCACCCAGTGGACCGCGGTCTATCTGCTGACCGCCGCCATGGGGCTCTGCGGCCTTGGCCTGGGCTTCAGCTATCCGCTGTTCTCGCTGGTGATGGAACGCCAGGGCGCCGACGACTTCACCATCGGCCTCAGCGGCGCCATGACCGGTTTCGGCCTGCTGGCCTCCAACCTGGTTCTACCGGCGCTGCTGGCGCGCTTCGGTCCCTTGCGGCTGCTGGCCGGCGGGATCGTCTGCGCCAGCGCCTGTCTCGCCCTTGCCCCCTACAGCGATGCGCAAAGCCACTGGTACCTGCTGCGCTTTGGCCTCGGCTGTTTCATGAACATCGCCTTCATCGTCACCGAGGTCTGGCTGAACGGCGCCTCGGCGGAGGCCCAGCGCGGCCGCATCGTCGGCTTTTTCACCGCGGTAATGGCCGCCGGCTTCGCCCTCGGCCCCCTCCTGATCCTGCTGCTCGGCTCGGAAGGGCCGCTGCCCTTTCTGGCCTGCGCCGGGCTGGTGCTGCTGGGCGCCCTGACGGTGCTGCCCCTCGGCGGGCGCGACCGTGGCGGCTCGGTCAATGCCTTCGACGGCCTCAGTCTGCGCGCCGTGCTCGGTTTTTTCCGCCTGGCGCCGCTGCTGGCCATTCTGGTGCTGGTCTACTCCCTCTTCGACGGCACCGCCCTGGTGATCCTGCCGATCTACTTCGTCGAGGGCGGCTTCACCGCGGAACAGGCGAGCGCCGCGCTGGCCTGCCTGCTGATCGGCATGGTGATTCTGCAGCCCGTGATCGGCTGGCTGCTCGACCGCTTCGCCCGCCGCCGGGTGATGGCCTTCTGCACCCTGGTCTCGGCGCTTTGCTGCCTCGCCCTGCCGGCGGCCCTGGATACCACCTGGCTGCTGGGCGCGCTGCTGCTCCTCCTCGGCGGACTGGCCGTCGGCCTCTACACCGGCGCCCTCACCCTGCTCGGCGAAGGCTATTCGGGCGAGTCCCTGGTCGCCGGCACCACCTGCCTGGCGGTGGTCTACGGCCTGGGCAGCGCCCTCGGCCCGCTGGCCGGCGGCGGCGCCCTCCACCGCCTCGGCCCGGACTCCGTACCCTACCTGTTGGCCGCTCTTTTCGCCGCCACCACCCTGTTCTGCCTGCGCCGGCCCAGAGGCAAGTAGGCAACCAGCGAAAAGCCGGCAATCATCGCCCTAGCGAAGAGGCCGCTGCCCCGGATCATCCAACCAGCCTTCTCACGCCAGCACCTTTTCCATGAAAACGATCTGGCTGTCCCAGGCGGGCTGGCGGTGGGTTTCATGGAAGCCGAGCGCCGCGCAGAGCGACAGGCTTTCGGTCATGATCTCCGGACTGTTCAGTTTCAGAAGGGGGACGCCCTGGCGCCTGGCTTCCTGTTCAGCCAGTTGCATAAGGGCGGTGCCGAGGCCGCGGCGCTGGCGGTCCGGGCGCACGGCCAGGGCCTGAATGGCGAGATGCGCCTCCTCGGCGATCAGTTCCAGGACCGCAATCAGGCTGTCCGCGTTCTGCTGTTCTTCCCGCTGTTTTGGCGGCGCTTCCGCCAACACCCAGACCTGATGGGCGCGCACCGCCAGGGCATAGTCGGCCAGCATCGCCCGCGGCTTGCGCCCCAGGGCCGGGGCGTGGCGGGCAAAGGCGGCATGGATGAGGTTCTGAACGGCCCAGGCATCGTCGGGCACGGCACGCCGCAAAGTCAGCTCGGGGTTTCCGGCGAACATACTTACTCCCCTTGGGGGCGCGGCTTACGAACCAGTTACGCAAAACAGCCTCGAAGAGTTTCAATCTCCGGCGGCGGCGCGGTGCGCAGGGCTGACCGGCGGAATTCGGATATCCCCCGGCCTACGATCCGTGGCATCGTCCGGCCATGGAAGCCACTTTTGAAGAAAACCGGACCGACTGGCCCTGCGTCGCCGCCCTGATCGCCTGTATCGGGGTCTTCGGCCTGGCGCTGGGCCTGACCTATCCCCTGCTCTCGCTGATGATGGCGGAGGCGGGCATGAGCGATTTCGCCATCGGCCTGAACGGCGCCATGACCGGGGTCGGCCTGGTGCTGTCGACCTTCTTCCTGCCGCGCATGATCCGCCTGCTCGGTGGCTTTCGCATCGTCGTGATCAGTCTTCTGCTCTGCGCCGGCGGAATGCTGCTGTTTCCCCTGACCGACCCGGAAGTCCATTGGTTCCCGCTGCGGATCATCGTCGGCGCTTGCCTGAACGCGATCTTCGTGGTGTCGGAGGCCTGGCTGAACACGGTAACGGCGGAGAGAATCAGGGGGCGCGTGATCGGCGTCTACGCCACGATGATGGCGGCGGGCTTTGCCCTCGGGCCCCTGCTGCTGGTCATCCTGGGCGGCACCGGCACCCTGCCCTTCGTTGTCGGCGCGGCCATCGTCGGCGGCTCGGTCCTCGCCATGCTGCCGCTGCGCCGGCGCTCCGCCGAAGGCCTGACCGAAATGCGCCTCGCCTCCCTCGGCCTCTTCATGAAGGTGGCGGCCCTGCTGACCGGGGTGGTCTTCGTCTTTGCCTTCTTCGATGCCGCGGCCATGACCCTGCTGCCGATCTATATGCTGCGCTCCGGCTTTTCGCCGGAAATCGGCGCTGCCGCCCTCTCGGCCCTGTTGATCGGCATGGTGGCGGCGCAGTTCCCGGTGGGCTGGCTGCTCGACCGTTTCTCCCGGCCCGGCGTCATCGCCGGCTGCAGCCTGGTTGCTGCGGCGGGCTGCGCGCTGCTGCCGCTCACGCTCGGCCAGGTCTGGGGGCAGGACTGGCTGTTCTGGCCGCTGCTGGTGGTGCTGGGCGGCGCCAGCTTCGCACTCTACACCGGGGCCCTGACGGTATTGGGGGAGCGCTTTTCCGGCAGCCTGCTGATGGCCGGCTCGGCCAGTTTCGCCTTTATCTACGGCATCGGCGGCGGGCTCGGCCCGCTCCTCGGCGGCACGGTGCTGGAAGGCTTCGGCCCCGACGCCATGATGGGCCTCTTCGGCCTGGTGTTTCTGGTGCTGGCGCTGCTGGTGCGGCGCCTGCCCCTGGCACTTGGACCGGACCAAGAGCGAAGAGCTGCAGAAAGCGTCTGACGGCTCCGAAAATCTCGTCCCTTTGCGATGCGGCGAGTTCCGGAAGGTCCCCGGGAGCCGTTCGGCCTTGCTCTACATCAATGAGGCTTTGCGCCCGCGCGCATAGAACAAAGGCAATGCCCCTCAACGCAGCGCGCCCCGAGTGGAGAGCGCTTCATCAACAGGAGACGTGACCGATGCAAAGATACAGCCTCGTCGCATCGTGCAGGGCCAAGATGCTGGTGACCAGGACGCTGTTGGCCACGGCGACTCTCGCTCTCGGCCTTTTCGCCGGCACGGCAGCGATCAGCGTGGAAGCCGCCGCGCAGGACAGGGATTTGCTGCGCCTGCGCGATCAGCTGCGCGACTGCCGCGGCGACGCCTGCGTGCCGTTGCGCGAAGAGATGATGTCCCAACTGCGCCGGCAGTTGGAGAGCTGCAGCGGCGGCCAGTGTGATCAGCAGCAAGAGCGCCTGAGGCTGCACGAGCAGGTGCGCGACTGCCACGCGGCCGGTGGCGGACGAACCTGCCGGCAACTGCGCATGCAGGAGCGCGACGAGATCCGCCCGCGCTACTTTTACGGCCGTGGCCAAGGCCAGGGGCGCGGCATGGGTGGCGGCGGCATGGGAAATTAGGACGGTTTCATCAGCTCCAGCGCCGGTGTTCTGCCAGCCGCCCTAAGTTTTCAGATGGCATGGCGGCAGGCAACGCCTAGGCCGTTACGCTTTCGTCGTGGCCGATGGTGAAGTCGTTCCTGCCGCAGCGGTCGATGCCGCGCAGCAGCCATAGGGGCCGGGTCGCGAAGTCGATGTGCAGGCCGGTTTCGGCGCCCGGCTTGAAGAGGCCGCGGTCGAAATGCGACGTCGTCGGCATAAAGCGGATCGCCACCCCGGCGCGGCGCCTGTCCGAACGGTTGGGGTTGGAGCCGTGGATGATGTGCACGTCGTGCAGCGAAAGTTGCCCGGCCTCCAGCTCCACATCCATCGCTTCAGCCTCGTCCATCAGCGCCGGATCAATGGCGCGGTTCAAGGCCAGATCGGCGCGGTCCTCCCGCAGATGGGCGTGCAGGGTTTTCGATACCTGCGATCCGGGGATGACGCGCAGGCAACCGTTGGCCACCGTCGAGTCGTCCAGCGCCAGCCAGGCGGTGCAGGTCGCCAGCGGGCGGATCGGCCAGTAGTGGCCATCCTGATGCCAGGGCACCTCCAGCCCGTCGCCGCCGGGCTTGCAGAAGATGTGGCAACCCCAGAGCGCGATGTCCTGGCCGATGAGCTGACCCACCAGATCCAGAATGTCGGGGTCGCGGGCGATCTCCAGAAAGGCGGCATGGCCGCGCACACCCTCCTTGTTGGTGCCGGACACATGGGCGCTGACCAGTTGCTCCGGCCGCCTGTCCGGATTGTTCGCCAGCACCTCATCCAGCGCGGCCCGCAGTTCCGCCAGCCGCCCCGCCGGCACCCGGTGGTCCGGAATCAAAACCCCGTCGCGCCGGTAACGCGCAATCTCTTCCGCCGATAGTGCCGCCATGGTACTGCCTCACCCGATCCAAGGATCACCAAGCTTGCGCCGGATCAAGGGGTTCCGGCAAGTGGCCTGTGATCTGAAATCACTGCATCGGTGACAGGCGTGTCGGGACGAGCCGGTGAATGATGGCCTCTTCACGGATGAGGAGTTCACCAATCCTCGGCTTGAGGTCGGATTTCCAGTGCTCGCTTTCATAGACCTCGGCGTAAAGCCGCGCGCGGTCGGCCTCATCTTCGAATCGGCGAATCCAGATATAGACCGAGGGGTCATCTTCAGCGCAGAAACTGGCGGTGAACACCATGCCCTTAGAAACGATGTAGGGAATGATTTCACCCTCCATCAGTTCGAGCCAGGCGGGCATTTTCCCATCGCGGACCTTGTATTGGCGCAGTTCGAAGAGTGCCATGAAATTCTCCGTTGTGGATTGAGATCTCAAGAATGCCGTCGTCAGAATCCTTCGATGACGATTTTGCCTTTGGCCTTGCCGGTTTCGATCAGGCGATGGGCCTCGCGCAGATTGGCGGCGTTGATCGGCGAAAGAACCTGGCTGACGGTCGTGCGTATCCGGCCGGCGTCGATCTCGGCCGCCGCCCAGGTCAGCAGCCTGTGCTGTTCGATCATGTCCCGCGTCTGGTGCATGGCGCGGGCGAACATGAACTCCCAATGCAGGCTGGCGGCTTTCATTTTCATACCGTCCATGGGCATCGGCAGATCGGTGTCGTCGATGGTGACGATGCCGCCTTGCGGGCGAACCAGTTCCACAGCCGCCGCCCAGTGGCGCATGTCGTTGAAGATCGCGACGTGGTCGACATGTTGCAGGCCGAGAGCGCGCACCTGCGCGACCATGTCCTCGCGGTGATTGACGACATGGTCGGCGCCCAGTTCCCGGACCCAGGCTTCGGTCTCGGGCCGCGACGCGGTGGCGATCACCACCAGCCCGGCGTGTTTGGCCAGCTGAATGCCGATCGAGCCAACGCCGCCGCCGGCGCCGATGATCAGGATCGACTGCCCCTTGTCCGCCCCGTCCCGGTCGATGCCGAGACGGTCGAAGAACGCCTCGTAGGCCGTGATCGTGGTGAGCGGCAGGGCAGCGGCCTCGGCATGGCTCAGCGATTCCGGCTTGCGGCCGACAATGCGCTCGTCGACGACCTGAAATGCCGAATTGCAGCCGGCGCGGGTGATGTCGCCGGCGTACCAGACCGCGTCGCCCGGCTTGAAAAGCGTCACCGCGTCGCCGACGGCTTCGACGACGCCGCTGGCGTCCCAGCCGATAACACGGGGCGGGTCTTCCACCACCCCCTCCTTGCCCCGGCCGGCGCGCACTTTCGTATCGACCGGATTGACGGCGACGGCTTGCACAGCAATCAGGATGTCGCGGCCAGTGGGTTGCGGCTTGGGCAGATCGACGTCGAGAAATGATTCGGGCGCTTCGATCGGCAGATACTGCGTAAGGGCGACTGCTTTCATCGTAGGTTGTCCTGATCCGTGGGAGTGGGCGCCGTTTCCGCCAGAAACGTCTTGATAGCATGCACGATCTCTTCGGACTTGCCTGCATCAAGCGCATCGGGGTGGGGCGAGGCGAAGCGGCCTGAATCATTGTCGAAGTACTGGCCTGACGCGGCCGCAAATTCGTCTGACAATGCAGCGCGCACAAGGATGTCGGCGCCGATGCGGATATCGTTGCCGGCGACGCCAAAGCCTTCTTTCACCATCTTGCTGGCAAGCATCGACCCGGGGTTTACCGCGATGATGGCCGGGCCCTCCCTAAGCGTCTGGGCCATGTGGCGGGACCATATCGTAATCGCCAGCTTACTCTGGGCATAGGCGGGCATATCGGCCAGCTTGACCCGCCCGGACAAGGCCGCCGGATCGACCGGGGCCTGCGCTGCGGAGGACAGATTGATCACACGCCCGGACTTTCCAAGCAGCGGCAAAAGCCGCTCCGTCAGCAGATAGGGGGCAAACGTATTGACCAAGAAGCGCAGATCGAGCCCGTACGGCGTGACGGGATCAGGCGCCTTGAAGACGCCCGCATTGTTGATCAGCACGTCAAGCGTGCCGTGCTTTTCGCTCACCGCTTTCGCGAGCACACTGACATCGGCCAGGCTCGACAGGTCGGCCAGGTAGCTTTCAACCTGGCCGCCTCCCGCCAGGGCAGAGAGCTCCCTCTCAACGTCTTCCAGTTTCGCCGGATTGCGCCCGTGCAGCAGCAGACTGTGGCCCTGCGAGACCAGCATCCTCGCGGTTTCCAGCCCGATGCCATCGGTAGAGCCGGTAATGAGAATGGTTTTTCCCATGGTATTGTCTTCCTTATCGGCGGGCCGATCCGCGGTACTCAGGGCCCCTCAGGTCAGGTCGTCCTTGCCTTCGATGAGGAAGTGATGGCTGTGCGAGCCGGCGGTCCGCGCCTTGAGATGAGGTAGGTAGGCCGGGTCGTTCATGAAGGCCATAGCGGCTTCCTTCGAGGGCCACTCTATGACGATGCGCAGGGCAGCGTCTTCGCCTTCCCCTTCGAGACGTTCGTGGCTGGCCGTCCGGGCGAGATACCTGCCCCCGTGCCGGGCAACGAGTTCGTTCGCCGGTCCGATGTAGTCCGGAACCCAGTCATCGGTCGTGGGTGTGACGGCTAGAACCGAATAGCAGGTCATCCTTGGCGTTCTCCTGTGTCCGGGTTTGACATCTCCCTTGCCCGGAGTGTCAGCCGACTTTGGTCATTTCGTTCAGCGTGAAGGCTTCGACCGCACCCTCGGTTGCCGCCATGTAGGCGGCGAGATGCGGGGCGTTCATATGGGTTTGCCAAAGCTCCCGGCTCTCCCAGTTTTCGAAGAACAGGAAATGCGCCGGGTTCTCATTGTCCTGGTGCAGGTCATACTGGATGCAGCCGTCCTCGGCGCGCGTGATCACGATGAGCTTTTGCAGCTCCGCCTTGACCAGTTCGACCTTGTCCGCCCTGGCATTGATGTTGGCGACGATTGTCAGGCTTGCCATTGACTGCCTCCTTGTCGTGGTTCAGCCGGTGAGATAGAGATAAAGGGCGAAAGTAGCAAGTACGCACAGTTTTGTGCGGTAGGTACAGATTGTATCCTATGGAGGCTTCATGCGGTTCGAAAGCTATGACTGTTCGCGCGGCTGCCCGGTGGAGGCCGCGCTGGAGCGCATCGGCGGGAAGTGGAAGGGCGTCGCGCTCTATCACCTGCTCGAAGGCACCAAGCGCTACAACGAACTGAAGCGGGATGTCGGGAACGTCACCCAGCGCATGCTGACCAAGCAACTGAGAGAGCTGGAAAGCGACGGCCTGATCGTCCGCAAGGTCTATCCGGTCGTCCCGCCCCACGTCGAATACAGCCTGAGCGAAAAAGGCAGGACATTAGAGCCGATCCTGCTGGCGCTGCGTGACTGGGGCGAGAGCTACGTCTGAACAATCGGGCGGCGGCTTCGGGTCATAAGTGGAGGATCGCAACACCCTCCTTATTGGGGCCTGATACATGGGCGCTGACCAGTTGCTCGGGCCGCCTATTCCGGGTTGTTCGCCAGCATCTCGTCCAATGCCGCCCGCAGTTCCACCAGCCGCGCCGCCGGAATGCGGTAATCGGGAATCAGAAGCCCGTCGCGGTTGTAACGCGCGATTTCGGAGGGGGAAAGTGCTGGCATGATGTTGTCCTGCCTTTTGTCAGGTCAGACAAGCTTGCGATGAAGCGCAACGAGTGTGCAAGACAGATGTTGTATCTGACAGTTGCAAGGCCCACGCATGACACTCGAACTAGGTTGTCAGTTTTTCCTATTTTTCTTCTTTCGTTTCATGCTTTCAGCTCTTTCCTCAGCAAGGGATTTCAAAGCAGTTGGACGAACCTCCTTGAGGAAGTAGGCATCACAGAACAGCTTCATAAAGGAAACCTCTTTCAAAGTCACCGTCGCCGATTCGACGGCTTTCCTCTCGTAGGCGTCGAAGATTTCACGGTATTGCTCACGCTCATCGAACTCAGGAAACATCTGGTCGAGAAATGCCATGAGGCGCGGTGTGATGGGCGTGTCGCGCTGCCAGGCGCCTCTCCCAGCCAACATTTGCTTTAGGCTTTCCATAAAATTACCGAAGGCTTCCTTCTCACATTGCCAATGCACATCGTTCAATGAAAGGAAGGTCAAGCCGCCAATATAGTAGTTGAAAGGCGTATGTTGGTCGCGATCAGCAGGCGCCGGCATCGCGGCGAAGCATTGGCTGACGGTGTAGAGATCGCCTTCCGTGAGGACACGATTCTCGCCCCAATCGATTCTGAGGCTGGGCGATCGCTCAATCGTCACTTCCATTTTCCTCTCCAGATTGTCGATCCGCTCATAATATCGGTCGATCTGCTTAGGCATCCGCCACCACCAGAAGCCCATCGTTCCAATGTTAAGCGCCGTCACGAAGTGTCGGGCGATTCCCCAACCAAGCCACCACACACCCTGTGGCGGGACGCTGTCGGCGAGAGTAATGTCGATGTCGAGCTGATCCTTCTTGCCCGAGACGGCGGACAGCTTGATCCACTCAGTAGACTTGTTCCACGCTGTGAGGGCTTTCGGCCGAATCAAGTGGGATTGAGTGAAGATGCGGACGCGGATGCGCCATTTGTCTTTGCCTGTACCCTTCTTACCCAGACGCGCACGTTTAAGCTCTTCTTCGGCGGCAACACGCCCTTCTCGCTCTGCTTGATCAAACTGCTCTTTCAGCCAGTTAATCCATGCTAGCGCATTTTTCAGCTCTGCTAGCTTGGTGAGCGACGCGTCGGACATAATCATCCGACGCTTCTCCAGGTCGCCGGTAGCTTCGAGAAACCAAGCTTGAAGTTCGATTTCGTCTGCAGTCAAGCGCACGCGTAGCTTCCTGGCCTCAGCCATTTCAAGGCGAACGTCGGCTAGTTCAATCAACGTGTCAGCTTCACGCGCGTCGATAGCTTCTGCTGGGACCGATACACCATCGTCCGTTTGTTCCACGTAAAGCCCAATCAGGCGATTTGCGTGTACTTGTCGGGCGAAAACCTCCATAGATTCAAGCCCTTCCTTGGTTAGCTTGTTGCCGTAGAATTCGGCACCAAAGAAACACCAGAACAGCTTTTTCACGTGGTTCCCCATGTGCTTTTGCATCCACGTCGATGGCACGGGTTCGTGTTCGCTCATGGCTTTAAGTGCAATGAGTTCCCAACGACCGACTTCTTCGAGCGCCAGAGCGGCCAGATGATATGCGATGTTCGGGTGTCCTTCCCCCTGAACGGCGCGAGCAGAATTCAGCAGGTTGCGCGCATGAACTATGCACTCCCGCATCGCTTTACGGTCCTTTGCACCAATTTGAACAGCTCTCTTCTTAGGTGGTTTCTTTGCCGTCTTTCTGACCATGGCTTTTCATGCCTTTGCTGTGTTAGCAACTTAGCGTTCGAGCCTAATTTATCAGGAACTATGGTTTTCGGGGGATCATCAACAACCAGCCGACGATGACTAGCAAGCCAGAGGCGGTACCCGCAATGTGGTCGGCACTGACGTAATGCAGAAGGAATGGTATCGAATCATGAAAGTAACTCAGCTCGAACGGGAGTTGGCTCGCCACGCCTATGAAAACGTCATTGAGCGTTGCGCTCGTTTGAGCGCGTTTTCTGGCAGTGCGCATGTAGATATCAGCTTTGAGGACATCTTGACGCGGCAGAAAACTTTAGCAATTGACGACGTCATTGTTTTGTCGATCAGCGCGCGCCGTTTAATTGCGGTCTGCGGGGTGACGCTAAACGGTGACGAGGCGAGGGTGAGAAAGTGGAAGTTCATATTCCAGAATGATGAGACATTACCAGTCCCTCAAGATGACTTTGTTAGCTTAGGGAGGTTGCTTGGCATCATCATCCATTGTGAAAAGTTGGAGATTATAGATTCAGACCTAATGGCACAGGCGATTTTAAATCCATTTGGCTATGAGAAATTCTCTGAATGGTGCGCCAAACATGCTAGCTCAATAGAGTACTTTAGTCCCAAGATCCTCATTCGATCCGACAAATCTGAATTTATGATCTTTGAGATAGCTGATTTGATTGAGCGTATAGATGAGCTTCTGCTTCCCGAAGTCGTTGAAGCGGCTAAAGGGCATGGTCTGTATTTGGAGGATGATTATAGATTCTAAGTCTTCCGCTGTTTGAGGCCTGTCGCAAGCTCCCTCGCTGAAAGGAGCGCCCTAAAGACTCGTCGCCGATCTTGCCGCCTGATCGTAGAGGCCCGAGAGGGCGCGGAGGAGGTCGGCGGCCTGGCCGATCTGGTCGTTGAGGTCGCCTTCCTGGCTGCCGGAGAAGGCGGCGAAGGAATTCACCAGGCAGGCCTCGCGCACCTCGCGGTACTTCACGCAGACCTCGGCGCCTTCCTTGGTGGTGGCATAGAAAATCTCCTTGCCGCGCTTGTCGCCGGCAACGAGGCCGAGGCGGGTAAGCTTCTTCAGCGCGTAGTTCACCGTGTGGCTGTCCTCGATATTGAGGACGAAGCAGATATCGGACAGGCGCTTGTCGCGCGCCCGGTGGTTCACCGTGTGCACCACCATGACATCGAGAGAGCTTAGTTCCGGCAGGCCCGCCGCCGCCATGCATCTGGTGATCCAGCGTTCGAAGGCGTTGGAGGCGATGTAGAGGCCGTATTCGAAGGCGCTCAGTTCCTCCGCCCGCTCGGAAACCAGATGGGCGGAGGAGACGATGTTGCGGCGCTTCGGTGTCTTTGTGGGCTTTTCCTTGGCCGTGCCGTCGCCGCTCATTCCGCTGCCTCCGCCCGCTCCGCCGCGAGGCCGTAGCCGCCGCCGCCCGGGGTTTCGATGACGAAGACATCGTCGGCCGTCATCTCGGTCTCGTCGCTGCCTTTCAGCAGATCCTCAGACCCATCGGCGCGGATCACCGCGTTGCGGCCGCGCTGGCCCGGCCCGCCGCCGTCGAGGCCGTAGGGGTCGGTGGCGCGGTGCAGCGAGAGGATGGTGGCGGTCATGGGCTCCAGGAAACGCATGCGCCGGATGACGCCGTCGCCGCCCCGGTGCTTGCCGGCCCCGCCGGAACCGTGGCGGATGCGGAAGGCCTCCAGCCTCACCGGGAAGCGCCACTCCAGCACCTCCGGGTCGGTCATCCGGGTGTTGGTCATGTGGGAGTGCACGGCGGAGGTGCCGTCGTGATCCGGCCCGGCGCCGGTGCCGCCGCAGATGGTCTCGTAGTTCTGATACTGATCGTTGCCGTAGACGAAGTTGTTCATGGTGCCCTGGGCCGAGGCCAGCACGCCCAGCGCGCCGTAGAGCGCATCGGTGATGCACTGCGACACCTCGGTGTTGCCGGAGATGACGGCGGCCGGATAGACCGGGCTGATCATGGAGCGCTCGGGGATCTTCAGCTTCAGCGGCTTCAGGCAGCCCTCGTTCAGCGGGATCTCGTCCTCCACCAGGGTGCGGAAGACATAGAGCACCGCCGCCTTGCAGACCGCCGTCGGCGCGTTGTAATTGCCGCGGTCCTGGGGCGAGGTGCCGGTGAAGTCGATGGTCGCCTCGCGCGCGGCCTTATCGACGATGATCTTCACCTGGATCTGGCTGCCGTTGTCCAGCGGATAGGTAAACTCGCCGTCCTTCAGCACATCCAGCACCCGGCGCACCGATTCCTCGGCATTGTCCTGCACATGGCGCATATAGGCCTGCACCACGTCGAAGCCGAAGTGGGCGAGCATCTTGCGCACCTCCTGCACGCCGGTTTCGTTGGCGGCGATCTGGGCACCGAGGTCGGCCATGTTCTGCTGCGGGTTGCGGCAGGGATAGCGCCCGGATTTCAAGAGCGCCAGGGTCTCGGCATCACGCAAAACGCCCTCTTCCACCAGCAGGAAGTTGTCGATGAGAACACCCTCTTCCTCGATCACCGTGGAATCCGGCGGCGCCGAGCCCGGGGTGCGCCCGCCGATATCGGCATGGTGCCCGCGCGAGCCGACGTAGAACAGGATCTCCTTCCCGGCATCGTCGAAGACCGGGGTAATGACCGTCACGTCCGGCAGGTGGGTGCCGCCGTTGTAGGGCGCATTGAGCGCATAGACGTTGCCCGGCTTCATGGTCCCGGCGTTCTCGCGGATCACCGTCTTGATCGACTCGCCCATGGAGCCCAGGTGCACCGGCATGTGCGGCGCGTTGGCGACCAGGTTGCCGACGGGATCGAAGATTGCGCAGGAGAAATCCAGCCGCTCCTTGATGTTCACCGAATAGGCGGTGTTGGAAAGGGTCGCGCCCATCTGCTCGGCGATCGACATGAAGAGGTTGTTGAAGACCTCCAGCATCACCGGATCGGCCTCGGTGCCGACCGCCTCGGTCTTGGGGCGGGCGACGATGCGGACCAGCACCAGATGGCCGCGCGCGGTCATCTCGGCCTGCCAGCCCGGTTCCACCACCGTGGTGCCCGTCGCCTCGATGATCACCGCCGGGCCGTCGACCTTCTGTCCCGGCAGCAGGGCGTCGCGGTCGTAGAGGGGCGTCTCGTGGCTTTCGCCGCCGGAGTACATGGTGACCCGGTCCAGGGGTTCGGCGGGCTTTGCGTCAGCACCGACTACGCGCTCCGGGTCGTCGACCGCCTCGGTCGAGCCGACGGCCTCCACCGAGACCGCCTCGACCACCAGATTGCGGTCCGGTGCGATGAAGCCGAAGCGCTGCTTATGCGCCACCTCGAAGGCCGCCTTCATTTCCGCCAGATCGGCGAAGTCGATCTGCAGCGGGCTGTCGGTGCCCTCGTAGCGCAGCTGCACCTTGCGCACCAGGGCGATGCGCGCGGGGTCGACCCCCTGGGCCAGAACCTCTTCCTTGGCGCCCACCGCCAGTTCGCCGAAAGCCGTTTCGATATCGTCGGTCACGCCCGCGGCAAAGGCGGCTTCGATCTGGCGCTCGCGGATCGCCCGCACATCGGCCAGACCCATGCCGTAGGCCGAGAGCACCCCGGCGAAGGGATGCAGGAACACCCGGGTCATGCCCAGCGCGTCGGCCACCAGACAGGCGTGCTGCCCGCCGGCCCCGCCGAAGCAGTTGAGGGTGTATTCGGTGACGTCGTAGCCGCGCTGCACCGAGATCTTCTTGATCGCGTTGGCCATGTTCTCCACGGCAATGCGCAGGAAGCCCTCGGCCACCGACTCCGGCGAGGTCTGCGGCTTGCCGGTCGCCTGGGCGATCTCTTCGGCCAGGGCAGAGAACTTCTCGCGCACCACCGCGGCGTCCAGGGCTTCGTCGGCCTTGGGGCCGAAAACCCGGGGGAACTGGGCCGGCTGGATCTTGCCCAGCATGACATTGCAATCGGTCACCGCCAGGGGCCCGCCGCGGCGGTAGCAGGCCGGGCCCGGATCGGCGCCGGCGGAATCCGGGCCGACACGATAGCGCGCGCCATCGAAGTGCAGGATGGAGCCGCCGCCGGCGGCCACGGTGTGGATGTGCATCATCGGCGCACGCATGCGCACGCCCGCCACCTGGGTTTCGAAGGTGCGCTCGAACTCCCCGTCATAGTGCGAGACGTCGGTGGAGGTGCCGCCCATGTCGAAGCCGATGAGCTTTTCAAAGCCGCCCATGGCCGCCGTGCGCACCATGCCGACCACGCCGCCGGCAGGACCGGAGAGAATGGCGTCCTTACCCTGGAACAGCCGGGCGTCGGTAAGGCCGCCGTTGGACTGCATGAACATCAGGCGCGGGCCTTTATCGACATCGGCGTCCAACTGCCCGGCGACCTGATCGACATAGCGGCGCAGGATCGGCGAGAGGTAGGCGTCGACCACCGTGGTGTCGCCGCGGCTGACCAGTTTCATCAGCGGGCTGACGCCGTGGCTGGTGGACACCTGGGTGAAGCCGATCTCCGTGGCGATGGCGGCGATGCGGTTCTCGTGATCGGGGTAGCGGTAGCCGTGCATGAAGGCGATGGCGACCGCGCGGATACCGTCGTCGTAGGCCGCCTGCAGGGCCTGGCGCGCCGGCGCCTCCTCCAGCGCCGTGATGGTCTCGCCCTGGGCGGAGACCCGCTCCGTCACCTCGACCACCTGCTCGTAGAGCATTTCCGGCAGCACGATGTGGCGGTCGAAAAGCCGCGGCCGGTTCTGATAGCCGATGCGCAGCAGGTCGCCGAAACCCCCGGTCGTCACGAAGAGGGTACGGTCGCCCTTGCGCTCCAGCAGGGCGTTGGTGGCCACGGTCGTGCCCATCTTCACCGCCTCGACGGCGCCGGGCGGCAGGGCGGCATCCCTGGTGAGGCCCAGCAGCTCGCGAATGCCCTGAACGGCGGCGTCCTTGTACTGCTCCGGATTCTCCGACAGCAGTTTGTGGGTTACCAGACTGCCGTCCGGCTTGCGCGCCACCACGTCGGTGAAGGTGCCCCCCCGGTCGATCCAGAATTGCCAAGCCGCCTGCCTGTTGTCGCCGTCCATCGTAATCCCCGTTTCTTTGGCCCATCGATTTGAAAACGCCAATTTGGCATTTCTATACAGAGACAGTTTATCGATAAAATGTCAACGAATTCTCAGAACGACGTTTCGACTGCATCTTTCTCGCGGCGCAATTTGAGGTGCCCGGTCAGCCAGCCGACCGACAGGCCGACGTTCACCGTGAAAAGAACTAGGCAAGCGAATCCGATCTGCGCGCCGTTCATGAAGTGCTGGCCCTGCACGGCCAGCCAGATGATCGCAACCGCATCGGCCAGTAGAATCGTGGCGCTACAGGCTCTGCCGCAGACCAGGCCGAACTGCGCCTTGAGGATGCAGAAGGCGAGCCAAAGAACCGGGATCATCACCAAGAGTACCAGCAACCAAGTCGGCAACCGCTTTCCTCCGGTTCTGCGCGCCTAGACCTCCAGCGGAATCGTCAGGCCCAGCTTAACGCTGTCCATCACCACCTGGGTGTGGAACTTCCCGATGACGTTGTTGCCGTAGAAAAGACGCCGGGTGAGTTGCTCATAGTGGGCGAGATCCCTGGCGACGACGACCAGGATGAAATCAGCCTCACCGGTGACATAGTAGCACTGCTGGACCTCGGGAATCTTCTGCATATCCCGTTTGAAGCCGTCGACGATGTCGGCGCGGCCGCGGGCGAGATCCACCTGCACGATGAAGGTGGTGCGCCGGCCGACCTTGGCCGGGTCCAGAACCGACACGTCGGCAGCGATGTATCCGGCCTCGCGCAGCCGCTTCATGCGCCGCTGGCAGGCGGTGGCGGAGAGACCGACGGCAGCGGCCAGGGCCTCCGAGGTTTGGCGGTTGTCGCGCTGAAGCTGGTCCAGCAGCGCGACGTCGAATTGATCCAAATCATCCATTTCTGCAGAATATCACCGATTTCTGGATAAATGCGCAGAATTTGGTCTCCTTGTCTGGGAATTCGCCGTCTCCCGGCGTAGCGATTTACTAGGCTACCCCTATGAGAACAGCCAACAAAAGGGGCGCCCCGCCATGACCGACCTTTCCGAAACCCAGCCGTCCGCCTTACCGAGCGCGGTGCTCTACGGCCTGACCGCCGCCTTGATCTGGGGGGCCTGGCCGGTGATCTCCGCGCTCGGCATCCGCCAGAGCCTGGCTGTGGCCGACATAGCGGCGCTGCGCTTTCTGGTCGCCGGCCTGATTCTGCTGCCCCTGGTGATCCGCCACGGGACCGGCGGCCTCGGCTGGGGGCGGGCGCTGTTTCTCAGCCTCGGCGCCGGCGCGCCCTATGTGCTGGTGACCGCCAGCGGGCTGACTTACGCGCCCGCCGGCCAGGGCGGCATCATCGGACCGAGCTGCATGCTGGTCTTCGCGACCCTGGGCGGCTGGCTGCTGCTGGGCGACCGCCCGCCACGCCAACGCCTGATCGGCATGGTCTTGATGCTGACCGGCGTGCTGTTGATCGGCAGCCAGGCCCTTGGGGACTATCAAGGCGAACAGTGGAAGGGCCACCTGCTTTTCGCCACGGGCGGCCTGCTCTGGGCCAGCTACACCGTCGCTCTGCGCGCCTGGGGCGCCGATCCCCTGCAGGCAACGGCGCTGGTCTCGGTTCTTTCACTGCTTATCTACGGGCCGATCTACCTACTCATCGCGGAGCCGCAGCTCTTCGCGGCCCCCTTGGCCGAAGTGGCGGGACAGGCCGTGTTCCAGGGGCTCTTCGCGGCGATCCTGGCGTTGATCTGCTACAGCCGCGCAGTCGCACTGCTGGGCGCCGGGCGCGGCGCGGTCTTCGTCACCCTGGTGCCGGTCGTGGCCGTGCTGCTGGCCTATCCACTGCTGGGCGAGGTGCCGAGCCTGACCGACCTGACCGGCGCAGCGTTTGTCACCGCCGGCATGATCACCGCCCTCGGCCTGCTGCCGCGCAGCCGAGTCTAGGGCGTTTTCGACTTACGTCGAAACGGTCCCAGCCCACTTCCCTCCCGGCCACCCCCAAATGTCCCAGGGGCGATTATCCTGTGGGTGGCCGGGAGGGGAGCGGGCCGGTGCCGTGAAACCCTGAAAGACTCTAGTTCGGGTCGGTTTCGCGCATCGAGGGGCGGGCATCGAAAGCGGCAAACCAGGCGGCAAGGCCGTCGCGCCCGCCGCGCCAGTTGAGGTCGCCATGGCGCAGATCGAGATAACCGAGGGCGCAACCGCAGGCGATATGGCCCATGGTCAGGTCGCCGGGTTGCCCTTGAATGTGGGCCGTCATGTGGTCGAGCCCGCGGAGGATGGCGGCCCGCCAGCGTTCCACCGCCGCCGGGGAGCTTTCGCCGTCGGGCCGCCGGCCCTCCATGGTCACGTTGAAAGCCGCATCGGTCATACCCTGACCCAGGGCCGCGGCAACCAGCACCTTGAAGCGTTCCGGCCCGGCCGCAGGGATCAGCGTCTCGGCGCCGCCCAGACCGTCCAGATACTCGGCGATCACCGGGCTGTCGAAAACCGCCGTGCCGTCGTCGAGGACCAGGGCCGGCACCTTACCGAGGGGATTCTTGCTCTGCAGTTCGGGCGGGTCCTCCATAGGATTGCAAACAACCTCCTCAAGGGCCGCCATCAATCCGCGCTCCCGCGCGACAACCCGGCATTTGCGCGCATAGGGGGACGTGGGGGAGTAGAACAACTGCATGGCGGCCTCCAGAGGGTGATGAACGGCGGCGAGTTTAGAGACTGTTCCCTCTCTTCGCCATGGGATCGCCACAAAGTTGATGAGAATAGGCCTTGCCAAGAAAGCGCCCAGACCCCCAAGTTTTCACTGAAACACAGACCGGCCGATCATGAAGACCCTAGCCCTCAATCTCCGGCGCCTCCTGCTGATCCTCGGCTTCCTGCTGACGGGCCCGGCCCTGGCCACCATGACGGATGAGGTTTCCCTGGACCGGTCCTGGCGCACCACCTCGCCCGCAAGCGCCGGAATCGCCCCGGACCCGGCGACGACGCCGGAGGCCGTGGTCCAGGTCTACGGCGCCCGCACCGTCCGGTGGCGTGGCGCCTTTGCGGTGCACACCTGGATCTCGGTAAAACCCGAGGGCGCCGCGAACTTCACCACCCATGAGGTGATCGGCTGGCGTTTCTGGCAGAGCGGAAATGCCCTGAGACAGCGTCAAGGTTCGCCGGACCGCCCCTGGTTCGGTGCCACGCCCGAGCTTTATGCCGAGCTGCGCGGCGAAGAGGCCGCAACAGCCATCACCCAGATCGAGGCCGCCATCGCCACATATCCCTTCACCGGGGAGTACAAGACCTGGCCGGGGCCGAATTCCAACACCTTCACCGCCAGCATCGCCCGGCAGGTGCCGGCCCTGGCCCTCGACCTGCCGCCGACCGCCGTGGGCAAAGACTATCTCGGCGAGACGCGCTTTCTCGCCAGCGCGCCCAGCGGCACGGGATATCAGCTTTCGCTGTTCGGCCTGCTGGGCGGCACCCTGGCAGTCGAAGAAGGGTTGGAAATAAACATCCTGGGCCTCAGCTTCGGTATCGACCCGCTCGACCTGGCGATCAAGCTGCCCGGGCTGGGGCGAATTGCCGCTACCGCGGGTTAGGGGCCCCTGCAGGCCGCTGATTGCTTGACGCGGCCCGGCCCGGCCCGTCATGCTAAGCCCTTAACCCGCATGAAGCTTCATTACATCGCAGCGAAACCATGAGCATTTGGGGCAAGATTCTCGGAGGCGCCGCAGGCTTTGCCCTGGGCGGCCCGCTGGGCGCACTGATCGGCGCCGTGGCGGGGCATGCCGTCGACAAGATGAGCGGCGGCCCCGCCGCTGCGGAAGCCGCCGATGCCACCAAGCAGATCGCCTTTACCATCGGCGTGATCGTGCTGGGCGCCAAGCTGGCCAAGGCCGACGGCAAGGTCACCCGCGACGAGGTCGATGCCTTCAAGCAGGTCTTCCGTATTCCCCCGCACGAGATGAAGAACGTCGGCCGGGTGTTCGATCAGGCGCGCAAGAACGCCGGCGGTTTCGAGCCCTATGCAAAACAGCTCGGGCGCATGTTTGCCGACAACCCGGCGGTGCTGGAAGAGCTTCTGGGCGGCCTGTTCCACATCGCCCGCGCTGACGGAGAAGTCAGCAACGACGAGGTCGAATATCTGGAAAGCCTCGCGGTGATCTTCGGCTTCGACGCCCAGTGCTGGGACCGTATCCGCGCCGCCAACGTCGCGGCGGGCGCAGGCGACCCCTTTCGCATTCTGGGCGTCAGCCGCGACGCCGACGATGCCGTCATCAAGGCGGCGCACCGCAAGCTGGTGGTGGAAAACCATCCCGACCGGCTGGTCGCCCAGGGCATGCCGCCGGAGTTCGTCGAGATGGCGAACGAGAAAGTCGCGACCATCAACGCTGCTTACGACGAGATCCGCAAGCTGCGCGGTCTGCGCTGACCGTGGCCGCCGATCCACCGCTGATCGCGCTGAACGGCGCGCGCCTGGCCTTTGGCGGCGGGCCGCTCTTCGAGGGACTGTCGCTGACCCTGTCGAAGGGTGAGCGGGCCTGCCTGGTCGGCCGCAACGGCAGCGGCAAGTCGAGCCTTCTGAAAATCATCGCCGGCCTGCAGGATCTCGACGCCGGACAACGCTTCCTGCAGCCCGGCGCCAGCGTCTCCTACCTGCCCCAGGACCCGGATTTCTCCGGCGGCGGCAATATCGCCGACTATGTCGCCAAAGATCCGACGGGCGGTCCCGATGCCCCGCGCCATGCCGTCGATGCGGCGCTGCTGCGCCTCAGCCTGGACGGCGAACGCAGCCTGGAGGGCCTCTCCGGCGGTGAAAGCCGCCGCGTCGCCCTGGCGCGCTGCCTGGTCTCCGAGCCTGCGATCCTGCTGCTGGACGAGCCGACCAACCATCTGGACCTGCCGACCATCGCCTGGCTGGAAGGGGAGTTGCAGCGCTTTCGCGGCGCACTCCTGGTCATCAGCCATGACCGGACCTTTCTGGGCAACCTGACCAACACCACCTTGTGGCTGGATCGAGGCAAGCTGCACCGGCTGGATAAATCATTCTCCGCCTTCGATGCCTGGGCCGAAACCCTGCGCCAGCAGGAGGCCGAAGCCCAGCACAAGCTGGAACGCCAGATCGTGCGCGAAGAGCGCTGGCTGCAGCGTGGCGTGACCGCCCGGCGCAAACGCAACCAGGGCCGCCTCACCCGCCTGCACGGCTTGCGCGCCGAACGCGCCGAGTGGCTGCGCCAGGTCGGCAGCGCCAAGCTGGATACCGCCAGCAGCGGGCGCAGCGGCAACCTGGTGATCGAGGCGGAAGGGATCAACAAGGCCTTCCAGACCGAGCATGGCCCCCTGCCGATCCTGACGGATTTCTCGACCCGCATCCGGCGCGGCGACCGCCTGGGGGTCATCGGCCCCAACGGCGTCGGCAAATCGACCCTGGTGAAGATCCTGATGGGGCAGATGGCGCCCGACAGCGGCAAGCTGCGCCTCGGCAGCCAAGTGGAGCCTGTATACTTCGACCAGCGGCGCGAGAGCCTGGACCCGGAAGCCACGCTCTGGCAAAGCCTGATCCCAGACGGCGGCGATACGCTGCTGGTGCGCGGACGCCAACGCCATGTCGTATCCTATCTGAAGGACTTTCTGTTCGACGAGAACCAGGCCCGCCAACCGGTAAAGGCGCTCTCCGGCGGTGAGAAAGCGCGGCTGCTCCTGGCCCGGCTTTTCGCCAAGCCGAGCAATCTGCTGCTGCTCGACGAACCGACCAACGATCTGGACATGGAAACCCTCGACCTTCTCCAGGAAGTCCTGGACGACTACGAAGGCACCCTGATCCTGGTCAGCCACGACCGTGACTTTCTGGACCGGCTGGTGACGGCAGTGATCGCCATGGAGGGCGAGGGAAAGACCCTGGAGGTTCCCGGCGGCTACAGCGAATACATGCAGTACCACCAGACCAGAAACCGCCAGGCACGGGACGAGGCCCGCCTGGAAAAGCGACAACCGGCGGCCAAAGCGGCGACAGCGGACAAAGCGCGCAGCCGGAACAAGCTGAGCTACAAGGACCAGCGCGAACTCGACGCGCTGCCCGGCAGGATCGAGGAACTGACCGCCATGTTGGCCAAACTGGAAGGCCAGCTGGCCGACCCGGAGCTGTTCACCCGCGACCCTGCCGGCTTTGCCCGTGTTACCGACGCCCTGGCAAAGTCGCGCAGCGAGTTGTCGGCGGCGGAAGAGCGCTGGCTGGCGCTGGAATCGGCGCGTGAGGAACTCGCCGAGTGAGCGTCCAAACGCCCGTCGCGGAGGTTAGCCTGCGGCCTTTCGACATCCTCATCATTGTCGGCATCATGGCGATCTGGGGCCTGAACTTCGCCGTCGCCAAGATCGGCCTCACACAACTGCCGCCGCTGATCTTCATGACCCTGCGGTTCCTCCTGGTCGCCGCCCTGCTGCTGCCCTTCGCCAAGCTGCCGCGCGGCCAGTGGCTGCCGCTCTTCGGCATCTCCTTCACGCTGGGCATCCTGCACTTTTCCTTCATGTTTACCGGGCTCATCACCTTGGATGCGGCGACGGCGGCCATCGCCATCCAGCTGCAGGTGCCTTTTGCCGCGCTGCTCGCCGCCTTTTTCTTCAACGACAAGCTCGGCTGGCGGCGCGGCTTCGCCATGCTGCTGGCTTTCGCCGGGGTCGCGGTGATCGCCGGGGAGCCGCGCCTCGACGGCCAGTATACCGCCCTTGGTTTCGTTATCTTCGCTGCCTGCATGTGGTCCGTCGCCAACGTGCAGATCAAGCGGTTGGGGCAGATCGATGGCTTTACCCTCAACGCCTGGATCAGCGTCTTCGCCATGCCGCAGCTCGCCCTTGCCTCCCTGCTGCTCGAGGACGGTCAGTGGGCGGCGCTGCAGCAGGCAAATTTCTGGGCTTACTTCGCCATCGTCTATCAGGCGGTGGCGGTGGTGGTGATCGGCTACGGCGCCTGGTACTGGATGCTGCGCCGCTATCAGATGAACCAGATCATGCCCGCGATGCTGCTGATCCCCGTCTTCGGCGTGCTGTCTGGCATCGTCTTCCTGGGCGAGACGCTGACCGCGAACCTGGTGATCGGCGGCCTGTTGACCGTCGGCGGGGTGGGCATCATCATCCTGCGCCGCCCCAAGGCAACGGCGCCGGAGGCCGGGCGGGTTTAGGCGCCCCTCCGCCGCAACCGACGACAAGGAGCTTCAGCCCTTTATGCTCGCAAGCAAGTCCGTCTTGATCCCCATCGATGTTCAAGCCGCCTTTGACGATCCGGCCTGGGGCCGGCGCAACAACCCGGATATGGAACACCATGCGCTCGCCCTGCTGAACGCCTGGCGGCAGGCAGGCCGGCCGGTGATCAACGTGAAGCACAACTCGGTCGAACCCGCCTCGACCCTCAGGCCGGGTCAAGCGGGCAACGACTTCAAGCCCGGCTTCGAACCACAAGGCGGCGAAGCACTGATCGAAAAGACCGTAAACGCCGCCTTCATAGGCACCAGCCTGGAAAAAGATCTGCGCCGGAAGGGGATCGAGCAAATCGTCCTCTTCGGACTGACGACCGATCAATGCGTTTCCACCACGGCGCGCGTCGGCGCCAACCTGGGCTTTGACGTCGTCGTTGTTGCCGATGCCTGCGCCGCTTTCGACCAGCTGGCGCCGGACGGATCACCGGTCACGGCGGAGGTGTTGCATCTGGCCCACCTGACCACCCTCAATACCGAGTTCGGCCAGGTTGTGAACAGTGCTGCGGTGATTGCTGCCCTGGGTTAGTCTCCGGTTCCTAAGAACCAGGATATACCCATGACCGGTCTGCCAGTTCACGAACGCCCCTCGCCCAACCACGATGCCCGCCCCGCCGGGCAAACGGTGGATATCCTGCTGCTGCATTACACCGGCATGGAAAGCGGAGAAGCCGCGCTTGAGCGGATGTGCGACCCGACGGCCAAGGTGAGCGCCCACTACTGCGTCGAAGAGGACGGACGGGTCTTCCAGCTCGTCGGCGAGGACCGCCGCGCCTGGCATGCCGGTCATGCCCGCTGGCAGGGAGCCGACGATATCAATGCCCGCTCCATCGGGATCGAGATCGTCAATCCGGGCCACGAGTTCGGCTATCGCCCCTTCCCGGCCGCGCAGATGGCCTCGGTTACCGCCCTGGCGCAGGACATTCTGGAGCGCCATCCGATCCCGGCCGAGCGGGTGCTCGGCCACGCCGACGTCGCGCCGCTGCGCAAGGAAGATCCGGGCGAACTCTTCGACTGGCCCGGTTTGGCGGCAGCAGGTGTCGGCCTCTGGCCCGCCTATGACGTGTCCGGAGACAGCGTCACCGGCGACGGCGTCACGGCAGCCCTGACCACCCTCGGCTACGGTTTTGTCGACGAAGACCCGGCCGCGGTGATCCGCGCTTTCCAGCGCCGCTACCGCCCGGCGGCGGTCACCGGCGAAGCCGACGCGGAAACCCGCAAGCGTCTGGCCGCGGTGCTCAGGATCACGGCCGCGGCTGGATAGCCCGCCGCTTTCTCACGACACCTGAATCTGGGTGTTGGCGTCATTCACCAGATCGGTGATCGAGTCGACATTGCCGTTGCCCGCCCCGGCGAGAGTCACCGATGACCCATTGTCGAAGGCAACGGTAACGTCGCCACCGGAGCCGCCATCGGTCACCGAGCTTATCGCCGCCGTGAGATCGTTCAGATCGATGTCGGAATCGGAATCCGAATCGACAAGATCGCTGAACGACAGCACATCGGCCCATTTCTGAAAATCGGTGATCCGATCGTCGCCGTCGCCGCCCGCCTGGTCCATCTTGCGGAAGTGGAAGGTGTCCCGGCCGCTGCCGCCGGACAGGCTGTCGTTGCCATCCCGGCCGGCCAGGCGGTCGTTGCCGTGACCGCCTGCAAGGACGTTATCGCCGGCATCGCCGCTCAGCGTGTCATTGCCTTTCCCACCGATGACATTCTCGATGGAGACAAGGGTCTCGGTAACGGCGCTGTTGGCGGCGGTGCCGGCCGTGAGATTGATTTTCCAGTCGACCTGATCATAACAGAAGTCGGCGGTGTCGGTCCCCTCTCCGCCGTCGAAGAAGTCGAGGCCGGCGTTGCCCATCAGAACGTCATCACCGGCCTGGCCCAGCAAGCGGTCGTTGCCCGCCTTGCCATGCAGAACATCGTCACCGGCGCCGCCGCCAAGCCTGTCGGCTTCGACGGTGCCCATGATGGTGTCGTTGCCCGACAGGTCCCTCACCGGCGGCTGCGCGACACCATCGAGCGAGTAGGCACGGACGTAGTCGACCTTCATCTGACCCAGCGTTGCCTGGTCGGCGGCGGGCGCGCCGGCGATTCCACCGACCGCCAGATTGAACACCATGTACATCGGATCGTGCATATCCGACGGTGTATCGGTACGGCCGACTTCGATGCCGTCGTAGTACCAGACGATATCTTCCGCATCCCAGCGCACGCCGTAGGTGTGGAAACCACCGTCGTCGGTCACCTTGGCCACTCTGTCATCGATGACGTGGGTTCCGGTCTCGATGCTGTGCGCGGTCAGGATCAAGTCCTCGGGGTTCTGGCCGCGCAGCTCGACGACGTCGAGCTCGGGCGGCCAGCTGCCGTCGGCCGGCAACATCCAGAACGACGGCCAGAGGCCTTGGCTGTCCGGCATGTCGGCCCGGATTTCGAAGTAGCCATAGGTCTGCGCAAAGGACTCGTAGCTGGTCAGCATGCCCGAGGTGTAGTCGTAACCGTTGATTTCGGCCTGCGTGCCCGCCGAGGCCTGCGCCGCCTTGATGGTGAGCACGCCGTTGTTGACGCTGAAGGGGTTCACGTCGCTTGTCGGGCCATAGTCGTGATCGATGTACCACTGCAGCTCGTTGTTGCCGTCGAGGGTCGACCCATTATCCGCGCCCCACCAATAGTTCGAATCCCAGGTGCCGTTCTGGCCGTCCCAGAGATCGAGACTGTCGAAATCGTCCTCGAAGGAAAGCGTCATCTCCGAGAGGTCGAGGCCCAGTTGGAACTGATCGGCGCTTAACTGATCGACGCTGGTGTCGGCAAGCACCAGGACTTCGCCGTCGCCGAGATTGAGCTGCAGGTCGTCTCCGTTTTGCGTCGCTTTGGCCCGGACATCACTGAAGGAGCTAAGGCCGTAGCCGGTCAGGCGAAGCAGGTCGTCGCTACCGAAATCAAGGATCAGGTCGCTGCCGTTGCCCTGGGTCACGACGAAGATATCAGAGTCCGCGCCGCCCTTCAGGACATCGTCGCCGGCGAAACCGTCAAGCGTCTGCTGCCCGGCGGCGCCGCTGATGATGTTGTCCGCCGCATTGCCGAAGGCGGAGCGCCCATCGCCGGTAACAACGAGGTTTTCGATGTTTTCCGGCAGGCGGTAGCTCATCCAGGTCCTGACGGTATCGACGCCGTTGCCGGCGGATTCAAAGGCCCGGTTTATGCCGGAGTAGAGATGATAGACATCGTCACCGGCGCCGCCGTACATGGAAACGTCAACGACCGATTCTCCCCAGAGGGCATCGTTGTCGGCGCTACCGCGCAATTGGGGCGTGGCGTCGGTTGCGGTGAAGTTGTTGACGGCGGCTGCGCTATAGGAGAGATCGATACCGCGGGCATTCGTAACAGTGCTCATGAAAAACCAATACTCCCTGGTTCATGTGTTGCGTTGCGCCTTCCCCGTCATTCCTGCCCTGATTTTTTCGCGCCCTGTCTCACCGGCAGCTCTCTCGGCGGGTGGCGGACCGCATTTCGTTTCGCCCGCTGTTCTGCCTTCTGCGACCCGCGCCAGCAACCCATGGTCGTCACTTGACCCATCTTTCCCCTAGTTGTTACCGACTCCTTAACACCGCCCTCTAAAGGTCACAGACTGTGGCACCCGGAAGGACTCCCAGGCGGCAAACCGCTGTTTATGGGAAAAGAAGGGGACGCCGCCCGGTCAGGGGCGGCGAACCCGGATTTACGATACGAAAATCTGCGAGTCGGCGTCTCTCACCAGATCGGTGATCGAGTCCATCTGCCCGTTGCCGAGGCCGGCGAAAGTCAGTGACGCGCCGTTGCCGAACGCCACCACGACGTCACCGCCCGCGCCGGCATCGGAGACCGAGGCCACGCTGCCCAGCAGGTCATCCAGATCGATATCCCCGTCTTGATCAGAATCGATCAGATCGCGGAACGCCAGCTTGTCTGAGGCTTTGTGAAAATCGGTGATCCGGTCATGACCGTCGCCGCCATCCTGGTTCAATTTTCTGAAGATGAAGATGTCGCCCCCGGAACCGCCGCTGAGGGTATCGTCACCCTCATGCCCGATCAGCCGGTCGCGGCCGTGTCCGCTCCGCAGAACGTTGTCACCGGCATCGCCGGCGAGGGTGTCTTTGCCGTAGCTGCTTACGGCATTCTCGATGGACACCAGGGTCTCGGTATGGGAACCCGCCCTGGCCGTACCCTCGGCCAGATCGATCCTCAGGTTTGCCGAGGTCGGATGATACTCGACCGTGTCGTTGCCGTTGCCGCCGTCGATGGTGTCGGTCCCGCCGTTGCCGCGCAGGACATCGTTGCCGTCCTGGCCGAACAGGCGGTCGTCACCGCCCTTGCCTTCGATCAGGTCGTCGCCGGCCCCGCCGAACAGCCTATCCGCCTCCGCCGTCCCGACGATGGTGTCGTTGCCGGGCGTACCCGGGCCGTCGGGCCGCATAACATCGTCCAGGCTGTAGGCCCTGATATAGTCGACCTTCATATCGCTCAGGATCGCCTGTCCCGCATCCGGCTGGCCGGCAATGCCGCCGACCGCAAGGTTGACGATCAGGTACATGTCTTCGTGCATGTCATCGGGCGTCGCGGTACGGCCGACCTCCGTCCCGTCGTAATACCAGACGATCTCCTCCGGCCCCCAAAGCACGCCGTAGTCGTGAAAACCGCCGACATCGGCGACATGGGCAACCCGGCCGTCGATGGTATGGTCGCCGGTCGCTTCGCTGTGGGCGGTCAGAATCAGGTCGTGGGGGTTCTGTCCGCGCAGTTCGATGACGTCCAGTTCGGGCGGCCAGCCGCCGTCGGCCGGCAACAGCCAGAACGTCGGCCAGAGCCCCTGCGCCTCGGGCATATCCGCGCGGATCTCGAAATAACCGTAGGTCTGGGCGAAGGTCTCATAGCTGGTCAGCATGCCGGAGGTGTATTCGAAGCCGTCGATCTGCGGCTGAATGGCGGGCGCCGCCTCGGCCGCGGTGATGGTCAGGACCCCGTCTTCGATGCTGAAAGGATTGACGCCCGCGGTCGGCGCGTAGTCGTGATCGATGTACCACTGCAGCTCGTTGTTGTTGGGCAGCGTGCTGCCGTTGGGCGCGCCCCACCAGTAGTTCGTGTCCCAGGTGCCGTTCTGGCCGTTCCAAAGATCGAGGCTGTCGAAGCCGTCCTCGAAAGTCGGCACCAGCCCCGCAAGGTCCAAACCAAGCTGAAACTGACCGGCATCCAGATCGCCGGCGGTGGTGTCGGCAAGAACCAGGATCTCACCGCCGCCAAGGTCGAAGTGCAGATCCGTGCCCGACTGGCTGCTTCGCGCCATCAGCGCATCGAAGGAAAAGATGTCGTAGCCGGTGAGCCGCAGAACGTCGTCGGCGCTGAAATCGACGATCAGGTCGCTGCCGTTTCCCTGGGTCACGGCGAAGATGTCCGCGCCGCCATTGCCTTTCAGAACGTCGTCGCCGCCCCGTCCGTCGAGGGTCTGCCGCCCGGCGCCACCGGTGATGATGTTGTCGGTTTCGTTGCCGAAGGCATAACGGCCGCTGCCGGTCACCGTGAGGTTCTCGATTTCAGCGGAAAGTTGGTAGCTCATCCAGGTCTTGACGGTGTCGGTTCCCTGGTCGGCGGACTCAAAGGCCCGGTTCCTGCCTGAATAGAGATGATAGATGTCATCGCCGGCGCCGCCGTACAGGGAAACCTGCAGGGCGGAGTCGCCCCAGAGACTGTCGTGGGTGGCGCTGCCGTGGAGTTCTGGCGTGCCGGCGCTCGCCGTGTGGTGGTTCACGCTGGAAGCGCTATAGAAAAGGGATTTGCCTTTGGCATTCAGGATGGTGCTCATCGATTCTCGCTTCCTGCGTTTCGACGGTTGTGGCGGGCTTTCCCTTTTGCGCCCCACCGGGCCGACGCCTTTCCTGGCGTGCGGTGCAGGGGCTTGTGATCTCTGTCCCCGGGTTTCGAGTGACGGCGACCACAATCAGGGATTGCTGTCTCGACGATCCTTCCATCAAACGATTACCCCCCACTTAACCGGACCCGCCGAAGCCTGTGACTTAAAAGTGTTCAGCACGGCGCAAGCGGACGCCGGGCGAAAGGACGTGCAGGCGCGAACACCGAAGGTTGACGCTGCCGACGCCAGGGCATAGCTCTACGGGGCCAGACGGTCGGATGGCCGCTTTCATCGGCGCCTGGCGCCGGTGGGGGAGGAAAGTCCGGGCTCCACGGAAACAGGGTGCCGGGTAACGCCCGGCGGGGGCGACCCCAGGGAAAGTGCCACAGAAAGCAAACCGCCGGTCTTCGGGCCGGTAAGGGTGAAAGGGTGCGGTAAGAGCGCACCGCGCCCCCGGCAACGGGGGCGGCACGGCAAACCCCACCCGGAGCAAGATCAAGTAGGGACGGCCGGGCCAGCCTTTCGGGGTGGGGCCAGGCGGGTTTTCGCGCCGCCGTCCGGGTCGATCGCGCGAGGCGTCCGGCAACGGACGTCCCAGATGAATGGCCATCCATGCGGGGCAACCTGCGGGACAGAACCCGGCTTACAGACCGTCTGGCATTTTACCCTGTTGAAATACATAGAAAATTATCCGGTCCGGCGTGCGAGAGACACGCCCGGCCCTGCCCCGTCCGCGCTGCGGGCCGGCACGCACAGCACAATCAAGCCATCAAAGAACAAAAAACGAACAAGCTGTAGCCACAATCTCTAGTCACTCTTACTTGTGGTTTTTCAGATCAAACCCACAAGGGGTGCCACAACTACATTACAGAGCCGGGAATTGATCGCTTTAAGCTCTTGTTAACCCGCAATAATTACTTGTAGCGGCATTGACACCCATGAAATCCCATGATATCCCAAATTGTCCTAAATGAGGGTAAGCTACGGCGATTTTTGCCGGATCATGGACCGGACAGTGAGCAATCCAGGCCAACGGCCTGAACGGCAACGGAAAAGGAGCCTAGGGGGAACAAGGTGGCCGTCTTTATTGGCACCTTCGAGAACAAGGTGGATCAGAAGGGTCGGGTTTCCGTCCCCGCTGTGTTCCGCCAGACACTCGCCGGCCTGTCGTTCAACGGCATCGTCGCCTTCCGTTCGCATCGTGCCGATGCGATCGAGGGCTGCGGCATGGATTTCATGGAGCAGATGATCGCCCGCGTGTCGGAGATCGACCTGTTCTCCGAAACCCACGACGACCTGGCGACGACGATTTTCTCTGATTCCCAACAGCTTCCCTTCGACGGCACCGGGCGCATCATGCTGCCGCAGGGCTTTCGCGACCACGCCGGCATCACCGACCGCGCCGCCTTCGTCGGCATGGGCCAGCTGTTTCAGATCTGGCATCCCGACGCCCTTGAGCGCCACAAGGCCGAGGCGCGCGACCGCGCCCGCTCCCAGAGACTGACCATTCCGACCGGCGGCGGGGGTGCGCGATGAACGCGGAAACCCCAATGACCGGTGGGGCAGCCGGCAGTGCCCACAAGCCGGTCCTGCTCACCGAAGTGTTGGAAGCCTTGGCGCCGCGCGACGGCGCCATTTACGTTGACGGCACCTTTGGCGCCGGCGGCTACAGCCGGGCGATCCTGGATGCCGCCGACTGCACGGTCTGGGGGATCGACCGGGATCGCGGAGCCGTGGCGCGCGGGCGCCGGCTGGCGGAGGACTATCCCGGCCGCCTGCACATGATCGAAGGCTGCTTCGGCGACATGAAGACCTTGCTGGCCGGGCGCCTGGACAGCCCACTGGACGGAATTGCCCTGGATTTGGGTGTCTCCTCCATGCAGATCGACGAGGCCGGGCGCGGATTCTCATTCCGCTTCGACGGCCCCCTGGACATGCGTATGGAAGGACCGGACGACAGCGGCAAGACATCCGCCCGCCCCTCCGCCGCCGATCTGGTGAACACCCTGCCCGAGGCCGAGCTGGCCGACATTATCTATCGCTACGGCGAGGAGCGCCGCTCCCGCCAGGTTGCCCACGCCATCGTGAAGGCCCGCAGCGACAAGCCGATCACCCGCACGGGTGAGCTGGCCGAGCTGGTTCGCAGTGCGGTGAAGAAGGGTGTAAAGCGCAGCAGCGCAAAGTCGATCGATCCAGCAACCCGGACCTTTCAGGCCCTGCGGATCCTGGTGAATGACGAGCTGGGCGAGTTGGAGCGCGGCCTGGAAGCGGCCGAGCAGTTGCTGCGTCCCGGCGGACGGCTGGCCGTGGTGTCGTTCCACTCTCTTGAGGACCGCCAGGTAAAGCACTTCCTGCGCGCGCGCAGCCGCGAGACCCCGGCCCGGTCCCGCCACCTGCCGCCGGTACAGGACGACGCCCAGCCCGCCCCGACCTTTCGCCCGCTGTTTCGCGGCAGCAAAACCGCCGGCGAAGCGGAATGCCGCGGCAATCCCCGTGCCCGCTCCGCCCATCTGCGTGCGGCAGAGCGCAACGACGCACCCGCGCCGGACAAAGCCACCCAGCAGGGAGGCCGGCCATGAGGCGCTTTGTCATTTTCTGCTGGATCCTCGCGGGATCGGTCACCGCCCTCACCCTGTTTCAGATCAAACAGGAAGTTCTGGAACTGGAGCACGGCATTAAACAGGTCCACAGCGACATCCTGCGCGATCAGGAAGCCATCCACGTGCTGGAAGCGGAGTGGAGCTATCTGAACCATCCGGCACGCATCGCCGCCCTGGCAGAGCACCACCTGCAGCTCGCCCCGATCCCGGCGGAACGCATCATCGGCTTCGCCGATCTGCCCTTCCCCGGCGAACCGCAAGAAGAAGAGGGCAAGGATGAGCCCGCCACGGGCCCGGCAACCCTGGTTACCGCCCCCGCCGCAACGCTGGGAGCAACAAACCGATGATCCGACGCTATTTCGTACGCTCGCAGACCAAACCCTTGCCGCCGGCAACGGCGGCGGAGCTGCCCAGCTTCGACCTGCAGGGCGGCCGCCCGGTGGAGCTGCGCCTTGACGGCACCGCCAAGCAGGCCCTGGAGACCGGCCGCACGCGTCTGCTTGTGGCCGCGGTCAGCTTTGCCCTGGCCTTCAGCCTGATCGGCTGGCGCCTGATCGACCTCGGCCTGATGACCGACCGGCACGAGCCCTCTATCGCCCGCGACCTTTCTTCCGGCGGCCTGGAAACCGGGCGCGCC
This sequence comes from Pelagibius litoralis, assembly GCF_011683915.1. Classification (GTDB taxonomy): domain Bacteria; phylum Pseudomonadota; class Alphaproteobacteria; order Kiloniellales; family Kiloniellaceae; genus Pelagibius; species Pelagibius litoralis. Next base: position 176,113 of record NZ_JAAQPH010000005.1, read on the forward strand.
GACATCGTCGACCGCAACGGCATCGTTCTGGCCACCACCCTGCCGACGGCGTCGCTCTATGCAAACCCGCGGCATGTGCGCGACCCCGAAGCGGCCGCCGCGCAGCTCGCCACAGTGCTGCCCCAGGCAAGCGCGGCGCAGTTGGGCGCCAAGCTGGCCAGCGAGCGCTCCTTCGTCTGGCTGCAACGCAACCTGACGCCGCGTCAACACGATGCCGTCAACCGGCTCGGCATCCCCGGACTCTACTTTCAACGCGAACGCCGCCGCTTTTATCCGCATGGCGCCCTGACGCCCCATGTCGTCGGCTTCACCGGCGTCGACAATCAAGGCCTGGCCGGTATCGAGCAGTCCTTCGACGACGTGCTGCGCGCCTCCGTGAAACCCCTGCCGCTGAGCCTGGACATCCGTATCCAGCACATCCTGTCCGAGGAACTGGCCAGATCGATTGACACCTTCAGCGCCATCGGCGGCGCCGGGGTGGTGATGGACGTTACGACCGGCGAGATCGTCGCCATGGCCTCGCTGCCCAGCTACGACCCGGCCAAGCCCGCCGCCGCCGCCGCCGAAGCACGCTTCAACCGCGCCAGCCTGGGGGCCTACGAAATGGGCTCGATCTTCAAGATCTTCACCACGGCGATGGCGCTGAACGAAGGGGTCGTCACTCTGCGCGACGGCTATGACACGCGTCAGCCGATCAGGATTTCGCGGTTCACCATCAGAGATTTCAAGCCCAAGAACCGCTGGCTCTCGATCCCCGAAATCTTCATGTATTCCAGCAATATCGGCACGGTGCACATGGCTATGGACGCCGGCACCCCGGCACAGCAGACCTTTCTGAAGCGCCTCGGTCTGTTGCAGCCGGCGAACATCGAGTTGCCGGAAGTGGGCCAGCCGATAGTCCCCTCGCCCTGGCGCGAGATCAACACCATGACGATTTCCTACGGCTACGGCCTGGCGGTCTCGCCCCTGCAGGTAGCAGGGGCAGTGGCCTCCCTGGTCAACGGCGGCACCGCGGTGCGCCCGACCCTGTTAAAGCGCGATCCGGCCAAGGTGGCGAAAGGGCCGCGGATCATTTCCGAAGAAACCTCGGAGACGATCCGCCGCCTGATGCGTCTGGTCGTCGCCAAGGGGTCCGGCCGCAAAGCCAATGCCGAAGGCTACCTCGTCGGCGGCAAGACCGGCACTGCCGACAAGCTGGCCGGACGCCGCTACGCCCGCAACGCGCGGATCTCATCCTTCGTCGCCGGCTTCCCCATGGACAAGCCGCGCTATGTCGTCTTCGTCACCATCGACGAGCCGAAGCCGACCAAGGAAACCCATGGCTATGCGACCGGTGGCTGGGTCGCCGCACCGGCGGTCAACAACATCGTAACGCGCGTCGCCCCGCTGGTCGGGATTGCACCGCGCGACAACGGCAACGCGATGATCGAGCAGCTCCTTGTCGAGATAAACAAGAGCGCGGAAGGCCGCCAGCTTGCGTCTAACTGACCTGCTCGCAAAGAAAGAGAACGGAATGCAGCCGGAAGCGGTCCCCGCAGAGGCCCATATGGAGGTAGACATCAGCGGTATGACGGCGGACAGCCGCCAGGTCGCCGAGGGCTACCTCTTTGCCGCTCTGCCGGGCAGCCGCGTCGATGGCCGCGACTTCATTGCCCAGGCCCTGGAAAAGGGCGCGGCCGCCATACTGGCGCCGGAGGGAACCGATCTGCCCGCTGGCGCGCGGCCGGTCGCCCTGATCACCGATGCAAACCCGCGGCGGCGCCTGGCGCTTCTCGCCGCCCGCTTCTTCGAACGCCAGCCGGCGACGGCCGTTACCGTCACCGGCACCAATGGCAAGACTTCGGTCGCTAGTTTCACCACCCAGATCTGGCATGCCCTTGGCCGCGAAGCGGCCAGCCTGGGCACCCTCGGCCTGCAGCCGCCGCGCCCCGACGCACCGGCCTCGCTGACCACGCCCGATCCGGTGGAGCTGCACCGCTGCCTTGCGTCGCTGGCCCGTGATCGCGTTGATCATGTTGTGCTGGAAGCCTCAAGCCATGGACTGGACCAGTATCGGCTTGACGGGATCCGGGTCAGCGCCGCTGCCTTCACCAATCTGACACGCGACCATCTGGACTATCACGGCAGCATGGAGGCTTATCTGGCCGCCAAGCTGCGGCTCTTTACCGAGCTTCTGCAGCCGGACGGTAGCGCGGTGGTGAACATCGACGACCCCGCCGGTGTTCAGGTGGCCGAGGCCTGCCGCGCCCGCGGCCTGAAGCTTTTGACCTATGGCCGCAGCACCAGCGACCTGCAACTGCTCGGCCAGGTGCCCACGGCCACCGGTCAGGACCTCAAACTGCGCCTTCTGGGCAAGGACTACGCCGTTTCCCTGGGTGTCGTCGGCGCTTTTCAGGCCGACAACGTGCTGGCCGCCCTGGGGCTGGTGATCGCCGGCGGAATTGACGCGGACGCTGCCGTCGCGACCCTCGACAAGCTGGGCGGGGTGCCGGGCCGGGTGGAACTGGTGGGCGAGACCGCCGCCGGTGGACACGTCTACGTCGACTTTGCCCATACGCCCGATGCTCTGGAGACGGTGCTGGCCGCGCTGCGGCCCCACACCCGCGGGGAACTCTCCGTCGTCGTCGGCTGCGGTGGTGACCGCGACCGCGGCAAGCGCCCGCAGATGGGTGGAATAGCCGTGCGCCTGGCCGACAAGGCCTACATCACCGACGACAATCCGCGCAGCGAGGACCCGGCGGCGATCCGCCGGGAAATGCTGGCCGCGGCGCCGGGCGCACAAGAGATCGGCGATCGGGGGGTGGCCATCGCCACCGCGGTGGCCGCGCTGGGTTCGGGCGATGTCCTGGTCATCGCCGGCAAGGGCCATGAGACTGGCCAGATTGTTGGGGGACAAGTCTTGCCGTTCGACGATCGTGACGTCGCCCGAACCGCCATTCGCAGCACGGAGGAAGCGCAGACATGACGGCTGCCTCCCTCTGGACTGCCGAGGAAGTCGCCCAGGCAACCGGCGGACGCATCACCGGCGACTGGCAGGCCAGCGGCGTTTCAATCGATTCCCGCAGCCTGGAAGCCGGCGACCTTTTCGTCGCCCTGAAAGGACCGAGCTTCGACGGCCACGACTACGCCGGCAAGGCGATCAAGGCCGGCGCCGCCGCAGCCCTCGTCCACCGCCGCGCCGACGGCATCGACGAAAGCGACCCGCTGATCATCGTCGACGACAGTTTCGCCGCCCTCTGGCGGCTCGGCACGGCGGCGCGCGAACGCAGCCAGGCGCGCCTCATCGCGGTGACCGGCTCGGTCGGCAAGACGGGCACCAAGGAGGCCCTGCGCCTCTGCCTGGAGCCCCAGGGGATCACGGCGGCCAGCGTCGGCAGCTTCAACAATCACTGGGGCGTGCCCCTCAGCCTCGCCCGCATGCAGCGCGATGCGGCCTACGGCATCTTCGAGCTGGGCATGAACCACGCCGGCGAAATCAGCGAACTCACCGCGCTGGTGCGCCCCCACGTCGCGATCATCACCAACATCGAGCCGGCCCATCTCGGCAACTTTGACTCGATCGCCGGGATCGCCGACGCCAAGGCCGAGATCTTCGAAGGCATGGACGCCAACGGCTGTGCCATCCTGAACCGCGACAACGCCTTTTTTCACCATCTGCGCGACAAGGCGGAGACTGCCGGAATCGGCCGTATCCTGTCTTTCGGCCGTCATAAGGATGCCGATGCACGGCTGGTCGAGGAATCGCTCCACGCCACCTGCAGCTCGGTGAAGGCGATCATCCGCGGCAGCGAGTTGGACTATTGTATTGCCTTGCCGGGTTCGCACTGGGTGATGAATTCCCTCGCCGTTCTGGCCGCCGTGGGCGCAGCCGGCGCCGACCCGGTCAAGGCAGCAGCCCAACTGGCCGGCCTGAATGCGCTGAAAGGGCGCGGCGAGCGCCACACGGTCGAAACCCCCGGCGGCAGCTTCAAGCTGATCGACGACAGCTACAACGCCAATCCGACGTCGATGCGCGCCGCCGTCGACGTGCTGGGCCGTTCCACACTGGGCGCCGGCGGCCGGCGCATTGCCGTGCTCGGCGACATGCTGGAACTGGGCGCGCAGTCGACGGAGATGCACGCCAAGCTGGCCGAGCCGTTGCGCGAAGCCGGTGTCGACCTGGTGTTCACCTGCGGCTCTGAGATGGCCGCCTTGCACGAGGCGCTGCCGCAGAACCTGCGCGGCGCCCATGGCGCCTCTTCACAGGATCTCGCGGCTCAGTTGGCCGAAGCGGTCAAACCGGGCGACAGCATTCTGGTGAAAGGTTCGCTGGGGTCGCGCATGGCCCTCGTGGTCGAAGCGCTGCTGGCGCTGGATCAAAGCCTGCCGCGCGCAGCGAATGGGCAGTAGGAGATAGTATAGAGTGCTCTACAACCTGCTGGTCCCTCTTGCCGACGAACACATCGTCTTCAATCTGTTCCGCTACCTGACCTTCCGCAGCGGCGGCGCGGTGATTACCGCGCTGATTATCTGTTTCGTGCTGGGACCGCGGGTCATTGCCTGGCTCAGATCGAAACAGGGCGAAGGCCAGCCGATCCGCGAGGACGGGCCGGAGGGTCATCTGCTGACCAAAAAGGGCACCCCGACCATGGGGGGCTTCCTGATCCTGCTGGCGATCACCATCTCCACCATACTCTGGGCCGACCTGACGAACCGTTACGTCTGGGTCGTGCTGGGCGTTACCGTCGGCTTCGGGACCATCGGCTTCTTCGACGACTACCTGAAACTCACCAAGCGCTCCAGCGACGGCCTGCCCGGCCGCCTGAAGCTGCTGATCCAGGTCATCATCGGCACCGGTGCGGCGCTCTGGGTTTCCTATATCGCGCCGCCGGAAATGGCGACCCATCTGGCGGTTCCCTTCTTCAAGGACCTCTTGATCAATCTCAGTTGGTTCTTCGTGCCCTTCGCGGTCTTCGTGATGGTCGGCGCCTCCAACGCGGTGAACCTGACCGACGGCCTGGACGGCCTGGCCATCGTTCCGGTGATGATCGCCGCCGGTTGCTTCGCCTTCATCGCCTATCTGGTCGGCAACAGCTTCTTTGCCACCTATCTTGAGGTCCACAACGTTCCCGGCACCGGCGAACTGGCGGTCTTCTGCGGCGCCCTGGTCGGCGCCAGCCTGGGTTTCCTCTGGTTCAACGCCCCGCCGGCAATGGTCTTCATGGGCGACACCGGGTCGCTCTCCTGCGGCGGCGCGCTCGGCTCCATCGCCGTGGTCACCAAGCACGAACTGGTGCTGGGCATCATCGGCGGCCTCTTCGTGCTGGAAACGGTTTCGGTGATCGTACAGGTCGCCTCTTTCAAGCTGACCGGCAGGCGCGTTTTCCGCATGGCGCCGCTGCACCATCACTTCGAAAAGAAGGGATGGGCCGAGCCCACCATCGTCATCCGGTTCTGGATCATTGCCACCATCCTGGCGCTGATCGGCCTTTCCACCCTGAAGCTGAGGTGAGGCCACCGCGACCATGATCGACCTCTCCTTCTTCGCCGGTCTGCCCGTCGCCGTTCTCGGCCTCGGCAAGTCGGGCTTGGCCGCCGCCAGGGCGCTCCAGGCCGCCGGTGCGGAGGTGTGGGCCTGGGACGACAACCAAGATCAGCGCGCCAAGGCGCGCGCGGCAGAGATCCCACTGGTCGACCTGCATCAGGCCAACTGGCAGGAACTGACCAGCCTCATCCTCTCCCCCGGCATCCCCCACACGCATCCGGAGCCGCACCCGGTGGCTGTTCTGGCGCGTCAGCACAACTGCGAGATCATCGGCGATATCGAACTGCTGGCCCGCGCCCAGCGCAATGCCCGCTATCTCGGCATCACCGGCACCAACGGCAAGTCGACCACCACCGCGCTGATCGGCCATATCCTGCAACTGGCCGGGCGCGATGTCGCCATCGGCGGCAACCTGGGAACGCCGGTCCTGACGCTGGAGCCGCTGGACCTGGAAGGCGTCTACGTCCTGGAGATGTCCTCCTACCAACTGGAATTGACGCTCTCCATCACCTTCGACGTCGCGGTCCTGCTGAACATCAGCCCCGACCACCTGGAGCGCCACGGCGGTTTCGAGGGTTATGTCGCGGCCAAAAAAACGATCTTTCATCGCCAGACCAAGCCGCGCTCCGCCGTCGTCGGGATTGATGACGAGACCAGCGCGGCAATCTTCCGTGACCTGAAAGCCGCCGACGAGCAAGAGGTGATCCCGGTTTCCGGTGAGCGCATCGTACCCGGCGGCGTCTACGTGCAGAACGGCACGCTGATCGACGACCTGGACGGTGAGCAGGTGCCGGCGCTCGACCTCAAGGAGATCGCCAGCCTGCCCGGCGTGCACAACTGGCAGAATGCCGCCGCCGCCTATGCCTCCTGCCGGGCGATCGGCGTCGACGCGCCGGTGATCGCCGCCTGCCTGCGCAGCTTTCCCGGCCTGCCGCACCGCCAGGAGATCCTCGCGGTGATCGACGGTGTCGTCTATGTGAACGATTCGAAAGCAACCAACGCCGCCGCCGCCGCCAAGGCGCTGGCCTGCTACGACAAGATTATCTGGATCGTCGGCGGTCAGGCCAAAGAGGGCGGGCTGTCGGGATTGGAATCCTTCTTCGGCCGCATCACCCATGCCTTCCTGATCGGCGAGGCGGCCACCGACTTCGCCGAAGTCCTGCAGGGTCACATGCCGGTGACCCTCTCCGGCCGCCTGGAAGAGGCAGTGCCGGCCGCCGCCGCGGAGGCCGCGCGCCACCCGGGTGCGATGGTGCTGTTCTCGCCCGCCTGCGCCTCTTTCGACCAGTACCGCAACTTCGAGATCCGCGGCGACGCCTTCCGCGACCTCGTCACGGCCCTGCCGGGCGAACGCAGCGACGACATCCCCTCCTCCCTCAGCACCGAGGGGGCATCATGAGCAGTTTCGCCCGCACCGATACCAGCCTGCTGGGCCGTTGGTGGTGGACCGTCGACCGCTGGACGCTGCTATCCGTGATCGCCCTGATGGGCTTCGGCGCCGTCTTGATGCTGGCCGCCTCTCCCGCGGCGGCGGAGCGCATCGGCCTCAAGTCCTTCCAACTGGCCAGCCGCCAGATCGTTCTGCTGCCCTTCGCCGCCGCCGTCCTGATCGCCATGTCCCTGGCGACCCCGCGCTGGATCAGGCGCGTCGCCTGTGTCGGCCTTGTCTGTTCCATCGGCCTCCTGGTTCTGACCCTGCTGGCCGGGCCGGAGATCAAGGGCGCCACCCGCTGGATCAGCCTGGGCGGCCTTTCGATCCAGCCTTCCGAATTCGTCAAGCCCTGTTTCGCCGTGGCCGCCGCCTGGCTGCTTTCGCTCAAGGAAGAAGAGACCGGCGTGCCCGGTGCCAAGATCGCCGTCGCCCTCTGGGTGGTGGTGGCCAGCCTGCTTTTGCTGCAGCCCGACCTCGGCCAGGCGGTCCTGCTGACGGCGGTCTGGGGCACCCAGGTCTTCCTGGCCGGCCTGCCGCTGGCCTGGATTGCCGTGCTCGCCGTTGTCGGTGCCAGCGGATTGGTCGCCGCCTACGCCGCGCTGCCCCACGTCTCCGCAAGGGTCGACAGCTTCTTCGACCCGGCCGCCGGCGACCGCTATCAGATCAGCCGTTCGATCGAGGCTTTCATGAACGGGGGCCTGTTCGGCCGCGGCCCGGGCGAAGGCACGGTCAAGGCCCAGCTGCCGGACGCCCATTCCGACTTCATCTTCGCCGTGGCCGGCGAGGAAATGGGTTTGATCGCCTGCCTGCTGATCCTCGGGCTGTTCGCTTTCATCGTCCTGCGCGGCTTTGCCCGCCTGCTGCAGGAAAACTCGCTCTTCGTGCTTCTGGCGGCCAGCGGCCTGCTGGTCCAGTTCGGTCTGCAGGCCTTTATCAACATGGCCTCCACGCTGCACCTCATGCCGACCAAGGGCATGACCCTGCCGTTCCTGAGCTACGGCGGTTCCTCGCTGATGGCTCTGGCACTCGGCATGGGCATGCTGTTGGCGCTGACCCGTCGCCGGGTGGGTGGGGAGGCAGCGCTATGACCGTCGCAACGACCCTTCCGGCCAAGGTGGCGCTGGCCGCCGGCGGCACCGGCGGTCACATGTTCCCCGCCCAGGCCCTGGCCCGTGAGCTGTTGTCGCGCGGCATTGCTGTGATGCTGATCACCGACAAGCGCGGTGGCGGCTTCGGCCCCGATCTGCCGCAGGTCGAAACCTACCGCATTCCCGCCGGCGCCATGGCCGGTGCCGGCATCGGCAAGAAGCTGCGTTCGGCGGCGCAACTCGCCCTTGGCTACCTGCGGGCCCGCAGCCACCTGAAGCGCGGCGGCGCAGAGGTGGCGGTCGGCTTTGGCGGCTATCCCTCGGTCCCCACGATCCTGGCCGCGGCCCACCGCGGCCTGCGGGTCGTCCTGCACGAACAGAACTCCGTCCTCGGACGGGCCAACCGCCTGCTGGCCCCGCGCGCCGGTATCATTGCCACCTCCTTCGATCGCGTCGAGGGCATCGCCGCCGGCGACCGCAACAAGATAAGGGTCACCGGAAACCCGGTGCGCCCGGCCGTCGCCGCCATCGGCACGCGCCCCTATGCGGTACCGGGCGAAGGCGATGCGCTGCGTCTGCTGGTGGTCGGCGGCAGCCAGGGCGCGGCCGTCTTCAACGACGTGGTGCCCGCTGCCATCGCGCAGCTGCCCGAAGAACTGCGCAGCCGTCTGCGCGTGCATCAACAGGTGCCGGGTCAGGCCGGCGATACGGTTGCCGAAGTCTATCGCGGCTGTGGCGTGGCCCACGACCTGGCACCGTTCTTCGACGACGTGCCGGCACGCCTGGCCGCCGCCCATCTGGTGATCAGCCGGGCCGGCGCTTCGACCGTCGCCGAGCTGGCCGCCGCCGGACGGCCCGCCGTCATGGTGCCCTACCCCTTGGCGACGGACGATCATCAGACCGGTAATGCCCAGGCTTTGGTTGAGGTCGGCGGCGGCTGGCTGATGCCGCAATCCGACCTCGATGCGGAAAGCCTCTGCAAACGCCTGACCTCGCTGCTGTCGACACCGGCGCTGCTGGCCCGCGCGGCGTCCTGCGCCCATGCCGCCGCCCACCTGAACGCCGCCAGCGATCTGGCCGATCTGATCTGCGGTATCGGCCACGGCAACGGCGACCGGCTGCAACCGGGCTCCGATAACGGCCCGGGCACGGACAATAACAAGGAGGCCGCCGCATGAGAGGCCTTCCCCTGAACCTTGGCACCATCCATTTCGTCGGCATCGGCGGCATCGGCATGAGCGGCATCGCCGAGGTGCTGGCCAATCTGGGCTATCAGGTCCAGGGCAGCGACATGTCCGACAACGCCAACGTCCAGCGCCTGCGAAAAATGGGGGTCGAGATCTTCGTCGGCCATCGCGCCGAGAACCTGGGCGACGCCCAGGTGGTCGTCATCTCCTCGGCCATCAAGGCCGGCAACCCGGAAGTCGATGCCGCGCGACAGCGCTTCATCCCCATCGTCAGACGCGCGGAGATGCTGGGCGAACTGATGCGCCTGAAATGGTCCATCGCCGTCGGCGGCACCCATGGCAAGACCACCACCACCTCGATGGTCGCGACCCTGCTTGACGGCGCCGGCCTCGATCCCACGGTGATCAACGGCGGCATCATCAACGCCTATGGCACCAACGCGCGCCTTGGCGACGGCGACTGGATGGTGGTCGAGGCCGACGAGAGCGACGGCTCCTTCGTGAAGCTGCCGGCGACCATTGCCGTGGTCACCAACATCGACCCGGAGCACATGGATTTTTACGGCAGCGAAGAAGCGCTGCATCAGGCCTTTGAGGTCTTCGTCGAGAACATTCCCTTTTATGGTTTCGCCGTGCTCTGCATCGATCATCCCTCGGTTCAGGCGCTGATCGGGCGCATCGAGGATCGCCGCATCATCACCTATGGCGTCAGCCCGCAGGCGGATTATCGGGCCGAGAACATCCGCGTCGAAAGCGGCGGCCTGACCTACGACATCGTCGTGACCGAGCGCAGCGGCGACACCACCAGCCGCATCGAGGCCATGCATCTGCCGATGCTGGGCCAGCACAACGCCATGAACGCGCTGGCCGCGGTGGCCGTGGCCCGCGAAATGGGCCTGGAGGAAACCAGCATCCGTCAGGCCCTGTCCGGCTTCGGCGGCGTGAAGCGCCGTTTCACCCGGACCGGCGAAGCCGGCGGCGTCACAGTGATCGACGACTACGGCCACCACCCGGTGGAGATCACCGCCGTCCTCGGCGCCGCGCGCCAGGCGGCTGAAGGCAAGGTCATCGCCGTGGTTCAGCCGCATCGCTACACACGCCTGCGCGATCTCTTCGAACAGTTCTGCAGCTGCTTCAACGATGCCGATACGGTGATCGTCGCCGACGTCTATGCGGCCGGCGAGCAGCCGATCCCCGGCGCCGACCGCGACGGCCTGGTAGAGGGCTTGCGCGCCCGCGGCCACCGCCAGCCGCTGGCCCTGGAGTCCGCCGAAGCCCTGCCCGCCATGATCCACGAACTGGCAACGCCGGGCGATCTCGTCGTCTGCCTCGGCGCCGGCAATATCACCGCCTGGGCCAATGCCCTGCCGGAGGCGCTGCAGGCCCTGCAGTCCGGCACCGCCCCTTCAGCCGGAGGGGGTCGATGACGGCAATGGCAGCCATGCAGGAAAGCACCCTGATCTCCCGCCTGCCGCCCGTGCGCGGGCGTCTCACCGAGCAGGCGCCGCTGAGCGGCATCACCTGGTTTCGCGTCGGCGGCCCGGCGGAGGTTATGTTCCGCCCGGCCGACCGCGAAGACCTCCTCGCCTTTTTGGCGGCCAAACCCACTGATGTACCGGTGACGGTGCTCGGCGTCGCCTCCAACGTGCTGATCCGCGATGGCGGCCTGCCCGGCGTGGTGATCCGCCTCGGCCGTGGGTTCACCGATATCGAAGCGGCGGAAGGCGACGTGCTCTGCGGCGCGGCGGCGCTCGACATCAACGTGGCCACCAGCGCCAAGCTGTTCGGCATCGCCGGGCTGGAGTTCCTCTCCGGCGTGCCGGGCACCATCGGCGGTGCCCTGCGCATGAATGCCGGCGCCTACGGCAAGGAAATCAAGGACGTCCTGGTCTGGGCGGAAGCGGCCGATCCAAGCGGCAATGTGCACCGGATGAGCCTGGAAGACATGGGCTTCCAATACCGGCGCTCCGCCCTGCCTGGCGACTGGATCTGCCTGGGCGCCCGCCTGCAGGGCGAACCGGGGGACGCGGCGCTGATCGAGGCCCGCATGCATGAGATTCAGCGGCAGCGCGCCGACAGCCAGCCGCTGAAGACCCGCACCGGCGGCAGTACTTTCAAGAACCCGGAGGGGCACAAGGCCTGGGAGCTGATCGACGCTGCCGGCTGCCGCGGCCTGACGGTCGGCGGCGCCATGGTGTCGGAGAAGCATTGCAACTTCCTGATCAACACCGGCAACGCAACCGCCGCCGAACTGGAAGCTCTGGGCGAGGAAGTCCGCCGCCGGGTAAAGGACAACAGCGGCGTCCAGCTGGACTGGGAAATCCGCCGCCTTGGCGTCGCTCTGGAAACGGGAGGCGCCGATGAGTAAGAGCGTCGCCGTTCTGATGGGCGGGGTTTCCGCGGAGCGTGAAGTTTCGCTGAATTCCGGCGCGGCCTGTGCCACGGCCCTGCGCGAAGCGAACTACCGTGTCAGCGAAATCGACGTCTCCCGCGACATGGCGGCCCTGGTTGCCGCCCTGGAGCCCGCACCCGACGCGATCTTCAACGCACTGCACGGCCGCTGGGGCGAGGACGGTTGCGTCCAGGGTCTGCTGGAACTTCTGCAGATCCCCTACACCCACTCCGGCGTTCTGGCCTCGGCGCTGGCCATGGACAAGGTCATGGCCAAGAGCGTGGTGGCCGCCGCCGGCGTGGCCAGCCCGACCGGCCTGATCGTGAAGGCCAAGGAACTGGACCGCGGCGATCCGATGCCGCGCCCCTATGTCGTAAAACCGCCGCGCGAGGGCTCCAGCGTCGGGGTCAGGATCGTGCGCGAAGGCGACAACCAGCCGCCTATCGCGGTTATCGGCTGGCAGCCCGACCAGGACCTGCTGGTCGAGCCCTTCGTGCCCGGCCGCGAACTGACGGTCAGCGTGATGGGCGACCGCGCCCTGGCGGTGACCGAGATCAAGCCGCTGGGCGATGGTTTTTACGACTACGACGCCAAGTATTCCGACGACAGCCAGGTCGCCGCCGTTCATGTCATTCCAGCCGAGGTGCCGGAGAGCATCTACACCCAGGCACTGGACGCCTCTCTGGCGGCGCACAAGGCGCTGGGCTGCCGCGGCGTCAGCCGATCCGACTTTCGTTATGACGACACCGTCAAGCAACCGGGCGAACTCTACTACCTGGAAACCAATACCCAACCGGGCATGACCTCGAACAGCCTGGTACCCGAACAGGCCCGTCACGCCGGGCTGTCTCTTTCAGAACTCTGTGCCTGGATGGTGGAGAACGCCGCATGCGATTCCTGAACCCCTTTAGCCGCTCCACCGGAAAGACCAAGGCGCGGGGCGGCGCCCGGCGCAGCACTGGCAAGCGTAAGAAGACCACTGCGCGCCGCAGCCGGACCGGGATCAATTGGCGCCTGGTTCGCTGGGCCGTGCCCGCCACCGCCATTGTTGCGCTGGTGGGCGGCGTCGCCTGGCTGTGGCAGGATGGTTGGTTCGGCCGCCAGGCCGAGGCGCTGCAAACCGCCGCCCTGGAAGGTTCGGCCGACATGGGCCTCAGGATCGAGGAGGTGCTGGTCGAGGGCCGCCGCCGCACCGATGGGGCCGTTATTCTCAACCGCCTCGGCCTGGCCCGCGGCGGCGCGATCCTCAGCGTCGACCCCAAGGCCGCGCAGCAGGCGCTTGAAACGCTTCCCTGGGTGCGCCAGGCCAGCGTCGAGCGCCAGTTGCCCGACACCATCTACATCCGCCTGCAGGAGCGCGAACCCCTGGCGCTCTGGCAGCAACAAGGCGCGATCCGCGTGATCGACCAGCGCGGCGAGATTATCGACGGCATTGAACCGCGCCGCTTCACCCATCTGCCCCTGGTGGTAGGACCGGACGCCGCCGCCCATGCCGCCACGCTGATCGCCGTGGTGAACAGCGAACCGGAACTGCAGGAGCGGGTGACCGCAGCAGTGCGCGTCGCCGGGCGCCGCTGGAACATCGAGATCGAAGGCCGCATCGACGTGCGCCTGCCGGAGGACGATGCCGGGGCGGCCTGGTCGCAGCTTGCAAAGATCGAGCGGCAGCAGGGCCTGCTGTCGCGCGACGTGGTCGTCATCGACCTGCGCCTGCCGGACCGCTTGGTGGTGCGCACCGACCGCGAAAACGAACTTCTGGGTTCCGACAAAGACGGTGAAAACACATGAGCAGCCCTGACCCGCTGCTGACCAAGATGGGAGCGCAAAGCGCAGCATGAGAAAAGGCCTGATCAAAGGCGGCCTCGTCGCAGCATTGGACATCGGCAGCAGCAAGGTCTGCTGCTTCATCGCACGCTCGGAAGGCGGCGAAGCGCCGCGCGTGATCGGTATCGGCCAGCAGATCAGCCGGGGCATCAAGGGCGGTGCCATCGTCGATATGGATCTCGCCGAGGCCTCGGTGCTGAACGCCGTCCACGCCGCCGAGCAGATGGCCGGCGAGACCATCGACCGTGTGATCGTCAATCTGTCCGGCGGCTACCCGGCCTCAACCACCGTCGGGGTCGAGGTTTCCCTCAACGGCCATGAGGTCGGCGAAGCGGACCTGCGCCGCGCGGTGGAGCATGGTCATCAGACCCAGGTGCAGCGCCAGCGCGACGACCAGGGCCGACAGATGATCCATTCCATTCCCACCGCCTATTCCATCGACGGCAGCCGCGGCATCCGCGATCCGCGGGGCATGTACGGTGAGCACCTGGGCGTGCATATGCACATCATCACCGCCGCCGCCGGCGCGGTGCGCAACGTCAGCACCTGCATTCAGCGCTGCCACCTGGACCCGGTGGCCTTTGCGGTTTCGCCTTACGCCGCCGGGCTCGCCTGCCTGGTGGAAGACGAGCGCGAGCTGGGCGTCACCGTGATCGACATGGGCGGCGGGACCACGACCATCGCCGTGTTCTATGAAAACAACGTCATCTTCACCGACATCATCCCGGTCGGCGGCAACCATGTGACCAGCGACATCGCCCGCGGTCTTTCGACGCCGCTAGCGCATTCCGAACGCATGAAAACCCTCTACGGCCATGTGATCGCCGTCCCGACGGACGAGAACGAGCTGATCGACGTGCCCCAGGTCGGCGAGGAAGACAACGCCGAATCGCAACAGATACCGCGCTCGCTCCTGGTCGGCATCATCCAGCCGCGCCTTGAAGAAACGCTGGAGCTGGTGCGCTCGCGCCTTGAGCTCAGCGGCTTCGACAAGATCGCCGGACGCCGGGTCGTTTTGACCGGCGGCGCCTGTCAATTGCCGGGCACCCGCGAGCTGGCGTCGACGGTGCTCGACAAACAGGTGCGCATCGGCCGACCGGTCGCCGTGCAGGGCCTGGCGGAGGCCACGTCAGGCCCCGCCTTTGCGACCTGCGCGGGCCTTTTGAATTACGCCGTTACCGCCGACGCCGCGGTACCGGCAGAAGCCTCTTTGGAGGCGCAAGAGATGGGCGGCCTGATCGGCCGCCTGGGACATTGGTTTCGTGAGCATTTTTAAAAGTAGAGAGCAGCAATGCGGACGTTCCGGCCGGATCGGAGCAATGAATACCGGCAAGGCCGGCCCGGAATTGTCCAGGGGATTTTCCCGGGAATTTTCTAAAGTCTAGAGCGACTGGAGGCAGACATGACCCTTAATCTGAATGTACCTTCGACCACACCAGACCTGTCTCCGCGGATCACGGTGATCGGCGTAGGCGGAGCGGGCGGCAATGCCGTCAACAACATGATCCAGACCAATCTGGAAGGTGTCGAGTTCCTGATTTGTAATACGGACTCCCAAGCACTCAGCCAGTCGCTCTGCGAAAGGCGCATCCAGTTGGGGCGCAACATCACCCAGGGCCTGGGCGCCGGGTCGCGCCCGGACATCGGCCGCGCCGCCGCCGAGGAAGCGCTGGACGATATCCTGACCGACCTGGAAGGCCAGCACATGTGCTTCATCACCGCCGGCATGGGCGGCGGGACCGGCACAGGCGCCGGACCGGTGATCGCAAGGGCCGCCCGTGAGGCGGGCATCCTGACGGTCGGCGTGGTGACCAAACCCTTCCACTTCGAGGGCGTGCACCGCATGCGGCTGGCGGAATCGGGCATCAACGAACTGACCCAGTACGTCGATACCCTGATCATCATTCCGAACCAGAACCTGTTCCGCGTCGCCAACGAGAAAACGACCTTCGCCGATGCCTTCAAGATGGCCGACGACGTGTTGAATTCCGGCGTGCGCGGGGTCACCGACCTGATGGTCAACCCAGGCATGATCAACCTGGACTTCGCCGACATCCGCGCCGTCATGTCCGAGATGGGCAAGGCGATGATGGGCACCGGCGAGGCCGAGGGCGAGAACCGCGCCATCGGTGCGGCCGAAGCCGCCATCTCCAACCCGCTGCTCGACGATGTCTCGATGAAGGGCGCCCGCGGCGTGCTGATCAACATCACCGGCGGCATGGACCTGACTCTCTTCGAAGTCGACGAGGCGGCCAACCGCATCCGCGACGAGGTCGATCCGGAAGCCAACATCATCTTCGGCTCCACCTTCGACCAGTCGATGGAAGGCCGGATGCGGGTTTCCGTGGTTTCGACCGGCATCGACGTCGATGCACAGACCCGGCCGAAGCCGATCACCCTCAGCCTGGTCGGCGGTCAGAAGCCGCCTGCCCTGCCCACCAATCCCAGCGGCGCGGAGCAGCCGGCAGCCGCAACAGCGGCCATGCCGAACCCGGCACCGGCGCAGACCGGTGGCGCTCACGGCGGATTGTTTGCCGGGGCACCGGGCGCCCAGATGGGTGGCGGCGCCATGGCGGGCGCTGCAGCGGTGGCCCTGGAACAGCCGGCACCGATGAGCCTGGGGCAGACCGCCCTGGCCCAGCCTGAGCCGGAACCAATGGCAACACCGGCCCCGGTGGCGGAATCCAGCCCGGCGGTCCATGCCCGGGCCGAGGCGGACAGCTTCATCGCCCCGCCGCCGATGATGCCGGAGAGCGATCCGGCGGATCACCAGATCATCCACGCCGAACCGGACCCCTTCGCAGAAGCCGCTATCGCCAATGCGGTTCGCCCCGATGCCAGGACCGTGGACACCCGCGGTGAGGCAGCGGCGCCCACAAAGCAGGATACCAAGTATCCTTCCATGGGTGAGCCCGCAACGGCCCCGGCCCCGGCATCAAGGGTAGCCGCCGAGCCGGCACCCAAGCGCAGCGGCCAGAGCCTCTTCGCCAAGGTCACCGGCGGTGCTGCCCGCGCCTTGCAGGCGGCAACCCAGGGTACCGAGGCAGCCGCCCGGTCAGCCCAGCCGAGCCCTCAGCCGATGCCGCAGCCGCGGCCCATGCCGGCCAGGGGCAGCGGTGTGGCCCAGCCGCAGCGGGAAACCCCGGCCCCAGCCCCTGCACAGCCTGCAGCGGCACCGGCGGCCCAACCGAATCTCTCGGGCCTGGACCCGGCCGAGCGCATCGGCCAGAGCCAGGCGGAAGAAGATCTGCTGGATATCCCGGCCTTTCTGCGTCGCCAGGCCAACTAAAGTTGCGCGGTTTACTTCAAGAGACCGCTATCATAAGCGGCAGATGGAGATGTGCAGCGCGGTAACATACTGTAACAAAGAGTGATTTGAGTACTTGAGGGGGACTTCTTATAGTCCCCCTAATTGTTTTTGTGTGGTCGATTCCTTGGGGGAATCCAATTAAGGGAAAAGGCTGCTGTGGCGCAGAGCAAAGGCTCTGATGGCGCAGAAAACAGCCAAAAATCGTGGCTTTGCCCGAGCAGACTGCTTGCGGCCCGGATGAAGAATTGCCTGGTTCTCCAGGTCCGGGCGAATAACAAACGGCAGCTGAGCGGGATCATGTGGGTAGATGAACCTGAGGACTGAGATAACCAATATGGCAAGAGATCGCGCATCGGCAGGCAATGTCGTTCGTCAGCAGACGCTGAAAAACTCCATCCACTGCTCGGGCGTGGCGTTGCACTCCGGCGCCAAGGTCAATATGGCGCTGCACCCCGCCGAAGCGAACAGCGGCATCGTTTTCCGTCGGACCGACGCTGACGGCGGAACGGAGATCCAGGCGCTCTGGAAAAATGCGATCGAGACCCCGCTCTGCACCACGCTGGTGGATGTCCGGGGCAACCAGATCGCCACCATCGAGCATCTTATGTCGGCCCTCAGCGGCTGCGGTATCGACAATGCGGTGATCGAACTGAACGGCCCGGAAGTGCCGATCATGGACGGCAGCGCCGCCCCCTTCGTTTTCCTGATCGAATGCGCCGGCGTGACGGTGCAGGACAGCCCGCGCCGTGCGATCCGGGTTCTCAACGAAACCGTGGTTTCCGAACCGCATCGCGCCGCATCGCTGTCCCCCGGAGCCAGCTATACGGTGGGTTTCGAGATCGATTTCGGCGATACCCTGATCGGCCACCAGGAGTGGTTCACCGAGGTAGCGGAAAGCGCCTTCAAGCGCGATGTCGCCCGGGCACGTACCTTCGGCTTCGTGCAGGACATTGAGAAACTGCGGGCCATGGGCTTGGCCCGCGGCGGCTCCCTGGACAATGCGGTCGTGGTCAACGGCAAGGAGATCATGAACGAAGAGGGACTGCGTTACAGGAACGAGTTCGTGCGCCATAAGGTGCTGGATTCGATCGGCGATCTCTACCTCGCCGGCGGCCCCATCATCGGCCACTTCCAGGGCGACCGGGCGGGCCATGCCCTGACACTGCGCCTGTTGAACACGCTCTTCGCCGACACCGAGGCCTGGGAATGGACCGACCTGACGACCGGCAGCGCCGCGCCGGTGGCCGCCCAGATCCAGCCGGAGCGCGCCGTCGCCGCCAGGGCCTGAACGGCATAAAGCAATTGGAGAGGGGCCTTTAGGGGCCAGCGACCGGCCCGGCATCGTCGATGCCGGGCCGGTCCATTTTCGTGCTCTTTAGACCACAGTCGCGAGCATGAGGCCGCTTGAGACGCCCGCCGCTTGGACCTATAGTCTCGGCTGAGGTTTCACGCCGGTCCGGCAGGTACAGGACCGGTCAGAATCCGGTCGATTCGCTCGGGGTGCGCGCTTGACGCGCAAGGATTTATGATCGCAGAGAAAAACACAACCAGAGCCACCTACCCGCTGGGCCGTGTCGCTGCCGCAGTCCTGCTGGCATTCGCCATTGCGGCCTGCAGCTCGGACGAGCCGCCGGCCTATGTGGAGCGCCCGGTGGAAGAGCTCTACAACGGCGCCCTGGACGCCCTCCAGGTCGGCGAATACGAGGAAGCGGCCCGCCTTTTCGACGAGGTGGAGCGCCAGCATCCCTACTCCGAATGGGCATCGAAGGCGCAGTTGATGGCCGCCTACGCCTTCTACCAGGAGAACCGCTACGACGAGGCGATCAATGCACTCGACCGCTTCATCGAGCTGCATCCCGGCAGCCCGGATGTCAGCTACGCCTTCTATCTGAAGGCGATCTCCTACTACGAGCAGATCTCTGACGTCGCCCGCGACCAGAAAATGACGACCGAAGCGCTGAATGCCCTGGAAGATCTGGCCCGCCGCTTCCCCAACAGCAAATACACCCGCGACGCCGAGCTGAAAATCGATCTGGCGCTGGACCACCTGGCCGGCAAGCATATGACGATCGGGCGCTTCTATCAGGACCGCAGCGAGTATCTTGCCGCCATCAACCGTTTTCGCACGGTGATCGAGCGCTACCAGACCACGACCCATGTGCCTGAAGCGCTGCACCGGCTGGTCGAATCCTACATGGCGATCGGTATTCTCGACGAGGCCAAGGCAACGGCGGCGGTCCTGGGGCATAATTTCCCGGGCAGCGACTGGTACATCGACAGCTATGCCTTGCTGACCGGCGAAAACCTGCGCCCCGAGGAAAGCGAGGGATCCTGGATCTCCAGCATCTTCTGACGATGGGGCCGGCGAATCTCCGGGATGGGTGAATGCTGGTCAGCCTGTCGATCCGCAATATTGTCCTTATCGAAAAGCTCGACCTGACCTTCGACCAGGGCCTGGGTGTCCTGACGGGCGAAACCGGGGCGGGGAAATCCATCCTGCTCGATTCCCTGGGCTTTGCCCTGGGCCACCGCGCCGATGCCCGCCTGCTGCGCCCCGGTGCCGAGCAGGCCGGGGTCACGGCGACCTTCGATGTCGGCAGCGGCCATCCGGCCTGGGCCGTCCTGCAGGAGCAGGACTTTGAGATTGAGGATCAACTGCTGATCCTGCGCCGCATCCTGACCAAGGACGGGCGCAGCCGCGCCTACGTGAACGATCAGCCTGCGGCCGTGGCGCTGTTGCGCCGGCTGGCCGACAGCCTGATCGAAATCCAGGGCCAGTTCGACCAGCGCGGCTTGATGGACCCGGCGACCCATCGCGGCCTGCTGGATGCCTATGGCAAGCTTGAGAACAAAGCCACCGGCGTCGCCGGGCTTTGGCGGCGCTGGCGCGAGGCGGCCGCCGCGCGCGAAGCCGCGGCCCAGCGCCTGGCGGAGGCCCAGCGCGACGAAGCCTATCTGCGCCACGCGGTGGAAGAACTGACGACCCTCGACCCGCAGCCGGGAGAAGAAGCCGCCCTGACGGAAAAGCGCAACCGCCTGATGCACCGCGGCAAGTTGATCGAGGGCGTCAACGCCGCCAACCGCGAAATCGAGGATGAGGAACGCGGCGCCGCCGCCGGGCTGGGCCGCAGCCAGCGCGCCCTGCAACGCATCGCCGAGACCGCCGGTGAGGCCCTGGCCCCGGCAATCGAGGCGGTCGAGCGCGCCCTGCTGGAATGCGAGGAGGCCCAGGCGCAGTTGAGCGCCTTTGCCCGCGATATGGAGATGGAAGCCGACGGCCTGGAAGCGGTGGAGGATCGCTACTTCGCACTTCAGGACATGGCGCGCAAACATCACCGCGGCGTCGAAGACCTGACCGCGCTGCGCGACGAACTGGCCGCCCGCTTGGGCGCCATCGACGGCGGCGAAGCCGAGTTGAGCGCCCTGGCCCGCGAAACCGCGGAGGCGCGCCGCAACTACATGGCGGCAGCCGAAACGCTCTCCGAAGCACGCCGCAAGGCCGCCAGGAAACTGGACAAGGCCGTCGCCGCCGAACTGCCGCCGCTGAAGCTGGAGCGCGCCGTCTTTGCGACCGGCATAGAGCGCCTGGAGGAACCGGACTGGTCGGCCCAGGGGCTGGACCGCATCGCCTTCGAGGTCGCGACCAACCCGGGCAGCAAGGCCGGGCCGCTGGGCAAGATCGCCTCGGGCGGCGAGCTGGCGCGCTTCCTGCTGTCGCTGAAAGTCGTGCTGGCGAGCATCAATCCGGAGCGCAGCCTGGTCTTCGACGAGGTCGACAGCGGCGTCGGCGGCGCGACCGCTCATGCCGTGGGCGAACGCCTGGAGCGCCTGGCCCGCGACCGCCAGATCCTGGTGGTCACCCACAGCCCCCAGGTCGCCGCGCGCGGCGCCCAGCATTGGCAGGTGCAGAAGGAGCCCAAGGGCAAGCAGGTCGCGACCCAGGTCCATCATCTGGATGCCGGCGACCGGCGCGAGGAGATCGCGCGCATGCTGTCCGGCGCGGAGATCACCGACGAGGCCCGCGCCGCGGCGGAGCGGCTGATCGGCCCCGCCTGAGCCGACCTTTCTTTTTTGTACGACCGAGCGAATAGAGCCGCGCCGCATGAGCCCAACCAAGATCAAAGACAAGACCGTGGAAAGCCTCAGCGCTGAAGAGGCAACGGGGGAGCTGGCGCGCCTTGCCGCCCTGATCGCCCAGCACGACCGGCTCTATCACGAGAAGGACGCGCCGATGATCAGCGATGCTGATTACGACGCCCTGCGCCGCCGCAACGAGGCCATCGAAGCGCACTTTCCCGAGCTGATGCGCGCCGACAGCCCGAGCCTGAGGGTCGGCGCCGCGCCCGCAGCCGGCTTCGGCAAGGTGCAGCACGCCGTTCCCATGCTTTCCCTCGGCAATGCCTTTGCGCCGGAGGACGTGGGCGAGTTCCTGGCCCGCATCGCCCGCTTCCTGGGACTCGACAAGGACGCGCCGCTGGAAGTGATGGCCGAGCCGAAGATCGACGGCCTTTCCTGCGCTCTGCGCTATGAGGGTGGCAAGCTGGTACAGGGCGCGACCCGCGGCGACGGCACGACCGGCGAGGAGATCACCGCCAACGTGCGCACCATCGCCGACCTGCCGCAGCAGTTGAAGGGTAAGGGCTGGCCCGATGTTCTGGAGGTGCGCGGCGAGGTCTATATGTCGCGCCACGACTTCGCCGCCCTGAACGAACGCCAGGAAGCAGCCGGCGGCAAGATCTTCGCCAACCCGCGCAATGCCGCCGCCGGATCGCTGCGCCAGCTCGACCCCAAAATCACCGCTGAGCGGCCACTGCATTTCTTCGGCTACGCCTGGGGCCAGATTTCCGCCCCGCTGGGCGCCACCATGATGGAGGCGCGCGGCCAGCTGGAAAGCTGGGGCTTCACCCTGAACGAACCCTCCGCCCTCTGCCGCGGGCTCGACGACCTGCTGGCCTACTACGAAAAGATCATGGCCGGGCGCGCCGAGCTGCCCTTCGAGATCGACGGCGTTGTCTACAAGGTGAACCGGCTCGACCTGCAGGAACGCCTCGGCTTCGTCAGCCGGGCGCCGCGCTGGGCCATCGCCCACAAATTCCCCGCCGAGCAGGCGGAAACGCGGCTGAACGCCATCACCATCCAGGTCGGGCGCACCGGCGCCCTCACCCCGGTCGCCAATCTGGAGCCGATCAGCGTCGGCGGCGTGGTGGTCGCCCGCGCCACCCTGCACAACGAGGACGAGATCGCCCGCAAGGACGTGCGTGAAGGCGACCATGTGATCATCCAGCGTGCCGGCGACGTGATCCCCCAGGTGGTCACCGCCGTCATCGCCAAGCGGCCCAAGGACAGCAAGCCCTACGTCTTCCCCGACCACTGCCCGGTCTGCGGCAGCCTGGCGATCCGCGAGGCCGGAGAGGTCGTGCGGCGCTGCACCGGCGGCCTGATCTGCAACGCCCAGATCGTCGAACGGCTGAAGCACTTCGTCTCGCGCAACGCCTTCGATATCGAGGGCCTGGGCGGCAAGCACATCGAGGCCTTCTGGCAGGAAGGCCTGGTGAAATCCCCCGCCGACATCTTCCGCCTGCACGACCAGGAAGAAGCGATCGGCGAGCGCGAGGGCTGGGGCAAGCTCTCGGCGAAGAACCTGGTCGCCGCCATTGAAGCGCGGCGGACCATCGGCCTCGACCGCCTGATCTTCGCGCTGGGCATCCGTCAGATCGGCGAGGCGACGGCCAAGCTGCTGGCGCGCAGCTACGGCGACTTCGCCGGCCTGCGCGCTGCGATGATCGCCGCCCAGGCCGAGCGCGCCGCGGCGCCCGAGGCGCGCAAGCCCGAGGAGGTCGGCGAACACTACGCCGAGCTCTGCAACATCGAGGGTATCGGCATGGCCATGGCCGACGACCTGGTCGGTTTCTTCGGCGAGCCACACAACCTGACGGTCCTCGACGACCTCGCCGCCGCGCTCACCATCGAAGCGGTGGCGGCGCCCGCCACCAGCGACTCCCCGGTTGCCGGCAAGACCGTGGTCTTCACCGGCAGCCTGCAGACCATGACCCGCAGCGAAGCCAAGGCAAAGGCCGAGACTCTCGGCGCCAAGGTCGCCGGCTCGGTCTCCAAGAAGACCGACTACGTCGTCATCGGCGCCGACGCCGGCTCCAAAGCCAAGAAAGCCGAAGCCCTGGGCCTCACCATGCTCAGCGAAGAAGAGTGGCAGGCGCTGATCGGGTGATGGGAAACTGTGCGCGACCGAGCCTTGTGGAGCGAAAACCGACCGTTGGATCGATGTGTTTCGACGACAGCTTCCGACCCCAGGCAGTCATTTGGATTGGTCAGCACGAACGGCCGAAAACTGGACATTACTGACTCTGGGCTGTCACCGACATCATTAGATGACCTCATGACTTTCAAGCGAACTCCCGGCTGACGAATACAGGACGACATAGCTATGGCATTACGGACAGCGACATGCAGGTGCGGGCAACTCAGTGCACGCTGTGAGGGCGAACCGGTGCGTGTGTCCGTTTGTCATTGTCTTGAGTGTCAGAAACGCAGCGGCAGTGCTTTCGCAACTCAAGCCCGTTGGCCAGATGAACAGGTGACTGTTTCTGGAGAATCGGTTGTTTGGGAACGCGTTGCCGATAGCGGCCACCGCGCGACATATAGATTTTGCCCTGTTTGTGGATCGACACTTGCCTACGTCATTGAGGGATGGCCGGGTGTAACCGCTATTCCCCTTGGTGCTTTCGCAGATCCCAATTTCCCAAAGCCCGGCTTTTCCGTGTATGAGCACAGGAAGCATTCCTGGATCGAGGTGCTCGGAGACGAAGTCGAACACTCATCTGATCCCGGTATCGCGCAAACACAAGGCAGATACCTGGGAACGGAACAAGACTAGCTGGGTATTTTTCAGCGTCCATCATGGGCTCAAACCGGCCTTTCACTACAAAGCCAACGAATGACCGTTTCCGGCCTAAGGCAGTCCTCATCGACTAGATCGGATCATGTTTTGACGGAACCACTTTGTGGTTGCGCCAAAACATGTGAATCCGATCGACATCAAACAGTTAGAGCAGATTCACCCGGTCGATGGATCGCCTTCGGCGATTCCATCCGACCGGGATCTGCTCTAACGGCGCTCGACGTCACGCTGCTGGATGTTGCGGAGTCCCATCCAACTGTAGGGTCTGGAGCCTGTCCTCCATAGATTGAACCACAGACGCGAGGTGCGGCACGGCCGCATCGGGTCTTCTCTTGTCCTTACAGGAAAACAAAATCAGCAAAGGCAGGGTCATTCAGGTTCCAGTGTTTTAGCGACCGCCATAATGACGTCAGATATCCGCGCAAGCCGTGCCGGCATCCGCCGCCCACGCTCGAATGTCAGCCACAGTTCATGGCGACGGGTCTTGATCAGGGGGGCAATCCGCAGGTCTTCCCGGCGAGGAAAAGCTTCCACCCCGCTGCGTGGCAACAGCGTATAGCCGATACCATGCGCGACAGGTGCCGGGATCTGGCTGATCTGGTTCACGAAGGCACGAACGTGCAGCCGATCGGACCCTTTAAAGTCGTCCGGAAAGTTGAAGGCGAATAGCTCGTCGGCGTAAGCAAAACCGTCGGGGTGGGCGACGAAGCCTCGGGCTTCAAGGTCCTTGAAAGTTATTTGCTCTGGTGCATCGCGGGCGGGCAGGAGAAGGCAAAGCTGCTCCTCGCCAAGACGAATGGCGTCCAGCCTGGGATGATCAGGCTTGCGTCCGACGATGCCGAGGTCAAACCGCCGGGTCAGGACACCCCGAAGGATATCGTCCTGAGGCGTGGCTTCCAGCCGCATCATCAGGCGCGGCGCATCGCGCATCAGAGGCAGCAAGTGGGGATAGAGCAGCATTGCAAAACTCCCCGAGCAGGCAATGCTCACCTTCCCGACATCGGGGTCATCGTTCTGGATCGTTTCCCGTAGAGTCTGATCCTCGATCCGCCGCGCCCGCCCCACTGTCAAAACGGCCTCGCCAGCAGGCGTCAGGCTGAAGCTCTTGCCCTGCCGCGAGATCAGCGCCTGGCCGAGCTGTTCTTCCAGCTTGCGCAGGTGCTGCGAAACGCCGGGCTGCGTCATTCCAAGCAGGTCCGCCGTTCGTGTGAAGTGGCCCGTCTCGCAAAGCACCGTGAAGGTTTCGAGCCATTGTGCGTTCAGCATAATGATTACAATTCATTATGGAAATAATTCAGAATGATAATTTTGAAAATAGATATGGCAAGCCTAAATGCTTTGTCACCACTTCTAATTGAGGACAGTACTATGCAACCCACCCCCAAGAGCTTCTCTCATATCGGCCTGTCCGTGCCTGATGTCGACGCGGCGGTTAAGTTCTATACCGAGGTATTTGGCTTCTACACCATCATGGAACCGACAGAGGTTGTCGAAGACGACAGCGATATCGGGCGGATGTGCACCGACGTATTGGGTGCCGGATGGAAGCATCTGCGCATTGCGCATCTCTCCACTGCGGACAGGATCGGCATTGAGCTGTTCGAGTTCGATGGCAACCATGCCCCCGAAGACAATCTTTCATTCCGCAGGCATGGCACGTTCCACTTCGCCATTCAGGACCCCGACCTTGAAGGCCTTTTGGAGCGGATCGTGGCGGCTGGAGGCAAGCAGCGCATGCCTGTTCGGGAGTATTTTCCAGGCGAGAAGCCCTATCGCATGGTCTACGTCGAAGATCCCTTCGGTATCGTATTCGAGCTCTACAGTCACAGCTATGAGCTGACCTATTCGGCTGGCGCCTACACCTGACCGTCGATTCATCCGGCATCAAAGCCAAAGCCCTGCGCCTCACCATGCTCAGCGAGGAAGAGTGGCAGGAGTTGATCGGCTGATCGGGGCTACCTTGCCCGCGCCGGCCCCTCGGGGCCCCGTGTCAGAACCACTTCTATTTCGGCCATGATCTCCGCCGGAAGCGGGCCGTAGTCGAGCGCGGCGGCATTTTCCTCGGCCTGTTCGGCATTCTTTGCGCCGGGGATGGGAAGCGTGTTGGGAGACTTTGCCAGCAGCCAGCATAGAGCCCCCTGCCCCAGGGTTCTGCCCCCGGCCGTGATGAGGTCGCGCAGGGCGTCCAACTGCCGCGCATAGTCCGGTGAGGCGCTGCCGCTCTCAAAATAGTTCTGCCAATCGGCATCGTTGCTGCGGATATCATCCTTGGGGACCCGGCGGCCATCTGAAAACGTGCCGGTCAGCACCCCCATGGCAAGCGGCGAGCGGTTCAACTGAACCAGGTCGTGGGCTTCAGCCGCGGCGCTCAGGGAGGGCGCATCAACGAAGATGTTCATGGCGTGCTGAACGGCGATGAAGCCGTCACGGCCCGCCATGGCATTGACGCTGTCGGGAAAATCGGTGCTCCATCCATAGGCGGCAATAGACCCGCGGGAACGTAACGCTTCGAGCGTATCGAAGACCGGCATGGCATCCTCGACCGCCAGGCCGTTTAAGTGCAGCAGCATGACGTCGATCCGGTCACGCTGCAGCCGCCGGCGGCTTTGATCGACAGAGTCTTCGATATAGGCCGCATCATATTGCGGGCCCGTCATCTGCTTGCTTTCCGCGTCAAAGGAATGGCCGAACTTGGATACGATAACGGCATCCGGCCGGTCGCGCAGCGCCTCACCCAGCAAAGTCTCCGAATGCCCGGCGCCATAAACCGCCGAGGTGTCGAAAACGCGGACGCCGGCCGCCCAGGCGGCGTGAACCGCCTTTGTGGAGTCGGCATCGTTGGTGCCGGAATAGCCCACCGGTACATCGCCGTTCCAGAACGGCCCGCCGATCGCCCAGCATCCCATACCGATGCGCGGCGCCGCCTTGAGAGCATTCTGTGTCATCCCGATGCCTTTCCGTTTTGAAGCCATCCAAAACGATAAACCCGAGGCACGCGATAAGCAGGCCGCAGAATTCGAAAGCGCCCTTTCAGCAATGAAACGAAGCTGGTGTGGTGAAAACTTATTTTCCCGGACGCACGCGGCGAAAGGCTTGTCGCCGGAGACCCGAGACGCCGATCCTCAGGTCAGCTCACGAACGCCGTCTGGTGTCTCGATCCCGGCGGTGAGGCGGATCTTGTCGCCGGTCACAAAGGTCACACGATCATCGGCGAAGACCGGGGCGAGACGTTCGCCTTCCGGATTGACCGTTTGGGCAGCAGCAAACCAGTCAAAGAGCGTGACTGAAATCACGCTCATTCTCACAGTTGGGCCAATGTCTCAAATGGGCTCAATCCGATCGCAGTGCTATGGCAGCAAGACTCCGTCAGCAACCTGCGAGGAACGCGGCTTATGATGCCATAGACACCTTATCGCCAGACGGCCTCGTTTTCGGCGACGAAAGCGTCGAAATCGCGTGGGCTTCGACCGGCAAGGCGCTGGACACCGTCGGTAACCCGATCTTCGGAACCCCGCGAGATCGCCTCATCCATATCCGCAAGCGCCTTTGCGTATACTTTGTCAAACCCATTGCCCATCAGGCGCGCCATGAAGTCTTCATAACTCATTCCAACGTGATGGATGGTGCGGACAAGGCGCGAGGACAGCCGTTCCGCGACATCGTCGTAGCTCAACGGCTCTGGACCGGTCAGGATGACATCGGTGTTCGGCGCATACTCGGCTGTCAATGCACCAGCGGCAGCCGCAGCTATATCGTCGGCGTCGATAAATGGCACACGACCGCGACCTGCGGCGGTATAGATCGCATTTTCGTCGCGGATGGTCGGCAGATGCTGCTGTTCGGAGAAGTTCTGCATGAACCACGTCGGGCGCAGAACGCACCATTCCGGCGCCACTTCACGTAACACGGAATGAACGGCCCCCATCATCGGCCCGCCGGCCTCAAGCGAAGACGCACTGAGCAGAACGAAACGACGAACGCCCAGCTTTAGCGCCTGCTCGATAGCGGGGACCATGACTTCGGCGTGGTCTGCCCGGTCGGTCGGCGCGACCAGATAAGCGGCATGGATTCCTTCGAAGGCCGTCCCGAAGGTTTCCGGTCGCGCCCAGTCAAAGCTCACCTCGCCAGGTCGGTCGGCGGTCCGGGCGGCACGCCGTGTGGGCGCGCCCATTCCGGCCAGATGCACCGCCAGACGACTTCCGGTTTTTCCGCGGGCGCCAATGATCAGAATCTCACCCTGCATGACCGGTTTCCCCTTTGAGGATCCGGCTCAAATCCCCGTCGGACCCGGTCGCCCGCAAAACCACCAAGGGGTTCCAGTAGTCCTTGTAATGGGCGATCAGCCCGTCACGCAGTTGCACGACCGAGATATAGTTCTGGTCATAGCGCGCATCGTTGAGACGTGATGAGCCAAAGCATTTGAATTCAATCACAAACGTTTCGCTCTCCGCGTCTTTGTACGTCGCCCGCAATTCCATCGATTCGATGTCGATCAGCTCAGAAACCTTTGGCAGATACGCGGCCAGCGCCGCTTTGCCATCAAGCCGCGAGACCGCGGCCTCCGGAGCATAGGGAAACTCAAAAACGATGTCTTCGGCACACATACTCAGAAAATCCTGAGCGTCGGATCGGATCGCGGGGCCCATTGCCTTGCGCAGTAAACCGGAGAGGCTTGGGAATACATCTACAGTTTGTGTCATGGGGTTTACCTCATCGCAACGGAACGGTATCGTTCCGACGAATAATATAGGAACACACAAATGGAACGCAACCAGTCCGACGCAAAAACGCGCCGCAACCTCTCCGGAGCGGCGTTAAAGCGGCCTGCGGTCACCAAGGCGCTGACCCGGGCGCTCTTCGAAGAGTGGGCGCAGACCGGTTACTCCGCACTTAGGCTGGAACGCGTGGCGGCACGGGCCGGAGCAGGCAAGGCGGCCATCTACCGGCGCTGGTCTTCGAAACATGAGTTTGTCAGCCAAGCTGTCGCCTCTATAGCGGTGGATATCACGGATATGGACGACGAGGGGACGCTTGAGGCCGACATTCTGGCGTTCCTGAAGTCGCTCCGGCGTGTACTGCGCCACCCGATCGCGGGGCGCATTCTGCCTGACCTCTTTGCCGAATGCGCACGGTCGGACGAACTGGTGCCGCTTCTGGACAGGATAGCAAGTGCACGACGCGATCGAGGTCTCGAGATAGTGGATCGCGCTATTTCACGCGGCGAGTTGCCTGCGGAGCTGGATCGCGAGTTGGCGCTCGATCTGATCCCTGCACCACTCTACTGGCGGATGATTTCGACCCGAAGGCGCGCTTCGATGTCTGATCTGGAACGACAGGCAAAAGTCATTTCGGCTGCATTGCGAACCGCAAGAATGGGCGAATAACCGCCCTTGGCCGTTTGCAGTCTCTCAATTCTATAGACGCCACCTAAACTGCAAAACCGGATGTAACGCTTTCCCGCCCAAAGGCGCTGTCTGGGTCGTAATCCCTCACGGGCAGAACAGCGACACGAAACGTTGGGCCTCAGATCAGGCGGCGAAGACCATTCGGCGTCTCGATCTCGGCGGCGAGGCGGATCTCGTCGCCGGCCACAAAGGTCACGCGGTCATCGGCAAAGAGCGGGGCGAGACGCTTAGCGATCTCGGTGGCGTTGGGATGATGGACGGTGAGCCGCAGCAGCCGGCAGCCAAGGTCGGGCATCGCGGCGCCGGGCAGCGGGCCCGGCGGCCACTGCAGGAAGGTCGGGTGCGCGCCCTCGAACGGCATCGACCCGTCGTCGGGGATGGAGATGCGCCAGGACAACGTGCCCCGCGTCAACTCGGTCGCCAGGCCAAGGCTGGGCTGCGCCGCCGCCAGAGCGGCATCGATGTCGGGCGTGCGCAGCACCCAGGTCGCCAGCCGGGGCGGCTGCGCCCGGTTGCGGTCTAGTCCGAACCACCGCGGATGCTTCGGCGCCGGCGCCGCCGGATCGACGGCGATAATCTCAAGAAATTCGTCCTCACCCAGACGCATCAGGTGATTGTGGGTGCCCATCAGCGGGTGCGCCCCGCCCGACGGCACATCGATGCCGAGGCTCTCACGGACAAAGGCGATGCCCGCTTCCAGGCTCGGCGCGGAGACGGCGATATGGTCGAGGGTAAGCTTGGGGGGCATGGAGTCTTCCTTGTCGGATCGTGTCGGCGAATGTTGCAATGAGGAAGGCGGCGGCCCCGCTTTAACGCGCCCTCAGATCGACCCCGCTTCGACCATGTAGTTGTTGGCGCTGCACATGGCGGCGTCGTCGGAGGCAAGGAAAACCACCATGCGGGCGACGTAGACCGGTTCGATGAGGTCGGGCAGGCACTGGCGGTCGCGGTGTTTTGTCAGCGCCTCCGGCGTGGTCCAGAGTTCCTTCTGGCGCTCGGTCATGATCCAGCCGGGCACCACGGTGTTCACCCGGATGCGGTGGCCGCCGAGGTCGCGGGCCATGGTGCGGGTCAGGCCGTGCACTGCTGCCTTCGCCGTGGCATAGGCGGGGAAGCCGCCCCCGGCCTCCCACCACGAATTCGAGCCCATGTTGATGATGGAACCGCCGCCGGCTTCGATCATGCCCGGCGCCACCGCCTGGATGGCGAAGAACTGATGGCGCAGATTGGTGGCGATACGGTCGTCGAAATACTCCGGCGTGGTCTCTTGCCAGTCATGGCGGTCGTCGCGCGCGGCATTGTTCACCAGCACGGTGGCCGGGCCCAGCTTTTCGCGCAGCGAAACGAAGGCGGCGCGCAAGCCATCGATGTCGCGCAGGTCGCAGATCTCAAAAGCCACATCGCCGCCGAGCTTTTCGCTCAGCGCCGCAGAGCCCTTCTCGTCCAGATCGACAAAACCGACCCGCGCGCCCTGGGCGGCAAAGGCGGTGACGATCTCGGCCCCGATGCCCGAGGCACCGCCGGTCACGAAGACGGTCTTTCCGGCAAGGCTGGGGTAGTTGGCGAAGTTTGCTGTCATGTTTCTTTTCCGTGGCTCGCTGGGGGAGAGAACGACGATACAAGGATCGGCCCTTTGCGCAAAGCACGGCCCCTGCCGGCTTTCGGTTCGCGGCAAAGGAATTTAGGATCGGCGCCTGCGGCGCGCCGAAAGCGGATGGATTGATCCCGGAAACGGCGCAAGGTGTTGTCCCCCCCCTCAGACCCAAGCCGAAGGACCAGGCGTTCTCTTGAGCAGCAGCGAAGAAACGGCAGTAAGATGGCGGGAGATCCTGAGCCGCGAACACGGGCCTTCCCTGGCCCTGGTCTGCCTGGGGGTCTGGCTGCACGCGGCCGACGCCCTGCTGGTCGCGACCATGATGCCGGCCATCGTCGCCGAGATCGGCGGCACCCGGCTGATTTCCTGGACCGTTGCGCTCTATGAGATCGGCTCCATCGTGGCCGGGGCGGCCAGCGGCCTGCTCGCCCTGCGCCACGGCCTGCGCCTGCCCATGACGGCGGCGGCCTGCCTCTTCGCCGTCGGCTGCGCCCTCTCGGCCCTGGCGCCGGAGATGTGGATTCTGCTGGCCGGGCGCCTGCTCCAGGGCTTCGGTGGCGGCGGACTGATGGCGCTCTCCTTCGTTTCGGTCGGGCTGCTGTTTCCCCGGCGCCTGACGGCGCGGGCCATGGGGGCGGTTTCGACCATCTGGGCGGTGTCCGCCTTCCTCGGCCCGCTCATCGGCGGGCTCTTCGTCGAGCTGGCGTCCTGGCGGACCGGTTTCTGGTTCTTCGCCCTGCAGGCGCTGGTATTGGCCGCCTGGCTGATCACCCGAAAGGACGCGGCGGCGAAGCCTGCCGAGGCAACAGGGGCTGCGCGCTTCCCGGTTTTCCGGCTGCTCTGGCTCAGCGCCGGCGTCGTCGCCATCGCCTATGCGGGCATAGAGATCTCAACCCTGCACACGCCGGCTTTCGTGCTGGCCGGCCTGATCTGCCTGTTCCTCTTCCTGAAGCTGGACGCGCGCAAGGCCGAGAGCCGCCTGCTGCCGGAAAACCCCATCGGCTTCCGCAACCGCCTTGGTGCGGCCCTGACCATGATTCTCTGCTTCACCGCGGCCACCATCGCCATGAGCATCTACGGTCCCCTGCTGATGACACGGCTGCACGGCACGCCGGTGATCGTGGCGGGCTATATCCTGGCGCTGGAAGCGGTCGCCTGGGCCACGGTCGCCGCCCTGCTGTCGGGCTCGCCCGAGCGCCGCGACCCGGCCATGATCGTCCTGGGCATGCTGCTGGTTACCGCCAGCATCGCCGGCTTTGCCTACAGCGTCCCCCTGGGTCCGGTCTGGCTGATCGCGGTCTTCGCCATGGTGCAGGGCTGCGGCTTCGGGATGGCCTGGACCTTTATCCTGCGGCGCGCCACGGCGCTGGCGCCCGACGGCGAGACACAACGGGTAACAGGCGCGATCCCCACGGTGCAGCGGCTGGGCTATGCCCTGGGCGCGGCCTATGTCGGCATCGTCGCCAACGCGGCGGGGATTGCCGGGGGAATTACAGGCGATAACGGTCCCGGGGTCGCCGACGGCCTGGATTTCGTTGCCGCCACCATCTTCCTCGCCTGCCTGCCCCTCGCCCTGCTGGGCCTTCTCGCCGCCGCGCGGTTCGTGCAGGCAAAAGCTTAGACGGCCCGGTCTGGGCTTCAAGGGGTCTGGGCTTCACGGGAACCGCGCATTGGTTTCTTTGCGATTGCGGCAGCCGGTGGCATCCTGGCCGTAGTCACGATCTGTCGTCGAATTGCCTTAAGGAGGAAGAAGCGGTGAGAAAAGTCTATACAGTGCTATCGACAGTGCTATCGACAGTGCTATCGGCCATTGCCGCCATCGGGCTCATCGCCACGGCCGCCGAGGCGGCCGACGTGAAGGTCACGCCCCTGGGCAGCCATGACGGCGAATTCTGCCGTCTGGACCGGGCCATGGTCTTCGAAGACCCGGACGGCACGCGCATTCTCTATGATGCCGGGCGAACCGTCGCCGGCGCTGACGATCCGCGCTTGGGCGATATCGACGCTGTCCTTGTCAGCCACGTGCATGGCGATCACCTGGGGGACCGCCGTATCCCCGCCCCCAATGCCGGGGACTGCGGCAGCTCCGACTTCAGCGTTTCGACCACACCGAACTCCAACTCCGTCGACATCGCGATCGCCAAGAATGCAAAAATGGTCCTGGGCAGCGAGATGCCGCGGTTCTTCGCCAACAAGGTGAAGGCCCTGGGCGGCGATCCGAAATCGGTGCAACTGGTGCGCTTCGGTGCCTCGCGCAAGGTCGGCGGCGTGGCGATCACCACAGTGCCGGCGGTGCATTCCAACGGCCTTTCGGGCGCCTTCATCGAGGGCGAACTGGGTGAGCATCTCAGCACCGCGGGCCTCACCGCCTATGTCGGCCCGCCGACCGGCTATGTCCTCAGCTTCAGCAACGGTTTGGTCGCCTATCTCTCCGGCGATACAGGCGTCACCGCGGAGCAGGATACGGTGGTGCGCAGGCAATACGGCGCGAAGCTGGTGGTAATGAACATCGGCGATACCTTCACGACCGGGCCGACGGAGGCAGCCTTCGTGATCAACGAGTTGATCCAGCCCGCCGCGGTCATCCCTTCCCACGCCAACGAAGTGGCGACCGAGGACGGCAAGGTTGTCGCCGGCAGCCGGACCGAAGCTTTCCTGGGCGCCGTCAAGGTACCGACGCACCTGCCGCTCAGTGGCCGCACCATGTCGTTCGACGCGGATGGCAGTTGCACCGCCGGCTGTTAGAAGCCACCACCACAACGCGGTCCCAAAACAAGAAGGAGAGCCCGCCATGACGACCCATCGCCCGTCGGTCATCCGCGTTTGCGCCTTGGTGCTCGTCATGGCGGGCACGGCCAGCGCCGCCCCGGCGCAGGTGCTGGTGACCTTTCAGGAAAGCGCACCCAAAGATCGCTTCGAGATCCGCAACACCGGGGGTTGCGCGCTTGGCGCCATGAAGCTGACCCTCGATCTGGCCGAATCATTGGGCGGCCTGATCTTCGACACCTCGGCGCGGGGGCCGGGGGTGGAGGTCTATCAGCCCTTCGAACTGGTCGAGGGAGCCACGCGCGTTCCGGATATACCGGCGGTGCGCGACGGCGGCCGTTCGATCGAACTGGCCATGAGCGGCCTGGCCCCGCGCGAAGTAGTCGCCTTCACCATCGACGTCGACGACACCCTGACAAGCAACCCGCTGGGTCAGACTCGTGTCGCCGGGTCGGAGATCATGGGGGCTGCAGTCGCCATAGACTTCCTGGATGACAGCACGGCCTTACCGCCCGTGACGGCACGCTTCGAAGGCAACGCGATGGCCGAGCTGCCGGTCTCCAACTGCATTTCGTGAGCGAGCGGCGGCGTACAGACCTTCTCTCCAATTGACGCTGAGCGGCCCTGCGTCGAATCGCCCAAGCGCATATTGTCGTGGCGAAAGCCATGGACTTGTGCTTCCCTGAAAAACTGATCTTTAGGCATTAGCAGACGGCGAGACGTTTGGTACTCCTGGCTCTCGCGCTCTCTCCCTCAGCGGCGATGCGCTGTTTCTGAGGGAAGCGGGAAAAGCCATGTGTTGGGGCATGACGGCGTCGGTGACGATGGTGGGGGTTGGCACCATCGGGGCCGTGGTGCTCGCGCGGCGCAGAGAGCCCAAGGCCATCTGGCTGACTCTCGGCTACTTTTCCGCCATGGAGGCGCTTCAGGCGAGCGGCTACTTGGTGATCGACCAATGCGGATCGCCGGCAAACCGAGCGATCACCCTGTTGTCCTACCTCCACATCGTTTTCCAGCCCTTTTTCATCAACGCCTTCGCCATGGAGCTGGTGCCCGGTTCGGTTCGGCGGAAACTGCGCCGCGGGGTTTACCTCTGTTGCGCGCTCTCGGCCGCGGTGATGCTGGCGCAGCTCTATCCCCTGCCCTGGGCCGGGGCCTGCCGCCCGGGCACGGCGCTCTGCGGCAGCGAACTCTGCCTGGTCGCCGGCGAGTGGCATATCGGCTGGAGCATTCCCTACAACGGCCTGTTGCTGCCTTTTGAGGACCTGCTGGGCCTTCACGCCGGCTTCCCCACCTATATGCTGGCGGCATTCCTGCTGCCCCTGGCCTACGGCGCCTGGCGCTTCGTCGTCTTCCACGCCATGGCCGGACCGCTTCTGGCGGCGACACTGACAGACAATCCCTTCGAGCAGCCTGCGATCTGGTGCCTTTTCTCCATCGGTATCCTGCTCATCTCCCTAAGCCCGCTGATCCGCCGCCAGTTCGAGGCCACCACCTGGTGGGCCTGGCCCAAATCCTGGTACGGCTGAGCCCCAAAAGCACAACCCCTCCCCGGCGCGCTGCCGGAGAGGGGTCAGAAGCTGGTGTTCTTTAGCTACTTCTATGCGCCGGTCAGGCCATGCAGGGCCATGGGGAGCTGTCTGATGCGCCGTCCCGTGGCGGCATAGACGGCGTTGGCGACCGCCGGCCCGACGGGCGGGGTGCCGGGTTCACCGACACCGGTCGGCAATTCGGCAGAGGGCACGATGTGGACCTCGACCTCCGGCATTTCATTGATGCGCAGCGGCAGGTAGTCGTGGAAGTTGGACTGCTCCACACGCCCGCCGTCCAGGGTGATGGCGTCGTGCAGGATGGCGCCCAGGCCATAGCCGATGCCGCCTTCCATCTGCGCCTTCACCACGTCCGGGTTCACCGCCAGGCCGCAGTCGACGGCGCAGACCACCTTCTCCACCTTGATCTGGCCGTCGCCGTCGATGGAAACCTCCGCCACCTGGGCGACGTAGGAAGCAAAAGACTCATGCACCGCAACGCCGCGTGACCGCCCTTCGGGCAGGGGGCTGCCCCAACCGGCCTTTTCCGCCGCCAGCTTCAGCACCGCCGCATGACGCGGATGGTCCTTCAGCATGGCCATGCGGAATTCGACCGGGTCGCGCCCGGCAGCCTCGGCCAGTTCGTCGAGGAAGGCTTCGGTCGAATAGGCGGTATGGGTGCTGCCGACGGCGCGCCACCACAGCACCGGCACGTTCACGTCGGTGGTGTGCAGATCGACCGCCATGTTGGGGATGGCATAGGGCAGGTTGTTCGCCCCCTCCACCGAGGTCTGGTCGATGCCGTTCTTGATCAAGGCATCCGCAAAGGGCGTATTGCGTATGATCGACTGACCGACGATGCGGTGGTGCCAGGCGACGAGGTTGCCCTCGGCGTCCAGCCCGGCGCGCAGCCGTTGGAAGTACATCGGACGGTAACGCCCGCCCTGGATGTCGTCTTCCCGGGTCCAGATCACTTTCACCGGCGCCCGGCCATCGATGGCTTTGGCAACGCTGACCGCTTCGGAAACCATATCGGCGTTGGGCGTCGCCCGGCGACCGAAGCTGCCACCGGCCAGGAGCGTGTGAACGCGCACCTGCTCCGGCTTCAGCCCGCTGATCGCCGTGGCCGCACCGTGATCGACCGTGGGGATCTGCGAGCCCGTCCAGACATCGCAGGAGTCCGGGCCGAGCTGCACCAGGCAATCGAGCGGCTCCATCGGCGCATGGGCCAGGAAGGGGAACTCGTAGTCGGCTTCCAGAACCGTGGCCGCCGAAGCCAGTGCCTCTTCCACTGCGCCTTCGCTGCGCACCATGTCGCCCGGCTGGTCGGCCAGGCCCTTGTACTCGGCCATGATCTCCGCCGAGCCGCGGGTCTCGCCCGTGGTCTCGTCCCAGACGATGTCCAAAGCATCGCGGCCGTTCTTGGCCGCCCAGTAACCCTCGGCGAGAACGGCCACGCCCTGCGGCACGGCCACCACGTCGGTGACGCCGGGCACCGCGCGGGCCGCCGTGTCGTCAAAGGATGCCAAGGTCGCACCGAACACCGGCGGGCGGGCCAAGACTGCCGTCAGCATGCCCGGCAGGGTTTTGTCCATGGTGTAGATCGCCTCGCCGCGGGTTTTGGCGCGGGAATCGAGGCGCGGCACGTCCTTGCCGATCAGGGTGAAGTCCGCCGGATCTTTCAAGGTTACCTCGGCGGGGGCGTCCATCTCTGCCGCCCTTTCCGCCAGCTCGCCAAAACCTGCAGTGTTCCCCGAGGCAGCGTGCGAGACGACACCCTTGGCCACGGTGATCTCACCGGCCGGAACACCCCAGAGGTCGGCGGCCGCCAGCACCAGCAGGGCGCGGGCCCCGGCACCGGCCTGGCGCATCTGCGTGTAGGAATTCGCGGTACTGGAGCTGCCGCCGGTACCCTGAACCGGGCCCCAATGGAGGTTGTTGTAGAGCGTGGCATCGGCTGGCGCATGTTCGGCGCGCATCTGCGACCAGTCGGCGTCCAGTTCCTCGGCCACCAGCGTGGCGAGGCCGGTATAGGTGCCCTGGCCGAATTCGATGTGCTTGATCAGCACCGTCACGCTGCTGTCCGGCGCAATGCG
Source organism: Pelagibius litoralis (assembly GCF_011683915.1). Lineage (GTDB taxonomy): Bacteria > Pseudomonadota > Alphaproteobacteria > Kiloniellales > Kiloniellaceae > Pelagibius > Pelagibius litoralis. The sequence continues at coordinate 213,176 of NZ_JAAQPH010000005.1, forward strand.
CACAAAGGCATTGGGATTTACCGGGGCCGCGGTGCCCGCCGGGGCGGCTGCCTTGGCGATCTTATTGCCGGCCTGCGGTAACACCACGCCGATGACGAGACCGGCGCCGACGGCGGCGCTGGCCTTGAGGAATTGCCGGCGGTTGGTCGCCGGAATTTCCGACTCATGGGGAACCGGCGCCGTGGCGCTGTTTTTCAATCCTGCAAGCATGGCGTCAGGTCTCCATCATCTTGGCGGCTTCGTGGATCGCGGCGCGGATGCGGACATAGGTGGCGCAACGGCAGACATTGCCGCTCATCGCATCGTCGATGTCCTCGTCGGTCGGTTTCTGGTTCTCGCTCAACAGGGCGATCGCCGACATCACCTGACCAGACTGACAGTATCCGCACTGCACGACGTCGAGTTTCTCCCAAGCGGTCTGAACGGCCTCGGCCGCTTTGCCGGAGACGGCCTCGATCGTCGTGACCGCGCTGCCTTCGACGTCCTCGACAGCCGTCGAACAGGACCTCACGGGTATCCCGTCGACATGGACGGTGCAGGCGCCACAGAGCGCCACACCGCAGCCGAACTTCGTTCCGGTCATGCCCAGTTCGTCGCGAAGAACCCAAAGCAAAGGGGTATCCGGAGCAGCGTCGATCTGACGCTCCTCCCCATTGATCAGCAGTTTCACCATTCCTGCGGCTCCAGATCTTATGTGTGTGAAGGCGTTGCCCAAAACGCCTGAATTGGGGATGCCCCGGATCAGGTGTGCCCTGAGTCGGGGACGCCCCGGGTCGGAAACGCCATGACGGCCGGGCTTGTTTTTGGTCTCCCGGCTTCGGAGGGGGAGCGGAACTCCCGGTGGTAGACTTAACGGTTTACTAACTATGTACGATATCGCCCCCGGCAAGAGCGCAGCGGGTGAAACTTTTGCGGAGAGGCGGAAATTTCCTGGAGATCTAAATCCACGGAGGTTTCGATCCGACCGCCAATCAATCCTGACGGCAAATGTGGTGCAAAAAATAAGCCCCGCCGGAAAGGCGGGGCGCAAGTTACAGCAATCAAATGGGTATATATAAGTTACGTAAGCGTATCAGCGATGGATCACACGCCATCGTATTTTTTCCGCAGGGGCGAAAAACTCACAAAACCGCGCGATAGCGGCTTTTCTTCGTTTCCCTAAACATTCTATTTACCGGCAACGCGTAGGTTCTCTGCTTCACCAGTGGAAGCAGGCGGAACCATGCTGACGGCCGAAAACAGTCTTGAATTCATCCTTGAGCAGGTCCAGGTACTGGGCCAGGGCGACCGGGCGCATGAGAAAGCGGCGTACAGGGCCCTTATTCACATGACCCAGCGCTGGGCCGAGCCGACGGACCTCTACATCAGCGAGGATCTGCAGATGGCGGAGCGGATTGGTCAGGATCTGGCCGATATCGCGCGCCACATCCAGGATATTCAGCATTCCTACATGAAAGCCCTGTTCGAGACCCAGGACGACGAGGCCTAGAACCTCACCCCGCCTGAAGCGGCGCCGTCGCCTGTTCCAACCAGACCCGCGCTTCCCCGTCGAGCTGCGGGCCGATCTCCGCCCGGACACGGGCGTGATAGGCATCCACCCAGTCGATTTCATCCGCGGTCAGCATGGCGGGCACGATGAGCCGCCGGTCGATGGGCGCCAGGGTCAGGGTTTCGAAGGCCAGCATGGCGCGTTCCTCCCCCGCCGCCCGCGACGACTCCGTAACCGCCACCAGATTCTCGATCCTGATCCCGTAAGCACCGGTCTTGTAATAGCCGGGCTCGTTGGAAACGATCATCCCCGGCTGCAGGGCGACTGAGTTCGGCATCTTTGAGATGCGCTGCGGGCCTTCGTGAACGTTCAGATAGCTGCCGACCCCGTGCCCGGTGCCGTGGTCGTAGTCCAAGCCGTTTTGCCAAAGCGCATAGCGCGCCAGACTATCCAACTGGCTGCCGGAGGTGCCTTCGGGAAAGCGGGCCGCGCCAAGGGCAATGTGACCCTTGAGAACCAGGGTAAACCGCGCGCACATTTCCTTATCGGGCGTGCCGATGGCAACCGTACGGGTGACGTCGGTGGTGCCGTCCGGATACTGGGCCCCGGAATCGCAGAGAAACAGCTCGCCCTGTGCAAGCTGCCGGTCGCTCTGCGGACTCACGCGGTAGTGGACGATGGCGCCGTTCGGGCCGGATCCGGCAATAGTGTCGAAAGACAGATCGCGCAGATCGCCGGCCTCGCCGCGAAAGGCCGCCAGACGGTCGGCGGCGGCCATCTCGGTCACCGCCTGTCCCTGCGCGACCGCAGAGTCGAGCCAGTGCAGAAAGCGTGAGAGCGCCGCCCCATCACGCTTGTGGGCCGCGCGGGTGCCCGCCAGCTCGGTTTCGTTCTTGCAGGCCTTGGGCAACTGGCAGGGATCGGCACCCTGCTCAATCGCCGCACCGGCAGCCCGCAGGCGGTCGAAGATCCAGCGTGCCGCGGTCGCCGGATCGGCCAGAACCTTGGCGCCCTGCACGCCCAGACGGTCCAGGGCCTCACCCAGGCGCTGGGGCGCCTGAATGGATACGGCGTTGCCGAGATGTTGAGCCAGGCCGTCGCTCACCTTCGCCGCGTCGACAAACCATTCCACCGCGCCATCGGCATGCAGCACCGAAAAGGAAAGCGGCAGGGGCGAGCGTTCGACATCGCCGCCGCGCACGTTCAACAGCCAGGCGATGGAATCCGGCAGGGTGATCACCGCGGCGGCGACCCCTTGTTTCGTTAGCGCCTTGCCCAGGCCTTCACGCTTGTCCGCGCTTTCCCGGCCCGCATAGCTGAGGTCGTGGGCCCGGATCTCGGCCTGTGGCACCGCCGGCCGGTCGTGCCAGACGGCGTCCAGCGGGTTATCCGACAGGGCAACCGCCTCGGCCTCTGCTGCGGCCAGAGTCTTTTCCAGCCGCCGCACCTGGTCCTCGGTATGCAGCCAGGGGTCATAGGCCAGGCGCTGTCCCGGTTTCAGTCCCTCCGCCAACCAGGCAGAGAGCGGTTCCTCGGTCAGATGGCGCGGGGTGAAGAGGTCCACATCGACCTCGTTCCGGACCTGTAGCGTATAGCGTCCGTCAATGAAGACAGCCGCCGTTTCCGGCAGAACCGCGGCGGTTCCGGCAGAACCGCTGAAACCGGTCAGCCATTCCAGGCGCTGGGCCGAGGCCGGGACATACTCCCCCTGATGCTCGTCGGCCCGGGGAATGAGGAAACCCTGGACCTCCCGGCGGGCAAGCTCGGCCCTCAGAGCCGCCAGCCTGGCGCCGTGATCGGCGGTTTCCCCAGCTTCACTGGGTGAAATGTTCCCGGAGTCCGGACTTCCCATTGGTTCTGATCCTTCCCGGCACCCCGCCGGTTTATTCCCAATTCCTATCATGCAGCCGATGCAATGCTGCAGTGCAAAAAAATTGGCTTCGTTTTTGGCCCGCAGCACGTATCTCTAATCATGAAAAGTCATTGCTTCTGAGCCGCTTGGCAAGGCCTGAGAAGCAGAATTAGTTAATTTGGAGCAAAAACAATGACCCGCCTAAACGATCTTCACCAAGCCGCCCAGAGCGGTGCCGAAGTGCGGTGGGACCCTCGATCTGTTGACGTTTTGACTGCCGTTCAAACCGCCCGCCGCTTGAGGGCCCAGTTCACCGCCGAATGGACGAGCAAGGGCTTCAGCGCCATTGCCCGCCTGTCGGGGCTGACCGCCCTTTTCTCAGCACTCGGCCGCGCCCAGCAGCGCCGCCGCACGCTGCGCGAGCTCTCGACGCTGAGCGACCGGGCTCTGGCTGACATCGGTCTGAACCGCGGCCAGATCGCCGCGACCGCCGTGGAGGCCACCGCCGTGGAGGCCACTGCGCCCCGCACAGCGCATCGCTCGGTCTGGCACATGCTGGCCGATTGGACAAAGCGCGCCTATCTGAAGCGTAAAACCATCAGCGCGCTCTCGGCCCTGTCCGACCAAATGTTGGCGGACATCGGCATCCAGCGTGTCGACATCAGGCGCATTGCCGATTCCCTGGCCGCCAGACAAAACGGCGATCAGCGCAGCACAGAGCAGACCTCTGCCGTTGTCGAAGGGATCAAGATCCCGGCGACGCACAGCCTCGCCAATCTCGGCCGGGCGATCGTCGGCCAGCCCGCCGCGGCGAACGAGAACCTGGGGCACACCTCAGCGGCCTGACCGACCGAGGGACAGGAAAGCAGCCTTCACGGCATTTTCGCCAGGAAGGCGAAGTGTGGCGGCGTTTCTCCGGATCTCGGTCCGGGGGCGCCGCCATTTCCCTTTCCGGGGGGCCGCTCACCAGCCAGGACCCCATCCAGCCAACACCCTATCCAGCCAGGACAAGGGTCGACCACTCCGCCAGACGATAGCGCGTCACGAGGCGCAGGCCGGCCGCGCGGTAGCGGGCGATCACCGGCTGTTCCTGACTGACCAGCAGGCCGGAGAGAACCACCACCCCGCCCGGCGCCAGATGACAGCGCAGATCCTGGGCCATGGCGCAGAGCGGTGCGGCCAGAATGTTCGCCAGGATCAGGTCATAGGGGCCCCGGGCGCGGATCTCCGCCCGGCGAAAACCATCGCTCAGCATGACCGTAACCCGGTCGCTCACCCCGTTGCTGCGCAGGTTTTCCCTGGTCACCACCAGGGAGGGCGCGTCGTTGTCGACGCCCAGGACCGAACAGGGCCAGAGCCGGGCCGCCGCCATGGCCAGAACGCCCGACCCGCAGCCCATATCCAGAACCTTTTCGACGGAGCGCCGCTTCGCCAGGGCCTGCATCGCCAGAAGGCAGCCGCGGGTGGTCTCGTGACGCCCGGTTCCGAAAGCGGCATTCGCATCGATCAGCAGGTCGATGGCCCCCCAGGGGGCGGGCCCGGTGATGTGGGAGCCGCGGATGCGAAAGCGCCCCGCCGTGATGGCCGGCAGGGAGCGCTGGCTTTCCGCCACCCAGTCAACCTCCGGCAGTTGCTCGAGGCGATGACCGGGAGTCTCGATACCGGCGGTTTCCGCGCCAAGGGTCAGCAGGCGGTCGAGTTCCTCGGGGCCGGGCGGGTCGGCAAGATAAAGCTGCCAGGGAATCAGGCCGGCCGCATCTTTGCCGCCCGTGACCAGCGCCCCGCCCAAGGGCTCGAAGACCGCCTCGAAAGCCGTCAGCGACGGCTCCGGCAGGGCCAGGGTCAGGCAGTAGGTCGCCGTCAAAATTCTTTCTCCAGGGATAGGCGTGCGGGCTGGAACCGCTTCGGCGTCAGTCGAAAACGATCTAGCCGGCCTGATCGGCCGGCACGACGAAGCTGGCGATCACCTTCTTTTCGCCGGCCTTGTCGAAGCTGATATTCAGGCGCTCGCCTTCGACCGAAGCGATACTGCCGTAACCGAACTTCTGATGAAAGACCCGGTCGCCACGCTGGAAGGCGCCGCTGGCGATGGTCTCGATGCGGGTCGGGGTCACGTCGATGAAGGGCGAACCGGTCTCGCCGCGACGGGATTTCGCCCGCGCAAGGCCGGGGCTGACCCGTGCCTCGCTCCATTCGCTCATGCCGCCAAAGGCCGAGGCCGCCGCACCGTAGACACCGTGGTCGCTCTCCTGCGCCACGTGCTCGCTGGGCAGCTCGTCGACGAAGCGCGAAGGAATCGCCGCCGCCCAGGAGCCATGCATGCGCCGGTTGGCGGCAAAGGAGATAACGACCTGCTTGCGCGCCCGCGTCAGGCCGACATAGGCGAGGCGGCGCTCTTCCTCCAGGCCGCTGCGGCCGGTTTCGTCGAGGGCGCGCTGGTTGGGGAACAGTCCCTCCTCCCAGCCCGGCAGGAAGACGGTGTCGAACTCCAGGCCCTTGGCGGCATGCAGGGTCATGATGGTGACCACGTCCTGGCCCTCCTGCGACAGCGCCTCCATGACCAGGGAGACATGCTCCAGAAAGCCGGCCAGATTTTCGAACTCACCCAGCGCGTTCACGAACTCCTTCAGGTTCTCCAGCCGCCCCGGCGCCTCCAGCGACTTGTCGTTCATCCACATCTCGGTGTAACCGGATTCCTCCAGCACGATCTCGGCCAGTTCGGGGTGCGGTGTGGTCTCCACCATGGCGCGCCAACGGTCGAAGTCCCGCAACAGGTTGCCCAGCGCACGGCGCGCGGCAGGGCGCAGTTCATCGGTCTCGACAAGGCGGCGCACCGCCAGGGTCAGGGGAATGTTGCCGGCCCGCGCGGTCCTATAGAGCAGTTGCAGGGTGGCATTGCCGAGGCCGCGCTTGGGCTTGTTCATGATCCGCTCGAAAGCCAGATCGTCGTCGGGCGAATGGATCACCCTGAGGTAGGCCAGCGCGTCGCGGATTTCCATGCGCTCATAGAAGCGCGGCCCGCCGACCACACGATAAGGCAGGCCGAGGGTGATGAAGCGCTCTTCGAACTCACGGGTCTGGGCGCCGGTGCGCACCAGGATGGCGATCTGATTGAGATCGAGATCCTTGTCGCGCGCCTGCATCGCCTCGATCTCTTCGCCGACGAAGCGCGCTTCGGCTTCACCGTCCCAAAGCCCGCGCAGGCGCAGCTTCTCGCCCTCGTCGCCCTCGGTCCAAAGGGTCTTGCCGAGGCGCCCCTCGTTGTGGGCGATGAGGCCGGAGGCGGCGGCCAGGATGCGGCCGGTGGAGCGGTAGTTACGCTCCAGCCGGATCACCTTGGCGCCGGGAAAGTCCTCCTCGAAGCGCAGGATGTTGCCGACCTCCGCCCCGCGCCAGCCATAGATCGACTGGTCGTCATCGCCGACGCAGCAGATGTTCTTGTGGCCCTGGGCCAGCAGACGCAACCAGAGATACTGCGCCACGTTGGTATCCTGATACTCGTCGACCAGGATATAGCGGAAGCGCCGGTGATAGTCGGCCAGAACCTCCGGCTCGTTCTGGAAGAGCGTCAGGTTGTGCAGCAGCAGGTCGCCGAAGTCGCAGGCGTTCAGGGTTCTGAGACGCTCCTGGTAGGCCTTGTAAAGCTCGACCGCCCGGCCGCGGGCGAAATCGCCGGCTTCGCCCGCCGAAACCTTTTCCGGCGTCAGGCCGCGGTCCTTCCAGCGCTCGAAAATCGACAGCAGCGCGCGCGCCGGCCACTTCTTCTCATCCACCGCCTCGGACTGCAGGATCTGCTTCACCAGACGCACCTGGTCATCGGTATCGAGAATGGTGAAGTTGCTGCGCAGGCCGACAGCTTCCGGGTTGCGGCGCAGGATGCGCACGGCAATGGCATGGAAAGTGCCGAGCCACCAGCCCTCGACCGAGGGCCGCTCCAGCAAGGCTGCGACCCGGTCCTTCATCTCCCGCGCCGCCTTGTTGGTGAAGGTGACGGCCAGCAGTTCGCCGGGCGCGCGTACCCGGCCGGTCATCAAAAGGTGCCCCAGACGGGTGGTGAGGACGCGGGTCTTGCCGGTCCCGGCGCCGGCCAGCACCAGAACCGGGCCGTCCAACGCCTCGACAGCCGCCCGCTGGCCCTCGTTCAGAGCGTCGAGATAGGGATAGGGATGGGCCGGAGTCGCGGCCGCAAAAAGATCTGACATGGCCCTTTTATAGCGCAAGCCCGCCCGGGGCTCACGCTCGGAAAACCGCGCCCCGGCGATAAACTGACGAGAAACTGACATGGCCTTACCAGAGCGGCCTTGACCACCCCGGTTGCGCCGCCTTTCATGCCACGCTGCACCATCCGAAAAGGAATCCTTTATGCCCCGGCGGACCGAAACCCTTCCCCTTCTGACAGCAACCCCCGGGACCAGCCGGACCCTGACGGTGCACCGCTTCGGCGAGGCCGGCGCCAGGCCGAAGGCCTATCTGCAGGCCTCCCTCCACGCCGATGAGACCCCGGGCCTGCTGGTCCAGCACCATCTCCACCGCCTGCTGGCGGCGGCAGAAGAACGTGGCGAGATCCAGGGCGAAGTGATCCTGGTGCCCTACGCCAACCCCATCGGCCTCGCCCAGTTCAACAACAGCGTCCACCTGGGGCGCTGTGAGGTGGGCGGTGGCGGCAACTTCAACCGCAACTGGCCGGACCTCTTCACCCCCATCGCCGACGGCCTGGCCGACAAGCTGGGCGGCGACGCGGCGGCCAACGTCACCGCGATCCGCAAAGCCCTCAGCGACCATTTGGCCGGGCAGGAAGCGGGCAGCGAGATGCATTCGCTGCGCCTCGCCCTCGCCTCCCTCGCAGCAGACGCGGATCTGGTCTGGGACCTGCACTGCGACGACGAATCGCTGATGCATCTGTTCCTGATCCCGGCGCACTGGCCGCAGGCCGCCGACTTCGCCGCCGATCTCGGCTGCCATGCGGTGCTGCTGGCCGACGACTCCGGCGGCAACTCCTTCGACGAAACCTTCTCGACCCCCTGGACCCGTCTGGCGGCGCGCTATCCGCAGCACCCGATTCCGGCGGCCTGCCTGTCGGCCACCGTCGAGCTGCGAGGGACTTCCGACGTGAACGATGAACTGGCCGCCGGCGATGCCCAGGCGCTTTTCCATTCGCTGCAGCGCTTCGGCGTGATCGCCGGCGAGACCCCGCCGCCGCCGGCACCGCTCTGCGACGCCACCAACCTGGACGCCACCGATTCGGTACGCGCACCCTGCGGCGGCGTTCTGGCCTACGCGGTGCAGCTCGGCGACCGGGTCGAGGCCGGCGACACCCTGGCCTGGATCGTCGATCCAGCGGCGGAGCCGGACAAGGCACGCCACCCCGTCGTCAGCCAGGCCAGCGGCATCGTTCTCTCCCGCCGACTGCACCGCTACGTGCGCCCGGGCATGGCCATCGCCAAGGTCGTCGGCAATACCGCGCTGCCCCACCGCCAGGACGGCTATCTGCTTGAGGACTAAGGCAGTTCCTGCCTGGCCGCAATCAACACGCGGAAATCCTGCTGGAAAAGACAGAAAGGCGCGCTATTTCGATAAAAGCGGTATGGTTAAGGAAACCAGGGGGAAACGCCGTAACAACAAGGAACGCGGCATGACCAAACACATCCGGCTCTTTCCTGCTGTCCGTTGCCTACAGGCTTTCACCTTCGGGCTGCTTTGTTTGCTTACCCTCATCGGCCTGCCTCTGGCCCCGGCGACGGCCCAGACCAATCCCCTGGGCGCCGTCGTCGGCGTGCGGGCGGAGGTGCCGCCTTCGGCGCGCACCGCCGGTACCCTGGGCACGGAACGCGAAGGCGGCGGCGTTGTGATCGGCGCCGACGGACTGGTGCTGACCATCGGCTACCTGATCCTCGAAGCCGTACAGGCCGAAGTGGTGCTGCAGGACGGCGAGACGGTGCCGGCGGACATCGTGGCCTACGACTACGATACCGGTTTCGGCCTGCTGCGCCCGGCAACCACCCTGAACGTCGCCCCCATCGAGCTGGGCGATTCCGATGCCCTGTCGGAACAGACCCAGGTTCTGGTCGCCGGACCCGACGGGCCCAGCGCGGCCATGGTCGTGTCGCGGCGGGAGTTCGCCGGATACTGGGAATACCTGCTGCCCAACGCCATCTTCACCGCCCCGCCCTACCGCGCCTTCGGCGGTGCGGCGCTGATCGGCGCCGACGGCCGCCTGCTGGGCATCGGCTCGCTGATCGTCGGCGATGCCCTCGCCCCCGGCGAGACCTTTCCCGGCAACATGTTCGTGCCGATTTCCATGCTGAGGCCGATCATGGACGACCTGATGCGCCAGGGCCGCGCAGGCGGACCGGCCAGGCCCTGGCTCGGCCTATTCACCCAGGAACTGCGCGGGCATGTCTTCATCAACCGCGTTTCACCGGACGGACCCGCCGCCACCGCCGGGGTCATGGAAGGCGACATCGTCGTCGCCGTCGGCGGAGAGCCGGTCAGCAACCTCTCAGAGTTCTATCGCAAGATCTGGGCCCTGGGCGACGCCGGTATCGACGTGCCCCTGACGATCCTGAAAGGTGCCGACGGCTTCCGCGAAGTCTCGGTGAAGTCCGGCGACCGCTACGACTACCTGAAACTCGACCCGACGTACTGACGAAGCTCCAGAACATGTGAATCCGGTCGCTATCAAACAGTTAGAGCAGATTCACCGGCTTGATGGATCGCTTTCAGCGATTCCATCCAACCCGGATCTGCTCTAAGCGGCTTTCTCCCTTCGGCTGCGCAACTGGCTGGCCTCCAACTGCTCGAACAGACTCGTCGGCGGGATCTGCAGAATGTGGCGGATGTCCTCCCGGCCCATCCAGACGGTCCAGACCTCCATTTTTTCACGCTGCCCCGGAACCGCCCAATAGAGACTGCCCGGCTCCGTGTGCATGTATCCCTCCCTTGCCGCCAGGCCCTTACAGGCCGCAAGGGGGAACATGAAGCCGAAGACGTAGTCCGGCGACCACTTCTCCAGGCTTATCGCCATCGCCAGCCGGGCCAGGATCGCGGTCATCCCCGCGCCCCGGTATCCGCCAGGCCCCCCTTTCAGCCAGAGTTCGCCGTGATAGCAGACCTTACCGGCGATCATGCGAGAGCCCGGTGCTCCGCGGTATTGAGACCGGCGCATATCGATCCCATAACCGGCGGGGGTGAAGTCGCGAAACTGCGCGTCCATATATGACGCAAGGGTCAATCCTTCCAGGTCAATGGTGCGCACGGCCTGGGTATGGACGATCTCGCCCTGAGGGTCGCGGCCCAGGATCCAGAACGCCGTTTCCTCGTTCAGATCGTTGCCCTGGGGACTGAAACGCGGCGCCAGAGCATTTCGCTCCGGCTGGTCCTTCAACGCCTTCTGTAAAAAGGAGAAATCCGAGCCGGTTTCCAAGGTGATCCCCTGATCATCCACCAGTTCGGTGATGGTGGAGACGAACCGGGAACCTGTGAGACGGTCTTTTGTGGCCACTTTCTGCTCCTGCGTTTGGCTGAAAACACAGAGCTTAAGCCTCAGAAGTGTGTTTATTCTTGCTCTTCTGCCGCTTTTGGGTCGAATGCCATCAATAAATCCTCCGGCATGGACCTGATCCGGTCTTCCGCGAGACCGGCGATACTGACGTTGTAGGTTCGGTCGACCAGGAGGATCAGGGCAAACTCCCCATCCGGAAAAGCACAACCCAGCAGCAGCCGCTGAAAGCTGACCGGCTGCAGCGGTCCGCCCTTTTCTCTGGGCATCAACGTGTGGACGTGGTCAAGGCGAACGGACTGTCCGTCGTGAACACTCTGATAGGCCTGCGAGATAAACTTGGCGTAGGCGGTTCCAGCGGGCATCTCTTTAACAAAACTGCCGATGTTGCTCTTCGCCCAGGCCCAACCGAACCAGGAAGCATAAGACGACTTTTCGCCGATCTCGACGCAGAGCCATCCGTCCCTGTGACGGCGATAGACGACCAGATAGGGACGGATCGCAGCCAGCGCCGGCGATTCGATGGCGGCATTGGCATTCGCCCAGCATCGCAGTCCACATTGCAAAAGGGGCGATTTGTCGATCCGGAGGCGGCTTACCTGATGTTTCTGCGCACAAAAGACCGGGCCGCCGTCTTCGTCGTTCAGCACCAGCACCCGGCCGTCGTCGCCTTCGGTGTAGCCGGCCAGCCAGGCCTCGCCGCGCTCCAAAATGGCCTCGGCTTCCTTCAGCGACCGGGCCCCCGCCTCGGTGAGGTGGTACTGCCGGTTTTTCATCTCAAAGAGCCGCTCGCCTCTGATTTCCTCCAGAATCCCAACATGCCGGCGCACTGTCTGGCGCGTGCTTCCCAGGACCTCGACAGCCTCCGAGAGGTTCAGCGTGCGGGCCAACACGGTATAGGAGCGGAGCAATTCAAACAGCATCGTCTGGCCGGGCACTGAAGGCATAGGGGCAACATCTTCTCTACGGACATGACAGCACAGGCTGCTCTGCCCGTGCCAAAACGCGCCACGGCCAACCTGCAGCCGGGGATGTTACGGATGCTTACCCTAGGCTGCAACGATCAGACAATTGCCGCATCAGGCGAAGAGGGCCTACGGCCACACCGCGCCCGGCGGGAAATATCCCGAAACAATGACCACATGACGACGGTTCGATAGGCCGAAAACACCCGGTTCCATGGGGTTTCGGCCGTCTAATCACCTGTCATCTGATTTTCATTTTCCCGTCATGTTTCATTAACCGCGGGCTCAACGCGGCGTCATGCGGCGAGCCTACATAAAATTGCAACGAGATCGTCACATAGGGAGATGCCTGTTACCGGCCGAACGTTCTGCGTCCTAGCCGACACAGACACCGACAGAGGCCGAAAGTTAGGAAAGCAGTAATGCCTATTAGTTATCGGGCCGTGTCCGCCATGGCAGAGACCAACGACCCGAGCGCCCTGAAGCCTGCACTAAGAATACAATGGTACATTCAGCAGCTGGCCGCAGCCATTCAAATGCTGCCGGGACGATTCCTGGCCGCAAGCGCGCTGGCCTTCGCACTCGGCGCCTGCCTTTGGTATCTGCCGGTCGGGATCTCTGCCGACGCCCGCGTTTCTTTGGTCGCTTTCGCCGCCGCCGTTGTGTTCTGGGTGGTGTCGCGGCTCGATAAAACCTTCATCGCCCTGGCCGCCCTCTGCGCCGGCGCGGTCGTCGGCACCAGCTCATTCGACACCACCGTCCTGGGTGCCCTCGGCCACGGCATGATCGGGCTCTTGCTGGCCGCCTTCGTCATCGCGAAAGCGATCACCCTCTCCGGACTCGCCCAGCGGATTACCGCCCCACTGGTGCGAAATTCGCGCAGCGTCGCGCGCACATTCTACGCGCTGACCGGCGCGATGCTTGTCCTGGCAATGGTCATGCCCTCCACCTCGGGCCGGGCGGCCCTGATGTTGCCGGTGTTTCTCACCATCGCCGGCCAGGTCGCCAATCCGCGGGTCACCCGCGCCCTGGCTTTGTTGATCCCGACCGTCATCCTGTTGTCCTCGGCCGGGTCGCTGATCGGCGCCGGCGCCAACATTCTGGCTGCCGACGCGATCTGGCGTCTGACCGGCGAGCGTATCGACTACCTCCGCTGGATGACCCTCGGCCTGCCCTTTGCGGTGGTCAGCTGCTTCCTCTCCACCTGGGTGATCCTTACCCTTTTCCTCGGCAAAGCAGAGCGCGAACGCCCGCTGGTCAGCAGCGGCGATCAACCGCAGCCCACCCCGGCCACGCAGCGACTGACGGCGCGGGAGAAATTCGTGCTTTCAATCTCCGCGAGCCTGGTCGTCCTTTGGTGTACGCAATCCCTGCACGGCATCGACAACGTCACGGTCGCCCTGGTCGGCGCGCTTGCGGTAACGGCACCGGGCCTGGGCGTGCTGACCTTCAAACAGGCGGTGCAAAGCATCGACTGGAATCTGTTGCTGTTCATGGCCGCCTGCCTGCAACTGGGCGATGCGTTGATCGGCTCCGGCGGTGCCGGCTGGGCCGTCGACAGCCTGTTCCGGGCGATGCCGCTTGGCGGCGCCGACACGGCCGCGCTCCTGGCCATGGTGGCGACGGTCTGTCTGCTGGCGCATCTGGTCGTTACCTCGCGCATGGCACGGGCATCGATCCTGGTGCCGATGATCCTGCCGATCGCCATCTCTCTCGGCTACAACCCCGCCGCCTTCGCCATCATCACCGCCATCGCCACGGGCTACTGCCTGACCCTGCCGGTCAGCGCCAAACCGCTGGCCATGATGAGCGAGTTGGACGGCCCGACGTTCAAGCCCGGCGACCTGCTGGCGCTCAGCGCGGTGCTGCTGCCGTTGCACCTCGGGCTCCTGGTGATCTTCTCCCTTTATGTCTGGCCCTGGCTGGGCCTGCCGCTTAGCGGCTGAAAATCCCACCGCCCCTCACCCCCAAACCCTCAACAAAGGAGTTCTCAAAATGCGCGTGCTGATCGCCCCCTCAGGCTTCAAAGAAGGTCTTAGCGCACCGCAGGCGGCTGATTGCATCGAGCACGGTGTGCTGACCGCCATGCCCGACGCACAGATCACCAAGATTCCCATGGTCGATGGCGGCGAGGGATTCACCAGGGGACTTGTCGCCATCACCGGCGGCACGCTGCACCACGCCCGGGTGACCGGGCCGGTGGTGGACATGGTCGATGCACACTTCGGCTTCCTGGGCGGCAGCGACCGCAAGACGGCGGTGATCGAAATGGCGGCGGCGGCCGGCCTGCGCCTGGTACCGAAAGACCGGCGCGACCCGCGGCACACCACCAGTTTCGGGGTCGGTGAGCTGATCTCTCACGCACTGGACGCCGGGGCGGAGCGCATCATTGTCGGTTGCGGCGATTCGGGCATCAACGATGGCGGCGCCGGCATGGCCCAGGCGCTCGGCGTTCGCCTGATCGACGATTGCGGCCAGCATCTCGGCCCGGGCGGGTCGGAACTTGCACGCCTGCACCACATCGACCTGTCGGACCGCGATCCGCGGCTGGACGGTGTCCGTATCGATGCCGCGGTCAACTGGAAGAACGTATTGCTTGGCCGGCGCGGCGTGGCGCGGGTTTTCGGGCCGCAGAAGGGGGCGACGCCAGCACAGGTCGAGGAACTTGAGCGGTCGCTGGAAACCTATGCAGCGCTGATCCGCCGGGATGTCGGACCCGACATCGGCCGGGAACCCGGTTGCGGCGCTTCGGGTGGCCTCGGCGCCGGGCTCAAGGCCCTGATCGGTGCCAGGCTGCATCCGCGCTACGACATCGTGATGCAATACTTCGACATCGAACGCCAACTGCGGAAAGTCGATCTGGTGCTGACGGCAGAGGGCAGACTTGACGATCAGACGCCCTACGGCAAGGTGCCGGTGGAGGTCGCGACCCGCGCCAAGCGCCACGGCGTTCCGGTCATCGTGCTGGCCGGCAGTATCGGCAAGGGCGCCTATACCAACCTGAACCACGGCATCGACGCCTATGCCAGCATCATCAAGGCGCCCTGCTCGCTGGACGAGGCCATGGTCAGCGGGTGCAAGCTGTTGACCCACGCCGCCGAACACGCCGTGCGCATGGTGGGCATCGGCGCCGGCCTGTCAGACCAGGCAACCGCCCTGGCCGCAACAGGCTGACGGCCAAGGCGAGAGCCAGGGCTGCGACCGGCCCGCCGGAAGAAGCCCCGGCCCTGCAAGGCCGGGGCCGCCCGGCTCAGGCTTTCCGGATCACCACTTCGACGTATTCCGAGGGCACCACCAGCGTGCCGTCGGTGGCGACATTGAAGCGGTCCAGCAGAGCGCGCAGATCGGTATCGAGGGCACCGCCGGCATCCCCCAGAGCCAGAAAGGCTTTGTGTATCGGCCCATAGTAGGTCCGGAAGACTTCCATGAAATGATCCGCCGAGTGATAGCGGAAATTAAACAGGCGCGGCGTCAGTTCGATGGAAGCCGCCGTGTCACCGAACAAGTCCTCCAGGGCTTCGCGGGTGCCCCAGAGGGCCGGAGACCTCATCCCGGGTGCCGGCGGGATATGCTTTCCAATGGTCTTGAAGACTTGGCCGATGAAGCCCGGCGGTGTCCAGTTGGCCAGGGCAATTCGCCCGCCGGAACGGCATACCCGGCTGAGTTCCGCCGCGGCTTTTGCCTGGTCGGGCGTGAACATGACCCCGAAGGTGGAAAGCACGGCATCGAAACTGCCCTCGTCGAAGGGCAAGGCTTCTGCATCGGCAATCTGGAAAGCAACGTCCAGGTGCTCCGCTGCCGCCCGCTCGCGGCTCTTGTTCAGCAGGCTCTCGACATAATCGGTGGAGGTGACGCTACAGAAGCGGCGCGCGGCGGCCAGGGTCGCATTACCGTTTCCGGCAGCCACATCCAGAACCTTGCTGCCGGACCGCAGGTCCAGGGTCTCGCAGAGCTGTTCACCGACGATCTGAAGCGTCGTGCCCACCACGGCATAGTCGCCGGAGGCCCAGGCCGCCTGCTGCTTTTCTTTCACCGCGGCCAGGGTCGGGGCCGGGGCGGCGGTCGGAGTGGGGACCGTATCACTTGGTTTCAATTGGGCAGTCATGAATAAGTTCCTTTCCAACCCCCCAAGAGCGCAGAGGCCGGAGGGGCTGTATCAACGCGGCGACAGGCAGATGCCACAGAGGGCTTGGCGTCCTCTAGTTCTGGAACTGAATCGACCCGGTATAGAATCTGAACTGACAGGGCCGCGGGTTTGGCAGTAAGCTCGAACCGAAAAGGGGAGGATCAAAAAATGACTGGAGGAAGCTACCAGCAGTTCTGTCCCGTCGCGATGGCAGCCGAGGTTCTCGGCGCCCGCTGGACGATCGTCTTGATCCGTGAGCTGGTTGCGGGCTCGACCCGCTTCAACGAGTTGCGCCGCGGCGTACCGCGCATGTCGCCGGCGCTGTTATCGAAGCGCCTGAAAGAACTTGAAGACTGCGGGGTCGTTCAGCGCAGGCCGGTGCCGCGCGAACCGGAAGTCATGGAGTACCGCCTGACCCGGTCAGGCAAGGAACTCGCGCCGATCATCGAGGCGATCGGGATCTGGGGTCATCGCTGGACCGAGACCAAGCCGCAGCTTGAGAACCTGGACGCGGAGCTTCTCATGTGGGACATGCGCCGGAACATCCAGGTGCCCGAACTACCGGCGCGCCGAAACGTCATCCAGTTCATCTATCCCGAACACCGGGCAGCGGAGCGCAACTGGTGGATCGTCGTCGACCCGAAAAGCGGTGCCGACCTCTGCAGGGTCGAGCCGGGTTTCAACGTCGACCTCTTCGTCCGCACCGACCTGCGGACCATGACGGCAATCTGGATGGGCCTCGACACAGTCACAAAGGCCGTTGACGATGGCAGATTGGCGCTGACCGGCGACAAGGAGCTTCAGAAAAACCTCCTGAAATGGCTCGGTCTCAGCACACTTGCTGGGGTCAAAAAGCAAGTGGCCTAAACCTCACCCGGCTGCTCCGTGCCGCCGGTACGCGAACCCGGTTGCCCGGGTGTTGTTATCGACGGAAGGCGGCAAACTGTCCTCCGTCGATGGCGCCCGCTCCTGCATCCGCAGGGCCGCTGCGCTAGTGCTTGAAAAAATCCGTAACCGGAAGCTCGAAAATCTCTGCGAGCCTGTAGAGCAGACCGGCCGGCATTCTTTGCTCGTCTTCCTCGAAAAGCTTTACCTGCTCCGGGCTTACCCCAAGCAAGGAGCCGACTTGGTCAAGGCTCAGATTTCTCTCCAGGCGCGCCTCGTTGATCTGCTTTCCCACACGATGATCTACCAGACTCAAACTCACTCCCCCGCCATCCCATTTGTTGGTTTCTTCGGTATCGCAGTTTGATAAAACTCAGGGATGAATCAAGCCTATAAGAACACACCCATAGAGGAGCATTGATTTGCTTAAACCGTTGATTCTTGGTCAGGTATGGAACATTATTGTTCCCAACCAAACTGAGCCGCCCAAGAACCCAGAGCCCGACCCGATAACTTGTACAATCTTCCAACTAACAGGTTGAAACCATTGGCTGTTCCCCCCACACCCGATGATCGCCATCCCTCGACCCTATTCGATATTCTCAAGTCCTTCACCACCCTGGCCCGTACCCTGAACCTTTCCGAAACGGTGGAAATTCTGGGCGTCACCCGTCAAACGGTGCGCCGGCACATCAAAAGCCTGGAGGAGATGCGCGGCATCAAGCTGCTGGAACTGCGCAACCGGCGCTACTTCCTGACCGAAGCCGGGGAACAGCACCGGCTGGAAGCCGAAGAGATTCTGGCACTGGCCGAGAACTGGCTGTCGAGCAGGAGCGTGCGTACCCGAAGCCGCAGCAACCTGGACCGCATCGCCTATCAGGACGCCAACGGCTACTCCTTTCATGCCCAGCAGCACCATCTGAGCCGCCTCTGGCAGGACGGGCCTGCGATGTTGCGCAGCGGCTTCGATGCCTGGTGCCGGTCGGAACTGCAGCTTGAACATCCGGCGATGACGCAGATGAAGCCCTACCGCCTTGTGTATCGCCAACGCAGGGACGGCTGGCTCTGTGTCGAGATCGGCGAGAAATCCTCCTACGCCACCTGGCTTGGCTGGGAATGGGCCAAGAGCGCCGTCGGGCGCTTCTCCCAGGAAGATCCCGTCGGCACCGACTTCGACAATTTCATGTCCCAGGCCTACCCGAAGGTCTTTGAGGACGGCGGCGCCAGGCTGGATCATATCTGTGGCCAGATCCCGCGCACCCGAAACGGCCCGGCCATACCGGTGCGGTTCCAACGCCTGTTGCTTGGCTGTGTCTTCCCAGACGGTGAACCGGCCCTGACGTTGTTTGTCGCCCGCACCAACCAGATTTCGATTTCGGGGCTCGATCTCGCCAAACTGCCGGCGATGGACGACGAACTCCTCATGGAATACGAGATTTAGCCGGCCGCAAACACAACGCCACAGTTAAAAAGTGCAAGTTGAAGGCTGGCTTCTAACCCAGCGGGCGAAAATATCGCTACCCTTTGCCGCTTACACCAATCAAAGGCAAAGGAGTGTCAGGTTATGCCGGCAGATCGTCTTTTCTCCGAGATCCAGTTCATCGGCGCCATCAACGAGATCGCGGAACGCAACGCCATCCGGATCGAGGTCAGTTCCGATTTCGACGCCTTCCGCAATCTACGCAGAAAGCAGACTGAAAGGCCGCCTCTGTCGCCGATCTTCGATCCTGCCGTTTCGGATCTCGGCTCGAAGAACGCTTTCTGGATCAAAGGAAGCAACAGCAAGGGCGAAGTCATCCATACCCAGTCCGTGCGTCTCAACGACCTTACCGGCTGCAGTCTGGCCGAGCATCTTCATCAGCGCCGGGCCGCCTACGCACCGCCCGGCATCACCGTCGACATCGATCAATCAAGCTTTGGATCGGCACCGGCATCCCAGATCATCACGGGCGATGTCTGCTATCATGGCGAGCTCTGGTTGAAGGGTGGAAACAACGGCCTTCGTGGCGGCGGCCTGACCTCAACCCTGCCACGCCTCGCGCTTGCCCTGGCACTGCTGGAATGGTCGCCGGATTACATATTCGGCCTGGTGCACCCCCTGGCGGCCTGCAAGGGATTGGCCGCCCGGGAGGGTTACATGCACCTGGCGCCCGGCGGGATCCTCTGGCAACAACAAGACAGTACCGAGGTTTTCGAGGAATGGCTGGTCTGGATGAGCCGCGAGGACATCCAGCACGTCATGCGTTTCTCGCCGCTCTCGCTGTATGAAAAACTGGAGAAAAAGGGCAAGGCCCGCCGCGTCCTCGACGAACGCGTCGCAGTGGCCGCGTAGCGCAAGGAGCCTGGTTGCTGCAAAATGCCGGGCGGATCGCCACCGTCCGGCCGGGCCGAAATCCATGCCGCGCCCGGCGTTGGTCAGCCGCGGTAGCGGCGCCCGCGTGAGGTCGCCTCGCCGCGTTCTTCCGCCCGCGCCAGATCCAAGGCACGCTGATAGGCCAGCATGACCTGATGCTCGTGCACCAGTCCGCGCATCAGCATGGATTTCTTGTCGGTCACAACGGGGACATGCGGCTCGCCGGTCAGGTTGTAGACCTTCACCGCCGCCTCCAGGTGATCACCGATCTGCAACACAGCCGGCACCGCCCGGGCCACATTGGCGGCTATGATTTCGGAATCGTGGCTTGTGTCAAATGCCGCCTCATGCAGGTCTGCATAGGTGATGACACCGCAGAGGGAGCCGTCCTCCTCGACGACGAAGAGCTCGCCCCAGGGCGCGGACTGCAGTTTCAAACGCACCTGGGCGATGGGTGTATCGGGGGCAACCGCAGAGTAGCGGTCATCCATAACCGAAGAGATCTTGATGCGGCGCATCAGGCCGGTCTGGTGGCCGCCCCGTAAGGAAACGCCGCGCCGTTCCAGCTGCTGCAAAAAGAACGACTGACCGTGGACCTGCTGGGTCACGACCGACGCGATGACGGTCGCCAGCATCACCGCAATGGTGAGTTCATAGTCGTTGGTCATCTCGAAAATCATCAGGATCGTCGAAATCGGCGCCCCCAGGACCGCGCCGGTTACCGCGCCCATGCCGATAATCGTGTAAGCCCCATGACCGGAAGAGAGGTCGGGGAACGCCTGGGTCGCCAGGACGCCGTAGGCGCCGCCGACCATCGCCCCGATGAACAGCGAAGGTGAAAACACGCCGCCGGCAAAACCGCTGCCCAGACAGATCGCGGTGGCGGCGGCCTTGGCGACGATGAGGGCCAGCAGCAACCAAAGCGGATAGAGGTTCGACAGCGCCGCGTCCGTCGCCTCGTAGCCGACCCCCAGGACCTGCGGAAACTGAAGGGCAATGCAGCCCAGCAAAAACCCGCCGAAGGCCGGGCCGGACCAGGAGGGGATCGCCAGCCTGCCCACCACGTCTTCGGTGAAGATGATCGAGCGCATAAAGAGGATCGCCGCAACCGCCGAGACCAGCCCCAGCAGCGCAAAAGCGGGGAATTCCCAGAACGAGACGATCGACCAGTTCTCCGGCAGAATAAAGGCGGGAAAGTCGCCATAGCGCGCCCGGCTGATCAAGGTTCCGGTCACCGAAGCGATCACGATGGGGGCAAAGGCGGAGAGCGCATAGTGGCCCACCACCACCTCCAGGGCGAAGAAAGTTCCGGCGATCGGCGCGTTGAAAGACGCGGCCACGCCCGCCGCCACACCGCAACCCAGCAGCGTCCGGGCCAGCACGCGGCCCAGATGCAGCCGCTTGGCCACCCAGGAACCCAGGCAGGCGCCCAGGTGTACCACCGGCCCTTCACGACCTACAGAGGCGCCAAAACCGATCGAAGCGGCACTGGCAACAGCGGCACGTATGCCGACAGTCAGCGACATGCGCCCGTCCCGCAGGGCGGAAGCCTCCATGACATGGGCGACGCCCTGCGGCTTGCCGTCCGGCAGGGCAAAGCGGATGAAGAGACCGATCGCAAGGCCGCCCAGCGTGGGCACCAGGAGCAGGTGCCACCAGGCAAGACCGCTGGCTTCGCTGGCCACCTGCTCGCCGCCGAAACCGTAGACCAGCCATTGGATGCCGGCGATCGCATCGCGAAAAGCGATTGCCGCCCCACCGGCGGCCGCCCCGATGACAACGGCAAGAACCGAGAGAACGACCTGGTCGTTACGCCCGAAACGCAACAGGGGAATGACTACGCGTTTGCGAAGAACGCGGCCCGGTCTCACCACATCCCCCGGACAATAAGGGGCAGATCGTCGCGCAGCGCGCCGGGGCCCCCACCTAGGGGCCTGTCAGGGGCCCATGCCAAGGTCTGCGGCCTCATACGTCTCTCAAAAACAAATCCATAGGTAGTCGAAACATGCCGATTTCTGCAGTATAGGTACCTGGAAAATATTATGCCGTTAAGGTGCCGCCGAAACCCCTCGCCTCGCAAAGACGTGAACGCCGGTTCGTTATGACGGCGACGAACAGTCTTTCACAGGATCGTGCCGATACCCAGGTCTTGTTGAACGGCAACTTGACCAAGTGGCCATTACAGCCGACCGTATCGACCCGGCCTTCGCCAGAGGAGGGGACATAGGATGACAAAGC
The DNA here is from genome assembly GCF_011683915.1 of Pelagibius litoralis. Taxonomy (GTDB): domain Bacteria; phylum Pseudomonadota; class Alphaproteobacteria; order Kiloniellales; family Kiloniellaceae; genus Pelagibius; species Pelagibius litoralis. Next base: position 234,582 of record NZ_JAAQPH010000005.1, read on the forward strand.
GCAAGCCCGTTTCCAGACGACGTCTGCTGGAATCCTCCCCTGTGCTGGGGGTGGGGGTGTTGGGGGCACTGGGACTTGGGATCAGCGCCGGCGGACGTCTGGCGGCCGCGCAGACGGTCCTCACCCCCCGTCAGTCGCCAGGACCGTTTTATCCGGAGCGGCTGCCGCACGACGCCGATCAGGATCTGACACAGGTTGAAGGTCGTGACAGGCCGGCATCCGGGCAGAGGGTACAGATCTCCGGCCGGGTCGCCGACGAGGCAGGCCGCCCGCTGGCCGGCGCCGTCGTCGAGATCTGGCAATGCGATGCCTTCGGCTACTACCATCACCCGCGCGACCGCGGCGGCCGGGCAGATCCCAATTTCCAGGGCTATGGGCGGTTGCTTCTGGGCGAAGACGGACGCTATCGCTTCACAACGATCAGGCCGGTGGCCTATCCCGGCCGGGCGCCGCATATCCACTTCGCGGTCTCCGGCCCCGGGGTTTCGCGCCTGACCACGCAAATGTACCTGGCCGGGCACGCGCAGAACGAGCGCGATTTTCTCTATAACGCGATCCGCGACCGGGCGGCACGCAAAGCCGTCACAGTGGCCTTTACCGCCGCAGAAAGCGGTCAGCCGGCGCAGGGACAGTTCGATCTGGTGCTGGGGCGCAGCCTTTCGGCCGACTAAAAGCTGGCAAAGAGCAAGCTGTCCGCAAGGGTCATCAGTTGCAGCGCCCGATCGATCCTTCGCCGCAAACCCTCTGACCGTCTGTCCAGGTGGCCCCGGTCAGATCGGCCTGCACCAGATCGGCACCGTCGAGCTTGGCGCCGCTCAGATCGGCACCCCGAAGATTGGCCCGGAACAGGCGCGCCCGGCGCAGATCGGCATCCGTCAGCTTGGCCGCACTGAGATCGGCTTTTGTCATGTCGGCTTCCTGAAGATTAGCGCCGACGAAGCTGGCCTCGGCCAGATTGGCGTTCACGAACTTGGCCCGAAAAGCTGTGACGCCATCCAGAGTCGCCTTGCTCAGATCGGCCCGAAAGAAGCTGACGTCGCGCAGTTCCGCCGCGGTCAGGTCAACGCCCGTAAAGCTCAAGCGATCGAAGACGCAGCGCCGCCAATTGACGTCGGGCCCGGGCGGATCGGTACAGGCCGCCAGGGCCAGCGAAACCGGACCCAGAAAAAACAGAAGAAGGGTGAGCAGCGGAATACGGAGAAACGTCATGGGGCGTAGCTTCACCATCGTAGGGGCTGAAGGGCAACGGAAATCTGTTCCACGGGCAATCACAGCGTCGGGAGGGCGGGTTTCGCGATCACCCGCCCGGCTTCCAGCGGCAGCGCCAGACCGTCGTGAGCCGCCAGCACCGCAGCCAGCCGTTCGCGGATCTGCGCCGGCATAACAGCGACCCGGCGCCGCTGGAGGTCGACATAGAGACTCAGGCTTTCCATGGTCGCAGCCAGGAATCCCTCTTCGGCGTGGAACATCGCATTGAAAAAGCGAATGCGCTTATCGTCAAAACCCAGCAGCCGGCTGGTAATCCGCAGGGGCGTGCCCTCGGTCACCTCGCGCTGATAGGTCAGGTGTATTTCGCCCGCAAAGGTAGACCCGCCGCGGGCCTCGCGATGCGCGTTATCAAGGCCCAGATAGCCGAAAAAATCGTCCGTCGCCCTGTCGAAGGCCAGCAAATAGTAAGCGACATTCATATGGCCGTTGTAGTCGATCCATTCCGGCAACACCACGGCGCGGTGCCGGTCAAACGGCGTTTCTATCATGCATGGAACCCCAAATCACTGTTGCGCCAGCAACATAGAGCATTGGCCCGGCGGCTCAAAGCCGCTAGCGTCGCTGACGCCGCGTCCCGCCACTGCGCGCACATCAGCATCACTGCAAGGTCCGATGAACCGACTGCTCGCCTTTCTCGGGAGCCACGCAACCTGGGTCCTCTTTATCGGGGTCTTCCTCGGCCTTGCATTGCCCGACCTGGCGTCGCTCGCCCGCCCGCTGCTGGCGCCGGCAGTGGCGATGCTGCTGACCGCTACGCTGGTGCGGGTGGACTGGCAGGTCATGCTGGCCCATGCGCGGCGGCCCTGGGTCACTGGGCTCGTCACCGCCTGGTTGCTGATCGGCTCGCCGCTGCTGGTTGCCGGCCTGCTGGCTTCCGGTGTGGCGCCGGCAAGCCTGTCCACGGCTCTGGTGCTGATGGCTGCGGCCCCACCCATCCTGAGCGCCGCCCCGATTGCGATGATCCTGGGTCTCGACGGTGCGCTGGCCCTGGTGGTCGGTCTCGCAGCCACCCTTCTGACGCCTTTTACGGTGCCGCCGCTGGCCCTGGCCCTGCTGGGGCTGGAACTGGAAATCGGCGTCACCGACTTCATGATGAGGCTTTCCGCCATCGTCGCGGCGTCCTTTGTCGTCGCCTATATCATCAGACGCATCATCGGCCCCGCGCGGCTGCCCCGTGTCGCCGGGCACATCGACGGGATGGTCGTGGTGGTCATGCTCGTCTTCGCCGTCGCCATCATGGATGGGGTCACCGCCGCCCTGCTGCGGGAGCCGGCAACGGTCGGGCTTTGGCTGCTGGCCGCTTTCATCGCCAATCCGGCCCTCCAGATTGCCGGGGCGCTGGCCTTCTGCTGGCTCGGGCGGCGACGCGCATTAACCGTCGGCCTGGTATCCGGCAACTGCAACATGGGCCTCCTGCTCGCAGCCTTTCCCGCCGACACCGATTTCGAGGTCGTTCTCTACTTCGCTGTTGCACAGTTGCCGATGTACATGCTGCCGGCGGTTATGCTGCCGTTCTATCGACGCCTTATCGGCCGGTCGGAAAGCTCATCAGTAAGAACCGGTTAGCCAGACCTGCACAGTCTTGTTGCAGCCAGGAGCGGCTTTTGGCGGAGGGCGATGGCGCGCTGCGGCATTTCTGCAACAGTGATGCAAAGCGACGACAGCCCGCCGATCCAGGCCCCTAGTCTTTCCCATCACTCTATGATAGGGGAAACATGGTTATTACGCTGCGCAGAGCTACATGTTCCTAAGGGTTCGTTAACGGACTTTTGTCACGTTCCGAAGGGTTCATCGCTTGTGCTCTGCCGACCTTTCGGGCCCGCTGGTTCCAAGCAGGCTTATTAGGATTGTTTGATGTAGCGTCAAAGTGGTTGCAGGCCCCGCATCGGGGTATCTGGTTTTCGCATTTGGTTTTTACCGGGGGTAAGGTGATTTCTTCTGTTCCGCAGCGTATGCGACCGTTTCTTGCAAGTCTCGTAATCACCGTCGCGTTGGGGGCCTGTGCCACGGCGCCCGTGACCGAGAACACGGGTATCGGTTCGGGGCCGGCGTTCCAGACCGCTGGCGATGGTGTTGTTCAGACCGGGACCGACCCCAGGGCTGAGCAGTTCGCGCAAAGCGGATCCAGCGAGTGGGCCCAGAGCGACGCCGACGACTTCGGACCGGATGAAGGCGACAACGATCCGTTGGAAGTTCCCAACCGCATGTTCTTTGCTTTCAACGAGGCTTTGGACTTTGCGGTGATCCGGCCGATCGCCGTCACCTACCGCTTTATCGTGCCGACGGGCGTGCGCAATTCGGTGCGGAACTTCCTGCGCAATCTGCGCAGCCCGGTGGTCTTCGCAAACGACCTGCTGCAGGGGGAATTGGAGCGGGCGGAAACCACCGCCGCACGGTTCTTCATCAACTCGACGATCGGGCTGCTCGGCCTCTTCGACATCGCAGCCGATTCCGGCTACCCCTATCACAGTGAGGATTTCGGCCAGACGCTCGGCACCTATGGTTCCGGGGAGGGTATTTACCTGGTGCTGCCGATCTTCGGTCCTTCCTCGCTGCGGGACGCCGGCGGGCTGGTGGTCGATACCCTGATGGATCCGCTGACTTACATCGCGCCGGACGGCGTGGGCATCGCGCGCGGTGTCGCCACCGGCGTGGACCTGCGCTCGCGCACCATCGACGAACTGGATGAGCTGAAGCGCGACTCGCTCGACTTCTACGCCCGAATTCGTTCGCTCTATCGCCAGAACCGCGAGAGCGAGATCAACAACGGCGCGCCGCCCGCAGATTCGCCGGACTTCTCTGAAGTGCCCGCCCCGGGGGAGACCGATCCCCTGGATGCCGCTCAGAGCAGTTCCGCGGTGGAGTGACCCAATGCTTGGCTGGAACATGAAATCGCTGCTGGGCGCCATTGTGTTGGCTCTGGCCATCACAGGCGCCCCCGCGCCTTCCCAGGCGCTCGACACCACACAGGCTGCCGGTTTCCTGAACGATCTTCAGGAACAGGCCGCGTCCCGCCTGGGCGACACGTCGATCAGCGACAAGGAAAAGGAAGACCTCTTCCGTAAGCTCTTCAACTCGAACTTCGACGTACCGGCCATCGGCCGCTTCGTCATCGGGCGCTACTGGCGCGCTGCCTCGCCGGAAGACCAGAAGTCTTTCCTTGCGGTGTTCGAGGATGCCATGGTCCAGCGCTTCCTGCCGCTTCTGGCGGAAAACAGCAGTGAGCGTTTCCAGATCGGCAACGTTATCCCGGACAGCCGCAACGAAAACATGGCCTTGATCGATTCCCGTATCTCCCGTGCAGAGGGCGAGCCCTACAAGGTGAGCTGGCGGGTGCGGGAGAAAAACGGCGACTTCAAGATCCTCGACATCGTCGCCGAGGGCGTGAGCATGGCAATCACCCTGCGCTCAGAATACGGAACGGTGTTGAAGAACAACGGCGGCAAGCTGCCGCCGCTGACCGAGGCCCTGCGCGAGAAAGTCAGCCGCGGCGCTTTCACCCTGAAGCAGTAGAGCCGGCCTTCATTCAGGCAAAAGAATATCGACGCAAATGCAAAAGGGGCCCTTTCGGGCCCCTTTTTCGTCGCAGCAGGCGCGCCGTCAGCGCGTCAGCGGCTTGTACTTGATGCGATGGGGCTGATCGGCAGCGGCGCCCAGGCGGCGGTGGCGGTCTTCCTCGTAATCCTGATAATTACCTTCGAACCACACCACCCGGCTGTCGCCCTCAAAGGCCAGGATGTGGGTGGCAATACGGTCGAGGAACCAGCGATCATGCGAAGTCACCAGCACGCAGCCGGCGAATTCAGAAATCGCCTCCTCCAGAGCGCGCAGGGTATCGACGTCCAGATCGTTGGTCGGTTCATCGAGCATCAGCACGTTGGCGGCTTCCTTCAGCATCTTGGCCAGATGCACCCGGTTGCGTTCACCACCTGAAAGCTGGCCGACCTTCTTCTGCTGGTCGCTGCCCTTGAAGTTGAAGGCGCCGACGTAGGCCCGCGACGAGGTTTCGTGCTTACCCAGTTGAACCATGTCCAGGCCGTCGGAAATCTCTTCCCAGACGTTTTTCTCGGCGGCCAGGGAATCGCGGCTCTGGTCGACGTAGCCCAGCTTCACCGTCTCGCCGACCTTCAGGCTGCCGCTGTCGGGTTTCTCCTGGCCGGTGATCATGCGGAACAGCGTCGTCTTGCCGGCGCCGTTGGGACCGATGATGCCGACGATGGCGCCCGGCGGAATCTTGAAGCTGAGATCGTCGATCAGCAGCTTGTCGCCGAAGGCCTTGGAGATGTTCTGCGCTTCGATCACCAGATCGCCGAGACGCGGACCGGCGGGAACGGTAATACTGCCCGGCTCCGGTGCCTTGTCGGCGGCATCGGCAAGCATGGCCTCATAGGACTGCACGCGGGCCTTGGACTTGGCCTGGCGCGCCCGCGGGCTCTGGCGGATCCACTCCAGCTCCTGTTTCAGCACGCGCTGGCGGCCGGACTCAGTCTTTTCTTCCAGAGCCAGGCGCTTTTCTTTCTGCTCCAGCCAGGAGGAATAGTTGCCCTCAAAGGGCAGGCCGCGGCCGCGGTCCAGCTCCAGAATCCAGCCAGCCACGTTATCGAGGAAGTAGCGGTCATGGGTCACCGCCACCACGCAGCCGGGATATTCCTCAAGGTAGCGCTCAAGCCAGGCCACGGATTCGGCGTCCAGGTGGTTGGTCGGCTCATCGAGCAGCAGCATGTCGGGCTTCTGCAGCAGAAGCTGGCAGAGCGCGACGCGGCGGCGCTCACCACCGGAAAGCTTGGTCACATCGGCATCGCCCGGCGGGCAGCGCAGGGCATCCATGGCGATCTCCACCTTGCGCTCCAGGTCCCAGGCATCCTGGGCCTCGATTTTCTCCTGCAGCTCAGCCTGTTCTTCGATGAGCTTGTCCATCTCGTCAGGGTCGGCTTCGGCGAAAGCGTTGCTGACCTCTTCGAAGCGGTCGAGCAGGGCTTTGGTCTCCCCGACGCCCACGAAGACATTGCCGGCGACATCCTTGTCGGCGTCGAGTTGCGGTTCCTGCGGCAGGTAGCCCACCTTGATCCCGTCAGCCGCCCGCGCTTCGCCGTTGATTTCCGTATCGATGCCGGCCATGACCTTCATGAGGGTCGATTTACCGGAGCCGTTCAGGCCGAGAACGCCGATCTTGGCACCCGGCAGGAAGAACAGGCGGATATCCTTGAGAACCTGCTTGCCGCCCGCAAAGGTCTTGGAGACCCCATCCATCTGGTAGACGTACTGATAGGAAGCCATGAATACTCCGGCAAAGAAGGGCTGTTGACGTGAAGGACTGGAAATCCCTTTCGGGCGCGGGTTTTAGCCTATCGGACGGGCCGGTGCAATGCGGGGACTGAATGCCCGCAAAGTCGCGGGCCCGCTCTAGGAAACGCGATCCGCTGACGCCTCCCCGCCCGGTTCCCCGGACGGCTCTTCCGGCGCCTCCTCTGGGGCTGCCGGCGGAAACACCAGCTTCTGATAGAGGAAGGGAATACCCACCAGACTGAAGCCCAAAGCCGCAAAGGAAGTAAAGCGCGGCAGGCCCGCCAGCGTGCCCCAGTCGAACAGCAGCACCTTCGCCGTCGCCAGCGTAAGCACCGCCAGCGAGGCATAACGCAGACTGGGCAGGCCGGTCTTCAGCCCAAGGCCCAGCAGGACCCAGGCATAGGCGAGCCAAACCAGGGAGTAGGTCAACAACTCGCCGTCGCTGGTCACGCCAACATCCAGCAGCGGCCCATGGAAGGCACGGCGCACCTCCAGCGACAAGTAGAAGAACACCAGGAACAAGGCATAGACCGCCGCCGCCTGGGCCGACCTTCTATGCCCCTCGGCCCGCAGCTCCCAGGCGAAGGCGAGTGCAAAACCCGCCGGCACCAGATAAGCCAGCGCCAGCAGATTGACCAGCGGCCAGTCCCCGACCGCGGCCGAGGTCCATAGCGGGTTGAAAAGGAGCACCTGAAACAGCGGGGAATGCAGGGCGGCAAGACCTGCGAGCAGGCGCCACCCCCAGAGCAAGACCGCTCGGCCGCTGCGCCGATAGGCCCGCAGCCAGCCGTAAGCCATGCCCAGCCAGGCCACGGTCTGCAGCGACTGCTCGGCCAGCTCGTAGGACGGGTTGGCCAGGTCGCCGACAACGAGGCTGCGGATCTGAAAGGTCACCAGCAGCCAGAACAGCACCAGGGTGCCGGTTTCCAGAACCAGCACCAGCCGATCGTCGGCGGCCTTGCGGAAGCTGCGCGCCGACCACCAGAAAGCCAGCATCGGCAGGCCGTAACCATAGAGAACCCAGTTGAAGCCCGGCAGGCCGCCCAGGGGATAGGAAAGGACGTTGTAATTGACCACCAGGCGGATCAGCACCACGGCGGCCACGATCAGGGCGACCGGGCGCAGCGCCGTGAGCTTCAGCCGCGCACTGATCCAGGCGATGGCCGGCAGTTGCAGCGACAAGGCAACGGTCAGCCAAGCCTGTTCCAGCACCATGGCCATCGCAAGAGAGAGCGCCGCGACGCTGCCCAGGGCATAGATACCGATCAGCAGATTGTTGTCCTCGGCGGGGCGCGCCGGCCTGCGGCGCAGTTGGGCGGCCGCAAGGAGACCGAGCGCGGCAACGCCTGCCGCCGCCGCCGACCAGGCGAGATCGATACCCAGGCCGGTGATGCGCCAGTATGCGATCGCCAGCAGCAAGACCGGCACGGCGGCGGAGGTGCCGGCCCAGATTTCAGAGCGCCGCGCCCGTGCCAGGGCGAAGAACCCCACCACGGCGAAAAGCGCGCCGAAAACCAGGGCGACCAGCACGAAAGCGGTCAGCGCCGGCGGAACCACGGGTCCCAGGTCAGTTCCATAACTCTCCCCGCCCTGATAGCTGTGCACCCGCTCCGGCCAATCGACGATACCCGGCAGGTGCCAGAGAGCCATGAAGGCGGTGACCAGCACCGCGCCGACAACGGCCAGGCCTTCGAACACCTGATCACGCAGACCGGCCGCAAGATAGAGACAGACCAGCAGGAACACCGCCGTCAGCGAGACCGGGCCATAACCGTCCATGCGCAGCAGAACGAATCCCAGCAGCGCAGCGCCCAGCGCGCCCGCCCAGGCGATCTGGTCGGGGACCGATATCGTTTTTGCGGACTCGCCCGCCGTCTCGGCGCGGTAACGCAGCGCGAGGAAGGCGGCGGCCAGCAACAGCACATAGGTCCCCAGGGCGGCAGCATCGCCCGCCGACCAGACGGCGGTAAACCAGAACAGCGGCCAAAGAAGCGCCCCGGCAAGGGCGCCCCAGGCCAGCCACCAGCAGGCCAGATGGCGCACCAGGGCCAGGGCCGTGGCGGTCAGAACCCAGAGATAGGCAAAAAGCCCCCAGGCAGAGGGATCGGGGCTGGTCACCAAGAGCGGCGTAACAAACCCACCGAGCAGCGCCAGCACTGCGATGAACGGACCCTGAATGACCGCCAGGCCGAAGGCCGCGAAGGCAACCAGGGCCAGCAGGCCAAAGGCGACCAGCGGGCTGAGCAGGCCGTAAAGTCCGTAGGCGGCGTAAACGCTGCCGAAGGCTGAGAACAGGCCCGCGGCGGTCAGGGCCGGCGGCAGGTAGTTGGGGCCGATGGCCGCGATGGCCCGCTGCAGCGGACGGCGGCGCAGCCATTCCCCGGCGCCCGCAAGCGCGACACCGAAGAGAAAACCGCTGGTCACCCTGGCGCCGGGCCCCAGCGCCAGCCATCCGCGCTCATAGGTGTACTTGGCGAGAAACAGCCCCGCCAAAGCCAGGGTGATACCGCCCAGCCAGATCAAGCCGCGCGACGTCAACCACTGCTCGATACTACGGCCGGGTTTCGCCTCAGGGGCATCGAGCCAGGGGTCGACCGGCCCGGCGGGTGACTCAGCGGGCGGCACGGCCTCCCGCGCCTCTTCGGGCGGCGCGGTTTCAGGCTGTGAGGGCTCGGGCGGTGACGGCTTGGTCGGCCACAATGCGGAAGGTTCGGCGGCAGCACTGGGCTGCGGAGGAACCGGGGTTTCGGGCTCCGCCTCCTGCGGTGGCGCGGCATCGCCGCCGGTCTCACCTGCGACCTGCCGCCTCAGCGCGACAAGTTCGGCGGTTAGATCATCGATACGCTTACGCAGGGCGGCAAGCTGCGCATTGGTCCCCTCACCGCCGCGAAAAAAAGCAGCAATGCCGAGGCCGGGCCCAACCAGGACATAAAGGCCGGCCGCAACCGCGAACAGAATATAAAAAATCTCTTCCATAGCCGTTCCTCTTACCTGGCTGGCCGCCACGAGTCGCCACCGGCGATAAAGGTCCTATAAGCGGAAGGGAATGAAAAGCGCCAGATCCTGCCAGAACCACAGCAGCACCGCGGTCGCCAGCATCATCAGGGCAAAGGGCCAGGCGCCCTTCACCACCTCCTCGATCCGGGACCGCGCGACCGCCTGGATGACGAAGAGGTTGAGGCCGACCGGCGGCGTTATCAGCGCGGTTTCGATGAGGACGACAAAAAAGATACCGAACCAGATCGGGCTGATACCCATGGCCTCCAGCGCCGGAAACAGCACAGGCACCATGATCAACAGCATGGAGAGGGCCTCCAGGAAAAAGCCGATAAACAGCAGCACCCCACCGACCGCCAGAATAAAGAGGCCGGGATCGGAGATCGATGCGGTCAGCGCCTGGCTGATGCTCTGAGGGATCAGGTAAAGCGTGATGGCATAGGAAAAGACCTTGGCCCCGGCAACGATCAGGAAAATCATCACAGTCGTCTTCATCGCGCCATAGGTCGCCTCGCAGAGCTTGGCCCAGGTCATGCGCCGCATCGCGAAGGTGATCGCCAGAGCCATCGCAAACCCGATGCCCGCACTTTCCGAGGGCGTGGCGATTCCGGCATAGATCGAGCCGATCACCACCACCGCCAGCAGGACGGTCGGCAGGGCCATCAGGCTGGCGGAACGCCGCTCGGCCCAAGCGGCCCTCGCAACCGGGATGTAGCCGCCGCCGAGCTTGGCGTAGACGACGCCGTAGACCAGAAAGACGCTGGCCAGGAACAGCCCGGGCCCGACCCCGGCGAGAAAGAGCGTCGGAATCGACTCCTCGGTGATGATGCCGTAGATGATGAGAGGTATCGACGGCGGGATCAGGATACCAAGGGTGCCACCTGCCGCCAGCATGCCGAGCACGAAGGGGCGGTCGTAGCCGCGCCGCGTCATCTCCGGGATCGCCACCGTGCCGATGGTCGCCGCCGTCGCCACAGAAGACCCGGAAATCGCCGCAAAGAGCGCGCAGGAGATGATGGTGGCCGCCCCCAGCCCGCCCGGCCAGTGGCCGACCCAGGACTGTACCGCGGCAAAGAGATCCTTTCCCACCCCGCCCTTCAGCAGCACGTTGGACATCAGCAGGAACAGCGGCACCGCCAGCAGTTCGAAGCTGTCCAGGGTGCCGTAAATGCGCTGCGGCACCCCGATCATCGGCAGGCCCTTCAGGTAGAGCAGCACGATGCCAAGGCTGCCGAGCGCGAAGGCCACCGGCACGCGCAACACCAGCAGCAGCACCAGGGCAAGCAGGATCAGAAATGCTTCCATGCGGCTAGCGGCGTGCCATCAGTGCAGGCTCTCCAGCCGGTTTTCCAGGCCGTCGTCGCCGCCTCGCACCGGCATGCCGCCGGTCCAGATGCGCGCCATTTCGACAAAGGCCTGGATCATCAGCAGGCCGAAGCCGACCCAGATCGAACCATGGGTCACCCACTTCGGCGTCGCCAGGAAACTGTCGGTGGTATGGCCCAGCCGGGTCGCTTTCAGCCAGAGATCGAAGCCGTACCAGCAGGCGACGCCACAGAACAGCAGGATGGTGAGCAGCGCGAAGCTCTCGACCAGCTTGCGCGCCAGGGTCGTCGGATCCTTGAAAGCCACCTCGATGGTGATCATGCCCCGGTGCTTCAGCACAAAGGCCCCGGCCAGACAGGTCGCCCAGATCTGCAGGATGCGCGACACCTCGTCGACCCAGATGGTCGGCAGTGTGAAGACATAGCGCATCACCACTTCATAGGTGACGAAGAGGCCGATGGCGAAAAACATCCAGGCGGCCAGCTTGCCCGTGAGCTCCGAGAGTGTATCGATCAGCTTGATCACCGTTGCGGCGGCTCCTGCTGCCTGATGCCATCGTGGAAGGGTTTGGTGTCGGCAGGGAAGCCGACACGCTGCGGCCCCGGCCCCCACGCCGTTCGGGCGAAACCGGTCAGTACTTCCGGGCTTCTTCAACCACCTTGGCCGCCGTTTCGCCACCTTCACTGACGAAGCGGTCAACGACGGAGACGGTCGCCGCGCGCCACTCGGCGCGTTCCGCATCGGTCAGCTCGATGATGTTGATCTTGTCCTTAACATAGGCGAGGGCATCTTCCTCAAGCTGGAAAATGCTGTCACGCAGTTCCTTCTCCACCTTGACGCCACAGTCGTCGATGATCCGGCGGTTGGCCTCTGACAGCCCTTCGTAAAAGTCGTTGTTCATCACCGCCACGAATTCGATGGTCGAGTCATAGGACAGAGTCAGGTGATCCATCACCTCGTGCAGCTTGCGCGACTTTACCGCCGTCACACCGGTGATGCCCACATCCACCGCGCCTTGCTGATAGGCCAGAAATTGCTTTGATCCGGACATCAGGGTCGGCGCTGCGCCCAGGGCCTCCGCCGTCCAGCCGAGCAGCTTGCCGAAGGTGCGGACTTTTTTACCCTTGATGTCTGCCGGCACGCGAATCGGGTCTTTCGAGAGATAGATGGTGCGGCCGAAAGCCTGCCACCAGAGAATGCGCGCGCCGGTCTCGCGCAGCACCGCCTCATCGATGGCCGCCCGCGCGGTGGAGCCGGGCGCGGTGAATTTCCCGACCTTCTCGGCCGAATCCAGCAGGAAGGGCACATAGACCGCATCGACCGCCGGAACCGATCCGGCAAAGCGGGTCAGAGAGGCGGTGCCCATTTCGATCGCGCCGGAGCCCACGGCCTCGGGCACCTGGTTGTCCTTGTAGAGCTGCGCCGAGGGAAAGATCTGGATTTTCAGATCCTCGGTCTCAGCCTCCACGCAGGTCTTCCAGGCGGACAGGTTCACACCCAACGGATGGGTTTCCGGCAATTGCAGGGTCACGCGGATGGTAGTTTCGGCCTGGGCCGCTACGCCCGGTAACAGCAGGGCAAAGGCTGCCGCCATCCCGAAAAAAACCTTTTTCATTGCTTCCTCCCATGAAGAGCCGGCCCGTGGCCGGCTTCGTTGTTGTTCGTGGGGGATTTTTCCCTGATCCGGGGCCGATGTCCAGCCGTGGTATGCCAGAGCGGTCCGGAAATCCCTCTAAACCTTTTCGTTTTCACGGTACCGGCCCGCTCCCCCTTCGACGTCAGTCGAAAAGACTCTAGCGCCGCAGGATCAGGACGTCGCCGCGCACCTCGTAGGAGTCGAGCTGACGCAGAAAGGTCATGCCGAGGAGGGAATTGGACATCGGCGCCTCGTTTACCGAGGCCGGAACGCGGTCGAAGTAGATCGGCCCGATGGCGATGTCGTCGAGACGTACCGGGGCGCCGCGGCCGATGCCGTTGGCGGTCGAGTACTGCCGGGTGAAACTGAGAGCCGCGGGATCAAAGCCGACACGCTCAGCATCGGCGGGGCTCAGCACGATATCGCTGGCGCCGGTATCGACCAGAAAGTCGACCGCCACCCCGTTGACCTCGGCAGTGACCGTGAAATGGCCGCCGATGCCGGTGCGGATCTCCACCACACCCTCGCCCACCTCCACCGCCTGCGAGGGCATCAGCTCGCCGGCGATGCGGTTGCCGAGGCCGGAGAAGTCATCCCGGAAAGAGTAGCCGATTAGCAGCAGCGCACCGATGCCGACCCAGATTGCGAGGCTGCGCAGCGTCTCGCCGATGGGAATGCGCCGCACGAAGAGCAGCCCGCTGGCGCAGACCGCCAGAATGGCGCCCAGCTTCACCAGTTGGGCCCAGTCCCCCGAGGCCAGGTCGCGTTGTGGAAACAGCGAGATCAGCAACCAGACCAGCCCCATGATACCTGCCACCAGCAGCGCCCAGAGCCACAGGCCTGGCCCGCCGCCACCGCCCCTCGGTGCGTCGCGATCATCGTCGTTCCAGGGGTTCCGCTCCGGAGTCATGCCGGTTTCCTAGCTTCGATCTGGGTGTGCAATCTGGCGCAGGGCACCAGGCCACAACCACTATACCACTAGGAAGATGTGGTGAAGATCCTGTTTACAGCAAGGCTTGACTGCAAAGCCGGCCGGGCCGGCCTCCCTCAGTCGTCGCGCTGCTCGTTGCGCTCCCAGAAAGGCTTGCGGTTCGGATCGCGCGGCTGACTTTGAACACCGGCGCAGGCCGATAAGCCCAGGGTCATCACGCCCAGTCCCAAACCGGCCATCAGGCGGGTGAAACGGCGGCGATCGGTTTTCTGTTGGAGGTTCGACGTCATGCTGCGGTCCATCTCGTCCATCCTGTCGAGGTTATCGCGCCCGGCCGAGAAAGCATCGGGCTGCTGGCGTTAGGGGACAGTTGGGAAGCCGTTAACCATGAATCAAGACGCAGGAAACTCTAATATATACAATTGGTTGTGATTCAACTGCCGGGCTGGTGCCTTTGCGGCTTCGGTCGAAAACGCGCTAACCGCCGCTGCGCACATGCCGCCGTTCCCCGGCGATGTAGGTCGCACTGATGGCGCGGTCGTCGCCCAGGGTCATGAGCAGGAAAAGCTCCTCCTCCAGGGTTTCAATCCGCTCGCAGCGGTGGGCCATGGCCGGCGTGGCCTTCGCGTCCAGCACCGTGACATCGGCCTCCCTGCCCGGCGCCAGGGAACCGATCCGATCTTCCAGGCCCAGCGCCCGGGCGTTGCCCAGGGTGATGGCGTAGAAAGCCTCCAGCGCCGGCAGGTTCTGATCCTGCAGCTGCAACACCTTGTAGGCCTCCGCCAGGGTGCGCAGCAGGGAATAGCTGGTGCCGCCGCCGACGTCGGTGGCGAGACCAACGCGCAGTGGGAAAGCCGGGTCGCGCGCCTTGGCAAGATCGAAAAGGCCGGAGCCGATGAAGAGATTGGAGGTCGGGCAGAAGGCAGCGACGGAACCGCTCTCGCTGAGCAATCTGCGCTCGCCCTCCTCCAGGTGGATGCAGTGGCCGAAGAGCGACCGCGGCCCCAGCAGACCAAAGCGGTCGTAGACGGATGTGTAGTTTTCCGCCCAGGGAAAGAGCGCGCGCACGGTTTCGATCTCGCGCCGGTTCTCGCTCAGGTGGGTCTGCATGTAGCAGTCCGGATGCTCCCGTAGCAGTACCCCGGCGGCTTCGAGCTGCGCCTCGCTGGACGTAATGGCGAAGCGCGGCGTCACCGCATAAAGCTGCCGCCCCTTGCCGTGCCAGCGTTCGATCAGCGCCTTGGTCTGCGCGTAACCGCGCTCCGCCGTGTCCTGCAAGGCCGCCGGCGCGTTGCGGTCCATCAGCACCTTGCCGGCGACCATGCGGGTGTTGCGGCGGTCGGACTCGGCGAAGAAGGCCTCCGCCGATTCCGGATGCACACTGCAGTAGACCGCCGCCGTGGTGGTGCCGTTGCGCGCCAGTTCGTCGAGGAAGAAGCCGGCCACCGCCGCCGCATGACCCGGGTCGCCGAAGCGCTGTTCTTCGACCAGCGCATAGCGCTCCAACCAATCGAGAAGCTGGGCGCCGTAGGAGGCGATGACCTGGGTCTGTGGATAGTGGATGTGGGTGTCGATGAAGCCCGGCAGGATCAGCCCATCGGGGTAGTGATCCAACATCACACTGTCAGGCAGTTTCGCCAGCAGCGCCGGCGCCTCCCCCACTTCGGCGATATGGCCGCCGGCGATGACGATCAATCCGTCTTCAATGAATTCGTGAGCGGCAGAACCGGCGGTCTGCGGGTCGTCGTTGAAGGTCAGGACGCGACCCCGGATGGCACGGCTTGGTTTGCTCATGAAATGCCGCCTACCAAGCCGGTGCGCCGGCGGCGAGCCAGGCGGCGAGCAGTTGGCGTTCTTCCGCCTCGATCTCTGTGATGTTGCCCGGCGGCATGGCGTGGCTCCGCACCACCTGCATCTCTATCGCGCGGGCATGGGCGCGGATCTGCGCCGGGGTTTCCAGCAGCACGCCCTTGGGCGCCACGGTGATCCCTTCCCAGAGTGGCTCCGCCGCGTGGCACATGGAGCAGCGCGACAGCACCACGTTTTCCACCTCCGCCATCTCGTAGCCCTGGGGCACCTTCGCCTCCTCAACCGGCGTCGCCGGCTGGGCGCTCAGCCAGACGATGGCGGTGAGGCCCAGCGCCGCCGCGCCCCAGGTCCACCAGGGTTCCTTGCCGCCCTTGTGCTTGGTGTTGAAGAAGTGGCGGATCAGCGCGCCCATCACCAGCACGATGGCGAGGATCAGCCAGTTCCATTTGCTGGCGAAGGCCAGGGGATAGTGATTGGAGATCATCACGAAGATGACCGGCAGGGTCAGATAGTTGTTGTGCAGCGAGCGTTGCTTGGCCTGGGCGCCCAGCTTGGGGTCCGGCTGCTTCCCGGCGATCAGGTCGGCCACCACCTTGCGCTGGTTGGGGATGATGATGACGAAGACGTTGGCCACCATCATGGTGCCGATCAGGGCGCCCATCTGCATGTAGACGCCGCGCCCGGAGAACACCAGCGTGAAGCCGTAACTGATCGCCACCAGGAAGACGAAGCCGACGAGGGCGAGCACGGTGTCGTTGCGCCCCAGCGGCGACTTGCAGAGCAGGTCGTAGACAACCCAGCCCAGCGCCAGGCCACCGACGGAGATCGCCACCGCCGTCCAGGGCGCCAGCGCCATCACCGCCGCGTCGATCATGTAAAGCTCGGCCTGCAGGTAGTAGACCAGGACCAGCAGGGCAACGCCGGAGAGCCAGGTGGTATAGGCCTCCCACTTGAACCAGGTGAGCTGGTCGGGCATGCGCGCCGGCGCGACCATGTATTTCACCATGTTGTAGAAGCCGCCGCCGTGCACCTGCCAGGCCTCTCCGCCGGCGCCCTCGGGCAGGCCCTCACGCTTCCTAAGGCTGAGGTCGAGGGCGATGAAATAAAACGAGCTGCCGATCCAGGCGATACCGGCGATGACATGCAGCCAGCGCACCGCCATATCCAGCCATTCCCAGAACACCATCACCATGGAGCAGTTCCCCTTTAGTCTCCGCCACCTCGTCCCGTGCCGGCCTCGATCTGCGAGGGTAATCCGGCACCATGGGCCTTACACCGCCATGCTACCCCTCCACCGCCCACCAAGAAATCGAAAGCCTCGCGCTATCACTTTCAAAGAAATCCGAATAAACTGGCGTGAAGAATAAGAGGTCATGCATGTCCCTACTGGAAAACATTCGGGTTTTCGTAAGGGTGGTGGAGCAGGACTCCATGTCCGCCGCCGGGCGGCAGTTGCGGCTTTCCCCTGCCGTGGTGAGTCACCGCATCCAGTCGCTGGAGGCGCATCTGGGCGTGCGCCTGCTGAACCGCACCACCCGGCGGGTGCAGCCGACCGAGCAGGGCCTGGCCTTCTATCAGGCTTCCCTGGAGGTCATCGCTTCGGTGGAGCGGGCGGAGAACGTCGCCGCCGGAGCCGGCGGCGCGCCCCAGGGCACGCTCAGGGTCACCGCCCCCCTCGGCTTCGCGCGGCGCATCCTGGCACCCCTGGTGCCCGAGTTTCAGGCCGCCCATCCCCAGGTGACGCTGCAGCTGCGCCTGTCCGAACACATCATCGACCTGCTGACCGAGTCCGTCGACGTGGCGGTGCGCATGGCGATCCTCTCCGACTCCTCGCTGATCGCCCGCAAGATCACCGACTGCGAGCGCGTTCTCTGCGCCGCGCCCGCCTACCTCTCGGCGGCGGGCATACCGGAGAAGCCCGAGGACCTGCTGGACCACAACTGCCTGCTGCTGCGTTTCCCCGGTTCCCAGCAATACCGTTGGACGCTCCAAAGCCCGGACGGGCCGCAGACGCTTTCGGTGCGCGGCAGCTTCGACGCCGACGACGGCGATGTCCTTACCGCCTGGGCGTTGGCCGGCCAGGGCATCGCCATGAAACCGCTCTGGGAAGTCGCCGAGCTTCTGCGCGACGGCAGCCTCGTCCCCGTCCTGACCGATCACCCGCCCGAGCCCGCCACCCTGAGCATCCTCTACCCCCACCGCCGCCTGCTGCCGGCCCGCGTCAAAGTCTTCGCCGACTTCGCCGTGTCGCGGCTGGCGCAGGCGATTGAGGAGAGGTTGCAGGGAACAACGGTAAGGGGGTTGCAGGAGAGAAAGAGCAAGACCAAGGCAGCGAAGAAGAGGCCGTAACCTTCAGCTTCGCCCGGATTCCCCAACACCCCCCTCCCCCCGCCATCGCCGCAATATCGCCTTGGAAGCGGCCCGGTCATGCCCCGGGTCTGCCTTAAACCGGCGTCACAAAGCCGCAGTGGGAATCAACCGGGCGCGGCGGCTGGGCCGGCGCGGCCAGAGAGCGGACATTGGGGACTTCAATCATGCAGGACGGAAAGACCGTATCCACCTTCTTCTCGCGCTACGCCGCGCTTCTTAAAATCGGGCTGCTCGGCCTGCTGGTGCTGATCATGACGGTGCCGCTGGAATACGTCTGGTCGGTGGTGCGGGAACGCGCCTACCTGAGCGAGGCGGTCGAACGCGGTCTGGGCGAAAGCTGGGGCCGGGCGCAGACCATCGCCGGGCCGGTCCTGCTTCTGCCGATCGAGGAACCCCGCATGGTGAAGGTGAAGGCGCCGGACTGGACCAAGGAAAAGCCGATTTACGTCGACGAGCAGCAGTGGTTTCGCCATCACCTCTACATCATGCCGGAAACCCAGAACGTCACCGCCGGTCTGACCAGCCAGACACGCAAGCGCGGCATCTACGAAGCCCTGCTCTATACCGTCGCCGCGCAATCCCAGGGGCAGTTCCGCATTCCCGCAGCAGCGGCCCTGCCGGTGGACAGGAACGCCCGGCTGCTGCTGGACGAGGCGAGACTGCTCGTCCACCTCTCCGACCTACGGGGCAGCGCCAACGCGCCGGCGCTGCAGTGGGGCGGCACGCAACTGCAGTTCGACGTGCGCAGCGAAGCGCTGCCCGGCGCCCGCGACACCAAGCTGTCGTGGATCCAGGCCCCGCTGCCGCGGCTGACGGCGGACTCCGGCGCCCTGGACTTCGCCTTCGATGTCGACCTGAAGGGCAGCGAGCGCCTGCGCTTCGTGCCGCTGGGCCGCGCCAACGACATCACCCTGGCCGGCGACTGGCCCCACCCCAGCTTCGCCGGGGTCAACCTGCCGATCACCAACCAGGTCGGCGCCGAAGGCTTCTCCGCCCAGTGGCAGGTTTCCCACCTGGCGCGCGGCCTGCCCCAGGTGCTGCGCGCCAACACCCCTGGGAGCGGGGGCAGCGGCGGGGCCAACGTCCTGGTGCAACAGATCGTCGAGGGCGGCGTGGAAACGCGCCTGCTGAACACGGTCGACTTCTACAGCAAGAGCGAACGCTCGGTGAAGTACGGGCTGCTGTTCGTCATCGTGACCTTCGGCACCCTCTTCATCTTCGAGGCGCTGGGGCGCAAGCGCCTGCATGCGGTGCAGTACCTGATGGTCGGCGCCGCGATCACCCTGTTCTTCCTGCTGCAGCTGTCTCTTGCCGAGGTGATCGGCTTCGAACTGGCCTACGGCATCGCCGCCTTCGTCTGCGTCGCCCTGGTCACGCTCTACGCCGCCAAGATCACCGCCAGTTGGACACGGGGCCTGCTGCTCGGCAGCCTGCTCGCCGCCGTCTACGGCTACCTCTTCATCACCCTGCAGTCGGAAGACCACGCCATGCTGATGGGCAGCTTCCTGCTGCTGGCCCTGCTGGCGGCGGCCATGTACGCGACCCGCAATTTCGACTGGTACGCCCTGGGCAGCCGCCTGACCCCGAACGCCCCCGCGAAGACGGAGAACCCGGCGCCGGAGACGGCCGGGTAAAACCGGCGCTCCCAAAAGGAAAAGGCGGCGGAGATCACTCTCCGCCGCCTTTTTACTTCCAATGTCGCGCGGCCTAGGCCGTAACCCCCTCGACGTACCAGTCCATCGACAGGAGGGCGCCGTCGTCCATGGCTTCGCCGGCGGCGATGCGTTCCTTGCCGTCCTGGTCCTTGATCGGGCCGGCGAAGGGAAGATAGCTGCCGTCGAGGATGCCTTTGCGCACCGTCTCCGCCGCTTCCACCACCTCGGCCGGCAGGCGTTCGTTGTAGGGGGACATCTGGACCATGCCCTCTTTCATGCCCTGCCAGACGTTGGAGGTTTCCCAGCTGCCGTCCATCACCGCGCGGGTGCGCTCGACATAGTAGTTGTCCCAGACATCCAGGATCGCGGTGGCGTGGTATTCCGGCGAGAAGCTGGACATGTCCGAGGCCTGGCCGAAGCACCAGACGCCGCGGCTGCCGGCGGTCTGGATCGGCGCCGGGCTGTCGGTGTGCTGGGTGATGATGTCGCAGCCCTGGTCGATCAGGGTCTTGGTGGCATCGGCCTCTTTGCCCGGGTCGAACCAGGAGTTCACCCAGACCACCTTGATCTCGGCATCGGGGCGCACCTTGCGGGCCGCCAGGATGAAAGCGTTGATGCCCATCACCACCTCGGGGATCGGGAAGGAGGCGATGTAACCGAACTTGCCGGTCTTGGTCATATGGCCGGCCATGGTGCCGATCACCGCGCGGCCCTCGTAGAAGCGCGCGTTATAGGCCGAAACGTTCTTGGCCGTCATGAAGCCGGTGGCATGCTCGAACTTCACGTCGGGGAACTGCTTGGCCACCTTGATCGTCGGGTTCATGAAGCCGAAGGAGGTGGTGAAGATCAGCTTGTTGCCGGAGGAGGCCAACTGGCGGATCACCCGCTCCGCATCCGGGCCCTCGGCGACCTTCTCGACAAAAGTGGTCTCCACCTTGTCGCCGAATTCCTTTTCGATGGCCTTGCGGCCCAGGTCATGGCCGTGGGTCCAGCCGAAATCGCCGACCGGCCCGACGTAGACGAAGCCGACCTTCAAGGGGTCGGCGGCAAAGGCCGAAGCGCCGCCCAGGGAAAGGGCGCCGGCGGCGGCGGTGCTGCCTGCCAGAAAGTGGCGGCGTGAAACGTTGTTGCTCATCTGAGCCTCCTTGCTTTGGGTTCTATTCTTGTTGGTGTCCCTTAACTCACGTTGATGGCCTAAAAGGCTTGCCAAGGCAAGCCGGTGCATCCAGGCGCCCCTTCCAGGGCCCGGCGGCGATAATCGTCAGTACAAGAATGGTCGCCAGATAGGGCAGCATGGACAGAACCTGGGCCGGGATGGCCACCCCCGCCCCCTGGCTGTAGAGCTGCAGAATGGTGACCCCGCCAAACAGATAAGCGCCCGCCAACAACCGCCAGGGCCGCCAGGTGGCGAACACCACCAGGGCAAGCGCGATCCAGCCGCGCCCCGCCGTCATGCCCTCGTTCCACAGCGGGGTGTAGGAGAGCGAGAGGAAGGCACCGCCGAGGCCCGCCATGGCCCCGCCGAAGAGCACGGCGCGATAGCGCACGGCGATCACGTCGTAGCCGATGGAATGGGCCGAGATATCGGATTCGCCGACCGCGCGCAGGATCATCCCGGCGCGTGATTTCTTCAGGAACCAGGCGACCCCGACCACGGCGGCAAGGGAGAGATAGACCAGCGCGTCGTGGGCGAAAAGCAGCGGCCCGATCACCGGCAGGTCGCTGATGCCGGGGATCGCGAGTTTCGCCAGGGGCGCCACCGGAATGCCGACGAAGCCGGCCCCCAGCAGGGCGGAAAGCCCGAGCCCGAAGATGGTCAGCGCCAGGCCGGTGGCCACCTGATTGGCCGCCAGGGTGAGGGTGAGGACGCCGAAGACGAAAGCCATGGCCATACCCGCGGCCGCACCGGCAACGATGCCCAGGGTGCCGGAGCCGGTGGAGACCGCAACGCCGAAGGCGGCCACCGCCCCCATGATCATCATGCCCTCGACCCCCAGGTTGAGGACGCCGGACTTCTCCACCACCAGTTCGCCGAGCGCGGCGAAGAGCAGCGGCGTCGCCGAGCCGACGACGGTAAGAATGATCGGAACCAGGATATCGAGGGTCACGACGCCCCCTCCGCCGCTTGAGTCTGGCCGTCGGGGGCGGCCTGTATCGCCCGGCGCCGGATGCGGTAGCGCACCAGGAAGTCGGAGGCGAGCAGGAAGAACAGCAGCAAGCCCTGGAACACGCCGGTCACCGCCTGGGGCAGGCCGACAACCACCTGGGCGTTTTCGCCGCCGATATAGGACAGCGCCATCACCAGGCCGGAGAGGATGATGCCCAGGGGGTGCAGCCGCCCGAGGAAGGCGACGATGATCGCGGTGAATCCATAGCCCGGCGAGATGACCGGAATCAGCTGGCCGATCGGCCCGGCGACCTCGAAGGTACCGGCCAGACCGGCGAGGCCGCCGCTCAGCAGCAGGCAGAACCAGACGAGGCGCTTGCCGCTGAAGCCGGCATAGCGCGCCGCCGCCGGGGCCTGGCCCAGCACGCGGACCTGAAAGCCGACGATGGTGTAGGTCATCAGCACCCAGCCCGCCACCGCAATGGCGATGGCCAGACCGCTGCCCAGGTGCAGGCGCGTTCCCTCCAGCAGGATCGGCAGCAGGCCCGAATCGCTGAACATGCGCGACTGGGGAAAGTTGAAACCCATGGGGTCTTTCAGGGGACCGTAGACCAGGGTCGAGAGGAACAGCGTCGCGACATAGGTCAGCATCAGGCTGGTCAGGATCTCGTTCACGTTGAAGCGGGTGCGCAGGAAGGCGGGGATCGCCGCATAGGCCATACCGCCGAGGATGCCGGCCCCGCACATCAGCGGCAGGATCCACCAGCCCGTCTCGTTCCAGAAGGCCAGCGCCACCACGCCGCCGGTGATGGCGCCCAGGGTCAGCTGTCCCTCCGCCCCGATGTTCCAGACGTTGGCGCGAAAGCCGACCGCCAGCCCGACGCCGATCATGATGAGGGGACCGGCCTTCACCATCAGCTCGCTGAGGCCGTAGAGCGTCAGCAGCGGCGAGATGAAGAAGTGATAGAGCGAGAGCAGCGGGTCGTAACCCATGAAGAGGAAGATGAAGAAACCGGCGATCACGGTCAGCACCACCGCCAGCAAAGGCGTGGCGTAGAGCAGGCTGCGCGGGATTTCGCGCCGCGGCTCGATCTTCCAGGCCGCCGGATTCAAAAGACCGGGATCAGGCGACATGGGCTGTCTCCGCGTCCGGGGTTGCCGGGGCCGTATCGAGGCCGTGGACGCCGCCCATCAGCAGGCCGATTTCCTCGACCGAGGCCTCCTGCGTCACCATGGCGCTGGAGAGCACGCCGACGTTGATCACCGCCAGGCGGTCGGTGATGGCCAGCAGCTCGTCGAGGTCCTGGGAGACGACGACCACCGCCACGCCCTTCGCCGCCAGATCGACCAGCGCCTGATGAATGGCCGCCGCCGCACCGGCATCGACGCCCCAGGTCGGCTGCGAGACCACCAGCACCGTCGGCTTCTGCAGAATCTCCCGCCCGACGACGAACTTCTGCAGGTTGCCGCCCGAAAGACTGCCGGCGGAAACCCCGGTGCCCGGCGTACGAACATCGAAGGTTTTCACGATCTCAGCCGCGAAGCGCGCCGCCGCCCCGGCCTGGATGAACAGAGAGGAGACCAGCCCCATGCGGTGGTGGGCGCTGAGCACGCCGTTTTCGATCAGGCTCATGCCCGGCACCGCGCCGTGACCGTTGCGCTCCTCCGGAACCGAGCAGAGGCCGTACTGGCGGCGTTGTCCGGCATCCTTGCGGCCAAGAACCCTGTGATCGATGCGCAGCACCGAATCGTGATCGGCCAGCCGCTCGCCCGACAGGCCCAGCAGCAACTCGTTCTGGCCGTTGCCGGCGACACCGGCGATGCCGAAGATCTCTCCGGCCTTGACCGAAAAGGAGATGTTCTTCAGATCGACGCCGTGCAGGTCTTCCGAGGCCAGGGTCAGACCCTCGACCACCAGGCGCGGTTCGCCGAGGCTGGCGCCGCCGCGCCTGGTCACGCTTTTCAGTTCGGCGCCGATCATCATCTGCGCCATCGACTTGGCGGTCTCGGCGGCGGGGTCGCAGGTGTCCACGACCTTGCCGCCGCGCAGGATGGTGGC
Organism: Pelagibius litoralis; assembly: GCF_011683915.1. Lineage (GTDB taxonomy): Bacteria > Pseudomonadota > Alphaproteobacteria > Kiloniellales > Kiloniellaceae > Pelagibius > Pelagibius litoralis. Next base: position 258,027 of record NZ_JAAQPH010000005.1, read on the forward strand.
GCGGTCGCAGAGCTGTTTGATCTCTTCCAGCTTGTGGGAGATGTAAAGGATCGACACGCCCTCCGCCGCCAGCTTGCGCAGCGTCTCGAAGAGCCTGCTGACCTCCTGCGGCGTCAACACCGATGTCGGCTCGTCCATGATCAGGAGTTTCGGGTTCTGCAGCAGGCAGCGCACGATCTCGATGCGCTGACGCTCCCCCACCGAGAGCGTGTAGACGTCGCGCTCCGGGTCCAGCGGCAGGCCGTAAGCCTGCGAGACGTCGCGCACCCTTGTCGCCAGAGTGGCCATGTCGCCGGGCTTGTCCATGCCCAGGGCGATGTTCTCCAGCACCGTCATCGCCTCAAAGAGCGAGAAGTGCTGGAACACCATGCCGATGCCCAGGGCCCGTGCCGCGTGGGGATCGGCGATCTGCAGGGCCTCGCCGTTCCACAGCAGCGTTCCCTCGTCGGGATGCAGCACGCCGTAGATCATCTTCACCAGGGTCGACTTGCCGGCACCGTTCTCGCCCAGCAGCGCGTGAACCTCGCCCGGCCCGACGGCGAAGTCGACCCGGTCGTTGGCGACCACCCCGGGGAAGCGCTTGGTAACGCCCTTTACCTCAAGCCGCGAGACCTCAAGATAGCGCGCGCTCATGCCGCACCTCCCTCCAGCGCGGCGGCCTCAGCGCGCAGGCGTTCGATGGTCATCAGCACCCGCTCCGGCGTTGCCGGCGCATCGAGACGCGGACAGAGACGATGGTCCGCCACCGAGGCAACGGCGTCGGAGAGCGCATGCAGCACCGAGATCGCCAGCATCAGCGGCGGCTCGCCCACCGCCTTGGAGCGATAGATGGTCTCCTCCCGGTTGGGGCTGTCTTCCAGCAGCGCGACGTTGAAGACCCGCGGCCGGTCGCTGCAGGCGGGGATCTTGTAGGTCGAGGGCGCATGGGTGCGCAACCGCCCGGCGTCATCCCACCACAGCTCCTCGGTGGTGAGCCAGCCCATGCCCTGGACGAAGCCGCCCTCGATCTGGCCGAGGTCGAGCGCCGGGTTCAGGGACTGTCCGACGTCATGCAGAATATCCACCCGTTCCACCCGGTATTCACCGGTCAGGGTATCGACCGCCACCTCGCTGGCTGCCGCGCCGTAGGAGAAGTAATAGAACGGCCGCCCCCTGCCCGCCGCACGGTCCCAGTGGATCTTCGGCGTCTTGTAGAAACCGGTCGAGGACAGCGAGACGCGGGCCAGATAGGCGGCGTTCACGAAGTCGGCGAAGGCGATTTCCTGGTTGCCGACACGCACGCAGCCGGGCAGGAACTCGACCTGCTCCTTCGGCACCTCCCAGTTCTCCGCCGCGAAGTCGACCAGCCGCGTCTTGATGCTGTCACAGGCGGCCAGCGCCGCCATGCCGTTGATGTCGGAACCGGAAGAGGCCGCCGTAGCGGAGGTGTTGGGCACCTTGCCGGTGGAGGTGGCGGTGATGCGCACCCGGTCGATATCGACCTGGAAGGCCTCGGCCACCACCTGGGCGACCTTGGTGTAGAGGCCCTGGCCCATCTCGGTCCCGCCGTGGTTCAGGTGGATCGAGCCGTCGCGGTAGATGTGCACCAGCGCCCCGGCCTGGTTGTAGGCGGTGAGCGTGAAGGAGATGCCGAATTTCACCGGCGTCAGCGCCAGCCCGCGCTTGATCACCCGGGAAGTTTCGTTGAAGGCCCTGATTTCCGCGCGCCGCGCCTGATAGCCGCTGTCGGCCTCCAGCTTCTCGATGATCTCTGGCGCGATGTTGTCTTCCACCCGCTGGTGGTAGGGCGTCATGTCGCGCCCGCCCGGCCCGTAGAGGTTCAGCCTGCGCACTGCCAGCGGGTCTTTACCGAGCGCGAAGGCCACCTCCTCGATCACCCGCTCGCCGCCGATCATGCCCTGGGGGCCGCCGAAACCGCGAAAGGCGGTGTGGGAGCAGGTGTTGGTCTTCAAGGGCTCGGAGGTCAGGCGCACGTCGGGAAAGTAATAGCAGTTGTCGGCATGAAAGAGCGTGCGGTCGGTGACCGGGCCGGAAAGATCCGACGACCAGCCGCAGCGCGCCGCATAGGTCATGTCCACCGCCAGGATGCGGCCGTCGTCGTCGAAGCCGACCTCGTAGTCGATCTCAAAGTCGTGGCGCTTGCCGGTGACGGCGAAGTCGTCGTCGCGGTCGGGCCGGATCTTGGCGGCACGCCCGGTCTTCTTGGCGACCAGCGCCGCGATCACGGCAAAGAGGTTGCCCTGGGTTTCCTTGCCGCCGAAGGCGCCGCCCATGCGCCGCACCTCCGTGGTCACCGCATTGGCGGGCACGTCCAGCGCCCCGGCAACCATGGTCTGGATTTCCGTTGGATGCTGGGTCGAGGACAGCACCCGCACCTCGTCGTCCTCGCCGGGAATGGCCATGGCGATCTGGCTTTCGAGATAAAAATGTTCCTGCCCGCCGACCTGCATCCGCCCCTTGAGGCGCCGCGGCGCCGCTTTCAACGCCACCTCTGCATCGCCACGGGCAAGGGTCATGGGGTCGGTCACCAGGGTGCCGTCCTGCCGGGCCTCGGCCATGCCGATCACCGCCGGCAGGGGATCGTAATCGACCCGCGCCAGGAGAGCGGCCCGCCGCGCCGCATCGCGGGTCGTCGCCGCCACGGCGAAGATCGGCTGCCCCACGAACTCGACGATCCCCACCGCCAGGACCGGTTCGTCATGGCGGTGGGTCGGGCTGATGTCGTTGGCCCCGGGGATGTCGGCGGCGGTCAGTACGTCTTCAACCCCCTCCGCCGCGCGCACCGCGTCCAGATCCAGCTTTTTGATGCGGGCATGGGCAACGGTCGAGAGGCCGAGGTAGACATGCAACAGCCCCTGCGCCTCCGGCAGGTCGTCGATGTAGGCCGCCGCGCCGGACACGTGCTTGTGCCCGCTATCGTGGCGCCAGGCCGCCTGCACACCGCCCTTGATCGCCTCGGCTCTCTCAGGCATGGGCCAGCCCCGGTTGCCCAACGAGTCTCGTCTCGCAATCCGGCTCGGTGGTTTCGATGAAGCAGCGCCGCAACAGGTTTTGCGACACCTTAAGCCGATAGTCCGCCGAGGCACGCCAGTCGCTGATCGGGCTGAAGTCTTCCGCCAAAGCGGCCATGGCGCGCGCGACGGTCGCTTCGTTCCAGGCCGCCCCGGCGAGCGCCGCTTCGGCGGCAGCAGCCCGCTTCGGTGTCGCGGCAAGCCCGCCGAAGGCGAGCCGCGCGGAAGACACCTGCCCCGCCTCGATCTTCAGACTGAAGGCGCCGAGAACGGCGGAGATATCCTGGTCGAAACGCTTGGAGATCTTGTAGGCGCGAAACCGCGTGCCGGCTTCGGGCAGCGGCAGCGATATCCGCTCGACCAATTCCCCGGGCGCGCGGTCCTGCCTGCCGTAGTCGATGAAGAAGTCTTCGATCGGCAACGAACGCCGTTCGCCGCCTTTGCGCAGATGCAAAATAGCCCCGGCGGCGATCAGCAAGGGCGGCGAATCCCCGATGGGTGAACCGTTGGCGACGTTGCCGCCGATGGTCCCCGCATTGCGGATCTGAACCGAGCCGATGCGGCGGACCACCTCGCCCATGTCGGGATAGTGCTCCCCGAGAACAGCCATGGCGGCGCTGTAACTGACCCCGGCGCCGATTTCGATACTGTCTTTGGTCTCCGCGATCTGCGCCAGTTCGGCAACCCGGCCGAGATAGATCACCGTCTCCGGCCTTTGCATATCCTTGGTCACCCAGAGGCCGACGTCGGTCGAGCCGGCAACCAGGGTGGCGTCCGGGTGCTGGAGGTAGAGCGCGGCCAGGTCGTCCAGACCTGCCGGCGCAAAAAAACGCCGCGCGCCCGCCGCATCGCTCACGGCGATGGTCGCGTCGTCCTGCAATGCCCCAAGCTTTGCGAAGGTGGCCGCTTCATCGCGGGCAAAGACATCACCGCGCGGGTTCTTCTGATAGGCCTGCCTGGCGGCCTTGACGATGGGCGCGTAGCCGGTGCAGCGGCAGAGGTTGCCGGCCAGCACATCGTCGATGCTCTGATCGTCAGGCGCCTCGGCATGATCGCGGGTCATGGCAAAGAGCGACATGACGAATCCCGGCGTGCAGAACCCGCATTGGGAGCCGTGGCAATCCACCATCGCCTGCTGCACCGGATGCAGGGCGCCATCCTTGGCCAGGTGCTCCACGGTGATGAGCTGACAGCCGTCCAAAGTGCCGACGAACTGAATGCAGGCGTTGACCGCCTCATAGTGGAGGGCACCGTCGCGCGGCCGCGCCAGCACCACGGTGCAGGCTCCGCAGTCGCCCTCGTTGCATCCTTCCTTGGTGCCGACCAGGTGCTCTTCCAGGCGCAGGTAGTCCAGCACCGTCATGGTCGGGTCGACCTGCGTCAGGTTGCGCGGCGCGCCATCCAGAAGGAAACGGATTTCGCCGCGCATCGCCTCAGCTCCCCCGGTAGGTCGAGTAGCCATAGGGCGAGACGAGTAGCGGCACATGGTAGTGCTGTCCTGCTTCGGCGATGCCGAAGCGAATCGGCACCACATCCAGGAAAGCCGGCGTGGGCAGCGCCACCCCAAGCGCCCGGAAATAGTCGGCCACGTGGAACACAAGCTCGTAGGAACCGACCGCAAAGTCGTCCCCGGCCAGCAGCGGCCCGTCGCAGCGGCCGTCGGCGTTGGTTTTGACCGTCATCAAACGATCTCTTGTGCTCTCATCGAGGCGAAAGACATCGATGCGCACCCCGGCCGCCGGGCGGCCATAGGCCGTGTCGAGCACGTGGGTGGTCAGCTTTCCTGACCCGCTGGCGTCGCTGCCAGTCATATGATCCCCCTCCTGATCAGCCCTGTCCTTGCTTTACCCTCCGGGCGGCCTTGGGCTGCCCGGAAAGCTTGCCCTTTACGGGCGGACCCTGGTTGGATAGAGGGGTCCTCGCTTTGTCGCTGACCTTATGAGTCGCATTATTCTCGCCGGTCGCGACGGGAAACAGAAGACTACTCCCTCCTGAAGCAGTTTCAAAAAAAACCTGTAACTGCGATTCCCTTCATCTGCATTACTATGAACCCGGCGGCGGCCTGCTGAAAAGACCGGCAACAACGGAAAAAGAGGAAAGATGACCGGCGACTACCCACGCGATCTGATCGGCTATGGCGAGAGCCCGCCCGACCCGGCCTGGCCCGGCGGCGCCCGCATCGCCCTGCAGTTCGTCATCAACTACGAAGAAGGCGGCGAAAACAGTATTCTCCACGGGGATGCCGGTTCCGAAGCCTTTCTGTCGGAAATCGTCGGCGCCCAGGCCTGGCCCGGCCAGCGCCACATGAACATGGAATCGATCTACGAATACGGCAGCCGGGCCGGATTCTGGCGGCTTCACCGGCTGTTCCATCAGGCGGAGGTTCCGGTCACGGTCTATGGTGTGGCCACCGCGCTGGAGCGCAACCCCGCCGCCGTCGCCGCGATGCAAAAGGCCGGCTGGGAAGTCGCCTCCCACGGGCTGAAATGGATCGAATACAAGGATTTCGCCCTGGAGGAGGAGCGCGCCCACCTGGAAGAGGCGATCCGAATCCATACCGCCGTCACCGGCGAGCGCCCGCTCGGCTGGTATACCGGCCGCACCTCCGAAAACAGCCTGGATCTGGTGATGGCGGAAGGCGGCTTCCTCTATTCCTCCGATTCCTACGCCGACGACCTGCCCTATTGGGTCGAGGGGCCGAAGGGCCCCCATCTCATCATTCCCTACACCCTGGACAGCAACGACATGCGCTTTGCCACCCCCCAGGGTTTCAATGCGGGCGACCAGTTCTTCACCTACCTGAAGGATTCCTTCGATCTGCTCTACGCCGAGGGCAAGGCCGGCGCGCCCAAGATGCTCTCGGTCGGGCTGCATTGCCGCCTCACCGGGCGGCCGGGGCGGGCCGCCGCCCTGGCCCGCTTCCTCGACTACGTGAAGTCCCACGAGGCGGTCTGGACGCCGCGGCGCATCGATATCGCCCGCCACTGGCACGAAAGGCACAGGCCTTGAACGATGTCAGTGAAACGAACATCGCCGCTCTGGACCGCGATGCCTTCGTCGCCCATTTCGGCGGCGTTTTCGAGCACTCGCCCTGGATTGCCGAGGCCGCTTACGATGCGGGCATCCCGGAGGGCACCGAGACCGCCGAAGCCCTGCACAAGCTGATGGCCGCGGCCCTGGCAAAGGGGACGGAGGCACAGAAGCGCGCGCTCATCATCGCCCATCCGGACCTGGCCGGGCGCCTGGCCGCCGCCGGGCGACTGACCGCCGAGTCCAGCCGGGAACAGGCCTCCGCCGGGCTCGACCTGCTGAGCGACGCAGAACGACAGCGCTTCACCGGGTTGAACGAGCGCTACAAGGCGCGCTTTGCCATGCCCTTCATCATGGCTGTGAAAGGGCGCAGCAAGGACGAGATCCTGGACGCTTTTCAGGCCCGCCTGGAGAACGATCCGGCGGCGGAATTCGCCGCCGCCCTCAAGCAGATCGAGCGCATCGCCCTGCTGCGGCTGAAGGACATGCTGCCATGACAACGACCGCGATAATCGACAGCCTTGCCGGCACCGGCGCAAGCATCAAGGCCATGGTCGACGACTGGGCCCGCTTCAGCGAAGCGCCGGACAAGCTGACCCGCGTCTTCCTCAGCGCCGAGCACAAGGCCTGCGCCGAGGCGGTCATCGCCGCCATGGAACAGGCCGGCATGACGGTGCGGATCGATGCCATCGGCAATGTGGTCGGCCGCTATGAGGGCGCAACACCGGACGCCAAGACCCTGGTCACCGGATCGCATATCGATACGGTGCGCGATGCGGGGGCCTACGACGGCAACCTGGGGGTCGCCCTGCCCATCGCCTGCGTCGCCGACTTGAACGCCCGGGGCAAACGCCTGCCCTTCGCGGTCGAGATCATCGCGTTCGGCGACGAGGAAGGCGTGCGTTTCCCCACCACGCTTTCCGGCTCTCGCGCCGTCGCCGGGACCGTCGATCCGGCGATCCTTACCCTCCGCGATAGCGAGGGCACCAGCCTGGCTGAGGCCCTGCGCCATTTCGGTTGCGATCCCGACAGAATCGCCGACGAGGCCCGCAAGCCGGAAGACATCCTGGCCTTCGTCGAACTGCACATCGAACAGGGCCCGGTGCTGGAGGCCGAGGGCCTGCCGGTCGGGGTGGTAACCGCGATCAACGGCGCCAGCCGTTTCGCCCTCAGCCTGGAGGGCATGGCCGGCCACGCCGGCACCGTGCCCATGCATTTGCGCAAGGACGCCCTCAGCGGCGCGGCAGAGATGATCGGCGCCGTCGAGCGCCTGGGGCAGTCAGAAGACGGCCTGGTCGCCACGGTCGGGCGGATCGCGGCGGGGCCGGGCGCGGTCAACGTCATCCCCGGTCGCGTCGACTTCACCCTGGACATCCGCGCGCCCGAAGACGGCCAGCGCGAGGCCGCCATGGCCGCCCTGCAGACAACCCTGGCGGAGATCGCCGTGCGGCGTCACCTGAAGCTGACGGTCGAGCGTCTCTATGACGAAGGCGCCGTCGCCTGCGATCCCGCGCTGATGACGGAGATGGATAAGGCCATCGAGCGTCAGGGCATCCGCGTCCACCGCCTGCCCAGTGGCGCCGGCCACGACGCCATGGCCCTGGCCACCCTCTGCCCCATCGCCATGTTCTTCCTGCGCTGCGGCGGCGGCATCAGCCACAATCCGCTGGAAAGCATCACGGCGGAAGACACCGAGATCGGGGCGCGGGTCTTCCTGGATTTCCTGGAACACCTGGACCCGGCGGTCCTGTCCCGCTAGATCCGGCACAAAGAAATCAGAAGAGACATAAGCCATGAGCGATTCCGAAAACGTCATCCGCAACACCCTCGCCGCCGAGCGCGATGCCCAGGCGCGTTTCCTGGCGGAGCTGGTGAAGGTGCCCTCCGACAATCCGCCCGGCGACTGCCGGGCCCATGCCGAGCGCGCCGCCGTGCTGCTGGAAGAACTCGGCTTCGAGGTAGAGCGCCATCCGGTGCCGGCGGAGACGGTGACCGCCGCCGGCATTATCTCCGCCACCAACCTGGTGGTGCGCCGGAAATATGGCGAGGGCCCGGTGGTGGCCCTCAACGCCCACGGCGACGTGGTGCCGCCGGGCGAAGGCTGGACCAAGGACCCTTACGGCGCCGAGGTGGTCGACGGCTGGATGTACGGCCGTGGCGTCGCCGTCTCCAAGTCCGACTTCGCCACCTACACCTATGCCCTGATCGCCCTCGACAAGGCGGTGGCAGCGGGCGCCAAGCTGGGCGGAACCATCGAACTGCATTTCACCTATGACGAGGAGGTCGGCGGCGAGATCGGGCCGCGCTGGCTGATCGACCAGGGCCTCTCCAAGCCGGACCTCTCCATCGGCGCGGGCTTCTCCTATAACGTGGTGACGGCCCACAACGGCTGCCTGCATCTGGCGGTGACGCTGGAGGGTAAGTCCGCCCACGCCGCCATGCCCTTTACCGGCCACGACGCGCTGGAGGCCGCCAATGCCGCCCTCAGCGCACTTTACGACTGGCGCAAAAGCCTTTCGGCCCAGGTCTCGAAGATCGAGGGCATCGGCAGCCCGCAGTGCACCGTCGGCCTGATCGAGGGCGGCATCAACACCAATGTGGTGCCGGACAAGGTGACCTTCCGCCTCGACCGCCGGATGATTCCGGAGGAGAACCCCGAGGCCGTGGAAGCCGAGCTGCGGACGCTGATCGAGGGCGCGGTCCAGCCCTTTCCCGGCATCACCGTGACCATCAAACGTGTCCTGCTGGCCGCCCCGCTGATGCCGCTCGACGGCGGCGAACGCCTGACCGAGGTCCTGGCCGGACGGGCATCGGAAGTAACGGGTGAAACGGTGGCGGCCAAGGGCGTGCCGCTCTACACCGACGCGCGCCACTACACGGCCTCAGGCATCCCCACCGTGCTTTACGGCGCCGGCCCCCATACCATCGAAGAAGCCAACGCCCACCGCGCCGACGAACGCCTGCCCCTGGATGACCTCACGAAAGCAACGGAGGTGATCGCGCTGACGCTCTACGACCTTCTCAAGACGACGTGACAACAGCTCACAGCGCCTTCCGGAAAATCACCTTGTCTTCGCCGGCCCGGTAGAAGTCGCGGAGGCGGGCTTCTTCGTCGTAGCCGTTTTTGCGGTAGAAGCGCCGGGTCAGTTCCAGGGAGTCGGAACCGGAGGTTTCCACCAGGAGCAGGCGCTGGCCCTTTGCGCGCAGGTCGTCTTCGACGTGGCGCAGCAGTGCGGCGCCCCGGCCCTGGCCCTGCTGGTCCGGATGCACGCCGATGAAGTAGAGGTTCCAGACGGCATCGGCCATCATCTCCGGCGCATAATAGGCGGCGGCCCGCAAGCCACCGCCCACATCACTGTCGTCCTCGGCGACGATCCAGAGATGGTCGTCGCCGAGATCGCCGGCGAAGCTGGCTGACAGCATCGCTTCAAACTCTTCGAGCTCCGGCGCTTCGAAGAGGCCGGTTGCCTCCGCCAGGGCCATCAGGGCGGCCTTGTCGTCGGGCCGGGCGGGACGGATTGTATTCGCTTTGTTCATGATCATTGGCTTCCTGATATCATCGGTTGTCGAGTTGTGCACGCACCGAGACGCGGCCCAGGCGCGTTGCGCGATAGGGGCCGCCGTTCGACGAGGCGATCAGCCGCCTGCGGCGCAGGCGGGCGAACACCGCCAGAGTGCAGTCGCTGAGGATGTGACCCTCGCGGGTCACGCAGAGGACTTTGATTGTTTTACGGCCCAGACCGCGTTCGTTGGGGCCGCGCGTATGGCGGATATGCCGCCCTGCGCCAGCACGTGCAGCACGCGCTGTTCAGCTTTGGAAATATTCACGGGATTTACTCGGAACTGAGATGGTGCCAGACAGCGTTGCCGGCCCGCCCCTTTCGGGATGGTCCCCAACGCCGCTCTCTCATGTCTCCTAAAGGGGAGACATCAGCGGGCTACCGCAATCTCCAACATAAAAGCTCCGAATATGGGCGACGGCACAAAGACTTCCGCCGCGGCGGGTTTGATAGCGAAGATCCCCGCCGGTTTCAACCCGTATCGACAGATTGCCGGTCAGGCAGAGAAGGTTCATCCGCTTCCGCCCGGCCACCCAGCCAGACCTGCATGTCGGCCAGCAACTGGTCGCGGGGCATCCACAGCAGGCAGAAGGCGCAGCTGCCCCGGAAGGAGTTCAGCCACTCGATCCCCGGCTCGATATTGGTGTAGCCGTAGCGCGCGGCGATGCCTTTTTCGACCAGCTTGGGTTCGATGAAGCTGTAGGTGAAATCCGTATCCCAGCGGGTGAGCGCCAGCGCCCGTGAGATACGCGGCAGCAGACTGGAAAGCCCCTTCCCGCGATAGTCCGGGCGGTACCAGCCGGCGCCGCTGAAAACCACGGGCCCGGTCACCTGGGCCGCCGAGGGCGCCGCGCAGGTCGCCGGCTCCGCGTAGGCAAGCCGGAGGGATTCGAACTCGGCCTTGAAGTCGGTCCCGCGCCAGTCGTAGAAGCGCGCGCACTGGGTCGCCACGATGTCGCCCCGGCTGTCCCGGCCGGAGATCCAGAAGGAGTTTTCCGGGGTCAGCCTGTTGAGCCGCGGGTCGTACATCGGCGTCAGCGGATACCAGCTCTCCCGTTGCGTCTGATTGAAAGCCAGCAGGGCGTCGAAATCCTGCTCGATGGTCAGCAGAATGCCCAGATCGTCAGCAGCAGTCTCCGCCGCGGCAAAGAAGCGCTCGAGCAGCGCCAGGGGGCCGAAAACCGGCGCGATCTGACGGCGAAGATCATTTGTCACGGATGTCACGGGTCTTCCTGCTGGGTTGAACCAAGCCTAGATCGGATCATGTTTTGACGGAACCACTTCGTGGTTGCGCCAAAACATGTGAATCCGATCGATATCAAACAGTTAGAGCAGATTCACCCGGTCGATGGATCGCCTTCGGCGATTCCATCCGACCGGGATCTGCTCTAGTCCCGGAAATGGCTGTCGGCGATCAGGCTGAGCATCTCAAACATCACGGACATGGTCACCATGGAAGTGATCTTATTGGGGCTGTCCTTGGTCGGCATCAGGCAGGCGACGTCGCCGCCGATGATATTGAAGCCCCGCAGCGCGCGGAGAAGCTGCATCGCCTGGTCGACCATGAAGCCGTTGCAGCCGGCCTCGATATTCGCGCAACCCGGCGCCACCGTCGGGTCGAGGCAGTCGAGATCGAAGGTGATGTAAACCGGATGGTCGCCGATGCGCTGCTGCATGATGTCGATGGCGCTGTCCGCACCGATCTCCTTATAGCGGTCCATGGTGATGACCTCATAGCCGAGATCATAGCTCGGCTGCAGCCAGTCCAGGGTGCGGGCGTTGCCGCGAATGCCGATCTGGACGCTGCGGTGAGCATCGACATGGCCGTCGCGCACGAGGTAGGAGGCCCAGTGGGCGGCGGACTTCTCGGCGCCCAGGAAGTGCTTCATGTTCGAAAAAGCATCCGTATGGGCGTCGAAGTGCAGGATCGCCGCCTTCCTGCCGCCGGTCAGCCGGGAGCCCGCACCGCCCAGGGCCTGCAGGATACCGCCGGTAATGGAATGATCGCCGCCGACCGAAACCGGGCGCGTACCGGCAGCATCGATGGCCCGGTAAAACTCGGTGATGCGTTCGATCGAGCGCTCGTTGTTGTTGGCCTCCGGCAGGGGCACATCCCCCAGATCGTTGATCCGGCAGGCATTCCAGGGGTCGAGGCCGAAGTGCATATGAACCCGCCGGCCGTTGGCCGAGACGTCGCGCACCGCCCGCGGGCCCAGGTGCTGGTCGCGTTCGGTGGTGCCGTTGCCGGTCGAGTGCGGCACCCCCACCAGGGCGATGTCGCAGGCTGCCGGGTCCGGGTCATGGGGCGCCCGGAACAAGGTTGGGATGCCCCACCAGTAGAGCGCATCCATAAAAGCCTTATGATCGCGCGCCGGCTGCGGCGCGGTGTCGTCCGGTGCCATCTTCCTCTCCTTCGGCTATCTCGTTGCCCGGCGCAAACTATCGGGCGGCAGCGGCGATCCAACAAGGGCTCACTGCACCATGGCAAGCCTTCAAAGATCGTAGGACAGATAGGTCACGCCGGAATCGTGACGGACGACGTCGGTCAGGGTCAGGTTGGCCGCATCGGAAATCTCATCGAACAGCGCTATGCCGGCATGAAGGATGACCGGGGCCACCTTCAGCCTCAGGCGGTCGACCAGGCCCTGTGACAGCAGGAGCCCCGCGAAGCTGCCACCGCCGCAGAGATAGATATCGCCACCGGCGGTGGTTTTCAGCCGCCTGACGGTATCGACCCAATCGTCGCGCACAACCTCGACAGCCGCGCCCGCCGGGATCTCCAGCGAACGCGAAAAGATGTAGTGCTGCATGTGCGGGTAGGCGCGCTGCCCCGGCTCCAGGCCGAAGCGATAGCCGAACTCATAGGTGCGCCGCCCCATGATGACGGCGTCGTAGGTCTCGAGGCGCTTGAAGTAGGCATCCACATGATCGCCTTCGTGCGGATAGACCGAGATATCGTCCTCAGGCCCCGCGATAAAGCCGTTCACCGACACGGCGACGTCGTAGCAGATGTTTCGCATGACTTGCTCCGGAAAACAGGATCAGCCGTCGATCCCACGGCGCTGCTGCGCTTCCAGCTGCTCCGGGCGTTCATAGAACAGCGACGGGGTCGACCAGTTCGGGTTCTGGCCGGAAAAGAGATCGAGAAAGGCGATCGCCAGCGACGGATCTTCGGTCACGTTCTCCTTGAACGACCACCAGGTCCGTATGTCGGACAAATCCGGGGCCAGGTTCAAAACCTCATCGAAGTCCTGCGCCAGCACCGCGCCGCGCACATTCAGGCAGTAGGCCACATAGACGTAGCCCTCGGGCCAGTAATAGGCGGGGTTCGAAGCATCGGAGCCGACGGGAACGCTGACGACCTCCAGGGGGGCGTCGCGCAGCAGCTGCTGCAGCATCAGGCCGGAGGCAAAATTCGTGAAATCCCGCCGGGCGGTCGACTGTGTCGGTTTCTGTGCGTCAAAGGCCCTCAACCAGGCAATGAAGGCCTTCGCCAGCCGGTCGTCGTGGATCTTGTACTCGGTGCCGCTGGCAGCGGCGATGGCCTCGACCTGCTGGGCGAAGGACTGCTTGAACCAGCGCAGGCGGCGCATCGCGCGCCGGATGGGGCGGTCGGTCTCGGCCAGGGCATCGGGTATCGGCAGCGCCATTGCAGCCTCAGATCTTGTCGACGTAGGCGGCGATAAGATCCTGCAGACGCTCGGCATCGTCCAGGCTCTCCGCCAGATCGGATTTCAGGGCCCGCGCCATGTCGCAGCAGGTGAGCAGCAGCCCCTCGGCGTCGTCTTCGTCGTCCTGGCGGTCGACCAGGAACCACAAGATCAGTGCGAAAATCGCCACCTTCGCAAGATCGGTCTCGGTCAGGCAATCGCCTTCCTCCGTCGATCCCGAAAGCAGGTCGCGCACCACCCCGCGCTTCACCAGCTCCTGCATCAGCGCGGCGGCCAGGGCAAAGCGGTCTTTCTCCGCCGCACCGGACTGGACCGCCGCCTTGTAGGCTTCCGCCATGCGGACCTCGCTGACCAGGCCTTCGGTGGTACCGAGATGCCGCAGGGCGCGGGTCAGCCCATGGTAGGCGGCCTGCGCAAAGACAATCTCGGCCTCGCCGATGTTCTCAATATCCGCAAGGGTCGCGGAATAGAGGCGCCCGGACTCGTCGGTATCGAGAAACCGCCGGGAAAGGCCCGCCGCCACGTCGTTCACGCGGTCGGCGATCTGGTCGAAGTCATTGAGTACCGCCCGCGCCATGCCGCTGATCGGCGAGGGCCCCGGGGCCAGGGGTTTGTCCAGCAGCGTGCGGCCGCGCTTCACGGTGAAACGCAGCATGCGCAGGGCATCCTTCAGGGGCAGCCGGGCTGCCGAGGGGGAAAGATTGCGCTGACTAGTGGGCATGGCCTGAACCAGCTCTCGCTTTCGCTGTCTGTTCTTCTTTATGTAGTCGCCGCGACAGGCCCCTGCCAGCGCCGGCGTCAAACTTTAACCGCTGTCCCGTTCATGAAGGCCATCGTCGCCTCCAGCGAAGCAACCACCGCCTGCGACCCCAGGCCCATGGCGTTCTGCGCGGAGGAGGCCTGCCCCAGGCGGACGCAGGCCTCGGGATCTAATCCTAAATGAAGTCCTGTCGCGAAGCCCGCATTAAAGCAGTCGCCGCAACCGCAAGTGCAGACGACATCAATGTCAAAAGCCGGAAGATGAAAGCGGGTGCCGTCGCTGTGCCGGTACAGGGCGCCTTCCACCCCCAGGGTCAGGACCACGCAGCCGGCCCCCTTATCCAGCAGAAAACTGGCGACATCGTTGTAATCCGTCAGGCCCGAGAGGGCCATCGCTTCTTCCTCGGACGGCAGGAAGTAATCGGTATAGGGCAGCAGCCCCTCCACCAGGGGCATGTCGTCCTGGGTACTGGCAAAAACATCCAGGGTGGTCACGCAGCCGCGCTCTTTCGCCTGGCGCATGAGCGACGCGCTGGGCGCGCCGTCCATCCGGTCCATCAGGCCGACGCCGCCGATGTGGAGAATGCGGGTATCGAGCACCCGGTCCAGGCGGTCTTCAGTGACGAAGAAGGCGCCGGTGGCACCTTTCTTGTGCAGCGCCGGGCGCGCGCCGTCGGGCCGGGTGGTCACGATGGAAGACGAGGTCGAGACGCCGGGACAGACCTCCATATTGACGGTATCGACATCGAAGCTCTGGAGTTTTTGCAGCACCCAGCGGCCCATGTCGTCTTCGCCGACGCCGCCGACGGCCTGCACCGTGAGCCCGTGCTTGGCGGCGACGATCGCCGCGCTGCCGGCGGCGCCCGACACCGCAAGGGTCAGTTCGTCGATGAAATAGGTGCCGCCGCCGGGCGGAATCTCCGTCACCGGACGCCCCAGGCAGTCGAAGGTATAGAAGCCGAGAGAGGTGTAGTCGAACGTCATCTTATCGTTCTCTGCCTCCGCTTGTTGTCACCATCAACGCAGGCGCTCGCCCGTGGCCCCATCGAAGAGGTAGAGGCGGTCGAGATCAAAACCGATATGGGCCGTGGTGTCCAGCGGCGCCCTGAAATCCCGGTCGGCCCGGATCTCGAAAAGGTCGTCGTCGGTCCGCAGGCTGACCAGGGTCTGATCGCCGGTCGGCTCAATCCCGAAGACCGTGCCCGTCATCTGCGACGGCGTGCCGTTCAGATGACAGTCCTCGGGCCGGATACCCAGTGTCACGGCACGGCCGCTCTCAACCGCGATGCCCTCGACCCTGACGCCCGGCGCGGTAAAGGTGCCGCCCTCGACATGGCCCTTGATCAGGTTCATCGGCGGCGAACCAATGAAACCGGCAATAAAGGTGTTCGCCGGATTGGTATAGATCTCGTCGGGGGTGCCGATCTGCTGGATGGCGCCGCCGTTCATGATGACGATGCGGTCGGCCAGGGTCATCGCCTCGACCTGGTCGTGGGTCACATAGACGGTGGTGATCTTCAGCCGGCGCTGCAGATGCTTGATCTGAACGCGCATCGCCGAGCGGAGCTTGGCATCGAGGTTCGAGAGAGGCTCGTCCATCAGGAACACGTGGGGCTGGCGCACGACGGCGCGGGCCAGGGCCGCGCGCTGGCGCTGGCCGCCAGAAAGCGCGCCCGGCTTGCGGTCGAGATAGTCGCCCAGCTCCACCATCTCCGCGGCGCGCTTTACCAGTTCCACATGCTGTGATTTGGGTATTCCGCGCATCCGCAAGGGGAAACGGATGTTTTCGAAGATCGTCATATTCGGGTAGAGCGCGTAGCTCTGGAAGACCATGGCGACATCGCGGTCGCGGGCATCGACGTCGTTGACGACCTCGCCGTCGATGATGACCTCGCCGCCGGTGGGGTCTTCCAGCCCGGCGATCATGCGCATCGTCGTCGTTTTCCCGCAGCCGGAGGGCCCGAGGAACACGACGAACTCCTGGTCGGCGATCTTCATGCTGACGTCATCGACGCCGACGAACTCGCCCCAGTTTTTTCTGACGTTGCGCAACTCAATCTCAGCCACGACTCATCCCTTCAATGCACCCAGCGTCAAGCCGCGCGACAGGTGTTTTTGGATCGATACGACCAGCAGGAATACCGGAACGAAGGCAAGGAAGGAAACAAGCGCGATGGCATTGTAGATCTTGCCGTCCGACCCGCCGGTGAAATTCGCCAGCGCCACCGACATGGTATAGGCATTTTGGGTGGAGGCGATCAGCAGTGTGAACAGGAACTCATTGATCGCAAAGATCGCCGCGATCACCGCCGCGGTGATGATCCCCGGCAGACAGATCGGTATCACGATCTCCCAGAGGATCCGAAGATCCGAGGCGCCGTCGGTGCGGGCCGCATCCTCAAGCTCATGCGGAATGTCCTGCATGTAGGAGCGGATGATCCAGGTGACGAGGCTGAGATTGATCGCGGCATAGACCAGCATCAGCCCCCAGACCGTATCAAGCAGGCCGAGCCCCTTGAACAGAAAGAAGATCGGGATCGCCACGATGGCCGGGGCCATCATGCGCGTCGAGAGGATGTAGAACCCGATATCCTCCCGCCCCTTGTAGGTGTAGCGCGCCAGGGAGTAGGCCGCCGGGATCGCCAGGACGAGGTCGATCACCACCGAGCCGACGATGGCCAGCAGGGAGTTCATCAGGTAGTGGGCCATCGGCCAGTCGTCCCAGATCATATGCCAGGCATCGAGTGAGAAGGTCGGCCAGTAGATCGGTTGCGGCGTGATGATCTCGGTGCGCGGCCGGAAGCCGATGGAAAGAAACCAGAGGATCGGCAGCAGGCAGCAGAGCGCCCAGCCGGCGAGGATGACGTAGCGGAGAATGCGGTTCTCGCCGGACTTCAGGCGCTTTGCCATCAGGCCCTCCCGGAGCGGAAGAACCGCTTCAACAGGACCTGGGCGACGATGATGGTGAAGATCAGCATCAGGGCCGAGGCCGCGGAGGCATAGCCGAAGTTGAAGGTGCGGAAGCCCATGCGGTAGATGAAGTAGCTGATCGTCTCGGTCGCGCCGCCGGGCGTGCCCTGGGTGATGATGAAGACGTTGGCGAACATCGTCGTGATGTCGATCCCCCGCAGAATGACGGCAACCGCGATCACCGGGCGCATCAGCGGCAGGGAGATGTTCCAGAAGATCGCCGGCCAGCTGGCGCCGTCCAGGCGGGCGGCCTCCTCCATCTCCTTATCCTGCGCCTGCAGGCCGGCCACGAAGATGATGAAGAGGAAGGGCGTCCACTGCCAGACATCGGCGACGATAAGGGTCAGCCGGGCGTTCCAGACGTGGCCCAGAAAGTCGATGTTGTCGGAGATCAGGCCGAGCTGCATCAGCAGATCAGAGATCACCCGCCCGTCGTTGAAGGCGAGCTTCCAGATGAAAGCGACGGCGGAGGGCATGAAGAGCATCGGCATCAGGAAGATGATGCGCCAGCCCCGGATGAAGGGGTCGCGGTAGGCATAGAACGCCAGGGTCATGGCGATCACGCATTCAAGGACCAGCGATATGCCGCCGATAACCAGGGTGTTCCAGAGCGCCGCCCAGAACTCCCGGTCCTGCATCAGGTTGGTGTAGTTCTCGAAGCCGGCGGGCACCCAGCCGGTGAAGGTAACGAAGAAGAAAGACTGATAGACCGCGTAGACGCCGGGATAGAGGGTGATCATCAACAGATAGACAACCGCCGGCGCGACCAGCAGGTAGGGAAAGAGTTTGCGCCGGAAGGGGCTTCGCCGGCGCCGTGCCGGGGCCGGCGCGGCGATACCTGCCGCCCCGGCCCTACCCGATAGTGTCTGGGTCATCTAACTCAGGCTCGTACCCGCCCCCCTTGCGATCAGATCGGCGAGGGTTTACCGCGGCCGGCCCAGGTGCCCGCCTCTACGGCTGAATAGGCAAAAGGCTCCCGGCTGCTGAAGAAACCGTTCTTCTTCATGATCGACCGCCAGGCAGAGGCACCGTTGTCCAGAGCCTCTTTCGCGGGGATCTGACCGACGATGGCCCGGTTGATCTCGTTGCCCAGGGCCTGCTCCATCTCGAACATGCCGGGGATGCGCGGCGCGCACCAGGCATAGTCGAGACTGTCGGCCCAGACCTCCGCCGGCTGCGAAACCGCCCGCAGACGCTCATTCGACAGCACCGACTTGTAGCCCGGCGCCACGCCGTTGGCATTGGCTTCGTTCATCGACATGATCGACGCCGTGGTCAGGAAGGCGAGCATGAGGAAAGCACCCTCCGGGTTCTGCGAGGTCGCGGCCACGCAGGACGTCGATCCGGCAATATTCGGCGGGGCGAAGCGCGCGCCTTCGATGTTCACGCGCGGCTCGTAGATGGTGACGAAGTCGTCGACGATCTGGCTCTGGTCCGGCCGCATCGCCTGGGTGCCGCTGTCCTGCCAGGAAATGTTGGTGGCCAACTGTCCGCCGAGCCAGGCCGCCCGGTTCTCCGGCCAGCCCCAGCCGGCAACACCCTGCGCGGCATTCTTCTGAAGATCCAGGATGATCTCCAGCGCCTTGATGCCGGCGTCGTTGTTGAAGATCGGATTCCACTCGCCGTCGAAAAGGTCGACGCCGCACTGGGCGGCAATATGCTCCCAGGTATAGGTCGACCAGAAACCGCGCGCGGCCATCAGGCCGACGCCGGCAACGCCCGGCTCGATCTTGTTCAGCTCGCCGGAAAGACGAATCAGGTCGTCGTAGGTCTCGACCGTCTTCCATTTGTCGATCGGGCCGCCGGTGACCTGCTCCACATAGCCTTTGCGCAGATGCACCATCTGGATGTCGCAGTCGAAGGGAATGCCGTAGAGCCCCTTGTCGCCGAACTGACCGTAGTTCAGGCGGTAGGTGTCGTAGAAGTCGTCAAGCGGCAGTTTCCACTTCTCGGCATAGTCGTCGAGGCGGGCCAGGAAGCCCGGTGCGGCAAAGTCGCCAAGCCAGGGCGAGAAGAACTGCAGCGCGTCGAAACTGGCGTTGCCGGAAATGAATTCCGCAATCGCCTTGTCGTAGAAGCTGTCATCCGGGATGGGAACCAGTTCGACCTTGATGCCGGAGAGCTTCTCGAAGGGCACGAGGCCCTCGGCCGCCGATTCCTGATCCGCCGCGCCGATGGCAAAGCGCACCGTCTTGCCGGCCTGCTCGGCCCGCACGGCTTCCCAGTCCACGGTCCTGATCCAGTCTTTTTTGGGATCCCAGAGCGGCTCGTCGGACATGGCGTAGAGCTTGCGGTAATCCTCGCGGACGTACTTCGGAACCGAGATGTCCGCCAGCACGGTGGCCGGATCGGGCAGCGACGACTGGGCGAAGACGGGCGCCGCCAGCGACGTTCCGACACCGGTCGCAAGGCCGGCGGCAACGCTTGATTTCAGAAATGACCGGCGTGTGGTGCCGTTGATGTTAACGCGCATGGACTAGTTCCTCCCTTTAGATCGTTCTTACGTCTCAAGGCACTGCTGAGCCCCAGGGTGCCGGCAGCACAGTTTGTCGGCGTGCAGCTTCATCCGGCAAGTGGGAGACATCACAGGGTGCTTCGCGGGAGGGTTTTCGGAGTCATTGGCTTCGATTTCCTCCCCTTTATCGTTGAACAATGTTATTTCTATTCATTCAAATGTTCACGTGCCATTCGCTGTTGTCAAGGAATTTGTAGCTTTCGCAGCCTGCATGCCTCGAACATGCGTATTGACGATAAAACAGATGTTCATTAGAGTTTTCCCACCAGCCGATTGAAGGAGATGCTCCCTTGCCCACGAATGTTGTACTGACCGGCCTCGCCAAGGACCTTGTCGCGCGGGCCGAATCGGGCCGGCCGGTCCGCATCGGGCTTGTGGGATCGGGTGAGATGGGTACGGACATCGTGACCCAGGTGGCCCACATGCCGGGCATCCGCATCGGCGCCATCGCCGAGCTGAACGTGCCGGGCGCCCTGAAGGCGGTCGAGATCGCCTACAACGGCGAGGGGCGGGCCAAGGAAGCCGCAACGCCCGATCAGTTGAACGCCGCCATGGAGGCGGATCAGATCGCCGTTACCGCCGATGCTTCGGCGGTGGTGGGAAGCGGGTTGATCGACGTGGTGATCGACGCCACCGGCGTGCCCGCTGTTGGGGCCGAAATCGGCCTGTCGGCGATGGAGAACGGCAAGCACCTGGTGATGATGAACGTCGAAGCCGACGTCACCATCGGCGCCTACCTGAAGGCTGAAGCCGACCGGCTTGGCGTGGTCTACACCCTCGGCGCCGGTGATGAGCCCTCCTCCTGCATCGAGCTGATCGAGTTCGTCTCGGCCATGGGTCATCCCATCGTCTGCGCCGGCAAGGGCAAGAACAACCCGCTGAACATCGATGCGGTACCGGACGACTATCTCGAAGAAGCCGAGCGCCGGAACATGAGCGCGCGCATGCTGGTGGAATTCATCGACGGGTCGAAGACCATGGTGGAGATGGCGGCGATCGCCAACGCCACCGGCCTGGTGCCCGACCGCCCCGGCCTGCACGGCCCCGCCGCCACCAAGGAACAACTCTCCAAGGTATTGGTTCCGGAAAAGGACGGCGGCGTGCTTTCCGATATCGGCCGGGTGGATTACTCCATCGGCGCCGGCGTGGCGCCGGGCGTTTTCGTGATCGCCGATATGTCTCATCCGCGGCTCTCCGAACGCATGACCGATCTGAAGCTGGGCGACGGCCCCTACTTCACTTTCATCCGTCCCTATCACCTGACCTCCCTTGAGGTGCCGCTGACCTGCGCCCGCGCCGTGCTTTACGGCAAGGCCGACATGGTGCCGCTCGACCGCCCGGTGGCGGAGGTCTGTGCGGTGGCAAAGCGCGATCTGGCGCCGGGCGAGGCCCTGGATGCCATCGGCGAGTACTGCTACCGCGCCTGGATCATGCGGGCGGAGCAAGCCCGGGCCGAACGCGCCATTCCCTGCGGTCTGCTGGCCGACGGCAAGGTCACGGCCCCGATCAGCAAGGGCGCGCTGATCACCTATGACAATGCCGCACCGCCCGAAGGCGCCAAGATCGTGGCGCTGAGGGCACGCCAGGATGAACTCCTGGCGGCACACCAGGGAGCCTGACCCCCGATGCTGGCAAGCCCACCGGCGAATGCGCCCTTTGCCATTCGCCATCACAAACCGGAAGCGCTGCGCGAAGCCCTGCGCAAGATGGTCCTGATTCGGCAGTTCGAAGAGGGCGCCGAGGATTGCTACGTCAGAGGGCTGATCCACGGCACGATGCATCTGTCCATCGGCCAGGAGGCCAGCGCGGTCGGCCTCTGCATGGCGCTGACGGACGACGACAAGATCACCTCGACCCATCGCGGCCATGGCCATTGTATCGCTAAAGGCGCCGAGGTCGGGCGCATGTACGCCGAGTTTTTCGGCAAGGAAACCGGCTATTGCGGCGGCCGCGGCGGTTCCATGCACATCGCCGACGTCGCCAAGGGCAATCTCGGCGCCAACGGCATCGTCGCCGGCGGCATTCCTATTGCAGTGGGCGCGGCGCTCTCGGCAAAGCGGCTTAACCCGGGATCGGTGGTGATGAGCTTCTTCGGCGACGGCGCGGTGAACGAAGGCGCCTTTCACGAAGCGCTCAATATGGCCTCGGTCTGGAAGCTGCCGGTCATCTTCGCCTGCGAGAACAATCACTACGGCATGTCGACCTCCACCGAAAGATCGAGCGCCCAGCCCCGGGTGGCGGAGCGGGCGGCGGCCTATGCCATGCCGGGCATCACCGTCGACGGCAACGATTTCTCTGCCGTGACCGAGGCCGGCCATGCCGCGGTCGAGCGGGCCCGGGCCGGCGAAGGGCCCAGCCTGATCGAGTCCGTCACTTACCGTTGGCGCGGGCACTCCAAGTCCGACCGGAACCGCTACCGCAGCAAGGAGGAAATCGACTCCTGGGTGGCGCGCGATCCGATCAGCCGCTTCGCCACGCTGTTGGGCGAGCATGGGATCGCCGATGCGGACGCGGTGGCGGCCATCGAGCGGGGGGCTACCCGCGAGATTACAGAGGCAATCGAGTTCGCCAAGACCAGCCCGGGTCCCGATCCGGCAGCGCTGGCCCGGGATGTCTACGCCCCGGACTCTGCACCAGATGACTCTGCGGGGGTGCCGGCGTGAACGTACAAGCCCCCACCCTGGAGCCCGCGGTCCGCGAACTGAGCTACGCCGAGGCGATCCGCGACGCCCTTGCCGTGGCCCTGGAGACCGATGACCGGGTCATCCTGATGGGCGAGGATATCGGCATCTACGGCGGCGCCTTCCAGGTGACCGGCGATCTGGTCCAGCGTTTCGGCGAGGACCGGGTGATGGACACTCCGATCTCCGAGCTCGGCGGCGCCGGGGTGGCTGTCGGCGCGGCGCTGACCGGCCTGCGGCCGATCTACGAATTCCAGTTCTCGGACTTTGCGACCCTGGCGATGGATCAGATCGTCAACCAGGCGGCCAAGCTGCGCTTCATGCTCGGCGGCACGGTTTCGGTGCCCCTGGTGATGCGCTTTCCCGCCGGCTCCGGCACCGGGGCGGCGGCCCAGCACAGCCAGAGCCTGGAGGCCTGGTTCGGCCACGTGCCCGGCCTGAAGGTGGCCCAGGCCGCCACGCCCCACGATGCCAAGGGCCTGCTGCTCGCGGCCCTGGATGACCCGAACCCGGTCATGCTGTTCGAGCACAAGCTGCTCTACAAGATGAAAGGGCCCGTGCCCGAGGGCCACTACACCGTCCCCATCGGCAAGGCCAATGTCTGCCGCCCCGGCAGGGACGTCACCATCGTGGCGACCTCGATCATGGTCCAGCGTGCCCTTGCAGCGGCGGAAACGCTGGCAGGCGAAGACATCGAGGCCGAGGTGATCGACCTGCGCACGATCCGGCCGATGGACCGGGCGACCGTCATCGAAAGCGTGGCCAGGACATCGCGGCTGGTCGTCGTCTATGAGGGCACCACGACGCTGGGCATCGGCGCCGAGGTGAGCGCCGCCATCGCCGAGAGCGAAGCCTTCGATTACCTCGACGCGCCGATCATCCGTCTGGGCGGCGCCGAGGTGCCGATCCCCTATAACCCCGAACTTGAAAAAGCGGCGGTCCCCCAGGTGCCGGATATTCTCGACGCCGTCCGGAACCTCGTCCGCGGCGTGACCTGACATGCCCGTCGAGGTCATCATGCCCAAGGTGGACATGGACATGTCCAGCGGCACGATCGCGGCCTGGCATGCCGACGAAGGGGCGGAAGTAAAAGCCGGCGATCCCCTGTTCGATATCGAAACCGACAAGGCGGCCATGGAAGTGGAAAGCCCCGCCAGCGGACGGCTCCACAACATCCTGGCCGGCATCGGCACGGAAGTGGCCATCGGCAAGCCGGTCGCCTGGATCTACGCGCCGGGCGAGGCCGTCGGGCCCCCGCCGGAAAGCGACGATGGCGGGAATACCGCCCTCCCCGCAAACGACGCGACCGCCGCCGTAGCGGTGACGCCGGCGCCGGCCGCGGCTGACCACGTCGCCCGCACAGCGGACCGGCAAGGCAAAGCGCGCGCCACGCCGCGGGCGCGCCGGCTGGCGCGGGACCACGCCCTCGATCTCTCCGGCATCGCCGGATCGGGACCGCGCGGCCGCATCGCCGCTGCCGACGTAGAGGCGCAAGCTCTGGAGACGAGAACGGGCGGCACCGTCGCGCACAGGCCGCTAACATGGCAGGCCGAGGCCGGGCCGCTGAAGGTTCATCGCTCAGGCACGGGCGACGGCGCGCCTCTCTTCATGATCCACGGCTTTGCCGGCGACTCGGCAACCTGGCAGCCAGTGGAGCCCCACCTTCCGGCCGGCCATCCGGTGTTGAAGCTCGACCTGCCGGGCCATGGGAAATCACCGCGCCGGCAGATTGACTCCTTTCGCCGGCTGGCGCGCAGCGTGGTCGAAGCCTTCGACCTTGAGGACATCG
Organism: Pelagibius litoralis; assembly: GCF_011683915.1. GTDB lineage: Bacteria > Pseudomonadota > Alphaproteobacteria > Kiloniellales > Kiloniellaceae > Pelagibius > Pelagibius litoralis. The sequence goes on from NZ_JAAQPH010000005.1 coordinate 282,013, forward strand.
ACCAGGCTCATCTGGTCGGCCATTCCCTGGGCGCGGCCCTGGCGCTGGCGCTCGCAGACGTGCGCGCCCGGCGGATCGCCTCCCTCACCCTGATCGCCCCGGCCGGGCTGGGCCCCGAGGTCGATGGGGCGATCCTCACCGGCATCGCCCGCGCCAGCCGCCGTGAAAGCCTCGCCCCCTGGCTGGCGCAGTTGACCGGCGGCGCCCAACCGCCGGACGAGGGTTTCGCGCGCGCCGCCATGCTGGCACGCCGGGATCCCGCTTTGCGGGCCTATCAGATCGATCTGGCCGATACTCTCTTTCCGGACTCGGTGCAGAGCTTCGATCTGAACCCGGTGCTGTCGCGTCTGGAAATCCCGGCCAAAATCATCTGGGGCCGTTCGGACCGCGTCTTTCCCTGGCGGCAGGCCCTGCGGGCGCCGGGCCGGGTGGCGCTTCACCTGCTCCAGGATATCGGCCACATGCCCCAAAGCGAGGCGCCGGAGGATATAGCCGCCTTGCTTTCCGACATGCTTCGCATCACAGATAGGAGCCACGCCCCCGTATGAGACCACCGCCGGAGGTTGCCGGATAGGCGACCGGCGGTTAGAAAACCGCAGACACTCTCCCAGAGACATTCTCCCAGGAGGTCAGCCCTTGGCCCGTGACGACAAAACCCAGGGTCGCAAGAAACCGGCCGCACAGCAGGTCAACCTGCCCGATGCGAGCCACCGTCTGCGGGTTCGCGCGACATGGATGTATTTCATCGAGGGACGCACACAAAGCGAGATTGCCTCGATCCTTGGCGTTGGCCGAGTCACCGTGGTTCGGCTGCTGGCCGATGCGCGCCGCCGCCGGGAGGTGCAGATCACCATCAAGGCGCCGCTGGTCGAGATTACCGAGGTCGAAAGGGCCCTTGAAAGCCGCTTCGGAATCGATCAGGCAATCGTCGCGCCGGTCACCGATACGGAGGTACACCCGGCCCCGGTAATCGCCGCCGTCGCCGGCACCTTTATCTCGCAGGCCATGCGTTCGGGCATCACCGTGGGGGTCGGCTGGGGACGGACGCTCTATTCCGCGCTGCCTTACATTACCGGGCGCACGCTGGAGGATTTCCGCGTCGTTTCGCTTCTCGGCGGCATTTCCCAGGCCCGCCGCTTCAACCCGGCGGAGTTTGCCTGGCAGTTCAACGAACTGTTCCAGGGCGAAGGCTTTCTGGTGCCCGCGCCCGCGCTGGTCGACAGTCCCGAGACCAAGCATGCCCTGCTGGAGCGTTGTGGGATCGCCCAGGTTTTTGAGATGGCCGACAGCCTGGACATCGCCCTTCTGAGTGTCGGCGGCATCTCGACGCTGACGACATCCTACCGCGTGGGCCATCTGTCCGAGGCAGAGCGGCGCTCCCTGATAGAGGCCGGCGCCGTCGGCGACATCCTCTACAACTTCATCAACGAAGAGGGAGAGCTCGTCGACCATCCGGTGAACGAGCGCGCCATCTCCGTCAGCATCGACCGCCTGAAGCGCACGCCGCAGCGTGTCCTCATCTCCGGCGGACCGGAAAAAACAGCCGTGCTGCGCGGATCCATCCGCCTGCTTGAACCGACAACGCTGATCACCGACGAAGCCACCGCCCGCTCCCTGCTGTCGTAGCGAAGGGCCGTAGGCTCCACCGTTTCGCCTGTAAACAGAAAACCCAGAGGAGGAAACGAGGATGAGGAAATCAGGCACGCTACTGTCAGGTGTTTTGGCGGTCACCTTGGCGTTCGTCTTGACGCTGACGCTTTTCGGCGCGCAAGCGACTGCCCAGGATAAAATAAAGCGGGTCTTTGTCTTCGGCGACTCCCTGACCTGGGGCTGGACCCCGGTGGCACCGATCGTCCCCACCACCCGCCACCCCCATGCCGATCGCTGGACAACGGTACTCGGCGAAAACCTGGGCGACGGCTATGAGCTGGTTGTCGACGGCCTGAGCGGGCGAACCACCAACATCGACGATCCCAATGATCCAAAGCTGAACGGCGCGGACTACCTGCCGGCAGCCCTGGCGGCCCACGAACCGCTGGACCTGGTCATCATTCTGCTCGGAACGAACGACACCAAAACCTACCTGAACCGGACGCCGTTCGAGATCGGCCTGGGCGCCGGGGCGTTGATCAACATGGTGCAGAAGTCGCCGGGATGGGATTGGACGGATTACCCCCCGCCGCCGGTTCTGCTCATCAGCCCGCCGCCCCTCGGCGAGACGATCGATCCGCTTGCCGCCCCGATATTCGTTGATGGCCTGGCGAAGAGCGAGGCGCTGCCCGGCGTCTACAAGGCGATTGCCGAGGCTGCAGGCGAGAGCTTCTTCGACGCCGGTTCGGTGGTTTCGACCGACGGTGTCGACGGCATCCACTTCACAGCGGAGACAAACCGCACCCTTGGCGCCGCCGTCGCCCAGAAGGTCAAGACCCTGCTGCAACCCTAGAGCAGATCCACTGTTGTTCGGTTTAGTGTTCGGCATCGCGGTTTACTGCCTGCCAGGGCAAAGGCATGGCGGCAATTGCCGGAATCGAGACAGCAAGGAAGTTCGTCTCCCGGGGGGCGTGACGTTTCCTGCCAGGGTGGGGGGTGAGCCCCAGGCGCGATGCTTGCCTGGACAGCAGCGCGCAGAGCCCAAACGGACACCAATGAAGCAGATCCGGCATCGAACTGCCCCGTCCTCGTCATCTACTGAGCGGCAGGCGGACCGGATCGGCGCATGAATGTCCAAGTCAGAAGGAAAGCACCGGGTCGCCGAGCACGGTGAAATCCGGTTCCACACCCAGGCCCGGCCCCGTCGGCGCCTGCATCGCGCCCTTGACGCGGACCGGCGCGCCCTTGGCGGTGGCCTTGGTGCCGTAGGAATTGAAGTCGGTCGCGGAGAAAGTGAAATCGGCCGGCGTCGACTGGGCGAGATGGGCGATGGCGGCGGTGACGATATCGCCGCCCCAGGTATCCTCGATGGTCATGGGAATGCCATGGGCCACGCAGAGGTCGCGGATGGCGCGGGCTTTGGTAAGGCCGCCGACCTTGCTGATTTTCAGGTTGATGACATCCATCGCATCGTCGGCCAGGGCGCGCACCAGCATGTTGAGATCGGTGATGTTCTCGTCCATCACAAAGGGCCGCGCCGTGCGCCGGCGGATCGACAGGCATTCCTCGTAGGTCACGCAGGGCTGCTCGATATAGACATCGAGATCGCCGACCGCATCGACCACTCGCGCCGCCTCGTGCCGTGTCCAGCCGGTATTGGCATCGGCAACCAGGATATCGCCGGCATCGAGGATCTCGCGGCAGGCAAAGATGCGCGCGATGTCGTCGTCGGCGTTGCCGCCCACCTTTAGCTGGAACTTGGTGTAACCCTCAGCCTTGTAGCCGGCGATCTTCCCGGCCATCGTCTCCGGCGCTTCCTGCGAGATGGCGCGGTAGAGCTTTACATCGCTCTGCGCCAACCCGCCGAACAGCTTGACCAGCGGCATCTTCGCGGCTTTTCCCAGCAGGTCCCAGCAGGCGATATCGACCGGCGCCTTCACGTAAGGGTGGCCGTTCAGCGTCATATCCATCACCCGGTTGACATGGCCGATGTCGGTGGGATCGAGACCGAGCAGCCGGGGCGCGATCTCCTGCAGCCCCGCACGCACGCCGCGCGGATAGGACGGCAGATAGGTCGAGCCCAGCGGGCAGCATTCGGCATAACCCGCAAGGCCCGCATCGGTCTCGATCGCCACCACCGTGGAGTCGAACACATCGACATAGTTGCCGTCGGACCAGGCGTAGCGCCCTTCCTTCAGCGGCAGATCGACCTGATAGGCGTGAATGGCGGTGATCTTCATGGGATGCTCCTTCCTGACCAACTCTCACACGGCTGCGGTGCCGGACGGGCAGGCGTGATCGGGCTACGGCAGGTGTCCATCAATGCGGCTGAAAGGGTCAACAGCCATAACACGGCTCCAGGCCGGGCGGACAGGTCAAAACCGCCCGGCCCGGAACGGGGACAGGTCGATCGCCGGGGATCGGTCAAGAACCAGATCGGTGACGAGCCGGGCGGTCGCGGCCGACTGTGTCAGGCCCAGATGACCGTGCCCGAAGGCATAGACCACGCGTGGCGCAGCGGACGCGCGCCCGATCACCGGCAGGCTGTCGGGCATCGACGGGCGCGAACCCATCCACTCGACGCCGCCCTGCCCGGCATAAAGGCTGCCGCCTTGGCCAGCATGTGGGTTGAGCGCTTGAAATTGACCGGCGCCTCGAAGCCGGCCAGCTCTGAAGCGCCACCAACGCGGATGCCGGTGGCAAGCGGCGTGACGACGAAGCCGTGCCCGCCGAAGATCAGTTGCCGCCTGAGGTCGAAGGCGCCCGGCGGCAGCGTGGTGTTGTAGCCGCGCTCAGGGATCAGCGGCACCGGGTCGCCCAGCGCTGCGGCCAGGGTCTTCGACCAGGCCCCCGCCGCCAGCACGGCATGGCCGGCGCGAATGCGTTGACCGTCGCTCAGCACCGCCGTCACGCCGTCGCCATCGGGCTCAAGGGCCGCCACCTCACCCCGGCAGAGGGTCAGCCCCCGCCGGCGCGCGGCCTCGCCGATCGCCTGGGCGAAGTCCCGCGGGTCGGTGACGGTCTGCCATGCCGGCACGAAAGTGGCCTTGACGAAACGCCCGGCAAGGCCCGGCTGCAAGGCCGCCAGGCCCTCGGCATCGAGATGCTCAAAGGCAATCCCGTGGTCGGCGCGCAGCGCCCAGCCGGGCAGCGAGGCCTTCCATTCGCGCGCGCTCTCATAGAGTTGCAGGGACCCGTCGGAGCGGACGAAAGACGCCAGACCCGCCGCCGCGACCAGACGGTCCATCTCGGTCCTCGCCAGCCCGTTGAGCGCTGCCTGTGCCTCGACGGCGGCGCGAACCCGGTCCGGCCAGCTGGCGCGGAAAAACCCGATCAACCAGGGCAGCACCGTCAGGAACTGGTGGGGCGGTATGGCCAGGGGACCCAAGGGATCGAGCAGCCATCCCGGCGCCTTCAACAGGATACCCGGTGAGGCCAGCGGCATGATATCGGAGAAGGCGAAGGCGCCGGCGTTACCGCGGCTGGCCGCCCCCGCCGGTTCGCCTTTCTCGATCAGCACGGCCCGGCAGCCCGCCTCGCTGAGCAGCTGCCCCGCGGCCAGGCCGATAACGCCACCCCCGACGATGATGACGTCCGGCAGCGGCGCAGCGAAAGGCAGAGGCTGGAACGACGCTGGCACGATTGGACCCCGATAAAAAACCGATAAGAACACCTACTCTAGCCAGGCGCCCGCCTACAGAAACAAAACCCGCAGAAACAAGAAGGGAATGGTGGGCCCAACTGGAAAAAGTTGGAACCGCTTTTTGGATATTCTGGCGGGATGGAATGCGACCTTGGAAGAACGATGATTGTCCGACCAACCGTGACCGTTCCTGCGAACGAAGGAATCTTATCGAAGCTTTTCCGCTAGTTTTCCAAGCTGTTTGATGGCGGTTCCCCAACCATCCATAAAGCCCATGTCGGCATGCGTCTGCCGGTCGATCTCGTTTTTGTGCAGAGCGGTTGCGGTGTAACTCGTCCCTTCGGGATGATCCTCCAGCGTGACGATGGCAGAAAAAAACGCTTCCTCATTGGGTCGCCAACCGCCCCGTAACGCGTCGGTGAACACAATGCGCTCATTCTCGATCACTTCTAGAAAACAGCCTTCGCCGCCCTCCATTACCGTGCCATCTTCAAGGCGCATCGTGGTATCGAAGCCACCGCCTGCGTAGAATTCGTGCTTATTAGAAATCGTAACCACAGGGGCAGGTGCCCACCATTTCACGAAATGCTCCGGCTCTTTCCACGCCTTCCATACGACAGAGCGCGGGGCTTTGATGATGCAAAACACAGTAAGGTCGAGGTCTCGGGTTTTGCCCATTTTTATTTCTTCTCGGAAGCGATGTTCTCAACGTAATTAGCAAGCCGTTCTGCCCGCCCTTCCCACACGGCACGTTCCTTTGAAATCCATGTCTCGGCGACCGCAAGCTTCAAAGGAACGATTTGGCAGGTGCGCACCCGTCCTGTCTTATGGGATTTGATCAGGCCGCCACTCTCCAATACCTGAAGATGCTTCATGAAAGACGGCAACGCCATGTTGTGGGGGATTGCAAGCTCGCTGACGGTCGCCTCGCCTGAGCCCAATCGGTGGATGACTGCCCGCCGAGTTGGATCGGCAAGAGCATGAAATACGACGTCAAGCGCCGGAATATAGTTATCCATATGGCTAAGTATATGGAGTAATTATAGTTAGGTCAATGGCTAAGTATTGAATTCACTATCAATCACCTTTGGGCGGAACGCATTGCCCGAAATCCGCACTCACTGACGGTTTCAGAAATTTGGGTGAAAGTGGTGGGCCCGGCAGGATTCGAACCTGCGACAACACCGTTATGAGCGGTGGGTTCTAACCGCTGAACTACGGGCCCGGCGCCATTGTGCCGCCGGGCGCCCATAGATCAAGCGATTTGCCGCAGAAAACGACGGCCCCATTCAGTTGGCCGCGGTCAGTTGGCCGCCTGCCGGATGTCCGGGCCGTCCCGGTCGCTGGGATAGATAAAGCCGTAGGCCGGGTAACGCCCACTGCCGTAGCGCTGGCTGGGGGTGTACCAGACCTGTACCACCGACCAGTCGTTGTTCTCCGAAACATCGCGCACCGGGGTATAGCGGTGAATACGGCCCCGGTTCAGCCAGTTGGCCTGATGCACCAGGATCTCGCGCTCGTTCAGCACCTCCGCCACATAGGCCAGATGACCGGCACGCAGGCGCTTGGTCTTGCTGAGCACAATGACCGCACCGGGCTGCGGCGCCGCACCACGGCGGTACTGTCCCTTGGCCTTGGTCCACCAGGTCCAGGCATCACCGCGAATGGTAAATGTGGAGAGCTTGCGCGCATAGGGCACACACTCCAGATGGCGGCCGGCGGAGAGGATCGCCGGGCGCGGACGGGTTGGTTGCGGTATCCGGGGCAGGCTGGCAAGCGTGGTCTGCCCGGGCACACGAGAAGCGCTCGTCAGATCGTCTCCCCGGTCATTCCAGCTCTCGGACAGGGGACCGCTTCGGCTGCCGTGGGCCAGCTTAACATAGGCCGAGCTTGTCGTGGACTGGGCATCGCCGACGACCGGTGCCCTGGGGGCGGTACAGGCCGTCACGGCGCCCAGCAGGCAGAGCAGAAGGATACGCGGAATCATCGGAGCGGGCCATTCGCCAACGGCAGGGCCGGGGCGCAACAATCAGCGGCACGAACGATGCTGACGAAAGCAACTGGTCGCAAGAACCCACACCTCCCACAGAAAACCTGAGCCGCCGATCCAGCTCTTCTCGTTGTTGCTCGAGTACTTCCGGCGAAGGCTCCCGCCAAACGAGTGCTCTCGCAACCCTATCGAGACAAGATGCCGCCGCAGCCAGTAATTCCTGGAGCAGACCGACAATACTACGCAAGTCGGGAATAGAACGTGCCCACAAACGTTCTAAGGGCACAGTTTTGACATGGCAAGCCCAAGTTGGCAGCCCCTATATCAGGGGATCGGGGCAATTTGGTCTTTGTCGACTCTGCGTGGACTCTGAAATTTAAATCGAGGTGACCTAGATGATTCGTTTATCCATTGTTATGACCGCAGCGGCTCTTGCCCTTTCCGCCTGTGGTTCCAGCACCGGTGACCGCGGGCTCAGCGGTGCCGGTATCGGCGCCGGGGCCGGCGCCGTCGTCGGCGCGGTAACCGGCCTGACCATTGTCCAGGGTGCCGTTATCGGCGCGGCCGCCGGTGGCCTGACCGGCGCCTTGACCGACGAAGACACCATCGATCTCGGCAAGCCTTTCTGGGAATAGGCCCATAAGGCTTGCGGCAGAACCGCCGGCCCAAAGAGGTGAAACGGGAATGAGCCGCCATGAAACGGGGCGCGGCAACGCGTGGTCGTGCCTGCCCGCCGGATTCTTCCTGCTGGCGCTCGGCCTTCTGGCCGGCTGCGCCGCGCCGCAGACGTCTGCCTCTATCCAGCACCCAACCGAGAGCATCGCCGTGAACCGGACCGAACCAAAGGCGCCGGGTGCGCAAACGGATAGGGCACCGGCGCTTGCCGCGCTGCCGCCATCGGCAAAGAGTGGAGCCGCCCCTCGGGAAGAAGAAACGGTGAGCGCGCGTTTTACCGGCCTGGCGTCATGGTACGGCAAGCGCTTCCATGGCCGCCTCACCGCCAGCGGCACGCGCTTCGATATGGCGGCCCTTACCGCCGCCCATCGCAGCCTGCCTTTCGGCACCCGCGTCCGGGTTATCAATCAGGCGAACCAACGCTCGGTGGTGGTGACCATCAACGACCGCGGCCCCTTTATAAAGGGGCGGGTCATCGATCTTTCCCGCGCCGCCGCCCGGGAGCTTGCGTTCATCGACAGCGGCGTCACGAAAGTCCGCGTCGAGGTTCTTGCAGAGGCCGCGCGCTAGACCCATTCAAACCTGGATCGGTTCAAACCTGAACCGGCTCAAACACGGTCTGCGGTTTGCCGACTCCGCGCAACTGATGTTCGCCGCAGCTCGCAAAACCGACATCCGGCAGCAGCCCGGCGAAGTCGGACGACACCAGCAGGCGATGACCCAGAATGCCCGCCAGATCGGCCAGTCGGCTGGCCAGGTTCACGCCATTGCCCACGACCGTGTAGTCCAGACGCGCGCCCGATCCGATGTTGCCATAGGCGACCTCACCGAAATGGAGCGCCACCTTGATGTCGAAACGCAAAGCCGCCGGCACCTCGGCCTGGTCCTCGGCCACCCGCCTGACGATCGCCTGCGCCGCCGCCAGGGCCTTGGCGCAGGCCGCCCGCTCGTCATCACCGGCCCCATAGATCGCCAGCACACCGTCACCGATGTATTTCAGGACTTCGCCCCCCGCTTCTTCGATAGGCGGCACGACACTGTCGAAATAGCGGTTCAGCAGGACCACGGTTTCCTCGACGGTCAGGGCAGAGGAAAGCGTGGTGAAGCCGCGCATATCGGCAAAGACGATGGCGGCGCGCATCGGCACCACGTCGCCGCGCCGCACCTGGCCGGAGAGGATCCGGGCCTGCGGTTCCTCGCCGACATAGGTGCGCAGCGTCTCGTGCAGCAGAATCCAGACCCGGTTGATGTCCAGGACGATGGCGACAGAGTCTTCAAGGGCGCGCAGCAGGGCCAGGTCCGCGGCGCTGAAACCCTCGGGGTGGCGCGTCGCAAAGGTAAGACCGCCTTCGGCTCCGTCACGAAAGAAAACCGGCATGCAGATGTAGTGAGCGTAACCCCCGGCGCGCAGCTCGGCGACAACGCCAAAGGCGCCGTCATCGATTTCAGCGAGACGGAACTGCACCCAGTCACGGGTCCGGTGGGCCAGGGCATAGGGGCTCGCCTCATAGATCTCGTCGTTGCCCCAGCCAAATTCGAGAACCTTGATTCCTTCACCCCGGGCCCATTTGCGCCCAAGACCCTGCCGCACTGCATGGAGCGTCGGGATGGCGCTGGTGAAACGGTCCAGCGGCACGCCGGCGTCGATCAGGCGTTGCACAAATCCTTCCACCGCATCATCCGGATCCTCCAGGAACCGGGCTTCGCCGATCAGCCAGTTCTGTATGGCCAGCGCTTTTGCCAGGACGTCCCGGTCCATGTCATCCAAAGATGACGCCTGAATGCTCATTGTCGGATAGCCTGCTTGTTCGATTGATCTAGATCTTGGGACTCGGCCAGAAAAATCAATGGCTTCGCTTAACGCCTCCCCCTAAAGAGACGACCGCGTTGCCGTGGTTCACGCAGGCCCTCATCAGGTCGATGCGCATCAGGTCCTCACCCAGAACAACCGGACCGGCAAAGTCCGCCGCCACCTCGTCGAGCAGCGCCTGACGGTCGCAGGCCGGCGGCACGAAGTGGGTCAGCGCCAGGCAGGCTGCGCCGGCCTCGGCGGCGATCTTGCCGACCTCGCTGGAGAGCGTGTGATAGCCCGCCACGTTGGCCACGGTCTCGGCGGAGCGGACGCCGGGCACCACCGGCATCTCGCGATGGACGAAGACCTCGTGAACCAGAAGGTCCGCACCTGCGGCCGCCTCGATCAGGGCCGGGCAACGCCGGGTATCGCCGGAGATCGCCAGCTTCTTGCCGCCGCCTTCAAAGACAAAGCCAAAGGCATGGCGCACCGGCTGATGGTCGACCGGCACGACGGTGACGCGCAGTCCGCCGAGGCTCAAAACCTCATCGGCGGCGATCTCAGTTACCGCCACCTTCAGCGCAGCCGTCGAGGGGCGCTTCTCGTGGGCGATGCGCTGGCTCAACTCCGGCTCCCAGAGTGTCATCAGCCCCTCGACATAGCGCTTTGTGCCCGGCGGTCCGTAGATCGGCAGCGGCCGGTCGCGCCCCTGGTGCCAGGAGGAAACGATAAGCTGATAGAGATCGACCAGGTGATCGGAATGCAGATGGGTCAGTAGCAGCGCGTCGAGATCGCGCCCCGGCGTGCCGGCGGCAAGCAGGCGTTGGGTCACGCCGGAGCCGCAGTCGACCAGCACCGCGGTGCCGTCACTCAGGATCAGCTGCGCCGGCCCGTAGCGCTCCGTGGAGACCACCGGGCAACCGGTACCGAGAAAGACGAATTCCATGGATGCGAAGGCTAGCGGCGTCGCAAACCGAAGCAAGGAAAAAGGGTTGCCATCGGCGGCGGTTGTCTAAATTCTGGATGCTACCCTCAATATTTGAACCGGCTAAAACCGCTTATGTCTTTAGCGGTTCACGAAGCCGATCGAGCCCCACGCCAATGTCACCTGCTCGTTCTCAAAAGGCCATGGGCGCGCAGTCAGCAACTCTGGTCATTGTCTTTTCCGCCGTCTGTTTCGGCTTGGCACCCTGGTTTGCGAAAGGGCTCTCGGAGGCCGGCCTTGCATCGTCAGCCATAGCGTTTTTCAGGTTTCTGACGTCGGCCTTGATTCTCCTGATCTTTCTCAGGTTCTCGCACGAGAAGCGCAAAGCGACGTTCTGGGCCATCGGCTCCGGCATTGCGGTTGGCCTGGGATGGATTGGTTATGTCGAAGCTCTCAAAGCCGCTCCCGTCTCCACGGTCGGCGTGATCTACATGACCTATCCCCTTTTCACGCTGCTGATCGCCTGGCTTTGGCTGAAACAACAACTCACCCTTCGCGCCGTCAGCGCCGGGATGTTGATTTTGGCAGCCGCGTTCATCGCGCTCTCTCCTGCCGCTCTCGCGCCAAAAACCCTATGGGCAGCGCTTGCATGCCTTACTGCGCCCTTGTCGTTCGGATTTGCGATTTGCGTATTGGCCAGCAGGCTGCGAAGGCTTTCCGCCTTGGAGCGCGCCGCCGGCTTTTCCCTCGGCGCAGTTCTCGGACTCCTTCCGCTGATCTTAAGCCTGGAGCCCGGCGCGGTGATTCCGCGCGAGGCAGGTCAGTGGATGCTCATTCTTGGCATCTCGGTAGTGACGGCGCTGCTGCCGAACCTGTTGTTTGCTGCCGCTGCCCCCTTGGTCGGTGCGGGCCGCACCTCCATGGCGGGATCCATGGAGCTTCCGACCATGTTCGCGATCGGTTGGCTGGCATTCAACGAACCGATCGGGCTGTCGCAAGTCCTTGCCGGCGCTCTGGTCATCGCGGCAATCGTTCTGGCGCCTGTGGTGTCGCCCGACGATTGGCATTGAGCCCCGACGGTCAGCGCCGCGAAAAGTGAACGCCATGGATGGCAAGGCTCGCTGTCCAGCAGCGCCGTCCAGCGAAAAGGGCCGCCCCGAAGGACGGCCCTTTCTCGAAATAACTCTGTACTGACTGAACTCTAAGTATCCAAAAATGAGCGCAGTTTGCGGCTGCGGCTGGGGTGCTTCAGTTTCCTGAGCGCCTTGGCCTCGATCTGGCGGATACGCTCGCGGGTGACCGAGAACTGCTGCCCCACCTCTTCGAGGGTGTGATCGGTGTTCATGCCGATGCCGAAACGCATGCGCAGCACGCGCTCCTCGCGCGGCGTCAGGCTGGCCAGCACCCGGGTCGTGGTCTCGCGCAGGTTGGACTGGATCGCCGCGTCCAGGGGAATGACCGCGTTCTTGTCCTCGATGAAGTCGCCCAGGTGGCTGTCTTCCTCGTCGCCGATGGGCGTCTCCAGGGAGATCGGCTCCTTGGCGATCTTCAGGACCTTGCGCACCTTTTCCAGCGGCATGACCAGCCGTTCGGCGAGCTCTTCCGGGGTCGGCTCGCGGCCGATCTCGTGCAGCATCTGGCGGCTGGTGCGCACCAGCTTGTTGATCGTCTCGATCATGTGCACCGGGATACGGATGGTGCGCGCCTGATCGGCGATCGAACGGGTGATCGCCTGACGGATCCACCAGGTGGCGTAGGTTGAGAACTTGTAACCGCGGCGGTACTCGAACTTATCGACCGCCTTCATCAGGCCGATGTTGCCTTCCTGAATGAGGTCGAGGAACTGCAGGCCGCGGTTGGTGTACTTCTTGGCGATGGAGATCACCAGACGCAGGTTGGCTTCGACCATCTCGGTCTTGGCCTTGCTGGCTTCCTTCTCGCCGGTCTGCACCGTCTTCACGATGCGGCGGAACTCGCCGATCGGCAGTTCGCTCTCATCGGCGATCTCGGAAACCTCTTTGCGGATCCCCTTCACCTCTTCGCCGTAACGCTCGGCGAACTTGGCCCAGCCCTTGCCGGCCAAACGCTTCACCCGGCTGACCCAGCGCGGGTCCAGCTCACGCCCGAAGTAATGATCGAGGAAATCCTGGCGCTTGACGCCGGAGCGTTCGGCCATGCGCAGCATCTTGCCCTCGAAACCGAGCAGGCGCCGGTTCAGGCCGTAGAGCTGATCGACCAGCTGCTCGATGCGCGCATTGTTGAAGTGCACGCCCTCCATCAGCTCGACCAGTTCCTGGGTCAGTTTCTCATAGCGCTTTTCGGTCTGCGGCGTCGTCTTCTCGCCCTTCTGCAGGGCGGCTAGACGGCGTTCCTGGACCTTGGCGATCTTCTTCCAGGTCTTCGAGATATCGTCGAAGGTGTCGAGCACCTGGGGCAGCAGCACGGCTTCCATGGCCGCCAACGAGATGGAGTTGTCCTCCTCGTCGTCGTCGTCTTCCTCGCCCTCGGCCTTGGTCTCGCCGTCGGCCTTGGCCTCGCCATCGCCTTCCGCGGGGGGCGTCGCACCATTGGTCGCGGCAGCCGTGCCGGACGTTTTGGCCTCGGACTCGGCCTCAGCCTCTTTCTTCTCTTTCTCGGCCTTGTTCTTGGCCTCGTCTTCGGGCGCCTCTTCCATCCCGGCGATCTCGGTGACCGCCTGGTTCATGGCGTCCTCGGTCGGCCCGCCGCCGTAAGTGGCGTCCAGGTCGATGATGTCGCGCAACAGGATGCGGCCCTCGATCAGCGCCTGGCGCCAGACCAGCAGCGCCCGGATGGTCAGGGGGCTCTCGCAGATGCCGCCGATCATCTTTTCGCGGCCGGCTTCGATGCGCTTGGCGATGGCGATTTCGCCCTCGCGCGACAGCAGTTCCACCGAACCCATTTCACGCAGATACATGCGTACCGGATCGTCGGTGCGGCCGATATCGTCGTCGTTCAGATTGCCTGAAGCGGAGGCACTGCCTTCCTTGGCATCGGCCTCGGGGGCGGCTTCCTCCTGCTCCTCACTCTCGATGACGGTGATACCCATCTCCGACAGCAGGGACATGGTGTCCTCGATCTGCTCGGAAGACATCTGGTCCGGCGGCAGCACGGCATTCAATTCGTCATACGTGACGTAGCCGCGTTCCTTCGCCTTCGCGATCATCTTCTTGACCGCCGCGGACATCGAATCCATCAGCGGTCCGTCGGGTGATTCCTCACGCGATTCCGCCGTTTCAGCGTTCTCATTAGCCTTAGTCGCCATTCAGCCCACTACCTCAGATGCCATAGTCAGGGCGCTCAAAAGGGGCCGGGCTCATCAAAACCCTGCCGCCACGCCGTCGTTCTTAAGATTCTGCCTTATCGGCGGCCCTTTGAAGCATGGTCTCGAAGTGATCCAAATCCACTTTTCGTCCATCTTCCTCAAGCCGCAATTTCTGCCGAGCCTGGACCCGTTTCAACTGATCCGCCGTCATGTCCGTCGCCAGGGCCAGGGTCTCCTCCGCAAGCTGGGGTACCGACTGACGCTCACGCAACACCCCTAAAATGTGCAACACGGATTGCCGCGCCACCTCCGCTGAGGCGTCGGGACGGGCAAACCTGCCGTGAACATATACCTCCGAAGCCAGCAAGCCAGCCAAAACTCCGGAATACCCCTGTTCCGACAGGTGGCATTTCACACCTTCACTGTCAAGCTCCGGATAGCGCGCAAAGCAATCTATAAGCGCCTGCCGCAGGTCATTCAGGCCTTCACTGACGAAATCGATGCCCACGAGAGTCTCGACGAACTCAGTTAATAATTTGTTGTGATTGATCAGCGTGGCAAGGAGCAGTTGCTCGGTTCGCTGCGGTTTTAACAAATCAGCCGGTCCGCGATGCTTGGCCGGTGCCTCGGGCGGCCCCCAGTTCCGCGCACCCCAGCCGCCTCTTCCCGGCCCTCTGCGCCCCTGATTGCGCCCGCCGGGCCGCCAGTCCCGCCTTTGGCCGCCTCCCTGAGTGCTGCCGGCAAAGCTGAAAGCCTCGGCGAAACGGCGATCCATCTCCTGCCGGTAGTCTTCCCGCAACTCAGGGTCGCGAATTGCCTTCACCTGGTCGCGTAACGCGGCACGGATGGCCGCGCGGCGCTCCGGCGTGTCGCTGGGCTGCCCTTCGGTTGCCTTACGCCAGACCATCTCCGCCAGCGGCTGGGCCGCTTCCAGAACCGTGCGAAGCGCTGCCACGCCCTGGCTGCGGAGCAGGCTGTCCGGGTCTTCGCCTGACGGCAGAAGCGCAAACCGCAGGCTCTTGCCGGCCTGCAGCAGGGGCATGGCCCGCTCGGCAGCGCGAAACGCCGCCCGCTGCCCGGCCGTATCGCCATCGAAACAGAGCGTCGGCTCGGGCACCAGCCGCCAGAGCGCGGTAATCTGGTCCTCGGTAACCGCGGTGCCCAGGGGAGCGACCGCCGCCGGAAAACCGCCCTCGGCCAGGGCGATCACGTCCATATAGCCCTCGGTCACCAGCAGCTCGCCGCTGTCGTGGGCGGCCTTGCGGGCGCGGGCCAGGTTGTAGAGCTCCCGGCCCTTGTGAAACAGCGCGGTTTCCGGCGAGTTCAGGTACTTGGCCTTGGACTCGCCCAGCGCCCGGCCGCCAAAGGCGATGACCCGCCCGCGCCGGTCGGTGATGGGAAAGATAACCCGGTGAAAAAAGTAGTCGCGCAGTTGGTCGTCGGCGCCGGCGGCCTCGGCCTCATTGCGCTTCACCAGCCCGGCTTCCAGAAGCTGATCCACGGTGATTCCGCGGGCCCGCAGGGCCTTGGCCAGCGCCCCGCGCTCACGCGGGGCAAAGCCCAGGCGAAAGGCCGCCACGGTCTGCGGCGCCAGGCCCCGGCCTTGCAGATAGTCACGCGCCTCGCGCCCGGCCTGGCTGGCCAGTTGCTCCTCGAACCAGGCCGCGGCGGCTTCCAGCACGTCGATCAGCCCGGCGCGCTTTTCGGCCCGGGCCCGGTCCTGCGGACTGTCCTGGGGCACCGTCATCCCGGCCTGACCGGCCAGGCGCTCGACAGTTTCCGGAAAGCTCAAGCCCTCGGTGTTCATCACGAAATCAAAGGCGCTGCCGTGCACGCCGCAGCCGAAGCAGTGGTAAAAGCCCTTCTCGTCGCTGACCGTGAAGGAGGGCGACTTCTCGTTGTGGAAGGGGCAGAGGCCGCTGTGTTCGCGCCCGCGCTTGATCAGCTTCACCTTGCGCCCGACCACCTCCGAAAGGGTCAGGCGGTTGCGCAGTTCATCAAGAAATTCAGGCGGGAAAGCCATGGGCACCCAATGCCTATACGAGAGATATTCAGAGTCTACGGCGAAGAGCCCGGTTCAACGTCGGATGCAGACCGAAATCGGGGACTCCAAGCGCCGGGTCCACCAGACTATCAAAGATCGGCGGGTTGCCGACAAATAAGAAAAGTGCCGCCCGCTGCCATATCTGGGGCTGAAAGCGTGCATAAACTGTGGAAAGCCTGTGGGTTACGTCTGAAGAACGGGGATAAGCCCAGCGCGCGCTCAAGCAGCACCTACGCCAGCCGCATCTTCAGCCAGGAAACCGGGTCGCTGGCGCTTTCCTCGACGACTTGAAAGCCGAAACCCTCGTAAAGGCGCTTTGCGACAAGGTTGGGCGCGTCGGTCTTCAGTTCGACCGGCCGGCCGATGGCCGCCAGAACATGAACCAGAAGCGCCCGGCCGATACCCTTTTGCTGATGCGCCGGACTCACGAAAAGATTGTGCAGGAACCAGTAGTCCGGCGCTTCCCAGACCGATGCGAAGGCCAGAATACCGCCCTCTTCATCCTCGGCGACCCAGAGCTTCTCGCCGTAGGAGGAGCCGGCAAACTCCGCCAGATCGTACTCCCTCGGGTCCCAGTGGAAGGCGGCGCGGCGGGCTTCGCGGTAGATCTGCGCACAGGCCGGCCGATCCGCTTCGCAGGCCGGGCGCAGAAGCGGCCAGGAAGGCGGCAAACTCAGACCAAGGCTTCCTTCACGATGCCGCTGGCCTTGCCGAAGTCCATGCGGCCGGGGAAGCGCTCCTTCAGGGTGCCCATGACCCGGCCCATGTCCTTGACGCTGGCGGCCTCAAGCTCGGTAATCACCCCTTCGATGGCCGCGCGCATGTCCATCTCGTCCATCTGCTTGGGCAGGAAGCGCTCGATCACCTCGATCTCGTCGGCCTCGCGCTTGGCCAGTTCCTCGCGCTTGCCCTTGGTATACATTTCAATGGAATCATGGCGCTGGCGGACCATCTTCTGAAGCATCTCCAGAATGGCCTCGTCGCCGACACCGTCGCCGTTGCCCTTGCCACGCTCGGCGATATCGCGATCTTTCAACGCCGCCAGAATCAGGCGCAGGGTGGAGGTGGCACACTCCTCCTTGGCCTTCATCGAGTCTTTCAGGGCGTCACTCAGACGGGTGCGCAACATTGGATGGTTTTCCCTCTACCTCGCAAGGCGCGGGAGGTTAGCTCAATTGATCCGAAATGGCAAAACCGTTGTGGCAAGCTAAGTTATTGAAAAATATCAATTATGGACTTTTGGTAAGGCTTGACCAAGCAGGGCCTTTCCCTTAAACATCAGGCCGCCTGCGTTCGAGGATCCGCTTCATGAAGGCTGTCAAATCCAGTTCCAACCCGTCCGGTCAGGACGGGCCGCAATTTGCTGCGCCAAAGCCCGGTTTCGGCGAGGCCGCGCTGGTTTTGGCCGACGGCACCCTGTTCCGCGGCAAGGGGCTGGGCGCAACCGGCCATGCGGTGGGCGAGGTCTGCTTCAACACCTCGATGACCGGCTATCAGGAGATCGCCACCGATCCTTCCTATGCCGGGCAGATCATCACCTTCACTTTTCCCCATATCGGCAACGTCGGCACCAATGCCGAGGACATTGAAACGAAGACCCCCGCCGTGCGCGGGCTGGTGCTGCGCGCCGCAGTGACCGAGCCGTCGAGCTGGCGCGCCGCCCAGCATCTGGATACCTGGCTGAAATCCCACAATCTGGTGGGCCTGGCCGGAGTCGATACCCGGGCGATCACCCGGCGTATCCGTGAACTGGGCGCGCCCAAGGGCTGCATCGTGCACTTCGCGGACAACGAAAATACGGCCGATGTCGCCGCCTTGCAGGGCCGGGCCGCCGACTGGCCGGGGCTGGAGGGCATGGACCTCGCCGCCGAAGTCTCCTGCCGGCAGACCTACAAATGGTCGCAGACCAACTGGGCGCTGGGCCGGGGCTACGGCGACCTGGGCCAGGCAAGGCACCGCGTCGTCGCCGTCGACTTCGGCGCCAAGCACAACATCCTGCGCTGCCTGGCGAGCTTGGGCTGCGACGTCACGGTGGTGCCGGCCGACGCCTCGGCCGAGGACATTCTGGGCCACGATCCCGACGGCATCTTCCTCTCCAACGGCCCGGGCGACCCGGCGGCGACCGGCGTCTACGCCGTGCCGACGGTCAAGGCGCTGATGGACAGCGGCCTGCCGATCTTCGGCATCTGCCTGGGCCATCAGATCCTCGCCCTGGCGCTGGGGGCGCGGACGGAAAAAATGCACCTGGGCCATCGCGGCGCCAACCATCCGGTGAAGGACCTGGAGACCGGCCGGGTGGAGATCACCAGCCAGAACCACGGCTTCCAGGTATTGGCCGACAGCCTGCCCAAGGGCATCGAGGAGAGCCATGTCTCGCTCTTCGACCGCTCCAACGAGGGCCTGCGCGTTACCGGCCGGCCGATCTTTTCCGTGCAGTACCACCCTGAGGCCTCACCCGGCCCGCAGGACAGCCATTACCTTTTCCAACGCTTCGTCGACATGATCGAAGCAGAGAAAGCCGCCAAGCCAAAGAATGCCCAAGCGCACTGACATCAAATCCATCCTCATCATCGGGGCCGGGCCGATCGTTATCGGCCAGGCCTGCGAGTTCGATTATTCCGGAGCGCAGGCCTGCAAGGCGCTGAAGGAGGAGGGCTACCGGGTGATCCTGGTGAACTCCAACCCCGCCACCATCATGACCGACCCGGACCTGGCCGACGCCACCTATGTGGAGCCGATCACCCCGGCCATGGTCGCCAAGGTGATCGAGCGCGAGCGGCCCGACGCGCTGCTGCCGACCATGGGCGGGCAGACCGCGCTCAACACCGGCCTGGCGCTCGACCGCGACGGCACCCTGGAAAAGTTCGGGGTCGAGATGATCGGCGCCAAGGGCGACGTCATCGACAAGGCCGAAGACCGCCAGCGCTTCCGCGAGGCGATGGACAAGATCGGCCTGAAGTCGCCGCGCTCCCACCTCGTCAATTCCTTCGAGGCGGCCGCCGAGGCGCTGCCCAAGGTCGGGCTGCCGGCGATCATCCGGCCCTCCTTCACCCTGGGCGGCACCGGCGGCGGCATTGCCTACAACCCCGATGAGTTCGAGGAGATCGTCAAGGGCGGCCTGCGCGCCTCACCCACCAGCGAGGTTCTGATCGAACAGTCGGTCCTCGGATGGAAGGAATACGAGATGGAGGTGGTCCGCGACTGCGCGGACAACTGCATCATCATCTGCTCGATCGAAAACGTCGACCCCATGGGTATCCACACCGGCGATTCGGTGACCGTCGCCCCGGCGCTGACCCTGACCGACAAGGAATACCAGATCCTGCGCGACGCCTCGATCGCGGTGCTGCGGGAAATCGGCGTCGACACCGGCGGCTCCAACGTGCAGTTCGCCATCAACCCCGATGACGGCGAGTTGGTGATCATCGAGATGAACCCACGGGTCTCGCGCTCCTCGGCGCTGGCGTCCAAGGCGACCGGCTTTCCCATCGCCAAGATCGCCGCCAAGCTGGCCGTCGGCTACACCCTGGACGAGCTGGACAACGACATCACCAAGGTGACCCCGGCCTCTTTCGAGCCGACCATCGACTATGTCGTCACCAAGATGCCGCGCTTCACCTTCGAGAAGTTTCCCGGCGCCGTGCCCCATCTCACCACCTCGATGAAATCGGTCGGTGAGGCCATGGCCATCGGCCGCTGCTTTGCCGAGTCGCTGCAAAAAGCCCTGCGCTCCATGGAAACCGGCCTGACCGGCCTGAACGAGGTCGATATCCCCGGTGCCCTGACCAGCGACGGCAAGGTCGACCGCGACGCCATCCGCACGGCGCTGGCGGCGCCGCGGCCCGACCGCCTGCTGACCATCGCCCAGGCCCTGCGCCACGGCCTGAGCCTGGAGGAAATCCAGGAGACGACGCACTTCGATCCCTGGTTCCTGGAACGGGTCGTCGAACTCGTTGCCGCCGAACAGGCTGTGCGCGACCACGGCCTGCCGGTCGACCGCGCGGGCTGGCTGGCGGTGAAGCAGCTCGGCTTTTCCGATGCCCGCCTGGCCGAGCTGGCCGGCACGCAGGAAGCCGCTGTCGCCGAACAGCGCCGCGCCAGCGATGTCGTGGCCGTCTACAAACGCATCGACACCTGCGCTGGTGAGTTCCCCTCCATCACGCCCTACATGTACGCCACCTACGAAGGGGGCCATGAGGGACCGGAAGGCTACCGCCCCGCCGAATGCGAAGCCGACCCCAGTGAGCGCGACAAGGTGATGATCCTGGGCGGCGGACCCAACCGCATCGGCCAGGGGATCGAATTCGACTACTGCTGCGTTCACGCCGCCTACGCGCTTGCCGAGGCCGGCTATGAGACGATCATGGTCAACTGCAATCCGGAAACCGTGTCGACCGACTACGACACCTCCGACCGTCTCTATTTCGAGCCGCTGACCGCCGAGGACGTGATCGGCATCGCGCGCCGCGAACAGAGCCGCGGCACCCTTAAGGGTGTGATCGTGCAACTCGGCGGGCAGACGCCCCTGAAGCTTTCCCACGCCCTGGAGGCCGCGGGCATTCCGATCCTCGGCACCTCGCCCGACGCCATCGATCTGGCGGAGGACCGCCGGCGTTTTCAGGTCCTGCTCAACGACCTGGGCCTGCGCCAGCCACCCAACGGCACAGCGACATCGCGCGAGGAGGCCCTCGCGGTGGCGGATCGCATCGGCTATCCGGTCCTGATCCGCCCGTCCTACGTGCTGGGCGGCCGCGCCATGGAGATCGTCCACGAACAGGCCCAGCTTGAACGCTACATCGCCACGGCGGTGAAGGTTTCGGGCCGCAACCCGGTCCTGATCGACAGCTATCTGCGCGACGCCATCGAGGTGGATGTCGATGCGCTCGCCGACGGCGAAGCGGTCTTCATCGCCGGAGTGATGGAGCATATCGAAGAGGCCGGCATTCATTCCGGCGATTCGGCCTGCTCCCTGCCGCCGCACACCCTGGACCCGGCCCTGGTCGCCGAAATCGGCCGCCAGACCGAACAGTTGGCCCATGCGCTGGGGGTTGTCGGCCTGATGAACGTGCAGTTCGCAGTCCAGGACGAGGATATCTACATCCTGGAGGTGAACCCCCGGGCCAGCCGCACCGTTCCCTTCGTCGCCAAGGCGACCGGCCTGCCCATCGCCAAGATCGCCGCCCGGGTGATGGCCGGCGAGAAACTGTCCGATTTCGACCTGACCAGGGGCAAAAACGACCATGTCGCGGTGAAAGAGGCGGTCTTCCCCTTTGCCCGCTTCCCCGGGGTGGACGTGATGCTGGGCCCGGAAATGCGCTCGACCGGCGAGGTCATGGGCCTGGACAGCGACTTTGCCCGGGCTTTCCTGAAAGCGCAGCTCGGCGCCGGGGTCACGCTGCCGCCCAACGGCACCGTCTTCATCTCCGTCAAAGACGGCGACAAGGCCGCCATCGCCCCGGTCGCCCACGCCATCGCCGCCCTCGGTTTTCATATCGTGGCCACCGGGGGAACCGCAAAATATCTTTCCGATCAAGGACTTGACGTCGAACCGGTCAAGAAGGTCCGCGAGGGGCGCCCCAATATCGTCGACGCCATGAAATCCGGCCAGGTCCAGTTGGTCTTCAATACCACCGAGGATTCCAAAGCGATCGCCGATTCCTTCGAGCTCAGGCGCACGGCGTTAACCAATGCGATCCCCTACAGCACCACCTCGGCCGGCGCGCGGGCGGCTGTACAGGCTATTGAGGCGATGAATTCAGGCGACCTTGCAGTTGCCCCTCTGCAGTCTTATTTTAGATCTTCGTCTTAGTGTTGCAGGCTTTACAGCCTCGCCAAATCAGGCACACTTGTTCTCTTAGGCATAAAGAAACATCAGGCTTGCTCCCATGAGCGACAAAGTACCAATGACGGCTCAAGGCTATACCGACCTTGAGGAAGAACTGCGTTATTTGAAGACCACGGCGCGGCCGGCGGTGATTCGTGCAATCGCCGAGGCCCGCGAGCACGGGGACTTGTCCGAGAACGCCGAATACCACGCCGCGCGTGAACGCCAGAGCTTCATCGAAGGCCGGGTGATCGAGCTTGAGGACAAAATCGCCCGGGCCGAAGTCATCGACGTCGCCACCCTGGACGGCGACACCGTGAAGTTCGGCGCCACCGTGACCCTGGTGGACGAAGACACCGACGCCGAAACCGCCTACCAATTGGTGGGGGAAACCGAAGCGGACGTGAAAGCCGGCCGCCTGGCCATCACCGCGCCCCTGGCCCGTGCCCTGATCGGCAAGGAGGTCGGGGATTCGGTCGAGGTGATGACCCCCGCCGGCTCCAAGGCCTACGAAATCCTGAAAGTCCAATACGTCTGAGACCGGCCTGTCCGAGCAGGTTTCGCGTCACGCAGGCTTTTGCGTGAGCTCCAGCACGGCCTCGCACTCGCCGTCGATGACGCGGCCGGTTCTGACGAAACCGCAACGCCGGTAGAACGGTTCGGGCCCGCCTTCGGCATCGACAAAGGTAAGATAGAGACGGGCATAACCGCTCGCCCTTGCGATCCGGATCAGGACATCCATGAGCCGGTAACCGATGCCCTTGCCCTGATGCTGCTGGCCGATCATCAGCCGCCAGATGAAAAGACCGTCCTGCCAGTCCGCGGCGCCCGGGTCGGCGCCGACCGGATCGTCATTGCGAAGATCATGCAGCATGACAAAACCGACCGCCTCGCCATCCAGACAGACCGCCCGGAACCAGGCGCCCTCGTGGTAGTGCCCCTGGACAATCGACTTCGCGTTGTCGGCGACGAAACGCTCCTGGCCCTCCGCCAGCTTCAGCTTCAGCACCGCGAGATAGTTGTCGACATCGATCTCGACCAACCGCAGCGCGTCATCGGGGGACGGGTTGTAGAGGATTTGAGATTCAGGAATCGCCATCAACCGACGGCCACTCAGTCCGCCGCCGGCTCCAGGCCCTGATCGACATCGATCGGCACGCCAGGGGTCGACTTGGCGGTACGGATAACCTGGATGGTCTTCACCGTCACCACGTGGGGGGCGGAGGTCAGGCGCTGGGTCAGCTCGTTCTCGTGGGCGGTGTTGCGCGCCACCAGGCGCAGCACGAAGTCGTCCGGCCCGCGGGCCATGTGGCATTCGCGCACCTCCGACCAGCCGCCGACCAGGTTCTCGAACTCGTTCAGCACCGCTTCGGACTGGCTGTCGAGGCCGATCAACGCGAAAAAGGTCACCTCGAAGCCCAGAGCCTCGGCCTGCAGATCGGCGTGATAGCCGCGAATGAAGCCCGCCTCTTCCAAGGCGCGGACGCGGCGCAGGCAGGGCGGCGCGGAAATTCCCGCCCGCCGGGCCAGTTCCACATTGGTGATGCGCCCGTCCTCCTGCAGGTCCTGAAGGATCTGCAGGTCAATTCGGTCCAGTTTGACCCGACGCATAGGCACCTCGTGGAAACGCTGTGGATTAGCGGTTGTTAAAAGATCGCGCCCCTGCGGATGAGCCGCGCGCAACAATATTACCGACCGGCCGAGTCGGTGCAAGCCTGTTCGGCGCCGATTACCTGTGTGTAAAACACGCCCGGCGGCAGGCTTGCACGCTGCCGGGCGCGCGGCCATAGTCGCGCCGCCATGATTGGACAAGACAGCCAAAGCGACGCCCGCCCCGGAGCGTCGATGCAACACGATCAGAACCCGCTGGATAGCCTTTCCTGCTGGGTCGTGACCGACGGCAAGGCCGGTATGGAGATCCAATGCCTCGGCCTCGCCGAGGCCATCGGCCTGACGCCGCAGGTCAAACGGGTCCAGGTTACCAAGCCCTGGCGCTGGCTGCCGCCCGGCCTGATAACCGATCCCTTGGGAACACTGGGCCCCAAGGGCGACCGCCTGACCCCGCCCTGGCCCGACCTCTGGATCGCCAGCGGGCGCCAGACCGTGCCGCTCAGCCGCGATATGCGCAAGATCTCCGGCGGGCGCTGTTTCACCGTGCAGGTTCAGAACCCGGCGATCGACCCGGCCCGCGTCGATCTGGTGATCACTCCCGATCATGACCTGCTGAACGCCCCCAATGTGCTGTCGACCCGCGGCGCCCTGGGCCGCATAACGCCTGAGCGCCTGGCCGAGGCCTCGGCGGCCTTTTCCGCGCGCTACGCCGCCCTGCCGAGGCCGCGGATCGCGGTTCTGATCGGCGGCGACAACAAGGTCTTTCGCATGACCGCCGCGATCATGACCCGGCTGACCGAACAACTTGCCCGCCTGTCGCGGGAGCACGGCTATGGGCTGATGATCACACCGTCACGGCGCACCGGCGCGCGCAACGAAGCGATCCTGCGCCGCGGCCTTGCCGGCCTGCCGGCCGATATCTGGGATGGTTCCGGCGAGAATCCCTACTTCGGGATCCTGGCCCTGGCCGACAGCATCGTGGCCACCGGGGATTCGGTGAACATGGTCTCAGAGGCGGCCAGTACCGGAAAACCCGTTCATATCGTCGAGCTGCAGGGCGGGTCGGCCAAGTTCAGCCGCTTCCACGGCTCCCTGCAGGCCGCCGGGATCACCCGGCCCTTCACCGGGGCGCTGGAGAACTGGTCCTACGCCCCCCTCGCCGAGACCCAGCGCGTCGCCGGCGAGATCCGCCGGCGCCTGATCGACCGGCAGGCGCGCGCCCTCGACAAGTGATGGGGCTGCGGCTGACAACGCGGTTGCCGTGCTTTGGGGTGACTATTGATCCGGCTCAATTGATCTTTCGGCCCACTGCCTATAAGTAAGGAAATCCGCCGCTTTTATGGAATCCGACCTTGGCAAGCCCTGCCGCCGATACGCCGCACCCGTCCCCACTGGATCTGGAGCGCTTCGCCGCCACGCCGCTGCAGCGCCAGCCCTTTGATTTTGTGATCGTTCCCGGCTTCCTGCAGGCCACGGCCCTGCCCGCCATCGAGCAGGATTTCCCGGAGATCACCAAGGGCGGCAGCTTCCCGGCGCAGAGCCTGAGCTTTGGCCAGCGCTTCGCGAACCTCTTGGCCGAGCTGCAGAGCCCCGGGGTCACGGACGCCTTTGCCGAAAAATTCGCCCTGGACCTGTCCGGCCGTCCGACCATGGTGACCTTGCGGGGCCAGTCGCGCGCCAAGGACGGGCAGATCCACACGGATTCACGATCCAAGCTGGTCACCGCCCTGATCTATCTGAACAGCCAATGGGAATCCGACGGCGGACGCCTGCGCATGCTGAACAGCCCCGACGATTTGGAGGACTATGCCGCCGAGGTGCCGCCCCAGGCCGGTACCCTGGTGGCCTTTCGCTGCAGCGAGCAGGCCTACCACGGCCACAAGCCCTTCGTCGGCCAGCGCCGCTCCATACAGCTCAACTGGCTGACCGACGAGACGGTGCTGAAGCGCGAACTGAAGCGCCACAGTTTTTCCGCCTGGACCAAACGGATCCTGGGCTTCGGCGCGTAGCGTCCACCACTCTTTCAGATCCGCCTGCAAGAAAGTATCCTCACCGCCATGGCGCTAAACATCGAAACCTTCAGCAACGCAAAAGGCGGCAACGCCTTCTTCAAGGCCATCGGCCATCCCCTGGCGGCGCGCAAGGCCACCGCCCTGCTGGCGGATCTGAAGGCCGCGCCGCTGGCGATCTACGACCCCCTGGGTTTTGCCAGGGCCTTCGCGGAAATCTACGATCTCAGCGGCCTGGATATCCAGGCGGTCTATGTGCAGGACCTGGAGGAGATCGGCAGCGAGATCCTCGGCCAGAAAGCCCAGCCGGTGACCGACCTGGCCGCGGCGGCGGCCACCAAGGTCCTCGTCACCGCCTTTGACGCCGAGCGCCTGATCGCCCATGTCCGCCATCTGCTGCCGGCCGGGACCGAGGTCGTCAGCCTGGATGAAATGCGCCTGCCGGAGGCCATGCTGACCAACCGGCGCAACTATCTCGACAGCCTGAACTTCGCCACCAACCTGGTGTTCTTCCGCGACGGCGACGGCCATCACACACGCCTTGCCACCGCCAACTACTGGTCGGCCTACGGTGCCAGGGCGCCCCAGGCCTGGTGCTGCCTGATGGACGCGCAGGGCACGGTCCTGGCCGAGTGGCAGGACGCCCTGCCCGGCGCCAACGCCAGCGTGGTCATCGACTCCAAGGAACTGCGCGAACGCTTCGGCCTCTACACTTTCACCGGCAGCCTGTTCCTGCACATCTGCGGCATCGCCGGGCACGACATCGTCAAGTACGCGCTGGACACCTATGGCGACGACGACGCGGTTCTGTCCTGCACCCACGACGCCAACTCCTGGCCCGCCGACCTCTACGGCGGCCTGCCCGCGCCCAAAGAGGGCGAGCAGGTGCTGCTCTGGGTACAGAACAGCCACCCCGCAGCGGTGCCCGCCGGCAGCGTCGGCCTGAACCTGATGGGCGACGACGCCATTGCCTGGCTCGACGAAGAAATCCCGCCCTTCGGCACCCGCGCCATCGATACCGCCGCGCTGTTGCCTGCGGCGCGCTGGCCGCAGCAGATCGAAGTGCAGGCCGGCAAGCATTTCGTGCGCCCGCGCTACGAAGTGATCGCCAACGGCGCCACCAATCCGCCGCGCCGGCGCATCGCCCACGCCAACGTCGAACGCGTCGACCTGAAGCCCGACCCGCGCATCCCCGAACTCGCCAACCTGCTGGGCAAGGGCTTCATCCTGCCGGCGCCGATCCTGCCGCGCGAGCGCTTCCGTTCCATCGCCCTGCCGACACCGATGTCGACCTGTCAGGCGAACCTGCCGCTGGCCCTCTTCGCCTACGATCCCCAGGGCAAGGAGATCGGCGTGAAGCGCCTGGGCAAGCTGCCGCGCAACCACGCGACCTCGGTCGACATCGCCGACATTCTGGATGGGCAGGATCTCGACTGGGGCCACATGGAACTGGTCTACGACTTTGCCGAGGGCGGCGAGGCCGACGGCTGGCTGCACGGCCTCTTCCGCTATGAGGACAAGACCTCCGGCCATATCGCCGAAACCTCCTTCGGCGCCCATGTGTTCAACACGGTGATGACCTACAAGGGCGAGCCGCAGTCCTACGCCGGGCGCCCGCCGGGGCTGTCGACCCGCCTCTTTCTCTCCTTCGGGCCGCAGCCCTACAGGCCGCTCTGCCACCTGATCTATCCGGCCTCGACCCCCTGGCACGCGAAAAGCCAGACCAATCTGATGCTGCACGACGCCAACGGCGACCTGATCGCCGAACAGGAGGTGCAGATCGCCTGCGGCGGCTCCCTGCTGTGGCAACCGGCGGATTACTTCTCGGCCACAGAAATCGAAACCGCCGGGCCCAAGGGCTACGTCATCATCCGCGACACCACCTGCCGCCTGTTCGGCTACCACGGCCTGATGAACGGCGAGAAGGCCTTCTCCTTCGACCACATGTTCGGGTTTTAGAGAGGCCGGTTTCAGGCCTACGCGAGCAGCACCCGGATCGCATTGGCGCGGATCGTCTTCGAAGCCGCCGCCGATTATCTCTGGGCCGCCTGCTCGGTCCAGGCCTGGAGCCTGCTGGTGAAGGAACGCGGCTGGAGCCCGGCGGCGGCTTCGAAGACGATCCCCGGGGGGTGGCCCCCCCGGGGATCAACCCCAATGCTTACGCAATTCGGGCCGATCACCAACATGCAAGGGCCGGGGTGAGGGGGAGGAACCGCACCGCGCTCACTAAGCTTGGCAGAGCTTCCAAACTCGGTTAGGGGAGCAGTATCGCTTTTTGCTGACCCTGTCTGAAGGAGCCCCCGCCGGTGCTGCGCCGCGCCATCCTCGAATCCTGGCCATTGTTCCTCGGCATGCTTTTGCTGATGGTGAGCAACGGCCTGATGGTGACCCTGGTCACCCTGCGCGCCACCGACCTGGGCTTCACCCAGACAGAAATCACCTTCATGCAGTCGGCCTATCCCCTGGCCGCCCTCTTCGGCTGCATCGCGGCGCCCAAGATCGTTGCGGCGGTCGGCCATATCCGCAGCTTCGGGGCGCTGGCCTCGCTCTGTTCCATCGCCGCGCTGGTCCACATGGTGACCGCCGATCCCTACAGTTGGGCCGCCATGCGGGGCCTGGCCGGGTTCTGCTTTCCCGGCCTCTACGTGGTGGCGGAAAGCTGGCTGAACGGGCGCGCCGACAACCACACCCGCGCCGCGCTGCTGTCGGTCTACTTCATCACCCAGACCGGCGGGGCGGCGCTCGGCCAGTTCCTGCTCTACCTGCCCGACAGCCAGGGCACCCTGCTGTTCGTCATCGTCTCGGTGCTGATCTCCCTCTCGCTGGTACCGATGCTGCTCTCGGCCCGGCAGAGCCAGAGCTTCGAGGAGCCGGCGCGCCTCAGCGTGCGCGAGCTGTTCCGCATCTCGCCGCTCGGCCTCTCGGTCGGCTTCCTGAACGGCCTCTCGCAGGGGGCTTTCTACGTCGGCCTCGGCCTCTTCGGCATCGCGCTGGGCCTGCCCGGCGACCAGGTCGGCCTGCTGGTCGCCGCCGGCACCTTGGGCGGCATGCTGGCGCAGTTTCCGCTGGGCGCGCTTTCCGACCGCATCGACCGGCGGCTGGTGATCGCCGGCGCAGCGGGCCTGGCCTTTCTCGCCAGCCTTGCGGTCGGCTTCGGCAGCGAGATGGCGGACAAGACGATTGCGACAAGCGGTTGGTTGTTCGCCGCCGTCGGCCTTGTCGGCGCCTTCATGCTGCCGCTCTACTCGCTGGGAGTCGCGCACTGCAACGACCGCCTGGCGCCGGCCCAGATGGTGGCGGCCTCCGGCGCGCTGGTGCTGGTCATGAACTTCGGCATTTTCCTGGGGCCGCTGGCCGGCGGCCTCTCGATCACCTATCTGGGGGCGCCGGCGTTGTTCTTCTGCCTGGCGATCCTGCAGGCCGCCACCGCCCTGCTGGCGCTCTATCGCCTGGCCCTGGGTGAAAAGCGTGCAGAAGACACCGGCACCGCCCTGCCGGTCGGCCATGCCGCGACGCCGGTGGCCAGCCGCCTGAACCCCGAGGCCCGGGAGTAGGCGCAGGCATAGACGCCGTTGGGTCTTACAGGAACCAGAGGTTGCCCTGGCGCCACCACAGGAGGAGCGTGGCCAGCACAAGGCCCGACAAGGCGACCAGCAACAGCGAGGCCGTCAGACCGCGCCGGCCCGCACGCACCACCAGGGCACCGGCAACCGCAGACAGAACCGAACAGATAACAACAAAGGGAATAACCAACAGCACTCTCCTCTAGGGTGGGGATCGGTAACGCAACGCCCGGTGACTTATAAATTCAGCGTGACTTGGAAATTCAACCGCCGTCCAGGTCAAGCAGCTTCGCGCCTGGGTCCGCCATCGTCATTCGCCCCCAAGCTTCTTGACCAATCTGACGCCCAGCGGCTGAAAACCCTGTCGGAGGTAGGCGGCTTCCGCCGTTTCATTGCTCGCCAGCACACCGATGGTGACCTGCCTGTAGCCGCGCCGCGCCGCAATCTTTTCGGCAGCCGTCATGAGCGCCGCGCCGATGCCCCGGCGGCGCCAGGCCCCGTCCACCACCAGATCGCAGATATGGGCATGGGGCCGCGCCTCCGGCCGCAGATAGATCGCCCCCTCTTCAAAGGTCAGGGTCAGCAGGCCGACCACGGCCCGATCCTCCCCGGCCCCATCGACCTCGGCAACAAGACAAACACCTTGCGTCTCTGCCATCCGGGCCTCGGCGTTCGCCAGGCTGTCTTCGGCGCCGGCCCGGTCGCAGCGCCGGTCGCCGGTCAGGGCGTCCTCATAGCTGTTGAGCGCCTGGAACAGATCGATCAGGCGCTCCCGGTCACCGGGTTCGGCTTCTCTGGTGGTGACGGTCATGGGGCAGCCTTTTTCACGATCCTTGAAGTTGCGGCGCGCGGCACGATGGGGCGCATCGGCGGCAAGGTCAAGGAAGCCGCTTCATCCACAGATTTGGCAGCGATCAGGCACAAATCATGCCGATCGCCATCTTGCAGCGCCCCGCCGGGCTCTCTATTTTCTGAGGACAGCTTCAGTCAGGAGTCCCCAGCATGGCGCAAGCCGCAAAAGGCCAGGAACGGCACAGCAAGGTTCTCATCATCGGCTCCGGCGCCGCCGGATTGACCGCGGCAATCTATACCGCGCGGGCCAACCTGAAACCCCTGCTGGTCCACGGCCTGCAGCCGGGCGGTCAGATGACCATCACCACCGATGTGGAGAACTACCCCGGTTTCGCCGACGTCATCCAGGGCCCCTGGCTGATGGAGCAGATGCAAAAGCAGGCCGAGCATGTCGGCACCGAGTTGGTCTCCGACATCATCACCGAGGTCGACGTGACCCGCCGCCCCTTCGTCTGCAAGGGCGACAGCGGCACCACCTATACCGCCGACGCCATTGTCGTTGCCACCGGAGCACAGGCCCGCTGGCTGGGGATCGAGGGCGAGCAGAAGTTCAACGGCCGCGGGGTTTCCGCCTGCGCCACCTGCGACGGCTTCTTCTACCGCGACAAGGAGGTCGTGGTGGTCGGCGGCGGGAACACCGCCGTGGAAGAAGCGCTCTATCTCGCCAACATCTGCTCAAAGGTGACCCTGGTTCACCGCCGCGACAGCTTGCGCGCCGAAAAGATCGGCCAGGACCGCCTGTTCCGCCACCCCAAGATCGAGGTCCGCTGGAACGCGGTGATCGACGATATCCTGGGCGGCGACGGCCCGATGGACGGGGTCGAGGCGGTGCGCCTGCGCGACACCCAGTCCGGCGCGCTCAACGAGGTACCCTGCGAAGGCGTTTTCATCGCCATCGGGCACGACCCGGCCACGGCGGTCTTCAAGGGCAAGCTGGCGATGGATGACGAGGGCTACCTGCTCGCCGAATCCGGCGCTACCGGGACCTCGATTCCCGGCGTCTTCGTTGCCGGCGACTGCGTCGACAAGGTCTTTCGCCAGGCGGTGACGGCGGCCGGGATGGGCTGCATGGCGGCGCTGGAAGCCGAGAAGTATCTGGCGGAACTGGAAGATTCAGCCAGCGAGGCTGCGGAATAGCATCGCCGGAGCCGGTGAACTATACTGATTCGTGGTTTATCCGGAACAAACCGGTCTCTAATTCTGTCCATTTCCGGCAGGCGCCGCCTTTGGCACGCCGCCGCTGATCATGGGAGGCAAACGTGCTGGACGATGTTGGCCTGCCCCAAAAAAGGGGATTGGGCGCCACCATCATGGATTGGGACAAGCTGCGCATCTTCCACGCGGTGGCCGAGGCGGGCAGCTTCACCCATGCCGGCGAACTGCTGAACCTCAGCCAGTCGGCGGTCAGCCGCCAGATCTCGGCCCTGGAAGACAGCCTGAAGGTGCCGCTGTTCCACCGCCATGCGCGGGGCCTGATCCTCACTGAACAGGGCGAGCTGCTGTACCGCACGGCGCACGAGGTCTTCGGCAAGCTGGCCATGACCGAGGCCCAGCTGACCGAAAGCAAGGACCGCCCCAAGGGGCCCCTGAAGATCACCACCACCGTCGCCTTCGGCTCCCAATGGCTGGCGCCGCGGATGCATGAGTTCATCGAGGTCTATCCGGAGATCGAGTGCCATCTGCTGCTGCTGGACCGGGAAGTCGATCTCTCCATGCGCGAGGCCGACCTGGCCATCCGCTTCTCGCCGCCGCGCCAGGCCGATCTGATCCAGCGGCACCTGATGACCGTGCACATGCACATCTATGCCGCCGCCAACTACATTAAAAAGCACGGCGTTCCCCAGACCGCCGAGGAATTGGACAAGCATCGCATCGTCGTCTACGGCGAGGACGTGCGTCCGCCGGTGCCAGACGTCAACTGGCTGCTGCGCGTCGGCTTCAAAGAAGGCCACCTGCGCCGCCCGACGATGACCGTGAACAACGTCTACGGCGTCATGAAGGCGGTCCAATCGGGGGCCGGTATCGGCGCCCTGCCGGAATACATGAGCTACAACAACGCGGATCTGGTGGAAATCCTGCCGGAGCTGACGGGGCCGCAATTCGATGCCTATTTCGTCTACGCGGAAGAGATGAAGCGATCCAAGCGGATCTCGGTGTTTCGCGACTTCTTGCTACGGAAGGTTGCAGAGTCAAAATTTTAACAACGCCAGGGAGACACTGCAGCGCACGCTAAACGCGCCGTCCAGGCTTTGGCTCAATCGCTCTTTTCATAAATATTTCATACGGTTAAGAAGCTATGCAAGGCCCGCATATCACCACTGTCCATATGTATGTAGTAAAATAACCTCAAATACCTATTTTCAATCTATCGGATGTTGCGACGCAGCATCCCCCGAGTTTCCGGCATCCTCCCGCCGGCACTCAGTTCCGAGCGCCCCCCGCTCGGAGAAGGGCCTTACCGCAGGGTTCCCGCCTTGCACCTAGGTCCTACGTCTCCCAGACGTGAAGCCTCCCTGTTCAACTTGCCGGGCCCTCGTGGCCCGGCTTTTTTCTTTAGAGCGCCATCTGCTCGGCCCTCCACATACCCACAATGCGAGGCAAACGGCTTTTAACATGCCCTTAAGGGCATGCCGTTAAGGTTTACGCTTAACTAATCGTAAAAGTGGTGCCTTTTGCCGATGACTTCTGAAACCAGGATATTTCTAGCGGACCTCGCCCATACCTGCTCTGTAACCGACCGATCGCTTACGGTTCCGCTGGGTATTGGCTACATAAAGGCCCACTGCGACGCCACTTTCGGCGACGGCGTGGCGATCAGCCTGTTCAAGCACCCGGAGCGCTTGCTCGCCGCCGCGCAGGCGGAGCATCCCGATGTTTTCGGCTTTGCCAACTATGGCTGGAACGAAAACCTGAATCTTGAGATCGGCCGCCACATCCGCGAGACCTTCCCCGATGCCCTCATCGTTGCCGGCGGTCCCAATGTCGATCCGGAAGACGCCCTGCGCCTGCGTTTCCTGAAAAAGCACAGCTATATCGACTTCCTTGTGATCGACGGCGGCGAAGAGCCTTTTGCCGAATTGATTGAATGGCATCGCACGGCCGGCGGCGACTACGGCAAGTTGCCGAACAACCTGGTCTGGCGCGATGGCGATACCCTTCACGGCACTGCCGAACGAAAGCTGAAGAAGGTCATCGAGGGTATCCAGTCCCCCTACCTCAACGGCGACCTCGATGAGTTTCTCGCGGCGGGGATGGTTCCGCTTTTTGAGACCAATCGCGGCTGTCCTTTCCGCTGCACCTTCTGCGCCTGGGGCTCGGCCTCGAAGGACCTGGTCCGCCGCCTGGATCTCGATCAGGCATTGGCTGAGATCGCCTACGTCGGAGAACGCTCGAGCGCGCGCAACTGGATCGTCTGCGATGCCAACTTCGGGCTGCTGCCACGCGACATCGAACTCGCCAAGGCGATCCGCCAGGTCAAGGATGACTACGGCCACCCGGAGAAGTGTCACATCTGGCTCGCCAAGAACGTCACCGACCGCAACCTCGAAATCGGCGGCATACTGGGCGATATGATCGTACCCGTAATGGCCGTGCAGAGCCTGGACGAACAGGTCCTCGAGCACATCAAACGCGACAACATCTCGACCGAAACCTACAAGGCGTATCAGCAGAAGTTCCATCGCATGGGCAGCCGGACCTATTCCGACATGATCGTTCCCCTGCCCGGCGAGACCCTGGAGTCGCACCTTCTCGGCCTCCAGGCCTTGATGGGGCTTGGTGTCGACATCATTCAGAATCACAACATGCGCCTGCTTGCCGGCGCAGAGACCAACTCAACCGAAACCCGCGACAAGTTCAAGTTCTCGACCCGATACCGCCTGATCCACGGCGACGCGGGCCTCTATCGCGCAGCGGACGGTAAGGAGATCAGGGTTTTCGAGTACGAAGAAAGCCTTCGCTCGACCGACACCATGAGCGAAGAGGATCTGTTCTACCTGAGGAAGCTGCACTTCCTGGTGGATTTCTGCTGGAACACCCAGGTCTACTCACCCTTGCTCCGCCTCGGCCTCTCCTATGACATCAATCCGGTCGATGTGCTGAAAAAGGTCCTATCGGATGTAGATGAAGGAAAGCGGCCCGCTCTCGGCAGCTTCTTCGCTGAGTTCGAACGCCAGTCCCATGATGAGTGGTTTGACTCCGCCGAACAGATCGAAAGCCACTTCGCCGCTCCAAAACAATTCAGCCGGCTTCTCAATCAGGAATTTGAAAAGCTGAACATTCATTTCAGCGTTATCGCTTTGCGTGACTACAAGGACGCATTCGACACCGCGATCGCGGACATTCTAGGCGATTTCGGGCTTATCCCGTCCGAGACACTGGCCAACAACGCCAAGCTTTGCTTCGCCCAGTTCCCGTCCCTATCCTCTGCGCCGCCCGATCGCCCCATAGAGGTTCCCTGCGATCTGCCCCGGCGCGAAAACAGCGCGCAGGAAACGATCGTTTCGGACGATGGGCAAAGAGCGATCTACCTGGTCGAGACCGCCGCGCGCCGGGAGCTGCGGGAAATGATCACGGCCGCGCAGGGGGTCACTCTCTCCAAGATCCTCAACACCCAAGGCATCTCGCTTCACGACCTGCGCCTTGAAGTGCGGGAAGACAACGCTGTCGGACAAGCTGTTCGCTGGGCCGCGGATATGCCGGCACGGCGCCGCCCTCAGAGCCACGGACCGCAACCCGCTGTTCAGCCCGGCACCATCGCCAAGCCCCAAAGCGATTCCGGCGCGCCTTCCCGGCGTGACGCCTCCCTATCCAACTTGCCGGGCACCTGAGGCTCGGCTTTCTGCTTTTCGGCTGAGGCTTCTTCGGCCTCAGATATACAAGCGGTCTTTTACCGGATCGAGATCCTTGTAGAGATCGGCGACGAATTCGCCGTAGCCGTTGTAGAGCAGCGTCGGCACCCGCTCATCGACACCCAGGACCCGTTCGGTCGCCTGGCTCCAGCGCGGATGAGAGACTTCCGGATTCACATTGGCCCAGAAGCCGTACTCGCTGCCCTGGATCTCCTCCCAGAAGGAGACCGGCCGCTGGTCGGTGAACTCGAAGCGGACAATGCCCTTGATATGCTTGAAGCCATACTTCCAGGGCACCGCCAGGCGCAGCGGGGCGCCGTTCTGCTTGGGCATCGGCTTGCCGTAAAGCCCGGTGGCGATGAAGGCAAGTTCGTTGGTCGCTTCGGCGAGGGTAAGGCCCTCGATATAGGGCCAGGGGTACCAGGCGGCATTCTGGCCTGAGGCCACGTCGCGATCCTCAAAGGTCACCATCTTCACGTATCTGGCCGAAGAAAGCGGCCTTGCCAGATCGACCAGCGCCTTCATCGGGAAACCGCTGTAGGGGACCGCCATCGACCAGGCTTCGACACAACGGTGGCGATAGAGCCGCTCTTCCAAGGGCATCTTGGCCAGCAGATCGTCAATCCCGATCTCCATCGGCTGCTCGACCATGCCGTCGATCGCCACGGTCCAGGGACGCAGCGGCAGGGCCTGGGCCTTTTGCCAGATGTTCTTGGAGGACCCGAACTCATAGTAATTGTTGTAGGTCGTTGCGAGGTTTTCCTCGGTCAGCGGCCGGTCGAGCGTATAGCGCGGATTCTGTTCCACCGGGTAGAGGCCGGCCGAAGGGTCGGCGGCGTCGCTGCCTTCCGCAGCCTCCGCCACCTGGGCCGGTCCGTCATCGCAAGCCGCCAGCAGGCCGCCCGCCCCCAGCAGCAGCGGCCCGGCGGCCACGGCCTTCAACAAGCTGCGGCGCTTGAGAAAGACACCCTCGGGAGTCGCCTGGGATTCCGGCAGTTCCCATCCGCGTTTGATCCGAACGAGCATAACACCCTCTCTCTAGCGACCGATTTCCTCGCTAGAGGAGGTAGCCCGCTCTCCGCCGACGGACAAGTCAACTAAATGCGAGCGTTCCCCGTCTGCGCGAAAAAAGGCCTGATTTCAGCCATTTGTACTCGGCCGACGCGATTAAACCCCGGTGAAGGTTAATCAATTCGAAAGAGCGTTTTGCTAATATGCCAAAGGAGCGGCATTCGTGACTCACCAGGACCCGTGACTCTTTCGGTTGATGCAATACCCAGATGGCTGAACAATCCCTACCTCTCACCAAGCGCTTCGCCTTGTTTGCCGGGCTGGTGGTCGTTGCCGCCAGCATGCTGATTATCGGGCTCTATAAGGAGATGGCGGCCGACGATCTGCAGGACATATCCGAACGCAGTAACAGCGCGGTCGCGCGGGTGTTCTCCAACGTGGTCTGGAACGCCCACGCCGGCTTCCTGACGACGGCCGACTTTCTGACACCGGAGGCCATCCGCCGTCACCCGGAAACCATCGCAATCCGCCAAAGCGTCCTCGACAGAATGCGCGACCTTTCGATTCTGAAGATCAAGATCTACAATTTGAATGGTCTGACCGTCTTTTCCACCGAGCCGAGCCAGATCGGCGAGGACAAGAGCGGCAACGATGGGTTTCTGGAAGCGCGCCTCGGACGCCTCGCCAACCGGCTGACCTACCGCGACAGTTTCAACGCCTTCGAGCGTGAAGTTGAAAACCGCGACATTCTGGAAAGCTATGTTCCGATCACCAGCGCGTCGGGCGCCATCGAAGGCGTCCTGGAAGTCTACTACGACGTCACACCCTTGATTGCCGCCATAAGACAGCGTCAACTGCTGTTGCAGGCTGCCGTCGGCAGCACGTTCCTGGTGCTCTACCTGATATTGATTTTCGCCGTCTGGCGCAGCGAAAAGCGTACCGAAAAGCACTACCACAAGAATCTGGACCTGGTGAGGACTGCGGCCAAGGCCGAGGAATCGAGCCGCATGAAGTCGGAGTTCCTGGCGACCATGAGCCATGAACTACGCACGCCGCTGAACGCGATCCTCGGCTTTTCCGAGATCCTCAAGGCGCAGATGCCCGGCACCAACGACGAAGAGACCCGGCGCGAATACGTCGACAACATCTGGTCGTCGGGCCGTCTGTTGCTGAACATCGTCGACGACGTACTGGATATGTCGAAAGTCGAGGCCGGCGAACTGACGCTCAACACCTCAGTCTTCGATCCCATCGCCCTGGCGGAGAGCTGCTGCCGATTGGTGGAAAATCAGGCGCTGGCCGAGGGTATTGCCCTGAACGCCGAAGTCGCCGCCGATCTGCCGCCGGCTTTCGGCGACGAGCGGCGCATCAAACAAGTCCTGCTCAACCTGCTGTCCAACGCCGTCAAGTTCACGCCCGCCGGCGGCAAGATTATGCTGTGGGTCGGCAGCGATCCTTCCGGCCACCTTCTGATGACCGTGACCGATACCGGCATCGGCATCGAAGCCGACGACATAAAAAAGGTCCTGTCACCCTTCGGACAGGTTGAATCCAGCTATGCCCGAAAGTTCGGTGGCACCGGCCTGGGTCTGCCCATCGCCAAATCGCTCATCGAGATGCATGGCGGCCGCTTCACCCTAGAAAGCAAACGCGACGTGGGGACCAAGGTCAGCGTCTGCCTGCCGCCCCTGCCGGCGGCTGAGGAAGAACGCCCCACAGACGCGCCATTGGCGCCGGTGGCCGTGCTCGCCTAGATCGGGTCATGTTTTGACGGAACCACTTTGTGGTTGCGCCAAAACATGTGAATCCGATCGACATCAAACGGTTAGAGCGGATTCACCCGGTCGATGGATCGCCTCCGGCGATTCCATCCGACCGGGATCTGCTCTAGCAGGCTGCTGAAAAAGGGCTCGCCGAAGTCTTTTGGTCGTGATTCTCTATGGCGTTTGGTTTGCGATCATGGAGGGCGCGATGCGGGGCGAGGATCGGGAGAGCGGAGCACTATTTTCGTATGT
>NZ_JAAQPH010000060.1 GCF_011683915.1 Pelagibius litoralis
CACTTCATGAAGACCGGACGGGTCGCCGCGGTGGCCGAGGAACAACGCCGCAAGTGGCAGGCCGAGGGCCGCGCGCCGGCGGACGCCTTCTGGGTGCGCAACCGCCGCAACACCGGCCTGGTGCTGGTGAGACCCAATCCAGATCCGGATGCGCCGGTTGAGATTCCTGAGGACTTTCAAGGCGGCGGTAGTGCTGAAGCCGTTATCGGTCAGGCCGGTATCGGCGTACCTCCGGCATCTGCGTTGCCTGCTGACGAGCTATCGGAGCCGGATCTGCCCGGTGTGGGTAGCGATGCTGACGAAGTTCCCGGCGTTTCGGCGACTGAACCCACGGGGTTGACCGAGGAAGCCGCAGAGCCCGACGGCGAGATTTTCGAACTCGACCCGGCTGACGAACTGGCGCTGCTGGAACAACTCGGCGTCGATATGAGTGTCCCGAGGCCGCCGGGCGACCGTGTTTATGAGCTAAGGGAAAAGGCTTCCAAAACCATCGAGCGGAAGCCGAGTGACGGGATCATCGGGTCGATTGCCGGCGGTTTTGAAGGTGAATGGAAACGGCTGCAGAGGCATGGCATCCGGTTCTACATTCCGCCCGGGCGGCTGCGGGAAACCTACGACGACTTTCCAAGCGGCCCCGAGCTGGTGGAGATCATCAAGTCGATTGCGCCCGGTTCAGGCGAGGCGCAATCGCTGCTGGACTACAAAGATGCCGCAAATCGCCTGATCGAGCGTATCGGCGAAGGAGACGTGGCCGGTGCGCGGCAGGCGGCCATCGATACGGTCACCTACCTTGCCGGTGCTTTCCCGGCTGCTGGCACGCCGGTGCGCGGCGCCCGCGCTCTTGGAAAGACATCCGCGGCCCGCGGTGTGGTCAAGAAGGCCAAAGGCATTCCGTCACGCCGGCCGCTGCAGGTGGTTCTGGAGAAGACACCCGGCCGCAACGAGCAGGGGCGCCTGCGGCAGATCAGAGAGCTGGTGAAGCGGAATGTGCCCGCGGGCTTCCTCGATCAAACGGCCGCCCAGGCCATCGCCAAGACGCGCTTTCCGCCCCGCGATCCGCGGGAGAACGTCCGGCGCGGCCTCGCCGCCGCCGATCTCGT
>NZ_JAAQPH010000061.1 GCF_011683915.1 Pelagibius litoralis
CCTCGTCCGCGCCAATCTCATGCACCGAAAGCGCATCGACCGCCTGATCCAGTCCGATCCAGAGCCTCCGATCAACCCCGATCAGATGGTCCTCCAGTGGGCCTAGTCTTAACCGGACACCAGTGGGACAAGCCCGAGGGTGACGGGGAGAGTGGCTGGAGTGGACGCCACAAAACACAATCGTCATGCTTGGGCTTGTCCCGAGCATCCATCGCGGTAACAAGCTCAAGCCATGGCCTATTACGTCTACATCCTGGCCAGCCAAGAGAACGGCACACTCTACATCGGCATGACCAACGACCTGGTTCGCCGCATCCACGAACACCGGGAAAGTCTCGTCGACGGCTTCACCAAGCGCCACGGCGTGAAATCCCTCGTCTACTTTGAAACCCACGACCGTGCTGCGGAAGCAATTCAGCGCGAGAAATCCATGAAACGCTGGCGCCGTGACTGGAAAATCAACCAGATCGAACGGGACAATCCGCATTGGGAGGATCTCTATGATGGTCTTTTCGGTTGAATGATGGACCCTCGGGACAAGCCCGAGGGTGACGGGATGAGTTGCTGAATCAGCCACTACAAGCACAACTGTCATGCTCGGGCTTGTCCCACTGGTGTCCGGTTTAGATTTGGTGGACTGAGCGCACGGTGTTGATTCTACTGGTGTCCAAGCGTTTGGCGACGTCCTGGGACACGAGAAAGGAACAACACCGTGCGCCACCACAATAGCGTTTT
>NZ_JAAQPH010000062.1 GCF_011683915.1 Pelagibius litoralis
GCGCGCTGGACGAAGAGCACGATGGAGCTGATTCGCACAGGCAGGATGTTGGCGCTGCCGTTGGTCGACTCCCGCCTCACCTGGATATCCAGAGGCGTCACGACCGGTCCATCCGAGGTGACCGACCATTCACCGCCGGAGGTGCCCAGGATCAACTGCCGCCCCGGCGACATCCATCTGATAGCATTGACCTGATCGGCTGCAATCGTGAAATCCAGGCCGTCATCGTCCTGGACCTCGGTCGCGCCACCTTCAAAGCTGTCCGGCCGCATATTCTCCAGGTCCCCAGATTGCGACATCCAGAAGCTCTGCGGCTGAGCGCGGGTGTTTGCCCAAACCAATCGTTGCTCGAAGAACGAAACGGCGGAGGGATGACCGCGATCCGCCGACCAAGCGCCCAGGCTCCAATTGCCCGTGGCGTTGGCATTGGCGAAAACCCGCTTCACATCGGCCCTCACCTGTTCCGGGCTGACAACCTCTGTGATGATCGCATAGCCTGGCTCGCCCGATGGCCGAAGCCGGATCAAGCGGCCAACGTCGCCATCTACAAAGGGCGAGTGCCCGACAGCCGTGATAGTGATACCATTTCCTGAAACAGCAGAGGGATCAAGGGTCTGTCCTGAGACTGTGTTCTCATCCAGATAAGGCCCATCGGCAAAAGCCACCTCCACCAGGGACCATGTCGTGTTGCCGCGCCGCTCCAGTTTATGCGG
>NZ_JAAQPH010000063.1 GCF_011683915.1 Pelagibius litoralis
CGCCGGCGGACTCGGACGTCGATGCGACGTTCAACGTCGAGGCGACGGCGGTCGACGGTTCGGACACGGCGATGGGCGACGACGACTTCGCCATCGACGTGGACGCGGTGGCCGACGGTGAGGGCGACGGCCTGTCGGTGTCGATCAGCGTGAACGACAGCGACGATGCGGACTCCGAGTTCTCGCCGGGCGAGGTCGGCACGGTGAGCGTGTCGGCGACCTTCGGCGACTTCACGGACGGCTCGGAGAGCCACACGGTGGTGGTGGACATTCCCGAGGGCTTCACGGTCGGCGATCTCGACGATCTGCCCGACGGGGTGAGTGCCGAGGTGAACGGCGACGGCGATGTGGTCTTCACGGTAGCCAACGGGACCGAGGGCTTCACGGACTATGTCTTTGAGGTCACGGCGCCGGGCGGCATCGAGGACGGCGACAGCTTCACGTTCACGGCGACGGCGCGTGCCGAGGAGACCCCGACGGACGAGGAGTGCGACCCGGACGACAACGTCGCGACGGTCAGCGCCATGGTTGATGTCGGCGGCGGCGCGGTGGGCGAGCCTGATGTCGGCCTGGTGGTTCAGACGCCGGACCAGTGCATCAAGGAAGACACGACGGCGCAGGTCAAGATCACGGCGGATGTTACGACGCCGGGCGACACGCTGACGCAGGTGGTGATC
>NZ_JAAQPH010000064.1 GCF_011683915.1 Pelagibius litoralis
CTAGGGTCTGTACCCAATTAGGGGATTCCAGTTGAGTTGGATTTGTGATTCAAGTTTCCAAGGATAGGAGGCTTGAATGGCAAGGCAGCTGTTTTGGTTGAGTGAGGAGGAATGGGCGCGCATTGAGCCCTATTTGCCGCGTGGACGTCGCGGGGCGCATCGGGTTGACGACCGCAGGGTGATCTCTGGGATCATTCACATGCTCAAGACCGGAGCGCGCTGGCGCGACTGTCCGAGGGACTATGGCCCCTACACGACGATCTACAACCGTTTTAATCGCTGGAGCAAACAAGGGGTCTGGGAAGATGTCTTCTACGCCCTGAGCGGGTCGAGTGGGGTGGTCAGCACGACCCGGGTGAGTGCGGCGGTGGATTCCACCCATATCAAGGCTCACCGCTCGGCAGCCGGTGCAAAAGGGGGGACTTCGAGCAGGCCATTGGCCGGTCTCGCGGCGGACGGACGACCAAAGTTCACGCCATAACCGACCAAATCGGCCGACCTCTGGCCTTTACCGTGACGCCCGGCCAGACCCACGACCTGGATGGCGCTGCTGCCCTCCTCAGACGCATCCCAACACCGCGTCAGCTCATTGCTGACCGAGCTTACGATGCCCGAAG
>NZ_JAAQPH010000006.1 GCF_011683915.1 Pelagibius litoralis
CTCAATGCGCGCCCATTCCTCCTCACTCAACCAAAACAGCTGCCTTGCCATTCAAGCCTCCTATCCTTGGAAACTTGAATCACAAATCCAACTCAACTGGAATCCCCTAATTGGGTACAGACCCTAGAGCGGGCCCTGTTTGACCGGATCGAAGCCTGAATCACTATCTGTTTCAGTCAGTTGGGGTTTATTTTCCGCTCCAGGGCGGCTGCATGACCTTACATCGGGCCCGGCGTTTTCGCGCCGGGCCCTTTATGTATGCCCGCATCCTCTGGGCATTTGCCGGGTACCCTCACATAGGAAAATTTACTTATCTTCCATGGCGGGAACGGACTGGGAAGAGGGGCCCGGGCTGTCGCGAATCTGCAGAACTTCTTGGGCTGCGACTCGGTCGATGCCGCTATGGTCAGGCAGGATTATTTCGTTCGGCGGGATTAACACCCCGGAGAAATCTTTGCGTTAAGCTTGCCGAAAGCCTGTTGGGTCTTTTCCGAGGGAAGATTGACCCAATATGATGATGGGAACGAACCGAGCGTATTAATGCGTAGTGCAGGGTTATGAGTGAAGACAAACAAAACGACGGCGGCACGTCGACGGGCATCATCGTCAAGAGCAAGCCCAAGACCAAGAAACCGTCGATGTACAAGGTCTTGATGTTGAACGACGACTATACGCCCATGGAATTCGTCGTCCATGTGCTGGAGCAGTTCTTCAGCAAGAATCGAGACGAGGCGACGCAGATCATGCTGCACGTCCACCAGAGGGGCGTCGGCGTTTGTGGTGTTTTTACCTACGAGGTTGCCGAGACAAAAGTCACACAAGTGATAGACTATGCCCGGCAAAATCAGCACCCTCTCCAGTGCACCCTAGAGAAGGAATAAGGCCCGGATGCTATCGGCAAATCTAGAGCAGACGCTTCATCGTGCCTTAGCGGGCGCTAATGAGCGGCGCCATGAGTATGCAACGCTGGAGCATTTGCTTCTTGCGCTGATCGACGATACCGACGCCGTAGCGGTGCTGCGGGCCTGTAGCGTGGATATGGAACGTCTGCGCGCCGACGTTCTGGACTATATCGACAACGAGCTTTCCAGCCTGATCACCGCCCAGTTGGGCGATGCCAAGCCGACGGCCGGTTTCCAGCGGGTCCTGCAGCGCGCCGCCATTCACGTCCAGTCTTCGGGACGCGAAGAGGTGACCGGCGCCAACGTGCTGGTCGCCATGTTCTCGGAGCGCGAAAGCCACGCGGTCTACTACCTCCAGGAACAGGAAATGAGCCGTCTTGATGCGGTGAACTACATCAGCCACGGCATCGCCAAGGCCAAGGGGCACGAGGAAAGCCGCACGGTGGAAGGCGCCGACGAGGAAGCCGAAGCCGAGAAAGTGGTGCGCAAGGGCCGCGAGGCGCTGGATGCCTACTGTGTCGATCTGAACCGCAAGGCCCGCGACGGCCGCATCGACCCGCTGATCGGCCGCAGCGACGAGTGCGACCGCACCATCCAGGTGCTCTGCCGCCGGACCAAGAACAATCCGCTCTACGTCGGCGACCCTGGCGTCGGCAAGACCGCCATCGCCGAGGGTCTCGCCAAGCGCATCGTCGATGGCCAGGTGCCGGAGGTGCTGCAGGGCGCGACCATCTTCTCTCTGGACATGGGCGCTTTGCTGGCGGGCACCCGCTATCGCGGCGATTTCGAGGAACGGCTGAAGGCCGTGGTGTCGGAGATCGAGGGCCAGGAAAACGCCATTCTCTTCATCGACGAGATCCACACGGTGATCGGCGCTGGCGCTACTTCGGGCGGCGCCATGGATGCCTCCAACCTGTTGAAGCCGGCGTTGCAGAGCGGTCTGCTGCGCTGCATCGGCTCGACCACCTACAAGGAATACCGCAGCTATTTCGAAAAGGACCGGGCCCTGGTCCGGCGCTTCCAGAAGATCGATATCGTCGAGCCCTCCATCGAGGATACGGTGAAGATCCTGCGCGGCCTGAAGCCCTACTACGAAGACCATCACAACGTGCGCTTCACCAACGAGGCGATCCGCACGGCGGTGGAGCTGTCGTCGCGTTACATCGGCGACCGCAAGCTGCCGGACAAGGCGATCGACGTGATCGACGAGGTCGGCGCATCGCAGATGCTGCTGCCGGAGTCCAAGCGCAAGAAGACGGTCGGCGTGAAGGACGTCGAGGCGGTGGTCGCCAAGATGGCCCGGATCCCGCCGAAAACCGTCTCCAAAGACGACCGTACCGCGCTGAAGAACCTGGACCGCGACCTGAAGACCATGGTGTTCGGCCAGGACCGGGCCGTTGATGCGCTCTCGGCCGCCATCAAGCTGGCCCGCGCCGGCCTGCGCGAGCCGGAAAAGCCCATCGGCAGCTATCTCTTCTCCGGCCCTACCGGCGTCGGCAAGACCGAGGTGGCGCGCCAGCTCGCCCTTTCCCTGGGCGTCGAGCTGACCCGCTTCGACATGTCGGAGTATATGGAGCGACATTCGATTTCCCGCCTGATCGGTGCCCCGCCGGGTTACGTCGGCTTCGACCAGGGCGGCCTGCTGACCGATGCCGTCGATCAGCATCCGCACTGCGTGCTGTTGCTGGATGAGATTGAAAAGGCCCATCCGGATCTCTTCAACATCCTGCTGCAGGTCATGGACTACGGGAAGATGACCGACCACAACGGCAAGACGGTCGACTTCCGAAATGTGATCCTGATCATGACCACCAATGCCGGTGCCGCCGACATGGCGAAACAGGCCATCGGCTTCGGCCGCGATCTGCGCGTGGGTGAGGGGGAAGAGGCGATCAAGAAGCTCTTCACGCCGGAATTCCGCAACCGCCTGGATGCGATCATTCCTTTCGACAGCCTGCAGCCCGAGGTCGTGGCCCGGGTCGTCGACAAGTTCGTCATCCAGCTCGAAACCCAGCTGGCCGACCGCCAGGTGACCATCGAACTCAGCGATACGGCGCGCGAATG
Source organism: Pelagibius litoralis (assembly GCF_011683915.1). Taxonomy (GTDB): domain Bacteria; phylum Pseudomonadota; class Alphaproteobacteria; order Kiloniellales; family Kiloniellaceae; genus Pelagibius; species Pelagibius litoralis. Next base: position 2,967 of record NZ_JAAQPH010000006.1, read on the forward strand.
GCTGGCGACCAAGGGGTATGACAAGCAGTTCGGCGCCCGACCGCTGGGCCGGGTGATCCAGGACCAGATCAAAAAGCCGCTGGCCGAGGAGCTGCTGTTCGGCAAGCTGGCCAAGGGCGGCGTGGTGCGTGTCGACGTGGAGGACGGCATCCCGACCTTCACCTATCCTGAAACGGCTGAGCCCAAAGGCAAAGGCGGGTCCGGTGGCAAGGGTGGCCGCGGCGGTAAGAAGGGCCCCAAGGGCGGCTCCGCCGCCAAGACGGAAACGGTTCTGGCCGACTGACGGTTACGGCTCAGGACAACAAAAAAGGGGGCCCGGCTGCTGCTTGCAGCCGGGCCTCTTTCGTTTGGCCAGGGAAGTAACCTTGGCCATCTGCCATAGTTCGCAGACTCGAAGGTCCGGGCCTGCTTGGGGCAGGCCCGGCAGGCAAGCTGTTGGGCCGCCACACCTGCTCGTGCAACGGCGCGTTACCTTGAGATAGGAGGTACAGGCAAACGGGCCGGGCTTGAACCCGAGAAACCGCACAAGATGTATGCAGTTCTGCATAAAGGAACAGTGCTTCACCCCGAGGGCCGACGGGCTTGCCCTGTGATTGGGGCTGGGGCCGTCTCAAGGCAGCGAATGGCCGCTTTGCCGAATCCTTGCCTCTGCGGGACCCTTGTCACTGCCGGATTAGGAAACGAAAACCAGCTCCTCCGGCAGCGTTGCCATGCTGACGCGTTCCTCTTCGACGGTGACGAGGTTGTCGAAGCCGGTGGCGCGCCCCTGTGTCAGATCGAAGACGCGCTCGGCTTTCTCGAACTCGAGATAGGCCCTGAATTCGCCGAGGCTGTCCGGGTTCTCTATGTCCGCATCGCGTCCGTAGGAATCGAGGCGCCGCCAGAGTTTTGGAAACAAGGGCTGCATTGCTTCTTCGGAGCCCGGGCCCTGCCACAGCGCGCCGGTGTTTGTCACATCGGCGCTCCAGACATTCTGGCCCTTCTGTCGTGCCTGCTTTGTTTCATCGGAGAAGGCGTTGCGCAGATCGAAGAACAGGGTGTCATAGAACAGCGGGTAGGCGTGCCCCTGCGTGATCTGATGAAAGTTCGCGCTGTCCTTCATGCGGGGAACTTCCAGAAACACGCTGGTGCCATCTGTTTCCGGGGCGTCGCCGGGAAACACAAAGGCGATGGGGCGGCCGTTGGGGCCCAGTTGGTTTGCGAGAATATGGCCGCGTGCGGTTCCTTCGCCGTCCGGTACGCCGCAGAAGGCAAGGTTGCTCCGGGTCGCGTCGGAGGAAAACGGCTGCAGCGCACGGCTCTCCATGGTGTCGATGCCTTCGTAGCGCAGCTGGACCGTGCCGTTGTTTTCGTTGATCTTGGGCGGCCGTCCGCGCTGACGCAGCCGGAAAATCAGGTCCGGCGTATCCGGGCGAAAGCGCAGGGAATCGCCGTCCGGCCGCCCCGCCTGCGGCACGAACGCGCCTTTGATGAGTGTGAACGGCACCTGGTTCCTCCGGATGTGCGGCAGCAGCAGGCATGGTACTGCCACGGGCCGGAAGATCGCCAATGACAGTTTCGGGTCGAAGGAGGGGTGTCGCATCTTTGCTTCGGGGCAAATCGTACGGATCAGAAGCAGAGAGCGTCAGGCGGCTTGGTTGCACAGAAAACGCGCCCTGACATCCACGATGCACCTTTGCCGTGACGCCTGGGCCACTTCATGCGGTGCAAAGTCCGACTCTACACCGTCCAGGAAGGCAACGGCTCTTGTTAGAGTATTGAGCTGTGTGGGTGACAACGCTTTTGGGCCCGCCTGTGTCATTCTTTCGATGAACATCACCCCGGACTGTTTCAGAAAGATGGTTTCCGGTTGTCCGTCACGCGTGCACACGCCATAGACGCCATTCAGAAAGTGGTTCCAAGTCTCTTCCAGCTGTGCGGCGTCAAACAGGCTTGGGACCTCAGGCACGCACGCCGCGAGTTCCGCGCCGAGTTGTCCCGAAAAGAAGAGCTTTTTTGCGATGGCGTATCTTGCGTCAAAAAACTCCCTGGCTCTTTGCTCGCAGTCCAAATTCAGGCGGTCGATCGCCTTGATCCAGTTGAGATGTCCTTTGAGGTGAAAGCGATATGTCCGATCCTCCTTGACGTCACTTACAAAGGAGACTGAGCGGGCATTGCTGCCGAAAATATAGGGTGCGGAGGGCATGATCCTCTTTTTTATGAGGTTCTCCAGATCGTTAGCCGAGATGCCGGCTAAGCGAATAAAATCCTGTTCTTCGTGGAAGTTCGCGAATAGATAGTTCAGCAGCATGGCGCCCCCGGGGGTTGGAGTAACTTCGCCAAGCTACGACACATCGAAAGCCTGATGTTTCGGCAGAGATCGAATGATGAGTGTTCAGCCGCCAGCGAGCACCAAGACCGTTGGCCGATCCGGCAGTGTCCTGAGGGAGACCTCCGTCGTTGCATCCGTATCGATCCGGATCGCGAACGCCTCCTGCATGCCCGCCAGGAACACGCGCAGCGACTCCCCACCGAAGTAATGCATCGGAATGACCAGGCTGGCGCGCAGGTCCTGCAACACCTCGATCATCGACTTCAGGTCTAGCGTATAGCCGCCGTCGACGGGGGCGAAAACCACATCCAGGCGACCGATCTGCGCCAGTTGCTCAGGGGTCGGCTTGTGGTGGAGATGCCCAAGGTGGCCGATGCAAAGGTCGGCGACCTCAAAGATAAAGATCGAGTTTCCGTAGGCTTCGGCGGCACCACCCCAGCTTCTGATATCTGTTGGGACGTTTCGGACCAGGACGTCTTCGACCGTGAGCTTGTGCTCCGCCGGGCCGCCTTGCGGGTTCCATCCCCGCAGAACATGCTCTATCGCCGGGTCGGGCGTGGTCGTGTAATGGGTCTCGTGGGCGCGATTCATGGTCACGACCGTCGGGACCGGTCCGGCCCCTGCGTAACCCGCATAGTCCGTTGCGATCACAACGCCCGCCGGTGTTTGCAGGCGAAAAGTGGAGTGGTTGACGTAGGTGACCTCCACCGTGTCGGAGGCTTGAGCAGTTGAGACCGCGACCGGAACCAGACCCGGCGTTCGCTCGACGTAAGCGAAACACTGGCTCGCCTGCGCCGCAGGCGGCGCGGCAAAGGCGCAAAACAAAACACTGGCTGCGGCTAGAAGGCTTAAACGAAACATGGTTGCACCATTCGTTCTGAGACAGCCTGCGCAATAGGCTTGGGACCGGCCTATCAAATTATTCTCAGCCGGTGCGGCGTTCCACCGGCCGCCATTGTGCCAGCAGAAGCCCGCGCTTGCCAGGGAGGTATTGCTATAGTGCGAACATACCTGTGCCCGCGAAATCACAGAGTTTGTGAAAGCACAGTTATCAGCCGCAGTTTCACTGCGCCCGACGGTTCAATGCCCCGGCAGCGGATACATTGCCCATACATCGCGCCGAATGAGCTGTAAGGATCGCATGCCCACGCAGACGGCACCCGCCGGCCAGGGTCAATCGGATATGAAAGCGGAGGTCGATCCCAAGCAGCCGGTCATCCTTAAGCGGCGCTAAGGCAAAGGAACCGAACAGCTATCCGACCTTAGGCGGCGGTCTACAACCACCCCTTGCGCAGCCTGCGCCGAGCGGGCGAGTCTTGCGACCATCAGGCCTACCAGGTTCATCGACGCGGTTGCCAGATCGGTGACCTCGAACCAGGACGGCAGGCCGCCCTTTCCCGTCACGGTCAGCGCCGTCGGGTCGAGGCTGTCTTGTGCATCCGGGAACACGGCAGCGATTTCTTGCAGGAAGGGCAGAGGCATGGCTTGGCTTTCAGCGAAGCTGACGACAGCCTGAATAAAACGGGCAAAGACTGAACCCTCAATCCCGATGCGGTTGCTATGCTAAAGCGCGGTTTGTCGGTGGCAACCAAGCCCTGGCAAGAAAGGTCCGGTCGCTGCCTGCGGCCGGACCCTTCTTTTTTTCACAGATCAGCCGTCCTGGCTGTCTGTGCCACCCGGGCGTACTTGGGGTTGGCCTGGGGGTAGGAACTTCGCTGCGGTCGCGGAGAGGGAGGGGGAGGGGCCTCGACCAGGCAGCGTTTCTCAGCTCACTCTGCTTTCTTGAGCTTGAGAACCTTTTGCTCGATCTTGCGCTGGACTTGGTGGTCCTCGCGCTGCACCTGAAATTTGTCGATCTTGGTGCCGGGGAGGACCACGTGACTGTGACCGTAGCACTCAACAGAAGCGATCCAGGCGCAGTTTTCCCAGCCGATGGGGCTGAGCCCTGCCTCGTCGCAGACCTGCTCGCCGGCAAGTGTGCAGTCGGTTTGGTCGTGGGCCATGGCGGCGGTCGCCGTCAGGGCGAGGGTCAGGAAAAATACAGGTCCTTTGGAAATACGATTGAGAGTCATGTTTGTTCCTATGTCATCTTCGCACCGGTAATTCGATGCTTTAAGTTGGCCGCATCCGGAGGATCGAGATTGGTGAAGTTCCGCCGGAAACCGGATGATCGGCGCAAGACCTGAAGCGGCTTGCTGGATCTTTTACAAAAACGAACGGATTGAGAATGAATTGGCGCTTTCCTGTTGTGCAGCAGGTCGGCGCGAAATGATAACGGGGAACCTCTCTCCTTGTTTGTCACTCTCGAACGCGGCCTTTGTCAGGGAGGACGAACGCAAGGCCGCATCTCTCAGAGGCGCTGTGATACCGACAAGCCGATTGCATGGGAACCCGAGAAACCGCAGGAGAGGGATGCAGCTTTGCATGAGCCGGAAATGTCACAGCCGGTTCGCTGGGGCATCATCCTGCCGGCCGGATAATTTCAGAAGCTTTTCAGTGTCTTGTCCTTCGGCGGCTTTTTTGGAACCTGTCATGCTGCGGTTTGGAGAGACCGGGTAACGACAACAATCGATGTGCTTTGCAGTGTGACTTTTCTCACTCTCCAACGTCTCTACCCCACCCCTATGTCGAACCGATAGGCGGAACCGGCCAAGGCGACTCTGTTGCCGGTGGAGCTTGCCCCCAAATGGTTCCTGCCCCTAGTGGTTCTTGTTGGGGAAAGCCGCGGTTGGTCGGTTGTTTCCGGAGCCGTTCGTCATGGATATCTCGTAGGGCGGGAACACCTGAACCAAAACGGGGAGCCCGGCGACCCATTGTCGTGGTGCCCACAACGGCGTGCCTTGACGAGATCATCTCCGTATAAGGATCAAATTCATGTGTTCAGGAAAACGGCTGTTTTAGCCCTCTCGATTGTTTCTGTGGGCGCGAGCCTCGCCATGGTCGCGCCGGCCTCTGCAGGACTCAGCGTGAATCAGGAAGTCATGCTCTGCATCAGCAAGGCCACGACCCCGGCGGACAAACAGGCCTACATCGATTTCTGGAAAGGGCGTACGCCGACGCAGACGGCGCCGGCCGAGCAGGGTCAGTCGGATATGAAAGCGGAAGTCGACCCCAAGCAGCCGATCGCCCGTCAACGGCGCTAAAGCAAGGGAACCGAACGGCAATCCGACCTTAGGCGGCGGACTGGAGCGGTGAAATAAAGGCGCTTAACCGCGGGAGTGCGATTGTGAGGTTACCTTTATTCGTTCTACTGACGACGGCGCTGGGCATTGCCGGGGCTCATGCCAGCGCGTTTGAAGTCCTTGGATTCGCACAGGGGATGAGCTTGGCAGAGGCCCGCAGCATGGCTCTGCGGAACGGCTATCGGATAGAGAAAGAGAGCTCCGATGCCCAGGGGGTCTATATTGTTGCGGGTCACCATCTGGAGGATTTCAGGATTCAATTCTGTGAAGACGAATTGCATTGGGTGACCTATCGGGCGGGGTCTGGATTTGTCGATTTCGTCAAGGCCGTTGAGAGCGCAAAGGCTTCATCGAACTACAAAGAGTTATCCTCCGATCTGGCGTATCGGATCGATGACAATGGGAAAGACGAGGCTTTGCTGACGGTCTCCCTCGCCCCAAAAGAGGGCGACTACTTTTTGAGCTATTCGCTCCGCGGAACAAGCGAGGAGGGCACCCCCGACTTTATGGTGACCTATCGGGCGATTCGCTTGATGCTATCGGTGCTGCGGGGCGGGTGTTGATGCCGGCTGCCCCGGAACGGCTCTAGCTGCCACAATCATCCTGTTTGAACGGACTGTGGTGGCCGAGCAGGGCGATCTCCTGCTCCATGGCTTCGCGCTCGCGTTCCAGAAAGTGCTCCACCGCGTCGCGGAAGCCGGGGTCGCCGATCCAGTGGGCGCTGTAGGTGGCGGTCGGCAGATAGCCGCGCTGGATTTTGTGCTCGCCCTGGGCGCCGGCCTCGACCCAGCGCAGGCCGTGGCGGATGGCATAGTCGATGGCCTGGTAATAGCAGGTTTCGAAATGCAGAAAGCGGAACTGTCCGAGGCAGCCCCAGTTGCGTCCGTAGAGGGTGTCGCCGGACTTCAGGTTCAGGGCGCCGGCCACCAACTCCCCTTCGAAGTCCGCCATGATCAGTACCACCTGATCGCCGAGATCGCGGCCGAGCTGGTGGAAGAATTCCCGCGTCAGATAGGATTGGCCCCACTTGCGGTCTGCGGTGGCCATGTAGAACTCGAAGAAGGCATCCCAGTGGCGCGGTTCGATGGTGTCGCTGCTGAGCGCGTTGAGGGCGATGCCGCTTTCCGCCACCTTGCGCCGTTCCTTCTTGATTGCCTTGCGCTTGCGCGAAGCAAGGCCGGCAAGAAAGGCATCGAAGTCGACGTAGCCCTGGTTCTCCCAATGGTACTGCACGCCGATGCGCTGCAGCAGGCCAAGGTCGCCGAAATGATCGAACTGCTCTCTCGGCGGAAAGGTGATGTGCAGGGAGGAAACCTGGTGACGCCTGGCGAGTTCCAGCATCGCCGCGGTCAGCCCGGTCATGATCTCCTGTTTCGGTGCTTCCGGGTGGACCAGCAGGCGCGGCCCCGTCGCCGGGGTGAAGGGTACGGAGCACTGCAATTTCGGATAGTACTGCCCGCCGGCGCGTTCGTAGGCATCGGCCCAGTTCCAGTCGAAGACGTATTCGCCGTAGGAATGGGATTTCAGGTAGAGCGGTACGCAGCCGAAAAAGCCGCCGGTCGGGTTGGGCAGCACCAGATGCTGCGGCAGCCAGCCGGTCTCGCCCGAGACCGACCCGCTTTCCTCCAGCGCATTCAGGAAAGCGTGGCTGACAAAGGGGTTGCCGCCGCTGCAGGCATCCCAATCGGCAGCGGAGACGTCCGCAATCCGGCTGATCACCTGCACGGCAAGGGCGTCGTTTCCGTCGGGCATCTTTCCTGATTGGCATTAGGGCTGTTGTCTAGGAGATGACACCTAACAGCGGCCCTGACAAGGCATCGCAACTCTTTTTGATCGGACAGCGGCCGAGCCCGGATTCCCCTCTTCTGGGACATGGACATTGGGGGGGCGGGGTCTTAGTTTTCCAAGCAATGATTTTTTTAAGTCATTCAGCCAGATCGGCGCGTTATCCGCTGACCCTGATCGCCCTGGTGTTTTCGTTCTCCGCCGGGCTGCCCGCGCTTGCTTCCGATGTTCTGCCGGCGCCCACGGCCTCTTACAGCGCCGACACGCTGGTGCGCTATGCCGGCGAAACCCTGGAGATGAAAACCCTCAACAGAGGGCCCTGGGAGCGCCAGGAATTTATCCTGGACGAACAGACCCAGGTGACCATTCTTCGGCCCGACCGCAACCGGGCCTATGTAATGTTCGTTGAGAGCCGCCAGCTCTTCGAACTGCCTTATGCCGAGGCCGCGCTGTTGCCGTCCATCGGCGTCCTGCGCTCACGCGAGACAACGAAGCTTTCCGACACCACCTTGGCAGGCGAGGCTGTCGGCCACTTCCAGGTCTTTCAGGAGTTCGAGGGAGACGGCGCCGAAGAAGAGCCCGCGGTTCTCGATCTCTGGGTCACGCCGGACGGCATCGTCATGAAAGCCGAAGGGGAGATCCTGGTGGACGGCTACCGCGAGCCCCTGCAGCTGCTGCGCAAGAACCTGCAGCGCCGGGACCTCGATCCGGACGTCTTTGAACCGTCAATCGCCCTCGATCCTTAATCGGCCTGCAGGAACCAGTTGTATTCCAGGGGACTGATCTGCGACTCGAAGCGGTCCAGTTCCTTCTCCTTGCAGGCCGCATAGGCGCGCAGATAGTCGGCACCGAAGTAATCGGCGAGCCCGCAGGTCTCCGTCAGCCGCTCAATGGCGCGCCTTGGCCGGAACGGCAGGGTCTCGTCGTAGGTCTCCGATGCGTTGCCGTCCCAGGGCGGCCCCGGGTCGGTCTTTTCGGCGATGCCTTTGTGGATGCCGGCCAGCAGGGTGGCCAGCGCCAGATAGGGGTTGGCATCGGCGCCGGCGATGCGGTGCTCGATCCGTCTTGCATCGCCGCCACCGGCGGGAATGCGCAGGGCCACCGAACGGTTCTCGAAACCCCAGGACCGCTGGGTCGGCACGAAGATGTCCGGCAGGAAGCGGCGGTAGGAATTCACGTTGGGTGCCAGGAAGGTCATGGATTCCGGCAGCACCTCCAGCACCCCGCCGATGGCGTGGCGCAGGGTGTCGCTGGCGATCGCCGCACCGCCGTCGAAGACGTTGCCCCCGGTCTTGTCGAGCAGGCTGACATGCATATGCATGCCGCTGCCGGCACGTTCCAGATAGGGCTTGGCCATAAAGGTGGCCTGCAGCCCGTGCTTCTGCGCCACGCCCTGGATAATGCGCTTGAACAGCACGCAGTCGTCGGCCGCCTGCAGCGGATCGTCGACATGCTCCAGGTTTATTTCGAACTGGCCGGCGGCATACTCCGCGGTGACCGCGCCGGTCGGCACGTCCTGGATGGCGCAGGCCCGGGTCATGTCGTCGAGGATCTCGGCGAAGGCGTCCAGGGTCTTCATACCGTAAACCTGGGTGCCTTCGTCGCGCCGCCCGGTTGCCGGTGAGATCGGCGGTTGCGGTGCGCCACCGGGCAGCCGGTCGCGGTCGATCAGATAGAATTCCAGTTCGAAGGCGACCACCGGCCGCAGGCCCAGACCGTTCAGCTTCTCCACCGTGCGGCGCAGCACGTTGCGCGGCTCGTAGTAGTAGGGCGTGCCGTCTGCCTGTTCCAGGGTGACCATGACCTGGGCCAGCGGACGCTGCGCCCAGGGCACGGGCTTCAGGCTGCCGGGGATCACCTTGACCAGATAGTCCGGGTCGCCGTCGGAGAACCCGATACCGTCGGGGTCGTGGCTCTCGCCCTGGGTGTCGAGCATGAAGACCGACCCGGGAATGGCAAAGCCGGACTGCAGCACCTTGCCCAGCTCGGCGATGGGGTAGCGCTTGCCGCGCACCACGCCGGAGAGGTCGGCCAGAATGGCGTCGACCGCCGCCGTGTCGGGGTATTGGCTCAGGAAGTCCGCTGCCTCGGGGGGCAGTTTATGGGTGATGTCGGGCATGGCGGTTATTTGGCCCAGCCGCCGGTTCCCGCGTCAAGAGGGACCGGCAGCGGCCATTTCCAGTTTCTCTCTTGGGTCAGGCGATCTCAACCACCGCTTCCACTTCGACCGATACCCCCAGGGGCAGAGAGCCTGCGGAAACGGCGGCGCGGGCGTGGCGGCCCTTGTCGGCGAAAACCTCGACCATCAGGTCCGAAGCGCCGTTGATTACCTTGGGCTGATCGGTGAAATCCGGGGTGGAGTTGACGAAACCGCCGAGCTTCACCACCCGCTGCACCCGGTCGAGGTCGCCGCCGCAGGCCGCTTTCACCTGGGCGATGATGTTGATGGCGCAGAGCCGCGCCGCCGCTTGACCGTCTTCGACCGAAATCGAATCGCCCAGCTTGCCGATATACTGCGGGCTGCCGTCCTTCAGCGTCACCTGGCCGGAAACGAAGACCAGGTTGCCGGTCTGCACGTAACCGACGTAGTTGGCGACGGGGGCGGCGGCTACCGGCAGTTCGATGCCGAGCTCTGCCAGGCGGGCATCAATGGTTCCAGCCATCAGGGGACTCCTCCGGGTGATTGCGTTTTGAACCGGGGCCCTGAATAGAGGCCCCGTTGGTTTCGGGCCGCGAGCATAGCGCCAGGCGGGGAGGCTTCACAAGCGCGGCGTTCGGCGGAAAATCCCGGAAGCAAAGGCCCACCCGGGCCGGTTAGGAGCCCGAAAGCGTGGGGCGCAGGCGGAGGACCTCCTCGCCGATTTTGAGGTCCCGATGGGCCGGCGCGATGGCGTCGATGTTGCCGTTTTGCAGGGCCGACCAAAAAACCTCGGCCTTCGAGGTCACCGGCAACCATGTCGCGTTCCAGCTATTCTCCGCGGCGGTCCGTTCCAGCAGGTGAAGGGTGAGGTCTCCGTCTTCGGCCCTGGTGACAAAGAGGTATTCCGGGCCGGGCTGATCGGTCAGCTCCAGTGAGGTGAGAATGCATCCGCTGTTGCCCGTGGCGCCGCATCGTTTCACGTGAGAATGGATCCAGTCGGGGCCGATATCGGCAGGTACTTCCAGATCCGCCGGAACGTGCTGGACCAGCTCAGGGTCGGCCAGGATGACCCGTACCTTCTGGGTCTGGCTCTCTTCACGATTGGCGCTCCGCCATTCCCATTCGTCGTTGACCAGTGCCAGAGCGGCGAGCCGTTCGGACACGACGGCGGGGTCTGCAACACCGCTGTCTTCGGCCAGGCGTGCCAGCACATCCTGGCCGGCCTTGCCGAGTTTGAACTTCAGGAAGCCATATTCGAAAGTCTCAGGGTCGGAGAGGCCGCTTACCAGGCGCTTGTACTGGCTTTCGGCACTCAGCCGGTGGGGGTCGGCCAGGGGGCTCTGCAATACCAGGGTTGTCGCAGCAAGCACCAGCACCAGGGCGATGTTGGCCCGGCGGCAGTAGACCATCCATTGGCCACGGGCGAGGAGAGAAGCCAGATAGGCCAGGCTGCCGAGCGTCAGCAGGGCGGTGGCGACAGCGACGAAGATGCGCTCCGGTGTCAGGCCGTACTGACCGATACGCAGGCCGATGGCGTAGACGGCAAAGCCGCAGAATAACATGAGGCAGGGCAGCAGCAGCATGGCACTGACCCGCACGACGGCGGCCTGCTTGTCTTCGGTCGCACCGTCGCGGATCACCGCGTTGACGAACAGGATGCCGAAGCCCGCCAGGACGATAAGGGTGGCTGAGGCGCTGACCAGACCGGCCATACGCTCCAGGCCGCCCAGCAGCAACACCACCAGGAAACTCACGGAGAGCACCAGGAAAACCGGCGCCAGGATGGAAAACAGCGCAAAGACGACGCTGCGCAGTGCAGCGACGATGCGCTCGTGTTCGCGGGTGAAGAAGATGCTGAGAGCAAAGGCGCCGCAGGACGCCGGCCATCCGAACAACGGCTCGGTGATCAGGTCTTCCAGGGCCGAGACGCCGACCTCCTGGAACAGCAGGGAGAAAAGCCAGAGCACCGACCAGAACAGGCCGAGGAAGCAGAGGCTGACGAGGACGACCAGGATGCTCTCCCAAAAGTGGCCGAACAGTCTGACGTAGGTGATGCCGCGCCAGCCTTCGGCCTTGCCCGTTTGCGCAGCGGCGCCGTGGCGGCCGTCCTGCCAAGCCTCGAAAAACGTCAACGCGATCAGGCTGAAGAGCAGGGATTCGACGTAGAGGCTAAAGGTGAGAATGTCGCGGCCATAGGCATCCGGTTCGCCGTAGCGCAGAACCGCCGTGACAATCAGGACGCCGTTGATCGCCGCCAAAACAAGGGCAAAGACCGCCGGCAGCTTCCAGCGGCCCTGTGCCGCGGCCAGGGCGAAAGCCAGCGCGCCCATCAGCACCCCCTGGCCGACCCCAAAGTCCCAGGCCGTCGGCCAGGCAGCCTCCTCCAGGCCGTACATCAGCAAGCCAACGGCCAGGCCGAAGCCCAGCATCACCAGTGCCCATCCGCGGGGCGGGTTTTCTTCAGTCGCTTGTGAAAGGGTCAATGGAATCTCTCCCGGGCTGTCGCTGCCTCGTCGTTAGGGGCCTGGTCGTTATGGCGACGGCATCGGATCGGATCAAGGCGCAATTATGCGCCATAAATCACGCTGCGTCGCACCCCCGGTAGTCGTGAGCGCGGTCGCAGAGGTTCACATCGAAGCGGCATTATTACCCGGAAAAGAGTGGGGTGCCGCCGCCGCGGGCACCCCTCAAGTTCACAGGGAGAACTCAGACGTGAGTCATACAGGTAGGAGGCTCTACCTGAGTTACTGTCGAGCCGCTCCTCATGAGCAGCCGCTGGTGCTGCCGCAGGTTGCGCACTTTAGGCACGTGCCATTGCGTACCAGCGTAAAGTTACCGCAGTCGCCGCAGGAATCGCCCTCGTACCCCTTCATACGCGCCTCTCGGACACGCACCAGGCGAGTATCGACCTCGCGAACGACTTTGGTCTCGACGGCAACGGCTTCGGCGGTGCCTGCGGAGCCGACGAGCTCTTGGGTGGCGCCGCTGGACGCGACGGTCTGCGAGACCTGGGCTGTTGCGCCCAGGCTGCTCGCCATACCGGTCGTGCCATTGGCGGCGCCGCCGTTCAGGACCAGAAGCTGGCTGCGGACATAGCCCGTCGAGGCGTAGCGGCGGACGGTTTCCGCCATCGTGGCCTCGGGCAGGTCGCCCTGGCCGTCACCCTGGCCCACCGCGTCCGGCTTGATATCCGCCGGTTCAACGTGGGCCAGATCGTTACGGCCGAGGTAGGAGATTGCCAGCTCCCGGAAAATGTAATCGAGCACGGAGGTCGACATCTTGATGGCATCGTTGCCTTCGACCATGCCCGAGGGTTCGAAACGCGTGAAGGTATAGGCCTCGACGAACTCCTCCAGCGGCACGCCGTACTGCAGGCCGATGGAGATCGCGATGGCGAAGTTGTTCATCAGGCTGCGGAAGGCGGCGCCTTCCTTGTGCATGTCGATGAAGATCTCGCCGGCGGTGCCGTCTTCGTACTCGCCGGTGCGCAAGTAAACCTTGTGCCCGCCGACGATGGCTTTCTGGGTGTAGCCCTTGCGCCGCTGGGGCAGGCGCCGGCGTTCCTGGCTGCGTTCGACCACCCGCTCGATGATGCGTTCCGCCACGATCTGCGCGCGCTGCGGCGCGGAGGCTTCTGCCAGCTGCTCGGCCAGGGGCTCGGCATCCTCATCGGTGACGTCGTCCAGCAGGCTCGCCGTCAGCGGTTGCGACAGTTTGGAGCCGTCGCGGTAGAGCGCATTGGCCTTGAGGCCGAGGCGCCAGGACAGCATGTAGGCGTCCTTGCAGTCCTCCACCGTGGCCGCGTTGGGCATGTTGATGGTTTTGGAGATGGCGCCGGAAATAAACGGCTGAGCCGCCGCCATCATGCGGATGTGGCTGTCGACCGGCAGGAAGCGTTTGCCGTGGCGACCGCAGGGGTTGGCGCAGTCGAAGACCGGCAGGTGCTCGTCCTTCAGGCCCGGTGCGCCCTCCAGCGTCATGGCGCCGCAGCAGTAGGCGTTGGCGGCATTGATGTCGTGCTTGGCGAAGCCCAGGGCGGCCAGCATGTCGAAGGACACATCGTCCATCTCGTTGGTGGTGAGGCCCAGGGCCTTCACGCAGAATTCTTCGCCCAGGGTCCACTTGTTGAAAGCGAACTTGATGTCGAAGGCCGAGGCCAGACCGGCTTCCAGAGCCTGCAGGGCGGCTTCGGTGAAGCCCTTGTCCTTCAAGGCGTCGTGGTTGATGCCCGGCGCATCCATCAGGGTGCCGTGACCGACGGCGTGGCGGATGATCGTCTCGATCTCCATTTCGCCGTAGCCCAGGGTACGCAGGGCTTCCGGAACGGTGCGGTTGATGATCTTGAAGTAACCGCCGCCGGCGAGCTTTTTGAACTTCACGATGGCGAAGTCGGGCTCGATGCCGGTGGTGTCGCAGTCCATCACCAGGCCGATGGTGCCGGTCGGGGCAACGACGGTGGCCTGGGCGTTGCGGAAGCCGTGCTTGGTGCCGAGATCCAGCGCCTTGTCCCAGGCGGCCTTGGCCGACTTGATCAGGCTCTTGTCCGGGCAGGCACGTGCCTCCAGCGGCACCGGGGCGATGGAGAGTTCCTCGTAGCTGGCGCGCTGGCCGTAAGCGGCCCGGCGATGATTGCGGATCACCCGCAGCATATGCTCGGCGTTCTCCTGATAGCAGGGGAAAGCGCCCAGCTCCTCGGCCATCTCAGCGGAGGTGGCGTAGGAGACACCGGTCATGATCGCGCTCAGCGCCGCGGCCAGGGCGCGGCCCTCATCGGAATCGTAGGAGATGCCCGAGGCCATCAGCAGGCCGCCCAGATTGGCGTAACCGAGCCCGAGGGTGCGGAAGTCGTAGGAGCGTTGGGCAATCGCCGCCGAGGGGAACTGCGCCATCAGCACGGCGATTTCCAGCGTGATGGTCCACAGCCGGGTGGCGTGCTCGTAGGCTTCCGTGTCGAAGTTGTCGGCGCCGCGGCGGAACGCCATCAGGTTCATCGAGGCCAGATTGCAGGCCGTATCGTCGAGGAACATGTACTCCGAACAGGGATTGGAGCCGTTGATCCGGCCGGAGGCCGGGCAGGTGTGCCACTCGTTGATCGTGGTGTCGTACTGCATGCCCGGATCGGCGCAGGCCCAGGCGGCGTAGGAGATCTGATCCCAGAGTTCGCGGGCCTTCAGCTTCTTGTGCATCTTGCCGTCGGTGCGGCGGATCAGCTTCCAGGAATCATCGTTGAGCACCGCTTCGATGAAGTCGTTGGGCACCCGGACCGAGTTGTTGGAGTTCTGGCCGGAGACGGTCAGATAGGCATCGGAATCCCAGTCGGTGTCGTAGGTCTTGAAGTCGATCGAGCTGTAGCCCTGCTGGGCGAACTGGATGACGCGGGCGACGTAGTTTTCCGGCACCATGGATGCCCGCGCCGCTTTGATCGCCGCTTTCAGCGCGAAGTTCTTTTTCGGATCGTAGGCATCGCTCTGCTCGGCGCCGTCTTCGCCCTTAAAGGTGGTGCAGGCGCGCATTATGGCGTTCAGGTGCTTGTCGCAGAGCTTGGAGCCGGTGACCAGCGCCGCGACCTTCTGCTCCTCGACGACCTTCCAGTTGATGTAGTCCTCGATATCCGGGTGGTCGAGATCGACGGTGACCATCTTGGCGGCGCGCCGGGTGGTGCCGCCTGATTTGATGGCGCCGGCGGCGCGGTCGCCGATCTTCAGGAAGGACATCAGGCCGGAGGATTTGCCACCGCCGGCCAGCGGCTCGGTCGCCCCGCGCAGGGCGGAGAAGTTGGTGCCGGTGCCGGAGCCGTATTTGAACAGCCGGGCTTCGCGGACCCAGAGATCCATGATGCCGTTCTCGTTCACCAGATCGTCGCCGACGGACTGAATGAAGCAGGCATGGGGCTGCGGATGCTCGTAGGCGCTGGCGGCACGGGTCAGCTCGCCGGTCGAGAAGTCGACGTAGTGATGGCCCTGGCTCGGCCCATCGATGCCGTAAGCCCAGTGCAGGCCGGTGTTGAACCACTGCGGCGAGTTGGGCGCGGCCATCTGCTTGGCCAGCATGTAGCGCATCTCGTCGTAATAGGACTGGGCGTCTTCCTCGGCATCGAAGTAGCCGCCCTTCCAACCCCAGTAGGCCCAGGTGCCGGCGAGGCGGTGGAAGACCTGCTTGGCCGAGGTCTCGCCGATGAAGCGCTCGTCTTCGGCGATGTCGCTCATGGCCTCGTGGTCGGGAACCGAACGCCACAGCCAGGCGGGAACGTTGTCCTCGGGCACCCGCTTGGACTTCAGGGGCAGGCCGCGCTTGCGGAAGTACTTCTGCGCCAGGATGTCGCAGGCGACCTGCGACCATGCCGAAGGCACGTCGATATCCTCGGCACGGAACACCAGGGAACCGTCCGGATTGCGAATCTCACTCGATGTCCGGCGAAACTCGATCTTGTCGTAAACGTCGGTGCCAGTTTCCGTAAAACGACGCGCAACCCGCATGCGGTATTCTCCAATCTCGCTTTGTCAGTTAACCCTGCATTTCGCCGCAAGAGATGATGGCTGTCGGGAAGCCGGAATGACCGGACGACAATAGGGGCCCAACGACCCCTGATTCCCCTGAAACCCCCACAAACCCTGAAGGTTTGCCACATCTTGTGACGCAATGTAATTAAACCACAACATGTGGCGGAGGTCACCACATTTTGCGTTAACAGAGCGTTAACAGACGACTTGTCGCAGGTGTCTTCAGCCGCTGACCCGCGCTTTGCCGGGCTTTCCTCTGTCCGACCGGCGCAGAAAGAAAATATTCCCTCTTCGATTCGGCTTAAGCGGCTCGGGCGGGAACGTCTTCGCAGAAGAAAATGTCGAGATCGCGAACGTGCTCGCGGAACTCTTCTAGGCTCATGAAATCCAGGCAGGGGCGGGCGCCGCGGACGGCGATTTCACCGCGTAGCAACTTGCCCGCAAGGATCGCCGCCGGTACCACCGGAATGGTTGGGCCGTGACCGGTCCCGGCGCGCAGGGACCACCGGCGGTGGCTGGGGCGGTCCAGGCGGTCCAGGCCTGTCAGTTCGACGAACATGCCGCCGCGATCGCTGCCGAAGGGGCCAAGGCATTTCGCTACCGCCAGCAACAGGCCGGTCAGGGGCCGCAGGCTGCCGATCAGGCCCCAGCGCACCGGCCAGGTCAGGGCCCAGAGCCCGAGGTGGAGGAGGGAGAGTTCGAGGCCCGCTTGAAAGGTAACGCTCCGCACGCCTTCGTAGCGCGCGGGAAACAGTGCGTGGTCAGGCACGTCGCAGGTGGCGAACCAGCGTCCGCCGAGGCCGGGCAGGCGGCGGCGTTGAAGGCCCTGCCAGCCAAAGGCGTTCCGCCAGGCGCCGTTGTGCCAGACCTGCAGAGGTTTGCCGCTGTAACTCAGGATTGCTTCGACCACGGCGCGGCCGCGCGGCGCCCGGTTGCCGGGTGTGATGCCGATAACGATCTCGTCGATCCGCTTGAAGCCGGTCCGCAGATGGTCGGCCGCCGCCGCGCTTAGCGCCGGTACCGAGGAGGCGCCGGCGACCGCCAGAACGCCGGCGGCCTTGGCGGCGGCATCAAGGCTGGAAAATCCGGTTACGAAGTCACGGCCGTCGGCCATATCGATGTAGTGGCAGCCTTGGGCGATGCAGGCCTCGGCAACGCGGTAATCGCGGCCTTGGAAAGGACCGGCCGTGTGGATCACAAGGGCCGGGCTTGCCCGCGACAGACTTTCGTCCAGCGGCCCGTCCCAGTCGACCGTCACCGCTGCAAGGGTGCGCCCAGGGAAGTCTGGCCGCAGTTCTTCGACCAGCGTCTCCGCGCGTGCCTGGCTGCGTCCCCCGATCAGCAGTTCGACCATTGGGTCGCGCAGCAGGCGTTCGCAAAGCTTGCGGCCGAAAACGCCGTAACCGCCGATCACCAGAACCCGCTGCGGGGTCACGGCGCCGCCGCCGCCTTTTCGCGGCGCTCCGCCAGAGTGGCGGCCATCAGGGCGGCGAGAACCAGGATAACGCCGGTGGTCTGGGTTGTGTCGAGCCGCTCGCCGAGTAAAACGACGGCGCCGAAGATGGCGACCAGCGGCTCAAGGTTGAAGATAAGGGCGGCACGCAGTGCCCCGGCAAAACGGATCGCGCCGATCATACTGAAAAAGGCTACCAGAAAGCTCAGGCAGATGGCCGTCAGGGTTGTCCAGCCGACGGCCCCCTGCGGCAGCGCGAAGGCGTCCAGGGCAAAGATCGCCAGGCCGGCAACGAGAACAGCGACGGCGTTGGCGTAAAAGCCGACGCTCAGGAAACCCTGGGCCGCGGGCAGGCGCTCGGCGGAGATGAAAAGCAGGGCGCCCGACAGGGTGGCGCAGGCCGCAAGGGCAAGGCCCCAGGGGTTCAGCACGGCATAGGATGGCGCCAGCGCCAGGCCGAGGCCGGCAAAGGCGGTCACAAAAGCCAGGACCTTCGGCCAGGCAATGCCGCTGCGGCCCAACAGAACAACCGCCAGGGCGACGACCAGCGGGTAGGCATAGAAGATCATCGCCGCCAGGGAGACAGGGATGAAGGCGACCGCGGAAAGATAGCCCAGGGCGATCCCCAACTGGCCCAGGACAACGCCCGCTACCGGCCAGAAAGCACCGGGCTGCAAGGCAAAGGACTGTCGCCGAAGGACCATGATCCCGGCAATCAGCAGGCTGGGGACCAAGGCGCGTAAGAAAACCACCGTCAGGGAATTGCTGCCGGCCTCGTAGGTGAGGCGCGCCATGGAGATCATCACCCCGAAGCTGGTCGCACTGACCAGTGCCAAACAGAAACCGAGCTTGAGATTCCTGCTTGGCGCTTGCCGCGACCCTCTTGCCGGGGTCAGCGGGGCGCCGCCGGTCACGCCCGCTCGGCCAGGGGCAGGTTGACCAGCAGGTTCTGGGGCTTCAGGCGCAGGCTGCCGCCTTCGGTCATGGCAATGGCGAGATAGACGGGGCGCCCGGCAATCCCCGGTGCGACGACCGAGGGATCCTGGAATTCCATGCGGAAGAGGGAGAGAAGGCGCGCCAAGCGGCCCTCACCGACCTCCACGCCGTTGTAGAGATCGTTCAGCAGCTTGCTGGCCTCCACATCCAGGCCGATGTGCCAGACCCAGCGCTCGTCGCTGATCTTCTGCACCGGCTGGATCGAGACCGCGACATCCAGGAAATGCCTGACCCAGCTTTCCAGCACCCGGCAGAGCGCATCGAGGCCGGCGCCCGCAAAATTCAGGTTCAAGACGGTGTCGTAGCGGCTGGCGCGGTCCCAGTAGATCTCGGCGTTGTCTTCGTTGACAACATCCAGCTCCACCGTTCTGAGCGGCGTCTGGGCCTCGGCGACCAGGCGCCCCAGGCTGCCGAAGCCGCCTGACGTGGCGAACATCTCAACCGTCTCGGCATCGGCGGCCATGATGGCGCCGTCGTTGATGGTGACCTGCTGCTTGCGGAAAAAGGTCTCCGCCGCCCGAGCACGCAGCGCGTCCGTTTCGCCCTCCAGCAGGGAGCGGCCGATGGCATGGACCAGCTGGTCGATGAACAGCGGCGGCACGGTGACCCCGCCGGGCGAGAGGAACATCTGCATGTAGCAGTCTTCCAGGCTGTCGGCGGCCAGCAGCCGGTCGCGAAAGCCCAGCACCAGTTGCAGGTTCTCAATCGCGTCGGGATCGGCGATGGCGCCCAGCCGGGCCTCTGATACCGCTTCGCGCGGATTGCGCAGCAGGGCGGCGTGCAAATCCCGCTCGGCCTGGCAGGATTCGGGGATCGGGCGCACCTCCGGGCGTTGGAAGTAGGCCCGCAGATAGTCGTCGGTCACCGTGAGATGACCGCGCGGGCCGCGTTGCAACAGATGGTAGCCGGAGTCCTGCCAGAAATCGTGCATGGCCGCTTCTATAGGGGCCGGCCCCCGTGCTGTCCAGCCACAGCGCGCCGCCCAGTCACACCGGCACCCGCAGTCCGAGCCATGCGTTATTGGACCTTTGCAATGCGTTATTATCTATATTGCGGTGCAGCATTGATGCTGTATTAAGGTTGAGGGGTTTTAATCCCCCCCAAAGAAACCAATCCAGAAACCAATCTTTTTAACGGGACCACGCCTATGCTGGCCGCTCTTGCCGAACGCCTATCCCTTTCCGATTCCGGGGGGTCCGACCGCACGGCGTTCACACCTGGCCGCATCAAGATCGAGCTGCTTTCGGGGCTGACCGTGGCCCTGGCGCTGGTGCCGGAGGCTGTGGCTTTCTCCTTTGTCGCCGGGGTTCACCCCCTGGTGGGCCTCTATGCGGCTTTTATCGTCGGGCTGATTACGGCTGTCATCGGCGGCCGCCCGGGCATGATTTCCGGCGCCACCGGCGCCCTGGCCGTGGTCATGGTCTCACTGGTTGCCGCCCATGGCGTGGAGTATCTCTTCGCCACGGTGGTGCTGATGGGCATCCTGCAGGTCCTGGCCGGGGTTTTCCGCCTCGGCAAGTTCATCCGGCTGGTGCCGCATCCGGTCATGCTCGGTTTCGTCAACGGGCTGGCCATCGTCATCTTCATGGCCCAACTCTCTCAGTTCCAGGTTGCCGGGCCCGATGGGGCCAGGGTCTGGATGACCGGTTGGCCGCTGGCCCTCATGCTGGGATTGGTCGCGCTGACCATGGCCATCATCTGGCTTATGCCGAAGATCACCAGCGTGATTCCCGCGCCGCTGGCCGGCATCGCCGTCGTTGCGGCCATCGTGATCGGCTTTGGCATCGATGTGCCGCGGGTTGGGGACCTGGCCTCCATCGAAGGCGGCCTGCCGCTGTTCAGCATTCCCATGGTCCCGATCAACCTGGAGACCTTGAAGATCATTTTCCCCTATGCCCTGATCCTTGCGGCGATCGGCCTGATCGAAAGCCTGCTGACCCTCAATCTGGTCGGCGAGATCACGGAAAAGCGCGGCGGCGCTTCTCAGGAGTGCATCGCTCAGGGCCTGGCCAATACGGTGACCGGCTTCTTCGGCGGCATGGGCGGCTGCGCCATGATCGGCCAGTCGATGATCAACGTGAAATCGGGCGGGCGGACCCGCCTTTCCGGCATCTCGGCGGCGCTGTTCCTGCTGACCTTTATCCTGGTCGCCTCCAGCCTGATCGAACAGATCCCCCTGGCGGCTTTGGTCGGGGTCATGATGATGGTGGTGGTCGGCACCTTTGCCTGGCAGAGCCTGAAGACGCTGCGGCGCATTCCCCTGACCGACGCCATGGTCATGTTGTTGGTGACCGTCGTCACGGTGATGAGCGACCTTGCCATCGCCGTCGTCGTCGGCGTCATCGTCTCGGCCCTGGCCTATGCCTGGAACAACGCGACGCGCATTCACGCCAAAGCCCATTTCACCCCGGAGGGCGCGCGGGTTTATCAGATTGAGGGGCCGCTGTTCTTCGGGTCGACCGACGGCTTTACCGAGCTCTTCAAGCCCCAGGAAGACCCGGGCCTGGTGATCGTCGATTTCATGAACAGCCGCGTTGTCGACCAATCGGCCTTGCAGGCCATCGAGGCGCTGGCCTCAAAATACGAGGCGCTCGGCAAGACGCTGCAGCTGCGCCATCTCTCCCACGACTGTCACCGGCTGCTCAACCGCGCCGGCCAGTTGATCGTCGATGCCGACGACGATCCGAACTACGGCCTTGCGGTCGATTATTCCGTGCAAACCGGAAAACTCGGCGGCGGCCACTAAAGCCTTGAAATTATAAGTCTTTAGGAAGCTTTCGCCAGGTAATGCCGGCTTTGCGCTTCGGCTAATTTCCCCCCGAGTCGCGGGGATTATTGACTTCTGTGGGATACCCCTTACTTTGCCGAGATACGTGTTGCATTTGTTTCGAGCTGCTTGAGTAACCGGTCCGCCGATTCGCTTAGCTATCCCCTGACAATGTGAGCGTTAGACCGATTGCGCCTCTACTTGGTGTAAGGCGTGGAATCATTACTCCTGTTAGAGGAAACGAGAATGACGACTGGTACCGTAAAGTTTTTCAACACGACCAAGGGTTTTGGGTTCATCGAGCCGGAAGATGGCTCCAAGGACGCTTTTGTCCACATTTCTGCTGTTGAGCGCGCTGGCCTGACCACGCTCAGCGAAGGCCAGAAAGTCTCTTACGAGCTTCAGCAGGGCCAGAACGGCAAGTCTTCGGCCGAGAATCTCTCTCTGGTCGAATAGTACAAGCTAAGCGCCGCCCCCGACCGTGGTTGGGGGCGGTTGCTGCGCCAATCTGGCGCCACAGCCCGCCTGAAAGCTGAGTGAGCCGCGATCTGCCGTGTGGCTCCAGATACAGCGGCCAAATCGTTGTGTGACCGGCGAAGCTCGCCAAGCTGGTCCCAGCCTTGCGCAGCAGCCTGCGTGCGGTCCCGCCTGCGCTCCGGGACAGGATCTTCCGCCCGTATCGCTTCTAACCGAAGCAGAGGATTACCGACATGTGGAAGCCCGGAAAGACAAAGGCCGAGGAGCAGTTTGCTGCAACTCAGAAAAAGGCCAAGCAGGTCGTCAGGGAAAAGGAAAAGCTGGAGCAGGAGCGATCTGATCGCATGGCCAAGCTGCGGGCTCTTCGCCTGGCCAAAGAGGCGGCCGACGAACAGGCTGCCGAGGTCGAGAAAACAGCCACCGAGACCAAAAAAACCTAATCTCCCGGCGACGGCGGGCTCCGCTACAGGAGCCACCGCTGCGGGCCGGGCGCAGCCGCGTTTATTGGCCCAGACCTGCCAGCCGCATCCGGAACACCGAACCCCACATGATTTTCCCCAAAATCGCCTGTCGACGGCAATTGCCGGCATCTGTGATCTGTCCTTGCGCCTCATGGGTGTTCGCTTCGGGCAGGCTCAGGCGTCCACGTGACCGCCTTGCCGCATCGGAAAACGGCTCAGTTGCGGCGTTGAGAGCCGGTCGGGAGGGACTCCCGGAGGCTGGACTGTTGCGGGCGGCGGTGCCATAGTCTGGCGCCGGTCGGGGGACCGGCGCCGAGGGCCCCTTTGCGGGGCTGCGGGTACAATTTATCAAAGGCTGGCAGGCGCTTATGGGTGCGACGATTGGAACCAGGATCTTTACCTGGCTGCGCGGCGAAGAGGTTGGCCGCGATGGCCAGGGCAATCGCTATTACCGGGCCAAGGGCGGTGGGCGTACCCATCGCGATTCCCTGCGCAAGGAGCAGCGCTGGGTGATCTATGACGGCGAGGTCGAGGCCAGCCGGGTGCCGGCTGAATGGCATGCCTGGTTGCATCACACCAGTGACGAGATCCCGCCCGAGGGTGGCCCGCAGCGGCGTCCCTGGCAGAAGGATCATAAGCCCAACCTGACCGGAACGCAGGAAGCCTACCGTCCGCCCGGCCATACCCTCCAGGGCGGCCAACGCGACAAGGCGACCGGCGACTACGAGCCCTGGACGCCGAACTGATCTGAGACCCTTCGGCCTTCGCGACGCTTTCCCGTCACGCACTGCAATGCCTGGGGCGGCATCGGTAGCAACCAGGACCGGGAACACCACGACCGGCAATCACAAGGAATGCCAGCATGCGCAGGAATATGATCGAAACCATAATGGGCGCGGTGGTCCTGTTGGTTGCCGTCAGTTTCGTCATTTTTGCCTTTCGGACCACCAGCCTGCAGTCCGCCAACAGCGGCGGATACGAACTGCTGGTCGAATTCGACGATGCCTCCGGCCTGGTTACCGGAACCGATGTGCGGATGGCCGGCGTGAAAGTCGGCAGCGTGCTCAGTCAGCGGCTGAACCCGGATACCTACTTTGCCCAGGTCAGCCTGACCATCAACGAGGCCATCAAGCTGCCGAGTGATTCCTCGGCCAGGATCATTCCCGAGGGGCTGCTGGGCGGCAACTATGTGGCCTTGGAGCCCGGCGGCGCGGACGACTATCTGAGCGACGGCGGCCAGATCCAGTTTACCCAGGGTTCGATCAATGTTGTCGATCTGCTCGGCCGCTTCATCTTCAGCGCGGCGGATCTGTCGAAGCCAGCCGAAGATGCCCAGTAAGCGGTTTGCGGTACGATGACAGGGCAAGAGCAGGACGGCGCAGCCGCGCAGCATTGGGACCCCCGGCGCTATAACAAAAATGCCGGCTTTGTGGCCGAGCTGGGGGCGCCGCTATTGGATTTGCTGCAACCGCGCGCCGGCGAAAGAATTCTGGATCTGGGGTGCGGCGAGGGCGCGCTGACCGCCAGGGTGGCTGCGGCCGGGGCGGCGGTGGTCGGCGTGGACGCGTCGCCCGATCAGATCGCTGCCGCCAAGGCGCGGGGCCTCGATGCCCGGGTGATGAGCGGTGAGGCGCTGACCTTCGCGCATGAATTCGAGGCGGTGCTCTCCAATGCGGCGCTGCATTGGATGTTGGACCCCGATGCGGTGCTGAGGGGCGTGGCGCGGGCGCTGAAGCCCGGCGGCCGCTTCGTTGCAGAAATGGGCGGTGCCGGCAACGTCGCTATGATCACTGCGGCGCTCTTTGCGGCGCTGGAGGCGCGGGGCCTGGACCCGAACGGCGCCTATCCCTGGTATTTTCCAACCCCGGAGGCCTATCAAGCCAAGCTGGAGGCGGTCGGCTTTGCCGTCGATTCCATTGCGCTCATTCCCCGTCCGACGCCGCTGCCCGGCGCAATCGGCGGCTGGCTTGAGACCTTTGCCGAATCGTTCCTGAAGCAGGTTCCCGCGGGCGAGCAGCGCGGCCTGATCGACGAGGTTGCGGAGCGCCTGCGCCCCGACCTCTGCGATGCTGAGGGCAACTGGTCGGCAGACTACGTGAGGCTGCGCTTCATGGCCCGTCTGGCCGCCTGAACGGCCGCAGGTTGTGCAGATTGCAGTGAGTTCTTAAATCTTTTGCAGGAAAGTTCTGCTGAGGTCATGCCCGTGTCGGCACCCGCTACGAAAAAGTTCGAAATCCCGGTCTGGCTGCAGCCCGACGGCGCGCCGCTGTCCTGTCGGGAGAAGATCAAGGTGCTCAACGAGAACCTTGAGGAGATCCGCGAAATGGCCCAGGACGCCCTGGAAGACGGCATTTTGATGGGGGGCGACGAAGCCCAGCTGCGTGACGTGCTGCTGGATCTCGTCCGCTCCCTGGAGAACCCTTACCGCGACCGGAAGCCTTGAGGTCCCCTTGCGCAACAGTCTGAAAACCCTGCCGCTGCTGCTCGCTGCTGCGGCCTTGTCTTTACCGGGGTCGGCCCTGGCTGCGTCGGCCGTGCTGCAGGGACTGGACAAGATCACCGCGCGGATTTCCACCTTCGACGCACCGCTGGGCGAGGCCGTGCGCTTTGGCTCACTGCAGATCATTGCGCGGGCCTGTGACAAGAAGCCGCCGGAGGAACCGCCGGAAAGCACCGCTTTTCTGGAGATCGTCGATATCCGGCCGGACTCGCCCGAGGTTCCGCTCTTCACCGGTTGGATGTTTGCTTCCAGCCCCGCCGTTTCGGCCCTGGAGCACCCGGTCTACGACGTCTGGGTGGTGGACTGCAGGAAAGACTCCAGCTCGGACGCCGAAACCAAGCCGGAATAGAACGTCACCTTCGTCGACACCGCCTGGGTCAGGAGTTTGCGGTAGTTTTCGCGCGGGATCTCGGTCACGCCGAAGCGGCTGAGGTGCGGGGTGTTGAACTGGGTGTCGAGCAACAGGAAGCCGCTGCGCCTGAGACGCATGACCAGGTGGACCAGGGCGATCTTGCTGGCGTCGGTCGTGCGGCTGAACATGCTCTCCCCGAAAAAGGCGCCACCCAGGGCCACGCCGTAGAGGCCGCCGACCAGCCGGGCGCCGTCCCAGCACTCCACGGAATGGGCAAAACCCATGTCGTTCAATTCGGTGTAGAGCCGTTCGATCACCGGATTGATCCAGGTATCGGGCCGGTTCTCGGCCGGCTCTGCGCAACCCAGAATGACGTCGTGGAAAGCGGTATTGCAGCGGACCTGAAAGGTCCCCTTTCGCAGCTTGTTACGCAGTTTGCGCGGAACGTGAAGCCGGTCCAGGGGCAGGATGCCGCGCATGTCCGGGTCGATCCAGTGCAGCTCCTGGTCCAGCCGGCTCTCTGCCATGGGGAAGATCCCGATGGCATAGGCGCGAAGCAAGAGATCCGGCGTCAGCTGCATGTCGGCCAATGATAACCGCTGGACGCGGCGCTGATCAATTGGCCTTGGCGGGATGTCTTTTCGACTTGCGTCGCATCGGTTCCAGCCCGCTCCCGCTCCCGGCCACCCACTAGGATACTGGCCCCGGGATTATTGGGGGTGGCCGGGAGGGGGAGCGGGCCGGTGCCGGCAATCTCAAAAAGGGACTTAAAGGGTTCCGGCTACGAACTTTTCCAGCCAGTGGATGTCGTAGTCGCCGTTGATGAAGTCCTGTTCGCCGATCAACCGCTGGTGCAGGGGAATCGAGGTATCGACCCCGACGATCACGAACTCCTCCAGCGCCCGGCGCAGGCGCATCAGGCATTCGTTGCGGGTCTGGCCATGAACGATCAGCTTGGCGATCAGGCTGTCATAGGCCGAGGGGATGCGGTAGCCGGCATAGAGTCCGGAATCGACCCTGACGCCCAGGCCCCCGGGGGCGTGGTAGTCGGTGACGCGGCCGGGGGAGGGAACGAAGGTCTCCGGATTCTCGGCGTTGATGCGGCACTCGATGGCGTGGCCGGAAAACTTGATGTCGCTCTGCTTGAGATCGAGGGGCAGGCCGGCGGCAACGCGAATCTGCTCGCGCACCAGATCGACACCGGTAATCGCTTCTGAGATCGGGTGCTCGACCTGAATCCGGGTGTTCATCTCGATGAAATAGAACTCGCCGTCCTCATAAAGGAATTCGATGGTGCCGGCCCCGCGGTAGCCGAGGTCGAGCATCGCTTCGGCAACCCTTGCGCCGATGGCTGAGCGTTGCTCGGCGTTCAGCGCCGGCGACAAAGCTTCCTCAAGCAGTTTTTGATGGCGCCGCTGCAGCGAGCAGTCGCGCTCCCCCAGGTGAATGGAGCCGCCCTGGCCGTCGGCCAGCAGCTGCACCTCGATATGGCGCGGCCGGCCCAGGTACTTTTCCATGTAGACGATGTCGTTGCCGAAGGCGTTTTTGGCTTCATTGCGCGCCTGGCGGTAGGCTTCCTCTACCTCTGAGGCATTCTGGGCCACCTTCATGCCGCGCCCGCCGCCGCCGGCGGTCGCCTTGATCAGGACCGGATAGCCGATCCGGTCGGCGGTCGCCCGGGCCTCTTCGGCTGTGTCGACAGCACCGTCAGAGCCGGGAACGATAGGAATACCCAGGTCTTCCGCCGCCTTCTTCGCCGCCACCTTGTCGCCCATGAGGCTGATGTGCTCAGGCGTCGGACCGATGAAGACCAGGCCGTGCTCTTCCACCATGGCGGCGAAGTCGGCGTTCTCCGACAGGAAGCCGACCCCCGGATGGATCGCCTCCGCCCCGGTGATGTTGGCGGCGGAGAGGATGGCGGGGATGTTGAGATAGCTGTCCTTGATCGGCGCCGGCCCGATGCAGACGCTTTCGTCGGCCAGGCGGACATGCATGGCATCGGCGTCGGCGGTTGAGTGAATGGCAACCGTCTGGATGCCCATTTCACGGCAGGCCCGGTGGATCCGGAGAGCGATCTCGCCGCGATTGGCGATCAGGATCTTTTCGAACATGGCTGGGCGGCTGCCTACTCGATGACCAGCAGCGGCTCACCGTACTCCACCG
This sequence comes from Pelagibius litoralis, assembly GCF_011683915.1. GTDB lineage: Bacteria > Pseudomonadota > Alphaproteobacteria > Kiloniellales > Kiloniellaceae > Pelagibius > Pelagibius litoralis. Next base: position 30,054 of record NZ_JAAQPH010000006.1, read on the forward strand.
GCTGACCATCGCTGATCAGCACCTGGGTAACGGTGCCCGCGCGCGGGGACGCCAGCGGATTCATGACCTTCATCGCTTCGATGATCAAAAGCGTCTGGCCCTCACTGACCTGATCGCCGACCTTCACGAAAGGCGGTGTTCCCGGCCCGCTGGCGACATAGACCGTGCCCACCATGGGGGCGGTCACCGCACCGGCCGGAACCGCCTCTGCGCCCGGGGCCGCTGCGACGGCCGCAGGGGCGCAAGGGGCCGCCGGGGCCGGGGCGTAGCTCACGGCCCCGGCGCCTTTGGCGACGCGGATGCGGTGGTTGTTGATCTCGTACTCGATCTCGTTGAGGCCGGTTTCCTGCAGCAGGTCGGCAAGCTTGCGGACCAGCTCTTCATTTACTTCAAACTTCGCCATCACGTCTCTTGCTGTGCGTTCAGGCGCAGCGCCAAAGCATCCAAGGCCATCAGGTACCCGTGGGACCCAAAGCCGCAGAGGACGGCGTCCGCTACCTTCGAGATGTAGGAGTGATGCCGAAAGGCCTCACGCCGATGAATGTTGGACAGATGAACTTCGATCACCGGCAGCTGTGCAGCAAGCAGGGCATCCATGATTGCGATGGAGCTATGCGAGTAGCCGCCGGGGTTGAGGATCAAGGCCTGGTGGCTGTTGCGGGCAGCCTGAATCCAGTCGATCAGCTGTCCTTCGCTGTTCGATTGACGGCATTCCACCGCCAAACCCAGCCCCTCGCCATGCTTGCAGCTCTTCGCTTCGATGTCGGCCAGACTTTCCCGGCCATAGACATCGGGTTCGCGCGTACCAAGCATGTTAAGGTTTGGGCCGTTTAGGACGAGGATCTTCGGCGCCTTGGCCACCAGTGCTTCCTCATTGATGAAGACGGACAAGCGTTAACATAGGCGAGCGTAAGCGCGCAATCGCCTCGTCGCCGATCACCTGCCGGGGTGCCGGGCGGTGGGCCGCGAAAGGACCCGGGCCACCCTGCCGACAGTTAGTTGAGGTGATCAGATTGCATCAGGGTGGTCAGCTCGCCTGGGCGCGGGCCTCGGCGACCAGTTCCTTCAGGCGCTCCAGGCTCACCACGCCTGGGACCAGGGCCGTACCGATGACCATCGCCGGGGTCCCGGTGATGCCGACCGTCTCGGCCAGGGCGTAGTTCCGGCGCAGGGCTTCCTCGATTTCCGGCAACTGCATGTCGCGCTGCAGGCGCTCGACGTCAAGCCCGGTCGCCTGGGCCACAGCCATGACCTCGGCCTCGCTCATGGAGCCACCCGTTTCCATCAGGGTGAAATGAAAGCTCTCGTACTTGTCCTGTTTGGCAGCCGCCAGGGCGGCGCGCGCGGCCTCCACCGATTCCTGACTGAGAATGGGATATTCCTTCATCACCAGGCGCACATTGGGGTCTTCGGCGACCAGTTCCTGCAGCACCTCGGCGGCGCGGCGGCAGTAGGGGCAGCGATAGTCGAAGAACTCCACCACCGTGACGTCACCCTCAGGGTTGCCGAGGACGGGTGACAAGGGGTCTTCGTTGAGGTTGCTGCGTTCTGCGATCAGGGCCTCGCGCTGGCGTTCGGTCTCCGCCAGCTGCTGACGTTGCTCGTAGGTCTGCAGGGCCTCGACGATGATCTCAGGGTTCTGCAGCAGGTATTCCCGCACCATCTTCTGGAAGGCTTCGGTCTCGCCCGCGCTGAACTCTTTGGCGGCGTCCTGCGCCAGGGCCGCGCCGCTGCCTTGGACAACCAGGACCAAAGCCATGGCAGCGCCAGCCATGAAACCGGAAATTCTCTTTAGTATCAGTTTTCTAGATAGCATCTTCCCAGTTCCTGTAGTTTGGCCGCCGGCCCTTTGGAACGGCATAGACCCGGAGATGTCCGTCAAAGATTTCCGCCAGTGATATCCGATTGTGGCGGGTGCCGGCAAATCACTTGAAGTTCAGCGGTTGTAATGCCTGGTGGTCGCTTTGCGCAGGCAAACGGTTCACTGGTCCTTCTTGGCCCGCCGCTCGGCCTCGTTCTTCAGGTCCTGGGCGCGCAGCCAGGAGGCCGAGTTTTCGTCCAGCAGACCGATCGCGTGGTCGGCACGGTCGCGCGCTTCGGCGAACCTGCCGCGGGCCATGGCGCCCTCTGCCAGGGCCAGGGCGGTCATGCCCTGATCGCCCAGCCGCCCATGGGCGACGGCAGCCAGCCGCCAGGCGGAAGGATTATTCGGCTCCTGACGCAGGGTCTCCGCCAGATTATCCAGCGCCGCCCGGTCCAGGTCGCGGTCGTCCATCTGGATCTGGGCCTTGGCGAGGGCCTGGCGGATCTGCGGCGCGCCGGGCAGGGCATTGGCCGCCAGCTGGTATTCCGGCAACGCTTCGGCGACCCGCCCGTGCTCCAGCAGCATCTGGCCCCTCAGTTCGTGGAAATAAGGATCACCCGGGGATTCGGCCAGCAGCTCATCGATCTCAGCCAGGGCCTTTTCGATGTCCGGCACCCGGTAGTAGGCGATGGCCCTGGCATAACGGGCGGGCAGGCTGACATCGCTCTCCGGATAGGTCCGCAGAACCTGCCCCAAAGGCAGCAGGAAGCCGATCAGCTTGGCCCGCATGCGGTTGTGCATCACCACCAGTTCTTCGCTTGGCGGCGTGTCGGCGTAGGGCGATTCGCGCACGGCCTGCTCAAGAAAGTCGATCCGTTCCTGGGTCAGCGGGTGGGTCCTCAGGTAGGGATCCTGATTGTCGGTCAGCAGGACCTCCTGTCCTTTCAGGGTCTCCATGAATTCCTGAAGACCCTTGGGGGACTGGCCGGTTGCCTGCAGCAGCGTCACCGCGGCCTGATCGGCCGAGCTTTCCTGAGTGCGGGTGTACTGCAGCAACCCACGCAGGGCGATGTCCTGTCCGCCTGAGATGACCGCGACGCCGACGCCGGGCTCGCCGGTGGCCAAGGCGGCCCCCAGACCCAGCAGATAGGTGGCGATCAGGGCGCCCCGGGTCTGCTCCAGCGCGCTACCGCGGGTTGCCAGATGGCCGCCGGAGATATGGCCGGTTTCATGGGCGATCACACCGATGACCTGGCCGGGATGTTCGGCCCCCATCAACAACCCGGTATTGATGAACATGTTGAGACCGCCGGCAACAAAAGCATTGAGCGTGCGGTCCTGAACGAGGTAAAGCCTAATGCCCTGGGGGCTAAGGCCGGCCGCCTGGAACAGTGGCGTTGCGTAGGTGCGGATGATACTTTCGATCTCCGCGTCGCGAATCAGCTGCAATCGATCGGCGTTCGCCCGCTGCGGCAGCAGGGCGCCGAGCAGGAGAATAACAACCAACAACAAAGGGATTGGCAGCTTGCGCACCGGTCTTTCCTCGCCTTTCAGAACCATAACTAACCACCTCCAGCGATCATTTCAACGTAAGCCGTCACTGTCGGTCTTGAAGATCTGCGGTCTGGCCGGGCTCAGCCTGGCTGTTTTGGGCGCCTGCGAGGCGCCGCGCGAGCCGGGCGTGATCGCCACGGTTGAGGGATTCGCGGGTCTGGTGGCCGGCGATGAGCCGCGCGCGGTGATCATTGGCCGCGATATCCTGGGTAACGGCGGATCGGCGGCCGATGCCGCTGTGGCCATGTATTTCACCATGACGGCAACCCTGCCGTCACGGGTCGGGATTGCGGGGAACGGGGTCTGTCTGGTTCACAATGCCGGCCTGACCTTGCGGGATCGGCCGATGGGTGTCGATGTTATCGAGTTTTTGCCGGGCACGGCAGGCGCCGGCGGGCTGCAGCTTGCCGGTCCACGGGCGATGGCCGTGCTCCATGCGCGACATGGCCTGTTGCGTTGGGCGGCCTTGTTGAACGAGGCTGAGCGCCTGTCGCGCCTCGGCCACGGCGTCAGCCGCGCTTTCGCCAAGGATCTTGCCGCTGCGGCTGCCTTTGTTTCCGCCGATCCCGGGCTGCGCCGGGTTTTCTCCAACAAGGCTGGTGAGTTGGCCGGCGAGGGCGATCAGATTGTGCTGTCGGAGCTTTCCGGTCTGATTTCCGGGCTGCGCCGCCAAGGTGCCGGCTATCTCTACACCGGCGCCTTCGCGAACCGCTTCGTTGAAGCGGCCCAGGCCAGCGGTCTCTCGATTACCACCGAAGACCTGCGCCAGACGCTGCCGGCGATCAAGCAGCCCCTCACCGTGCCTTTCGGCGATAGCGTCGCATATTTTCCCTCGAATGACGGCGGCCTGCTGGCTGCGCAGATGTGGGGCATGCTGACCGATGTGCAGAGCTACGACGGTGCAAGCGGCGCGGAAAAAGCGCACCTGCTGGCGGAGGCCGGACAACGGGCGTTCTCGCAGCGGGCCGTCTGGCTCGGCCGCGATGCCGGCGGACCGTCGGCCGATCTGGTGTCTGAGGCGCATTTGAGAGAGCTGCTGGCCGGCTTCAATGCCCGGCAGCACAACAAGCTGGCGGCCAGTCAGGGCGCGGGCCTGCAAACGGTTTCCAATCCCTTCAGTGCCGGTTTCGTGGTCGCCGACAACTGGAGCAATGCGGTGGCCTGCAGCTTTTCCATGAACGGCCTCTTCGGCGCCGGCCGCATGGTGGCCGGCACCGGGGTGCTGCTGCCCAAGGAAGCGGCGCAGGGGGCGAACAGCCTGAGTGCCGGGATTATTGCGAACCCCTTCAATGGCACGCTCTACTTTGCCGGTACGGCGAGCGGCGGCCTGGCGGCGCCGGCGGCGCTGACCCGGGTGATGCTGGAAGGCAGTGCGACGAACGGCACCATCGACGCGGCGCTGGCGGCCCCCCGGCTGGTGAACGTGGCGAGCCCGGATGTAACGTTTTATGAGCCCGGCCTGGATCCGGCCATCCTTTCGGCCCTGCGCCAGTGGGGACATGCCCTGCAGCCGGAACCCGGGGTGGGCCGCGCCAATGCCCTCAAATGTCCGACCGGCCTGCTCAATGACGACAGTACCTGCCTGGTGGGTACCGACAGCCGGGGCCACGGACTGTCGGTCAGGGTCCAGTGATCTCCCTGAAAGCGATGGCCTTGACGCGCTTTTCGATCCGATGGCCCTGAAGGTCGCTGCGCGGGGGAACGTCCCGCCATTCATCGTCATGGACGTCATGCGGGCGGCCAACGAGCGCGAAGCCGCCGGCGGTGATGTCTTGCACCTGGAGGTCGGTCAGCCGGGCACTCCGGCCCCCGACGCGGTGCTGGCGGCGGCGCGGCGGGCCCTGGACAACCACCTGATCGGTTATACGGATGCCATGGGCCTGCCCGGCCTGCGCCGGCGTATCGCCAGGCACTATGCCGATTGGTATGACGTTGATCTGGACCCCCGGCGGGTGATGGTCACAACGGGCTCTTCGGCCGGCTTCCTGCTCTCTTTCCTGGCGGCTTTTGAGCCCGGCGACCGCGTTGCCCTGGCGGCACCGGGTTACCCGGCCTATCGCAACATACTTTCCGCGCTGGGCGTGGAGCCCATCCTGCTGCCGGCGGAGGCCGAGCACCGCTTTCAGCCGACACCGGAACTGCTCGAGCGCCTGACCGCGCCGCCGGACGGGCTGATCGTCGCCTCGCCGTCCAATCCCGCCGGCACCATGGTGGGCGAAGCTGAACTCACGGCCCTTGCGGACTACTGCGGTGCCGCCGGCATCAGGCTTATTTCCGATGAGATCTATCACGGGATTTGTTTCGCCCAACCCGGCGTGACGGCACTTTCGCTGCGCGACGATGCGGTGGTCATCAACAGTTTCTCGAAATACTTCTCCATGACCGGTTGGCGCCTCGGCTGGATGATCCTGCCCGAAGACCTGGTGCGGCCGGTTGAGTGTCTGGCCCAGAACCTCTTCATCTCGGCGCCCTGTCTTTCGCAGATCGCGGGGGAGGCCGCCTTCGACTGCGGTGCGCAGCTTGACGGCTATGTCGCCGCCTACGCCCGCAACCGGTCGCTTTTGCTTGAGGCCCTGCCGAAGGCGGGGCTGGACCGCCTGGCCCCGGCGGATGGCGCGTTTTACATCTATGCGGATGTCGCCGCCCTGACCAACGACAGCGAGGCTTTTTGCCGACGCATGTTGGCTGAGATCGGCGTGGCGGCAACGCCGGGGACTGATTTCGATCCCGAGCGTGGGCACCACTTTCTGCGTCTTTCTTTCGCGGGGCGTGAGGCAGAGATGGCAGAGGCGGCGCGGCGTCTGCAGGACTGGCTGCCTGGGTCCGGATAAGACTCGTCTTCGATTGGTTGGCCAAAAGGAAAGGGCCTCACCGGAAACGGTGAGGCCCTTTTTACATTCAGGGTCCAGGCTGGAATGCCCGCCGTTAAATGAAGCGGTTCCACCAGCCGCGACGCTTTGGCTGATCGTCTTGGTCTTCTCCACCGCCTTGCGGTTCTACAGCGGGTTGCTCCAGTACCGGCGCGTCGGTTTCAACCGGCATTGCGGTCGAGGTCGGCTTTACCGGCTCGATGACGACCTTGGGATCGTCGGCGATCATCGCCTGCGGATCGCCTGGGGCCGGTGCTGCCCCGCCATTGGCCTGCCCAGCCGTTTCTGACTGTGCGGTTTCCGGCTGTGCGGTTTCCGGGGTTGCCGCGTCCGACTTTGCCGTTTTTGCGCCACGGCCCGTTCCCCGGCCGCGTGTCGTGCTACGGCGGCGCGGTGCCCGTTTCGGTTTCTCTTCGCCTTCGGCCTCGGCAGCTTCCTGGGGTGCCGCTTCGCTGGCCTCGGGATCGCTCTTCTTGCTGCCGCGACGCTGGCGTGTGCTGCGCCGCCGCTTCGGCTTCTCTTCGCGGACTTCTTCGGCATCCGCGCCGGCGTCTTGTTGGCTGACGGAAGCATCGCTGTCATCAGCGGCCGCGCCTGTGGCGTCTGCCGCTTCCGCATCAGACGTCTCGGATTCAGCTGCGCCGTCCCCGCTATCCGATGCCGCCTCGACGCCTTCGTTCTCGCCCTCTTCGCCACGGCGCCGTGAGCGCCGGCGGCCACCGCGCTTGCCGCGACGTTTGCGTTTGCGCTGCCGCTCGTCGTCCTGCTCTTCAGCGGAAACTTCGCGGACCTCGGTGTCCTCGCTGTCGGTTTCGCCGTCGCTCTCGCGCTCGGCTTCTGGTTGGTTGTCCCGCTCTTCGGCGGCGAACTGATCCTCGTCCTTGCGGCGTCGGCTGTTGCCGCCGCGCCGCCGGCGGCCGCGCTTGCGATCGCCGTCCTCACTGTCACCAGAGCGGCTGTCTTCCTGGACGACCCGGCGCCGCTCCGTGGCTACGCCGTCGCGTTCGATGACAAAGGCATCGTTTGTGATGTGGTCGTCGGCTTCGATCGAGATGCGGAAATCGTGGCGTTGCTCGATGGCAATCAGATGATCGCGCTTTTTGTTGAGGATATAGAGTGCCACCTTCGACGGCACCATCACGACGATCTCGGCATCGCCCTGCCTTGCGCCTTCTTCTTCAAGGCGCCGCAGCACCTGCAGGGCCAGGGATTCGACGGTTCGCACCCGTCCTTCACCGGCGCAATGCGGGCAGATTTCGGTAGAGCTTTCGAACAGGCTGGAGCGCAGGCGCTGGCGTGACATCTCCAACAGCCCGAAGGGTGAAATGCGGCCCAGTTGGATACGGGCCCGGTCGCTGCGCAGCGATTCTTTCAGCCGCCGCTCGACCTCGCGATTGCGCCGCGACTCCTCCATATCGATGAAATCGATGACGATAAGTCCGGCGAGATCGCGCAGGCGGAGCTGACGGCCGATCTCCTCGGCCGCTTCAAGATTGGTCTTGAGCGCGGTCTCTTCGATATGGCGTTCGCGGGTCGCCCGGCCGGAGTTTACGTCGATCGCTACCAGCGCTTCGGTCTGGTTGAGCACCAGATAGCCGCCGGAGCGAAGCTGCACTGTATTGGAGTGCATGGCGTCCAGTTGGCTCTCGACCTGGAAGCGCTGGAACAACGGGACTTCGCTGTCCTTGTACTGCTGAACTTTTTTGGCGTGACTGGGTGTCAGGGACTTCATGAAGTCCTTTGCCGCCTTGTAGCTCTCCTCGCCGTCGACCAGTACTTCTTCCATGTCGCGGCTGTAGAGGTCGCGAATGCTGCGCTTGATCAGGTTGGCTTCTTCGTAGATCAGTGCTGGCGCCGTCGAGTCCAGGGTTTGCTCACGGATGGTGTTCCAAAGCCGCAGCAGGTACTCATAGTCGCGGCGGATCTCTACCTTGGTGCGCTGGCTGCCGGCGGTTCGCACGATGACGGCGATACCCTCGGGAATTTCAAGGTCGTTCAGGATCTGCTTCAGGCGGCGACGGTCGCTCGCATTGCTGATCTTGCGGCTGATCCCACCACCTTTGTTGGTGTTGGGCATCAACACGCAGTAGCGGCCCGGCAGCGAGAGGTAGGAGGTGAGGGCAGCGCCCTTGTTGCCGCGCTCTTCCTTGGTGACCTGCACCAGGATCACCTGGCGGCGTTTGATGACCTCCTGGATCTTGTAGCGGCGCATCAGCTTGGCACGTCGTTGGGCGGCCTCTTCGGCCTCATCGCCGCCGACCGTGTCGACGCTCTGCTCGACCTCGACCTCTTCCGGGTCCGCGCCTTCCCGGGCTTTGCTGCTGTCGTCCGTGTCGGTTTCCAGGCTTTCACCCGCCGCGCCGTTTTCCTGGTCGCTGTCTTCCCGGTTGTCGGGCGCGTCGCCGTCTGGGACATCGCTGTCGGGGGCCGCGGCGATTTCCGCCGGCATGTCGCCTCCTGCGTCGGCCCCGTCCTCTTCCGACGAATCCTCTGCGTCGATTGCGGCGGGCTCTGCCTCGCCATCGACTTCCACATCATCGGGGGCCTCATCGGCGGCCTCGGACCTCAGCGCCGCTTCTTCTGCCAGCAATGCTTCACGATCCGCGATGGGGATGCGGTAATAGTCAGGGTGGATTTCGCTGAAAGGCAGGAACCCGTGGCGGTTTCCGCCGTAGTCGACGAAGGCAGCCTGCAGGGAGGGCTCTACCCGCGTAATCTTCGCGAGGTAGATATTGCCTTTAAGCTGTTTTCTGGAAGGGGTCTCGAAGTCGAAGTCTTCGAGACGGTTGCCTGCTAGGACAACCACCCGTGTTTCTTCCGGGTGGCTGGAATCGATAAGTATACGTTTTGCCATAAATGAACAACTCCGGAACGCGCTGCGCGGAACCCTTAGGGTCGGCATACCTGCCTCCCGGCCGCGGCGCGAAAGTCTTGGGGACTCGCTTGATCGACATTTCAGCTGTCTGTGCTGCTTGTAACGTCATGCGAACGAGCATTCTTTCGTTTTCGAGGTGATGGTGGATGCAGGTCTCAGTCTTCTGAAACCGCCGTCATTGCCTCGATGGCGCAGGCGCATCTTCTCTTCAGATAGGGCCAGGCCAAGAATTTGGGGAGAGCCTTGTTTCCGCTCTCGCCTGCTTTCGTTGTTTAGACGTCTGCGAGACGAGTTCGATTACAGGGCTCTTTAGTTCGCGATCCCGATTTTCCGGCGCGGCCACCCTTTGATGACCGCCGCCATTCTGCCAAGCTGCTTTCTGAGAAAGACGAGGGAGGCAAAAAAGAATCGCTAAATTGATGATATCAGGCCTTGTCTGGCCATACCAGACCCTATTCGCAGTTGCCTCAGCTCGGCGCGGCGGGTTGTTTCCACCCATTCGGCGAACAATCTGATGGGGCTGGGGAAAAACGGCGACAGATGCGCCCCGGTCCGCGCTTTATCCTAGTCGAAGCGGAGGGCTTCGGATATATCTGGGGGTAACAACGTCATTAATCGCAAGATGTTGAAAGGGTTATGAAGATTCGGCTCGGCTTGCTGGTCTTTGTCTGCCTGTTCCTCCCGATCGGCCTGTTAGGCGGGCTGGCGCCCGCCGCGGCGCAGCCGGAGGTGCGGGCCGCTCGTATTGGCGAGACCCAGGAAAGAACCCGCTTCGTTCTGGAACTGAGCGAAAGCGTGCCTTACCGGGTTTTCACCCTGCCGGATCCGTTTCGGGTGGTTGTCGACCTGCCGGAGATGGCCTGGGTGGTGCCTGAGAACCGCCAACCCAAGGTCCGTGGGCTGATCACCGGGCTGCGGTTCGGGCTTTTTGCCCCCGGCACCAGCCGGGTGGTTCTCGATGTCAGTCAACCCTCTCATTTACAAAAGGTTTTCGTGATTCCGCCGAGCGACGGCAAGCCTTATCGCCTGGTTGTCGATCTGAAACAGGTGAGCCGCGAACAGTATTTCGCCGCTGCTGGTAAGGCGCCCACCGGCGGGCCCGGCCGGACTACCGGCGCGGCCCCTGGCAAGCGGCAAAGCGGGCCCACGGTGGCGACCTCCCGCCAGCCTTTGGGGGCGCCGACGGCCGGCCTGGTGCCACGGTTGAAACCCAAACCCCCGAGCGCAAAGCCTGTCGATGCCCGGCCGCTAATCGTGGTCGATCCAGGCCATGGCGGCGTCGATCCCGGCGCCATCGGGGTTTCCGGGGCCTACGAGAAGAACATCGCCCTGGACTATGGTCGTGCCTTGAAGAGAGCGCTTGAAGCGACGGGTCGATACCGCGCCGTCCTGACCCGCGATCGGGATGTTTTCCTAAAGTTGCGGGAGCGCATCGCCTTTGCGCAGAAGGCCAAGGGCGATCTCTTCATCTCCCTGCATGCCAATATCCATCGGTCCGGCAAGATTCGGGGCGCATCGGTCTATACGCTCTCGGAAACCGCCTCGGATAAGGAAGCCGCGGCCATCGCCGCGGCGGAGAACGCCGCCGATGTCCTGGCCGGCGTAGACCTGACCGATCAGACCGGCGACGTCAGGGATATCCTGATTGATCTGGCCCAGCGGGAGACCATGAACCTCTCGAAGAAATTCGCCAACGATCTGGTGGTCGAAGTCGGCAGGGACGTCAAGCTACTCCGTAACACCCACCGCTTTGCGGGCTTTGCGGTGCTAAAATCGCCAACGATTCCCTCGGTTCTCTTCGAAATCGGCTATATGTCCAACCGCCAGGAAGAGCGCCTTTTGCGCGGCAAGGCGCATCGCGATAAGGTAGTTGTATCGATTATCAGGGCCATTGACGGGTTTTTCCGCAAGCAGAACACGGCCAATAGATCATAGCCCTGCCACAATTGCCCTCCAGGGTGATGGTTCCAGAGGTTTCCGTAGTGGATGCGGTTGGATGGAAAGATTAATCACACTGGATTCAGGACGTTAGGATGAGAGCGGAATGCGAGGAAAGGCCATATACAAGGATTGCCTTCAGGGTTGAGGTTCCTTAAAGCCTTTTTTCTTAGCATGGCGCGGCCACGGCCGGTCAAAGGCCTCAGGTCCTGAGCCGCTCTGCGCTTGGCGGTGGACCACAGGATCAGACCGCATAGACGGTAAGACACGGTAAGACATTGAGAATACTAGCGATCCTTTTCAGCCTGCTGTTGATCGTCGCCTTCGTCGGGGTGGGCGGCGTACTCTACGCCTTCTATCACTATGGCAGGGGCCTGCCGGCGTATGCACAGCTGGCGGACTACGAGCCGCCCACGGTAACGCGTGTGCATGCCGGTGACGGACGGCTGCTGGCGGAGTATGCGACGGAAAAGCGGGTCTATGTACCGGTCAGCGCCATTCCGCGCCGGGTCAGCAATGCGTTTTTATCGGCGGAAGATAAGAACTTCTACAACCACCCGGGCGTCGACTTCCTCTCGGTCACCCGCGCGGTCGTGACCAATGTCGCGAACTTTGCCTCGGGCCGGCGGCCGGTGGGGGCCTCGACCATTACCCAGCAGGTCGCCAAGAACTTCCTGCTGACCAACGAGGTTTCCTACGAGCGTAAGATCAAGGAAGCCATCCTGGCCTTTCGCATCGAACAGGCCTTTACCAAGGAAACCATCCTTGAGCTCTATCTGAACGAGATCTATCTGGGTTTCGGGTCGTACGGGGTGGCGGCCGCGGCGCTGAACTACTTCAACAAGTCGCTCGATGAGCTGACGGTGGCCGAGGCCGCCTATCTGGCGGCGCTGCCCAAGGCACCCAACAACTATCACCCGATACGCCGCTACGACGCCGCTGTTGCCCGCAGAAACTGGGTGATCGGGCGGATGCTGGAAGACGGGCGCATCGATCAGGGCGAGGCCGAGGCGGCCCGGGCAGAGCCGCTGATCGTGCGCAAGCCGGGCGAGACCCAGGCCGTACAGGCGGATTACTTCGCCGAGGAAACACGCCGCGAGCTGGCCCGTCTCTACGGCGATGACGGGCTCTATGCCGGTGGACTTTCGGTGCGCACGACGCTGGACCCGCGTCTGCAGGATATTGCCAACCGGGCGTTGAGGGCGGGTCTGATCGCTTACGACCGGCGCCATGGCTGGCGCGGCCCCCTGGCCAAGATCGATATCGGCCCGGGGGCGGACGTCCAGGCCGCACTGCAAGGCGGTATCGCCCGGCCGATTGGCATCGACGACAGCTGGCAGATCGCTGTTGTGACGTCGACCGACGCCAAGCAGGCGGCGGTGCTGCTGGCAGAGGGCAGGGCGGGGCAGATCCCGATGGCGGAACTGAAGTGGGCCCGGCCCTGGAAGAAGGGCCAGCGCTTCGGCGGTGCACCCAAGAAACCCTCTGATGTTCTGGAACCGGGCGATGTGGTCCTGGTCGAGACGATGACGGAGAACGCCAAGGGCGTGGCCTACGATGCGGGCACCTTTGGCCTGCGCCAGGTGCCGGATGTCGATGGCGGCATTGTGGCGCTGGACCCCCATACCGGCCGGGTGCTGGCGATGGCCGGTGGCTATTCCTATGCGCGCAGCGAGTTCAACCGCGTTATGCAGGCGCGCCGCCAGCCCGGCTCTGCCTTCAAGCCCTTCGTGTACCTGGCCGGCCTGGACAGTGGCTTCACACCGGCGACCCTTATTCTCGATGCACCTTTTGTGCTGGACCAGGGCGTCGGTCTCGGTAAGTGGAAGCCGGCGAACTACACCAAGAAATTCTACGGGCCGACACCGATGCGTGTCGGCATCGAGAAGTCACGCAACCTGATGACCGTACGTCTTGCCCAGACTGTCGGCATGGAAAAGATCGTCGGCTATGCGCGCCGCTTTGGAGTTATGGAGAACATGGATCCGCTGCTTTCCATGTCTCTGGGCGCCGGCGAGACGACCTTGATGAAGATCACCACCGCCTATGCCATGCTGGTGAACGGTGGCAGGCGGATCTCGCCCACGCTGATCGACCGGGTACAGGATCGCCACGGACGCACCATCTATCGGCACGATCTGCGCGACTGCGAGGTTTGTGTGGCGGAGGTCTGGACCGGGCAGGCGCCACCGCAGCTGCCCGATGAGCGCGAGCAGGTCGCCAATCCGGCCAGCGCCTATCAGGTGGTCGGTATGCTGCAGGGAGTCGTGCAGCGCGGCACCGGCCGGCGGATAGCAGAGCTGGGCCGGCCGCTGGCCGGTAAGACGGGCACCAGCAACGATAACGTCGATACCTGGTTCGTCGGCTTCAGCCCGGACCTTGCTGTCGGCGTTTTCGTCGGCTTCGACGAGCCCCGCACCCTGGGGCTGAAAGACACCGGGTCCAACGTCGCGGCGCCGCTGTTCAAGGCCTTCATGGCCGAAGCTCTGGCCGGTCAGCCGTCCATTCCCTTCCGTATTCCGCCGGGGATCAGCCTGGTGCGGATGAATGCCGAAACCGGTCAGCTTGCCCGCCCGGGCGACCGCCGTATCTTCCTGGAGGCCTTCCAGCCGGGCACCGAACCCTCGGGCCGTCAGGTCGTGCTCGACGGTGGATACAATCCCAGCACCGGCAGCACGGCGGCCAGCGGCACCGGCGGGCTGTACTAGATCAGCCGAAGCGGATAAAACGGCGCCAGCAAGCGAAGACGACATCCAGCAAGACAAACCTAAGGAGTGCGTATGCGCGCCGAAATCGAAGCGGTGGCCGACGAGATTCGTCAGGCTCTGGCCCTGCTGAGGAGGCATCTTTGACGTTGATGCCGCAACCCTGCGTCTCGACGAACTGAACGCCGAAGCCGAAAACCCCGATCTGTGGAACGATGCGGAGCGCGCCCAGAAGGTGATGCGCGAGCGCACCCATCTTGAGCAGTCGCTGAAAGACTTTCACGCCATTGAGGGCGAACTGGACGACGGTCTGACCCTGGCCGAGCTCGGCGAGACCGAAGGCGACGAGGCCACCATCGACGAAGCCCAGGCGATGTTGAAAGAGCTCTCGACCCGCACCGCCAAGATGCAACTGGCGAGCCTGCTGTCCGGCGAGGCCGACGGCAATGATTGCTATCTGGAAGTCAACGCCGGCGCCGGCGGCACCGAAGCGCAGGACTGGGCACAGATGCTGCTGCGCATGTATGTGCGCTGGGCGGAAGCCAAGGGCTACAAAATCGATTGGCTGGAAGAGAGCCCGGGGGAAGAGGCGGGTATCAAATCCAGCTCGATCCAGGTGAAGGGCCCCAATGCCTATGGCTGGCTGAAGACCGAGTCCGGCGTCCACCGCCTGGTGCGGATTTCGCCTTTTGATTCGCAGGCGCGGCGCCACACCTCCTTCGCTTCGGTCTGGGTCTATCCGGTAATCGACGATTCGATCGAGATCGATGTGCTGGACAAGGACCTCAGGGTCGATACCTACCGCGCTTCCGGGGCGGGCGGACAGCACGTCAACAAGACGGACTCTGCCGTGCGCATGACCCATATTCCCACCGGCATCGTGGTGCAGTGCCAGAACGACCGCTCGCAACACAAGAACCGTGCGCAGGCCATGTCCATGTTGCGGGCGCGGCTCTACGAGCATGAGTTGCAGAAGCGGGAGTCCGAAGCGCAGGCAGAGGCAGAGGCGAAGACCGATATTGGTTGGGGGCATCAGATTCGCTCCTATGTCCTGCAGCCCTACCAGATGGTCAAGGATCTGCGTACATCGGTGGAAAAGGGCAATGCCCAGGGCGTCCTGGACGGTGACATCGACGACTTTCTGGAGGCGTCGCTCGCCTCGAAGATCGACGGCGGTGTAGGCACTGAAGCCGAAGTGTGATTTTTTTAACCCCAAAGAGTCAGACTGCGACCGCTCAGGAGCGGCTATAGAGACGGCACGCGGTATAGGATGACGGCATGACGATGCAGGAGAACCTGGAAGGGAAAGGCGACTTCGATCTCGACTTCGACGCGCCGGGGTTTCTCGACGACCCTTATCCGCTCTACCATGCGCTGCGCGATCATGATCCGGTATTTCTCAGCCCCTGGGGCGACTGGTACCTGACCCGCTTTGCCGATGTCGCCGGGGTGCTGACCGATAAACGGTTCCAGCGTCAGTCCCCCAGCGGCACCAATCCGATTACTGGCGACGACCGCGAACCGACGCCGATCGACCGCATGCTGAGCCGCTGGATGGTGTTCATCGACCCGCCGGCCCATACGAGGCTGCGCCGCCTGGTCGGGCGCGCTTTTACGCCGCGGCTGGTGGAGGGCATGCGAGACGATGTCCGGGTCATTGCCGACCGCTTGCTGGATGACGCGCTCGCCGGTGACGATTTCGATCTGATCGACGATTTCGCTTATCCTTTTCCGGTCATGGTCGTGTCGCGCATCCTCGGCGTTCCGGCTGAAGATTACGACATCCTGAAAGACTGGTCCGGTCAACTGACCGGCGCCCTGGACACCGGCGATGCCGAGCAGCTGGCGACCGGGATCGATGCGACGCGCGATTTCATGGCCTACATGGCCGGCCTGATTGCCGAGCGCCGCGCCCGGCCGTGCGACGACTTGATCTCGGCGATGATGCTGGGCAGCGATCAGGACGACGCGCTGACCGAAGAAGAGTTGCTCGCCAACTGCGTCTTCCTGCTCTGGGCCGGCCATGAAACCACCAAGAACCTGATTGGCAACGGCCTGCTGGCATTGACCCGGAACCCGGATGAGATGGCGCGGCTCATGGTGCAACCCGATTTGATGGTCTCAGCCGTCGACGAGCTGCTGCGTTTCGAAAGTCCGATCCAGAAGATCGGTCGCTGGACCAGCGAAGCAGTGGAGTTGTCCGGGAAAACCATTCCCCAAGGCCAATATGTCGTCAGTCTTTTCGGGGCTGCAAACCGCGATCCGTTTCAGTACCCGGACCCGGACCGTCTCGATCTCGCGCGCCAGGACGGCACCAGCCTGGCTTTCGGGAAAGGGAATCATCACTGTCTTGGTTATGGCTTGGCTAAGCTGGAAGGGGAGATTGCCTTCTCGACGCTGTTCGAGCGGGTGAGCGCGATCGAGGTCAAAGCGAAGCAGCCGCAGTGGCAGGCCAACACCTCGGTGCGCGGCTTGGCAACACTGCCGGTATCGGTGCGCCAGCGCTGATTGGTTTTCTGGGGGGAAGACAGGATGCGTGTTCCAAAGTCGACGGTTCCGGGTATTGTCAGCCCGGCCATACCGGGGCGCATGGCCTCATTGCTGCTCTCGCTGCTTTATCAGCTTGATCAAACACAATGGCTCAGTGCCGAAGCGCTTTTTGCCGAACAAGCCCGTCAACTGCAGCTGCTGTTCGGCCATGCGGCCGCGACCGTTCCCTTCTACAACAGGCGTTTTGCCGAAGCCGGGGTCGACCCCGCTGCGGTGGTTACCCGGGAGACGCTGAACCGCCTGCCCATTCTCAGGCGCAGCGAGTTGCAGGGCGCGGGCGACGACATCAACACGACAGCCCTGCCGAAATCCCACGGCAAGACGCATGAGGTAGAGACCTCCGGCTCTACCGGCCGGTCGGTCCGGCTTAACGGGACGGAAGTGACGAGCGTTTTCTGGCGTGCCTGCGTGATGCGCGAGCACCTTTGGCAGGGCCGCGATCTGGGCGGCAAGCTGGCGGCCATTCGCTGGGCACGCAAGGGTATAGCCATGCCGCCTGAGGGCGCACACGGTGAATCCTGGGGACCTGCCTCCGGCGCCATCTACCCGACCGGTCCGGCCGTGCTGCTTAACATCATGAGTGAGTTGCCGGAGCAGGTCGCCTGGATACACAAAGAGGCGCCAGATTACCTTATTTCATTTCCCTCCAATCTGGTAGCGCTGGCCAAGCATTGTATCGAACGCGACATTCGGTTTGAAAGCTTGAAGCAAGTGATGGCGGTCGGCGAGACGGTTACCGACCAAGCCCGCAAGCTTGTTCGGGAAGCTTGGGGTATTCCCATCAAAGATTCTTACAGCTGCGAAGAAGCCGGCTATCTGACCATTCAGTGCCCGGACCACGATGTCTATCATGTTCAGTCGGAGAGTGTATTCGTCGAAGTCGTTGATGACGAGGGCAAGGCCTGCAGCCCCGGCGAAGGCGGCCGTGTCCTGATTACCTCGCTCCACAACTTTGCGACGCCGCTGATCCGCTATGAGCTTGGTGACTACGCGGAGGTTGGC
Source organism: Pelagibius litoralis (assembly GCF_011683915.1). Classification (GTDB taxonomy): domain Bacteria; phylum Pseudomonadota; class Alphaproteobacteria; order Kiloniellales; family Kiloniellaceae; genus Pelagibius; species Pelagibius litoralis. The sequence goes on from NZ_JAAQPH010000006.1 coordinate 47,352, forward strand.
GCGCCTTGCGCTTGTGGGCGGGGCCTTCCGGTAATCACAAGGACGCTGGGCCGCCAGCGCAATCGTCTGATCCTGCCGGATGGATCAAGCGTTTTCCCCTATCTTGGTGACCACGGAGACTACCAAGCAATCACATCGGTGGTGCAGCGGTTCCAGTTCATTCAACGCAGTCTCAATGAGATAGAGAAGCTGATGGTCGTCTCTGCACCGGTCACACCGAAGCAAGAGGAGCATATGCGTGCGCTGATCGTCCGCAATCTAGGGCACCCCTTTAACGTAACCTTCACCTATGTTGATGAGATTCCGCTCAGCCCCCGTGGCAAGTACGAAGAGTTTGTTTCTGAGGTGACCGGCTAATCCGGCGTTTGAAAAGGGTGCCTGATGGCTGATCTAGAGGGATATATCGAGCGTGTTGACTGCCTGGACAAGACGACCCGGGCGGACATGTTCAAGCTCTATGAGCACTATTATGGGGGTACCAGCGAGGAGCTCTTTCTGCGCGATCTTGCAGATAAGCAGTACGCCGTTATCTTGAGGGACCCCAACCACTCCCTCCAAGGGTTTTCTTCGATTAAGGTCTGGGAAGAGAGTTTTCGCGGCGACCCGGTTCGAATCATGTACTCCGGCGATACCATCGTTCACCAAGACCATTGGGGCCAGCAGGCGCTAGCTTTCACATGGATTCATTTCTCCGGCGCGCTGAAGTCGGAAGCACCTGAGGTTCCTCTCTATTGGCTGTTGCTGGTTAAGGGGCATCGTACTTATCGTTATCTGCGTGCTTTCTATCGGGTCTTCTATCCCGCCTATAACCGGTCAACACCGGAAGCGTCTAAAGCATTGATGGACCAACTTGCCACCAACAAGTTTGGCGAATTCTATAATTCTGAAACAGGCGTCCTGCATTATCCCAGTTCTCACGGCCATCTGAGAACTGATTGGGCGCAGATTCCAGAGAAGGACAGACGCAGGCCCGATGTTCGTTTCTTTCTGGAACGAAACCCTGGCTATGTGCACGGCGACGAACTGATTTGCCTAACCGAACTCAGTCACAAAAACCAGAACCCGCTTGCCGCGCGTCTCTTTGCTTCCGGTTATGACGGTGGTCTCGAGGCGGCAATCTCACACAGCAGCAAATGACTTCAGCACACAGTAATCCAGCTTGCGGCTACTTATGTCCAAAGGCTTTCCGGATGTCTGCGCATTGCCTGTCGATTCGACCCGCTTCCGCCTCGGTCAACCTTTTGCGGTAATTACTGATACTTGTTGAAAAAATCGGACCACCACTCAATTCGGTCAGATAAGCGCTCCAGCGCGGGTGGCTATGCAATGCGTCATTTCCTTGATCGATCTGGTCGGACAGGGTGCGCTCCTCAATCACGCTCTCGAATGCCAAAGGGACCTTGCAGAATGTCGCAAGGCCGTTGATCACGTTCCTGGTATCGCCGACCAGTGACTCATATCTGACGAAAACAACCTTTTCCTTCAAAGTGCCCTGGTCCTTCTTGAGCGCGCTCATAACGGGCAGATAGAACCGACGATAAGACTGGCAAAGGTTGTCGATATATCGAATGGCAGTCGCCAGAAAACTGTTCACGCCACTGTGCCTGTGTTTCTCGCCGACCCGCAGCATCGATGCAATCGTGTCCTTGGGATCGCGCACCGAGACAACAAACCGGGCATCAGGCAGCAGGGCGGCAGCCTGCGGGAAGTGCAGCAATAGTTCGGGGTTTTTCAAGACAAGGCAACCTAGTTGACCCAGCCGGCGATGAGTTTCTGCTATCAGACGATCCAGCAGATCCTTGGTGAAGTCGAACAGGCCCTTCGTGTCGCCGAGATAGTCATCGATGTAAAGCCGGTCCGCTGTCGGCGTACTGCGCATAGATCGCGATCTGTGACGTCAGGTAGCGGCAGCCGTGTACGAAGGGATTGGATTCGGGCGACGAGCAGAGAATTTGTTGCAGCAGTGTGGTGCCACTGCGCATGGCGCCAACAACGAGGATCAAATTTTAGGGTTGTGTGTTCACCTGGATTGGATAGCACGTTTCGCTCCGTCTGCCATGATTCGCTCTGCCGGCAAGATGTCAGGCCGCCGCTTTGCGCGTTGCCAGGTAAATGCCCGGCAGCACCATCGCGGCGCCGACCAGATGATAGAGCTGCAGGTCTTCGCCGAGCACCAGGAAGGCCAGCACGGCGTTGTAGAGGGGTATCAGGTACATCAACAGGCCCGTCGGCCCGGCGCCGAGGGTCCGCTGGATCAGGCCGTAGGCCTGGTAGGCCCCGAAAGAAGCGAAGAGCGCGAGGAAGCCAACGGTCAGAAAGCTGGTCGTGTTGAGCGGGGGAAGGTCGCCGCTCACCCCCTCTGCGATGGTGAAGGGCAGCAGGATCAAAACGCCGCCCCCCACTATGGCCGCGAAACGCACCATCAGCGGCATGGCCGAGGGACGGTGCCGCAACATGATCGAGTAGATCGCCCAGGCGATCATGGCGCAGACAACCCAGAGGTCGCCGGCAGCAAAACTCAAGCCGGCGAGGACGCCGAAGTCGCCGCGGCAGATAATTGCGACCACCCCGGTCAGCGAGAGAGCGATCCCCAGGCTTTGCAACGGCGATACTGTTTCCTGATAGGCGAAGCGGGCGATGAGCACGATCAGAATGGGGGAGGCGGCGTAGATCAGGCCGATGTTGGTCGCTGTTGTGGTATCGGCCCCGATGTAGACGAAAGCGCCGCAGACCCCCATGCCCAGGGCGCCGAGTATCAGCAGGTCGCGCCATTCGCGCCGGATGGCGCTGCGGTGCTGCCAAAGGGCGGCGGCGATAAAGGGCATCAACAGCAACAGGGTGGCGAACCAGCGCCAGAACGCCAGAGCGATCGGCGGAAAAAGGTCATGTGTCGCCCGGGCGGTGAGCATGTTGGAGCAAAACAGGGCCGGGGCGATAAGCAGCAGCGCCAGGGCCAGTTGCCGCTCGCTGATTCCCAGCCATCTCGGGCCGGTAATGTCCTTGGTTTCGTCGCTCGCCATCAGGCGAACACCCCTAACCGGTCCCGCCCCGCCGGTCAAACGCAGCTCTCGCAGAGCTGGCATGCGGGGGTGCCGGCATGCGGCTCAGGGTAGCGCCAGGGCTTCGTAGAAGTCGGCGGGGAAGCCGGCGCTGTCGCGCGCAGCCGCATTGAACGGCGGCTTTACCTGACCCTTGAAATGCAGACGGACGAGGCTCAGCCAGGTTTCCCGGGGGTCGAGGTTACGGGTGCCGCAAAGATGATCGAACCATCGCTTGCCGATGGCGACATGGCCGATCTCGTCTTCATAGATGACCTCCAGCACCGCCGCGCTCTCGTGGTCCTCCACCGCCTGCAGCTTGGTGATCATGTTGGGGGTCACGTCCAGGCCGCGGGCCTCCAGCACCAGGGGCACCACCGCCAGACGGGCCAGCAGGTCGTGGGCGGTCTCCTCGGCCGCCTGCCACAGTCCGTCGTGGGCCGGCAGCTCGCCATAGGCAGCGCCAAGCTCCGTCAGCCGCTCGGACAGAAGAAGGAAGTGTTTGCCTTCTTCCTCGGCGACCAGCAGCCAGTCATCATAAAAGGCATCCGGCATCTGCTCTGCCGTGAAGCGCGCCAGGATGTCGCAAGCCAGATCGATGGCGTTCAGTTCGATGTGCGCCAGCGCGTGCAGCAGGGCGATGCGACCGGCGGTGCCGCGGTTGATCCTGCGCCGGGGCACCTCGCCCGGTCGCTTCAGCAGCGGATGGGTGGGGCGGTTGGGCCGGTCAGGCGGCTTGTCCCGGCCCCGTTCGGCGATCTCTCCGTTGGACCAATCCGCCGCCATGACGCGGGCGAGCCTGGCTTTCTGCTGCGGGTCTGCCTCTTGCAGAACTGCAACGGCGCGCCCTGTTAGATCGGTCATCGAAGGATGTTCCCCTATCCTGCGGCCTCTAGAGAGCCTGTACAGCCTCAAGCACCGCATCCACGTGGCCGGGCACCTTGACCTTCCGCCACTCGCCACGCACCACACCCTTCTCGTCGATCAGATAGGTGGCCCGTTCGATGCCCATGTATTTCCTGCCGTACATGGATTTCTCGACCCAGGTGCCGTAGGCCTCGCACACAGTCCCGTCTTCGTCGGAGGCCAGGGTGAAAGGCAGTTCGTACTTGGCCTTGAACTTGTCGTGCTTGGCGACGCTGTCCTTGGAAACCCCGATGACGGTGGCGTCGAGCTTGGAGAAGTCAGGCAGCGAATCACGGAAACCGCAGGCCTCCTTGGTGCAGCCCGGCGTATCGTCCTTGGGATAGAAGTACAACACGATCTTCCTGCCCTTGAGGTCTTTCAACGCAACCGTGCCGCCGCCATCGGTGGTCATTTTGAAGTTGGGTGCTTTTTTCCCGATCTCGACCATCCCTGCAATCCTCTTTTGCCAGATCCATGAACGCGGGCCGCGTCCGGCACCCTATCCAACGGGGCCCCAACACAGTCCGCGTCCGATAAAGATCGTACGATGCCGGGCAAGGTCAAGGATTGCTTTTCCGCAAAGGCTTACCGGGTGGATTGAGGTCTTGGTGATTTAAGGCAGGGCGATGCTGTCGGTCTCGGCCGTCGCAGGGCGCGCGGGCCGGTCGATCCTCTCGGCGAAAATGTTCCGGACCCAATCCAGTGTCGCGACGAGGTGGTCGCGCAGGGCGGCGAAGCTCTCCATGCCGGTGCTTGCCGCCAGCGATGCCTGCAGCGCCGGGGAGAGTGTGTCCGCATCGAAGGCAGGGCCGACGGTAAGGCGCAGTGCCTCCTGGACCTGACGCAGAAAACGCGTGGCCTCGATCAGGGCGGCGGCGGTCTCGCCCTCCAGAACGCCGACTGCCGCCAGGCGTTCGTAAGCCTCCTGGGTCGGGGTCGCCAACACCTCCGGGTGGCTCGCTGCCTCGCGCAGCTGCAGGTATTGGGCCAGGAACTCCAGGTCGATGAGGCCGCCCGCGGCGTACTTCACGCTCCAAAGCGATTTTGCCGGGCGCTCTTTGTGCAGGCGCCGGCGCATGGCCGCGACATCCGCCAGAAGGCTTTCGGGGTCGCGGGGCCGCGCGAGGATGTGCCTGAGGCTTTCTTCCACCCTGGTGCAGAAGTCCAGCGGCCCGGCAATCACCCGCGCCCTGGTCAGGGCCATGTGTTCCCAGCTCCAGGCCTGTTCCGCGTAGTAGCGGCGGAAGGCGGAAAGCGAGGTCGCGATGGGTCCGGCATTGCCGGAGGGCCGCAGGCGCATGTCGATCTCGTAAAGCGTTCCCTCGCCGGTTTGTGCCGTTACGGCGTTGATCAGGCGTTGGGCGAGGCGCGCATAGTAGCGTGCCGGATCCAGCGGCTTGGCGCCGTCCGACTGATGGTTCGCCGGCCCCGGCTCATAGAGCAGGATCAGATCGAGATCGGACGAGACGGTCATCTCGCGCCCGCCCATTTTGCCCAGGGCGACAACGGCAAGGCCGGAGCCGCTGAGGTGGCCGTGGTTGCGGGCGAGATCCTCGATCACCGGCTGATAGAGCGCCCGCAACGCCGCTGCGGCGATGTCGCTGAGGGCCCGGCCACTGTCGTCCACCGTGCCTTTGTGCCGCAGGATGTGGACGCCGACCTGAAAGCGCCGGTCGTTGGTCCAGCGCCGGGTGAGGTCCAGAGTGTCCTGAAGGTCTTTTGCGTCGGTCAGGACATGTTGCAGTTCCTGCTCAAGGTTCTCGCCCGGGGGCAGGGGGTCGAAGAAATCGCTCGACAGGACGGCTTCCAGAAGCGAGGGGTTGCGGGTCAGGCGGTCGGCGAGGAGCGGCGCCGATCCCATGATTTCGGCCAAGAGCTCCAGCAGGCGCGGGTTGCTGCACAGCAGGGAGAAAAGCTGCACCCCGGCGGGCAGTCCTGCCAGGAAGCTGTCGAATTTCACCAGGGCCTGGTCCGGCTCGCGGGTTTTGCCGAGCAGGTCCAGAACGCTTGGTACGAGTTCCGTCAGCATCTGCCGGCTGCGGTCCGAGCGGACGGCGCGGTAACGGCCGTGATGCCAGCCGCTGACCAGTTTCCAGGCGCGGTTGGGGTCGTCAAATCCGAGACCCGCCAAGGTCGACAGGGTTTCCGGATCCGCCTGTCCGCCGGTGAAAACCAGGCTTCCCGGGCTTGAACTTCCTGGGCTTGAAAGAGAGGGTGATTCCTCGAACAGATGGGCGTAGTGATCCTCGACGAGGCGCAGCCTGGCGAGCAGATCGTCGCGGAACCGGGCCGGATCGCGATAGCCCAGGAAGACCGCGAGGCTGTCGACAGCCTCGTCGTCCTTTGGAATTTCGTGGGTCTGCTGATCTTCGATCATCTGCAGGCGGTGTTCCAGACGCCTCAGAAAGTCATAGGCCTCACACAAACCGTCGGCGACCGCCTGATCGATATGCCCGCTGAAGACCAGCGCGGCCAGTGCCTCCTTGGTCTTTGGCGCCCGCAGGCTGGGATCGCGGCCACCCCAGATAAGTTGCTGGGTCTGAGCAAAGAACTCGATCTCACGGATGCCGCCGCGTCCCAGTTTTACATTGTGGCCATTAATGGCGATCACCGAGCCGCCTTTGTGGGCATTGATTTGCCGCTTGATCGAGTGAACGTCCTCGATGGCCCAGAAATCGAGGTGCTTGCGCCAGACGAAGGGGCGCAACTCGTCCAGAAAGCGGGCGCCGAGCTCTCGGTCGCCGGCAATCGGCCGGGCCTTGATCATGGCCGCCCGTTCCCAGTTCTGCCCCAGGCTCTCGTAGTAGGTCAGCGCGGCATTGACGCTGATCGCCAGCGGCATGGCACTGGGGTCGGGCCTCAGGCGCAGGTCGGTCCGGAAGACATAGCCCTCGGCCGTGTGCTCATCGAGGACACGCATCAGATCCCGGGTGAAGCGCACCATGCCCTGGTGGATGCCTCTGCTGTGCCGGTAGTCGATCTTTTCGGGATCGAAGATCACGATGAGGTCGATATCCGAAGAGTAGTTGAGCTCCCCGGCGCCCAGTTTCCCCATACCGAGGATTGCCAGGCCGCAATCGCCGGTTGCCTGCCCGCCGCTGGCCGCGAGGGCCAGTTCGCCGCGATCTTCGGCCTGCCGCAGCAGGCTGGCGAGGGCGGCGTCCACGGCCGTCTCGGCAAAGTCCGAGAGTGCCTGGGTGACGGCGGCGACATCCCAAAGCCCGGTAATGTCGGTATAGGCAATAGCAAAGGCGGCGCGGCGTCTCAGAAGCCGGAGACAGCGCATCAATTCCGCTTGATCCCGGCAGCCTGCGGCCTTGCTTTTGAGATCCTCAAGGGCTTTCCTGAGAACCCACTGCGGCCCATACTTTAAAGTATCGGGAAGAAGGCCGATATCTGCGGTAAGGCATTGGCTGAGAAAGGGCGAGTTGGCAAAGATCGATTGGAGCAGCAGGGGGCCGGCAGGCGCCAGATCCAACTGCTCCAAAAAATCACGGAGCGCCGGGTCCGACGCGGTTTCGGCCTTTGCGCGCCATCGCTCCAACCAAGCCTCGCCGTTTGACGGCTGCAGGGTTCCTGGCAATGCGGATGTTTCTGGTAGGTAAGGGAGTTCGACCATCTCACAACGCTCGTTAAGCGATCAGACTGCGGAATGCGGCCCAGCCGGTCAAGGACCGGTTGATCAAGGCCCTGATGCCGGTCGGTCATCGTCCGAGCGATCCGAAGAGGTGGGGCAGAACGCCGGTGCCAAGGCCAAGCCAAACCGCAGCAGGCGCCGCCGGTCGCGGACCGGCCGGGCCATGCGGATCTGCGTTGAGGTCTGCGGTGGTCTTTTCGCCGCCTTGGTGCTGATTGTCGCCGTCGCGGTCTGGCGCTTCTTGGAAGGGCCGGTCCAGATCAATTTCCTGAAGCCGTATCTTCAGGAGGCTTTCAGCGAGATCGGCGGCAATACCCTGGAGATCGGTGAAACCTTCCTCGTTTGGGAGGATCGATCTAGGGATATCGTCCTTCACGCTGCCGATATCGTGGTGCGCGACCCGGAAGGCAAACGCGTTGCCTCCCTGCCGGAGGTCGCTTTCGAGCTCAGCAGCAGCGCGATGCTGCAGGGCACGGTGGCCCCCAGCCAGATAGAAATCATCGGTCCGCGCATTCGTCTGCTGAGGTCCGCCGATGGCAATATAAACTTCGGGGGCGACGGCGGCCGCTTCGAGGTTCCGGAAACAACTGAGGGATCGATCGAGGATCTGGCGACAGATGCGGGTCCGGATGGGGCTGCCGGCAACGATGAAGCGCTCATTCTGGGTGGGATCATCAAGGAGCTGCTGTCGGAACGCACGCCCGGAAATCCTTTGTCTTTTCTGGATGAAGTGCGCATTCGCGACGGGCAGATTTTTGTGCGCGACGATATGTTGGACCTGTCCTGGGCCGCCCCCGCCGCCGAGATCTCTCTGCGCCGGGATATCGTGGGCCTTGCCGGAGACATCAGCCTGGGCTTTGTCGGCCAGCGTGACCCGGCAACCTTGGATGCGGCCTTCATCTTCGACAAGCAGGCCCGCGTGGTCGACTTTGCCGCCGGGTTCTCCGATATCAGCCTTGCGGCCCTGGCGGCGGCTTTCCCACGCCTGGCACCGGTCGGCGGTGTTACCTCGCGCATCGGCGGTTCGGTTGCGACCTCGATCTCGCTGGACGGCGATATCGGGCCCACGGGTTTCGAAGTCCACGGTCTGGCCGGCACCTTGACGATTCCGGGGCTGGCGATGGAACCCCTGCCGGTGCGCGATCTGGTCATGAAGGGACGCTATGACGATGGCGCCAGCCGTTTCGATCTGGACGAGGCGCGGATCAGCCTGGGAAGCGAGGAGGCGCCGGGGCCGGTCCTGTCACTCGCCGGCGTGTTCGATCACGAACCCCAGACCGGCGGCGACTGGACCATCGATGCCAATGCAAAGCTGGAAGGGATGGCCTTGGCCGAGCTGTCCCGCTACTGGCCGGAATCGGTGGCGGCGGATGCGCGCCCCTGGGTGGTGGAGAACATCGCCAGCGGCAATGTTCAGCTTGCTACGGCGGACGTACAGATCCTGGTGCCGGACGGCGACTTCGAGGCAGCAGATCTGGCGAGCCTCAGCGGCAGCCTGAAATACAGCGACCTGGTCGTTCATTACCTCAGGCCTTTGCCGCCGATCACAGACATTGCCGGCACGGCGACGTTTGACGCCAGCGCGATAAAGTTTACCGCGGAGTCCGGCTCACTGCTGTCCCTGGCGCTCGGCAAGTCCGCCGTCGAGATCACCGGGCTGGATACTGCCGACAAAAGCCGCAAGATCTACGAGCAGTTGACGGTCCAGGCGAAGGCCGCAGGACCGGTCTTCGATGCCCTGACAATTCTGGAGCATCCCCGCCTGGATCTGATATCGAAGCTCGGTCTCTCGGCGGCCGGCAGCGGCGGGGCGCTGACGGCGGACCTGGGCTTTCAGTTTCCGCTGATCAAGACCCTCGGCTTCGATGACCTGGATTTCCAGGTCGGCGCGACGGTCCGGGACGCGGCGCTCGCCAATGTACTGCTGGGTCAGGATATGGCGGACGGGCGCCTTGCGCTCAGCCTGGATGCCAACGGCATGGAGATTTCCGGCCCCCTGCAACTGGGCGGCGTTCCGCTGACCATGCAGTGGAAGGAGAGCTTCCTGGCCAATCCAAAGTTTCGGACCGTGCTGGAAGCCGACATTCCCAGCCTGGACGATGCGGGGAGAGAGCGCATCGGACTGGACTTCGACGGCTTTTTGAAGGGCCCTGTGGCAGCCAAGGTGTCGATGGTCGGCTTGGACGGCGGGTTCTCGACACTGCAGGTCGCCGCCGACCTGCAGCGCGCGGAACTGACCGTTTCGGATATCCACTGGGCCAAAGAGGCAGGCACCGAAGGCAGCCTGCGGGTGGCGGTCGATCTGGACAGCAACGGCCCGGTCGCCTACCGCGACATCACACTGCAGGCCGGCGACCTGGTGGCCCGGGGCGAGGCCCGGCCGGGCCCGGAGGGCAAGGGACTGGGTTGGATGCGCTTCGAGCGCGTGGCCTTCGGCCGCAGCGATCTGGAAGATGTCATTGTAGAGCAGAGCGGCGGCGGGTTTTCGGCGATCATAGGCCGCGGCATTTTAGATGCCGAACCCTTCGTATCGAAGGACGAGGAACCTGACGGCGGCGATGCCTCAGAGCCGCAAACGGATACCGCTGAGGGACAGGGGCAAGCCGCCGCCCCCAAGGTCTTCGAGCCGCTTTCCATCCGCGCAGCTGATCTGGAGCGGCTCTACTTCTCGGAAGACCGGCGGCTTGAGCAGGTAAACCTGGAACTGGTGCGCGGTACAGCCGGATGGGAGACAATCCGGCTGTCCGGCAGCATTCCTGAGCAATACTGGTCGCCGCGCGATGCGGCTGAGGCCGAAGCCGAGGGTGTCGATCCTGAGGCGGTGGTTGCCCTTGACCGCCGCTACCTGCAGCTTTCACTGGCGCCGGATGCCGCGGGGAGCGGCCTGCGCCTGCTTGCCAAGAGCGATGACCTCGGCGCCCTGCTGAGGGCCGTGAACATCACCGACAGCATTGTCGGCGGCAACATCCAGGTGACCGGGTCCAGCGCCGGGCCGTCGCCGACCCATCCGATCAACGCCAAGGTCGTGGCGCGCGATTTCGTCATGGTGAAGGCGCCGGTCCTGGCCAAGCTTCTGACCGTCGCTTCCTTCACCGGTGTGCTCAACCTGTTGAGCGGCGAGGGGATCGGCTTCGACGGCCTGGACGGTGAATTCGTTCTCGACGACGGTGAGGCCACCACCGAGCTGATGCGGATCTACGGTGCCTCGCTGGGGCTGACCGCCAGAGGAAAGATCGATTTCGATGAGGATGCAATCGATCTGGTCGGCACGGTCGTACCGGCCTATTCGATCAACAATTTCCTCAGCAACATTCCGCTCCTGGGGCCGGTCCTGACCGGTGGCGAAGGCGAGGGCCTGATCGCCGTGGTCTATGGGGTGAAGGGCCCGGTGGACGACCCGCAGGTGAGCGTCAATCCGCTCTCCGCCCTGACGCCCGGCTTCCTGCGCGGCATTTTCACGGCCGATCCGGGAACCGACAAGATCGAGGCGGTGCCGGAACGGATCGACCGCTAACCTGCAAGCGTTTCAGACGATCCGCAGCAGGGCGTGGCGTTTCTTGCCCGCCGAGAGCTTGATGACGCCCTCGGCATTGCGGTCGGCGAGGCTGACGTTCTGCTGTTCGCCCGATATCGGAACGTCGTTGATCCGTGCGCCGCCGCCTTTGATCAGCCGTCGGGCTTCGCCGTTGCTGCCGGCCAGGCCGGCGCGGCGCAGTAGCTCATAGGCCGGGATGCCGGCGCTGAGTTCGGCCTCCGGCACGTCGACAGACGGCAGGCCCTCGGCAGAGCGGCCTTCCTCAAAGGTCTGGCGGGCGGTTTCCGCCGCCTGCCTGGCGGCTTCCGCGCCGCGGCAGAGGCGGGTCGCCTCGTCGGCCAGCACCTTCTTCGCGTCGTTGATCTCGGCGTCCTGAAGCGCTTCCAGGCGGGCGATCTCATCCATCGGCAGTTCGGTGAAGAGCTTCAGGAAGCGCCCGACATCGCCGTCCTCGGTATTGCGCCAGTACTGCCAGTAGTCGTAGTGCGACAGCCGGGACTCGTTGAGCCATATCGCGCCGGCGGCGGTCTTGCCCATCTTGGCGCCGGAGGCGGTGGTGATCAGCGGTGTCGTCAAGCCGAAGAACTGACGCTGGTCTATCCGGCGCCCAAGTTCAACACCGTTGACGATGTTGCCCCACTGGTCGGAGCCGCCCATCTGCAGGCAGCAGTCGAGGCGGCGGCCGAGTTCCAGGAAGTCGTAAGCCTGGAGGATCATGTAGTTGAATTCCAGGAAGGTCAGCGGCTGCTCGCGGTCGAGGCGCAGGCGCACGCTGTCGAAGGTCAGCATGCGGTTGATGGTGAAGTGCGGGCCGACGTCGCGCAGGAAGGCAATGTACTCAAGCTTATCCAGCCAGTCGGCATTGTTGACCATGAGGGCGCCGTTGGGGCCGTCATCGAAGCTCAGGAGGTTCTCGAAGGCGGTGCGGATGCTGGCAATATTGGCGTCGATCCGCTCGGCGCTCAGCAATTGCCGCGATTCGTCCTTGCCCGAGGGATCGCCGATCTTGGTCGTGCCGCCGCCCATCAGGGCGATCGGGCGGTGACCGGTCTGCTGCAGCCAGCGCAGCATCATGATCCCAACCAGGTTTCCGACATGTAAGCTGTCGGCGGTGGCATCGAAGCCGATATAGGCGGTGAGGCGGCCCTTGGCGGCGAGATCGTCCAGCGCCTCCATATCCGTGCATTGATGGATGAAGCCGCGTTCCTGGAGAACGCGCAAGAAATCGGAGCGGGGCGCCGTCATGGTCTTACCTGTGCCTTACCTATGCCTTGCTGGGGCCTTGGCCTTATTGGATCATTATGGATTGCCACGGTATCTTGCCGCGGGCGCAGGCATTTAGCACAATCCACCCGGTTTCACAATTTGCCCTGATATCCGTGATTAGGCCTCAAGAGGCGGGAGATGGCAGTTACAATGGCTCTCAATCCTTCAACCGACACGCAGCCCTGGGCCCTCGGCCTGATGAGCGGAACCTCCCTGGACGGCATTGATGCCGCCCTGATCCGCAGTGATGGCCTGAGGCAGATCGAGATGGGCCCCAGCGTCTCGCTGCCTTATGACGACGACATGCGGGCCCAGTTGCGCTCGGTGGTCGGCGGCGCGGGGGCGGTCAAAGAGGTCGAGCGGGCTCTCACTCTCAGGCATGCCGCGGTGGTCCGGGAACTGCTGGCCGGCGCCGGGATCGCGCCCGGCGATGTCCAGGTGATCGGCTTTCACGGCCACACCATTCTTCATCGGCCCGAGGAGCGGTGGACCTGGCAGATCGGCGATGGCGCCTTGCTGGCCGAGGAAACCGGGATAGACGTGGTCTGCGACATGCGCAGCCGGGACGTTGCCCTGGGCGGCGAGGGCGCACCCCTGGTGCCGCTCTATCAAGCGGCCCTGGCCGCTGCCCTGCCGCGACCGCTGGCGGTGGTGAATGTCGGCGGCGTGGCCAATGTCACCTGGATCGGTGACGGGGCGGAAGCCGTGCTGGCTTTCGATACCGGCCCCGGCAACGCCCTGATCAACGACTGGGTGGAATCCCACGGCGGTGAGCCGCTCGACCGGGACGGCGCTCTGGCGAAGGCCGGCCGGGTGGACCTGGCGGCGCTGGATGCCTTGCTCGACAACCCCTACTTCACCAGGCAGCCGCCGAAATCTTTGGACCGCGACGACTTCTCCAAAGCGGGCGTCGAACAGTTGTCGTTGGAGGACGGTGCGGCGACCCTCACCGCCTTTACCGCTGCCAGCGTGGCGCTTGCCGGGGGGTTCTTTCCGCAGCCTGTCGAACGCTGGCTGATCACCGGGGGCGGGCGTCACAACCCCGTGCTGATGGCGGCCCTGGCCGACCGCCTCCAAGCGCCGGTCGATCCGGTGGAGGCGGTGGGATGGCAAGGCGATGCGCTGGAGGCGCAGGCCTTTGCATACCTCGCCCTGCGCTCGCTTGCCGGCCTGCCGCTGACCCTGCCCGGAACGACAGGCGTTCGTGAAGCGGCCAGCGGCGGTCAGCACCACATCGCAGCCTGAACCCCCGGACAATCCCTCCGGACGGGCTAACGAGTGGACGGGCTAGCGGGCCGCTGAGGCGTTTTCGTCGGCTGCCATGACCTTGGTCAGGTAGTCGTCGATGTGGCCTTCCAACTGCTCCATCTCGTTTTGGAAGAAGTGCCCGGCGCCCGGTATCAGCCGGTAGTCGATGGTGATACCGCGTTGCGAGGAGAGCTTCGCGACCAGCTTGGCGACCGAGGGCTCGGGCACCACATCGTCGGCATCGCCCTGAAGGATCAGACCGGATGACGGGCAGGGCGCGAGGAAGCTGAAATCGTGCATGTTCGCCGGCGGGGCGATGGAAATGAAGCCGCTGATTTCCGGCCGTCGCATCAGCAGTTGCATGCCGATCCAGGCGCCAAAGGAAAAGCCGGCGATCCAGCAGGCCGCGGCGCCCTGATTATAGGCTTGCAACCAGTCAAGAGCGGAGGCGGCATCCGACAGCTCGCCCTCGCCGCGGTCGAAGCTGCCCTGGGAGCGGCCGACCCCGCGAAAGTTGAAGCGCAGAACCGAGAACCCCTGGCGCACATAGGCGTGAAAAAGGGTGTAGACCACCTTGTTGTTCATCGTACCCCCATGCTGTGGATGGGGGTGCAACATCAATGCAACAGGCGCATTCGCCTGCTTGCTGTGATAATAGCGTCCTTCAAGACGACCTTCTGGACCGTTGAAGATCACGTCAGGCATAGACCAATTGTTCCCTATTTTTCTTCCACGAACGGCATAGCGCCGGGCGCTTTGTTGTTTAGCTTTCCCTAAAAGGGGGACTCGACCGGCGCAGGCAGGCCAATCCGATAACCACTATATCGCCTCAGTTATTGCGGTTTTTAGGCGATGCTGGCTTCGGCAATCGTCTGAAATTGGATCGTTTCCTCTCACGCCAAACTTGACCAATTTACTCGGACTTACTATCTATCAAGATGTTGCAGGTTCTGGTCAGATCGGCGCATCATCTGCCCACCAAGCCGCCCAAGGCGGCAAAGGGCCGCGATCATAGCACGATGGACGAAGCCATGTTCAAGTCTCTGAGGACTGAAATCGACGCGACCATGCAGCGCGACCCGGCGGCGCGCTCACGCTTGGAGGTGGTGCTCTGTTACCCCGGTTTCCAGGCCATAATGCTTTATCGCCTGTCGAGCGTCTGTTGGCGCCGTGGTTGGACCCTGCTCGGACGCTGGATTTCTGCCGTCGGGCGCATCCTGACCGGGATCGAAATCCACCCCGGCGCCGTTGTCGGCGAGCGATTTTTTATCGACCACGGCATGGGCGTGGTGGTCGGCGAGACAGCGGAAATCGGCAACGATGTAACGCTCTACCAGGGGGTCACCCTGGGCGGTGTCGCCCCCAGTGTCGATAGCGACAGCCAGCGCAACACCAAGCGTCATCCAACCCTGCTGGACGGCGTGATCGTCGGTTCCGGCGCCCAGGTGCTGGGCCCCATTACGGTGGGCCGCTGCGCGCGCGTCGGCGCCAATGCCGTCGTCACCAAAGAGGTTCCGGAATGCGCAACCGTCGTTGGCATCCCCGCCCGGGCAATCCAGACACAAAAGACACCGGCAGCCGAGAAGGCACCCTTCGTGGCCTATGGGACACCGACCGGCAATATTCCGGATCCGGTTGCCCGTGCCCTTGATGGCCTGCTCGATGAGGTTCACAGCTTGAGAGCGCGGGTGAACGAGCTTGAGGAAGGTCGCCAGGCTGCCGACTCCGGGGGAGGCCCCGGCGCTGATGGCGACGATCGGGATGCCGAAGCATCCAAGGCAGCCGAAGGCAAGTGTTGAGGCTGTCCGGTTTCGTGAGAAAAGGTTTGGGCCTTAGGAAAGGAAGTCACTAGGTGAAACTCAGCACAAAGGGCCGCTATGCCGTGATGGCGCTCTGCGATCTCGCCGGCCATTCCGAAGACAAACCCGTTGCGCTGGCCGATATTGCCGAGCGGCAGGAAATCTCGCTGTCCTATCTGGAGCAGCTCTTCGCCAAGCTGCGCCGGGGCGGCCTCGTCAAGTCGGTCCGCGGCCCTGGTGGCGGTTATCTGCTGGCCCACAAGGCTGCTGAGACCCGCATTTCGGATATCATTCTTTCCGTCGACGAACCGATCCGCGCGACCCGCTGCATGCCCGGCCAACCGGTTGGCTGCCGTGGCAATCAGAGCCGCTGCCAGACCCATGACCTCTGGGAGGAACTGGGCAACCAGATCTATCTCTATCTCTCTTCGGTTACGGTCGACGACGTGATCTCGCGTCGCGTTTTGGGCACCAGCGGACTTCTGACCGGTGATGGACCGGCAGGCCAGTTAGACCCGGCGGACAATCCGGCTGCCGCTGCGCCGGGCGGGAAGCCGCCTGTGCTGGCCGACGCCGGTGATTAGCCCGTTCAAGCGCCTGCAAAGGCAGTAACGGTTCTTGGATGAGAGCTGAATGATCGCCTACCTCGACTACAACGCAACCGCACCGCTTCGCCCGGAAGCCCTTGATGCGATGACCCGGGCAGTGGCCGAGCCGGGCAATGCCTCTTCCGTACACGCCGCCGGCCGGCGCGCGCGCCGACTGGTCGAGGAAGCGCGCGAGAAGGTGGCGGCGCTGGCGGCGGTCGATCCGCGCTGGGTGATCTTCACCTCCGGCGGGACCGAGGCCAATAACCTGGCGCTGGGCGGCTTGGCTGCCGGGCCGCGGCTGGTCTCGGCGACCGAGCATGACTCCGTCCTTCAGGCCGCACCGCAGGCAGAGCGGCTGGCGGTTCGTCCGGATGGGCAGATCGATCTCGATGCCCTGGAGGAAGCCCTTCGCGGCCAGCCGGCGGGCGCCCTCGTTTCCGTCATGCTGGCCAACAACGAGACCGGGGTGCTTCAGCCCATGGAAGCCGTTGTTGAGCGTGCCAAAGCGGCAGGTGCCCTGGTCCACTGCGATGCGGTTCAGGCGGCGGGCAAGCTGCCGTTGGATATGGTCCGTCTGGGCGTCGACTGCATGACCCTCTCGTCCCACAAGCTTGGCGGGCCGCCGGGCGTCGGTGCCCTGCTGTGCCGGGATAACCTGCCGCTGACACCTCTGTTGCAGGGGGGCGGACAGGAACGCCAGCGTCGGCCCGGTACGGAGAACCTGCCGGGTATTGCGGGCTTTGGCGCCGCTGCCGAGGCGGCCTTGCGGGACCTGCCGCAGGTTGGGTCCATTGCCGGCCTGCGCGACAGCCTGGAAACCGGCGCGCAGACCATCGCGCCGGAGGTCAGGGTTTTCGGCGCCGAGAGCGCCCGTTTGGCGAACACCTCCTGTCTGGCGCTTGCCGGCATGGCGGCCGAGACCCAGATCATGGCGCTGGATCTTGCCGGTGTCGCGGTCAGTGCCGGTGCGGCCTGTTCCTCCGGCAAGGTGCGGCCATCCCACGTGCTGACCGCCATGGGGGCGAGTGCGGGCGAAGCGGCTTCGGCGATCCGCGTCAGCCTGGGTTGGCGCAGCAGCACCGATGATGTCGACCGTTTCCTGGCCGCCTGGGGCGATCTCTACCGCCGCAGCCAGGCGGCTTAGGGGGCAGCATGACGCAGACGAAGCAGTGCTCCCCAGGCCAGGATACCAAGGACAAGGCAAATCGCTCGGCACGGCCCGTCTATCTTGACAACCAGGCGACGACCCCCACCGACCCGCGGGTGGTGGAGGCCATGCTGCCTTTCTTCAACGAACGCTTCGGCAATGCCCATTCCGCCGCCCATGCCTATGGTTGGGACGCGGAAGACGCGGTGGAGCGGGCGCGCGCCGATCTGGCGGCGTTGATCGGCGCCTCGCCGCGAGAGATCGTCTTCACCTCTGGCGCGACCGAAGCCAACAACCTGGCGATCAAGGGCGCGGCGCGTTTCCACCGGGCTGCGCGCCCGCACGTCGTGACCTATGCCACCGAGCACAAGTGCGTGCTGGAAAGTTGCCGCCAGCTGGAGCGTGAGGGCTTTCGGGTCACCATCCTGCCGGTGCAGCCCGACGGCCTGATCGATCTCGACCTGCTGGCCGATACGGTGAGCGACGAGACGGCCGTGGTGTCGGTCATGGCGGTGAACAACGAAATCGGGGTCATCCAGCCGCTGGCCGAGATCGCCGCCATCTGTCGGGAAAAGGGCGCCTACTTTCACAGCGATGCGGCCCAGGCGGTTGGCAAGATTCCCGTGAACGTGGTCGACAGCGGTATCGACCTGCTGAGCATCTCCGGCCACAAGTTCTACGCGCCGATGGGGATTGGCGCCCTCTACGTACGGCGGCGTCCACGCGTGCGCCTGGAGGCGATGATCGATGGTGGCGGGCAGGAACGGGGCCTGCGGTCCGGCACCCTGGCGACGCCGCTCTGTGTCGGTCTCGGCATGGCCGCGCGTCTTGCCGCTGAGGAGATGCCTGAGGAAACGGCCCGTATTTCCGGCTTGAAGACCCGGCTGCTGGAAGGCATTAGAAGCCGCCTGGACGGGGTCCTGCTGAATGCCGATGCCGAGGCGCGGGTTGCCGGTAACCTGAATCTCGCCTTTGAGGGGGTCGATGCCGAGGCTTTGATGAAAGCCATGCCGCGCCTGGCCCTTTCCAGCGGATCGGCCTGTACCTCGACATCGGTCGAACCGTCCTATGTCCTGCGGGCCCTGGGGATGCCGGAGGCGCGGGCGCGGGCATCGCTGCGGGTCGGGATCGGGCGCTTCACCAGTGAGGCCGATATCGATCTGGCGATAGAGGAGTTTGCGGCCAAGGTGGCCAGCCTTCGTGCCGAGGGCAGCCAGGCGGCCGAGTAGGGGATTTCCGCCGGCGGGCCGGCCGGAATGCGAAGAGATGGGAGCAGTGTTTATGCCGAAGTTGGTGTTCGTTGAGAAGGATGGCAACCGCAAGGAGGTTGACGCTCCTGTGGGTCTCTCCGTGATGGAAATCGCCCATCGCTTCGATGTCGATATCGAAGGGGCCTGCGAAGGTTCGCTCGCCTGTGCGACCTGCCATGTCATCGTCGACGAGGGCTGGTACGCAAAGCTGGGGGAGCCGTCCGAGGACGAAGAGGATATGCTGGATCTGGCCTTCGGCCTGAAGCCGACCTCCCGCCTCGGCTGTCAGATCGTGATGAGCGACGAGCTGGACGGCCTTGAGGTCGCTCTGCCCCGTGAAGTGAACAACATGCTCGGCTGAGGCCGGTTACGTTCCCGCCGCCTGGGCGGCGATCTTTGCAAAAATTTCATCGAGTTCGACTGCCAGCGTTTTCAGTGCCGCGCCGCCGTCCGCGTAGGGGGCGAAGACGGCGCTGGGCGTCTTGTAACTGAGATCGGCGCTGCCGTCGGCGTTCTCGGTCACGTAAAAGCGAATCGGCGCTTCGATGCCGGCGGCAAGGCTGACCTCCAGCATGCGCACGGCAAAGTCCGGGCGGTAGACCCCGATCACCATGTTGCCGGGGATCGTCTTGTCGAGCATCCGCTTGGCGCCCAGGGTGGCGCTGGCCCGCGACACCAGCCCCATCTTGTTGTCGGCAATCGCTTGCTCCAGCCGCTCCACCAGGACCGGATAGCTGTGGGCTGTCTTCATGACCTTCCAGCCCGGCAGCTCGGCGGCCGCCGCAAGCGGCGGCGAGAAGAGCAGAAGGGCGAACAGAACGCTGGCCAGTCGAAGTCGCATGGCGGGAGGTCTCCTCGGGTTTTGCTGTGCCGAAAGCTGGGGCGAGTGTAATCGCCGCCGGGCCCGGGGGCCCATAAATTCCCTGTGATTTGGGCCCGCGATGACTATGCTCGCGCGCTATGACGGAACGCGATTCGCATTTGCCGGCGCCCCGGCGCAACCCGCTGGATTGGAACCCCCTGGGCGATCTTGTCATGCGGCCGTGGTACGACCGCTGGGCCCTGGGTCTGGTGGCCCGCTGGTATCTGCCGCTGTCGCGGGCCTGGGCGGCCGGCCTGGCCCACGCGGGCGACAAGGCGGCTTTTGCCGAGGCGGCCGGGCTGGAGGGTTTCCCCGGCGGCCTGACCGGCCGTGCGATCCGCCGCGCCATCGCCAAAAACCAGCGCCGCCTGGGCGATTATCTGGCCGCCGACGCGCGCTGGCTTGAAGCTTACTTCGCTGCTGCAGCGCCGTTGGATGAAGTGCTGGTGGATCGGGAGCGGGCGCGCCTGGCCGCCGCCAGCGCCTTGATGGCGGCGCGGGCCGGGTTCATGCCGATCCGCCGGCGCGTTGCCCAGGTCCGTTGGCAGATGACACCGCCCGGGGATTTCGCGCCGCCGGAAGATTGGCTGGGCAGCGCCGGCACCTGTATCACCCAGCCAAGTGGCGCGGGGCCGGACAGCCCGCTGCCGCCGGTCGAGGTCTCGCACCCCGTGCCCGGTCCCTTAGGGCCGGAGCGTTGGCTGCGGTTTGCCTCACCGGGCTTGCCCGGCGATACCGCCTGGGCCCGGGTCTTCGAGCCGGAGGGCGTCGAGAACCCGCCCAGCTTCATCAATCTCCATGGCATCGGGATGGAATTGGATTTCTGGAGCGGCGCCGTGGACAGCACCGCCAGCCTGCTTCGCCGGGGCTTGCGGGTGATCCGGCCGGAAGGGCCCTGGCACGGCCGACGGCGGATCGCCGGCTGCTATGGCGGTGAGCCGGCCATGGCCCTGGGGCCGGAGGGCTTCCTGAAGCTGTTTTCCACCTGGGGCGCCGAGGCCGGCGTAATGACCGCCTGGGCGCGGCAGAATGGCAGCCGGCGGGTTGCCATCGGCGGAGTCAGCCTGGGGGCGCTGACCAGTCAACTGACCGCTGTGGCCGCCAGCGAATGGCCGGAGATCACGCGGCCGGACGCCCTGCTTCTGGTTGCCACCAGCGCGAACTCGCTCGATGTCGCCATGGCCGGCAGCCTGTCGCGCGCCGTGGGCTATCCGGCGGCGCTGGCGCAGGCCGGTTGGTCGCCGGAGGATCTTGCCCGCTATGCCCCCCTGCTGGAGCCCCGCGGGGCGCCTGCCATGCCGCCGGAGCGGATCGTCATGACCCTGGGGGAGGCCGATACGGTGACGCCCTTTGATGGTGGTCTGGCGCTGGCCCGGCGCTGGGGGGTGCCGCCCGAGAACCTCTTCATCCGCCGCCAGGGCCATTTCTCCGTCTCCCTGGATCTCAACCGCCAGCCCCAGCCGCTCAACCGGATCGCCGCCATCCTTAACGGTGACTAAGGCCTTTTCATCAAGCCGCTCATCAGCAGCTGCCAAAGCGTGGCAAAATCCTCGTCAATCCCCGGCTTCAGCCATTCACCGGCATGGACCGGATGGTGAAACCGCAGTGTCGCCTGAAACACCGCCGCGGCTGAGGCTCTGGGGTCGGCGACGACGAAGCTGCCCTCGCGGACACCATCTTCGATGATCTGCGTAAGCTGCGTGACGAGTTCATGGACATGCGCGTCGACGACGTCGCCTGCCTGCTCGGCGATGCGGTGGTAGGTCGCGAAAAGTTCCGGATCATCGAGCACTTTGCGGCGCTTGATGGCGATCAACGCGTCGAACCACTTTTTCAATCGTGCCGGCGCCGGCGCCTGTTGCGCGGCGATGGCCTGGAGCGGCGCCGAGACACGGTGAAGCCAGCGCTGCGCCACGGCATCGCGCAGCGCGGCTTTGCTCGGGAAGTGGCGATAGATCGAACCGTGGCTGACGTTGAGCGCGCGCGCCACGTCGACCACTGTCGTCTTGGCCGGCCCGAAGCGGCGCAGCACCTGCTCCGCCGCTTCGAGAATCCGATCTGCCGTGAGAACCGCCTCGGTCATCGCGTCAACGCTGACGTCCTTTCACTGTCCAGCATCGCCATCTGGTCGGCACCGTAGCGCTCGCCGGCGGCGGCCTGGGGCCCAAGAGCTTCTTCTATACGTGTCATATCGCTCTCTGTCAGGTGGAGATCGAGCGCGGGCAGGGCTTCGGCCAGGCGTTCGCGCTTGCGGGCACCGATGAGCGGTATGATATCCGCACCACGCGCCAGCACCCAGGCGATCGCCAGTTGGGCGACCGTCGCCGATCTTTCCCAGGCAA
Organism: Pelagibius litoralis; assembly: GCF_011683915.1. Classification (GTDB taxonomy): domain Bacteria; phylum Pseudomonadota; class Alphaproteobacteria; order Kiloniellales; family Kiloniellaceae; genus Pelagibius; species Pelagibius litoralis. The sequence continues at coordinate 68,972 of NZ_JAAQPH010000006.1, forward strand.
GGGAGCGCAGGCTCTCCACCAGGGCGAGGTTGTGCGCCAGGTTGTCACCGGCAAAGCGCGGCAGGTGATTGCGAAAGTCCTGTGCCGCGATGCCGCGATCGGGCGACCAATGGCCGCTCAACAGGCCGCGGGAAAGGACACCGTAGGCGGTAATCCCGATACCCAGTTCCCGGGCCGTCGGCAGGATCTCCTCTTCGACACTGCGGCTGAGCAGCGAGTACTCGATCTGAAGGGCGGTGATCGGGTGCACCGCCTGGGCCCGCCGCAGGGTTTCGGCGCCCACTTCCGACAGCCCGATGTGCCGGATGTAACCCGCCTGCACCATCTCCGCCATGGCGCCGACAGTCTCCTCGATCGGAACGCCCGGGTCGAGGCGCGCGGGCTGGTAGAGGTCGATGTGGTCGGTTCCGAGCCGCTGCAGGCTGTACGTCAGTGCCGTCTTGACGGCCTGTGGTCTGCCGTCGAAGCCAATGAAGCTGCCGTCCGGTGTCCGCTGGGCGCCGAACTTTACCGCGATGAAGGCCTTGTCGCGCCTGCCGCCCTGCAAGGCCTCCCGCAGCAGCAGTTCGTTGTGGCCCATGCCATAGAAGTCCCCTGTGTCCAGCAGGGTGATGCCGGCTTCCAAGGCTGCGTGCAGGGTAGCCAGGCTCTCTTTGCGGTCGGCGGGCCCGTAAAAGTCCGACATGCCCATCGCACCGAGGCCGATGGCGGAAAGCACCGGCCCATCCTGGCCCAGTCGGCGTGTTTGGCTGGGTGAGTGGCCCGCTGTCTCATGTTGCATGGTTTTGCTCCAGATGTGTGTGTCTGTGTAGGAGATAATAATGGAATGACAGATTTCAATATTTGTTATTTACTTTTTTTCACACTAAGCGGGTTTTGCGCCGGGTGGCGCCTGCGGCTTCGCTCTTTGGGGCTTGGGGCTGGCGTTATCCGGACATCAAAGCGTCGCCCAGCGCCCTTGCGCCGACCGCCGCTTTGCCTATAGTCCGGCCTCATGAACTCGATGGGTATAGACAAGGCGGTGGGCGCCACCCGGGTGGTGGTGGCGATGTCCGGCGGGGTGGATTCCTCGGTTACGGCGGCGCTTTTGCATGCCGAGGGCTATGACGTCGTCGGCATCACCCTGCAGCTTTACGACCACGGGGCCGCGGTGGCCAAGAAGGGCGCCTGCTGCGCCGGCCAGGATATCTATGACGCCCGCCGGGTGGCCGAGAACCTGGGCATTCCGCACTACGTGCTGGACTATGAGAGCCGCTTCCGCGATTCCGTGATGGAGGACTTCGCCGACAGCTACCTGCGCGGCGAGACCCCGATCCCCTGTGTGAACTGCAACCAGACGGTCAAGTTCCGCGACCTGCTGGCGACGGCCCGCGACCTGGGCGCCGACGCCCTGGCCACCGGCCACTACGTGCAGCGCAAGATGGGGCCTGAGGGGGTCGAGCTGCACCGCGCCGTCGACCGGCGCCGCGACCAGAGCTATTTCCTCTTCGCGACCACACGAGAGCAGCTCGCCTTCCTGCGCTTCCCCCTGGGCGGGCTGGAGAAGGACCAGGTGCGGGTGGAGGCCGAGCGCCACGGCCTGGCCGTCGCCGACAAGCCGGACAGCCAGGACATCTGCTTCGTGCCCCAGGGCTCCTACGCCGCGGTCGTGCAGAAGCTGCGCCCCGGCGCCGCCGACCCGGGCGAGATCGTCCACGTTGACGGGCGTGTCATGGGCCGGCATGAGGGCATCATCCACTACACCATCGGTCAGCGCCGCGGCCTCGGCCTCGGCGGTGAGAGCGCGCCGCTCTTCGTCATCAAGCTGGAGCCGGAAGCGCGCCGCGTGATTGTCGGCCCAAGGGCCGCCCTGGCGCGCGATTCGATCATCCTGCGCAGCCTCAACTGGCTGCCCGGCACGCCGGTCCCCGCTGCCGGCAGAGCGGTGCAGGTAAAGCTGCGCTCGGTCAGCGAGCCGGCGCCGGCGACGATCTATCCGCGCCCCGGGGGCGGGGCCGAGGTGGTGCTGGACGCCCCGGAGTTCGGCGTCGCAGCGGGCCAGGCCGCCGTCTGTTATGACGGCGACCGGGTGCTGGGCGGTGGCTGGATCGCCACGGCCGAGAGCCGCCTTGCCGCCGAGCCCTCCGTCGCCGCCGTTGTCGGCGCCGAATAGGCCGAAGTGAAAGACCCGTCGAAGGAGCCGCCAACCATGTCCCTGGAAAGCCTGACCGAACAGTTGAAAGCCCAGGCGGCGTTGAACGCGCCGCTCGGCTACCGCGTGCTTTTCGACATGGGCGACGACGGTGCCATCCTCTGGGACGGCACCGCCACCCCGGCGGAGATTGCACCGGTGGAAAATGGTGCTGCCGAGGCCGACACCACCCTGCGCTTCAGCCTGGACGACCTGGGCAAGCTGCTGGAAGGCAACCTGGACCCGACCCTGGCCTATATGACCGGCAAGCTGAAGATCGAGGGTTCCATGGGCGTTGCGATGAAGCTGGCAGCCCTGCTGGGCGACTGAGGCCCGCAGAAACCCTGACGAGGCCGGCCCAGGCGACCCCCAATCAGCTTGACAGGGCCGGGGTGAGATCATATATCGCAGCCCGGCGCCCATGTTAGGCTGCCAAATACCCTATGGCGGGGTAGCTCAGCTGGTTAGAGCAGCGGAATCATAATCCGCGTGTCGGGGGTTCAAGTCCCTCTCCCGCTACCAACAAAAACAAGGCCTTGGCCCGAAAGGGACAGGGCCTTGTTTGCGTTTGCGGTCGTTATTGAGACTCCCTCCGGGCCGCTGGCCCCCCTGGCTCCATAGGGCTGGCCTATCTGGCTCTTGGGGGTGGCCCTGCTGCTGCTCTATATCATGTCTCAGGTCAGGGCTGCCGGCTTCTGCGCTGTATCAGCGCGAACCGGGCCCGGGCGGCGGGGCCGCCGATGGGGCGTATCCAAGAACAAGGAATCTCAGAAGATGAAAATGACGACCGAAGAGGCCTTCGTGAAGGTTCTGCAGATGCATGGCATCGAGCACGCCTTTGGCATTATCGGCTCGGCGATGATGCCGATTTCCGATCTCTTCCCGGCTGCCGGGATCAACTTCTGGGACTGCGCCCACGAAACCACCGCCGGCATGATCGCCGACGGCTACACCCGCTCGACCGGTAAGATGTCCATGGCCATTGCCCAGAACGGTCCGGGCATCACCAACTTCGTGACGCCGATCAAGACCGCCTATTGGAACCACACGCCGATGCTGCTGGTAACGCCCCAGGCCGCCAACAAGACCATCGGTCAGGGCGGCTTCCAGGAAATCGAGCAGATGGCCCTCTTCGAGGACATGGTCTGCTATCAGGAAGAGGTCCGCGACCCCTCACGTATTCCGGAAGTCCTGAACCGGGTGATCGAAAAGGCTTGGCGCGGTTGCGGCCCGGCGCAGATCAACATACCGCGCGACTACTGGACCCAGGTGATCGACGTCGACCTGCCCCAGCGTGTGCAGTTCGAACTTCCCGCGGGTGGGCGCGAGGCCATCGCCGAGGCGGCGCGGCTGCTGTCGAAGGCGAAGTTCCCGGTGATCCTGAACGGCGCCGGCGTGGTCATCGGCGGTGCCATCGAGGCTTCCAAGGCCTTGGCCGAGCGCCTCGACGCGCCGGTCTGCTGCGGCTATCAGCACAACGACGCCTTCCCCGGCTCCCACCCGCTCTTCGCCGGTCCGCTGGGCTACAACGGCTCCAAGGCGGGGATGGAACTGATCGCCAAGGCCGACGTCGTGCTGGCGCTCGGCACCCGCCTCAACCCCTTCTCAACGCTGCCCGGCTACGGCATCGACTACTGGCCCAAAGAGGCCAAGATCATCCAGGTCGACATCAATGCCGACCGCATCGGGCTCACCAAGAAAGTCAGCGTCGGCATCCAGGGCGACGCCAAGGCGGTCGCCGAGCAGATCCTGGAGATGCTGGCCGGCAATGCCGGCGACCAGGACCGCACCCAGCGCAAGGAGATGATCGCCGAGACCAAGTCGCGCTGGCTGCAGACCCTTTCCTCCATGGATCACGAAGACGACGATCCGGGCACCAACTGGAACGAGCGTTCGCGCAAACGCCAGCCCGAACATATGTCGCCGCGCATGGCCTGGCGCGCCATTCAGGCCGCGATGCCGCGCGATGCCATCATCTCCTCGGACATCGGCAACAACTGCGCCATCGGCAATGCCTATCCGACTTTCGAGGAAGGCCGCAAGTATCTGGCGCCTGGCCTCTTCGGGCCCTGCGGTTACGGTTTCCCTTCGATCCTGGGGGCCAAGATCGGCCGCCCGGACGTGCCGGTGATCGGCTTTGCCGGCGACGGCGCCTTCGGCATTTCCATGAACGAGATGACCGCCTGCGGGCGCAACGACTGGCCGCCGATCACCATGGTGATCTTCCGCAACTACCAGTGGGGGGCGGAAAAGCGCAACACCACGCTGTGGTACGATGACAACTTCGTCGGTACCGAACTGAACCTCGGCGTCGAGTACGCCAAGATTGCCGAGGGTTGTGGCCTGAAGGGCGTGCAGGTCAGGACCATGGATGAACTGACCGAGGCCTTGCGCGCCGCGGTGAAGGCGCAGATGGAAGACAACGTAACCACCTTCCTGGAGGTCGTGCTGAACCAGGAACTGGGCGAGCCCTTCCGCCGCGATGCGATGAAAAAGCCGGTCGTTGTCGCCGGCATCAAGAAAGAGGATATGCGTCCGCAACAGGGGGCCTGAAGCCCGGTCCGGAGGTATCTGGTCCACGCTCAAGTGGTCCACATTCAAAACCCTGCGCCAAGACGCCTTCAGGCGTCTTGGCGTCTTTTCGGGAACCCTCATAAGGGAACGGCCGATGAAGCCTCTGGATGACCTTCTTGCCGCGGCGGCCAAGGCACCGAAACGCATCGTGCTGGCAGAGGGCGAGGATCAGCGGATCATCGAGGGGGCGGCGCGCGCGCTGCGTGATGGGATCGCCCACATCGTTCTGCTCGGGAACCCGGCGCGGATCGAGAAGGGACTCACCACTGCCGGGGCCAACCCGGCGGACTTCGACCTCATCGATCCGGCGGGGGCGGCCCAGGCCGAGGCCTATGCTGCGGCCTACTTCGACCTCCGCAAATACAAAGGCGTCGATCGTGATGCTGCCCGCGCGGCCATGACCGATCCGCTTGTATTTGCGGCGATGATGGTACGGCAGGGCGATGCCGACGGCACCGTTGCCGGCGCGGTCGCGACCACCGCGGATACGGTGCGTACGGCCTTTCAGATCATCGGCCGCGCGCCGGGCGTGAAAACCGTCTCAAGCTTTTTCCTCATGCTGCTCTGTGAGCCGTATCATGTGAAGCAGGGGGCCCTTGCCTTCGCCGACTGCGGGCTGATTGTCGATCCGACTGTCGAGGAATTGGCCGAAATAGCGATCTCGTCGGCCGAGTCTTTCCACGCCCTGGTCGGAGAGGAGCCACGCGTCGCCATGCTGTCTTTCTCGACCAACAGCAGTGCCAGGCACGAGCGCGTTACCCGCGTGGTCGAAGCCACCGCCCGGGTCAGGGCCGCGCGGCCGGATCTGAAGCTGGACGGCGATATACAGTTCGATGCGGCCTTCGTGCCGGCGGTCGCTGCCACGAAGGCGCCGGACTCGCCGCTTGAGGGTCAGGCCAATGTGATGGTCTTTCCCAGCCTCGAGGCCGCCAATATCGGCTATAAAATCGCGCAGCGCATCGGTGGGGCCAAGGCCATCGGTCCGATCCTGCAGGGCCTCGCCAAGCCCGCGAACGATCTGTCGCGGGGCTGCAGCGCCGATGACGTTTATCACCTCATCGCTATCACAGGTGTACAGGCGGCCGCAACGTAACGAGCCAAGTTGCCGTCTGCCGTATCCGGGTTCGCCGGGCGCAGCAACTTTTTGTGTGGCTGCCCCACAGCCCGGGCGCTCCTGCTAAGCTGCAGCATGACTGCAACGACGGGAGGATGCTATGGAGACGGATGAAGCGGGCCCGCGCGGCGACGCCAGGGTTTTCAGTGCCGCCGAACTGGGGGCCTTGGCGCATCTCTACCGGGGCGAGGTCTACCGCAGTACGATATGGCGCACCCGCCTCGACACCACGACCAACTGGACCGTGGTGACACTGGGAGTGGCGCTTTCGATCTCGTTTTCCTCACCGACGGCTTCGCCCCTGCCGCTGGTTCTGGTCGGCGTGCTGATCATGTTCTTCGTTACCATCGAATCCCGGCGCTACCGTTATTTCAACGTCTGGCGCGCCCGCGCCCGCTGGATGGAAACCCATCTTTACGCCCCTCTGCTGACCGACGGCGACCTGCATACGGAAGACGGCTGGCAGGAAACCTTGGCGCGCGACTACTGGGCGCCGCGCTATCACATCACCTTCTTCACCGCCCTTGGGCGGCGCATCCGGCGCAACTACCTCTGGATCCTGATCATTCAGACCGTTGCCTACCTGGGCAAGCTGGCGGTTCATCCGTCCGCTATCACCAGCCTGGACGATCTCTGGCAGCGGGCGACGGTCGGGCCGATCCCCGGCCAGGTGATGCTGCTTGCCGGTTTCGTCTACATCGTGACCTGGGGCGGCATTGCCTTCCTCAGCTATCAGGCCGACCAGGCACGTCACGGCCGCAGGGTTGACAGCACCGGGATGGGGTGAGGGCGCAGGCAGCGCCTTGCGCTACTCGGCTGCCGCTTTAGGCGTGTCGTCGCCGAGGGGCGGTGTGCGGTCTTCGTCGTCTTCAACGATGCGGTGGGCAGGCAGGCGGAGCGTCACTATGGTGCCTGCACCTTCTTCGCTCTGAACATTGAGGACGCCCTGGTGCATTTCGATCAGTGCCTTGGTCAGCGGCAGGCCGAGCCCCGTGCCCTCATAGCGGCGGTTGAGATTGCTGTCGACCTGACCGAACTGGCGCAGGGCTTTTGGGATGTCTTCTGCGGCCATGCCGATGCCGCTGTCGATCACCTGCAGGACATAGCCGGTATCGCGCCGGCACCAGACCTTCAGGGTAATGCTGCCGTCTCTCTCAGTGAACTTCACCGCGTTGGTCAACAGGTTCAGCAATGCCTGTTTCAGCTTGCGTTCGTCGGCGAAGAGTTGTGGCAGGTCCGCGGCGGGCTCAAACCGCAAGGCAACGCCGGCCTTGTCGGCGCGCGCGGAGATCACCCGCAGAACCGCCTGGGCAAGGGTGGCAACATCCACGACCTCCTCATTCAGTTCGTCAGCGCCCGCTTCGATCTTGGAGAGGTCCAGTATGTCGTTGATGAGGGAAAGCAGATGATGGGCTGCTTCGTGGATGTCCGTCAGGTATTCGCGATACTGCTCGTTGTCGGGGTTTTCCGGGATTGTGGTCAGCATGAGTTCCGAGAAGCCGATGATGGCGTTCAGCGGCGTGCGCAGTTCGTGGCTCATGTTGGCCAGGAACTCGGACTTGGTGCGGTTGGCCGTCTCCGCCAGGTCCTTGGCGCTGCGCAGCTTCTCCTGCAACTCGATCTCTGCGGTGATATCGCGTCCGGTGCCGCGGTAACCCAGGAAAACGCCGTCGGCGTCGAAAGCCGGGGTGCCGCTGATGGCCAGCCAGACTATCTGGCCGTCGGCCTTTTCACGCGGATGGGTGAAGTTGCGGAAGGGACGTTGCGCGGCGAGATCCGCCAGGTGCTGTTCCCAGACCTCCAGGGCCACCCCGGGGATGCCGGTTTCCTGTCGTGTCTTGCCGAGCAGTTCGCGCTCGTCGACGCCCGTTACCTCGGCGAAGCGTTCGGAGAAGAACGAGAAGCGCAGCTTTTCGTCCATCTCCCAGAACCAATCCGAACTCGATTTTGCGAAATCCTCGAAGCGCTGTTCCTCGTTGCGCAGGTCGCTGCGGCGCAGGTCCGCCACGCGGTCGAGCAAGACGTTCAAGGCGGTTACGGTTTCGCCGATCTCATCGCACGGCCGGATGTCCAGCTTGTAGGCGTCGGCGCGGCCCGGATCGGCATGGGCGGCCGTCAGGTTTCGATGGATCGCCAGAAGCGGGGTGAGAACCTCGCGGCCCAGGATCAGGATCGTTGTCACCGAGACAAAGCAGGCAAGAAGCAAGACCAACCCGCCGATGCGCAGGACAAAGGCCTTCAGTTCCCCGTCGATGGCCGTCGTGTCGAGACGCACCGACATCACGAAGGGCAGACCGCTTGCCTTGCCGGGCCAAAGGACCGCGTAGATACCGGAAGCTTCCCGGAGGCGGCGGAAGGTCGTGGCCGGCTCAGGCCCGGCCTGGGCTTCACCCTGACGTACCGTGCTGTCGGGTACCAGGACCACCGGATCGCCTTTAGCGGCGAGCGGCAGGCCGGCCCCATCATAGAGGGCGATGCCGGCCACGCCGACGTTCTGAAAGTCCTGCCAGCTTTCTTCCAGCAGTTGGACCGGGCTCCGCTCGTCTGATGAGACCAGGGTGAACCGGGCCGTCGTCAGGACGTCCTGTTCCATCGCTTCATAGAGCGCGCTGCGCAGATTGAGATAGGAAGGCACCAGGATCGCCGCTTCGACCAGGATGATGCTCAAGGACACAAGCAAAGCGATCCGCCGGCTGAGGCGGGATCTCAGGAAGTTAAGGGCCTGAGCCAGCAAATAAAAACGCGAGGTCATTCTCAGGGTCCCTGCGGCGGGGATTGATAGGAACCCTAGTCAACTTGCCTTCAAGTTTGGTTAAGAGCGGAGCAAAGTCCCATTCTGCCAGTCGCAGAAGGATCGGTTTCCTGCACGAGTCATGAAAAAAACAACCCCTGGCCGAACGGGCGACTGTCATTCGTCTCGGGCGGGCGGTTTGGCTTGGTGACATTGGTATGAGGACGCCCCGACTGCGGGCTGTCGTTTCAGTTGCTGCGGAACCCGCCGAAGCCCCGTTTCTTGGCGTCGGCGAAATCTTCCAGGGCCGCCGCGCGGTCGCCGGACAGTTCGTGGGCCGTGCCGCGGTTGGAATAGGCGCCGGCAAAGCCGGGGTCCAGGAAGATCGCCACATCGAATTTGACGATGGCGCCCCCGTAGTCGGCGCCGGCCAGCAGTTGCCGGCCTTCCAGGTTGAACTGCCTGGCCAGTTCGGGCCGGGTGATGCTGCCGTCGGCCAGGGCCTTGCGGTGTGGTTGCAGCGCTTCCTCGATCCGCGCCTGACGCTCCGCTGCCGGGTCATCGGGCGGCGTGGCAGCTTCCTGGGTCACATCTTCTGGAGCCGCATCTACTGGGGCCGGCTCCTCAGCGGGCGGCAGTGCGGCGACCTGTGGCGGCTCCGCCGCCGGTTCGGGGGCCGCTTCCAGCGGTCTCAGTTTGGGCGGCGCCGGTGGTGGCGGGACGATCGTCTTCGCGGCGGTTCCGGGTTCCGTGCTCTCGGGCGCAGTCGTGCCCGGTAGCGCCGGTTCTGCGGCCGTGGTCGGCGTCTCTGCCGTGGCGCTGTCGTTGCGCAGCGCGGCAAAGGCCGCGGCCACACCCCGCAGTTCGGCGAGCAGCGCCTTGTTGGGCTCCGGATCGCCGGGCAGGGAGGCGAAGTCCTGATAGCGCCCGATTGCCGCAAGAGTTGCGGCATCGACAATGCCGTCGACCGGGCCGGGATCGAAGCCGAGGTCGCGCAGCAGGTTTTCGAATTCAAGCAGATCGGATTGTGCAAGCCCATTGTCCGCGAGGGCCTGCGGTGCAAGGAAGGTCAGACAGGCAAGCAAGCCGGGGGCCAGGGCGCGCGGGAATCCATACATTCCGGTATTTTAGTTGATTTGCCCCGGCTGGCCAGCGCGCTAAAGGCGGGGCCTGGACAGGCTGTAGACCTTCACTCCGGTATGGTGGCCTTGATCTCGATGGAGGCATACCACGCCGCCAGATCGGCAATGTCCTCGTCGCTCAGGTTCTCGGCGATCACCGACATGATCTCATGGGTGCGCTTGCCGGAGCGGAAGGCCTTGAGTTGCGTGATCAGGTAGATGTCGTTTTCGCCGGCAATATGCGGGGCGATGGGAATCCTGGCGATCCCGTCGATCCCATGACAGGTCTGGCACTGACGCGCCTTCTGGCGTCCGGCCTGGGCATCGGCGCCAAACGCACCGTCGGGCAGGGCCATCGCCGTCAGGGCGGCCAGGCCGATCAGCAGGAAAGGCAGCTTGGTCAGAGTCATCTGGCGAACCGATCTTGGTTTTTGGCAAGGGCGGCCGGGCAGGGGCGCCCGGCCGCCGTTTTGCTTATCCGGCTTACTCGCCGCTGTAGGAGATGCGATAGATCGCCCCGGCGAGGTCGTCGGAGACGAGAAGGGAGCCGTCGCGCAGCTGCTTCACGTCCACCGGCCGACCGAGATACTCGCCGTTCTCGTCGATCCAGCCCTCTGCGAAGGGCCTGCTTTCACCCGCCGAGCCATCCTCGTTCACAGCCGTGAACATCACCCGGGCACCCACCGGTGTCGTGCGGTTCCAGGAGCCGTGCTGTGCCGAGAAGATGCCGCCGCGGTACTGTGCCGGGAACATCTTGCCGGTGTAGAAATGCATGCCGAGGTCAGCCGCGTGGGCCACCATGTCGACGGCCGGGAAAACCGTGTCGGCCGGCGGTTCGGAATCGGCATATTCGTTGGTGCGGGTATCGCCGCCGCCGTACCAGGGGAAGCCGAAGTGTTGACCCTTGGCGGTCTGGCGGTTCAGTTCGCCCGGCGGGATATCGTCGCCCATACCGTCGACCTGATTGTCGGTGAACCAGAGTTCGCCGTTGGCCGGGTTGATGTCGAGGCCCACGGAGTTGCGGACGCCGTAGCTGTAGACCTCACGGCCGCTGCCGTCTCGGTTCATGCGGATGATCCCGCCGATACCCTTTTGTGTATAGAGATCCATCTTCTCAGGTGCGAAGACGTTGAAGGGCTGTCCGATGGTGATGTAGAGCTTGTCGTCCGGGCCGATGACGCAGACCCGCGCCGTGTGGTTGTAACTCTCTTCCTCGACCGGGATCAGCTCGCCCTTGGGCACCACGTTGAAGGCGGCGACATCCGGGCTCTCATAGAAGAACTCGGCCGCCGGATAGACCAGCACCCGGTTCTGCTCGGCGATGTAGAGGAAGCCGTCTGTCGAAAAGCAGGGGCCGTTGGGAATAGCGAATTCGATGGAGGGCGCAAAACGCTTCACTTCGTCGGCGACGCGGTCCTTGTTGCGGTCGGTCACCGACCAGACATCGGTCTTGCGGGTGCCGACAAAGGTGACAATGCCCTGAGGACCGACTGCCATGTGGCGGGCATCGGGCACGATGGCATAGAGTTCGATCTTGAAGCCGGCGGGCAGCTTGATGCGCTTCAACGTCTCGCGGATCGCCGCGGCGTTGTCGCCGCCCTGTTCGACGAACTGAAATTCCGTCACACCGGTCTGTTTGAATTCGCCCAGCTTCTCGAGGTTGCTCTGCGCCAAGGCAGGCATGGCAAACAGCGTCGCAGCGACGGTGGCGGCGAGCGATTTGGCGGGCATGGCTCTGAACATAGTGAGACTCCTCCCGTAGATTTTTTTGTTTATGGCTTAAGCCTAGCCGGATTGGCCGACCAGAGGTAGTAGGACGATACTACGCTTCACCGTGGGTGCAGTGATGGAATCGGTGCAAACAAGCCATTTCCTGTATGTGCTCTTTTTTCGCATCCGCCTCTGGTCTGTTTGCCAAACCAGAGGCGGATGCGAAAAAAGGCCCGGTGCGGAGTGCACCGGGCCCGTCGTTTTCGACTGCGCAGTGGCGTTACTGCACCTTGCGCTGCTTCATTACCGGCGGCGGGCAGTCGTAGGGACACCCGCCGGTGGCCTTGAAGGCCGGGGTCTTCAGAACGGGTACCGCAACCACGGCAGGCTTGCGATGCCGCAGGCGTTTGATTTCTCGCGGCTCCGCAGTGGTGTTGCCGTTGGCGGCTTTGAGCTGCTGGCCGGTGCTCATCACAAAGCTGTTCTGCAGTTGATAGCGCACGCGGGTCATCGGGCGCAGGTCGCCGTTTTCGGCATGGCTGTCGTAGTACAGGAACGGCAGGCCGGAGCTGGGCTGGCTTGCCGAACAGCTGCCGTAGAACTCGGTACGGCTGTCGAGCTCCTTGTCGAGGCTGACGTAGACCGGCCCGTTATTGCCCGCGTCCTCGATCGCGGCGATGCCGGTCGAGACGACCTTGTCGAAGTCCCAGGGCTCCTGCTCCAGAGCCTGTTCCCAGGTGTTCTGGTCGTAGGGCAGGTCGCCAGGGCTCACCAACTCGAACTCGTAATTGAAGACGTCGTTGCCGCGTACGCGGATACCGGCCTCGTGCACCCGATAGTTCGCCGGGCAGTTCACGGAAAAGCGCAGCTTGATGAACTTGTTGAAGGCGGTGCCGGCGGGCACGTAGGCGCTGTCGCCGATATAGTTGAAGCCCATGTTCCCGGTAAAGCCGGAAATCTGCTTCAACTGCACGAAACTGTTGTTACCGCCGCCTGGGGTGGCAACCGATTCCGAGGCTCCGAAGGGCCCGGCCTGGCTTGCGGCGGTGGAGGAAAGAAGAACGGCGAGCGCGGCGAGCGCGGTCTTCGGCACTGAAAAACGATACTGGGTCATAGCGGTGTCCTTTCAGGAAATGGACGGTGCCCAATTGCGGCGGCTGTCCCCATCTGTCGGGGCCGCCTCGGCTAAGGTTCAGTGGCAAAAGAGGTAGGCCGCTCGTCGACAGGCCTTGCGTGGCCGGGTCAGGCGTTCAGGAGAAAGGGCAGCAGCCCCGCCAGGGTGCCGGTGGGGTCCTCCTCCGGGCTGAAATGGCCGGAATCCGTGGTTGAACCGGTGACATTCTCTGCCCAGTTGCGCCAGATACCCAGGGGGTCGCCGGCCTTGGCGGGAAAGCCGGCCTGGCCCCAGATGAAGTGCAGGGGCGCGGCAATCTTTCGCCCGGCAGCAAGGTCTGCCTCGTCGTCGGCGCGGTCGCAGGTCGCGCCGGCGCGATAGTCCTCGCAGAGTGCATGAAGCCGTGCCGGGTCGCGAAAGGCGCTGCGGTAGAGTTCCAGCGCCCTTGTGTCGAAGACCGCGAGGTCCCTGTCCCGGGTCCAGGAAGCAAGGGTGTGATCGAGGTAATCGTCGGCATGACTGCCGATCAGGCGCTCGGGCAGGGGGGCCGGTTGTGCCAGGAAGGGCCAGTGGTAGGCCTTCAGCGCCATCTCGGCGGAAAAGCTGGCCCACATCACCTGGGTCGGAACCACCTCGATGATGGCAAGCCTCTCCACGGCTTCCGGGTGATCGAAGGCCAGACGATAGGCGACCCTGGCGCCCCGGTCGTGGCCGGCCAGCCGAAAAGACCGGTGCCCCAGGCCCTGCATCACCGCCACGATGTCTTCCGCCATGCGGCGCTTGGAGTAGTTCCTGTGTTCCGGATCGTCGCCGGGGATACCGCTCTGGCCGTAGCCGCGCAGGTCCGGCAGCACACAGGTGAAATGCTCCGCCAAGCTCGGCGCGACGCGGTGCCAGGTCGCATGACACTGAGGGTAGCCATGGAGCAGTACCAGCGGCGGGCCGTCTCCACCGATCCGGCAGTAGATCTCTGTGTCGGCGCCGGTGCAGCGTTCTTCGCGGAAGCCGGGAAACAAATCGTCTGACGTCATGCTTCTTTCCCTGCGCTCGAAGGTTTCTCCAGGCGGCAGGCTAGCGGTCCGGAGCCCCTTTGCTCAAGACGTTAGACGTCAGGTGACGGTCGACGGCCGTGTGAGGACATAGAGCGCGCCGAGAAGAATCAAGCCGAGGCCGGCCATCGATATCAGCAGCGAGGATGACAGCAGGACCAGGATTGTCGCGGCGAGGGTCATGCCCAGCAGGGCGGCGCGTTTGGACTTGGCCTGGATGACGCCGTGCAGAAGAAAGTCCTCGACAGCCGGGCCGACGACCGGCCAGGCGAAGATCCTGCGCTGCATGGCCGGGCAGCTCTTGGCAAAACAGGCGGCGGCGGCGATCCAGAAAATCGTAGTCGGCAGAACCGGCAGCACAAGGCCGACGAGGCCGATCACGAAAAAGCCGTAGCCGGCCCCGGTCCAGGCCCAGGCTACACGGCTGCGGTCCGCCTCTTCGGCGGATTTGCCGGCGGTCTGTTCAACCGCTTCCCGTGTTGCTGCGTCGCCGGTCATCGTCTGGAATCTCGTATTTTCTTGGGTCATCGGGCCCCCGGCCCCAGCCCAAAAAAATGGGCTTGAGGAGAAGATGGTCAAAAGAGGGGAACTATACCAATGGAATCTTTCGATTAGATTGATTGGCCAGGCCGATAATGGCGCCGATAACCTCAGGATCAGGCGCTATCGAAGCTTTTTTGGTTGATCAGAGCCCGGGGCGGTTCGCTTTCGCCCGGCAGCAAGGGCATGAGCTCGAGGTCGTCTGTCACCAGTACTTTCACCGGACTTTGCCGTGCCGCAGCATCGTCCAGGTAGCTTTGCAGGGCTTTCAGGGCGGGGTCTTCGATAAAGTAGAAGCCGGCCAGAACGGGTGTCGGGAAGCCGCGGTCGAATTCGAGGTTGTAGAGGCGATAGGGTGGCCGCTTGTTTGGTATCCGGCTGGCCTGACCTGTACGGCTGCCGACCGGACCGCTCTCGCGCCGTTGCGCAATCTTTTTTGCGTCGATGAGGTTGGTGCTCAGAATGGCGCCGGGTTGAATCTCCGTCGGCAAGGCTGCGTAGGCTTCGCCCCTGCTTTTCAGGAGTTCCCGGCGGGCTGTTGAGAAGCGGCGCGCGGAGAAACTGGCGGCAAGAGCAATCACGAATGCGCCGCCCAGGTAGGCGCCGAGAACGGGCAAATGATCGACAACAAAAGCCAGGGCGAGACTCTCTGTGTCCTGCAGGCGCTGTTGGCCGGAGGCGGTCAGTTCCAAGCCTGCCTCATAGGCGATCTGCAGGCTGCCGCCGGTGGTTATCAGAACGAAGAGCAATGCGCTGCCCCCGCCCAGCAGTCCATAGACCAGAAGCTGCTTCAGGGATGATGCCGCCCAGGCCGTTGCCAGGCGCGGGTCGTCGGTGGACATCTGATAGAGTTGGTATCGCAGAACTCTGGCGAAGCCTTGCGCCCGCCGACGGCCCAGGCCGCCCTCGTAGACGGTGAAGACCCCCCAGCCGGGATGATCCGGGCAGAGGAAGCGTGTTTCTCCATCAAGGCCGTGGCCCAGAAAGACGTAGCGCTCGATCCGCATCCACCAGTCCCGTATCGGCTGCACGATATGAAACAGAAGCGACGAGACTGCGACGATGCAGCAAAACTGGATGAAAAGGGCGACGCCCAGCGGCACCGCCGGCCCTTCCCGCAGGCCCTGTGTGAGCACGGAGAGGTAATCGCTTGCAAACTGGGTCTCTGTCCAGCGGTCGGCGAGGAGAACCAGCAGACCATAGGGAACCGCCAGGTAGAGGCACAGAAAGAACACCGCCTTCAGATAGGCCAGGGGACTGTGGGTCGCCGGTCCGCTGTGCCGGTCGCCCCGGCGCCTTACGCTACTCATTCGCCAACCTCGGCTAGGGATTCGGACAGGGGGCGGATCCTTGCATGCGGATCGACCCAGACGCGCACTTTGCCATCAGTGGCAGCAGCCCGTTCCAGGCCGGCATAAACCGGGCAGTCGGGACTTGCGGCCAATGAGAAGCCCAGGACCACCGGCGGCTCAAATCGGCCGGCGATCTCCAGGCTGTAGCCTACATGGGGCGTATGATACCAGACCGGATCGATCCGGCTGCGTTCGATGATGCGGCCATCCAGGATCTCGCCGCTTTGTACACGTGGCCTGGCCGTCGCGTTCGGACGGGTCTCTTCGTAATAGACCAGCAGGCTGTGGCGCCGCCATAGCGCCGCCAAACCCAACGCCAAGGTGGCGGCAAATGCCAAGGCGAGGCCGGGCATGGAAGGCAGCAGAACCTGGTCCGCATAGATCATTTGCAGCGGCAGAAAGAACCCGTTCTCGGGCAGGCGTGGCGCTCTCAGCACCTCAAATATCATCGATGGCAGGAATGCCAGTCCGACGAAGATGAAAATCAGCCAAAAGGTGATCAGGCTGATGATCAGCTGCTCGACGCCGTGGTGCAGCCCGGTCTCCTGGTGTTCCAGGCGAAGGCCGGCATCGTCCAGCAGGTGATAGCGGAAGAGGTGCCGAAAACTCTGTGCGCTGGGGTTTCCCGCGTCATTGGTCTTGAAGGTCATCAGGGCTTTGCCGGCCCGGGGGTATTCGACGTAGTACCGGGCGCCCGAAAAGGTCTCTCCCAGATAAAGGCCGCACCGCAGGCCGCCATTGCGCGCGACAGCCCGGGTCAGCCAATTGCCGAATGTCAGACCGACAATGGTCAGGAACAAGAGGCACAGCAGTCCGATGACGGTGAGTGAGAGCGGGATGCCGATATTGTCTGTCATTGATGAACGGCGAAGTACCGCCGGCAGGTGCGCACCAAAGACCGCTGTGAAACCCTGATCCAGAAAGTACAGAAAAACGCCGGCTGGCAGAAGCGCCATCGGGTACTTTATCGCCTGCATGCTCCACCCCTCTGAAAGACTGTTCTTGAGAGGCGAGCGCTTGTCGCGCAGTCTTCTCCTCTGGGCCTTAGTCGCCAGGGGCGGCAGAAAGGTTCATTGCCGGATTTCGTTGGGAGAAGTTGCGTTTGCCGGGCGGGCCTGCTACGGCCCATGCTGCACGTTAAAAGGGAGATTCGCTAAATGTACCGACCCATGATCGTGATCCTGACGCTGTTTTTGGCTGCCGGCTGCGCCGCGGTGAATCCGCAGAGCGAAACCGACAGTTCGGCCATTCTTCCGATCGAAATTCAGGCCGCTCTGAAGCCTGGGCAAGGCGCGTTTGCGCCCGATCAGTTCTATTTGACGGCTGCGGCGTCACGGGCCGGCTACGACAAGATCCTGCTCGATCCCTTGCTTTACTATGCGCCCCTGGAGCAGATGCGCCTGGTGTCTTCCGGTGACCGGCAGATCCTGCTGAATAACTTCTACATCCTGCTCAATCAGGAACTGGCCAAAGACTTCACTATCGTGCGCTACCCCCAACCCGGCGCCGCGCGAGTCCAGTTCGCCCTTCTTCCCGTGACCCGCGATGCGGTGGCGCTGGATACCGTATCAACGGCACTTCGCGATGCGGACGAGAGCGCCGTCGTGCGTGACCTGCTTGCCAGCCCGCTTCTCAAAGGCCGGGCCTACATCGTCGAAGCGGAGTGGACCGATTCCCTGAGCGGCGCGGTTCTCGGCGCGACGGTAGACCGCCATTTCGGAAGGAAGACGATCGATGTGGCGCAGATCAGGAACTGGGCCGACGTTAACCTGCTGCTGCAGGACTATGCGGCCTTGGTGCGCTATCGCCTCTGCCGCTTTCGCGATGCCCGGAACTGCATTGAGCCGCCGGAGGCGATGCGCTGACGGGTCGTTCGAAGCGCGAAAAGCCCTCTTCCTCAATTGGTTAACCATTATGGTTAAAATTCTCCGCATTAAGGGTTACACTGACGATTGAATGGGGGGCCGTTCTGATCGAGGGCGTGGGCTGCCGATAAGCAATTTCCGCGGTTATTGTCTCGACGGACGGCTGAGAAGTCGTATGCGGGGGGGACCGCTTGACCTTCCTTGGCAAGCTTGCCGGCGGTGTGCTGCGCGGACAGGGTTGGCCGCGCTCTACGCCGCTTCTTCGCGGATGCCTTTCCGCAGCGGCGCTCGTGGCCTCGGTCGACGGCACCCTCTCGCTTGCCAAGCGCAACCGGCTTGACCAGATCCTCGATGAGCTGAGCGGCGCCCAGAGTTTCGATCTTCATCGCGCCGTCGAATTCTTCGAAAGCGAGCTGGGGCGCATCCGTGCCGATGGCCGGGCCGGGCGGTCGGCTGCGCTTGGCAATCTCCAAAAAACAGCCGGCGATGAGGGGGCGGTCGCTCTCGTTTTGCGGGTCGCCCAGGCCATCGCCCTGGCCGATGGTGCCGCAAGCCCGCATGCAAAATCGGCCGTCGGCGATATTGCCGCCGCTCTGTCCGCGCCTGCCCCCGACTTATCGCAGGCGGCGGCACCGCAGAGCGGCGCTGCCCGGGTTATCGTGATCGGCAATGAAAAGGGCGGCACCGGCAAGTCGACGGCGGCCATCCACATCGCCACCGGTCTGGCGGTGCAGGGAAAGGCGGTGGCCTGCCTCGATCTGGACGGGCGTCAGGCGACCCTGTCGCGTTTTCTGCAGTATCGCAGCGCCAGCGGCAATGCTCTGTCCGCTGGTCTGGCGGTGCCGCGGTATCGGCGGATCGAGCCCTCTGCGGCGCCGGAGCGGGCGCAGGGGGAACAGGAAGAGCGCTCTCTCTTTGAAGCAGCAATGACCGAGTTGCGGGCTTGTGAAGCGATCGTCATCGATACGCCGGGCTACAACAGTCATCTTGCCCGCCTGGCTCATGCCCGGGCCAATGTCGTGGTGACGCCGATCAATGACAGTTTCATTGACATTGATGCCTTGGCCGACATCGACCGCGAACGCCATGAGGTCAGGGCGCCCAGCAACTACTGCCGGATGGTCTGGCAGGAAAAAGAGGACCGGGCCTTAAGGGGCGGCGCGGCGTTGGATTGGATTGTCACGCGCAATCGGGTCGGACAACTGGATAGCCGCAACACGCGTGAGATGGCCGCCCTACTGGATGTGCTTGCACGGCGCATGGGGTTTCACCTGGAGCCCGGCTTCAGCGAGCGGGTGGTGTTTCGTGAGCTGTTCTTCCGCGGCATGACGCTTTTCGATCTCGCCGAAGAGGATGTAGCACGCAGCGGACGGGCCAGCCTGAAGCGTGCCAAGTCGGAGGCCGCTTCCTTCCTGGCGGCGGTTACTGCGCCGGCAGATCATAATACCAAGGCGCAAAGAGACTGAAGGCGATCCAGACGAGAAAGATCAACGGCAGGCCCACTCTGACGAAATCCATGAAGCGGTAGTTGCCGGGTGTCATCACCACAAGGTTGGTCTGATATCCAATCGGCGACGCGAAGGAGCAGTTGGAGGCGAAAATCACCGCGACGGCAAAAGGCTCCACCGGCAGGTTCAGGGCATAGGCCAGATCGACGGCGATCGGCGTGAAGAGGACAGCTGTGGCCTTGGTGCTCAGGACATTCGAGAGCAGGGCGAGCAGCAGGAAGAAAGCCGAGAGGATCTGGGCCGGCGTTGCGCCGCTGAGCATCCCCATCATGGCGTCGGCCAGGAATTGCGCACCGCCGGTTGCCTGCATCGCCCCGCCCAAGGCAAGCGCCATGGCAATGGTCAGGATGATCTTGCGGTCGAGCACCCGCAGCGCATCGCCCAATGAGAGGATTCGGGTGGCGATCATCGCTGTCGCCCCGCAAAAAGCCGCCAGGGCGATGGGGATCAGTCCGCTGGCGGAGGCGGCGATGACGCCCAGGAAGATGATGGCGGCGGTTCGCTGATGCTGGGGTGTCACCAAAGGCTGGCGCGACCACTCCATGAGGACGACGCTGCGTTCGCCCCGCAGGTGGTCGACGTCCTCGGGCCGTCCTTGGATCAACAGGACGTCGCCGTCTTTCAGGGGAATCCGGGTGATGCGCTCGCGCAGCATGCGGCTGCGCCGCTCGATACCCAGGACGATGCAGTGGTGCTTGTAGCGGAAGCCGATCTCTTCGAGGGTGTGGCCGACGATCTCGGAATCCGGACGGATCATGACCTCTGCCTGAACCTGCCCGCCTGCGAGCCACGGCGGGCGCCTGCCTTCTTCGCCTGGTTCCTCGCTCGTGGCCTCACCACCAGAGGTCTCGGCCACGAGTTCGGGGTGCAGCAGTTCAGGCTCGCCCTTGACAAGGCTTGCCAGCGCCGAGCGGGTGGCTGCAATCATGATCAGGTCGTTGACCTCCAGAACGACATCCTCGAAAGGCGGCAGAACCGCCTGTTCGCCGCGCTGGATCATCAGAATTGTGATGTTGGGCAGGGCGGGAAAGATGCCGCCGACCGGCGCCAGGCCGACGAGGCGGGAGCCGGCGGTTACTGAAACCTGAGCAACGAAATGACGGCTCTGTTCCTCGATACCACCCTGGCTGGCCGGGCGGTCGGGCAGCAGGCGCGGGGCAATCAGAAGAAGGTAGGCCAGGCCGCAAACCGCCATCACGAGACCGGGGATGGTGAAGTCGAAGAATCCGAAAGCCTCTTCGCCCAGCTCGTCCAGTTCCAGCGACACCAGCAGGTTGGTGGAGGAGCCGATCAGGGTCGTCATGCCGCCAAGCACGGAGGCGTAGCTCAGCAGCATCATGTAGCGGCTGGGGGACTGCCGGAAACGCTTTGTCAGGCTTTGCATGATGGGGATGAAGAGCACCACCACGGGGATGTTGTTGAGAACGGCGCTGAAGACCATGACGACGACCAGCATCAAGGTGACAGCGACAAAGGGGTTGGAGCGTGTCCATTGGATAACGGTGTTGGCCGCCAGGTCCAGCATGCCGGTGCGGGTCAATCCCTCGCCGAGGACAAGCAGGCCAAGAACCGCGATCAGGGCCGGGTTGGCAAACCCGGAGAGGAGATGCCGCAGATCCAGAAGGTCGCTGCCATTCTCGTCGATGACGGGAAAGAAGTGAAAAAACAGAATCAGCAAGGCAATCGTGGAGAGCGAGGTCAGCTCAATCGAAACCGCCTCCGTCGTCAGGAGCGCCAACACCACCACGACCAGGACGAAGAGAAAGCCCATTTGGAAGGGCGCCAGGAGATCGGCAGAAATCATCGGTCGAGGTTTACTCCAGAGGGTCGGTCCGGGCTTGTGGGAAACATTGGATGGAACGCGGTTCTGTCCGGCGGTTCGATTCTTTGTCGACCTGCTTCAGAGAGTTTACCGCAGATTGCGGACACGGCGAGCACTCACCTGCGGCCCCCACGAAACGTGCCTTTCCGGTGCAAACCATGGCCATCTTGCGCAGCCTGTTGACGCCAATTGCGAAGCGCGCCTAGATTAAAGCATATTGTATGAGGAATAGATCTGCCTATGGGGGCCTGCGGGAAGCGGGGCGCAGACCGGCCTTCCGACGCCTCGTGATCAGGCGTGGTCCGGGCGCAAGATCCAGTAAGACAAAACGAATAAACAAATAATCAAAACGGAGGAGGAACCCATGAAAAAGGGAAAAATGAAGAAGCAGGCTGCGGTGCTCGGGCTTTTGGCCGGGCTGGCCTTTGCGGCACCGGCGGAGGCGGCGGATATGTCCTGCGAGGGCAAGCGGTTTGTTTTCTTCCCCGGCGGCCCGGAAGGCGGGTCCTTCGCATCCATCGTCTACAATGGGGCCGTTCTGGCGGCAGAACACACCGGTTGTCAGGTGGACTATGTCTGGTCCGACTGGAACCCGGCGAAGATGGTGCAGCAGTTCAAGGAGGCGATCGCCCGGCGCCCCGACGGTATCGCCCTCATGGGGCACCCTGGCGAAGCCGCGCTCGGCAACCTGGTCGACGAAGCGCGCTCCAAAGGGATCATTGTCACCACACAGAACGTCGACCTGCCGGATTCCGAAGGCAAGTACAAGGCTGACGGCATGGGCTATGTCGGCGCGACGCTTTATCAGGCCGGCAGCTTTCTGGGCCAGGGCACGGTGAAGACCTGCGGCCTGAAGTCCGGCGACGAGGCCCTGGTCTGGGGCTTGCTGGGGCAGGAGGCGCGGGGTCAGCGCACCAAGGGCGTGATCGACGCCCTGGAGGCCGCCGGCGTGAAGGTTTCCTATCTCGAAATCTCCGACTCCACGAACAAGGATGCGGCGACGGGTACGCCGGTCTTTGCCAGCTTCGCGGCCAGCCATCCCGGCCTGAAGGCGGTGGTGACCGACCACGGCGCCCTGACCGCGACCCTCGGCACCTATCTGCGGACCGCCGGCAAGAAGCCGGACGAGGTCTGCGGCGCCGGCTTCGATCTTTCCGCCGCGACGGCACAGGGCATCGAAGAGGGCTACATCGATGTGGTGCTCGACCAGCAGCCTTTCCTGCAGGGGTATCTGCCGATCGTGCAGCTGTATCTCACCGCCAAGTTCGGCTTTGCCGGGATGAACGTGGATACCGGTGCGGCACTGATCACGGCAGGCAACATCGACATGGTCGCCCCGCTGGCGGCGGAAGCCATTCGCTAAGCGTTACGCTTTGCAAAGGGTGGGGGGCAGGCAGGGCCTGCTCCCCCATCCTGACCCTGGGCATCCAGTGAGGAGGGTTCGGCATGACCGCAAGCGAGAGTCTTCTGTCGCTGCGACGGATTACCAAGGGTTTCGGTAAGATCCCCGTCTTACACGAAATCGACCTGGACATCGGCAGCAATGAGATCGTTGCCCTGGTCGGTGACAACGGGGCCGGGAAGTCGACCCTGATCAAGGTCATTACCGGTGTGCACAGCCCGTCCTCGGGCGAGGTCTGGTTCAAGGGCGAGCGGCGCAACGAGCACTCGGTAAAACGTTCGCGCGAGATCGGCATCGAGACGGTCTATCAGGAGCGCGCGCTGGCCGATCAACAGGCGCTGTGGCGCAACATGTTTGCAGGGCGGGAACTGACCAACCGCTTCGGCTTCATCGATGTTGCCAAGCAGAAGGCGGAAACCGAGCGCCTGCTGCGCCGGCAGATGGGTTTCACTTCCAAGGCCATCACCATCGATTCGGAAGTGCGCGGCCTTTCCGGCGGCGAGAAGCAGGGCGTCGCCATCGGCCGGGCCCTCTACTTCGATGCCGACCTCATTATCCTGGACGAACCCACCATGGGCCTCTCCCTGAAGGAGACGACGCGGGTGCTGGATTTCGTGAAGGATATCCGCCGCCAGGGAAAGTCGGCGATCTTCATCGATCACAACATCTTCCACGTCTACGACGTCTGCGACCGCTTTGTGATTCTGGATCGTGGCCGTATTGCCGGTGACTTCCGCAAGGAAGAACTCAGCCAGCCGGAACTGGTACGCAAGATGCTGCTGCTGGCCACCACCGGCAGCCTGGACGAGGAGGGCGCGCAGGCATGAGCGGGGGAAGCGAACAGGTGACCGGCGAAGCCGTCGCACCGCAGCCGGTGGCCAAGGGCCGCGATTGGGCGGCCTTCGTCGCGGCGCATAAGATCCAGATCGCCATTACCTTGATCCTGGTGGGGCTCTATTCGCTGTTCCTCACCGGCAACCCCGATGTTTTTCTACGCTACGACATCTATCGCTCTTTCATGTCGACAATGCCCTTTTTCGGCATCATGGCGCTGGCGATGACCTTTGTGGTGACGCTGGGCGAAATGGACCTTTCCTTCCCCTCGGTGATGGGGTTTTCCACCTGGGTCTTCGGTACGGTCTATGTGTCGAGCGAGAGCTTTCTGCTGGCCTTGCTGGCCTGCCTCTTGGTCGGGGTCATTGCCGGGCTGGGTAACGGGCTGCTGGTGGCCAAGGTCGGCATCCCCTCCATCGTCGCGACCATCGGCACCATGTTTTTGTGGCGCGGCGCGGTGAACATGGCGGCGGAAGGCAAGGGCATCGCCCTTGTTTCCCTGCGCGAGTCGCCGCTGCATCAGGTCTTCGTCGGCCGGCTCTTCGACGATGTCCTGCCGATGCAGTTTGTCTGGATGGTGGCGATTGCCGTGTTCCTGGGATTGATCTACCGGCGCCATCGTTTCGGCAGCCATGTGCTCTTCGTCGGCGACAACGCGGCTTCCGCGGCGATGATGGGTATCAAGGTCGACCGCGTTAAAATCGCCTGCTTCATGCTGGTCGGCGGTTTCGCCGCCCTGGCGGGCGTTTTCCTGACCTCGGAGGTGACCTACTTCTGGCCGAGCCAGGGCGACGGCATGCTGCTGACGACGCTGGCGGCGGTCTTCATCGGCGGTACCTCGGTTTTCGGCGGCAAGGGTACGCTCTACGGCACCTTCATCGGTGTGCTCATCATCGGGTCCCTGGAAGCGGGCATCGTGGCGATCGGCCTGACCGGGTTCTATGTGCAGTTCCTCTACGGTCTGCTGATCACCGTTTCGGTTTCCATCTATGCCCTGCTGTTGCGCCGGGGGGGCTAAGCTTTGGATTTGACGGCACCGGCCCGCTCCCCCTCCCGACCACCCAACGCGATTATACTGGTGGGTGGTCGGGAGGGGGAGCGGGCCGGAACCGCTTCGACGTAAGTCGAAATACCCTAAAAGGCCGTCAGGCCGGCATAGATCAGCGCCAGGACCGCCATGGCGACGAGGGTATAGGGCAGGTTCCATTTCCAGGCCAGCTCGATGCCGCTGTGGCCGCTGGCGCGGGCCAGCATCAGGGTGCCGGAGGCAAAGGGCGCGCCGGTGGTGCAGATCGCCGTGCCGGCGGCAATGGCCAGCGCTGCCAGTGTCGGGCTCACCGGAATGATCCCGAGGTCGGCGACCAGACTGCCCAGGAACACCGCCGTGGTGATCGGGCTGAGAGCGATCTGTCCGCCCAGCCAGACAAAGGCGCTGAGACCGAAAAGGAACAGCCAGCCGGGCATCTGTTCGACCGAGAGGGCGCTGGCGACCTGATCGGCCGGGATCAGCCGGGCCGCCAGCGTGCCGATGAAGCCAGCGGCGCCGAGCGAGACCGCTTCGCGTACAAAGGACGGCAGGTTGCCGGTGGTGATCGCGCCGAGCCGGACGAGGCTGCCGCGCAGCTTGGCCGTCGCCGAGTGTCCCCCCTGCTGTGCGAAGACCCAGACCATCAGAACCAGGGGCGCGGCCAGCATGACGCCGTTCACCAGAGAGACCGAACCCAGGGTGCTGAGGGCCAGGGTCAGGCCAAGCAGGAGCGCGGAGATGCAGCCCAGGCGGAAAAAGGCGGGTCCCGGGAAAGCCTGGCCGCCGGTTTCCGGCATCTGGCCGCTGTTGCGCAAGCGGCGGCGCAGCGGCCACCAGCGCAGCATGTCCTCCAGCCAACTGACCAGCAGCATGACGAAGGCGACGGCCAGGCCGGTGACCAGCAGGCGGCCGGTCTCGATACCCGGAATCAGCGTCGGCAGGATCGCCTGGGTGACCGCTGTCGGGGCCCAGACCAGAAACCAGGCGAAGCCGCGCAACAGCGCCGAGAGCTGGCGGCGCTCGCGGACCCGCCCGATCTCGTCCAGGGCTTCGCCAGTGGATTTGTCGCCGCGAACGCCGCGCAGGATGATCGGCGCGAGCAGAGAGAGAGCCCCGAGGTTGATCAGCACGGAAAAGAAGTGGCTGCCCATGAAGACGGCGAGGAAACGCCGCTGCGGGGGTTGCCGGGTGATGTAGGTGCCGCAGTCGCGCACTGCGGGTGAGGTAATGCCGCCTTCGCGCAACAGGCCCATCAGTAGAATGAAAGCGGCCAGGAAAGAGGCCCGCTCCAGACCGCGCTCGATTGTCTCGGCGGCGTCGGGCAGGCGATAGAGAGCGAGCGCCAGCAATACCAGCGCGATGCCGAGAAGGTAGAACTCCCGCAGCCGCAACCGCGTGAAGCCGAGCAGCGGCGTCGCGAGAACCAGCACCTGCGTGCCCAACTCGGCAAAGCGGCCGGGCGAGAACAACTGCAGCAGTTCGCAGGCCATCAGGGCCAGCAGCAAGGGCCCAAGAAACGGCCCGGGCGATGTCGGCGCGGAAGGGTCGCCCGCCGGCGCCGGGGCGGACATCCTAGGGCAGGGGGCCCAGTGCCTCGGCGTAACGCCGGGCGCAGGCGAGGCCGAAGTCGCTGGGCTGCAGCGCCGGCGCCCGGTCGTGAACGGTCAGGCCCAGCCGTAGCGCGGCGATGCGTTTGCCGTAGCAGAGCAGGGTTTCGATCGATTGCATGACGAAGGTGATGGTCGGCAGGATCTCGCGGTACAGCGCTTCGGCGGCGGCTTCATCCTCGGCCTTTCCACTGCGCATCAGTTCGTAGATACGGATCTGCCGGTCGAAACAGTCCGGCGCGGGGACCAGCCCGGCACAGCCGGCGCGCAGGTTGTCCGGCAGCTCCAGCCCGCCACGCCCGTTGAAAACGGTCAGCCGGCCCTCGGTCTCCGCGATCATGCGCTGGATCGTCAGCGCCGGGCCCTCGCCCTTCAGCAGGCAGACGTTGGGATGTTGCCGGTTCAGCTCGAAAAGGCCGGCGGCGGAGAGCCCGATGCCGATATAGTCCGGCGCGTTCTGGATGGCGATGGGCAGGTCGATCTGCTCGGCGACGGCACCGAAGAAGCGGACGTATTCGATCTCCGGCAGGCCCTTGACCGGCGGCGGCTGCAGGATCAGCCAATCGGCGCCCGCAGCGGCGGCGGCCTTGGCCATGGCGACCTGCTGGGCGACCGAGTTCCCGAAGATGGTGAGGGCCACCGGGCAGCGCCCGGCAACGTCGCTGCAGACCCAGTCCATCACCTGGCGGCGCTCCGCCTCGCTCAGCTTGGCGACCTCGGTTGCCAGCCCCAGCGCCGCAATGCCGTGGGCGCCCTGGGTCAGGCAGGCCTCCACCTGGCGGCGCATGGCATCCCGGTCCAGCGCGCCGGCCTCGTCGAAGAAGGCGTAGAGCATGGGATAGATGCCGTGAAAGCTGGAAGCGGTGTCCGGTTCGGTCAGGTTCGTCATGCCGTTTCCAGCGCCGGTGCAAAGCGCAGCTTGGCGGCAAAGCGTTCGCCGGGGGCAAGGCTGCGAAAACCGGTGTCGCCGCGGCCTTCCTGGGCCAGGTTCACCGCATCGGTCATGGCGGAAACCGGCTCAACGCAGAAGAAGTTTTCACCCGGCGGCGTGAAGACGACCAGGAAGCCCAGCGAGGCGCCGGAGTAGATTGTCATCTTGGCCCGCCATTCCGGCCATTCGATGACCGCCTTGCCGCCGAAGCCGGCGAAACAGTTGTCGATGCCGGCGCTGCTGGGCAAAACCCCGTGATTGGGGTCCTTCTCCGGCGGCGGCGTGACCATCAGTGTCGGCATGACTTCATCGTCGTTTTCCCACATGCGCCCGACCTCGGCGGTCAGACGGCATTCCGGGGTTCGCGGGAAATAGGGGTGCAGGCCAAGGCCCACAGGCATCGATTGATCGCCTTCGTTGGAAACGGCGATCTCGACCAGCAGATCGTCTTCGCTGAGCTCAAAGCGCTGCTCCGCGCGATAGGCTGCCGGCCATTCGCCGCGGGTGGCACTGTCGCTGTTCTCGAAGACCAGGGTGGCGCTCGCCTCGCCGCGGGCTTCGACCTGCCAGCGGCCCTGCCATCCATGGCCGTGGATCGCGTGGCTTTCCGGCGGAAAGTTCAGCGGCAGCTGATAGAGTCTTCCCTCGAAATCGAAGCGCCCGTCGCGAATGCGGTTCGAATAGGGAACCAGGGGAAAGCAGGCGGTATCGGTCGGCGGGAAACCGCTCCCGGCCGGGGCCGGCCGCATCCAGTCGATCGCCCCTGCGCTTCCATGCCAGCGGAAGGCCGTGATGCAGCCGCCGTCCAGCGAAAGCTCCAGCTCTGCCCGGCCGGCCCGCAAAGTCACGCGGTCATCGGCCTTTTCTTCGGTCTTTGCCCTATCGTCCGGCATGTCGCAATCCTTCGTATCCTGCGCTGTTGCGTGTTCCGGTCACGAGGCTTGACGCCCCACATGGTTTCGCTAACCTATCAGCATATTGTATGAGGAATAGAGAGAAAGCACCTTTGCCGACTCTCTCCTCCCATCGGCTTCGCAAGGATGATTCGCGATGCCGCAAGGAAAAAACTGTGTCAGGGACGAAACCCGCGAGCAAGACCTACTCGAAGCGCAGCCTGCATGGGCTGGTTGCCCATGATCTCGGTCTTCGTATTGTCGGCGGCGAACTGCCATCGGATACCCTGTTGCCCAACGAGGCGGATCTCAGTGCCCTGCTCAAAGTTTCGCGCACCGCGCTGCGCGAGGCAATAAAGGTCCTCGCGGCCAAGGGGCTTCTGGTGTCCAAACCGAAAGTCGGCACCCGGGTCAGATCGCGCGCCGAATGGAACATGCTCGACCCCGACATTCTGGCCTGGCATTTCGAAGCGGCACCTTATGAGGACTTTGTCCGGGGCCTCTTCGAGATGCGCCAGATCATCGAACCTTCCGGGGCGGCAATGGCGGCGCAGCGGCGCAGCAAAACCGAACTGGCGGCGATCCGGGCGGCCTATGAGGCGATGGAACGCGCGCCAAGCGGCAGCGACGCCGTGGTCGAAACCGACCTGCGGTTTCATCAGGCAATTCTCAATGCTTCGGACAATCAGTTCATGGGCTCGCTGGGCTCGCTGATCGAAACCGCGCTGCTCGGCTCGTTTCGGCTTTCCAGCGCGTCGCGGCCGGATGCTCATGTGACCTCTTTGCCCGGCCACAAGGCGGTCCTCGATGCCATCGAGCGGCGTGATCCCGAGGCCGCGCGCTCGGCGATGCGTGAGCTGCTGCGCGGCGCCAAGGCGGACGTTCTGGCGGTGCTTAAGCTGCCCCAGAAGAAGGAGCCGGCGGCCTTCTACAACTAAGAAATCCATGTCGGGTGAGCGCCGAAGGAGAGGGGAATGAGCGGCAGTGAGTACAGGGATGTGGTACGTCTGGAAAATATCCAGATGCACTACGGCAATGTTCAGGCACTGAGTGACATCAACTTTGCCGTCGGCCGCAACGAGATCGTCGGGCTGATCGGCGATAACGGCGCCGGCAAGTCGACCCTGATCAAGATCATGACCGGCGTCGAACGGCCCACGGCCGGAAACCTCTATATCCGCGACAAGAAAGTCGATTGGGAGGGATACTCCGTCGGCCGCGCTCACGAACTGCGCTTCGAGACGGTCTATCAGGAAAAGTCTCTGGGCGAGAAACAGCCGCTGTGGCGTAACTTTTTTGTCGGCCGCCAGATTACCAACCGCCTCGGCTTCATCAAGGTGAAGCAGCAAAAGCAGATCGCCAACGATGTGCTGCTCAACCAGATCGGTTTTCGCGGCGCCGGCATCGATGCGGACAGTCCGGTCGCACAGCTTTCCGGCGGCGAGCGCCAGGGCGTCGCCATCGGGCGGGCGATGCACTTCGATTCCGATCTTATCGTGCTGGACGAGCCGACGGTCGCCCTGGCGATCACCGAGGTGCGCAAGGTCCTGGACTTCGTGCGCGGTATCAAGGAGTCGGGCCGCGCCTGCGTCTACATCGAGCACAACCTTGCCCATGTGCACGAACTGGCGGACCGTTTGGTGGTGCTGGACCGCGGGCGCGTCGTCCGGGAAATCCACAAGGGCGAAATGTCTCTGGCGGAGTTGACCTCGGCGCTGATCGACCTCCAGCATGCCAAGGTGGAAACAGCGGAGGCCGGGTCGTGAGCGGTCGGGCGAAAAGCCTTCCCCAGATCGAAGGCCTGCCGATTGTCGGGGTCTTCGTGTTGCTGGTCGGCCTCTTCATGGTGTTGGCGCCCAATGTCTTCCTCGGTTACCGGATCTACATGTCGTTCCTGATCACGGTGCCGCCGATCCTGTTGCTGGCCCTGGGCCTGACGCTGGTCATCGCGGCAGGGGAAATCGACCTTTCCTTTCCCTCTGTCATCGCTTTTTCCGGTTTTCTCTTCGCCTACCTCTTCAAGACCTATGAGCTGACCTGGCTGGCGCTTCTGGCGGCCCTGGCCGGCGGCGCCTTGATCGGTTTCGTGAACGGTATCCTGGTGGCGGGTATCGGCGTGCCGTCGATCATCGCGACCCTGGCGATGCAGTTCTTCTGGGGCGGGATCACCACGGTGCTTTCCGGCGGACTTTCCTACAACATCCGCGCGGTGAAGGAGACCGCGCTCTGGGAGGTCTTCGTCGGCCGTATCGGCGTGCTGCCCGTGCAGTCGCTCTGGGTCCTGGCGCTGGCGATCTTTCTCTGGTTCCTGCTGAACCGCCACCGTTTCGGCGAGCATCTGTTGTTCATCGGCGACAGCGCCAAGGTGGCGCGCGTCGTCGGTATCCCGGTCAATCGCGAACGTATCAAGCTGTTCACCCTGATGGGGGTTCTGGCCGCCTTTGCCGCCGTCCTGCTGACGCTGGAGAACAAGAACTTTTTCAATACCCAGGGCCAGGGCTTTTTGCTGATTGCCCTGGCCGCCGTTTTCATCGGCGGTACCTCGATATTCGGGGGGCAGGGCAGCATCGTCGGCTCGTTCTTCGGGGCCTTCATCATCGTGATGATCGAGGCCGGTCTGGTGGCCAGCGGTATCCAGGGGTTCTGGGTGCGCGCCGTGGTCGGGCTGGTCTTCATCGGCGCGGTCATCTTTCATCTGCTGGTCGAAAATCCCGGACGTCTGGCGGCGCTGCGGCGCTTGTTGAGGCGCGATGGTTAGCGCCGCCTGAGTTCCGGTTTGTTGTTTAGGGGAGGGTCGCCCGGTACCGGCCCGATACAAAGAAAATCCAAACAAATGGAGGAGAGGATGTCACAGCGGAATTCTTCAAGAATCTTTTCTCGGGCCTTGTTCGGTCTCGGTCTTGTTTCAGGTCTGGCGGTGCTCGCCGGCCCGGCAGCGGCGCAGAGCAGCGACAAGCCGCTCGGCGACGGCATGGTCATGTACATGCAGATGGGTGGCAATGCCGGCGACGGCGCGACCCTGGCGCGGACCACCGGGGCTCGGGATGCCGCCAAGGCCTTCGGCCTGCAGCTGATCGAGCAGTACTCGGCCTGGCAACCGGAAACCATGCTGAACCATTTCCGCGAGGGCATGGCGGCCAGCCCGGCCTGTATCGGTATCATGGGCCATCCGGGCAGCGATGCCTTCGCCGATCTGGTGGACGAGGCCCGCGAGGCCGGCATCGTGGTGACCAGCGGCAACGCGCCGCTCACCGAACTCTACAACAAGCATCAGGCCGGCGGCTTCGGCTATGCCGGCGTCGATCTCTTCACCGGCGGCTACATCACCGGCAAGTCGATGGCCGACCAGGGCTTGCAGAAAGGCGACAAGGCGCTGGTCTACGGCCTGTTGTCGGAAGCAGAGCGCGGCCAGAGCACGCTTGGCCTGAAAACCGCCCTGGAGGAGGCCGGCGTCACGGTGGACTATCTGGAGATCTCGCCGGAGGTGAATTCGGATTCCTCGTTGGTGGTGCCCATCCTGGCGGCCTATCTGGCGAACAATCCGGACGTGAAGGCGATCGGCACCCAGCATGGCGGCGTGACGGCCTTTATCCCCAAGGCGCTTGAGGATTCCGGCAAGAAGCCCGGCGACGTGGTGGTCGGCGGCATCGATCTGGCGCCGGCAACCATCGACGGCCTGGAAGAGGGGTGGATTTCCACCGTGTTGGACCAGCAGCTCTATTTGCAGGGCTTCCTGCCGGTCACCCAGTGCGTGCTCTCAGCCAAGTACGGCTTTACCGGGCTGTTCACCAACACCGGTTCCGGCACCGTAACCCCCAAGACCATCGGCGCCCTGGTCCCGCTGATCGAGAAGGGTATTCGTTGAATCTGGCGCCAGTCTGAAAACCTGATGCGGCCCGGCTGGTCCGGGCCGCTTTTTCTTTCCGCGCTCTCTTTCGGATTAGCCCGGGGTTTCCGTCTGCCGGCGTCCCGCCTTCTGTTATTGCTTCGTTTTGGCGAATCGTCGCGGCCGCTGGATTAGCGCTGACAAGAGGCGTAAGCTCGAACTGCAGCAAGCTGCGGCTGCTGCGAGGCGCCGGGGGGTTCGCCGACTCTGTTCCGCTTTCGATTGTCCGCTGAGATGGCGTGGCAGCGATGGTCCGGACAGGGCCGATCCACGAAGGGAACCGCTGCTTTTGCCGGCGGTCCCGAAAGAGGGGGCGAAAGATGCCGACGACCGCATCCGATATCATCTATGACTGCATCGTTCTGGGCGCCGGGATCAGCGGCGTTACGGCGGCGCGGGATCTTCAGCAGGCGGGCCTGAAGGTGCTGTTGCTGGAGGGCTCCAGCCGCGTCGGTGGGCGCATGTATTCCCGGCATGACTTCGTAAAGAAGAGCGGCAAGCCGGTGCCGGTCGAAGGCGGTGCCGAGTACATCCACGTGCCGGAGCAGGCACGCTACAAGGAATTCTGGCAGGAGGTGCGCAAGCACGGCTTCACCACCTCGCCGTTTCACAAATGCGGCATGGGCATCTTGAAGATTCCCCGCAACCGCATGTACTTCAGCCCCTGGAAACGGACCAAGATGCTGGCAGAGGTTATCGTCCAGCCGGAATTCTGGTCGCTGCCCGATGCGCTGCAGAAAATCCAGGAATTCGATGCCGCGACCAAGGCCGACATGACGGCGGCCAGCTTCGTGAAGCGTTACGCCGCCAAGAACGACCTGTCGAAACGCGGTCTGGCGCTGCTGGCCTATACCCTCTCGGCCCACACGCCGGGGCCGTTGAACGAAATCTCCATTGCCGGGTTGAAGACCGATGCCATTGTCGATCAGTTGATGGAGCGCAAGGAGTTGCGCATGGAGCATGACGCGGCCAAGCCCTTCGGCCTTTGCGGTTTCGACAGTCTGCCCAACAGGATTGCCGCGGAGTTCCGCAAGGCCGGCGGCAAGCTTGAGAAGAGTCGCGCCGGGTCGACCAACCGCAAGGTCGCAGCGGTTGAACGCCTCGCCGACGGCAAGGTGAAGGTAACGACGACGGGCGGGCAGATCTTCACGGGAAAGACAGCCGTCTGCACGTTTTCCGCCGGCATGCTGAATCCGAAAAGCGGCGAGGGCGACGCCATCTTCGGGCCGCTTCTGACCGCTGCCAAGCGCGAAGCGCTGGGCCTTGTCCGCATGGGGGCGATCACCAAATTCGCGCTGGAGTTCAAGGAACGCATCTGGGTCGACGACGGCGGCGAATCGGCCAGCCATCTTGCGGTGCTGAGCAATCCCGAAGGCAAGGCACGCACTTTCTTCTCGTCCTTTCCCAAAGAACACCATGGCCCCCATGTGCTGACCGGGTTGCTGATGAACCAGGACCACGACCAGATCGCCGAGATGGACGACGAGGCGGCGGTGGCCCACGTCTTCGAGGCACTTGGCAAGGTCTATGGGCGCAACCGCCGTTGGACGCAAAAAGCCGTACTGGCGGGCAAGCTCGGCAGTGGTGGCAAATTCAAGCCGAATTTCCTGCGTCAGGACTGGTCGAAAGACCCCTTCGCAAAGGGTGGCAATTCCTATCTGGCTTTTGCGCCGCAACGCCAGGGTCGCATGCTGGCCAAGCAGGCGCGTGAAGCCCTGAAAGATCCACGCGAAACGCTGCCGCTTTTTTGGGCCGGTGAAGCCGTTGCGCCGGCCTATGACCGCGATTATCAGCCCCTGGCTGTACACGGTGCTTACATTTCCGGACGTCGTGTTGCAGAGGACGTGCTTCATTATCTGAAGAATGCCGGCCGCAACGCCGGCCGTTTCGACCGCTACTACCGGGGAAAATACCTATAAAACCGAACCTTGTTTGGCAACTGAAAGCGGCGATTTCAACGGCATGCATTTGGTTGTTTTGATCTCTCCGAGAAGCCTTTAATCTACCGGCCGGTGACATAGTGATGTGAGACGGAGAGTGGGAATGTCGGCAGTGAAATGCCTGTGGCCTGCGGCGGCGACGCTGGGGGAGGGTCCACTTTGGTCGGCCACCGAGGGCGCGCTGTATTGGGTGGATATCAAGGCCCCGGCGCTGCATCGTTATCGTCTTTCCGATGGCGACACCACGTCGTGGGTCATGCCGGAGAGGATCGGCTGGGTGATCGAGCGGGCAAACGGCGAAGGCTTGGTTGCCGGCCTCAAGGAGCGCGGTTTTGTCTTTCTGACGCCGGGCAGCATGGCGGTGGAGGCGATCGGCCAACCCGAGCCCGATTACCCCGACAATCGTTTCAATGATGCCAAGGCCGATTCCGCTGGGCGGATCTGGGCCGGCACCATGGACGACAACGAACGCGAAGCCAGCGGAAGCCTGTATCGCCTCGATCCGGATCTGGATTGGCAGCGTGTCGATAAGGACTACGTGGTCACCAACGGCCCGGCGTTGAGTCCGGACGAGCGTGTCCTCTACCACACCGACACCTTCGAGGGGACGATCTACGCTTTTGATCTGACCGGGTCCGGCAAGCTTTCCGGCAAGCGCGTCTTTGCCAAAATCCCTGAGGGAGACGGCTATCCCGATGGCATGACCTGCGATGCCGAGGGCGGGCTCTGGGTTGCCCATTGGGGTGGCTGGCGGATCAGCCGCTTCAAGCCCAACGGTGAGCTTGACCGGGCAATCGAGATGCCGGTCGGCCAAGTGACCAGTTGCGCTTTCGGCGGCGAAAACCTCGACCGGCTTTTTGTGACCTCGGCGGCTATCGGTCTTAGCGCAGAAGACCTTGAGGCGCAGCCGCTTGCCGGCGGCCTCTTTGAGGTCGAGACCGGGAAGACCGGTTTGCGCCCGGGTTTGTTCGCCGGCTAGAGTTTCACGTCCAGCGCCGAACACGCCGAAAGGATTCGGGGGTCAGAGCCGACCGACCGGCAACCCCGCAATGGCTGTTTTGAGCCCGGAGCGCACCTTCGTTGCACCGCATTGAATTACGTCACTGTGCAGCTTTGGGGAGGTTCACAGTACGCGGGGGTGGGTGGTCTTCCTGACGGCCCGGCCCAGCTCGCCCCTATTTTATCTTTTTACCGGCGATCGACAGCGGCTGCCTTGTGGCGTTGGAATCTGCGGTTGCAGAAACTTTCGGTTTGACCTGTTTGGGTTTCTTGGCCTCTTTGTTGCCGCGCTTGTTGTCGCCTTTAGACATTGGCTCTCCTTCCAACGTGCAGCAAGCGCTGGTCTTGGTGGCCAAGACGCGTCCGCTTGCAGCGGGTTATCCATTGACTGCCTGAAATTGGCACTCAATGGTTTGATTTCTTGGTCTGTTATATACGGCTGGCCCCCTGGGCCGAGGCGGCTGCGAGCTGGTGCCGATACCGCTGACCAAGCGCGTCGCGCGGAACGCTGAAAAGGCTGTTTGCCGTTGCGAAATCGTCGTGCGTGTCGATCTCGGTCCAGTTCAGATCCGTTATTTCGAGCGCGTGAAAGGCTGTACCCTGCGCCATCAGTCGCTCGTAAGCGGCCTCGTAGTAGTCCTGCTGATGCGCGTCATCTGCCATCATCAAGGTCAGTTCGGCAAACAGAAGCTTGGCGGTCTCGGCGCTGATCTTCTCGATCCCGATGGACTCTCCCAAGGCAGTTTTTGGATCAACTGTCTTGCTCGCCTGCAGAATACGCAGCTGATCGTCGATGATCACTTTCACCTCTTCGGCATCGAGCTGGATATCGCGATCGATGCACAGGGCGTTCTGGAAATCACTATCGATCAGGCGACGCAGGATGCTCGGGTCGAAGACCACGTCGGCATCAAACTTGATAAAGTCGCTGCCGCCGATGGCGCGTTCGGTCAACATCAGGGAATAGCCGGTATTCGTCCTGGTGTATTTGTCATTGACGACAAATGTGATCTGCAGTTCCGGAAAGGTGTCGTCGACGAAGCGCCTGATCCGTTCCTCCAAATAGCCCAGAACCAGGACAAATTCGGAGATGCCGCAACTCTGGCAATTACGGATCATGCGTTCGAGGATTGGCGTGCCCGCGACCGAGAGCAGGCTTTTTGGGCAGTCGTCCGTCAGCGGCCGGATCCGGGACCCGACACCCGCCGCCAGAATGACAGCCTTGTGGGCTGGCTTGGGGGGAGATTTCATTTTGAACAGGCTTCCCTTCTGCTGCGCATCCGCGCGTTATTTGAGGATCGGAAGTTGGTGATTCTGCTGGATCTGTCGACCGTGTTGGACGGCGCGATACAGGCCCCAGAAAAGCTGGCCGCCGGCGAAGATCCAAAGCATCGGCTCAAGCGCATCGAAAAGCAGCGCGGCCGACAGCATGAAGATGAACACGCCTTCGTCGAAGTGGAAGATCTTGCGCTGCTCCCTTGCAAACCATGTCAGGTTCGCGCGCAGCCCAAAGCCCAGACCCGCGACCTTTTCAGGCTTCTTCCATTGGGACATCTTGGCGAGATAGCCTGGGTCACGCCCCGTTTCGATCTCAATGGCGATGTATTTTGTGTAGCCCCGCAGACCATACAACGCGATGCCGATGAGGGCTAAAACAACGGGTGTGACGCTGGACGACTGAAGATAAGCTGCATAACCTGCCGCGCCGAACCAGAGCGTGACCTGCACTTGGTCGGTCAGGCGGTCGTAATAGCTGCCGATGGGCGAGGACACCTGCCGGTAGCGCGCCATCTGCCCGTCCATGCAATCGAGCATATGGCTCAGATGGATCAGAACGGCTGCTGCGATGAAATTCGCGGACCCGCCAATGACAATGCACAGCGACGCCACCACAGCCACAAGGAACGACGCCCCTGTGATCCTGTTCGGGGTGATCCAAGGCGCTTCCACCGCGCCGTAATTCACAGCGATAGCCATGGGGGCAGTGACAAAGGATGACCACCACTCATCATCCACGGTCTTGGTGGCCCAAAGCCGTGCCAGCTTGCCGGTCATGGAGCGGTTGACGCCAGGGCGCCGCACAGGGGAGTGATCAGCGCCGGGCTCGGCTCGGCTGGTCTGATCGGAACCACGAGATCAGCCGCCTCGGTTTGCAAGGTCACAAGAACTTCCCTGAGGGTCTGCAGGAAGAACTTGATGTCGAACTTGGACATCTCTCCGATATTGCCGACCTGGAAGACCTTGCCCTGGAAACAACCTTTGCCCTCGTAGATGATGATGGATTTCTCGCGCAGACGATCTCGTAAATCACCGACCTTCACCGAAGGGGGTACGATGACCGTCGTGAGAACCGAGCACATGTCCTGCTCATCGATCAAGAATTCGAGATTCAGTTTCCGCATTCCCCATCGCAATTGTTCGGCGCGGGCGCGGATCGTAGCAAAGCGTTTCGACACGCCTTCGCGCAGGATGTTCGTCAAGGCCTGCTCCAGCGCAAAGAACAATGGCACTGCCGGGGTATTTGGCGTTTGTGAGCGCGCTTTGAGGAAGTCGTAGAATGTTGCGAGGTTCAGATAGGTTGTGTTCGCCTTATGGGCCTTCAGTTTCCTGAACTGTTTTTTGCGGCCGATCACGAAGGATAGGCCGGGATAAGACCCGATCGCCTTGGAACTGGAACTGGAACAGAACGCGATATTGCAAGCCTCCAGGTCGACCATCTCGGCGCCCACGCTGCTGACACCGTCCACGACAAAGATTGCCCCTTGCGCTTTCGCCATTGCGCCGACTTGCGCCAGTGGGTTCAACATGCCTGAGCAGGTCTCATGATGGACCATCGCCACCACATCGATTTTGTGGCGCATCAGATAGGCCTCGACCTCAAGCAGATTGAAGGGCTCGCCCCACGGCACCTCAATAAGATGGGTCCGGTCGTTATGGATCAGAGAGGTCTTGTGCAGGCGCTCGCCAAACTCGCCGTTTGACAAGATCAGGATACGGCCTTTTCCTACAACGGAGGAGAGCATCGCTTCATTCGCTGCCGTGCCTGATCCGGTGATCACCACAGCGCGGTAGCGGCCGCGTCTCCTGATCTGAAAAAGCGAAAGAAGTTTCTGCTCGATACTGGCAAGCAGCGCATCAAAATCGGCTTCTCTGTGGCAAATATCTTCTTTCGAGATCGCCACGCGCAGGTTCTCAGCCACGTTTACAGGGCCGGGGGTAAAGAGAAGATACTTGTCCAAATCTGTACAAACTCCTGCGGCGCGCGGCCGTTAGACCTCGCGGTCGCGTGATTGCTGCGCGCCCATGAGAGACACCGCCCAGGTTCAGGGCGCGGTCAGCGAGAGGGCACAAATCGATTCAGGAAATCAGCAACACAGCTAGATCTGTTCGGTATTCTTCAGGAAAGGAGCCTTCCTGAATCCAACGATGCTGATAAAAAAACGTCGTGAACTGCGCCAGCGGGAATCGTGAAAGTAACCCGCTAGAGATTAGTCAATGCAGCTTGCAAGTTAGCGCAGCAGGGCTAATCGGCATCACCGTGGTGCAGGCAACTACACCGCCGATGTCTTAGATAGTCATGCCAGTCGAGATCGGTATCATCAGTTGGGCTACAGGGATCATCCTCCCCTGAAGTCTCCAACACCTCAGCCCTTTCCGAGGTATCAAGCGCTCAATGCATACAACGCTCGAAGGCTTTACATGTACAGAAATGATGGCTGACAAGCAAAGCAATTCGAAAAAAGACCCAAACCTACCCGGCTTGTCTGGGGCGCAATAAAACTATTCAGCCTGTACAGGCGGGCCAACACTCACCAACATTAAATAGAAAACCGGGGAAAGCCTGGACATATAGTCCCACCGTCCCTGGTTAACCAGCTCCGCTGGCCGCTTACTTCTTCATTTTCGATTTGGCCTTGGCGGTGCCCGGCTTCTTCGGTTTTTCCGCCAGGTCGAGGCCGTTGAAGTTGGCGATGGCGTCGGCCAGCATCGGCATGTGCTGGTCGCCGCGGCCCATCGCCAAGGCCATGGTGTAGTCCTGCTGCACCGCCGAGGAAACCATGGTGGTCAGCTTCTCTGCATTGACCATCTGGTTGTAGTAGCTGATGTCCTTCAGGCAGTTGGCCAGGGTGAACTCGTGGGCCTTGGGGTCGCGGCCGATCACCCACTTGCTGACGTTCTGGAAAAACCCGCTGTTCATCCCGCCGGCGGAAACCACATCGTAGAGTTTTTCCAGGGGCACGCCGGTCTTCTTTGCTGCTGTGTAGGCCTCGGCGAAGGTTGCGGCAAAGCTCAGAGAGATGAAGTTGTTGATCAGCTTGATCTTGTGGCCGGCGCCCACGGGCCCGACGTGGATGATGTTTTCGGCCCAGGTCTCCATGATCGGCCTGACTTCTTTCAAGGTCTTTGGGTCGGCGCCGACCATGGCGTTCAAGCGGCCCAGTTCCGCCTCCTTGGGGGAACGGCCGAGCGGGGCATCGATCAGGCTCACGCCCAGCGGCTTCAGCTCGGCCGCCAATGCCAGGGTGGAATTCGGGTCGGCGGTCGAGCAGTCCACAATGATGAGGCCCTTGTGGGCGCCGGCCTTGATGCCGTCGGCACGGCGGATCAGGTCTTCCACCTGCAGCGATGACGTCACGCAGAGGAAGATCACGTCGCAATCCCGTGCCATCGCCGCCGCGCTTTTGGCTTCCTTGGCGCCGCGTTTCACCAGGTCTTTTACCGGTTTCTTGTTGCGATGGCCCATGACGGAAAGGGGATAGCCCTTTTCCACGATGTTCTTGGCCATGCCGTGGCCCATCAGGCCGACGCCGATAAAGCCGACACTTTGCTTTTCCTTGCTCACGCCGCTGTTCCTCCAGGTCTTGGATTTATGGTGCCGGGGTTGTCCCGCTTCAGTCGCTGGCGACCAGATGCTGGCGCTGCTCGCCCAGGCCTTCGATGCCCAGTTGCATGCTGTCGCCCGGCTTCAGGTAGGTCGGCGGCTTCTGGCCCATGCCGACGCCCGGGGGTGTGCCGGTGGTGATGATATCGCCGCTGGCCAGCGACATGAACTGGCTTACATAGCTGATCAGATGCGCGACCGGGAAGACCATGGTCTTGGTGCTGCCGTCCTGATAGCGGTGCCCGTTTACCTCCAGCCAAAGCGGCAGGTTCTGCGGGTCGGGCACCTCGTCGGTCGTGACCAGCCAGGGGCCGACCGGGCCGAAGGTGTCGGCGCTCTTGCCTTTCACCCACTGGCCCGTGCCCTCAAGCTGAAAGGCGCGTTCGGAGACGTCGTTCACGATGCAGTAGCCGGCAACATGATCAAGCGCATCGGCTTCGTCGATGTACTTGCCCGGTGTGCCGATCACCACGGCCAGTTCGACCTCCCAGTCGGTTTTCTCCGAGCTGCGCGGTATCACCACGTTGTCATTGGGCCCGCAGATGGAGGAGGTGGCTTTCGTGAAGATTACCGGTTCTCGGGGGACATCAACGCCGGATTCCTTGGCATGATCGGCATAGTTCAATCCGATGGCAATGAACTTGGCGACCTTGCCGACGCAGGCGCCGATCCGCGGGGCACCCTCGACCGCCGGCAGGCTCTCCGGATCGAGCGCCTTCAACTTGTCCAGATTCTCAGGCAAAAGGGCCTCACCGGCGATGTCGTCGATCTGGCCGGAGAGATCGCGGATTACGCCTTTACGGTCCATCGCCCCCGGCTTTTCCTGACCCAAGGCTCCATAGCGCAACAGTTTCATGTTTCTTCTCCCTTACTTTCTCTCAGCCTTATCGGACCGGCGTCAGAACCGGTTGGCCGGCAAAGTGCGCCCGCAGATTTTTTACCACCAGATCGCCCATGGCGTGGCGGGTTTCCACGGTGGCGCTGGCGGCATGGGGCTGCAGAACCACCTGATCCATTTCGAAGAGGGCTTCGGGAACTTTCGGCTCCTCCAGAAAAACGTCCAGGCCGGCGCCGCCGAGGCGGCCTTCCTGCAGCGCCAGAACCAGTTCGGCCTCGTCGACGACCGTGCCGCGGGCGACGTTGATCAACACGCCCTCCGGCCCCAGCGCATCCATGACGGCACGGTTGACGATGTTGTTGGTCGCCTCGCCACCGGGGCAGATCGCCACAAGATAATCGCAGTTCTCAGCCATCTCGACCAGGTTGTCGAAAAAACGATAGGACACGTCATCCTGTTTCCGGCGGCCGTGATAGCTCAGTTCCAAGCCGAAGGCGGAAGCTTTCTCGGCAATGTCCTTGCCGATGCGGCCCAGGCCCAGAATGCCCAGCTGCTTGCCGCGGATACTGTGGGTCAGCGGCATGGCGGCTTTCAGCCATTTGCCGTCGCGGACATAGCGGTCGCCGACGCAGATCCGCCGTGAGGTTGCCAGCAGCAGGGCAATGGCCATGTTGGCGACGTCGTCGTTCAGAACATCCGGCGTATTGGTGACGATCACTTTGCGCTTGGCCGCATGCTGCAGGTCGATGGAATCGACACCGACTCCATAACACCCGACGATCTCCAGATTCGGCAGGGCATCCATCAGGGCGGCGGACGCACCCAGATTGCCGCTGGTGCCGACGGCGCGGACGCGTTCACCGACCTCGGCAAGCAAGGCGTCGCGGTCTTCGGCTTCCCAGAGGCGGTGAACCGTGAAGTCCTCCTCCATTGCTTCCATGACATGCGGCATCATTGGGCCGACCAAAACAAGCTCCGGCTTCACTTTTTTCTCCGTACTGCTAGGGCGCCTGAGGGCGTGAGGTTTCGCGCGCTGGCGGATCTGACACGGTGGATGGCTGCCCTTCTTCTGTTGGGCATACATGATCAATAGCAAACCTTCCGCTCAGCGCCAAGCTGGCTCATCACGCCTTTGTCCCTGCTGCCGCTTTGTTCCCTCGTTGCGCAACAAGGGTGCGGCGGTCACAATCGGCGCCTGCGTTGAAAACCGAAACCATTGCGACAAAGCGGGGAGATAGAGGCGTGAAAGTTGTTATAACAGGGGGTGCCGGCTTCATCGGTCTTCGTCTGGCGGAAGAGTTGTTGCGGCGCGGTCGTTTGACCGGTCCGTCGGGTGAGCCTGAGGCAATCGATTCCCTGTTACTGTTCGATGTCAGCGAGCCGCCGGCGCGGCCCGCCTGGGCCGATGATCGCGTCACCTTTCAGAGCGGCGATATCTCCGATGCCGCGACGGTTTCGGGCCTGATCGACCGGGACGACATCTCGGTGTTTCATCTGGCCTCGGTGGTCAGCGGCGGTGGTGAGCTGGATTTCGATCTGGCGATGCGGGTCAACCTGCACGGTGGATTGAATGTCTTTGAAGCCTGCCGTGCCCGCAGTGGCCTGCCGCGGCTTGTTTTCGCCAGTTCGATCGCCGTTTTCGGCGGGGCGGGCATGCCCGCGGTAGTTGGCGACCACGTGAAGCAGACACCGCAGACGACCTACGGCATGACCAAGACGATCTGCGAACTGCTGGTGAACGATTACACCCGCAAGGGTTTCCTCGATGGCCGCTCGGCGCGCCTGCCGACCGTGATCGTGCGGCCGGGTAAGCCGAACCAGGCGGCCTCCAGCTTCGTTTCCGGACTGTTCCGCGAGCCATTGAACGGTGAGGTCTGCCGAATTCCGGTGGCGCCGGAAACCATGATGCCGGTGTTGGGCTACCGCTCCATTGTCGGCGGTTTCATTGCCCTTCACGAGGCCGATGGCGAGGCCCTGGGCGATGATCGGGCGGTCAGTCTGCCGAGTTTTACGGTCAGTGTTGCGGAAATGATCGAGGCGCTGAACCGCGTCGCAAGCGGACGCAGCCTGGGCGAGATCGTCTTCGAGCCCGATCCCTTCATCGAGGCGATTTGCGCCGGCTGGCCGCAGGATGCGTCCCATGATCGCGCCACGGCCCTTGGCCTGCCCAAGGACGCCAGTTTGGATGTCATCGTTGAGAACTACATAGAGGACTATCTGTGACGCCTGCCGGTGTGACACGTCCGGTTATCGCGGTTGACTGGGGCACCTCGTCGTTTCGTGCTTATGCCCTGGGCCCCGCCGGCGAGGTGCGGGAGCGCCGGGAAACGCCGCGCGGTATCCTTCGTGTGGAGAAGGGCGGGTTTCCGCAGGCCCTGTCAGAGGAAATCGGCGACTGGCTGGCCGCCCGCCCCGCCAGCCTGGTGGTGATGAGCGGCATGATCGGCAGCCGCCAGGGCTGGCAGGAGGTGCCTTACTGCGCCTGTCCCTGCGATCTTGCCGGATTGGCCGCTGGATTTGTGCGGCTTGACTGGCCGGAGGCGGAGGTCTGGATTGCCCCCGGTCTGAGCGACGAGACCGAGACCGGCCTGCCGGACGTCATGCGCGGCGAGGAGGTCCAGATTTTCGGCGCCCTGGCGGATCTGCCCGGCGGCAACGCCCTGGTCTGCCTGCCGGGAACGCACAGCAAGTGGGTGACGGTATCGGAGGGAACAATCGTCCACTTCGCGACCTACATGACCGGCGAAGTCTATGACCTGCTCCAGGCGCATTCGATTCTCGGGCGCCTGATGACCGACGAGGCGGTGGCGTCGGATGACTGGTTCGGCGAAGGGGTCGTCCGCGGCGCATCGGACGGCGCCTTGCTGCATATGTTGTTTTCCGTGCGCAGCCGGGTGCTGAGCGGGAACATGCCGGAGGCCGGCGCGCGCGCCTATCTGTCGGGCATGTTGATTGGTCACGAGATCGCGGCGGCCCTGCGGGCGGCGAAAGACAGGCCGGACGAAGTGGCGCTCCTCGGCGCGCCCGCCCTGGCAAGACTTTACGAGGAAGCCCTCGGCCGGCTCGGCTGCGCTCAGCGCCGGATCGGCAGCGATGTGGCTGCAAGCGGTTTGTTTCAGCTTGCACAACGGCTTCCTGACGGTACGACGATGCGGCATGAGGGTTAGAGCATGAAAGATCTGAAAGACTGGCTGGAAGAGATGCCGCTGGTGGCGATCCTGCGCGGTGTGAAGCCGGAGGAGGTGGTGGCCATCGCTCAGGCTTTGGTGGCTGAAGGCATCGGTATCATCGAGGTGCCGCTGAATTCGCCACGTCCTTTCGACAGCATTGCGGCTCTGGCGGAGGCCTGCGGTGACGATGCCCTGGTCGGTGCGGGAACCGTGCTCGACCCGGCGGATGTGGGCCGGGTCGCTGCAGCCGGCGGCCGGCTGATCGTGACACCCAATGCGGGCGAGGCCGTGGTAATCGCGGCCAAGGCCCAAGGCCTGGTCGCCATGCCCGGATTTGCCACCCCTACGGAGGGGCTGAGCATGGTCAAGGCCGGGGCCGATGCGGTGAAGCTGTTCCCGGCGGAGGCCAATCCGCCGGCGGTGGTGAAGGCGATGCGCGTGGTCTTTCCGCCGGACCTGCCGATCCTTGCCGTCGGCTCCATCACGCCGCAGAAAGTCGGCGACTACTGGGCGGCGGGGGCAAGAGGCTTCGGCCTGGGGGGCAGCCTCTATCGGCCCGGGGACGATGCGGCGACGATCGCCGCCAGGGTTCCCGGGTTTCGCGATGCCATCGAAAAGGCAAAGGCAGCCGCGGCGTGATGTGGCGCCGGATTTGCGTTACCGGCTGCCGGCAAAGGCGTTGATGCCGGGGTCGCTGTTCTCGATGTAGCGCAGCAAGGGCGCCCAGTCGTCGCGCAGATCTTCATACTGTTTGCCCGACAGGTCGAAGATGCTGAGACCCTGGGCGGCGATCTCGGTGTAGATGGTGCGATGGCGCAGACGGCCGACCCCTTTATGGCCGACGCCGATCATGAAGCTGTCCAGGCGGCCGGCGGAACGGGTGCCGAGCTGAACCCGGTTGCGCACCACCGCAACGGCCGTCCTGCTCTTGCGGATCGGCTTCAGGGTCTCGAGTTTTTTCAGAAAGTCGCCGGTTGCCGCAACGTCGAAGCCGGACGGCAGCACCGGCACGACCACCACATCCGCCATGCGCAGCAGATCGTCGATC
Organism: Pelagibius litoralis; assembly: GCF_011683915.1. Classification (GTDB taxonomy): domain Bacteria; phylum Pseudomonadota; class Alphaproteobacteria; order Kiloniellales; family Kiloniellaceae; genus Pelagibius; species Pelagibius litoralis. Next base: position 113,099 of record NZ_JAAQPH010000006.1, read on the forward strand.
TTGCCCATCTTCATTGCCGCGGGAGAGTCGATGATCAGGCGGTCGATGGCCTTGGGCGGCTTGCCCCAGCTGTCGCGCCAGTCCAGCGGCTGAATCGGACCGGCCTCTGACGGCCTTTGCTTCATCCAGCCCAGCGAACTGCCTTGCTTGTCCGCATCGGCAAGGGCGGTGCGCAGCCCGGCATTCGCAAAGGCCGCGGCGATGTGGGTGGCGACGGTGGTTTTGCCACAGCCGCCTTTGGGGTTAGCGACGAGAATCGTAATCATGACTCAAATCCTAACCCAGGAAGGGGTACACAAACGACCGCTTTTCGGAAGTTGCCGGGCAAAGCCGGCGGCCGGTGCTGCTATTTCTTGCCGTTCCAGAAGGGATGGGTCTTTGCGAAGGCCCTCCAGGTTTCCCGCATTTCCGGCTCGAAACTGAGCACGCCGTGCGCATACCAGCCGATCACCTTGCCGATGGCCTGGTCCAGGCCGGCCGGGCGGCGCGCGCCGGCCCGTGGCCCGGCCAGCTCGGCCAGAAGCGTCTCGGCGACCGCGACATCGTTCAGATGGCCGAGGCTTTCCTGCAATCCCCGCATGGCTTTGAGATAGGGTTTTTCGGTCTTTGCGGGGTAGAGGGCGCGGAAGAACTCCGTCGTGTAGCGTAGTTTCTTCATGGCAATGCGCACTTCGTGCCGCTTCTCGACCGAAAGCCGGTCGAAGTGCTTGCCCAGCTTCAATGTCTTGCGGTGTCGTTTGGTGAGCAGCTTGTTTGCCAGCGTGATCAACGGCTGGTCCAGCCAGACCGCCTGCGCCGGCGTCAGGGCCGCACAATGCCAGGCGCGGTCCTCCAGCCAGCCGCCCAGGCGCAGCAGAAACCGGGTATAGCGCGGTTCGCTGACGGCCTCGCGCACCTGCTGATAGGCTTCGGCGCGGCGTTTTTCCGCCACCTTTCTGAGAACGGCGAGATCCTTGTCGCCGGGGCGGTTGGCTTCCACCGGCGCCAGCAGCTCAGCCAGGAATACATCCCAGTCGCGGGCCGGGCCAAGCGCATTCAGGGCCCAGCGTGCTTCGGTATTCAGCCAGCGGTGGTGGTCTTCGGGCAGCAGTTCGGAAAAGACCGAAAGGGCGGAGCGGAATCGCCGCAACCCGACCCGCATCTGGTGCACGCCCTCAGGGTCGCTGCCGTCGAGGGCGGCCGCCTCGTTGGCCGTCCAATGCAGAAGGCAGGCTTCCAGCACCGCCGCCAGTGCGTTGTCGGTGCGGGTTTCCGCCGTCAGGGCCAAGGGTTTTGCCGGGTGCCAGGCTGGCTTGCGGCCGGTCGCCAGGGCATAGCCGCGGGCAGATTTGCTGCGGGTTTCCAACTGGGTCGGTGCGACGTCCTGCAGCGCCAAAGCCAAGTCGAAGAGCGCGCGGGGTGTTCCCTCAACCAACTCCAGCTCGATCTCCGAGAGCGGTTGAACGCTGCCGGAGGCTTCAATTTCACCACGGTCGAAAGCCGCTTCGATGACCTTCAAACGGCCCAGGGAGTCGGTACCGTTCACCTGCTGGATCTCGCGGTGCACCCGGGTGACGAAGACAGGGCGCAGCTCACCGGGCAGGATCAAGCCGAGGGCGGCACGGATCTCAGGGTCATCTATGATATCGAGCTGCGGTTCCAGCGAAGGAACCGGGCCCTCCCACTCGCCGCGGCTGAACAGGCTGGCCGCCTCATTATCGCCGGTTTTCACGGTCTGGATGAAGCGCGTACCGTCGCGGCGGATACGAAACGCCAAGCCGCGCTTACGCAAGCGCAGGTCCGCCGTGTCGAAGTAGATGTTCTCCAGCTCCTTGACCTTGGGCGCCGCGCCATCGCGTCCGCGCAGCATCGGGGCCTGCCAAAGGCGCTCAAGGGTTTCCGGGTCTGCCGCAAGCTTCAGTTCGACTTCGGTCGCCGTGGAGGGTTGGTTCGCCATACAACAGTCTCCCTTCACTCGCCCTCATTACTCGGGCGGTTGTTGCATCGGCGAAATGCTGTCGGCGGCTTGTGCTGGGCACATTTACCCTGGTGCTGCAGGCCCCTCAGCCTTACAGATTTCGCTCACATCTGCTTTTCATGACACCCGTAGAACGGGCGCCTGCCCTGTTGTCTTTGCGTCGCCTTCACGACCATGGCCGAGGCAACGTTTTCGTTGCATTCTTACGACCCTGTACAATTGTGGAGAAGAACGCATTTGTGCAAGGCAAATCGTCGGGTTTTCGACATTCGATTGGTCATCATAATCAAATGATTAGGAAGTTGGTCTGATGCCCCATCTTTTGCTGCTGCGCCACGCCAAATCGAGCTGGGACGCCCCCGCTCTGAACGATTTCGACCGGCCTTTGGCAGATCGGGGACGGCGCGCGGCCCCGGTTATGGGAAGCTTTATCGGTGCCAAGCCCTGGCGGCCGGCGCTGGTGCTCTGCTCCTCTGCCGTGCGGGCGCGTGAAACCCTGGATCTGGTGCTGCCGAAGCTGCCTGTCGAGCCGTCACTGCGCTATCTGAAGTCGCTTTACCTTGCCCCGCCGAGCCGCATGATTGCGCTGCTGCGCCAGCAAGCGCCTGAAGTCGCGAGTATCATGGTGGTTGCCCACAACCCGGGCATGGAAAATCTGGCGTTGAGGCTGGCCAAAGACGCAACCACGCCGGCGGCCCGGCGGATGGCTGAGAAATTTCCCACCGCGGCCCTGGCCCATTTCAAACTGCCGTCGTGGCGGTCCCTGGGAGAAGAAGAGGCCGCGTTGAAAGATTTTATCCGCCCCCGGGACTTGGGATAATCTGCCGCGGTGCAAAGATTTCGCCGCAAAGGCGGTGCGGCGGGGCCTGAGGCCTGCTAGTTTCGCGCCAAGCAGTAATCAGGAGGAAGACCCCCCGTGAAGATCACCGAGATGGACCGGCGCCTGCGCAGCCAGAACTGGTTCAACGACCGGGACAATCCCGGCATGACCGCCCTTTATCTGGAACGCTACCTCAACTATGGCCTGACCAAGGACGAGCTGACCTCCGGCAAGCCGGTCATCGGCATCGCCCAGACCGGCAGCGACCTCTCCCCCTGCAATCGTATCCATGTCGATCTGGCGGCACGGATGCGTGACGGTATTCGCGATGCCGGTGGCGTTGCCTTTGAGTTTCCGGTTCACCCGATCCAGGAATCCGGCCGCCGGCCGACAGCGGCGCTGGATCGCAACCTGGCCTATCTCGGGCTGGTGGAGATTCTGCACGGCTATCCGCTCGACGGCGTGATCCTGACCACCGGCTGCGACAAGACCACGCCCGCCTGCCTGATGGCGGCGGCCACCGTCGACCTGCCGGCCATCGTGCTCTCCGGCGGACCGATGCTGGATGGCCATTGGGACGGCGAACTGGTGGGCTCCGGCACCGTGGTCTGGGAAGGCCGCAAGCTCCATGCCGCCGGCAAGATCGACTACGAGGAATTCATCGAGATGGTTGCCGCCGCGGCCCCCAGCGCGGGCCACTGCAACACCATGGGGACAGCCCTTTCGATGAACTCCCTGGCCGAGGCGTTGGGCATGTCTTTGCCGGGCTGCGCCTCGATCCCTGCGCCTTATCGCGAGCGCGGACAGATGGCCCATGCCACCGGCAAGCGCATTGTCGACATGGTCTGGGAGGAACTGACGCCTTCAAAGGTCATGACCCGCGAAGCCTTTGAGAACGCCATCGTCGTCAACTCGGCGATCGGCGGCTCCACCAATTGCCCCCCGCACATCACCGCGATCGCCCGCCACATGGGCGTTGAGCTGGATATCGAGGACTGGCAGACCCACGGCCATGATATTCCTCTGCTGGTGAACTGCCAGCCCGCCGGGGCGCACCTGGGCGAGGGCTTTCACCGCGCCGGCGGCGTGCCGGCGGTGATCGGCGAACTGATCCGCGCCGGCAAAATGCGTGACGGGGCGATCACCGTGGCCGGCAAGACCATGGGGGAGCTTCACAGTACGTGCGAGGCCGGCGACCGGGATGTGATCCGTCCCTACGATCAGCCGCTGATGGAAGAGGCGGGTTTCGTGGTGCTGTCCGGCAACCTCTTTGATGCCGCCGTCATGAAGACGTCGGTGATCAGCCCGGAGTTTCGCGAGCGCTACCTCTCCACGCCCGGGCAGGAAGACGCCTTTGAGGGGCGGGCCATCGTTTTCGAAGGACCGGAAGACTATCACGACAGGATCAACGATCCTGCTTTGGAGATCGACGAAACCTGCCTGCTTTTCGTGCGCGGCTGCGGGCCCATCGGCTATCCCGGTTCCGCCGAGGTGGTCAACATGCAGCCGCCCGACGCGTTGATCAAGGCGGGGATTATGGAACTGCCGACCATCGGCGATGGGCGCCAGAGCGGCACCTCCGGCAGCCCCTCCATCCTCAACGCCTCGCCGGAATCGGCAGCGAGGTCCGGCCTGGCGATCATCCAGACCGGCGACCGCGTGCGGGTGGATCTCAATACGCGGCGCGTCGACCTGCTGGTGGACGAAGCGGAAATCGCGGCCCGCTGGGCGGACTACAAACCGCCGGCGCTGGAGCATGAAACGCCCTGGCAAGAGATGTATCGCGGCATGGTGGGCCAGCTCTCCACCGGTGGCTGCCTGGAGCCGGCGGTGCACTATCACCGGGTGGTCAAGTCGCTGCCCAGGCACTCGCACTGATCTGCCGGCCGGCCGGCGCCGGCGCAACAAGAAGGAAAGCATGCAATGGGGGATCGCCTGGCGGGCAAGACCACGCTGGTTACCGCAGCCGCGCAGGGTATCGGGCGGGCGACCGCGCTGGCTTTTGCCGCCGAGGGGGCGTCGGTCATGGCGACCGACATCAACATCGACCGGCTGGAGGAACTGGGCGGTACGCCGGGCATATCGACACGGCGCCTGGACGTGACCGACACCCAGACGATCCATAGCCTGGCCGCGGAGATGCCGCCGCTTGATGTACTGTGCAACGTGGCGGGCTTCGTGCACCACGGCTCGATCCTGGACTGTCCGGAAGAGGACTGGGACTTTTCCTTCGATCTGAATGTGAAGTCCATGTACCGCATGATTTCAGCCTTCCTGCCGCCCATGCTGGATGCCGGCGGCGGGTCGGTCGTGAACATGGCCTCGGTCGCCTCGTCGCTGACCGGCGTGGCCAACCGTTGCGTCTACGGCGCCAGCAAGGCGGCGGTCATCGGCCTTACCAAATCGGTGGCGGCCGATTTCATCAAACAGGGCCTGCGTTGTAATTGTATCTGCCCGGGCACCGTCGAATCCCCCTCGCTGGACGACCGCATCGCCGCTTTCGATGACCCGGTCGAGGCCCGCAAGGCCTTCATCGCGCGTCAGCCGCTCGGCCGCCTCGGCACTGCGGAGGAGATCGCCGCCATGGCGGTCTATCTGGCCTCTGATGACTCGTCCTATACCACCGGCACGGCCATGGTCGTCGACGGCGGCTTTACGCTTTAGGGGTCAAGGTCGCAGGCCGGACTCAAGGAAAGTGTCGCGGGCGCGCACGGCGGCCTGGGTATGGGCAACCGTCAGGCCGCAGCAGCCGCCGATGATCTGCGTGCCTGCCTTCAGCCAATCCAGATAGAAAGACTGCAGGCGATCCGCTTCGATGACATCCACAAAGCGCCAGTCGGGCATCTCGAAATAACCGCCGTCGGGGTAGGCCATCAGGGGACCGCCGAAGGCCTTCCTGATTTCGGCCTGAGCCTCGGCGATGAGGTCGGCGCCACTGTGCATGCAGCCGGCGGCATCGACCCCGGCACCCGGCAGCAAGGCCGTGACGGCGTCGAGCGGCAGGTCCTCCAGGTGATGAAAGCTGAGCAGCTTGCCGTTGTCTCCACGCCGGGCGCTGAGCCCGAACCAGATCGGCAGGCCGGTTGCTTGTGCCGCTTCCAGGGCCAGCCGGCTGCGCAGAGGATGGTACATCATCTCCAGGATCAGCAACTCGGCGCCTGACGCCTTCAGGATCTGTGCGAGTTCGTGGAAAGCCTCTGCTATCTGTTGTTCTCCCGGCATGGCCTGAGGATCGACCCGGGCCGTTCCGCCGGTCAGCGGAACCATGTGGGAGACGGAGCCGGCAACCACGACCCCGCTGTTGGCCGCTGCCGCGTCACGGGCGCGCAGGGCGGCTTCCACCGCGCGGCGGTTGATCTCCTCCACCCGGTCGCCGTAGCCCGCCGGGGTCAGCATCAGCCGCGAAGAGGCATAGCTGTTGGCGGTGATCACCTCCGCCCCGGCGGCGATATAGTCGCCGTGGATCTCGCTCAACAGCCGGTCGTTGTCCAGGGTCGCCACACCGCACCAGGCCGCCGGGTCCATGCTGACGCCGCGGCGCTGCAGCTCGGTGCCGGTGGCGCCGTCGAGGATGACGATTTCCCCGTCGTCGAGGCGTTCTTTCAGGTTCGCGTAAGACATTAGCTGTCCGTGTATGTTCGTTGTTTTATAGCGAGTTACGCCGCTAACTTGACACGCCGTTCGCGGTAGAGCAGGTAGAGGCCGCTGGTCAGTACCACGGCGGCCCCGGCCAGGGTCCAGGCATCCGGCAGGTCACCGAAGACCAGAAAACCGAGCAGCACCATGGGCACGATCTGGGTGTAGTTGAAGGGTGCCAGGATCGGCGCCGGCGCCAGGCGGTGGGCCAGGATCAGCATCCAGTGACCTACCCCGCCGAGGGCGCCGAGCAGCGCCATCAACAGCCAGCCGGTCAGGTCCGGCGTCTGCCAGACGAAGGGCACGAAGGGGGTGATCATCACCATGCCGATCAGGGCGGTGTAGAACTGGGTGGTCGCCGCCGGCTCGACGCCGGCCAGCTTGCGGGTGATGATCTGATAGAGCGCGGCGGCGGTCGCGGTGAGCAGGGAAAGCCCGGCGGCCCAGTGGATCATGCCCAGCCCGGGGCGCACCACGATCATGACACCGATAAAGCCGACAAGGATGGCGGCCCAGCGCCTGGGACCGATCTTCTCACCCAACAAAGGCACGGCAAACAAAGCGACGATCAGCGGCGTCGAAAAGAAGATCGCCGAGGTCTCGGCCAACTGCAGATAGCCGACGGCCACGAAGTTGCTGCAGGTCGCGGTGAAAAGAAGAAGGGAGCGCAGAATCTGCGTGCCAAGACGCTGGCTGCGTATCAGCCCCATGCCGTGACGGGGCCAGAAGATGATCAGCGCAAAGACAAAGTGCCCGGCATAACGCGCCCAGACCACCTGTTCCGTCGGATAGAACTGCACTAGGTACTTCGCCGTCGCATCCAGCATTGCAAAGGTGGTGAAGGCGGCGACCATCAGGGCAATACCCTGCAGCGGCGCGTTCACCAGCGGTTGGATCTGGAGGTTCCGGGAAGTCTGCATCTGCGGTCTGTGCCAGCCTCTGCGTTGCGGCCGGCCCGGCCCGCGACAGGCGGCGCCCAGAGCGGCAGATCATGCTAGCGGGGCTTGCCGCGGGGCGGTAGGCCCATCTCCGCAGGGCACCCATGTCCGTTTGAAGGGCCGCAACAGCCTTTCAGTAGGTTGCGCGACCGCCTGATACATCGAAAACCGCGCCGGTGCTGAAGGAACAGTCCTCTGATGCCAGCCAGGCGATGAGAGCTGCGACCTCTTCGACCTGGCCGAAACGCCCCATGGGAATCTTCGAGAGCATGTAGTCGATGTGCTCCTGGGTCATCTGCTTGAAGATGTCGGTCTCGACCGCTGCCGGTGTAACGCAGTTCACCGTCAGCCCGCTGCCGGCGGTTTCCTTGCCGAGCGACTTGGTGAGCCCGATGACACCGGCCTTGGCACTGCTGTAGGCCGCGGCATTGGGGTTGCCCTCTTTGCCGGCGATGGAGGCGACATTGACGATGCGTCCATAGCGCCGCTCCAGCATGCCGGGGATCATCGCGCGGCAACACAGGAAGACGGCGGTCAGGTCGAGGTCCAGAACCTGCTGCCAATCGCTCAGGCTGTACTCCCAGGTTTTCTGGTTCGGGCCGGTGATCCCGGCGTTGTTCACCAGAATGTCGGGCGGGCCCAGCGCTGCCACGGTCTTGGCCAGCGCCTCGGTTACCGCCGTCTCGTCGGTGATGTCCAGCGCGCAGGGCAGGACGGCTTGCGGATCGGCGAACGTGCTCCGGGCGGCGGCGAGGGCGGCTTCGTCGATGTCCCAGAGCGCGACCCTGGCACCGCCTGCGGCAAGACGCTTCGCGGTTGCCAGCCCGATGCCGCGCGCGCCGCCGGTGACGACGGCGCTGCGCCCTTCGAAATCCTGTGCCGCCATTTTCCTGCCCCTCCCGTTTTCCCAATCCTCTGGGTGTTCTTGCGGCGCGACAATAGCGCCTGATGGCGATTCCCGCCTTGGAATGTTTCCGTAACGTTATTCGCCAACGAACGGATTCACCGTCAATTCCTGGCGTGGCCTCGGTGATCATGGTTAAGTTGAGTCTTGCTGGCCGGGTCACAACTTGGCCCAAAAAAGCCTCGCGGGGGCCGACTTATGGGCTCGCTACCGGGTGTTTGAGCAAGCATGGTGATGCCCGGGACGCTTGCCGCGGCAGGTACGCACAAGATAATGGACGCGGTTACGTATACGATGTATGCTAGTCGCTGATAAATAAGATAAAGGCCGGGATCATCGGCTTTTGAGAATGGGGAGGAAGCATGGCTGACGTCGAGATTTGCGACGTTCGCAAGTCGTTTGGCGCCACAGAGGTCCTGCATGGGGTGGATATCACCATCCCGGACAAGTCCTTTACGGTTCTGGTCGGTCCTTCGGGCTGCGGCAAGTCTACGCTGCTGCGTATGATCGCCGGTCTGGAGAAGGTCACCTCGGGCGACATCGTCATCGAAGGTCAAGTGGTCAACGACGTGCCGCCCAAGCAGCGCGACATTGCCATGGTCTTCCAGAACTATGCGCTCTATCCGCATATGAAGGTCTTCGACAACATGGCCTTCTCGCTGAAGCTGGCCAAGGTCGATCCGACGGTGATCGAAGAGGCGGTGCACCGCGCTGCCGGTATCCTGAACCTGGAAGATTATCTGGAACGCTATCCGCGCCAGCTTTCCGGCGGCCAGCGCCAGCGCGTGGCCATGGGCCGCGCCATCGTTCGCGACCCGCGGGTTTTCCTCTTCGACGAGCCGTTGTCGAACCTGGACGCCAAGCTGCGGGTGCAGATGCGCACGGAAATCCGCGAGCTGCACCAAAGGCTCCAGACGACGACGATCTACGTCACCCATGACCAGATCGAGGCCATGACCATGGCCGATCAGATCGTGGTGATGCATGACGGTATCATCGAGCAGATCGGCGCGCCGCTGGAACTCTATGACAATCCGGCCAACGTCTTCGTTGCCGGCTTTATCGGTTCGCCGGCCATGAATTTCCTGACAGGCGCGGTTGAGCGTGGCGGTCAGGCGCGGGTGGCGATGGGCAACGGAACCTTCCTGCCGCTGGGGGAACAGACGGCGGCGGGCGACGGCCAGCCGGTGGTCTACGGCGTTCGCCCGGAGCACCTGGAACTGGTGTCGGAAAACGATGGATTCCCTGCCGACGTGGTGGTGGTGGAACCCATGGGATCCGAGACCCAGGTGCTGGCGCGACTGGAAGGCCGGGAGATCACGGCGGCTTTCCGCGAGCGTCATGATTTTCACCCGGGCCAGAAGATCCATCTGCGGCCGGATCTCGCCAAGGTGCACCTTTTCAGCCAGGAGTCCGGCCAAAGACTGTAAGCCGGAACGGCCGTGGCCCGAGGTTTTCAATTGATCTGAGTTTTTTTTACTGGGAATCCGTTATCAGAATTTCGAAGCAAAAAAATGGAGCGGGAGGAATAGTCATGGACAAGAAATTTACACGCCGGTCAGTTCTCAAAGGCACAGCGGCAACGGTTGCCGGTGCTGCCTTGGTCAGCAGCGACTTTATGGATTGGAGCAGCGCCTGGGCAGCCGACGCGCCCTTCAAGCCGGAAGCCGGCGCGAAGCTTCAGGTGCTGCGCTGGAAGCGCTTCATACAGTCGGAGGAAGACGCCTTCATGGAGCAGGTGGCCGCCTTTACCAAGGCCACCGGTATCGAGGTCGAGGTTCTGAACGAGTCGCTGGACGACGTGCAGCCCAAAGCCTCTGTCGCGGTCAACGTCGGCTCCGGGCCGGATTTGATCTGGGGCTATTATTCCCTGCCGCATCTCTTCCCCAACAAGTGTACCGACCTGACCGACCTGGCTGATTACCTGGGCGGCAAGTACGGCGGCTGGGTCCCGGCGGCGGAAACCTACGGCAAGAGCGACGACAAATGGATCGGTATCCCGGTGTGCTTCGGCGGCAATTACATCAATTACCGCAACTCCGCCATCGAGAAGGCGGGCTTCAAGGAAGTGCCGCAGGACCTCGACGGCTTCCTGGCGCTTTGCCAGGGATTGAAGGCCGGCGGCATGCCGGCCGGCATGGCCCTGGGCCACGCTACGGGTGACGCCAATGCCTGGGTCCACTGGGCGCTTTGGGCGCACGATGCGGCGATGGTCGACGAGAACGACAAGGTCATCCTTAACACCCCCGAAGCGGTGGCGGCCTGCGAATATGTCAAGAAGCTCTATGACGCCTACATTCCGGGCACGGCGTCCTGGAACGACGGCTCCAACAACAAGGCCTTCCTGGCCGGCGAAGTCGGCCTTACCAACAACGGCATCTCGATCTATCAGAAGGCGCTGGTTGATGGTCTGGATATCAAGGACGACATGGATCATGCCTACTATCCGGTCGGGCCGGTCGGTGTGCCGACGGAATTCCACATCGCCTATCCGATGCTGGTGCCGACCTACACCAAGTTCCCGAATGCGGCCAAGGCCTTCATGGCCTTCCTGATGGAAGCCGAGCAGTACAACCGCTGGCTCGAGGGTTCGGTCGCCTATCTGACTCATTCGTTGAATGCTTTCAACGACAACCCGATCTGGACCTCCGATCCGAAGCGCAAGATCTTCGCGGAAGCGGCGAACCGCACCCTTGTCGCGGGCTATAAGGGCTCGGTCGGTCAGAAGTCGGCTTCGGCGATTTCCGAGTTCATCGTCGTCGACATGTTCGCCAATGTGGCGACGGGTCAGATGTCGGCGAAGGAAGCCGTCGCAGACGCGACGAAGAAAGCACGGCGGATTTACCGCTAAGGAAGGATGCCGGCTTGCACGCGTTCCCCGCAGGCGCTGCGCTTTCGGGGGCGTGATGCAAGCCGGTAATTTCGGTTCGCAGGTAGTTTGAGTCCCATGACGCCAAGAAGGATAGCTTGATGGCGGAATCGACGCTTCGCAGCGGAACGGCGGAGATCCCGACGCCTGGCCTTTGGAGCCGATTGGTCCATGATCGGAACTGGCTGGGCTTCTGGTTCATGATGCCGGCGGCGGCAATTCTCATCCTTTTCCTGACCTACCCCCTGGGCCTGGGCATCTGGCTTTCCATGACCGATGCCAGCATCGGCAACCCGGGAAAGTTTATCGGCCTGCTGAACTTCTATGACAAGGAATGCTATGGGCCCGGCGACTGCGAGCTCTACGGCCTGTTCGGCGACACGGTCTTCTGGCAGTCGGTCTGGCAGACGATTTTCTATACGACCTTCGCCAGTGTCGTGAAGTTTGCCGTCGGTCTTTATCTGGCGCTGTTGCTGAACAATCACATGCCGTTCAAGGCCATCCTGCGGGCCCTTATCCTATTGCCCTTCATCGTGCCCACGGTGCTGTCGGCCATTGCCTTCTGGTGGATCTACGACGCGCAGTTCTCGATCATCTCCTGGGGTCTTACCAAGCTCGGCCTGATCGATGTCTATATTGATTTCCTGGGCGATCCCTGGAACGCCCGCTGGTCGCTGATCTTCGCCAACATCTGGCGCGGCGTGCCCTTCGTCGCCATCACCCTGCTGGCCGGCCTGCAGACCGTGCCGGCATCGCTCTACGAGGCGGCGACCCTGGACGGCGCCAACCGTTGGCAGATGTTCCGCCATGTGACCTTTCCGGTGCTGACGCCGATCATCGCGGTGGTGATGACCTTCTCCGTTCTTTTCACCTTCACAGACTTCCAGTTGATCTGGGCGATTACCCGTGGCGGTCCGGCCAATGCCACCCACCTGATGGCGACGCTGAGCTATCAGCGCGCGATCCTGGGTGGCAACATGGGCGAGGGCGCGGCGATTTCCACGGCGATGATCCCCTTCCTGCTGGCCGCGATCATGGTGTCCTGGTTCGGTCTGCAAAGACGCAAGTGGCAACAGGGAGAAACCGATGACTGACGTGGCCAAGAACCCGACGGTCGCGGGCAACGACGACTCCGAGGGTATGGACTACCTGATGACCCGCCGTACCCGCTGGGTCACTGTCTACCTGCCGCTTTCCGTGATTGTCTTCATCCTGCTGTTCCCGTTTTATTGGATGACGCTGACCGCCCTGAAGCCCAATGCCGAGCTTCTGGACATGAACACCACGAGTCCGCTCTGGGTAGCCGATCCCACGCTTTCGCATATCCTTCATGTGATCCTTGAGACCGACTATCCGATCTGGATGTGGAACACCATGCTGGTCTCCGTCGTGGCGACCTTCATCTCGCTGGTTGCCTCGGTCCTGGCGGCCTATGCCATCGTGCGTATTCGCTATAAGGGCGCGCAGTGGGTCGGCGGCTTGATCTTCCTGGCCTACCTGGTGCCGCCGTCGATTCTCTTCATTCCGCTGTCGGTCATCGTCCACGCCTACGGGCTGTTCGATACGCCCATGGCCCTGATCCTCACCTACCCGACGATTCTGATTCCGTTCTCCACATGGCTGCTGATGGGATACTTCAAGACCATTCCCTATGAGCTGGAGGAATGCGCCCTGATGGACGGCGCCAGCCGCACCCAGATCCTCATGAAGATCGTGCTGCCGCTGGCCGTGCCGGGCCTCATCTCGGCGGGCATCTTCTCCTTTACCCTGTGCTGGAACGAGTTCATCTACGCCCTGACCTTCATCTCCACGACCTCCAACAAGACGGTGCCGGTGGCCATGCTGTCGGAGTTCGTCGACGGCGATATCTATCGTTGGGGTTCGTTGATGGCCGGAGCCTTGCTCGGTTCCCTGCCGGTGGCGATCCTTTACTCCTTCTTCGTCGAGCATTATGTCTCTTCGATGACCGGCGCGGTTAAGGAGTAGCGCGGCTGCCCCACCCGGCCGGTTTGGGAAGGGGGCATTGGGATGATCATCAGGGAAACTTTGGAATCCGATCTGCCGGCTTTGTTGGATATCAATCGCCTGGCCTTCGGTGAGGACGACGAGGCGGCGCTTGTGCAGGATATTCTCGGCGATCCCAGCGCGGAACCGACGCTGTCGTTGATCGCTTTCGATGGCGAGCGGCCCGTCGGGCATATTCTGTTTTCGCGGGCCCGCCTGAGCGAACCGGACAGCAGCAAATCCCTTGCGATCCTGGCGCCACTGGCGGTCGTTCCCGATGCCCAGCGGCAGGGTATCGGTGGCCGGCTGATCGAGAGCGGTCTGGCCCAGCTCACAAAATCCGGCGTCGACCTGGTCTTTGTGCTCGGCGATCCGGATTACTATCAGCGCCATGGATTTCGGCCCGCCGGCCGGCAAGGCTTAAACGCCCCTTACCCTGTTTCGGATGAGCATGCGGATGCCTGGATGGTTCAGGGGCTCCGCGAGGGTGCGATCGATACTGCGGGCGGCAGGGTGGTCTGCTGCGATGTGCTGGACAGGCCGGAGCTCTGGCGCGAGTAGGCGAAGAATCGCTGCCTATCGAGGCGGCCGGCGGTGTAGGATCACCGCTTCTTTTCGTATCTCTTCTTTTTGATCCGGAGTCTGGGAATGTCCGCGAACACCTCTGAAGACAAACTACGCTGTGTCGCCCCCCGTGGGGCGCCGGTACCGGTGGTCTTCGACAGCCCGCACAGCGGCAAGACCTATCCCGAAGACTTCGGCGCCATCGCGCCGCTGGCGGTGCTCAGGCGCGCCGAGGACGCCTTTATCGACGAGCTTTACGACACGGCACCGGACCATGGGGCGCCGCTGATCGCGGCGGAGTTCCCGCGCATCTACATCGATCCGAACCGCGATCTGGTCGATCTCGACCCGGCGATGCTGGACGGGCCCTGGCCGGAACCGCTGGTGCCCAGCCGCAAGACCGAGCTGGGGGTTGGACTGGTCTGGCGGATGATGCCGCCGGATGCGCAGCTCTATGACCGCTTGCTGAGCGTGGCCGAGGTGCGCCGCCGGATCGATACCTGCTGGCAGCCCTATCACGATGCGGTTGCCAAGGCGATCGATGAGGCTCATGGCCGCTTCGGGCAGGTCTGGCACATCAACTGTCATTCCATGCCCGCCATGGGCAACAGCGGTACTGAGGACGGGCCGGTGGCGCGGGCCGAGTTCGTGCTCGGCGATCGCGACGGCACGACCTGCGCACCCGCTTTCACCGCCTTTGTCGCCGACCAATTGGCAGACTTGGGCTACGAAGTGAAGATCAACGAACCCTACAAGGGCGTCGAACTGGTGCGCCGCTACTCGGACCCGGCGAAAGGGCGTCATAGCCTGCAGGTCGAGATCAACCGCAAGCTCTACATGGATGAGGAGCGGATTGAGCGAAACGGCGGTTTCGACGCTCTCAAAGGTAATATCGACCGACTGATCGCCGTGATCTGCGCCTACGCCGCCGAACGCGTAAGGTGACCCAAGGCCGCAGGAAACAAGCCCCGGCGGCAAGATGAACAAAGTTTAATCTGCCGGCAAGGCGATGGTAACGCCCGGTCCCCACCTCTACAGCAGTTCCTGCATCTGCTGAGGAGAGAGCACCGTGGCCTCTGTCGTTACCCTAAATACCCGATTTTCACGAGAAACAGCGGTCCCGGCGTCTTCCGGCCGCCGGCCTTTTCCGCTGACATTGTTGGCCGCAGCCGGCCTCTCGGTCGCCCTGATCGCCGGCAGCGTCGCGCCGGTTGCCGCCCGCCCGGCGCCGGCAAGCTTCGCCGACCTGGTGGAAGACGTTGCCCCGGCGGTGGTCAACATCGCGGTGGTCCAGCGCGGGGCGGAGCCCTCTCAGAGCCGCCGCTCCGAAGGGCCCCCCCAGGTCCAACCCTTCGGCGATGACCCGAACCTTCAAGAGTTCTTTGAGCGCTTTTTCGGTCCCGGCGGCCGCCCTGACGGCCGCCAGGCCCAGCCGGAGCGCCCGCGGCAGGGCGCCGGCTCCGGTTTCGTCATCGATCCCGAGGGCTATGTGGTGACCAACAACCATGTCATCGACGGCGCCGATGAGATCACGGTCACGCTGAAGGACGGCACGGCTTACGAAGCCCGCCTGATCGGCGCAGATCCGCGTACAGATCTTGCCGTCCTGAAGATCGAGGCCGACGGCCCGCTGCCCTTTGTCGAATTCGGCGAGTCGGACGGCCTGCGCCCGGGCGATTGGGTGGTCGCTGTCGGCAACCCCTTCGGTCTCGGCGGTTCGGTGACCGCCGGCATCGTCTCGGCGCGTGGCCGTGATCTGCCCGGCGGCAGCCTGATCGACTTCATCCAGATCGACGCACCGATCAACCGGGGCAACTCCGGCGGTCCGACCTTCGATTCCGAGGGCGCGGTTATCGGCGTCAACACGGCGATCTACTCGCCCAACGGCGGCAGCGTGGGCATCGGCTTTGCGATCCCGTCGAACCTGGCCAGCCGGATTGTCGACGATCTGCGCGACGACGGCAAAGTGGACCGGGGCTGGCTCGGCGTGCGCATTCAGCCGGTAACCCCTGACATTGCCGAGGGCTTCGGTATGGCAGGTGTCGAAGGGGCCCTCGTGGCCGCGGTCGAACCGGGCAGCCCGGCAGCCGCCGCCGGTCTGAGGGCCGGGGATGTGGTGCTTGAATGGGACGGCAAGCCGGTGGTTCGTGTGAAGGACTTGAGCCAGTTGGTCGCCCAGACCCCGGTGGACAAGCCGGCTGAGCTGCGCGTCTGGCGGGATCGCGGGCCGCTGGCTCTGACAGTGGTCACCGGTGCCGTTCCGACCGAGCAGCAGGTCTCGGGCCTGCCGGCGCCGCAATCCGGCGAGGCGCAGAAGCCGGGCAAGACAGAACTTGGCGAGACCGGCGTGACGGTCGCGGCCCTTGACGACGAAGCCCGCGAGGCCCTGGGTCTGAACGGCGCCGACAGCGGTGTCGTTATTGTCGATATTGCACCGGGCAGTCATGCGGCCCGGAGCGGCCTGCGGCCCGGCGATCTGATTCGCAGCATTACGCTTGAGCCGGTGAAAACGCCGGACGAGGCCGTGGCCCGCATCGCCGCGCTTGAAGAGGCCGGCGAGTCGGTGGCGACAATCAAGGCGGTTCGCCAGGGCACCGAAAGCTTCTTCGCCCTGCGCCTCACCAAGATCTGACAGCGCTCGGTGGCTTTCTTATCGGAAAGGGGCGTCCGCGCAGCGCGCTGAGACGCCCCTTTCTCATTCTGATCTCCCGCGCGGGCCAGAGGGGGTTGCGGGCGGGCCCGGAAAGGCATAACCCTGATGACGCTCTGCGAGAGTTTTGACGTGTCATGGATAAGACGCGAGAGGCCGACCTCGATGCGTGTACTTATTGTCGAAGATGACGGTGAGACAGCCGGCTACATCGCCAAGGGCTTGCGTGAGGCCGGCTATACGGCCGAGATCGCGGTCGACGGCAAGGAAGGCCTGCTGCGCGCCGCCAGTGAAGATTTCGATCTGGCGATCGTCGACCGCATGCTGCCCAGGATCGATGGCCTTGCCGTGGTCGAGACCCTGAGGGGGACCGGCAGCAGCCTGCCGATCCTGTTCCTTTCCGCCATGGGCGGTGTCGACGACAGGGTGAAGGGCCTGCGCGCCGGCGGCGACGACTATCTCGTAAAGCCCTTTGCCTTTTCCGAATTGCTGGCACGGGTGGAGGCCCTGTTGCGGCGGCCGATGGCGGGCAAGGTCGAAACCCATCTTCGTCTGGCCGATCTGGAAATCGATCTGCTGTCGCGCCAGGTGCAGCGCGGCGGTCAGCCGATCGACCTGCAACCGCGGGAGTTCAAGATCCTCGAGTATCTGATGCGCCACGCAGGGCAGGTGGTGACCCGCACCATGCTGCTGGAGAACGTCTGGAACTATCACTTCGATCCGCAGACCAACGTCGTCGACGTTCATGTCTCCCGGCTGCGCCAGAAGATCGACAAGGATTTCGATAAGGCGCTGCTGCAGACCGTACGCGGTGCGGGGTACTCCCTTCGTGAACAGGGCTGATCTTCTCAGATCGCGTATCTTTCGCCTGGCGCTGGTCTATCTTTGTTTCTTCAGCCTGGCCGTTCTGCTGCTGACCGGTGCGATTTTCTGGGTCACTTCGAATGTCGTTTCGCGCCAGATCGACACCACCATAGACGCCGAAATTCGGGGGCTGGCCGAGCAGTTCTCGCAGCGCGGTACCCCCGGTCTGATCGTGGCGATCCAGCGCCGCGCCGCAACGGCGGGCCAGACGCGCGGGCTCTACCTTCTGACCGATCCCAACAACCGGGCCCTGGCCGGAAACCTCAGCCGCTGGCCCGATGAGCCGGCGGACGAAGAGGGCTGGCTGACCTTTCGCCTGGAGTTTGCGGAGGCTGAAGGCGGCGGGGTGAATTTCGGCCGCGCGCGAACCTTCAATCTACCCGGCGGACTGCGGCTGCTGGTCGGCCATGATGTGCGTGAGCGCGACCGCGTCGCCGGGCTCATTCGCGAAATCCTGGCCTGGAGCCTCCTGGCGATCCTGGGCATATCGCTGTTGGGCGGGCTTCTCATGAGCCGCGCGCTGCTGGCGCGGATTGAGACGATCAACCGGACCAGCCGTGACATCATCGCCGGGGATCTGACCCAGCGGGTGCCGGTCAGCCGCCGCGATGACGAGTTCGATCAGCTGGCCGGAAATCTGAACGCCATGCTGGATCAGATCGAGCGGCTGCTGGAGGGCATGCGCCAGGTCAGCGACAACATCGCCCACGATCTGCGAAGCCCCCTGGCCCGTCTGCGCAGCGGCCTTGAACTGGCGTTGATCGAAGATCCGCAGTCCGATGGTTATCGCGACGCGATTGCCAAGGCCATCCGCGAAGCCGACAATCTGCTGAAGACCTTTACCGCCTTGCTGAGCATTGCCCAGGCCGAGGCCGGGGCCTCGCGGGATCGTTTCGCCGTCGTGGACCTGCAGGCCTTGGTGCAGGATGTGGTGGAGCTTTACGATCCGCTGACCGAAGAGCTGGGCATTGAGATCGACGTGGACCCGCTGCAGCCGGTCCGGCGCAAAGGCGACCGCGACCTGTTGTTCCAGGCGCTTGTGAATCTGTTGGACAATGCAATCAAGTTCTCGGAGCGGGGCGGGCGGATCGGCATCGGGGTGGAGCAAAAGGACGGGGTGGCCGTTCTCACCGTGCGCGACCGCGGACCGGGCATCCCAGAGGACAAGCGCGAGGACGTTTTGCGCCGCTTCGTGCGCCTTGAGCAAAGCCGCAGCACGGCCGGCAGCGGCCTCGGCCTCAGCCTGGTTCAGGCGGTCGCCCGCCTGCATGACGGTAAGCTGATTCTCAGCGACAATGCGCCGGGTCTCGCTGCGAGCCTTCGGTTACCGCTTTAGCGCTGCTGGCCTCTACCAGCTGTTGCGCAGTTCGCGCAGCTTCAGGAACACGTCCTTGGCACTGGGTGCGTCAGGCAGGTCGGGAAAGGTCTCGCGCAGGCGGGCGATGACCGTCGGGCTCTGCAGGCGAAAGAAGGTATTCACTGTTTTTTCCAACCCAAGGGTCGAGATCATCGCCGCGTCCGGGTCCTGATCGTCGACGTCTCGCAACAGGGCCGCGGCGTCGCCGTTGTCGGGCTCTCGGTCCAGGGTAAAGCGAAGGTTGTTCGCGAAATAGTCGTGGCCGGGATAGATCAGCGTGCTGTCGGGCAGCTTCGACAGTTGTTCGGCGAAGGTGTGGTAGAGCTCATTGGGGTGCCCGCCGTTGTGGCAGTTGCCGGCACCGGCATTGAACAGGGTGTCGCCGCAGAACAGCGCCGGCTGGTCGCTGCGCGACAGCAGGCAGACATGGCTCATGGTATGGCCGGGTGTGTCGAGCGACTCCAGCTCCACCGTCCTGCCGACCTTGATCAGGTCACCGGCGGAAAGGCCCTGGTCCATGCCGGGGATGCTGTTCCTGGCGTTCTTGTGTGCCAGGATGCGCGCGCCGGTCGCCGCCACCATCGGCTTGTTGCCGCCGATGTGATCGCCGTGTTCGTGGGTGTTGAGAATCTGGGTGATCTCCCAGCCGCGATCCTTCGCCACCGCCAGGCATTTTTTGTGGTCGAGCGGATCGACCGCCAGGGCTTCGCCGCTTTCCGGGCAGGCGATCAGGTAGTTGAAATTGCGGTAGGCGTTTCCGGTCCAGATCTGCTCGACGATCATCTCTTGCTCCTTGCACTTCCGGGGTTAGGCCCGGTGGCTTTCCTGACCCGGAGCATAAGCGATTGCACCGAGCTGTGCCATCGCGGAGCAGCGTGACCGGCTAACGAATGAGCTTCAGCAAAGCCCGAAAGTCCGCCGTGTCGGCGCGTTCCAGCCATTCGAAGACAACCATCTCGGCGGTCACCGCGGTTACGCCTTCTCCGATCAGGCTGTTTGTTGCCGGTCGGTCTTGCGCCGGCAGACAGTCAACGACCAGAAAGCGCTGAAGACCTTCTGCCGCAGCCGGCTGAAGTTGCGCGGTTGCAAAGACCAACTGATCCCGCCCGTCGCCCGTCGCTGCGGCAGACGGGATGGTGCCGGGGATACAGCAGGGAACCTGCAGGCGCTGTGCGGCGGCCGTCAGGAGCGATAGATTGGCTTTCTGCTCAGCAAGCGCCGGATCAGCTGTCGGGTCCGGCAGGATCAGCACCGAGCGCTTTGCCGAGAGCAGCATGGCGAATCCGTCGAGGTTCCGACCGGGCCCGGAGCTAGGCGTTTCTTCCGGCAACGGACTATCCGTCGGCCGTTGGCGCCAGTTCCGGCAGGGTGAAGATCTCCTTGTCCCCGGTCACCCCGCGCAGGCGGTGATGGCCGAGCGACACCAGGCTATCGGGGATATAGCTTTCGAAGTCCTCGGAGATCAGCAGGGCCACGCCCAGTTCCTTGGTCAGGCTGTCGATCCGCGCGGCCTCATTGGTGGCAGGGCCGATAACCGTGAAGTCCAGACGGGTCGACGAGCCGATGTTGCCGTAGCTGAGGTCGCCCAGATGAAGAGCAAGGCCGAAGCGCAAGGGCGCGCGGCCCTCTTCCGCCAGGGCCGCATTGACGTCCTGCATGCGCGCCAGGGCGTCGCGGGCCGCCTCCAGGGCTTCGGTGCAGGCATTGCGCCCGCAGAACATATCCTTGCCTTCCTTGGACGTACCCGCCTTTTCCATGGGAAAGATCGCCAGCAGGCCGTCGCCGATGAACTTCAGCACCTCGCCGCCGCGGTCCAGCACGGCACCGGCCATGGCCTCGAAGAAGCGGTTGATGAGATCCAGGTAGTCCTCCCGCGAAATGCTGTCGGCCAGGGCGGTCGAACCGCGCAGGTCGCAGTACCAGATGACTGCCGGAATATCCTCGCCGTCGCCCCGCTTGATCAGCCCGTTGAGCACGCGCTGGCCGGTGTAGGCGCCCAGATAGGTGTCGAGCAGCGTCCGCGACATGCGGTGCATGGCATGCACCTCCAGCAGGCGGCTGAGGATCGGCAGAATCTCGTGGATCTGGCCCAGATGCTCGGTGGTGAAGCCGCCCGGGCGGTCCGTCGAGAGCGTGAAGATGTTGATCTTGCCGTTGGAAAAGCGCATCGGCATGGCGACATAATCTGTCGCGCCTTCTTTGATCAGGTCAGCCAGGATCGGATAGTCGGTCGGCGGGTTCGGTCCCTCTAGGCGGCGGCGTATACCGCCGGCACCCTCGAAGATCGGCATCAGCGGGCTTTTGAGATAGGCGTCGGACTGCAGGCCGTAGTGGGGGAAATCGCGCTCATCGACCACCGTCTCGCCGCGGCGCCAGACGAAGGCGTTGCTGGCCATCTGCGGGTGCAGGGTCGGGATGATCACATTCATGCGCGAGATGTCGAAGCCGGCCTCGTTCAGTTGGCGGCCCAGCCGGTCGAGCAGCTCCGCCGAAGACGTGGCTTCCCAGGCTTCGCGCAGCATCCAGGCGGCCAGCGGATTACTGTACTCGGTCAGGCCTTCGCCCGGGTCGATCTCAACCGCCTGGTCCTCTTCGAACCAGGCGTCCATCTTGTTCCAGTAAAACGCGATGTAGCCGCGGATACCCAGGGCTTCCTCGATAGGGTCCTCATAGCTCCAGGCGGCGTTTTCAGCCGATTTCGCACCGACCTCCACGTTCCAATAATTGGCCGTCCCCTTGAAGGGGCAGTAGGTGCGGTGATCGCTCGCCCTCAGAAAACGCAGGGCGACATCCTCGCGGGGCAGATAATAGATCGCCGGCAGGCGGGTCTCGTGCAGCACCAGCGCGCGGTTGCTGTCGGCGATTGTCTCGCCGTTGAAGATCACCTTGACGCGTTTGCCGCTGGGCTCGATGACAATGCGATAATCGCTGGAATCAAGCGTTTCAGGCTGTTTCGGGGCGAGGGGGGCGGCCTCTTGCATGGATGATGGAACCTTTGGAATCACCGGCACCACGGCGTCGTTAAACGCCACCGTGGCCGGGAAGTGACGGATTGTAATCAATATAGGTGTTTCGACTCGTGCTTTCACGCCCTCAGATGCGCCAGGGGGCAAAGGGTCGCAGCAGGCCCCAGGGGTGGAAAGGGCCGGTTTCCGGGAAACCAGGGGTGAAATTCGAATTTTCGGTTCCGAAAATACGAACTTCGCCTTATGCTTGGCCGATGAGGGGTGAAAAGTGAGCGATCCGATCAGAGAAACCGAAACGGACGTACCGCAGGGCGACCGCATCGAATTGAATCAGCGCCAGGAACGGATCATCGACCTGGTCCGTGAGCGCGGCTTTGTCGCCATTGAAGCGCTTGCCGATCATTTCGAGGTAACGCCGCAGACGATCCGCCGCGATATCAATCAGCTCTGTGACCAGGGCCTGCTGCGGCGCTACCATGGCGGCGCCGGGCTGCCGTCTTCGGTTGAGAACCTCGCTTATCAGACCCGGCAGGTATTGAACCGGGGCGCGAAGTCAAGCATCGCCTCTATTGTCGCGGCGCAGGTTCCCGACAATGCCTCTCTTTTCATCAACATCGGCACCACCACCGAAGAGGTGGCAAAGGCGTTGATCGATCACCGCGGGTTGCGCGTGATTACCAATAATCTCAATGTTGCCAATATGTTGGCGGCAAAGCCCGACTTTGAAGTGATCATTGCCGGCGGCCTTGTGCGCAGCCGTGACAGGGGCATCGTGGGCGAGGCGACGCTGGACACCATCCGCCAGTTCAAGGTCGACATCGGGATCGTCGGCATATCGGGGGTCGACGACGACGGCTCGCTGCTGGACTTCGATTATCGCGAGGTCCGCGTGTCGCAGGCGATCATCGCCAATTCAAGGCGTGTCTTCCTGGCGACCGATCACACGAAGTTCGGCCGTAATGCGTTGGTTCGGTTGGGCTCTGTGGATGAAATAGATGCCCTTTTCACCGATCGTCTGCCGTCGCAGGCGATGCAACGGATTCTGGCAGAGGCAGAGGTTGAACTGCACGTAACGGAACCGGAATAGGCCGCCGGTCGTTCCCCCGGCTGTTTCCGGGCCTTCGTGAGTCTCCATAGCTTCAGGGTTCGAAAATTTTCACTTTCGAATATTTTCGATTGTCAGGCTACGGTCAACTAGCCTATGGTTCCTGGAAAGCAATCAAACGCAGGTCGTTCAGGCCGCGAACTTTCCCGCTAATAGGGAAAGGTGTTGGGGAGGCTGTTATTCGGTCATGACCGAGGCAATCGACATTCTTGTCGTGGGCGGCGGCATCAACGGGGCCGGCATCGCACGCGATGCGGCCGGCCGCGGGCTTTCGGTTCTGCTCTGCGAAAAGAACGACCTTGCCAGCGCCACCTCCTCGGCCAGCACCAAGCTGATTCACGGCGGTCTGCGTTATCTGGAATATTACGAATTCCGGCTGGTCCGCGAAGCGCTGATCGAGCGCGAGGTGCTGTTGCGTTCGGCACCCCATATCATCTGGCCGCTGCGTTTTGTGCTGCCCCACAACAAGGGGCTGCGCCCGGCTTGGCTGATCCGCCTCGGTCTTTTCCTCTATGATCACCTTGGCGGGCGCAAGCTGTTGCCCGGGTCGAAGGGTGTCAACCTGCACAGCCATCCGGCGGGGGCGCCTCTGGTTCCGGAACTGCGCAAGGGGTTCGTCTACTCCGACTGCTGGGTTCAGGATTCGCGGCTGGTCGCGCTGAACGCGCTGGATGCGCGCGAGCACGGTGCCGAGGTGCTGACCCGCGTGGAATGTGTCTCGGCGCGCCGCCAGGATGATCGCTGGCATGTTGTGCTGCGCGACCTCAGGAACGGCGAGAAGCGGGAGCTTACGGCGCGGGCCCTGGTCAATGCCGCCGGCCCCTGGACAGCGGAATTCATCGAGCAGCGGGCCGGTCTCAACAAGGCGCAGTCGCTGCGTCTGGTCAAGGGTTCCCACATCGTCGTGCCGAAGATGTTCGATCACGACTACCCTTATATTTTCCAGAACCCCGACGGACGCATCATCTTTGCCATTCCCTATGAGCAGGATTATACCCTGATCGGCACCACCGATGTGGACTTCACGGACGATCCTTCGAAGGTGGAGATCTCCCAAGAGGAAACCGAGTATCTCTGTTCGGCGGTGAATGTCTATTTCACGCGCAAGGTCGCCCCGGAGGACGTTGCCTGGTCCTATTCCGGTGTGCGTCCGCTCTACGACGATGCGGCGTCGAACGCTTCCTCGGCGACGCGCGACTATGTGCTGGAACTGGATCACGGCCCCGGCCGCGCACCCCTGCTGTCGATCTTCGGCGGCAAGATCACGACGTTCCGCAAGCTTTCCGAACACGCCATGGTGAAGCTGGCCGAGGCCATGGGACCCCTGGGCGAACCTTGGACAGCCGATGCGGCCTTGCCCGGCGGTAACATTGCCGATGCCGACTTCGACGGCTACCTGAAGCGCTTCAAGCAGGAGCGGCCCTGGCTGCCGGCGGAATTGGCGTGGCGCTATGCGCGCAACTATGGCACCCGGGCGGAGCAGATCGTCGCCGGTGCGGCTTCTTTGGCGGACCTGGGCGAAGACTTCGGCGATGGCCTTTACGCCGCGGAGATCGATTATCTGCGCGCCCACGAATGGGTCGAAACGGCGGAGGACTTCCTCTGGCGCCGTTCCAAGATGGGGCTTCACGTTACCGACCAGACCAAGCAGAAACTGCAGGCCTGGATGGAGCGGCAGGCTGCCGCGGCACCACGGCAGGAGTCCGCCTGATGGCCCTAACGCTGCAGAATGTCAGCAAGCGCGTCGGTGCGGATATACATATCCGCGATGTCAGCCTGCATCTGGAAACGGGCTCGCTGAACGTGCTTCTGGGACCGACGCTCTCAGGCAAGACTTCGTTGATGCGCCTTATGGCCGGGCTCGACAAGCCGACCGAGGGCGATGTTCTGGTCGACGGTGAAAGCGTGGTCGGCATGGCGGTGCAGAAGCGCAACGTGGCCATGGTCTATCAGCAGTTCATCAACTACCCGACCCTGAGCGTCTACGAGAACATCGCCTCGCCCATGCGTGTTGCCGGCGCCGACAAGGCGACCATAGACGCCAAGGTGCGCGAAGCTGCGGAGCTCCTGAAGCTTGGGGACCTGCTGGACCGCACGCCGCTCCACCTCTCCGGCGGACAGCAGCAACGCACGGCCCTGGCGCGGGCCCTGGTGAAAGGCGCCGACCTGGTGCTGCTCGACGAGCCCCTGGCCAATCTGGACTACAAACTGCGTGAAGAGCTGCGTGTCGAACTGCCGAAAATCTTCGCCAGGACCGGCGCGGTTTTCGTCTATGCAACGACGGAGCCGCATGAGGCGCTGCTGCTCGGTGGCAAGACCGCGACCCTTAGCGAGGGGCGGATCACCCAGTTCGGCACCACCATCGATGTCTACAACCGTCCGGCGGACCTGATCACCGCCAGCACCTTCTCCGATCCGCCGATGAATCTCGTTCCCATGGTCAAGGCCCAGGGGATGATGAGCTTTGGCGGCGGGTCCGTTGCAGTGCCGTCCTCGGCGCAGGATCTTGCCGACGGTGCCTATAAGGTCGGTATCCGGCCCCACCATCTGCTGCTGCATCGGCCGGAGGGCAGCGCCCTGGAGGTGCAGGCCGCCGTCTCGACCACTGAGATTACCGGCTCCGAGAGTTTCATTCATGTCGAGAGCGACGGCGAACGCTGGGTCGCACTGACCCATGGTGTCCACCGGGTAGAGATCGGCGACAGGATTCCGGTCTATCTCGACCCTTCGGCCTTTTTCGTTTTCGACGCTGCCGACCGCTTGGTCGCTGCACCTTCAGGTCTCCGGTAAGGGGCGGTCCATGGCACAGATAACCCTCGACAACCTCGCCCACTCCTATTTTCCCAATCCGCGGAACGAGGCCGATTTCGCCCTGAAGCAGATCGATCATGTCTGGCAGGACGGCGGCGCCTATGCCCTGCTGGGGCCTTCGGGCTGCGGCAAGACCACCTTGCTGAACATCATCTCCGGCCTTCTGGTGCCTTCGAGCGGGCGCATTCTCTTTGGCGATCAGGATGTGACGACCCTGGCCCCGGAGCAGCGCAACATCGCCCAGGTGTTCCAGTTCCCGGTGATCTACGACACCATGACGGTGGCCGAGAACCTGGCCTTCCCGCTGGTGAACCGCAAGGTGCCCCGGGATGAGATCGAGAAGCGGGTGAAGAGTACCATTGCCATGCTGGACCTCGGCGACAAGGCGAACCGCAAGGCCCAGGGCCTGACCGCCGATGAGAAGCAGAAAATTTCGCTGGGCCGCGGGCTGGTGCGCTACGACGTGAACGCCATCCTGTTCGACGAACCGCTGACCGTTATCGATCCGCACATGAAGTGGCAGCTGCGCACGCAGTTGAAGGAACTGCACCGCGAGTTCGGCCACACCATGATCTACGTCACCCACGACCAGACCGAAGCCCTGACCTTCGCCGATAAAGTGGTGGTTATGTATGAAGGCGAGGTGGTGCAGATCGGCACGCCTGAAGAGCTTTTCGACGAACCTGCCCATACTTTCGTCGGCTATTTCATCGGCTCGCCGGGCATGAACGTCCTGCCCTGCGAAGTGGCCGGCAACAGACTTCGCCTCGGCGGGCAGGAGATCGTGCTTCAGCGCAGCTACGACAGCCTGGACGGCGTGGTGGAGATGGGTGTGCGGCCGGAGTTCGTTCGGCTTTCGGGCAACGGCGAGGGCCTGCCGATTTCGATCTCGGCGGTTGAGGACATCGGGCGCTTCAAGATCGTCCGCGCCCAACTCGACGGACGCAGCTTCGATGCGGTGCTGCCGGAGGGAACGGCCGTGCCCAGCGATGCCAGGGCAGTTATCGATTCCAGCCGGATCAACATCTACCGGAATTCCCATCTGGTACGGGGCCTGGGGGCGGGGACATGAACAAGACCTTCAACAACAAAGCCTGGTTCTTCGTTCTGCCGGTTTTCTTTCTGGTCGCGATCTCGGCGATCATTCCGCTGATGACCGTGGTGAACTACTCGGTTCAGGATACTTTCGGGAACAACCAGTTCTTCTGGGCGGGTACCGAGTGGTTCAGCGATATTCTGAGTTCCAGCCGTTTCCATAACGCGCTGATCCGCAATCTCTCTTTCTCCTTCATCATTCTGGCGATTGAGATTCCGCTGGGGATCATTGTCGCGCTGGCGATGCCGCGCAAAGGCATCTGGGTGCCGGTCTGTCTCATCCTGATGGCCTTGCCGCTGCTGATTCCCTGGAACGTGGTCGGCACCATCTGGCAGGTCTTCGGCCGCGCCGACATCGGGCTTCTGGGGGCCAGCCTGGCGGCCCTGGGTATCGAGTACAACTACGCGCAGAACGCCATCGACGCCTGGGTGACCATCGTCGTCATGGATGTCTGGCACTGGACCAGCCTGGTGGTCCTGCTCTGCTATGCCGGGTTGGTGTCGATCCCGGAGGCTTACTACCAGGCGGCGCGCATCGACGGCGCCTCGCGCTGGAAGGTGTTCCGCTATATCCAGCTGCCGAAGATGAACCGCGTGCTGCTGATCGCCGTGCTGCTGCGCTTCATGGACTCCTTCATGATCTATACCGAGCCCTTCGTGCTGACCGGCGGCGGCCCCGGCAATGCGACCACCTTCCTGTCCATCGATCTGGTGAAGCTGGCCATCGGACAGTTCGACCTGGGCCCGGCAGCGGCCATGTCGATCGTCTACTTCCTGATTATTCTGCTGCTGTCCTGGGTGTTCTATACCGTGATGACCAATTACGGGACCGATAAGCCCGACGGCGGCACGGGGGCGGGATGATGAGCAGCCAGACCTCAAAGCGCAGCTTCAAGTGGCTGATCCCGACGATCTACATCATCTTCCTGATGCTGCCGATCTATTGGCTCATCAATATGAGCTTTAAGACCAATCAGGAAATCCTTTCGACCTTCACGCTGTTCCCGGCGGAGCCGACCCTGCGCAACTACGCGGTCATCTTCAGCGATGCCTCCTGGTACAGCGGCTATATCAACTCGATGATCTACGTCGGCCTGAACACGGTGATCTCCGTCTCCGTTGCTTTGCCGGCGGCTTATGCCTTCTCGCGCTACCGCTTTCTCGGCGACAAGCATCTCTTCTTCTGGCTGCTGACCAATCGTATGGCGCCGCCGGCGGTTTTCGCGCTGCCGTTCTTCCAGCTCTACTCGGCCTTCGGCCTCATCGATACCCATATCGCCGTGGCCCTGGCGCACTGCCTCTTCAACGTGCCCCTGGCGGTCTGGATCCTGGAAGGCTTCATGTCCGGCGTTCCCAAAGAGATCGACGAAACCGCCTATCTGGACGGCTATTCCTTCCCGAAGTTCTTCGTGAAGATCTTCGTACCGCTGATCGCCTCGGGCATCGGCGTCGCCGCCTTCTTCTGCTTCATGTTCTCCTGGGTTGAACTGCTGATCGCGCGCACCCTTACCGTGACCGCGGCCAAGCCGATTGCAGCCACAATGACGCGCACGGTCTCGGCCTCCGGCCTGGACTGGGGCGTGCTGGCGGCGGCCGGGGTATTGACCATCATTCCCGGTGCCCTGGTGATCTACTTCGTGCGCAACTACATCGCCAAGGGCTTTGCCCTGGGCCGGGTCTAGAGGAGGGAACGACATGGATTTTTCCTGGATGGCCTGGACGCTGCCGACGGCGCTGTTCTTCGGCACGATTATCTGCCTGCTGGTCGCCATGGGCGTGTGGGAATATTTCCGCCCCGGCGGTTCGCCGCGCATCGGCCTGCTGCGGTTCGAGACGACGCGGGGCGATCGGCTGTTCCTGTCGCTGCTGGGCAGTGCTTTTATCAGTCTGGCCTGGTTGGGAATTGTTGGCCCCAATCTCTGGTGGGCCTTGGCGCTTTGTCTGGTTTATGCGGTGTTTGTATTCCGCTTTGTGTAGGGCTTGTAAGAGTACGATGCGGCGATCTTCCAGGAAAAGCCGCATCAGGTGACAATGAATGAAACCTTAGGGAGGATTTGGAATGAGAAGGTATCTATTAGCAACTGCAGCGGGGCTTTCCCTGGTGCTCAGCGCCGGCGCCGCGCAAGCGGACATGGCCGCCGCGAAGAAGTGGGTTGAGGACGAATTCCAGCCCGCGGCGATCTCCAAAGACGATCAGATGACCGAGATGGAGTGGTTCATCAAAGCCGCCGAGCCCTTCAAGGGCATGGAGATCAAGGTCGTTTCCGAAACTATTACGACCCATGAATACGAGTCCAAAACGCTGGCCAAGGCCTTCGAGGAGATCACCGGTATCAAGGTGAACCACGACCTGATCGGCGAAGGCGATGTCGTCGAGAAGCTGCAGACGCAAATGCAGTCCGGCGAGAACATCTATGATGCCTACATCAACGACTCCGACCTGATCGGCACCCATTGGCGCTATCAGCAGGTGCGGATCCTGACCGACTGGATGGCGGGCGAGGGTAAAGACGTCACCCTGCCGACATTGGATCTCGACGATTTTGTCGGCAAGTCTTTCACCACCGGCCCGGACGGCAAGCTCTACCAGCTTCCTTCCCAGCAGTTCGCGAACCTCTACTGGTTCCGCTACGACTGGTTCACCGACCCCGCGATCAAGGCGGACTTCAAGGCGAAGTACGGCTACGACCTGGGCGTTCCGGTCAACTGGTCGGCCTATGAGGACATTGCCGAGTTCTTCACCGGCCGTGAGATCGACGGTAAAAAAGTCTATGGCCACATGGACTACGGCAAGAAGGACCCTTCGCTCGGTTGGCGCTTCACCGATGCCTGGCTGTCCATGGCCGGCAACGGCGATCCTGGCGAGCCAAACGGCCTGCCGGTCGATGAATGGGGCATTCGCGTCAATGAGAACAGCCAGCCCGTCGGCTCCTGCGTTGCCCGCGGTGGCGACACCAATGGCCCGGCTGCGGTCTATTCCATTACCAAGTACATTGACTGGCTGAAGAACTACGCGCCGCCTGCCGCTGCGGGTATGGTCTTCGGCGAGGCCGGGCCGGTTCCGGCTCAGGGTGAGATCGCCCAGCAGATCTTCTGGTACACCGCTTTCACCGCCGACATGGTGAAAGAGGGCATTCCCGTGGTGAACGACGACGGTACGCCGAAGTGGCGTATGGCGCCGTCGCCGCGCGGTGCCTATTGGGCGGAAGGCCAGAAGCTCGGCTATCAGGATGCCGGTTCCTGGACCCTGATGAAGTCGACCCCGGTCGACCGTGCCAAGGCGGCCTGGCTTTATGCCCAGTTCGTCACCTCCAAGACCGTGGACGTGAAGAAGAGCCACGTCGGCCTCACCTTCATCCGCGAAAGCACCATCCAGCACGACAGCTTCACCGAGCGTGCGCCGAACCTGGGTGGCCTGATCGAGTTCTACCGCTCGCCGGCCCGTGTTCAGTGGTCGCCGACCGGCACCAACGTGCCTGACTATCCGAAACTGGCACAGCTCTGGTGGCAGAACATCGGCGATGCTTCTTCCGGTGCCAAGACGCCGCAGGAAGCCATGGACGCGCTCTGCGAAGCCCAGGAGAAGGTTCTGTCGCGTCTCGAGCGTGCCGGTGTCCAGGGCGACATCGGTCCCAAGTTGAACGAGCCGCAGGACGTGTCCTATTGGCTTGGTCAGCCGGGTGCGCCGAAGGCGAAGCTCGACAACGAGAAGCCGACACCCCAGACCGTCGACTACGACGAGCTGGTGAAGAGCTGGAGCAACTAATTTAGAGAAACATGTTTCTCACTGTCAGGGGCGGCCTTAGGCCGCCCCTTTTTTTGTCTTTGCTAATCTTCATCCGACTCTCGTTTTTCTGTGAACCATTCCTCCAGTCCCTTCGTAAAGAAAGCTATCGGTCATCGAACCGGTTCAACGAAAACCTAGAAAGAATTTGGAGGACTGTAATGCGTCGTACCCCATTCGTGGGCCGGCTCATGGTGCTCTGCGCTACCCTTCTGGTAGTTGCAGCTTGCGCATCACGGGGGGCTGAATCCCAAAAAGATATCGTCGATATCGCCGCGGGCGATGATCGCTTTTCAACCCTGGTAGCGGCGGTTCAGGCTGCGGACCTGGTGGATACCCTGAAGAGTAAGGGGCCCTTCACGGTCTTCGCGCCGACCAACGACGCCTTTGCCAAGCTTCCGGCCGGCACCGTTGAGAACCTGCTGAAGCCGGAGAACAAGGACCAGCTTGTTGCGGTGCTGACCTATCACGTTCTCGCCGGCAAGACGCTGTCCAAGGACATTGCGGGCAAGAAGCTCTCCGTCGCGACGGTTCAGGGTTCGACCGTCGATATTGATGCGACCTCCGGCGTGAAGGTCGACAACGCCAACGTCATCATCGCCGATATTATGGCTTCGAACGGGGTGATCCACGCAATCGACAGCGTGATTCTGCCGTAGCTTCGATCTTACTGACGCAACACTGGCCGGCGCCCCTTTTTCGGGGCGCCGGTTTGTTTCCAGTAATGTCCTCGTTGGTCAGCGGCCGCTCTGCGCCGTTGCGATAAGCGCGGTCAGCACGGCGATATCGGCCGTGTTGCGCGCGGGCAGGCTTTGGTCCTGCAGGAATTGCCGGACCGCGCCGCCAAGATCCTGCGCCGCCGTTGTATAGCCGAGTGCGGTCAGAAACTCGGAAGTGGAAACCTCCGGGCCACGGCGGATCGGGCTGCCGGCATTGGGGAGGGTGGCCCGGCCGAGTTGACTGCCGCGCTGTGTCATGGCCGCGCTGTTGGCCAAGGCGCCGCCCTGGGCCGCTGTGCGAACAAAGTGGTCGGCGACGACACGCAGCTCTCCGGCAGTCATGACGAAGGGCGGCAGTGCCAATTCGGTGGGACCGGCCTCGCAGAGATTGACCGCCCCGCTGTCCGCGCCCTTGCATCCGAAATAAAGAGAGATGGCGTGCGGCCAGTCGGCGCGGTAGCCGGCCCGCAGAAAGACCGCCGCGCCGCGCGCTTCCTCCGCTTTCAGGGGGGCGTCGTTCCACTGCAGGCCCAGCCAGCCGGTTTTCAGACCGATTGGCTGACTCAACTCCATAACCGCCCAGTTGTTGGTGAGGTTCGCCAGGCTTATGCCGCCAGCCGGATTGTAGCCCGGTGCAGTTGTGAAGCGGGTGACTTTGGAGTCGGCGAGAAAACGATCCTTCTGATAAGCGGCAATGAAATGCAGCTCCTGAGGTGTCCACCAGCGGCCCTCACGGCTGGCGTAGAGGCACTGTGCCTGGGTCAGGACCTGCTGCGGGCCGATCAAAATGCCGTTGCAGAAGCCGCGGCCGGCAAGATTGACCCGCCCGAGCGTACTCCAGGGATACTCATGGGCGTCGGCGAAGAAGCGGCCCCCGAACGAAGCGGCCGTTCCTTTGGTCGCCGCCGTTTCGGGAGACTGCGCCGGCTCGAACTGTGGGGCCTGCTGCTTGGCAGCACAGGCCTGGAGCAGAAGCAGGAAAAGGGCCATCAGGCCGACCTTGGCAAGATGCCCGGCGGCCGGGCTTACGAAAAAGGTGCTTCTGCGGATTGCGGTCATGTGTGTTTCCCTTTTGCATGGCGCGGTAATAAACCCCTCCGGTTTCCGGCGCCCGTCTCCCAGCGGTCTTATAGCCCGCTTCCCCGCTTTCGGCTTGATCATTCTGGGGTGGCCGCTCCGTACTTGTGGCCCGGCCTGGGGCGCCGTGGCATACTCCGCGCCGGTCGCTTATATGCAATCCATCCGGAGGCTCTCTCATGTTTTTGTCGCTGCCACGCCTTGTGACGGCTGTTCTGTTCTCTGCCTTACTCGTTACAACGGCGCAGGCGCAGGATAATTCCCCAGCTGCAACCGGACCGAGCGGCGGGCCCTTGGCCGGCGTCGCCGTCCTGCAACTGGTGGTCGCGCCGCTGAGTGCAGAAAGTGCCCGTTGCGGCCTGCAGGCCGACCTGGTGAAGGAGTCGTTTCAGCAGCCCCTGACCACGGAAGGGCTTGGCCTGCAGAAATCCGCCCATGTCCGCATCATCGTGAAGGCAACCACGGTGATCTACACCGAGACCACCTGCATATCGAATATCGAGGCCTCGGCAGTGCAGAACACCCGCTATTTCGACCGAAAGACGGGGACGGAGCGAGCAGGGCAGGTTCTGCTCTGGCAGGAATCCGGCCTTTTCGTCACCGGCGAGCGGGATCATGTCGTGCTGACCAACATCGGTTTTCGCGATCTCGCCCGCTCCTTCATTCGGAAATGGAAGATCGATCAGTAAGATAACACCAAAGCGACGATTATATTTGTAAAATACAACCTTGGGATTGTGCTGCGGCGAAATTCGCGATAGGATTTCTATCAAAGCGGTAGTAGGGCCTGTTGTTCAGGGCTCTCTTCCCCAAGCAAGCTTCCCTTTACCTGCCCCCGCCTCCCTCCCCGGCGGGGGCGTTTCCTTTTGGGGCGGGGCTTTTAGCGCTCCGGCCAAGCCTGAAGCGTGGAGGTGGCTGCGCAATAGACCTTGCGGCGGCGGGAGACTGCGATAGCCTGATACCCAGATTCTGGGGACCAAGAAAAGAGCAGCATCCATGACCGACACGACGGATAACGGCCCGGGAGACAACGGCCCCGGGAAGGCCTATCGCAATCTCGATTTTCTGGAGAGCGCCTCGGCCCGCGCCCTGCGCATTCTCTCCGAGTACATCGAGCCCAACAGCCGTTTCACCCACTACAAGATCGACGACACGATCATCTTTTTCGGGTCGGCGCGCATTCTCTCCCGCGAAGAAGCGGAGGCCGGTTTGAAGGCGGTCAAGGCCGAGGGCGGCGACGTGGCACAGGCCGAGCGAAAGCTGGAGATGTCACGCTACTATGAGGACACCCGCGAACTGGCGCGCCGCCTGACCGAGTGGTCCAAGGGCCTGGAGCAGGAAGACCGGCGCTTCGTGGTCTGCAGCGGCGGGGGGCCGGGCATCATGGAGGCGGCCAACCGTGGGGCTTCTGAGGCCAAAGGCCTGAACGTCGGCCTGAACATTTCCCTGCCGATGGAGCAGAACGACAACCCCTACATCAGCCGTGAGCTGAATTTCGAGTTCCATTACTTCTTCATGCGCAAGTTCTGGTTCGCTTATCTCGCCAAGGCGGTCGTCGTGATGCCCGGTGGGTTCGGGACGCTGGACGAGCTTTTCGAGCTGCTGACCCTGGTGCAGACCGGCAAGATCCGCAAGCACATGCCGGTCGTTCTCTTCGGCAGCCAGTACTGGTCGGACGTGATCAACCTGGAAGCGCTGGAGCGCTATGGGACCATCAATGCCGAGGACCTGGAGCTGTTCTTTCGCACGGACTCGGTGGATGAGGCCTATGACTTCGTCACCGAGCAACTGCAGTCCTATGCCCTCGATATTCCCGGGCCGCGGCTTTAGGTGCCTCTTGTGCCGCGCCGGCCGAGCCATCAATTGAAAGAGATCCACCGTCAGGGTGAAAGGAGACTGCCATGAGTCTTGCCAAGGGTTTTAAAGACCTGCTTGCCGAAGCCAATGCTGTCATCGATGTCATCTCGGTCCACGACGCGGAACAGCTGCTTGAAGCGGCAGATGTCGCTTTCATCGATCTGCGTGAGCGCGAGGAGCTGGCACAGGGCACGATCCCCGGTGCGGCTCATGTGCCGCGCGGCCTGCTGGAGTTCGTCGCTGATCCGGAAAGCCCGATGCACAATCCGGCCTTCGATCCGGCCAAGCGGCTGGTGGTGTTCTGCGCTTCCGGCGGGCGTTCGACCCTGGCTGCCAAGACCCTGCACGACATGGGTTTTCTGAAAGTGACCAATATGGTCGGTGGTTTCCAGGCCTGGGCGGAGGCCGGGGCGCCGGTCGACCCGCTGCGCGATGTCTAGGTCCTGTTCGTCTTGGCAGGCGAAATGAGCGCGCTGCCTCCTCACGCCTTTACCGTCTAGGAATCGTCGGCTTCAGTTCTCCGGCTTATAAAAAAGCCATCTAAAGGCCCGGGTGAAGTTGATCGGGAAGGCGGTGGTGTGGTCTATGTCTTCCAGTATTCTGTCCCGAATAATCAAACCCTGATGATTGCGGCTCCGCAGCTTGTCGACGAAGGCGATCTGGTCAGCCGTAAGGTCGTTGCGGCTGCTCTGTTCGCGTTCGCCCGTGCCGAAGTAGACGACCGCCTTCAAGCTTTGATGTTTGGCGGCATAGTCTTCCTCAACCTTGAACATCATTTTCCGGTCGAACCAGAGGGAGGGGCTGGAGATGATATAGTTTTTGAAGAGTTCCGGGTTTGTAAACAGCACCCAGGCGGCAAAGAGTCCGCCGAAAGAATGACCGGCTAAAGTGCGGCGATCCTGGTCAATGCGGTATTCCCTTTCGACAAACGGCATGAGCTGAGAGTCCAGAAAGGCGAGGTAGTCGTCGGCGCCCCCGGTTTCGTGGCCGGTTCGTGCCGTCCAGTCCGCCCAACGGCTCGGCGTCAGGTCCCGGGTCCGGCTTGCCATCGGCTTCTCGCCGACTGCCCAGGAGATTCCAACCAGGATCGCATCTTCGTAGCGCTTCCAGTTCATCGGTACACGGGTAGCCCCAGAAGCAACCTGAAATGTATAGGGGCCGTCATTGAGGTATATGACGGGATAGATCTTGTCCTTGTTCGCCGGCGCGTCGTAGTCGCGCGGTGTTTTTACATAGACCTGATAGCTCCGTCCAAGCGCCTCCGACTCGAGCGTATGTATGGTTGATCGCGGTATCTCGAACCCTTGCGGCGGTGACTCAACGGCGGCATAGGCATGGGGTAGCGTTAAAGCCGTGAAAAGAATCGAAACAACCAGTTTCAGCAACGCGATGGACTCCTGGTTCGTCTTTGGAGATCATGACGCCCGTCGACCTAACGACGTTGACCGGGTCACCCTCTCTCACAGGTGTTGTTTTTGTTAAAGCTTGTTGTTCTTGCGATTTCGATCAGGCGGGAACAGTCTTCGCAAAGCAGCCAGTGCATCGTTCGACACTAGCCGGCGCACGCGCGCGTTTTAAGTGAGAATTTGACGTTCATTTTTTCAGGTCTTCCACATCCTGTTTCTTCTTTTTGTTGCTTCCGACGGCGGCACCCAAGGCCACACCCACAGCCATGCCCAGAGCAAGGCCCACTCCGGTATCGCCGAGGGCCGCGCCAAATGCCGAGCCGAAGCAAACACCAAGAGCCACACCGATCCCCGTGTAATAGGTGACCGGATCACGGGTTTTATCTGGGGTAGCTATTTTGCTTCTCCTTATCTCGACAATACGTCGCAACTGTTTGTTTAGGCTGGAATTTCGCGGAGCGACCGCTTCGGCTTCAGGCTACCCTGAAGGTAATGCCGAGGCAGGGATTCGTCGAGATGGGAATCGGGAGTACCCGCCTTGGCCCTCCTGACTATGCCTGCTTTTTCATTTCCTGATAGCCGGCCAGGGCGCGGTCGCGTGCGGCCTTGTGATCGACCATCGGCAAGGGATAGGTCTCGCCCAAGGTAACGCCGGCGGCCGTCAGAACTTCGGCGGGGGCATCCCAAGGTTTGTTGAGAAAGTCGTTCGGCAGCTTTGAGAGTTCCGGCACCCAGCGCCTGATGTAGTGGCCTTGCGGATCGAATTTCTCGCCCTGGGTGATCGGGTTGAAGATGCGGAAGTAGGGTGAAGCATCGGCACCGGAGCCGGCGACCCATTGCCAGCCGGCGGCGTTGTTCGCGAGGTCGGCATCGACCAGCGTATCCCAGAACCAGGCCTCGCCGCGCTGCCAGGGAATCAGCAGGTGCTTGATCAGGAAGGACGCGGTGATCATGCGTACCCGGTTGTGCATCCAGCCTGTATGCCAGAGTTCGCGCATGCCGGCATCGACGATGGGGTAGCCTGTGCGCCCCCGGCACCAGGCGGTGAAGGCCTGCTCGTCATCGCGCCAGGGAAAGCTGTCGTACTCAGGCTTCCAAGACTTCTCAGGGAAGTCCGGCCAGTGATAGATGAGGACATGTGAGAAGTCGCGCCAGGCGAGTTGGCGCAGAAAGGCCATGACGGCGTCTTCACGGACGCTGCCGGTTGCAATGGCGCGCTGACAGGTCTGCCAGACCTGCCGCGGTGAGATTTCGCCCCAGTGCAGGTGGGGGGAGAGGCGCGAGGTGCCGCTCTCCGCCGGCTGGTCGCGCCGGGTCTTGTAGGTTTCCGCTGCTTCATCCAGAAACGCGTCGAGACGCTGGCCGGCGCCTTGTTCTCCAGGCGTCCACTGCTTGCGTAGACCGCCTGCCCAGTCCGGTTTGTCGGGCCGCAGGTTCCAGTCGGCCAGGCTGTCGCCGGCAACGCTGCGCAAACCGTCGACCGATGCGGGAGGCGGTTCCGGCGTCGCCGGCGCCGGTCCGGCGAGCAGCGCTTTCCAGAACGGGGTGAAGACCTTGTAGGGCCCGCCCTGGCCGTTCTTGATCTCCCAGGGTTCGAACAGCAGGTTCGCGTTGAAGCTTTCGGCGTCGATGCCCTGGTCGCGCAGGTTGGCTTTCAGGTTCGTGTCCCGCCTGATCGCATGGGCTTCATAGCAGCGGTTCCAAAAGACCGCACTGGCCCCGGTCTCCTTGGTCAGCGCGCCGATCACCTCGGCGGCTTTGCCGCGGCGCAGGCAGAGCTTCGCACCCAGCACCTCCAGGCCGCGATCCAGCGAGCTCAGCGATTCGTGCAGCCACCAGCGTGACGCGCCGCCGGGCCTCCAACTGCCGGGCGTTTCGTCGTCGAGAATGTAGACCGGCAGAATTTTGCCGCCGCGCGCGCAGGCGGCGGCCAGGGCAGGATTGTCGGCAAGGCGCAGGTCCTGACGAAACCAGACGATGCTGATTGAGGGGCTGCTCATCTGTCAGTCATGGGGGAGGGGGCGCTCCGTGGCAACAGCCTTTGTGATCTTTATGGGGCAACGAAATCCTGCTGTTCTGAAGCCTTGCCGAAGAACTTCTTACGCTGTCGGGGTTTTGTTGGATCACCGACAGAATCTTAACTTTTCTTCATCCGATCAGCGGCTTGACGCTGTCGTGCCGCGCCCTAGTTCGCCGATTAAGCGAACGGCAATAAGACCGACCGAAGCGGTCAGGCTGAAGCGAACAGCCGCTGCCATCGCCTCAGCAAGATTTCCCATTTATGGAGGAGGCACTCTCATGAAGACCCTTTCGCGTGCGCTTTTCGCGGCTGCTGTTGCAGCGCCCCTGGCTCTTTCGTCCGTTGCCGCAAAGGCCGCCGACATCGTCGATACGGCAGCGTCCGCCGGACAGTTCAACACGCTGGTCGCAGCGGTGCAGGCCGCTGGTCTTGTCGAGACGTTGAAAGGCGACGGTCCCTTCACGGTCTTCGCGCCGACCGACGAGGCTTTTGCCAAGCTGCCCGCCGGTACGGTGGAGGATCTCCTGAAGCCGGAAAACAAGGATCAGCTTGTTGCGATCCTCACCTACCACGTCGTTGCGGGCAAGGTGATGTCCGGTGACATTGCCGGCAAGATGACCGAGGCGATGACGGTTCAGGGCAGCGAGCTGACCATCGATGCCATGAAGGATGGTGTTCTGGTCGAAGAGGCCAAGGTGATCCAGGCCGACATCGAAACGTCGAACGGCGTCATCCACGTGATCGATACGGTTGTCTTGCCTCAATAAGCTTCCCAGGAAGCCTTGAGGACAGGCATCGACCCGCAGCCCGTCGTTCCCCCGCCGGCTGCGGAACAAGGCGGCCGCTTCCTGCCCGGAGGCGGCCGCTTCATTTGCAAAGCGCTTTGCGCGGAAACGCAAAGACCTGTTTGCGGCCGAGCAGCATGACCTGAAAGCTGCGCCCCAGCAGCCCGGCGATCGCCGGGTCGAGGACGTTGAGGCCGCCGGTGAAGGCGCCGAAGGCGGGCAGGATGAGTTTCCGCCCGTCGGTCACGAAGCAGGGTGCGGTGATCCGCTTGTTGCGCACCCTGACCGCCGCCTTGGGGTGGAAGTGGCCGGAGACCTCGCCGGCCATGGCCTGCGGTTCGGCTTCGTGGCGGAAGGTGAGGGCGCCCTCGGTCCACTCGGCAGCGATGCTGCCGCCCAGGTTTTGCGGCGGGGCCGGGTCGTGGTTTCCGGCGATCCATATCCAGTCGTAGCGGGCGATCAGTCCCTGCAGGCGGACGGTGATTTGATCCGGCAGGCGCGCGGCAGCGCCCTGGTCGTGAAAGGAATCGCCCAGGCAGATCAGGCGCTTTACGTCATGGCGCGCCAGCA
The DNA here is from genome assembly GCF_011683915.1 of Pelagibius litoralis. Classification (GTDB taxonomy): domain Bacteria; phylum Pseudomonadota; class Alphaproteobacteria; order Kiloniellales; family Kiloniellaceae; genus Pelagibius; species Pelagibius litoralis. Next base: position 151,857 of record NZ_JAAQPH010000006.1, read on the forward strand.
GGGCTTCCAGTTTGTCGAGGGTCACCGCCGTGTCATAGGGCGGCAGAAACTGGCCTCGCTCGGCAAAGGCCGAACCCTTTTCGAAATGGAGGTCGGCAACCGCGGCCAGGCGCCGTTCCGGCCAGAGGAGGGCGCCGGAGATGTCGGCGACCAGGGAGACCCCGTTCACGCTCAACTGCTCAGGGCGGCCGCTCATGACTTGTCACTCCCCGGGGACAAAACGAGTCCACTTCGGGTTCTCGGCGCAGTAAGCCATGGCGGCCTCGCCGGCCATCTCGGCCAGGGTGTCGATCAGTTCGCGCCGCGCCATGTTGGCATAGGCGCAGCGCACCTTCAGAACCCGTAAGGGCTGCTCCGCCGGAAGCACGACCAGTTCGCCGGTTTCTATCTCGTCGGCAACGGCGATGGCCGGAATGGCCGCGATCCCCATCCGTTGCTTGAGCATCTGGACGATGGTGCCGAGAGAATTTGCCGAATGCCGGCTGGCGGCGCCCAGTTGGGTTTCACCCAGATAGGCCTCGGTCATCGGGAAGAGAGGCGAGGTGCGGGGGTAGTGAATGATCGGCAGTCTTGTCAGATCCGCCACCCCGTAGGCTTTCTTCCTGGGCTCAACGAGGTCCCGGTGCGCAATCCAGCGGATCTCATAGTGCACGGTGAACAGCTTGGATACCTGCACCGTCGGCGGGGCGTTGGAGAGGAAGGCCACGTCCACCGAGCCGGCCTCGATATGCTGGGCGAGCTGATGGTCGGAGGCACTGATAACGTCGCAGATCAGGTTGGGGAACCGCTGCTTCAGCGCATCGAAGAGGCGTGGCGCCAGGGTCATCACCGAAAGCGATGCCGCGGCGATCCGCAGCCGATGTCCTTCACTGTCGGTCTCGCTGATCTTGCGGAACATGCTGTCACGCAGGTCCAGCATGCGCTCGGCATATTGGACGACGTCATAACCCTGATCGGTCAGGCTGAAATGGGCCTTGCTGCGGTCGATCAGCGCCGCGCCGAGGGTCTCCTCCAGCGTATTGATACGCGCTGAGATCGCCGGCTGGCTGAGGCGCAGCTTGTCGGCGACGCGCTGGTAGTTCTGCAACTGCGCCAGCCAGTAAAGCGTCTCCAGCTGATGCAGATTCATGGCGCGGCTCCCTCGTATTTCCGTAGTCTATAAAAATTATTTATGAGGAACAAAGAAATTTTGACTTTGACGCTGCCGATGCCCTTCGAACACCCTTTTCCTTTGGGAAAGCGATACCGGGGGAAGAAAACACCATGCAGAAAGAGCCTGTCCGCCTGCGCCTTCAGTCGGGGGAGCTGCTGATCGGCAGCTGGCTTTTCCTGGGCAGCCCGGTCACAGCGGAGGTGATGTCGCTGGCCGGCTTTGACCTGCTGATCCTTGATATGGAGCATTCCGCCGGCGATGTGGAGACGCTCTATCATCAGCTCCGGGCGATTTCGGCCCAATCCGTGCCGGTTGTGGTGCGTGTCGGCGACGATACGGCGGGCCCGATCAAGCGCGCGCTGGACGCCGGGGCGGCGGGTGTTGTCCTGCCCGATGTCCGGACTGCGGAGTCCGGTCGAAGGTTCGTCGACGCCACGCGCTATGCCCCCGAGGGATCGCGCGGAACCCATCGTCTGTCGCGCGCCGCGGCCTATGGGTTGAACTGGGACAACTATCTCGCGCAGCAGGCGGCTAATCCACTGACCATCGGTCTCGTGGAGTCGGCGGATGGTGTCGCGGCGCTGGACGCCCTGCTTGAGATCGACAACCTGGATGTGATCTTCATCGGCGCCGCCGATCTCGCCGCCAGCGTCGGGCGGCTCGCCGAACCGCAGCATTCCGATGTGCAGGATATGGTCCATGAGATCGAGGCCAAAACCCTGAAGGCCGGCAAAGTGCTGGGCGGCCTGGCGGCTGACGCGGCGGAGGGGCGGGCCAAGGCCGCCCTTGGCTACCGCCTGCTGACCTTCGGCAGCGATGCGCTTTATCTGCGCAACACCGCGGTTGAGGCCGCCCGGGCCGCCCGGGCGGCGCTGACCCCGTGAGCCGCGACAAAACCCTGCGTCATGTTGCCCGGGAGCTGATCCGTCAGCCGGACCTGCTGTTCAGCATGATCATATTCCTGGGCTTTCTGGTGCTCTGCAGCCTGCAGGTCGTGGTGCGCTTCGTCCTGACCCTGCCGCTGACCTGGACCGAAGAACTGACCTCGGCGCTGGTCATCTGGATGACCTTCCTGGGGATCATCGCGGTGCAGCGCCGCGACAGCCAGATCCGCGTAGAACTGCTCGACAGCATCCTGCCGCCAGTGCCCCTTGCCATTATCTACGGCCTTTTCGATATTGCCGTGCTGGCCTGCCTCGTCGCGATCGTGGCCGGCGGCTGGACGACGCTGGAGGAGACGGCCTACCAGCGAACACCGGCGCTCGGCATCCCCTTGAATGTGCTGATCGCAGTGACGCCGATGGCCGCGGCGGCGATGGCGGTTTTCGTCGTCCGCAATGCCGTCAGGCGGCTGCGCCGCGCGCTGGGCGGCGGCACATGAGCGCCGATCCCTTCACGATGGTGATGATTGCGGTGTCGATTGTCGTCATCGTGCTCGGCTTTCCCATCGCCTATGCGATGCTGCTCTGCTCGATGATCTACATCCTGGTCAACGGCCTGCCCATTTCGCTGATGGTGCACGAACTCGCGCTGTCGCTGAACAGCTTCACCATGATCTCCGTTCCGCTGTTCATGTTTGCCGGAAAGCTGATGACCGCGTCCGGCATTTCCGACCGTATCTTCGACTTTACCAACAACCTGGTCGGCCGTGTGCCCGGCGGGCTGGGCCATGTCAACGTGGCCTCCAGCCTGGTTTTTGCCGGGATGTCCGGATCGACTTTGGCCGACGTCGCCGGCCTGGGTGAGATCGAATACAAGGCCATGACCCGCAAGGGTTATGACGCCGACTTTACGATCGGGGTAACGCTGTCCTCTGCCGCCATCGGGCCGATCCTGCCGCCCAGTCTGCCCATGGTGCTCTATGGCGTGACCGCGGGGGTCTCGATCTCCGGGCTTTTTCTCGGCGGTATCCTGCCGGGCTTTCTGATCGCGGCAAGCCTGATGGTCTATGTCTTCTTTGTCGGCCTGCGGCGCGGTTACCGGGTGGATGTCTGGGCGGGCTGGCGCGCCCTGGGGATATCGTTCCTGCGCGCGGCCCCGCCGCTCTTCACGCCCTTCATTATCGTCGGCGGCATGGCGTTCGGCTGGTTCAGCCCGACCGAGGCGGCGACCGTTTCCGTGCTCTACGGCCTTTTCATCGCCACCGTCGTCTACCGGAGCCTGAGTTTTCCGGCCTTCCTGGAGGTTCTGCGCGACGTGACGCTCTCCGCCTCGCGCCTGCTCTTCGTCATTGCGACGGCCTTTCTCTTCGGCTGGGTCGCCACTTTCGGCGAGGTGCCGCAGATGCTGGCCGCGCTGATCGAGGCCCATATCGAATCAGTCGCGCTTTTTCTGTTGGTCTGCATCATCGTCAATCTGATCCTGGGGGCGATCCTGGAGAACGCGATTCCCCTGCTGGTACTGGCGCCGATGCTGGCGCCCATCGCGGAGCAGCAGTACGGGCTCGATCCCGTGCACTTCGGCGTGGTGATGGTCTTCAACATCATGATCGGCCAGTTCACTCCGCCCATCGGCCTGTCCCTGTTCGTCATGCGCGATATCACCGGCTTCAGCGTGACGCGGATCTTCCGCGCGGTGCTGCCGTTTCTGGCACCCCTCATCATCTCGCTTTTTCTCATGGCCTATTTTCCCTGGATCGTCACCGCCATCCCCCGGGCAGCCGGTTTCTGAGGCACCGCACAAGCACCATAAGAGGTCCAAAAGACATCAAGAGGAGGAACATCATGCGATACAACCTGAAGCCATCCGGCCTGAAACCGTCAGGCAGACTGCTGACCGCCGCCTTTGCCGCGGCAATGGCGTTCTCGCCCATTGCAGCGGTTGCCCAGGAGGTGACCCTGCGCCTCGCCCATGTGGTGAAGGAGGGTGATCCCGCCTACATCGGGGCGGAAACCTTCCGCGAACGCGTCGCCGCGCTCAGCGACGGCCGGATCGCGGTGAAGATTTTTCCGGCGGGCCAGCTCGGCAACAACCGCAAGCTCTTCGCCCAGGTGCAGTCCGGTGCCGTGGACATGAGCTTTACACCCTTCAACATGCTGGCCGACATCGTGCCGGAGTTCTCCATCGTGACCGGCGGCTACATGTTCGAGAGCCCGGAGCATCAGCAACGCCTGCTGGAAAGCGCCGAGTTCGGTCAGGCCTGGGCCGGGGAGCTGCTTGAGAAGGGGAACCTGCGCATTCTCTCGCACTTCTTCTACGGCACCCGCAATCTGACCACCGCAAAGGTCGAGGTGCGCAGCCCCGAGGGCCTGTCGGGCCTGAAGATCCGCGCCGTGCCGAACAGCATGTCGCTGGCCACGGTGCGCGGCCTGGGGGCGGCGCCGACGCCGGTTGCCTGGCCGGAGACCTTTCAGGCCCTGCGCCAGGGCATTGTCGACGGGCAGGAGAACCCGATCCCCGTGCTCTATGCCGCCGGCTTCTATGAGGTGCAGAAGTACCTCATCAAGACGCAGCATCAGATGTCGGCGCTGCCTTTCCTGATCCGCGAGCCGTCCTGGGCAAAGCTTTCGGCGGCAGACCAGCAGGTTCTGCGGCAGGCCGCGACGGAGGCGGCGGCGGTCGCCACCAAGACCATGGTCGAGTTCACGCAGACCCTGGAGGCCGACTTGGTCGCCAAGGGCATGACCATCGTCGAATTGACGGAGGCTGAGCGGGCGGTGTTTCGCGATAGGGTCCGCGCTTCGGTGGCGGAGGAATTCGACGGCAAGGTCTTCCCGGCCGGCCTGATCGCCAAGGTCCATGCGCTGGCTGGCGGTTGATATGCGGGCAAATGATTGACCTCGTGCTTAGAGACGCTGCGCTCCTCAGCATGAGGTCAATCACCCCAAGGTCTGGCCTCACCCTGAGGAGGCCTGAAAGGCCATCTCGAAGGGCGGTGTAACAAACTCTTTGAATCCTTCAGCAGCTAAAGCGGCAGTTCCGCCTGGCCCCGGCCGGGGGCCAGGCCCTCGGTCGCTTCGTCGATGAGGGCCTGGGCGCCCTCGTCGAGGAGTTCGTCCAGGCCGCTGCCGCTGACCTGTTCCTTGCCGATCTCCAGCAGCACCGGGACGGCGAGGGGGGAGATCTTGTCCAGCCGGCGATGCTCGATCCGGCCCTTCACCCGCTTCAGCATCTCCGCCAGGCGGCCGATGTCGGTCAGGCCGCCGGCGGCCTCGGCGCGGGTTGCCTGCAGCAGGATGTGATTGGGCTCGTGCTTGCGTAAAACGTCGTAGATGAGGTCGGCGTTGAAGGTCACCTGTCGACCGGATTTTTCCTGTCCCGGCGCGCGGGCCTCGATCAGCCCGGCGATCACGGCGACCTTGCGGAAGGTCCGCTTCAGCATGGAGGACTCGGCCATCCATTCCTCCAGGTCGTCGCCCAGCATGTCCTCGTCGAAGAGGGCGGCCAGATCCTCGGCGGGCTTCAGGCTCCAGACTGCGATCACATAGTCCGTAGCGACGAAGCCGAGGGGGGCGAGGCCGGCCCGCTCCATACGCCTGGTCAGCAGCATACCCAGGGTCTGGTGGGCGTTGCGGCCCTCGAAGCAGTAGGCGACCAGAAACTCTTTTTCGCCGCGGGGAAAGGTCTCCACCAGCAGGCCCGAAGGGTTGGGCAGGACCGAGCGCCACTGCTGCAGCCGCAGCCATTCGGCCACCGCCGGGGGCAGGTCGCGCCAGCGGTCCGGGTTGCCCAGGATACCGCGCACCCGCTCCGCCAGATGGGTCGAGAGCGGCAGCCGCCCGCCGGCATAGGCGGGCACCTTGGGGTCGCCGCCCTTGGCGCGGCTGACCAGTACGGTGTTGTCCCGCAGGCCTTCAAAGGCGAGCAGTTGCCCGGCGAAGATAAAGCTGTCGCCCGGCAGCAGTGCATTCACAAAATATTCTTCGACTTCACCCAGAACGCGGCCGTTCCTCATACGCACCTTTAAGACCGGCGCCTCGACGATGGTGCCGACGTTCATGCGATAGCGCTTTACATGCGAAAGGTTGGAAACGCGGTAAAAGCCATGTGCATCAAGGCCTAAGCGGCGATAGCGCTCATAGGATTTCAGCGCGTAGCCGCCTGAGGCGACGAAGTCCAGGGTGCGATCGAAATCGTTCTTTTTCAAATGCTTATAGGGATAAGCTGTGATGACTTCTTGGTAAAGTTGGTCGGCATCGAAGGGCCCGGCGCAGGCGGTTCCCAGGATGTGCTGTGAGAGCACATCAAGGCCGCCGGGCTTGGGCGGGTCGCCGTCAAGGCTGCGCGCCTCCACCGCTTCCAGGGCGGCGCGGCATTCCAGCACCTCGAAGCGGTTGGCCGGTACCAGCAGCGCGCGGCTCGGCTGGTCGAGCTGGTGATTGGCGCGGCCGATGCGTTGCAGCAGCCGGGCCGAGCCTTTGGGCGCGCCGACCTGGACCACGAGATCGACGGCGGCCCAGTCGATGCCGAGGTCGAGGGAGGAGGTGGCGACGACGGCGCGCAACCGCCCCGCCGCCATGGCCCCCTCCACCTTGCGGCGTTGCTCCACCGCCAGGCTGCCGTGGTGCAGGGCGATGGCCAGGCCGTCGTCGTTAAGCCGCCAGAGTTCCTGGAACACCAGTTCGGCCTGGGCGCGGGTGTTCACGAAGACCAGGGTGGTTCCGGCTGATTTGATCTTCTCGTAGACCTCGGCGATGGCGTGGACAGCCATGTGGCCGGACCAGGGCAGGTACTCTTTTGTGGTCAGGATACTGACCTCGGCCTTGGCCCCGTCGCGGCCGATGATCGGGCGCACGCCCGATGGATCGGCTGTGGGCGAGAGCCAGCCGGCCAGCCAGTCCGGGTCGTGCACCGTGGCCGAGAGGCCAACCCTGCGGCAGCCGGGACTCAAAGTCTCCAGTCGTGCCAGACCCAGCGCCAGCAGATCGCCGCGCTTGCTGCCGGCGATGGCGTGCAGCTCGTCGATCACCACGCAGCTGAGGTTTCCGAAGACCTGGGGGGCGTCGTAGTACGACAGCAAGAGGGCCAGGGATTCCGGCGTCGTCATCAGGATACCCGGCGGCTTGCGGCGCTGGCGCTGGCGCTTGGATTGGGGCGTGTCGCCGGTACGGGTCTCGCAGGTGACATCCAGCCCCATTTCCTCGATCGGCTGGGTCAGATTGCGGTGGATATCCACCGCCAGGGCCTTCAGCGGTGAGATGTAGAGGGTATGAAGTCCCTCGTGCGGCTCTCCATTGGAAGACTGGGCCGCCAGCGCCACCAGGCTGGGCAGGAAGCCTGCCAGGGTCTTGCCGCCCCCGGTCGGGGCGATCAGCAGCGCGGACTCGCCCGCCTCGGCCGCCCGCAGCATCTGCAGCTGATGGGGATGCGGCTGCCAGCCGCGCCTGTGGAACCAGTCGGCAAAGACCGGCGGCAGGACGGAAAGCTTGGACTCGTCGAGAAGGGCTGGCTGGTTCACGGGGGCCAGAGTAGACCGGTCGGTGAGATGGGTGAAGGTGAATGAAGTGAGCGTTGCCAAAGGCCCAACAGGGCTTTCTACAGCGCCCGCAAATTTACACAAATGCGTCGTAAGTGCTTGCTAAAGCTTAACGTTCTATTGACGCTCGGTCGCTACCCTAGCCTGGATGCGAAGGAATTTCCGGGGAGCAACCCCGCGATGGGTCAGACAATGAAAAATGCACAGCGACAATGGGCGCGCTTCCGGCGCGATACCCATGGCAATCTCAGCATCTTTTTCGCGTTCAGCGTTGTCGCGATCCTGGGATGCGTCGGCATCGCTATTGACACTTCTGTTGCCTACAATGTGAGGTCGCAGTTGGCTGCGGCAGTCGACGCCGCGGCTCTGGCCGGCGCGCGCGCTTTTTCCAGTCCGAACCGTGATGCGGACATCCAGAGATTCTTCGACGCTAACTTTCAGGCCGGCTATATGGGCTCGGTGCTTGCACCGCTGCAGATCGTACCGAACGACGAGGCACGAACGGTTACGGTGACCGCGAAGGCGACCATTCCGACCTTCATCATGCGTGTCCTCGGTACGGACTCCACCGATATCTCGGCGACCGCAGAAGCGACGCTTTCATCGCGTGATGTAGAGGTTGCCCTGGTCCTCGACGTCACCGGTTCGATGGATGGTTCGAAGATTGTCGCCCTGAGGGCTGCAGCCAACGAACTGGTCGATATCGTCGTCCAGGACCAGCAGGACCCGTTCTATTCGAAGGTGGCGCTCGTTCCTTATTCCAACGCCGTCAATGTCGGCGCCTATGCCGATCAGGTGCGCGGCACCGTCACCAGCGGAACCTGCACCTATCCCGCTGCGCCGACCTGCGACGAGTTCCGATTCAGAAGGGCGAGCGACAATGATTGGACCACGCATGACATCAGTACCTGCGTGACCGAGCGGCCTGGCCCTCATCTTTCGACTGATGCCCCGCCGAGCCTCGCACCCTTGGGCAAGCAGTTTCCGTCCAGCTCCAGCAACGTCTGTCCCACACCGACCATCGTTCCCTTGACGAGCAACAAGACGACCCTGCAAAACAATATCAATGCACTGCAACCCGCAGGGTCCACCGCAGGCCAGATCGGCGTCGCCTGGGGGTGGTACCTGATAGCACCGAACTTCAGCTATCTCTGGCCCACCGACAGCCAGCCGAAGGACTACGGCGAGATCCACCTGGGCCGGGAGGTGCTGAAAGTCGTGGTGATCATGACCGACGGCGATTTCAACACCATCTACAGCGACGGTGTGATTGCCCAGAACTCGACCGGCGGCAACAGCAGCGGCTTCGCGCGACACAAGATCAACCAGGATGCCACGAACGGTTCCGCCTTCGAACAGGCTCAGGCGCTCTGTGACAACATGAAGGCCGAAGGCGTCGAGGTCTATACCGTGGGGCTTGAGGTCGCCAGCACCTCAGGGGCCACGGACTTCGTGAACAACTGCGCGACAGACGCGGATCACGTCTACTTGCCGTCGAGCGGGACTGAATTGAGGCAGGCTTTCCGTGACATCGCCACGCAGGTTTCCAACCTCAGGATCTCCATGTAAGCGGCTCCGCTTCAAGCGGCCGGGCGGTCCGCTTCTTCTTGATTGAAGCGCCGCCGGGCGCGCCGATAGCGAAAGCCCAGGATCATAAGCGCCAGCGGCAGCAGGACGATCAACAGGATCACCGCCAGGCTGTAGATCAGCAGCCATAGGGGTGGAAACTCGGAGATGGCTGTGGAGGTCAGGGCTTCGACGGCCCCGAACACCCAGGCGGCGGCTAAAAATCCAGATACGGCGAGAACCGCCAAGCCACTGTAAAAGAGTACACCGGGCTCCTGAAAGTAGGTCAGGAGGTCGCCGGCGATCAGCCCGGAGCCCAGCAGCATCCCGCTGCTAAGAAATAAGATTTTTCGCAGAATTCTCTGATGTTCGGGCATGCAGATCTCGACTCTTTACCTGGCGGTTTCCCTTCTGGGTCGCACCGCCGGCCCCGGCGGTTCAAAGCGCCCTTAGCGGATCAGGCCTTCTCAGCCCAGGGGGCCCTCCAGGGTTTTCTTGCCAGTGACGATTTAACTCACGACTTTGCCGGCGGCCCTTCGGGAAGCGGTGCAGAACGCAGATCGGGAGAGGGGCGTCAGGCCGTGGCAGTCGGGTCTGGCTTTTCGCCGCGCGCCCAAAGGTCGAAACCTTTTTGGGTAGCCTTCACGTTCGCGAAGCCAGCGTTCGTCAGATGGTGGGCGAGGCTTTCCATCGTAAACCCGGTCTTGTGGGCCATGCCGGTCTCACCACGCGCGATGGAGGCGCCGTGCCCGTACAGAATGTCGAGCGGGGTGATGGGGCCGGAGGGAGAGGTATAGGCGGTCGACAGCGGTCCTTTCTCAACGATCAGGGCGGCTGCTTTCTGCAGGTCAGGCATTCTCATCAGGACGTGACCGCCGGGACGAAGAACGCGGAAAAACTCCCGCAGCGCAACCGGAACCTCATGCCTGTAGAGATGTTCCAAGGCATGGGAGTTCCAGATCGCATCCACCGAATCGGTGGAGACGGCGCTCATGTCCGTCATGGAGGCGACGATATCGGGTTTGGTACTCGGGTTGAAATCCAGGCGGATTTCGCGCCAGCCCTCGCCTTCATAGGCTGCATGAAGCGCCCCCGGCCGCCAACTTCCGCAGCCGACATGCAGGACGGTTCTCTGAGCAAGTGAGTCAGTGTCGGGCACGGGGTCTCCTCTCAACCGCTGAGCATGCCAAAGGTCGAGCATTGCACGCAAATGTTAATTGAGCGTTGTCGCCGCTGTCGGGTGAGGGTCGCGGGGGCGAGGCCATGCCCGATCAGGTCTCCTCGAATGCCTCCTTCAGCAGGTCGACACGCACCTGCAAGGCACCGGGCTCATAGGGCGCGGCCGGGACCTTGCCCCAGATCGGGCCGGGCCAGGCGGGGTCGCTGGTGAAGCGGGCGATAATGTGCACGTGGAGCTGCGGGACCATATTGCCCAGGGCGGCCAGGTTCATTTTTTCGGCCTTGAAGGCGGACTGCAGGGCGCGGGATGCTTTGCCGATTTCGTCTGTGAAGCGGGGCATGTCGCCAGCGCCGACATCGTGGAAATCACGCAGGCCCGGGCGCCGCGGCACCAGGATCAGCCAGGGGTAGGTTGCGTCGTTCATCAGCAGCACGCGGCAGAGCGGCCAGTCGTCAAGCGTGATACAATCGGCGGCGAGGCCTTCATGCAGAACAAAGTCATCCGTCATTGAATATGGTGTCCGTGAAACCTGAATCCTGGCTCAAGGTAACCGAGCGCGGGCTCTATTGCGAGCCGGGCGACTTTTACGTCGATCCGCACCGTCCGGTGGAACGCGCGGTAGTGACGCACGGCCATGCCGATCACGCCCGCCCCGGCAACCGCGCTGTGTTGGCGACGCCCGAGACCCTGGCGATCATGAAAAGCCGTTACGCCAACAAGGCGGGCGATGCATTGGAGCCTCTGGCCTACGGCGAGATCCGCGATATCGGCGGGGTGAAACTCTCCTTCCTGCCGGCCGGGCATGTGCTGGGCAGCGCCCAGGCGGTGCTGGAGTGGCGGGGTTGCCGCATCATCGTCTCCGGCGACTACAAGCGCCGGTCCGATCCCACCTGCGCGCTTTTCGAGCCCAGGCCCTGCGATGTCTTCATTACCGAGGCGACCTTTGGCCTGCCGGTCTTTCGTCATCCGCCGGACGAGGACGAGATCGCCAAGCTGCTGACGGCGCAGCGCCAGTTTCCCGAGCGTTCGATCCTGGTCGGTGCCTACAGCCTGGGCAAGGCGCAGCGGGTCATCGCGCTGCTGCGCAACGCCGGCTACGAACGGCCACTCTACATTCATGGCGCGCTGCAGGGGCTCTGCGATCTCTACCGTGATCTCGGCGTCGACCTGGGGCTGCTGAAACCGGTCGGCGATACCCCGAAGGCGGAGATGGCGGGCGAGATCGTGCTGGCGCCGCCCTCATCCCTCAACGACCGCTGGTCGCGGCGTCTGCCGGATCCGCTGACGGCCATGGCCTCCGGCTGGATGCGGGTGCGTGCCCGCGCCAAGCAGCGCGGGGCCGAACTGCCGCTGATCCTCTCCGACCACGCCGATTGGGATGAACTGGTGCAGACGCTGGAGGATGTGGCTGCGCCGGAGGTCTGGGTGACTCATGGTAACGAGGAAGCGCTGGTCCACTACGCGACGGGCAAGGGTATCCGTGCTCGTGCGCTCGCCCTCATCGGCCGTGGCGAGGAAGAACAGGAAGAGGCGCCACCGTCGGAGGAAACCAAGACGTGAGGGTCTTCGCCGAACTGCTTGACCGCCTGTCCTATACGCCGGGACGCAACGCCAAGCTGACCCTCATGGCCGACTACTTCCGCGCGGCGCCGGACCCGGACCGCGGCTATGCGCTGGCGGCGCTGACTGGGCGACTCGACTTTGCCACCGCCAAGCCGGCGATGATCCGCGGCCTGGTCGAACAGCGTGTCGACCCGGTGCTCTACGGCTGGTCTTACGATTTCGTCGGCGACATGGCGGAGACGGTTGCGCTCATCTGGCCGGAGCGGCCGGGCGCGAACCGGCCACCGGAACTGGCCGAGGTGGTGGAGCGGCTCTCGACCGCCAGCCGCTCGGACTCGCCGCGTCTTGTCGAGGGTTGGCTTGATGCGCTGGACGCCAACGGCCGCTGGGCCTTCCTGAAACTCATCACCGGCGGTCTTCGGGTCGGCGTCTCGGCGCGTCTCGCCAAGACCGCCCTGGCGCAGCTGGGCGATGCGGGTCTGGAAGAGATCGAAGAGATCTGGCACGGCGTAACGCCCCCCTTCACCGAGGTTTTCGCCTGGCTGGAGGGCAGGGCGGCAGCCCCCGCCATCGACCTGCGCCGCGCCTTTCGCCCCCTCATGCTGGCCAACCCCCTGGACGAGGCTGAGCTGGAGAACTTCGATCCCGCGGCCTATCGCGCGGAGTGGAAGTGGGATGGCATCCGCGTGCAGCTGGCCGCCGGCGGTGGCGAGGCGCGGCTCTTCTCGCGCTCCGGCGACGAGATCACCCAGGCCTTCCCTGATCTGATGGGCAGTGCCGACTTCGATGCCGTGTTGGACGGCGAATTGCTGGTCGCGCGCGACGGCGAGATTGCGCCCTTCAACGATCTGCAGCAGCGCCTCAACCGCAAGCGGGTAACGGCGAAGATGTTGCAGGACTTTCCGGCCCATCTGCGGGTCTATGACATCCTTTTCGATGGTGACGAGGATCTGCGTGCGCAGTCTTTTGATGCACGCCGCCTCAGGTTGGAGGCCTGGTACGCCGCGGTGCAGCCGGCGCGTATCGACCTCTCGCCCCTGCTCGGCTTCGGCGGTTGGGACGACCTGGCATCGCTACGGGAAACCGCGCGGGCGCGCTCCATCGAGGGCCTGATGCTGAAGCTTGGCGACAGCCCCTATGTTGCCGGGCGGCCCAAGGGCCCCTGGTTCAAGTGGAAGCGCGATGCGCTCACCCTCGATACCGTGCTGATGTACGCCCAGCGCGGCCACGGCAAACGCTCCTCGCTTTATTCCGACTACACCTTCGGTGCCTGGCGAACCGGAGAGGACGGTGCGCCGGAACTGGTGCCCGTCGGCAAGGCCTATTCCGGTTTCACCGACGAGGAACTGCTGCAGCTCGACAAGTGGGTGCGCGCCAATACCACGGAGCGCTTCGGGCCGGTGCGGGCGGTGAAGCCCGGCGTGGTGCTGGAGGTTGCCTTCGATGCCGTGCATCGCTCCAAGCGCCACAAATCCGGCGTTGCCATGCGCTTTCCCCGCATCCACCGCATTCGCTGGGACAAACCGGTGGAGGAGGCCGACCGCCTGCCTGATCTGGAAAAGCTGATCGAGGGTTAGAAGGAGGAATTGGGTTCGGCCAAGAAGGCTTCTTCCTCAGCCGAGTTTTCCCGGCCGAGGATCGCATTGCGGTGGGGAAAGCGCCCGAAGCGCGCGATGACACTGCGGTGCGCTTCGGCATAGGTCAGCCACTCGGGGTTGTCGGTGAGGTCCGCTGTAAGCCGCAGGCAGCGTTCCTGGTCACCAAGATCCTCGCTGTGTTCCAGCGGCAGATAGAGAAACAGCCGTTCGACCTGGCTGAGCTGCGAATCGAAGCCGCGGTCCAGGGCGTGACGCGTCAGCGCCAGGGCTGTCGCGTCGCTGGCGAAGGCTTTGGGGGTGCCGCGAAAAATGTTGCGCGGCACCTGATCCAGCAGGATGCAAAGCGCCAGGCAACCTTGCGGCGATTCGCGCCAGGCTTCATAACCCCCAGTGAGCGCCACGTCATAGGCCGCTAACAGGGCCTCGCGCACTTCCTGGTCGAAAGCCTCGCCGCCGCCGAACCACTGCTTGTCCCGTCCTTCGGCAAACCAGAAGCCGAGAACGGCTTGGGCATCCATCATCTTAAGGCCTCTCTTCGCGCTGGGCAGCTCGGGCGAAACTATAGTAGGTTCGCCGCTGATTCACAGGAGGAAACCTTGCCCGACAGCCAAGCGGCCCTAAGCCTTGATGACGTTACCTTGTTCGGCAGCGGCCTTGTGCGCCCGGAGTGTCTGCTCTGTACCTCAAGCGGCGATATCTTCAGCGCCGATTGGCGCGGCGGGGTGGCGCTGTCACGGACCTTCGGTGAGCAGGAACTGTTTCAGGCACCGGGTGGTGTCGAGACGATCAAGCCGAATGGCATCGCCCTGCAACGGGACGGTTCCTTCCTCATCGCCAACCTCGACGACTCCGGCGGGGTTTTCCGGCTCGACCGTGATGGCAAGCTGAGCGAAGTGCTGCGCCAGGTCGACGGTATCGACCTGCCGGCCACCAATTTCGTGTTGATCGATGACCGCAGCCGCGTCTGGGTGACGGTTTCGACAAGGCGCAGCCCGCGGGCGCTGGGCTACCGCCCGGACGTCGATGACGGTTTCATCGTGTTGATCGATGGCCACGGCGCGCGCATCGTCGCCGACGGCCTGGGCTACACCAACGAACTGGCCATCGACAGCCAGGGTCTGTGGCTCTATGTGAACGAGACTTTCGCCCGCCGTCTCAGCCGTTTTCGCATCGGCCGGCGCGGCGACCTGACCGACAAGGAGGTGGTTACCGAGTTCGGCCCCGGGACCTTCCCGGACGGCCTTGCCTTTGACATGGAAGACCACCTCTGGGTCACCAGCATCGTGAGCAACCGGGTGATCCGGGTGGCCCCGGACGGCAGCCAGAAGCTGATCCTGGAGGATTGCGACCCCGACCACCTGGCCGAGGTGGAAAAGGCCTTTCAGGACGGCGTCATGGACCGCCCGCATCTCGACCGGAACAGCGGCAGGAAGCTGCGCAACATCTCAAGTCTGGCCTTCGGCGGGCCCGACCTGCGCACCGCCTATCTCGGCTGCCTGCTGGGCGACCAGATCGCCTCCATCCGCACGGAGGTGATGGGCCGCCCGCCGGTCCACTGGCACTTCAACGTTTAGGCGCCGGAAAAACCCCTGATTATTCCGCAATCAGCGCGTGGAAACTGAACAGGCCCTCCGGGTCGGTCCAGGCGGCTTCGCTGCGCCAGCCGCCGCGTTGTGCCAGTTCCCGAAAAGACTCGAGGCTGTATTTGTAGGAGTTCTCGGTGTGGATGGTCTCGCCGGCGGTAAAATCGATCTGCCGTCCGCCGAGGGAAAGGCTTTGATCCGCCAGGCTTACCAGATGCATCTCGACGCGCCCTTCCTCGGCGTTGTAGAGCGCCTTGTGCCGGAAGGCCTCGAGACTGAAGTCGCCGCCGAGCTCGCGGTTGATGCGGACCAGAAGGTTGAGATTGAAAGCCGCGGTCACGCCCTGCGCATCGTCATAGGCGGCTTCCAGGCGCGCCGGGTCTTTCTGTAGATCGGCCCCGACCAGCAAGCGCGCAGCGGGGCCGAGCAGACTGCGGACACGGTCGAGAAAAGCCGCCGCCTCGTCCGGCTCGAAATTGCCGATGGTCGACCCGGGGAAGAAGCCGACCAGCCGGTCGCGGGACACCTGATGGGGAAGGGTGAAGCGGCTTGTGTAGTCCGCGTGCAGTGGGATCACCGGCAGGCTGAAGTCCGCCGCCACCTGCTTCGCCGCGGCGTCCAGGTGCTCGCCGGAAATGTCGATGGGCACGTAAAGGCGCAGCGCGGCCAGGGCATCCAGCAGAATCCGCGTTTTCACCGATGAACCGCTGCCGAACTCCACCAGGGTGGCGCCGGTGCCGATCAGTGTTGCAATTTCAGCCGACTGTTCTTTCAGCAGGGCGGTTTCGGCGCGGGTCAGATAGTACTCGTCAAGATCGGTAATGGCATCGAACAGCTGCGAGCCCCTGGCGTCATAGAAGTACTTGCTCTCAATGGTTTTCTGCCGCTTCGAAAGGCCGCTCAGAACACTGGCCAGGAAAGCCTCGTCGATGGGCCGGGGTTCCGTCTTGGCGTCCAGAACCGTTTCTGCCACTGCTGTCATTGTCTGTCCTTTGCCAGTCTCAGGCCGGTGAACTGCCAGCGCTGATGGGGATAGAAGAAATTGCGATAGCTGGCGCGCAGTTGCGCTTGGGGCGTGACGCAGGAACCGCCGCGCAGAACGAACTGGTTGCACATGAACTTGCCGTTGTACTCGCCGACCGCGCCTTCGGGCGCGCGGAAGCCGGGGTAGGGGCTGTAGGGGCTCTGGCTCCATTCCCAGACATCCCCGACAAGCTGGCTAGGCCTTGCCAGACCGCCCTGCGCCGTCGTTACCGGGGGCGCCACCCGGGGCGCCAGGACGTCGCTTTCCAGAAGGTTGCCGGTCAGGGTGGCGTTGCCAAGCGCCAATTCCAGCTCGGCCTCCAGCGGCAGGCGCAGGCCGGCCCAGCGGGCGTAGGCTTCGGCCTCGTAGAAGCTGACGTGACAGACCGGTGCGTCGGGGTCGATCAGGCGCAGGCCCTGCAGGCTCATGGCGGTCCAGCCGCCGTCCTTCGGTTCCCAGTACAGCGGGGCGCCCCAGCCTTCGGCCTGGCAGCGCGCCCAGCCGTCGGAAAGCCAGAGGCCCGGTTTGCGGTAGCCGCCGTCTTCCATGAAGGCCAGCCACTCGGCGTTGGTCACCAGGCGCGAGGCCAGGGCAAAGGGCTGCAGCAGGGTTTCGTGGCGCGGGCCTTCGCAATCAAAGGCAAAACCCTTGCTGTCGTGGCCGATCTCCACAACGCCGCCGTCGTAGTCGCACCAGACCAGCGGCGGGGCGACCTGTCCTTCATCGGGGGCGCTGTCGCGATAGGCCGGGTGCAGCGGGTTCTGCGCCAGAAGGTGCAGGATGTCGGTGAGCAGCAATTCCTGGTGCTGCATCTCATGATGCAGGCCGAGTTCCAGAAGCGGCGCGATCTGCAGCCAGGCCTCCAGGGGCGCCGCCTCAACCAGCTTCTCCATCGCCTGATCGACGTGGCGGCGATAAGCCATCACCTCGGCCACCGGCGGGCGGGTCAGCAGGCCGCGGCGCGGCCGGGCATGGCGGGCGCCCACCGCTTCGTAATAGGAGTTGAAGAGATAGCCGTAACCTTCGCGGAACACCCGGTAACCGGGATCATGGTCCTGCAGGATGAAGGTTTCGAAGAACCAGCTTGTGTGGGCCAAATGCCACTTGGCCGGGCTGGCGTCCTCCATCGACTGGGCGACCATGTCTTCCGGCGAAAGCGGGGCGGCCAGGGTGAGGCTGCGCGCGCGCACCGCGACAAAGGCGTCGTGCAGACGGCGGCGCTGCGCCGCATCGGGGTCGTTCCCCCCGGCAGGCAGGCCCGCCGATTCGGTGACGGGCGACTCGGCGACGGCTTTGTCGGCCATTGGTTCCGGGGCACCGCTGTCTTGCAGTGCCGTGTTCGCTGCCTGCCGCATGATGGAAATCCCCCTTTACCTGTCTGTGGTGAGACGCTGCAGGCCGGTCCCTATTCCCGATTTCTTGTTCGCTGCGCTTTCACGCATCGGAACAAAGCACAGGATGGGCGGGGCCGCTTGCCACTTTGTGTCGTTTTGAAGAAGCTTCGATGACGCGGCATGATGGGCCGCCGGATGATGGAACAGGCCTGCGGGCCTGAAACGGCAAAGGCCAAGCTGCGGTTCCCCGGTCATCTGTGTTCCGTCTTTCAGCATCGCCTCCCGCGCCGTTTCGCGCCGGCCGTTCTCCCTCTTCCATATGCGATACTGGGTGGCGAATGAAAGATCGACATCTGCGCCTTGCTGGTGCAATTTTGCACCAGCAACAAATGGCGTAGAGCACGAGGTGGGGTAGCATCGGATGGGCCTGTAGAGATGGATTGGGACAATCTGCGTATCTTTCTGGCCCTGGCGCGGGAGAAGTCGGTGCGTGGCGCCGCCACCGGGCTGGGGGTCAGTCATTCCACGGTGTCGCGCCGTATCGATGCCTTCGAGCAGACCCTGGGGGTGCGCCTTTTCGAGCGCCTGCCCGACGGCTATGTGCTGACGCCCTTCGGCGAAGACATGATCCAGACCGCAAGGCGCCTGGAAGAGGCGGTGAACGGTCTCCAACGCCGGGTGCTGGGCCAGGATGCGCGGCTGCGCGGCGACCTGCGTGTGACCATGCCCGATCTGCTGGCGGCGAAGCTGCTGATGCCCGATCTGGTGGCCTTCGGGGAGCGCTATCCCGACATCAATCTCGAAGTGGCGATTTCCTATACCCCTTTTGATCTCGGCCGGCGCGAGGCGGACGTGGCGATCCGCATCACCCGCGACCCGCCGGAGCCCCTGATCGGCCGCAAGATCATCACCTATGCCCGGGCGACCTATGCCTCGCGCGATTATCTGTCCCGCCACGACCCGGAGCATGCCCCGGAGTCGGTCACCTGGATCGGCTGGGACGACCGCAGCCGCCATCCGCGCTGGGTGCGCGACAGCTCATTCCCCAACGCCTCGGTGCGCGGGCGGCTGAATAACGCCATGGTGCAGCTGGCCGCTGCCAAGGCGGGCATGGGTCTGGCCATGCTGCCTTGCTTCATGGGCGATACGGAGGCCGATCTGCGCCGGGTGCCGCCGGGCAAGCCGGAACCGGCCTGGGACATCTGGATCCTAACCCACGAAGACCTGCGCGCCACTGCCCGGGTGCGCGCCTTCATGGATTTCATGGCAGAAGCCTTCCTCGGCCACCGCGACCTGCTGGAGGGGCGGTTACCGCAAGTTTAGTGCCCCCTGCTGCGCGGGATGCCGATTTCCCCCTCACCCCGACCCTCTCCCACGGAGGGGAGAGGGGGAAACAAATAAGGTCGAGTCGGCTCTATTTCCCTCTCCCCTTTGTGGGAGAGGGAGGGGCCCGCGCAGCGGGAGGGTGAGGGGGCTTCAGTGTCCTGCGCAGCGGGAGGGTGAGGGGCTTACTTCTCGCGCGGGGCGTCGATGGAATTGGCGAGGATGCGGCTGAGCTGGGTGAGGGAGCGGCCGGTTTCCTGCTGCCAGCCGTTGAAGGCCGCCTGCACCTTGGCGAGGTCGGCCTTGCCGGTGGGGTTCTTGTCCACCACCTTGGCGCGGATCAGCGCCGCCGTCACATCGGGCGACAGCAGAAAGCTGTCCTTGCCCATGAAGCGCAGGAAGTAAGGCCCGGTGTAGCCGCCCAGGCGCGCGCCGCGCTTTTTCAGCAGCGCCCAGAGATTGACGATATCCTCTGACGGCCAGTCGGCGAAGAACCTGGCGGCGCTGCCGTGCTCCCTCGCCAAGTCGCTCAGGAAAATCGCGTTGTGGCGCACCGCGGCGATCTTGGCGCCGTGTCGGATGATGCGGGAATCGCGGCTGAGCACATCCAGGTCTTCGTCGGACAGAAGCGCCATGCGCCCGACATCGAATTTCTGGAAGGCAGCCTCGAAATCCGGCCATTTCTGTTCCACCACCCGCCAGACGAAACCGGCCTGGAAGATGCGCTTGGTCATCTCCGCCAGATAGCGGTCGTCGCCCAGCTTCTTCAGCGCCACCTTGCTCTTGGGCTTGCTGCCCGCGATCAGCTTTTCCAGGGCCGCTTCGCCGCCCTTGCGCTTGGCTGCGCGTGCGTAGATCTGTTTGAAGGATGCCATTGCCCGTTCCGTCTGCCTGTTCCGCCGCCTAATGATTGACGGCAGAGGCCTGACTGCCTAGAGAAAAGAACACAGCGACGGAAAGAGTGCTGACATGTCCCTGACTAAAGACCAGATCGTCGCCGCCAACCGCGCGTCCTGGAACGAGGCGGCGGCGCACCATCGCGAACACGATCAGTGGACCGCGCTGCTGAAGGGTTTCGCCCAGCCCGGCCATTCGGTACTGGACGAGACCATGGCCGCACGTTTGCAGGCCATCGGCCTGGAGGGCAGGGCGGTGGCGCAGCTCTGCTGCAACAACGCGCGGGAGCTGCTGTCGATCAAGAACCTCGGCGCCGCCAGCGTCACCGGCTTCGATTTCGCCGAGGAATTTCTCGACCAGGGCCGCGAACTGGCCGCCGCCGGCGGTATCGAGGCCGAGCTTGTGCAGACCGACATCAACAAGATCCCCAGCGACTACGACGGGCGCTTCGATCTGGCGGTGGTGACCATCGGCGTCTTCGGCTGGCAGCCCGACCTCGCGGCCTTCTTCGCCACGGCGCAGCGCATCCTGAAACCCGGCGGGCGGATCTTCATCTATGAGGACCATCCGATCCTCAACATGTACGAAGACCGCGAGGAACGGCTGCCGCCGGTGCCGGACGAATCCTATTTCCGTTCCGACCCCTACCGCAGCGACGACGGCCTCGACTACTGGGCCAAGGAAGACTACGACGCCAAGCCCTGTTTCTGGATGTTCCACAAGATGAGCGACGTGATCATGGCCCTGGTGACCTCAGGCTTCGCCATCGAGGATTTCGAGGAGTTCCCTCACAACATCGGCACCCGCGAGCAGTTCGAAAACCAGCCGCAGCAACTACCGCTGAGTTATGTGCTGGTGGGGCGGAAAGAAGGGTAGGCTACCCCACCGCCGGGCCCTTCAGTTCCACGGTGTTGCCGTCGGGGTCCTGGATGTAGAGGGAGGGGCCTTTGCCTTCGGCGCCGATGCGCTCCACCACCTCGCCGACGTCGACGCCGTGGCTTTCAAGATGGCTGCGGATCGCCGGGGGATCGAAGGGTTCGATGCGTACCGCGAAGTGATCCATGTTGTGGCCGCCGCCGATGGCTTCTGCTTCCTCCGGCCCCATCGCGGTCTGCATGAGGTCGATCATCGAGGCGCCGGCGCGCAGTTGCACCAAGCCGATGGACTCGACCCGCCGTTCCTCCCGGCAGCCCAGTACCTGGGTGTAGAAAGTCAGGGCGCGCTCCAGGTCGGCGACGCAGACGACGACATGATCCAGGTTCTTGATGGCGAAGGCCATGATTCTCCCCTCCAGCTGACAACCGGAACTATAGCATCTAGCGCCGGAAAGGGTGCGCCTGCACCCCGACCATCGCGCCTGATGTTATGTCGAACGTGAGGCGCCGATCTTCAACCGTTTCCACGACGAAGCGGCTGGAGTCATCGATTCCGACGGTCCGCCCCCAAAGAAAGTGCGAGGTTGTGAGTTCCAGTTTTGCCGTGTCCTCGATCACTTCGGAGAGCGGTACCGCGCGAATCAGCCGGTCGCGCCGCCAGAAGGAGATCATGACCGTTTCCGGCCGGTAATCCCACTGCAGCAGCTCCAGGCCCCTGTAGCCGACGATCATATGCTCTCCGTCGTCCGCCAGAAAGGCGTCGCGGAACCAGCCGGGCCGCCGCCAGAGGGGCAGGCCCTGGTGGAAAACCGTGGTTTCGTTTGCCGCGGCGTCCATCACCGCGCAATAGAGCCCGTTCGGGGAGCAGATTTCCCGGTCCGTCGGCGGCGGCAGGGGTTCGTCGGCGCCGGCATCGGGGGCGAGGGCCCAGATAACCGCCAAAACCGGAACCATCATCCTGCAAAGCCACAGTCGCACGTCCTGCATCTCCCACTATCCAGGCCGACCCTGACCCATTAGAACTCAAGACTATGGCAAAAGCATGGGCCGACCAGCCGGCCGGTGCCGGAACCGTGCCAACCTGCTGTATTGGGTGAGCGATGGCCAAAGAGGTTCGACTATGACGCTTTCCGGTGGCTGCCTTTGCGGTGCCGTGCGTTTTGAAATCAGGGGCGGGCTGAGCGATGCGCATGCCTGCCATTGCCGTCTCTGTCGCCGGCAGAGCGGCCATTTTGCGGTGGCGAGCGATGCCGAACGCGCGGACTTCACCCTGACAGAGACGCGGGGCCTGACCTGGTATCGATCCTCGGAAATCGCGCAGCGCGGGTTCTGCCGCGACTGCGGCTCCGTGCTGTTCTGGGACGATGGCGGCGAGGCCGTCAGCATCAACCTCGGCAGCCTCGACGGGCCCAGCGGCGTCACCCTGACCAAGCACATCTTCGTCGATCAAAAGGGCGACTACTACACGATCGCCGACGGCCTGCCGCAGTTCGAAGGGTATGACCGGCCGGTAGAGCCGGATTAAGCGGGCGCGGGGCGGTTACCCCTCACCCAGCTTCGGCTAAGCTCGGCGCTGCCTCGCCAAGCCTTCACAACCCTCTTCCACAAAGGAAGAGGGAGGGTGAGGGGGATCAGCTCTCCGGCCGCTTGAAGCGCTTGTGGGGGATCAGGGCGATGGGGACGATCTCCACCAGCAGTTCGGGGATTACCAGGCCCGGCACCTGGATGAGGATGCTGGCCGGGGCCGTCGGCGTCTTGAAGTGTCGAGCGCGCACCTGCTGAATCGCCGGCAGGTCGTCGCGGTTCAGGAAGTAGACGGTCATGGAGACGATGTCGTCCAGGGTGCCGCCGGCGGCCTCCAGGATCACCCGGGTGTTGTCGATGGCCTTTTCCATCTGCGCGGCGCAGTCGCCGGGGCCGATGACCTTGCTCTCCGCGTCCCAGGCGACCTGCCCGGTAACATAGAGCGTCACCCCTTCGCCGGCGATCACGCCCTGCGAAAAGGCCCGCCCGTTCGGCCCCCAGATGCCCGGAGGATTGAAACCATAGGCCATGATGAACTCCTAGTTTTGGTTACTGCGTTGGCGTGCCGCGCGAGTGGCGGCGTTGTCACGTCGAATAGAGAAGATTAACAATGCGACGGCGCCGATGATGGCAGCAACACCCAGCCAAAACCCGCCGTTCGCCAGCCAAGTGTAAAGCTCCTTCAGGGCGGCTTTCTCCGGGAATCCTGCCAACCAAGCATATGTGATAGCTGTCCACATCAGGAAGGCGCCGAGCAGGAGGAGCAGAAGCATTGCTACGACCCGCCAGAACCAGCCTTTCGCCGATATGGGTGTGATTGAAACCATGTTACAATTGTAAAGGTGCGAAGCTTAATCAATTGTTGTGGCCGTTGCTGACCGAGAGCGTGGCGGCCCGCCCTGAGAAGGTTTGTCGCAAGCGGCTTATTGCTCCGCCACTTCCCCTCTTACGACCCTCCAGATGTCTTCATGGCGCTCCAACGCCAGATCGGCCCGGATGCCTTCTGCCGGGTAGGTCAGGGTTACCCGCGATGCGGCGCCCTTCAGGTCGAGGGTTTCGATCAACATCTGGGCATCGTCGATCCGATCCCGGGGGAGAACCACGACATCCGTTCCGAACTTCGTCAGCGCCAGGCCGGCACAGAGATCGACCTTGCAGGCAAGGCGCAGCGGCGTCCGTTCCGGCAGCGTGTCGGCGTGGTAGTACGGATCCAGACCGTCAAAGTCGATAGCCGCCTGCAGAACCTGCGCATGATCGTTGCGGCCTGGATAGGCAGATGCCGGTGCCGTCATCATCAGGAGGCCGGCCAGGGCGGCTGAGACGCAGATCTTCATTGTCAGGGGAACGCCGCTGTAATTGGGGGTGGCAGGAGACGATGGATCACTTTCATTCGTGAAGAAGGTTAGCCGGCCGTGAGTCGTTCCGGCAAGCTGGGAGGTTCAAGCCCTTAGGGTCATGGATCGCTCTGCCGCCTGGCCGGCCTTTGAACCCCCGGGCTGCTGCGCGCGACATATCGCCAATGGCGCCGGCCGGATCACGCCTGATCGAGCGGAGATTGTCCCATATCGATTTTCTCCTCTGTCATAATTTGGGAAACAAAGATGAACACCAAGGGTTTTAGTGCTCTGCTTTTCGGCATCGCTCTGGTCTGCGGGGGCGGTGCCCCGGCTGCCCAGGCGCAAACGGTACCTGCTGCCTGCTACCAGGCGCCGGTCCGGGCGGATTGCGCCGGGCCGCTTCTGGATCGCCTGTTGGACCGGATAAACCAGGAAGAGAAGGCGGACAGAGGTCAACTGACGATCGCCCTTGCTGATAAACTCATAAACAACGGTTCCCTGGACAGCGCTCTCAGGGTCGTGCTGGAGATCGACCAGACCCCCGTGAAAGAGGCGAAGCTTGCCGTGCTGGGCGTCATGCGGGCGAATGTGCGGGAATACGCGAAGGCGCGGGATATTGCCGATCTGATCGGCGATCCGCAGTCGAAGCGTGCGGTGTTGGGCGCCATCGTCAATCGCTTCGTGCTGGATGGGGAGGTTGAACCGGCGTTGCTTCTCGTCAAAGAGGTCGGCGATGACTACCTGTCGGACGATTTTCAGGCTGGCCTGGTCCGGCTGTTCGCCATCGACGAGCGATTCAGCCTGGCATGGGAGAACGCAAAAGAGATCGGCGATACGGGCGTTCGGAACAACGCGTACTTCGGGCTGGCTCTTGCACAGATCAGATCGCAGCCGCTGGCTGATGTTCAGCGCTCTCTGATGGCGATAGACGATCCGGCGGCGCTTGCGCGGGACTTTGCGACGGTTGGCATGCAGGCCTATCACTTGAAAAAGGCGGCGGAGGCGGACCGGCTGTTCGAGCAGGCGATGACCGCCCTGGAAGCCTTGGAGGTGACGCACGAGAGTGACACCGATGCGCTGCGGCGGAACATTGCTTTCAGTCTGGAGACGTCCGGGAAACTGGGCGCTGCCCTGAAAGTTGCCCAAGGCATCAACCTAATTGACCAAAGGCTCACGGTGTTGGGGCGGCTTGCAACGACCCTGGCAACACAGGGTGACACAGAGCAGGCGCGGGATGTCTTTCAGAACAACCTGGCCGCGACAGCCGAATTCACTGACCCGGCACAGCGCGCCTACGCGATGAGACAGCAGGCCGAATTGATGATGACCGCGGGTCTTGCCGAGGACGCTTTGGCCGTTGCCGACAGGATCGAGGACTTCTCTCTTCAAGACGCCGCCGAGACCCGTCTGGCCGTCGGCCGTGTCGCCCTTATGGCCGACAAATACGATCTGGCGGAGCAGATCATCGACGGCATTAAGGCGGATGACCGTCTTCGGCTTCTTGGGTTGAGTTGGATTGCTTTCAACAGTGCCGTTGACGGCGACAGCGAGCGTGCGAACCGATTGGCCGATTCCGTTCAGATGAATCTTGAGATGGACGAGGTCGACTACCTCGCGGAAATCGTTCGCGAGCTTGTGGAAGTGCATTTGAGGCTCGGGCAGTTCGACAGAGCAAAAGCCCTTGTCGGCTGGGTGGAGGATGCCGATGCCCGCTTCGCGATGCTGGCCCGCCTGGGTGATGCCGCGGCGAGAGGCGGTAAGGATGCGCTGGCCAGGGAATCCCTGGAGAAAAGACTGGACCTTATCGCAGCCGATGCGTTCGACAACGGCTACGCCCGCATCGGCGTCACTGCGCAGAGTCTGCCGGCCAGCCAGACGCCGGAAGACATCCTTGCGCTTTCCACGCGGCTGAAGTCTCCGGGGATGGAATGGTTGTTCCTCAACGTTGCCGCCATAACCCTGGCGGAGAGGGAGCGGTTGGCGGACGCCCAGAAGCTGGTGAAGCTGGCCGACGATCCGGATCTCAGCGCCGAATTCGAACTGCCGGAGCTGGCGGCGCTGCTGATCCAAAGCCTTAAATTGGAATAGGTTTAATTTTCGGATCGCATTGGATGCGATTCGGCGTCAATGCCTGACATGCGGCAGTTTGGAGCAACCGCTGTCCCCCCCTCACCCCGACCCTCTCCCACGAAGGGGAGAGGGGGAAACAAAGAGAGCTCTCTTTAAAACCCCTCTCCCCTTCGTGGGAGAGGGAGGGGCCCGCGTTAGCGGGAGGGTGAGGGGGATCGCTTACCGCTGCGCGGTGTCCCAGTTGGGGGCGATCCAGACCGGGGCGTCCGAGGAAGGCAGGGGCGTCTTGCCGCGAATTGTGTCGGCGAGTTTTTCGGCCAGCATGATGGTCGGCGCGTTCAGATTGCCGCTGACGATGGAGGGCATGATGGAGGCGTCGACCACGCGCAAAGCCTCCAGCCCGTGCACCTTCGCAGCGCCGTCGACCACGGCCATGGAGTCCGTACCCATCCTGCAGCTGCACGACGGGTGATAGGCGCTTTCGACGTGTTCGCGCACGAAGGCGTCGAGCTCTTCGTCGCTCTGCGCCGCCGGGCCCGGCGCCAGCTCCGGCCCGCGGAATTCATCGAAGGCCTTCTGGGCGAAAACCTCCCGCGTCAGGCGGATACCGGCCCGGAACTCCTGCCGGTCTGCCTCCTGCGAGAGGTAGTTGAAGAGGATGCGCGGCGGTGCCTTGGGGTCTGAAGACTTCAGGGTAACCTCGCCGCGGCTTTGCGAGCGCATCGGCCCGACATGGGCCTGGAAGCCGTGGCTGCCGGCCGGGCTGCTGCCGTCGTAGTTCATGGCGATGGGCAGGAAGTGATACTGCAGGTCCGGGTGCTCGACGCCCGCGCGGCTGCGGATGAAACCGCCGGCTTCGAAGTGGCTGGTGGCACCCAGGCCCTTCTTGAAGAACAGCCAGTCGAAGCCGATCTTCGCCTGGTTCCAGGGTTTCAGCGCCGAATAAAGCGTGATCGGCTGGGTGCAGGCGTGCTGGACGTAGACCTCCAGGTGGTCCTGCAGGTTCTTGCCGACGCCGGGCAGGTCCTGCACCACCGGGATGCCCTGGGCGGTCAGTTCGTCCGCCGGGCCGATGCCGGAAAGCAGCAGCACCTGCGGTGAGTTGATCGCACCACCGGAGAGTATGACCTCGCGTTCCGCCCGCACCTCGATGCGCTCGTTTCCCTTGGCCAGTTCGACACCGACGGCGCGGTTGTTCTCGATCAACAGGCGGGTGGTCAGCGCCCGGGTCCAGACGGTGAGGTCGGGCCTGGTCATCGCCGGCTTCAGGTAGGCGACCATGGCGCTCCAGCGCCGCCCGTTGTGGACCGTCATGTCCATGTGGGCGAAGCCTTCCTGCTGCCGCCCGTTCATGTCCGATGTTACCGGATAGCCGGCCTGACGCCCGGCCTCGATCCAGGCCTGGAACAGCGGGTTGGTGCAGGCCCCGGCGGAAACCTGCAGCGGGCCGTCGCCGCCGCGGTAGTCGTCGGGTCCGCGCTCGTAGGTCTCGGCCTTGCGGAAGTAGGGCAGCACATCGGCATAGGACCAGCCGCTCAGCCCCGATTGACCCCAGCGGTCGTAGTCGCGTGCGTGGCCGCGCACATAAGCCATGCCGTTGATGGAGGAGGAGCCGCCCAGCACCCGCCCGCGCGGGCAGTAGAGCTGGCGGTTGTTTACATGGGGCTCCGGCTCAGAATGGTAGAACCAGTTGTATTTGTCATTGGCGAGCGGCTTTGCGAGGGCCGCCGGCATATGAATGAAAATCGAGTTGTCGCGCCCGCCGGCCTCCAGCACCAGGACCCTGACGTCCGGGTCTTCGCTCAGACGGCTGGCCAGCACGCAGCCGGCCGAACCGGCGCCGACGATAATGTAGTCGAAGCTTTCGCTCGCTGCCATGGAAGAACTTTCTAGTAAGGCGAGTCGACGCCGTTCATGGCGACGTAGACGCTTTTCAACTGGCTGTAGTGTTCGATGGCGGCCAGGCCGTTCTCGCGGCCGATGCCGGATTGCTTCATGCCGCCGAAGGGCACTGCGATCGGCGTGATGTTATAGGTGTTGATCCAGCAGCTGCCGGCCTGCAGCTTGGCGATGACGCGGTGGGCGCGGGTCAGGTCGCGGGTAAAGACCCCGGCGGAAAGGCCGAACTCGGTGTCGTTGGCGCGGGCGATCACTTCGTCGTCGTCGCTGAACGCCAGCACGGTCATCACCGGCCCGAAAATCTCCTCGCGCACGATGGTCATGTCGTCGGCACAGCCGGCGAAGATGGTGGGCTGCACGAAGTTGCCGGCGGCCAGCGCGGTATCGTCGGGCCGTCCGCCACCGGCGGCGAGCTTCGCGCCCTCGGCAATGCCTTTTTCGATATAGCCCAGAACCTTCTCGGCGTGATCCTTGGAAATCAGCGCGCCGACCTGGGTCTCCGGGTCCATGGGATCGCCGATCTTCAGCGCCGCGGTTTTCTCGACCAGCCGCGCCAGAAAGGCGTCGTGGACGCGCTCGTGAACGAAGACCCGGGTGCCGTTGGAGCAGACTTCGCCCTGGGTGTAGAAGTTGGCGAGCAGGGCGCCGTGTACGGCATTTTCGATGTCCGCGTCCTCGAAGACGATCATCGGCGACTTGCCGCCCAGCTCCAGGGTTACGGCCTTCAGGGTCTCCGCCGCATCGGCCATGACCTTCTTGCCGGTGCCGACCTCGCCGGTCAGCGAGACCTTGGCGATACCCGGATGGCGTGTCAGCAGGCGTCCGGTGTCGCCGAAGCCCTGAACCACGTTGAAGACGCCGTCGGGCAGGCCGGCCTCGGTATAGATCTCCGCCAGCTTCAGGGCGGTGAGGGGGGTCAGCTCCGCCGGCTTGAAGATCATCGCATTGCCGCAGGCCAGCGCCGGGGCGGACTTCCAGCAGGCGATCTGCATGGGGTAGTTCCAGGCGCCGATGCCCGCGCAGATGCCCAGCGGTTCGCGCCGGGTATAGGCGAAGTCGCCGCCGAGGTCGTAGTGCTCGCCGTGCAGGGTGCCGGCGACGCCGGAAAAGAACTCCAGGCACTCGGCGCCGGAGGCGATGTCGACCACCTCGGCCTCCTGGATCGGCTTGCCGTTGTCCAGCACCTCCAGTTCGGCCAGTTCGCGGTTGCGCGCGCGCAGCAGGCGTGCGGCCTCGCCCAGAATGCGGCCCCGCTCGGCGCCGTTCATCGCCGACCAGACGGCGAAACCTTCCTGCGCGGCGGCCACGGCGGCTTCGACATCCTCGGCACCGGCCTGCTGGATAGAGCAGATCACTTCGCCGTTTGCCGGGTTCAGGGTTTCGAAGCTCTCGCCGCTCAGGGCGTCACGGTAGCCGCCGCCGATGTAGAGTTTTTGTTCGGGCAGGTTGCGCATCACTTACTTTCCAAGAGCGGGGTTTCCAAAAGTCGGTCGACATAGTCGCGGGCGATCAGGCGTGCCTGATCCATGGTGAGGGGGCCGCTGGAGAGCGCGCAGCGCAGCCACAGCCCTTCGATCATCGCGGCGAGACCGGCGGCGGCTGTGCGCGCCTCTTCGGCCGGCAGCAGTTGTTTGAAGGCATGGCCCAGGTTGCTCAGCATGCGCCGCTCGTTGATCTTCTGGATGCGCCAGAGCGCCGGGGCATAGCGCGCCTCCGACCAGAAGGCGAGCCAGGCGGAAACCGTTTCCGGGTCCATCTGATCGTCGGAGAAGTTCGCGGCGATCACCGCGTCGATGCGCTGGCGCGGTGTTTCCGCGGCGCTCAGATGGCGCAGCGTTTCCTGCAGCAGGTCCTGTGCGAGGGAGCGCATGGTGGCGGCGAGCAGGCCTGCTTTGTCTTCGAAGTAGTGGGCGACGATGCCGCCGGAGAGGCCGGCGTTGCGGCTTATGCGCGAGATTGTGGCATTGGCGAAACCCTCTTCGTGGATCGAGGTTATGGTCGCCGCAATCAGTTGCCGGCGCCGCAGATCCTCCATTCCAACCTTGGGCATGTCAGCGCCAGCCTTTCGCCAGAACAACGCGGTTCGGAACCCGCGATCCGGCAGGCTCTCTCTAGACTGGTATTTTATTTTGATTGAACGTTCAATCAAAAAAACATAGCCTTGCATGATCATTCCAAAGAATGTTCCGCTTCCCTTCGGCGCAGTCGGGCCTGTGCGGGCTGGGGCAGCGAAGCAATGAACAAACGCGCAAGACATAGGGAAAGAGGAGGCTAATTCCATGCAGCGGAGAATCCATTTCGGCCTGGCGGCGGCAGCGGCCCTGGCACTTTCGACAGCGGCCGGCAGCGCCCTGGCAGCCGATCCGGCGGCCTGTAAGGAAGTCAGTTTCGCCGACGTCGGCTGGACCGACATCACCGCGACCACGGCGGCGACCTCGGTGGTTTTGAAAGGACTGGGATACGAACCCGAAGATGAGCTTTTGGCGGTGCCGGTGACCTACGCCAGCCTGAAGAACGGCGACATCGACATCTTCCTCGGCAACTGGATGCCGACCATGGAAGGCGATCTGGCCAAGTATCGCGACGAGGGCTCGGTCGAGGTTCTGGGTGCCAATCTGGAAGGCGCCAAGTACACGCTCGCGGTGCCGAGCTATACTGCGGAAGCCGGCATCAAGGACTTTGCCGATATCGCCAAGTTCAAGGACGAACTGGACGGCAAGATCTACGGCATCGAGCCGGGCAACGACGGCAACCGCCTGATCCAGGATATGATCGATAAGGATGCTTTCGGCCTGAAGGGCTTCGAGGTGGTGGAGTCTTCCGAAGCGGGCATGTTGACCCAGGTCGCGCGCTCCGAAAAGCGCAAGGAGCACATCGTGTTCCTGGGCTGGGCGCCGCACCCGATGAACAACAACCACGAACTGGTCTATCTCTCCGGCGGCGATGATTTCTTCGGCCCTGACTTCGGCGGTGCCACGGTCTTCACCAACGTGCGCAAGGGCTATACCAGCGATTGCCCCAATGTCGGCCAGTTGCTCGCCAACCTGAAGTTCACCCTGCCCATGGAGGGCGCCATCATGGGCGCGATCCTGGATGACGAGAAAGATCCGCAGGACGCGGCGACGGCCTGGCTGCAGGCCAATCCGGGGATCCTGGACGGCTGGCTCGCCGGTGTGAAGACGCTGGACGGCGGCGAAGGCCTGCCGGCCGTGAAGGCGCATCTCGGCCTGTAAGTCTTCCGGTGAAAAACGTATAAACTGGGAACGGTCAGACCGCAGGGTCTGGCCGTTTTCGCTTTTGTGCCTTTATAGAACAAAGAAAAAGGGGGGCTTGGGATGGAGTTTCTTGAGGATCATAAAATCCCGCTGGGCAAGTGGATCAAGGCTTTCGTGGATTTCCTCAACGACCACGCGGCCTGGTTTTTCGACGGCATCTCCGGCGTTCTGAGTTTCCTGATCAACGGTCTGGTTGACGTCCTCCAGGCGATTCCGGCGCTCCTGCTGGTGGCCCTGATCGCCGCCGGCGCCTACTGGCTGCAGCGGTCGATCTGGCTGGCGGTCGGCGTGGTGCTCTCCCTGCTGCTGATCATCAACCTCGGCTATTGGGAAGAGACCGTCGAGACTCTCGCTCTGGTCATCTATGCCACCTTTTTCTGCACGGCGATCGGCGTGCCGGTGGGGATTGCCGCGGCCCATCGTCCCTGGCTCTATACGGCCTTGCGGCCGGTGCTGGATCTGATGCAGACCATCCCGACCTTTGCCTATCTGATCCCGACCCTGATCATCTTCGGTCTGGGCGTGGTGCCGGGCCTGATCTCCACGGTGATCTTCGCCATTCCCGCGCCGATCCGCCTGACCTACCTCGGCGTTTCCTCGGTGCCCAAGAACCTGGTCGAGGCCGGCGAATCCTTCGGCGCCACCAGGAGCCAGCTGCTCTGGAAGGTCGAACTGCCCCATGCCATGCCGACCATCATGGCCGGGATCACCCAGTGCATCATGCTGTCGCTTTCCATGGTGGTGATCGCCGCCCTGGTGGGTGCCGACGGTCTCGGCAAGCCGGTGGTGCGGGCGCTGAACACGGTGAATGTCGCCCAGGGTTTCGAGGCCGGCCTCTCCATCGTCATCGTCGCCATCCTGTTGGACCGGCTCTGCAAGCAGCGCGGACCCGCCGCGAAGAAGGGGGGCTGAGGCCATGACCGTTCAAGATACAACAGTCGTCGACTTCCAGAACGTCGACATCATCTTCGGCAAGGAAACCGGGCCGGCGGTCACCCTGTTGGACGGCGGTGCGACCCGCGACGAGATTCTGGACAAGACCGGCAACGTGCTCGGCGTCGCCGGTGCTTCCCTGGCCATCGAGGAGGGTGAGATCTGCGTCCTCATGGGCCTGTCCGGCTCCGGCAAGTCGACCCTGCTGCGCGCCGTCAACGGCCTGAACAAGGTGACGCGCGGTGTTGTGATGGTCCGCGACGAGAGCGGCCCGGGTGGTGCTGAAATGGTCGATGTCGCCTCCTGCGACGCCGCCACCCTGCGGCGGCTGCGCATGAACCGGGTCGCCATGGTGTTTCAGCAGTTTGCCCTGCTGCCCTGGCGCACGGTGAAGGAGAACGTCGGCCTGGGGCTGGAGCTGCGCGGCATGGCGACGGCGGAGCGCGATGCCATCGTCGAGGAAAAGCTGGAAATGGTCGGCCTGTCGCAATGGAAGGACAAGTTCGCGCATGAGCTTTCCGGCGGCATGCAGCAGCGCGTCGGCCTGGCACGGGCCTTTGCCACCGATGCGGATATCCTGCTGATGGACGAACCTTTCTCGGCCCTCGACCCGCTGATCCGCGATCACCTTCAGGATGAATTGCTGGAACTGCAGCACCGGCTGAAAAAGACCATCATCTTCGTCAGCCATGATCTGGACGAGGCGCTGAAGCTGGGCACCCACATCGCCATCATGGAGGCCGGGCGCATCGTGCAGTACGGCGAGCCCGAGGCCATTGTGCTGAACCCGGCCAACGACTATGTCGCCGAGTTCGTCGCCCATATGAATCCGCTGAACGTGCTGCGCGGCGGCTCTCTCATGACGTCCGTCGCGGAACTGAAGCGTGAGGATGACAGCGTACTGCTGGACAGCCGGGGCCGTTTCCGGGTGAAGCTGGATGACCAGGGCGCGCCGGTCTCGGTCACCCTCGACGGCTACCTCGGGCGTCTGCTGCCCTACAGCGAGGACCTGGATATGGCCGACCTGCCGCCGACCGCCCTGATCACTGCACCCTGCGACATGTCGATGCGGGTCGCCATCGAACTGCGCCAGGCCACCGGCCATCCCGTCGCCCTGATGGAGGACGGCAAACTGGTGGGCGTCTGCGGCGACGAGGAAATCTATGCCGGCATCCTGCGTCAGAGCCAGGTTGCGGATAAACCGGCGGAGGCGGCGGCTTCGTGACCATTCAGGGTATCCTCTTTGACAAAGACGGCACCCTGCTGGACTACCACGCCACCTGGATGCCGTTGAACCGGCGGGCGGCGCTGGCGGCGGCGGGGGGTGACGTGGTGCTGGCGGAGCGCCTGCTGGTGGCTTCCGGCTACGACCCTGTAAGCGATACCTGCGTCGCCGACTCGGTCCTGGTCGCCGGCAGCAACGACGATCTTGGGATCTGCTGGGCCGAGGTTGTCGGCGGCGACGCGGCGGAACTGACCGATCGGCTGTCGCGGATCTTCGAGGCCGGCAGCGCCGAGACCGCTGTGGCCGTCGAAGGCCTGGGTGAAACGCTGGAGGCCCTGGCGGCGGGCGGCCTGACCCTCGGCGTTGCCACCAACGACAGCGAGGAGGGCGCGCTGAACAGCCTGGCGCCCTTCGGTGTGCTGGACCGTTTCGATTTCATCGCCGGCTACGATTCCGGCCATGGCGCCAAGCCCGGCCCCGGCATGGTCCAGGGCTTCTGCAAAGCGATGGGCATCGCTCCGGCGGCGGTTGCCGTTGTCGGTGACAGCCGCCACGATATGGAGATGGGGCGGCGCGCCGGCGCCGGCCTGCTGGTCGGGGTGCTCACCGGAAGCGGCGGCCACGACGACCTCGCCCCGCATTCGCACCATGTGCTGGACAGCATCGCCGGGTTGGAGGCATTGCTCGGCGACGTGGCGGGCAAGCGGAGAGCGTAGTTTTCCCCTCACCCCGACCCTCTCCACAAGGGGAGAGGGAGGGCCCCGCGCAGTGGGAGGGTGAGGGGGGACACTGCCTCCCGCACAGCGGGAGTGTGAGAGGGCTTCAGGTGCCGCCTACAACACCTCGCCACCCAACGCCGGAAAGACCTTCGACACCTTGCTCAGCAGGTAATCGCCGTAGGTGCCTTCGAAGGCCTGCAGGTCGGCGCCGTCCCAGCGTGGGGCGTCGCCGCCGTCGCCTTTCATGGCCTCCGGCGGCAGCGGTTTCATGTCCGCCGCGAAGTCGGGATCGAAGAACAGGGGGAAGGAGAGGCGCTCCTGGCCGCTGACGTTCTTCACACGGTGCGGGGTCGAGCGGTACCAGCCGCCGGTCAGGCGGTCCAGCATGTCGCCGATGTTGCAGACCAGGGTGCCGGGCAGGGGCGGGGCGGCGATCCAGCCGTCGGGCGTTTTCACCTGCAGGCCGCCGTGCTGATCCTGTGCCAGCAGGGTCAGCAGGCCGTAATCGCTGTGCTCACCCACGCCCCAGTTCTCTTCACCGTCGTCAGACGGCGGTGTGGGCGGATAGTGAAATATGCGGAACAGCACCGTCGGGTCGGCGGTGTAGTGCCGGTTGAAGTAGTCGGCGGCGAGGCCGAGGCTGAGGGCCACCCCTTCGATCAGGTGGTGCGCCGCCCTGACCGTCGCGGCCATGTAGGTCTCCACGGCTGGGCGCAGCTCCGGCACCTCTGCCGGCCAGAGGTTGGCACCGTGCAGCGGCCAGCCGGCTGTCACGCGGGGATGATCGGCGGGCAGTTCGCTGCCGAAGTAAAGCCCCTCCTTGCCGTCGGGCCGGCCGGAGGTGAGTTCCCCGCCCAGTGGAAAGAAGCCGCGCCAGGCGCGCCCGCCCTGGCTCATGGGAATGCGCAGCTTGGTTTCTTCCGGCAGCGCGAAGAAGCGTCGGCTGGCCGCATCGAGATCCGTCAAGGTCTGGTCGCCAACGCTGTGGCCGGTGACATAGAAGAAGCCGCTGGCCCGACAAGCCGCCTCGATCTCTTTGGCGACGCCCGCCCGGCCCGCCGTGTCCTCACGCCGGAACAGCGGCGCCATATCGATGACGGGCAGAGTGCTGATGGATTTTGCAGTCTGTCGCATAGCGCCACAGGCTAGCCGATGAGCCTGTTCCTTTGAAAGCGATCCTTTGTTTGAACCTTTTCCGCTCTTCACCGACTCACACTATTAGCGGCGGCCTGTGGGGAGATTTCCACAAGGGCTGTTCCGCCTGATGTCCCAATGACAAAGGAGACAAATATGTCCGTTTCACGATTGATGCCCAAGTTGGCCCTGATGCTGGCGATCAGCCTGCCCGCCGGCTATGCGATGGCCCACGATTCCGTGGACTGTGAGCTGGATGCGGAATCCTATTGTGATGAAATTCATGGTGGCGATTCGGTTGGCTGGGAACAGTGCGCCGCCTATGCGGTGGATTTCTGCTCGGACCATGTCCACCTGCCGGGCCAAAGCACGCGGCCCGATAAGTTGCAGATCAAGCAGGAGAACGAGAGGGTCAAGGGACTGTTCATGAAGGAGCTCGAGGATTCGCGTCGCAAGTAGCGGCTGTTCCCTGACATCAGCAGCAATGGCGGTGTCCTTCTCGGCGAGCCCCGGCGATCTTCGCCGGGGTTCGCCATGAGGCTTAGCCGGCGGCGCGACCGCGCCGTCGGCCCTCACGGCGGCGCCTGGCGGGGGCGGCTGGAATCTCCCCCAGGGGTCCGGCCTGCTGTTGCTCGGCGCCCTTGGAGATTTCGCCCAGTTTGGCGATGACCGTCGCCATCTCCGGCGGCGCAGCCTTCTCATGGGTCTCCAGGGCTGCGCGCATGGCACGGATATGCTCCGGCGAGGTGCCGCAGCAGCCGCCGATGATGCGCACACCGGCATCGACGGCAAGGCGCGCATAGTCGGCCATCAGCGCCGGCGTGCCGGTGTACTCGATGGCGCCCTCGACATACTGGGGAATGCCGCAGTTGCTCTTGGCGACCAGCACGTCGGTTTCCGCTTTCGCGTCTTTCAGGTTCAAGAGAGCGGCCATCAGTTCCGAGGCGCCGGTGCCGCAGTTGCCGCCGAAGGCGAGCGGCCCGGGGGTCAGTTCATGGGCCAGGCTGGCGAACTGCGCCGGGGTGATCCCCATCATGGTGCGCCCGTTGGTATCGAAGGAGAGGGTGACCACGTAGGGCAGGCCGGCGGCGGTCGCGCCCTGAACCGCGGCCTTCACCTCATCGACCGCCGACATGGTTTCGATCCAGGCGACATCGGCGCCGCCAGCGGCAAGACCCTTGGCCTGTTCTTCGAAAGCTGCCGCCCCCGTCTCTATGGTCATCGGCCCCAGCGGCTCGAAGAGATCGCCGGTCGGACCGATGGAGCCGGCGACGATCACATCATCGCGGCCACTCTCCTTGGCGGCGCGACGGGCCAGTTCGGCGGCGGCCTTGTTGATCTCGAAGACCTTGTCCTCGGCCCTGTGCAACTTCATCCGGTTGGCGGTGCCGCCGAAGGTGTTGGTCAGAACGATGTCGGAGCCGGCATCGATGAAGCTGCGGTAATGCCGGACAACATCGTCCGGGCGCTCCAGATTCCAGATCTCCGGCGCGTCGCCATGCTGCAGGCCCATGGCGAAGAAATTGGTGCCGGTGGCCCCATCGGCCAGCAGCCAGGGGCGGGTCTTCAGAAGTTCAGTCAGGCGGTCAGCCATATCAGCGTAAAAGTCCTTTGGATAATCGCGTGTTTCCCTACGGGAACCGCGGAAAGCGGGACGATAAGGTTTCTCATGAAAGAGGGCAAGAATAGCACCGCAGCCGTTAAAAAAAGCCCCCTCACCCTCCCGCTTCGCGGGGCCCTCCCTCTCCCGCGAGGAGAGAGGGTCTATGCGGCAGTCTCGCAACATCTCCCTCTCCCCTCGTGGGAGAGGGTCGGGGTGAGGGGGCTTTTTTGGTTTAAGCCCACAACCGCACGTTCTCCGGGTCGTCAGCGTTTTACGACCTCATCCGCTCATTGGTCGGGTCGTAGAGCCCCTTCATGCCAACGGCTTCGACCTGGACGGGGAACTTCTGGTTGAAGTACTCGATCTCGAGCCGGCGGCCCGCCTCGCAGTAGTCCTGCGGCAGGTAGCCGAGCGCGATGTTCTTTCCGATCGACGGACCGTAGGCCAGGCTGGTCGTGTAGGAGCGCCGGCCGAGCGAGTCGATCAGCACGTCGCCGGTCTTAGGATTGACGATCGGGCAGTTGCCCATCGGGAAGCGCGCCACGCCGTCCTTGTCGTTATTGTCCGTTACCGTGAGCGTGCAGAGCATCGCCGGCTGCTGCGCGCGCTCGCGCTGCTTGAGATAGACGGCCTTGCCGTGGAAATCGGCGGCCTTGACCTTCGGACGGGCGAGACCGGCCTCGACCAGATTGTACTCGGTCAGAAGGTCTGCGTTCTGAAGGCGCAGGCTCTTCTCCAGCCGGCGGCTGTTGGCGTAGGTCTCGATCCCGATCGGGGCGATGCCGACCTCGCGGAACATGTCCCACAGCGCCAGGCCGTAGCTGAGCGGGAAGTGGAGTTCCCAGCCCTGCTCACCGACATAAGAGATGCGGAAACCCTTCACCGGCACGCCGCGCAGGGTGAAGTCCCGGCTGGCCGCGAAGGGGAAGTTCTCCGGATCGAGCCCGGCCGGATTGTCGGCCAGTTTCTTCAGGCTCTCGCGGGCGTTCGGCCCCCAGACTCCGATGCAGCCATAATGATCGGTCCGGTCCTCGACGAAGACCGACCATTCCTTGTCCTGTGTCATGCGGCGCAGGTAGGTGGCATCCCGGTTGCCGGCATCGCCGCCGTCGATGACCCGGAAGCGGTCCTCGGCCAGACGCAGGACGGTCAGGTCCGCCCGCACGCCGCCGGCGGCGTCGAGGAAGTTGGTGTAGACGCCCTTGCCGAGCGGCGTGTCGCCCGCGACCTTCGAGGAGGAGACGTACTCCATCAGCCGTTCCGCGTCGCGGCCCGAGACGTCGTAGATCGCGAAGTGGGACAGGTTGACCATGCCGACGTTCTCGGAGAGCTCCAGATGCTCGGCGTTGGAAACCCGCCAGAAGTGGCGGTTGTCCCACTCGTTCAGGCGCTCCGGCACGCGCTCGGCGTATTTGGCCAGCAGCGTCTCCTCGTTGGAGGCGTAGCCGTGCGCCCGTTCCCAGCCGGCGATCTCCATGAAATGGCCGCCCAGCTCCTTCTCCCGCAGATAGAAGGGGCTGCATCGCAGGTTCCGGCCTTTGGAGTAGGGTTCGCGATTGTGTACCGGCGGATTGTAGATCTTGAACGCCGTCTCATAGCAGCGGTCGTGGATATAGCGTTCCGTCTTCTGAATCGGATAGTAGCGGGCGTAGTCGATGCTGTGATGGTCGAACTCGGTCCGGCCGTCGGTCATCCAGTCCGCGATGAGCTTGCCCGTGCCCGGGCCGTCCTTGATCCAGACGGACACGCCGTACCACAGGCCGCGCACGTCAGGCGATTCGCCGATGGAGGGCCCGCCGTCGCCGGTCACCTGAAGCAGCCCGTTGAAGGAATACTTCTCGTTGTAGCCGAGTTCCCCGAGGATCGGGGTCAGCTCCATCGCGCGCTCCAGGGGTTCGATAACCTGCTCCATCTCCAGGTCGCGCTGGGAGGGTGAGAGGCGGGCCTCCTCCTTCTCCAGCAGGTCACGCGGATGGACGAGGCGGGGCTCCTTCTCTTCGTAATAGCCCCATTCGATCTGTCCGCCCTCGCTCGTCTTCGGATCGCCGGTGTCGCGCAGGTAGGCGGAGTTGCCCTGGTCGCGCAGCAGGGGATAACCGATCTCCTTGCCGGTGCCCGCGAATTCCGTGTAGGGCCCGAAGAAGGTCAGCGGATGGTCGACCGGCATAACCGGCAGGTCCTCGCCCGCCATCTCCGCGATCAGGCGACCCCAGAGGCCGGCGCAAACGACGACGGTGGGCGCCTCGATATAGCCGCGCGTGGTGTGGACGCCCTTGATGTGGCCGTTCTCGATATCGAGACCGGTACAGGCTGTATTGGCCATCGTCTTCAGCTTGCCGGTTTCCTCTGCGTCGCGGATCATCTCCCCGGCGACGACCTGGGAGCGCGGGATCACCAGACCCGCATCCGGATCCCAAAGCGCACCCTGGATGACGTCTTCATCGACCAGCGGCATCAGCTCCTTCACCTTCTTGGGCGTGATCATTTCGACCCGGTTGCCGAAGGCGCGGCCGGAGCTGACCCGGCGTTCGAGTTCGCGCATCCGTTCGTCGTCGCCCTTGCGGGCAACCTCAATGCCGCCGATGCGCGCGTAGCGGCCGCGCTTTTCGAAGAAGTCGATGCTGTACTTGGTCGTGAAGATCGTTATCTGGTCGTGCATCGTGTTGAAACAGAAGTCCGACGCATGGCCGGTCGAGCCGATGTCGGTCGGGATGCCCGATTTGTCGATCCCGATGATGTTGTCCCAGCCCCGCTCGATCAGGTGATGGGCAACGGAGGCCCCGACGATGCCGCCCTGTCCGATGATCACGACGTTCGCGCTCTTGTGGAACTGCGCCATTAATACCGTCTCCGTCTAAGAACGTTGCGTCACCTGACCGGCAATCCTGTACTGCCCGCCGCCGCCCCCGGGCCCGCCTGCGGGCCGGCCTCGCTCATGCCTTATCCCGGGACGGAGGGCCGTCCCGGCAAGGTGCCCATTGTTTCCCGAAGCGGCGGCGCGCGCACCCCGTTCCGGCGACCGCATTTGTCGTATCCCCGACATAGCCGGCAAGGGGGCGGCCCCTTCGGGCCGGGTCCTGGAACTTTCAGGAATTCCGCGGTTTTCAGCCTGCGATCCAGGGGGCTGCTTGGCGCGTTTCCACCCGACACGGTCGCGCTTGCGACAGAGCGCCGAAAGCCGTGGTGCCGATAATCCGGTTCTTCCTTTTCGAGGATCGGGATATGGCGCGAATAGCGGAAATTGACGGGACCCAGCCGGTACGGGGCGAGGGGCGGCGCGGCCGGCGCAGCGGCGGCGGGGCCGATGCCCGGCGCGCCCTGCGCAGCAGTGGCACGGTCGCCAAGAAGCGCTTCATCGAGCGTCAGATACCGCCTTACGAGATCCTCTCCGAAGAGAACCTGGCCCTGATCGAGGAGAACGCCGAAACGGTGCTGAACGAGATCGGCATCGAGTTCCGCGATGACCCGGAGGCGCTGGCGATGTGGAAAGACGCCGGTGCCGATGTGCAGGGCGAACGGGTGCGTTTTCCGCGCGGGCTCTGCCGCAAGCTCTGCGAGACCATTCCTTCCAGCTTCACTCAGCATGCCCGCAATCCGGAACGCTCGGTGGAGGTCGGCGGCAACAACACGGTTTTCGCCCCGGTCTACGGCCCGCCCTTCGTGCGCGACCTGGAGGGTGGGCGCCGCTATGCGACCATCCAGGATTTTCAGAACTTCGTGAAGCTGGCCTATATGTCGCCGTCGGTGCATCACTCCGGCGGTACGGTCTGCGAGCCGGTCGACGTGCCGGTGAACAAGCGCCACCTCGATATGGTCTACGCCCACCTGCGCTATTCCGACATGCCCTTCATGGGTTCGGTCACGGCGCCGGAGCGCGCCGAGGACTCGGTGGCCATGGCGAAGCTCGTGTTTGGCGACGATTTTGTCGAGAACAACACGGTGATGATCAATCTGATCAACGCCAACTCTCCCATGACCTTCGACGGCACCATGCTGGGGGCGCTGAAGGTCTATGCCCGGCACAATCAGGCCTGCATCGTCACCCCCTTTATCCTGTCGGGCGCCATGGCGCCGGTGACGCCGGTCGGGGTGATGACCCAGACCCTGGCGGAGGCGCTGGCGGGCCTCGCCTTTACGCAGCTCGTGCGGCCCGGTGCGCCGGCGGTGCTGGGCAGCTTCGCCTCTTCGATCTCCATGCAGTCCGGTGCGCCGACCTTCGGTACGCCGGAGCCGGCGCTGGTGCTTTACGGCATGGCGGCCCTGGCGCGCCGCCTCGGCGTGCCCTTCCGCTCAGGCGGGTCGCTCTGCGGCTCCAAGCTGCCGGACGCCCAGGCGGCCCATGAAAGCACCCAGACCCTGATGCCGACGGTCCTCGGCGGGGTGAACTTCGTGCTCCACGCTGCCGGTTGGCTGGAGGGCGGTCTGGTGTCGTCCTATGAGAAGTTCATCATCGATGCGGACCAATTGGGCATGATGCAGACCTTCGCCGGCGGCTATGACCTGAGCGAGAACGGTCAGGCCATGGATGCCATCCGCGAGGTCGGGCCGGGCAGCCACTTCCTGGGCTGCGCCCACACCCGCGCCAACTTCGAGACCGCCTTTTACCGCTCGAACATCGCCGACAACAATTCCTTCGAGCAGTGGGAGGCCGATGGCGCCCTCGACGCCTTCCAGCGCGCCAACGGCATCTATAAGAAGATGCTGGCGGACTACGAAGCCCCGGCCCTGGCGCCCTCCATCGACGAGGCCCTGAAGGCCTTCATCGCCGAGCGCAAGGCCTCGGAGCCCGACGCCTTTTCCTGACCCGCGTCCACAGAACCGACCTGTAACAACCTTGTTGTACTGCCGGCGGCTGTCCATCGGTCCGGCAAGGGCTGAAGGCCCGCTGCAGCGATTCCAGAAGTCTGCGACTTCCGCCCATGAGGCGGCTTGCCCGCTTCCCGCCTTTATCCCCCTCACGGGGTGACTTGGTTCGCCCGCCGGATCAGGCCTGCCTGGCGGCATGAGTAAAACTGGTCGGCCACGGCGATACGCACGCGCAAAGCCTTGTGAAATAGGCCAGGAAATGGGAAAGACGACGGTATGGAGTCAGGCGGGGCAAGCCGGGGTAAAAGCGAAAGCTAACCAGGGAGTTTTTGTGAGACAGGGCTCGACATCTCCTTCGATTTATTGGGTCGTGGGCAGCGGGACGAACATCGGTAAGACCACTATCGCCACGGCTCTTATCAGGGCCCTGAACGGGAATGGAGAGAGGGCTGTCGGGTTCAAGCCCTATGCCTCATCCCGACTATACGACCTGATTGATTTTATGATTGAGGTGTATCCGAGGTCGCAGTGCAAGCTGTTTGGCAAGGACGCATGGAGGTTGAGTACTGCGTCGCCGTTGACGGGAGCAGACCTGGTAGATTTAGTTGTTCCGACCCAACTCTTAAGCCATCCGACCTGGCGAAGCATCTTGTTGATGAGGACCGGAACGACTCAACTGAATAACGTCGAATTCTTTTGCAGCGAATATGGCGCTAAGCTGAAGGAGCGTTCTGACTTACGGCATATAATCGGCAGGACCGGTCTCCCGTTTGACAGTTCAGTTCTCAAAGCGGATATCGACATTACCTATGCGCCTTGCGTGTCACCTGAAAAGCAAAGGGATGCGTTCAACGCATTGTTGGACATCGGCGTCGATGCGGTGGTTTGCGAGGGGGCCGGCGAATGGCTTCCCATCTGGCAGGATTGCCCGGTCGTCAACCACGTGATCTTTGTGACGGGCGGTGTGGTGAATCTGTTTCCGAATTTGGATGTCGGTTTTTCGTTTAACCCAACGGCCCCAGCCCGGCATGTCGGGGAACTGGCGGAAGTCCTTAAGAACCCGGCTTTACGACGGTTTTCGAGCCCTCTCTATCTGGTTGAAGAGGAGCGCCGAGAACGCATGGCTCAGCGGATCGTGCAAGAACTCGTCGCCAAGGTTCAGTAACCGTATTGTCGCGGTAGCGAATCCAAACCGCAAAAAAAGCCAACGTTTTCATAAGGGTGAATGTCGGCTAAGTTCCGTTCCACGAGTCTACAGAGTGGCGCGGTTCTCTGCGTGCCACTTTTCCTTTGCTGACGGCTTTCACGTAGAGAGGAAGATACCCAGTTGGATAAGATCGAGCTTGGAATGACCGGCCATGCGGAAATGGTTGTGGGAACGAACGATACCGCGCCGCGCATCGGCTCCGGCCATATCGCCGTGCTTGGAACACCCAGGATGATCAATCTTATCGAGGAAGCCGCCCTGGCTGCCGTCGAGCAGCTTTTGCCGGAGGGCAAGCAGTCGCTCGGCACGCACCTCGACGTCTCCCACCTTGCTGCGACCCCAGTGGGTATGACGGTGAAGGCGGAGGCGGAATTGATCTCGGTGGACGGACGCAAGCTGTTGTTTGCCGTCCGTGCCCACGACGAGATGGACCTGATCGGTGAGGGCCGGCATGAACGCGTGGTCGTCACCGCCGCGTCCTTTCAGGCCCGCATCGACGAAAAGGGGAAGTCGCTCAGACGCTGACCATCTGATCTCACTCTCTTGCTTTAAAAGCTCATCTGCCTGCCGTCGGTCATGGTGAAGGGCGAGCGGTAGTCGTCGCCCGGCGTCACCCAGTAGTAGGTGGTGCCGTCGGTTTCCACGTCATAGCAGGCCCAGCCGCCGCGCTGCCACCAGGAACAGT
Organism: Pelagibius litoralis; assembly: GCF_011683915.1. Taxonomy (GTDB): domain Bacteria; phylum Pseudomonadota; class Alphaproteobacteria; order Kiloniellales; family Kiloniellaceae; genus Pelagibius; species Pelagibius litoralis. The sequence continues at coordinate 194,785 of NZ_JAAQPH010000006.1, forward strand.
ACTGGTCCTTGGCCTCGTCCACCTTCCACTTGCCTTCGTCGGGCACGCCGCCTTCGGGAAGATAGACCGTGGCGCCGGAGGTTTCGAAGTACTGCCGGGTGTCGGTGCCGCGCCAGTTGCCCAGGGCGGTGCGTCCGTCGAGCAGTTGCTGGATTTGCCCGGCGGTGAGTTTGTCATCGGCCAAAACATCCGCGGATTGCAGGCACAGCGCCGCGAGGCTGACGGCCAGTGCGAAGAAGTGTCTGCGCATTCTCTGATCCTCCTATGCTGCCACGCAGCATAGGGCCGCTTGTCACAGCCTGAAACCCGTTGCCGCCGATTGGCTCTGTTGAAACGCTGAAATGCCGTTCTCAACAAATGAAACAGGTTTCTTACAAATGTCCATTGATTGGCGATGGGACCTCAGTCACACTAAGAAAAAAGTGCCGACAAGCTGTCGCGATGTGAGTCGACTGTTTTCCGGCGATCCTGCGCCAAGATCACGTTGTTCAGGACCGTTCGTGGTGTTTTCGTTGTTGTCCGTCGACCCACCAAAGCGATGCGCGGCCCGATAGCCAGCCGGCCCGACCAATCGGACGGTGGCAGGTCATGGCCTGCGACAGGCCATCTATGGGAGGAACGACGCCAATGCTTCAGTTGAGCAAAGAAGACCTCGTCAAAGCCTACACGCAGATGCGCACGATCCGCGATTTCGAGGAGCGGGTGCATGATGAATTCGCCGGCGGCGGCATTCCCGGTTTCGTCCACCTCTACGCCGGGGAAGAGGCGTCGGCCGTCGGGGTCTGCATGAACCTGAATGACAAGGACAACATCGCCTCGACCCACCGCGGCCACGGCCACTGTATTGCCAAGGGTTGCGACGTGAAGGGGATGATGCAGGAGATCTACGGGCGCAGCGGCGGCCTCTGCGGCGGCAAGGGTGGCTCCATGCATATCGCCGACCTCTCCAAGGGCATGATGGGCGCCAACGGCATCGTCGGCGGCGGGCCGCCACTGATCTGCGGTGCGGCACTGACCGCAAAGACCCTGGGTACCGGGGCGGTGGCGGTGGCCTTTGTCGGCGACGGCGGCTCCAACCAGGGCACCACGCTGGAATCCTACAATCTTGCCAATGTCTGGAACCTGCCGGTGATTTTCGTGGTGGAAGACAACGGCTACGCCGAGTCCACCGCTTCTGCCTGGTCGGTTGGCGGCGGCAGCCAGGTGAAGCGGGCCGAGGCTTTCGGCATGGAGGGCTTCGAGGTCGACGGCCATGATTTTTTCGCGGTCTATGAAGCGGCCCGCGACGTGATCGCCAAGGCGCGCGACGGCGGCGGGCCGAGCCTGCTGCACGTGAGGCTGAATCGCTATTTCGGCCACTTCGAGGGCGATGCCATGACCTATCGCGGCAACGGCGAGGTGGACGGCCTGCGCCAGAAGCGCGACAGCCTGGATATCTTCCGTCAGCGGGTCGCCGAAACCGGCCTTCTGGAAGTATCTGAAATGGATGAGATCGACCGTTCGGTCGCAACCCTGGTGGATGAGGCGGTCAGCGAGTCCGTGGCGGCGCCGCCGCCGACCCGCGAGGACCTGACCACCGACGTCTACGTTTCGTACTAGGGGAGGCCGAGATGCCGAAGAAATCATTCCGCCAGGCGATCAACGAAGCCCTGGCCATGGAAATGCGCCGCGACCCCACGGTGATCCTGATGGGCGAGGACGTGGCGGGCGGCATGGGCGCCGCCGGTGAGGACGATGCCTGGGGTGGCCCGCTGGGGGTGACCAAAGGCCTGATGCCGGAGTTCGGGCGTGACCGCATCCTGGACACACCGATCAGCGAGAGCGCCTTCATCGGCGCCGCTGCAGGCGCGGCAGCAACCGGCCTCAGGCCCGTGGCGGAGCTGATGTTCGTCGACTTTCTGGGGGTCTGCCTCGATCAGATCTACAATCAGGCCGGCAAGTTCCGCTACATGTTCGGCGGCAAGGCGGTGACGCCGCTGGTGATACGCACCATGTACGGCGCCGGCTTTCGCGCCGCCAGCCAGCACAGCCAGTGCCTCTATCCCGTGTTCACCCATATGCCGGGCCTGAAGGTGGTCATTCCCTCTTCGGCTTACGAGGCCAAGGGCCTGCTGATCCAGGCGATCCGCGACGACGACCCGGTGATCTTCTTCGAGCACAAGGTGATGTACGACGACGAGGAAGAGGTGCCGGACGAGGCCTATACCATTCCCTTCGGCGAGGCCAACCTGACCCGCGAAGGCGACGATGTCACCATCGTCGCCATCGGCCGCATGGTCCAGTTCGCCAACCAAGTCGCCGACAAGCTGGAGGGCGCGGGCATCGGCTGCACGGTGGTCGATCCGCGCACCACCTCGCCGCTGGACGAGGAAACCATTATCGAATGCGTCGAAGAGACCGGGCGTCTGGTCATCGTCGATGAGGCCAGCCCGCGCTGCAACGTCGCCACCGATATCTCGGCCCTGGTTTCGGAGCGGGCCTTCAGCGCCCTGAAGGCGCCGATCCGCATGGTGACGCCGCCGCACACGCCGGTGCCCTTTGCCGCCGAGTTGGAGGATCTCTACATCCCCAGCCCGGAGCGGATCGAGGAAGCGGTGCGCAGCGTCATGGGAGCGCAGGCATGAGCGAGGCCGCGATCCAGGCCATCACCATGCCCAAGTGGGGCCTGGCGATGGAGGAGGGCAAGGTAAGCGCCTGGATGGCCGAGGAGGGCGCGGCCATCGCCGGCGGTGAAGAGATCCTGGAAATCGAGACCACGAAGATCACCAATGTCTTCGAGAGCCCGGTCGCCGGCGTCCTGCGCCGCCGCGTGGTGGTGGAGGGTGAAACCGTGCCGGTCGGCGCGCTGATCGGTGTGGCCGCCGGGGCCGAGATCCCGGATGCCGATATCGAGGCCTTCATCACCGACTTCCAGGCCAACTTCGTGGTCGAAGCCAGCGACGCTGCGGCGGCCCCAGAGGCTGAGACGATCACCGTCGCCGGGCGCCAGCTCAGTCATCTGCGCATGGGCCCGGAAGACGGCCCGCCGGTCGTCCTGGTGCACGGTTTCGGCGGCGACCTCAACGGCTGGCTGTTCAATCAGCCGGTCCTGGCGGAAGACCACAGCGTCTATGCGCTCGACCTGCCGGGCCACGGCCGCGCAGAGAAGAACGTGGCCGGTCTGGATGTGGCGGGACTGGCCGCGCTGTTGGCCGACTACATGGAAGCTGTCGGCATCGGCGCGGCGCACTTGGTGGGCCACTCCCTCGGCGGTGCCGTTACCCTGAAACTCGCGATCGATCAGCCGGCGCGGGTGAGCCGGCTGACCCTCTTGTCCCCGGCCGGGTTGGGCGAGGAATTGAACGTTGCCTATGTGAAGGGATTCGCCGGGGCGGAGGGCCGCAAGGAGATCAAGAGCCTGCTGCAGCAGCTCTTTGCCGATCCGCAGCTGGTCAGCCGCGACATGATCAACGAGGTGCAGAAATACAAACGTCTGGACGGCGTGACGGCGGCCCTGAACGCGCTGGCCGATGCGGTCTTCCCCGGCGGGCGGCAGGGTTTGGTTATGCGGGATCAACTCGCCACACTGGCCATGCCGGTGCAGGCCATCTGGGGCCGTGATGACGCCATCGTCCCCCCCGCGCATGGCGAGGGTCTGCCCGACAACGTGACGCTCCACTGGTTGGAGCGGACCGGCCACATGCCCCATATGGAAGCCGCCGGCGACGTGAACCGGCTGATCGCGGGTTAGGGCCTGCACGTGGCCGTTGTGGCCGGCGTTGGCTCTTGGGCCTCGATGGCTATGGGGCGTCTTCCGGACGCTGGCGAGTGTGCGCTGAACGGATCGCTAAACGTCTTGACGCAACCCTAACTGCTCCCGCAACTCGACCATTTCCTCGTGGAAGTCGCCGAAACTGTAGGTATCGAACCAAAAGCCTATGCAGAGTGATGTGGCTTCTTTCTGGGCCTCGAAATCCAATGCCCAGCTGAAGCTTTGATAGGCGAAGCTCACACAGACGATCTGGGTCCGGAATCTGGTGCCGATGTCCAGAAGCGCATCGCGATGCGGCCGAAGTCTGTAGAGTAGGGCGTCAACATGACGGTCAAGGCTCTGGGTGTCCTCTAATCCACTCTTGAGTCTCCAACATGAAGATTTCCGCTTGAGTGTGTGACCGCGACGTTCGAAGGCATCGCCAACACGCCAGCATTCATCCGGTTGCAACCCCAGGGCCTCGGTAATCTCGGACGGATCATCGCGGCCGACAGCATGAAAGTAAGCATACTCGCGATCAGTCTCAGGTGGTGAAGGCATCAAACAATCCAACTGTGATGGCGTTTCCATTCGCGAGCGCTGCGGGTCTGACATTTGGCCCAGTCCAAACGGCGCGACCGAACGGGTGGCGATAGGCGCCCCGTCGGGCCCCCGTTTGAATGTGTCGTCGAAGTCTGGTCTTATGGTTCAAGTCATGGCTTTGATTTGGGAGAATTATGCATGACGGTCGAATACCTGCTGACCGCGATGATCGTGATCCTGCTGCCGGGCACCGGCGTGCTCTACACCCTGGCTTTCGGGCTCAGCCGGGGCTGGCGGGCCAGCGTTTTCGCGGCCTTCGGCTGTACGCTGGGTATTCTGCCTCACGTTGTCGCCTCGATCATCGGGCTGGCGGCGCTGCTCCACACCAGCGCCATGGCTTTTCAGGTCGTGAAGTATCTCGGGGTCGCTTACCTGTTCTATCTGGCCTGGGGCGTGTGGCGGAACGGCGGCGTTCTGCAGGTCTCCGAACAGAATGCTCCGGTCTCCGCAGTCAAGATCATCATCAGCGGTATTCTGGTGAACACCTTGAACCCGAAGCTGTCGCTTTTCTTCCTGGCCTTCCTGCCCCAGTTCGTGCCGGCGGGCGCGTCTGATCCGACCGCTACCATGCTGGGCCTGGCCGCGACCTTCATGGCGCTGACCTTTGTCGTTTTCGTCGGCTACGGCGCTTTCGCCTCTGCGGCGCGGCATCACGTCATTTCAAAGCCACTGACAATGCTCTGGCTGAGGCGTGGTTTCGCCGGGGCCTTTGGGGCTCTGGGTCTGCGGCTCGCTCTTTCTGAGCGGTGAAGGGATGACCGGTGTTACCGGCGGGTGCCAATGCGGCGCCCTGCGCTACCGCGCCGAGGGCCTGTTCGACCTGCCGGAGGTTGCGCCGGCGCAGGCGCAGGAAGACGCGGACTGGAATGCCCAGGTCATCTCCAACCAGCACCCCGATCACGATACGGATCGCTGACAAAAATGCAGGAATCGAACGTCACCGTCCGCCGCGCCCGGGATGATGAAGCCGAGGCTCTGACCGCGCTGTCCCTGAAGTCCAAACGTTCGAATGGTTACGACGACGCCTTCATGGCCGCCTGCCGGGAGGAATTGACGGTCACCGACCAGCGCCTCGCCGAAGGCGAGTACTGGGTTGCCGAGAGCGAGGAACTCTGTGGCTGCGCCTGCCTGCTGGCCGATCCGAATGGCGGCTCCGGCGAAGTGCATGCCTTTTTCATCGACCCGGATTGGCAACGCCGGGGGGTCGGCCGGCTGCTCTGGAACAAGCTGGTGCAGCGCGCCAAGGAACAGGGCCTGATCGACCTGCGTCTCGATGCCGACCCCGCCGCCGTTCCTTTCTACGAAGCAATGGGCTTCAAGGTCGTTGGCGAAGCGCCTTCCGGTTCAATCCCGGGCCGCAGTCTGCCGCACATGAAGGTCGCCGTTTCGGATATTGCAGGCTGATCTGTCGGCTGTTGGCAGATGCCCCGGGCGCCGGGCGTCTGATCTAGGCGCTGTCTCTTCTTTTCGACTCTTGTGCCTGAAGCGATACCCACCAGATCGCTGCGGCACCGATTAGGAAAATGCCCAATCCTGCAAGGAACAGGCAAATGAACAGCATCGGCGAGATACCCATAGTGGTCACCTCATCTGGAAAACAGGTTGCGGGCCACCGGTCTTTGTTGCGAAGGCTGTGACTTTCCGCTGACTGGCTGGCAGTCGTGCCACAGGATCCAAGAGAGGGCCTTGAGCTTGATCAAACAGGCGTTGAGGGCGTGGGTGTCGGGGAAAAACAGCCTTGCGGCCGCGCAGCGCTTCGCTAGCCGCCTGAATACTCCCGCGCGGCGTCGCTGAGCCAGCGCCAGAGGTAGTCGGCGAAGGAGCGGCGGGTGTAGAGGTCGTAGTCCGGCCCGCCTTCATCTTCGTTGCTTAGCTGATGCAGGGTGATGGCGGTTTTCGACAGGTGGCTTTGGGCGCAGTGGCCGGCACCGCCGAAGGCGCTGGGGTGCAGATCCAACGGGCAGCCTTTGGCGATCACATCGGCGGCCCTCGGCCCGGAAATGTGGATGCAGACCAGGCTCTCGCCGACCTCGGTCACGGCGCTGTGGATGTCGCCCAGGGCGTCGCGCAGGCTGGCCGACAGTTGTGCTTCTGCTTCAGGCGATACGTCATGCCGGACCAGCAGCCACTCGTTGGGGCCGAGCCAGAGGATGGCCAGGGTTTCGTTCTGTGCCGCCGTGTTCGGCTCAACGGGCAGACCGAGGCCCAGTGCCCCATTCACCGCTTCCAGAAAGGTCGGATCGTCCTTCTCGCCGCGCAGGTTCACCGCTGTCGGCAGGCTCTTTTCATGCAGGCGCACCGCGGCGTCGGATGAAGGCTCCCGGCCTTCAAGGCCCAGATGGGCAAGCGCATTCTGTCTCAGATAGGTCTCGATCATTTCAGCCGCTCTCCCGCCGGATCGAAGAATACCGGGCTCTCCGCGACCACGCAGGCCACCGTCTTGCCGCCCTCCAGCGGGGCATAGAGTGTCTCGCCCTTTCTGGCCAGACCGCCCTTCACCAGGGCCATGGCGATGGAGCGGCCGCAGTTCGGACTGTAGTAGCTTGAGGTGACATGGCCCAGCATCGGCATCGGTGGTTGCGGCAGGACCTGCTCGACCAGTTGGGCGCCCTCCGGCAGCACCTCTTGCGGGTCCTGGGTCAGGATACCGACCAGTTGTTTACGGTCCGGCTTCAGCATGTCGGCGCGGGTGAGGGAGCGCTTGCCGATGAAGTCCTTGGTCTTGGAGACCGCCCAGCCCATGTCGAGGTCCAGAGGGTTCACCGAGCCGTCGGTTTCCTGGCCGACGATGATGTAGCCCTTTTCGGCGCGCAGCACGTGCATCGCTTCGGTCCCGTAAGGGGTGATGCCGTAACGCTCCCCCACCGTCATCACGGTCTGCCAGACCGCCATGCCGAAGGAGGCCGGTACGTTGATCTCGTAGGACAGCTCGCCGGTAAAGGAGATCCGGAAAATCCGCGCCGGCACCCCGGCCACCCGGGCGGCGGTGTAGCCCATGTGGGGCAGGGCATTGGGCGAAAGCTCCGCGTCGCTCAGCTCCGCCAGCAGTTTGCGGGCGTTGGGGCCGGAAAGGGTAATGGTCGCGAACTGCTCGGTGACCGAGGTCAGGAAGACCTTCAGGTCGGGCCACTCGGTCTGCAGATAGTCTTCCAAATGGGACAGAACCGCGGCGGCGTTGCCGGTCGTGGTGGTCATCAGGAAGTGGTTTTCGCCGAGGCGCGTGGTGACGCCGTCGTCGGTCACCATGCCGTCCTCGCCCAGCATCAGGCCGTAGCGGCAGCGCCCGATGTCGAGCTTCTTCCAGGCGTTGGTATAGACCCGGTTGAGGAACTCGGCGGCGTCCGGGCCCTGGATGTCGATCTTCCCGAGGGTCGAGGCATCGAGAATGCCCAGCGACTGGCGGACCGCCTTCACCTCGCGGTTCACCGCCGTGTGCATGTCCTCGCCGAACTGCGGGTAGTACCAGGGGCGGCGCCATTGGCCGACATCCTCGAAGAGGGCGCCGTTGCGTTCGTGCCAGGCGTGCATCGGCGTGCGCCGCAGGGGATCGAGCAGGTCGTCCACGTCGCGCCCGCCGAAGATGCCGAAGCTGACGGGGGTGAAGGGCGGGCGGAAGGTGGTGACGCCCACCTCCGGCAAGGGCCGTCCGAATTCTTCCGCAACGATGCCGATGGCGTTGACGTTGCCCAGCTTACCCTGATCCGTCGCCATGCCGGTGGTGGTGTAGCGCTTCACATGTTCGATGGAGACATAGCCCTCGCGCAGGGCGAGTTTCAGGTCGGCGGCGGTGACGTCGTTCTGCTGATCGACGAAGTGCTTTGCCTTCTGCCCCAGGGGCTTGTCCGAGGGCACCAGCCAAATCCAGCGGCCGGGCAGGAAGTCGCGATCCTCGCTCTCCACCGTCACGGCCGCGCCGGCCTGGAAACCGGCCTCGGCCGCGGCTGCGGTGCCCGCTTCCGCACCTTCGGCAAGGCAAGAACCCAGGCCGAAGGCGCCATTGGCGGATCCGGCGCAACGCTGGCCCGCCTGCATGGCCTTATCAGGCACGAAGCAGGCGTGCTCCTCGTCCCAGTTCAGGCTGCCCTTGGCGTGACAGAACAGGTGGACCGTGGGGCTCCACCCGCCCGAGTTGGCGATCAGATCGCAGTCGATCTCCTCGACCGCGCCGACCACCGCATCGCCCTCGACGGCCAGTTCGGCAACCCGCACCTTGGTGACGCGCTTCCTGCCCGCGGTCCCGATGATCGCGTGCTCGGCCAGGATGCGCAGGCCCGCCGCTTCGGCCCGCTCGGTCAAGGGGCCGCTGGGGGCGGAGCGAAGGTCGATCACCGCCACGACCTCGATACCCGCCGCCGTCATATCCAGGGCGGCGCCATAGCCGCTGTCGTTGTTGGTAAAGACCACCGCGCGCTTGCCTGGCCTGACGGCATAGCGGTTGATGTAGCTCTGCACCGACGAGGCGGTCATGATGCCCGGACGGTCGTTGTCGGCGAAGACCAGGGGGCGTTCGATGGCCCCGGCGCAGAACACCGCCTGCTTTGCCCGCAGCTTCCACAGCCGGTGGCGGGGCAGCTCCGCCGGCGGTTCCGCCAGATGGTCGGTTACATTCTCCATCAGGCCAAAGAAGCCATGGTCGAAGGCGCCGTAAGCGATGGTCCGGCGCAGGATGCGGACGTTGGCCATCTGGGAGAGTTCGGTCTCGGCAGCGCGTACCCAGTCCAGCGCCGCCTGGCCGTCGATCATCTCCTCGGCGGCGCTCAGAAGGGCGCCGCCCAGCAGGTGGTCCTGTTCGACCAGCACCACCCTGGCGCCGCTGCGCCCGGCGGCCAGGGCGGCGGCAAGGCCCGCCGGGCCCGCGCCGACCACCAGCACATCGCAATAGGCATAGGTCTTGTCGTAGCGGTCCGGGTCGCGCTGGCTGGGCGCCCGGCCCAGGCCGGCGGCGCGGCGGATGATGTGCTCGTAGGTTTTCCAGGCGCTGACCGGCCACATGAAGGTCTTGTAGTAGAAGCCCGCCGGGATCAGGCGAGCCGCCAGGGTGTTGACCGCGCCGACGTCGAACTCCAGCGACGGCCAGGCGTTCTGGGGCTGGGCGCTCAGGCCTTCGACCAGTTCCAGCTGGGTTGCCTTGATGTTGGGGTCGGTGCGGGGGTCTTCGCCGACCTGGACCAGGGCGTTGGGTTCTTCCGGCCCGGCGGTGACGATGCCGCGGGGGCGGTGGTACTTGAAGCTGCGGCCGACAAGGTGCACGCCGTTGGCCAAGAGGGCGGCTGCCAGGGTGTCGCCGGCCAGGCCCTTATAGGCCCGGCCGTTGAAGGTGAAGCTCAGCGGCTTGTTGTGGTCGATCTGACCGCCGTGCGGCAGGCGCATGCGTCCGGACAAGGCTGTCGTCCTCCTCAGACGTAGCGCTTGGGGTCGAGCGCCGGCGGCGGCGACCCCATGGGATAGACCGCCAGAATCTCATAGGTCACGCTGTCGCGGGCGGCGTTGAACCAGCGGCGACAGCCCTGTGCGTGGTTCCAGCGCTCCAGCACCAGGCCCTTGGGATTGTCGCGGAAGAAGACAAACTCGGCCCAGTCGGCATCGCTCAGCGTCTCCGGGTCTTTGGGCCGTTCGATATGGGCTTCGCCGCCGTTGGCGAACTCGCTCTCGCAGCGCGGCCCGCAGTGAGGACAGGAAATCAGCAGCATGGCGGGGCTCTCACTCTCTAGTGCGCCACGGCGGCGGCGCCGTGTTCGTCGATCAGGAAGCCGCTGCGAAAGCGGTCGATGCTGAAGGCGGCGTTCAGCGCGTGGGGCTCATCCTGGGCGATGGTATGGGCAAAGACCCAGCCGGAGCCGGGTGTCGCCTTGAAGCCGCCGGTGCCCCAGCCGCAGTTGAAGTAAAGGCCCTCGACCGGTGTCTTGGAAAGGATGGGGCTGGCATCCGGGCAGACGTCGACGATGCCGCCCCACTGGCGCAGCATGCGCATGCGCCGAAACAGGGGGAACAGCTCGCAGATCGCCGCCAGGGTTTCCTCGGTCACCGGCATGCTGCCGCGCTGGCCATAGCCGATGTAGCTGTCGACGCCGGCGCCGATCACCAGCTCGCCCTTGTCGGATTGGCTGACATAGGCATGGACGGCGCCGGACATGACGACGGTATCGATCACCGGCTTCACGGGTTCGGAGACCAGGGCCTGCAGGGGCAGGGACTGCACCGGCAGGCGAAAGCCCGCCATCTCCGCCATGACGCTGGAATGGCCGGCGGTGACGACGCCGACCTTGCCGGCCTCGATGAAGCCCTTGCCGGTTTCGACCCCGGTGATGCGGCCATTTTCACGGCGGAACCCGTTCACCGGGCATTCCTGGATGATGTCCACGCCCAGGGCATCGGCGGCGCGGGCATAACCCCAGGCAACCGCATCGTGGCGTGCCGTGCCGCCGCGGCGCTGCAGGCTGGCGCCGAGCACCGGGTAGCGGCCCTTGGCGCGCAGGTCCATGATCGGCACCATCTCCTGCACCTGGGCCGGGGTCAGGAACTCTGAATCGACGCCGTTCAGGCGGTTGGCGTTGATGCGGCGGGAAACCTCGCGCAGGTCGTGCTGGCTGTGGGCGAGATTCAGAACCCCGCGCTGGGAGAACATGACATTGTAGTTGAGATCCTGGGACAGCCCTTCCCAGAGCTTCAGGGCGTGTTCGTAGAGCGCCGCCGACTGGTCCCAGAGATAGTTGGAGCGCACGATCGTCGTGTTGCGCCCGGTGTTGCCGCCGCCCAGCCAGCCGCGCTCCACCACCGCGACGTTGGTGATGCCGTGGTTCTTGGCCAGATAGTAGGCGGTCGCCAGGCCGTGCCCGCCGCCGCCGACGATCACCACGTCGTAGCGCGGCTTCGGCTCCTTGTTTTGCCAGGCCTGCGGCCAGTTCTCATGATAGGAGAGGGCGTTACGCAGAAGGCTGAAGACTGAATAGCGCGATGTCATGCCTGTCCGGCTTCCCCTGTTAACCGATGCCCCTTGGCGGAGGCCCTGTCCCGGCGCTCTTTCCAAGGCGCCCTTAAGCCTCTGACCATGCTCGCATCCGGCCTGCTGTTTGGCAACGGCAGGCTGCATTGTCAGTGACGTCCCAACGCCAGCGGCAAGGCGCCAGGGCACTCGATAAGCAAGCTGACGGCTTGCTGTTCCCCGGCGGAAAATTATCTGTTCGCGACACGGCCTTTCATGCCAAAGTCCTCATGTTCTCGATGGTTCCCGTGACATAGGATTTGCGTCGCGCAATGTTTGGTAATGTTCCCCGGGAAGTGCCCCAGAAGATCGCCTTGGTCCTGGTGCCGCGCTTTTCCTTTCTGCCCTTTACCGGGCTGATCGAATCCTTCCGCCTGGCCAACCGGTTGAGCGGCCAGGAGCTCTATAACCGGGTGCTGGTCTCAAGCGACGGGGGCCCGGTCACGGCCTCGAACGGGATCACTTTGGATGTCGCGGGCGACCTCTCCCTGGCGGAGGCCTGTGGAACGGTGGTCATCTGCGGCGGCCTGGATGTGCACCTCCATCAGGACAAGAGCCTTCAGGCCTGGCTGCGCAAGGTCGACCGGCGCGGCGCCGATGTCGGGGCGATCTGCACCGGCAGCTATATCCTGGCGCGGGCCGGCCTGCTGGAGGGCTTCCGTTGTACGATCCATTGGGAGAACCTGGCCGGCTTCTGCGAGGAGTTCCCGGACATTGAGGTAACGACCGAACTGTTCGAGATCGACCGCAACCGCTTCACCTGTTCCGGCGGGACGGCGGTGATCGACATGATGCTGAACGTCATCGCCCGCCAGCATGGCTACGAGCTGGCCGCCAGCGTGGCCGACCAGTTCATGCACGAGCGTATTCGCGACCATCACGACCGCCAGCGGATCTCCCTGCCGGCGCGCCTGGGCGTGCGTCACCCCAAGCTGCTCTCGGTGATCTCCCTGATGGAGCAGAACCTGGAGGAGCCGCTGACCCGCAGCGAGCTGGCGCGGGAGGCCGATCTCTCAACCCGCCAGTTGGAGCGCCTGTTCCGCAAATACCTGAACCGCTCCCCGGCCCGCTACTACCTGGAACTGCGGCTGAACAAGGCCCGGCTTCTGCTGTTGCAGACCAATATGTCGGTGATCGATGTGGCGCTGGCCTGCGGCTTCGTCTCGGCCTCGCACTTCTCCAAGTGCTATCGCGATTTCTTCGGCCGCACGCCACGCAAGGAACGGGGTCTTCCCCTGCAGGCGGACGAGGATCAGTCACGCGTCGCCGAGTAGGCGGCTTGGTCCTTTGATCTGCGTTGGGCGGAGGTATGGCTCAGGCGGGCCGCCGCCGACGGCGGCCCTTGCCGGCGGCTGAATCGTTCGCGGCCGAGGGGTTGGACGCGGCGGGCAGGGTGACGGCCTTCGAAAGGTTGGGGAAGCTGGCGGAGGAGTGAGGCAGCCCCATGGCCTCCACGAAGTGGGCCTGGAAGTTCGGCTCCACCGCGGTTTCGATCTTCTCCACCTGACGGATAACCTCTTCGATGTCGTCGCGCGCATTCTGGTTCAACAACGCGATGCGCGCGCCGGTGCCGGCGGCGTTGCCGGCGGAGTAGACGTTCTCCAGGGGACAGTCGGGGATCATGCCCAGGACCATGGCATATTTGGTGTCGATATGGCTGCCGAAGGCGCCGGCGAGCATGATCTGCTCGATCTGCTCGACGCCCAGGCGGTCCATCAGCAGGCGGATGCCGGCATAGAGCGCGGCCTTGCCGAGTTGGATGGCGCGTACGTCGTTCTGGACGATGCGGATTTCCGGCGTCCCGTCGTGAACAAGATAGGAGAAGGTGCGGCCGTCGGGTTGAATGCGGGGGCTGCGGCTTGCGGCTGTCCCGTCGATGGTGCCGTCCTGCGCCAGGATCCCCGCCAGAAACATCTCGGCCAGGACTTCGATGATGCCGGAACCGCAGATGCCGGTGATACCGGTCTTCCTGGTTTCCTCCACGAAGCCTTCTTCATCGGACCAGAGCTCACTGCCGATCACTTTGAAGCGCGGCTCCAGGGTCTCGGGGTCGATGCGCACCCGCTCGATGGCGCCGGGCGCCGCCCGTTGCCCGCAGGAGATCTGGGCGCCTTCGAAGGCCGGACCGGTCGGCGAGGAACAGGCCAACAGACGGTCCCGGTTGCCCAGGATGATTTCGGCGTTGGTGCCGACGTCGACGACCAGCGTCATCTTTTCGGTCAGGTGCGGCGTTTCCGAAAGGATCACGCCTGCGGTATCGGCGCCGACGTGACCGGCGATGCAGGGCAGGACATAAACCCTGGCGTTGGGATGAAAGCGCAGGTCGAGCTGGCTGGCCCAGAGGGTGATGCCGGAGTTGGCGGCCAGGGCGAAGGGGGCGCCGCCCAGCTCCGTCGGGTCGATGCCGATCAGCAGGTGGTGCATCACCGGGTTGCCGACGAAGGTGGCGTTGAGGATCTCCTCGCGGTCGATCCCCGATTCCTCGCAGACCGCATCGGCCAGTTCGTTGATCGCGCGGCGCACGGCGTCGGTCATCTCGCGGTCGCCGCCGGGGTTCATCATGACGTAGGACACCCGGCTCATCAGGTCCTCGCCGAACCGGATCTGCGGGTTCATCAGACCGGAGGAGGCGATGACCTCACCGGAAGCCAGGTCGCAGAGATGGGCGGCGACGGTGGTGGAGCCGATATCGACGGCCAGGCCGTAGGAGCGGTCGTGGAAGCCCGGCCAGATGGCGGTTATCACCTGGCCGCGGTGCACCGCAACGGTGATCCGCCAGTTGCCGGCCCTCAGGGACTGCTGAAGGTTCTGCAGGATGCGAAGGTCCGCTTCCAGGGCGGTTAGCCCCCACTGATCTTCCAGCGCCGCCAGCAGGCGTTCGAGGTCGCCGCTGGGGTTGTGCATGTCTGGCTCCTGCACCACGACGTAGTGCAGGCGGATGGCGGGGTCGAGCTCGATGTCGCGCACCTCGGCGCGCTTGCGAACCACCTGTTTGTGGACCTGGCTTGCCTCCGGGACGTCGATGACGACGTCTTTGACGAGGACCGCCTGACAGGACAGCCGGCGGTCGTCCTGCATGCCGCGCTTTGACTTGTAGCGCTCCTCGATCTTGTTCCAGTCCGAGACATGGTTGGTCCGGCTGGTAATGCCGTGCTTGGCGAACTCGCCCGTGCCCACCACCACCTGGCAGCGGCCGCAGAGCCCGCGCCCGCCGCAGACCGAATCGATATCGACGCCCAGGCTTTGAGCCGCTTTCAGCAGCGGCGTCCCGACAGGAAAGCGGCCGCGCTTTCCCGAGGGTGTAAAAACAACGAGGGCTTGATCGATCAAGGGCGGTTTATCCCCGGCGTCGTCGTCGTTCGCGGCGTCCCGCGCCTTCGCCTTCAGTGCCTTCGGCGGCAGGCTCGCGGAACTTTTTAATCCAGGCGCGGCAGTCCTTGTCATGGCCGTTCAGCACGTCGGCGGCCATGATACCGGTCAACTCTTCCGGGTGCAGCGGATTCATGATCGCCGAGGTCATGCCGGCGCCGGCTGCCATGGCCAGGAAGACCGCGTTCAAGGCGTGGCGGTTGGGCAGGCCGAAGGAGATGTTGGAAGCGCCGCAGGTTGTGTTGACGCCCAGCTCCTCGCGCAGCTTGCGGACGATGGCAAAGGCCTGGCGGCCGGCCGTGCCCATGGCCCCGATGGGCATGACCAGGGGGTCGACGACGACGTCGGCGGCGGGGATGCCGTAGTCGGCGGCCCGCTCGACAATCTTCTTGGCGACTGCGTAGCGCACTTCCGGATCCTCGGAAATGCCGGTCTCGTCATTGGAGATGGCGACCACGGCGGCGCCGTGCTTTTTGACCAGAGGCAGAACCCGCTCCATCTGTTCCTCTTCGCCGGTCACCGAGTTCACCAGCGCCTTGCCCTGGTAGACACTGAGGCCGGCTTCCAGGGCCTCGACGATCGAGGAATCGATGGATAGAGGCAGATCGGTCAGGGACTGCACCAGCTTGATGGTCTGGGCCAGGATGGCAGGCTCGTCCGCAAGGGGGATGCCGGCATTGACGTCCAGCATGTGGGCGCCTGCGGCAACCTGAGCCAGGCAGTCGGCTTCGACCCGGCTGAAATCGCCGGCGGCCATCTCGGCGGCCAGCAGCTTGCGCCCTGTCGGATTGATGCGCTCACCGATGATCCGGAAAGGGCGGTCGAAACCGATCACCATTTCCCGGGTTGCCGAGCTTACAACCGTATCTGCCATAGTTCCCTTACTCCTGTTCACCCGGGCGGTGTGCCGCTTTTGTCGGGGAATCCGCGCCGGAATGCCGTAACTCAGGCGCGATTAGCGCTTTTTCCGCTTCCCCCGGCTGACGCAGAGGCGACAGGGACTGGCCGATTCGCGCTAGATCGGCATCCGGCCGGCGTTTCCCGCCGTTTATCCGATGTGCGCCTATTCTATGTGCAGAGTGACGTTGAAGCCTTTTTCCTTGGGCTTCAGGTCGAAATGGCCATCGGCCACGGCATAGCTCCAGGCGGCCGAGCGGCGCAGCCCGCCGAGCGGGTACATGTGCACCCGCGCGATGCCGCAGTCCGGATCCAGGGCCTTGTAGCGCGCCAGGTCGAGCAGCAGCTTGTCCGGCGCGTTCACCGTCATCAGCTTGGCCACGTTGCGGGCCTGACGGGTCAAAAAGCGCATCGAGGGGCCGACGCCACAGGCCTTGGCGTGGTTGATCAGGGTCTTGATGGTCGCCAGGCCGGGCACGCCGATATGGATCGGCAGGTGGTTGCCCGCTGCCCGGATGGCCTTGTCCCAGGCGATGATCGGTGCGGCCTCGAAGCAGAACTGGGTAGCGATATAGAGGCTGGCATCGCTGCGTTCGGCAAAGGTGTTCTTCCAGGTCAGCGCTTCCTGAAGACCGCTGGGCGAGATATCGGGGCTGCCTTCCGGGTGCCCGGCAATGCCGATGGTTTCGATCCCGTACTTATCGAAGAGACCGGTTTCCAGAATATCCATCGAGCTTTCGAAGGGCCCCAGAGGCGAGTCCACCGCCCCAGCCAGCGCCACCACATGCTTGATATCGACGCTGTCTTTCAGGGCCTGCAGATAGCCTTCCAGCGCGTCACGGCTGGGGATCGAGCGCGCGGCAAAGTGCGGCATCGGCTCGAAGCCTTCTTGCCTCAGGCGCCTGGCCGTTGCCACCGTATCGGCGAAGTCCGATCCCGGCAGAAAGGTGACGGCCACACGGGCGCCGGGGCGCAGGTGTTCACGGTAGTCGGGAATCTTGGCGGCCGATCCCGGCGTCGTTTCGATGGTGAAGCCCTGCAGCAGATCGATGATCTGTTGGCGGGTCTCTTCGGCGGCCGTATCAACCGCATCAGCCTTGCTCACGGCAAACATCCCAAACTTCCTTTACCAGATCATAGACTGTTGAGCCCGCCGGCGGCCACGAGTTCGGCCAGGCGGGTATCGTCGTATTCGTTTTCCAGCCGGCCGGCGGCGGCGGCGGCCTCTGCTTCCAGGTCGTCCCCGCAGTCGCTCGGCGTACCGCGGCGCCACTCCTCAAGATAGGCGTCGCTGCCGTGCAGCTTGGCGCGCATGGCGGCCCGGTCGATAGCCTTCTCGAAGCGCTCGGTCAGCTGGATTTTGGCGTTCTTGCGTCCGGCCTTGACGATGACCTGGGCCGGAATGTCACGCCAGTAGACGATGGTCAGCTGAGCCATGAAGCCGGCTCCTTCGGCACGTCGACTTTCTGCTCAAGGAACTGGGCCATCTCGCCATAGCCGGTAAAGCGGTATTCGTAGGCAAGGTCCAGGCGGGCCGCAGCCTGCGCGGCGCGCGCCTGCAAGTCCGGGTCCTCGGTCTGGGCCAGATAGATCACTTTTTTGTAGTTCCCGAAATAAAGGTCCCGTAGTTCGGGATGCCGGTCGAGGCCGAGGCCCTGGACGATCAGGCGGTCGAAGTGCCGCGCCAGGTAGTCGGTCAGATAGAAGGTCCCGATCTCTGCCTCTGCCAGCGCATCGAAGACCTGGCTGCCGGCAAAGAAGGAATAACAGTGCGGGCCGTCGATCCGCTCCACCCCTTCGGCCCGCAGGACTCGGTCCAGTTCACCGCCGGTTCCACAGTCGCCGTAGAGAACGAAAATGCGGTCGTAGCGTTCCTTGGCGGTCTGGATGCGTTCTTGCACCGCCGTGGGGATTTTCTCCGGCGTGTTGTGCCAGGCGGCCGGCAGGCAAGAGATGGTCAGATGCCGCCAGGCGTTGACGCGCACCAGTTCCACCAGTTCTCGGGCCAGGGCTCCGCAAGCGATAATGAGCGTGCGTTCCGGGCAGTGCGCGACAGCTTGGAGGGCGGGGGCGGGCATGATCAGCTTCCCTTACCGGCGGCGCGGGCGCTCAGGCGACGCCTTGCGTCTGGTTGTGACGGCGCTTCATGAACTCGGTCGCCGTCTCCACCGCCACCGCGGCATCGCGGCAGTAGGCATCGGCACCGACCGCTTCCGCGAAGGCTTCGTTCAGCGGCGCACCGCCGACCAGGACCACATAGTCGTCGCGAATGCCCATTTCCTTCATGGTGTCGATAACGACCTTCATGTAGGGCATGGTGGTGGTCAGCAGGGCCGACATACCCAGGATGTCGGGTTTGTGCTCCTCCAGGGCGGCCAGGTAGTTCTCGACCGGATTGTTGATACCCAGATCGATAACCTCGAAGCCGGCGCCTTCCATCATCATGGAGACCAGGTTCTTGCCGATGTCGTGGATATCGCCCTTTACCGTGCCGATCACCATGGTGCCGAGTTTCGGAGCACCGGTTTCGGCGAGCAGGGGGCGCAGAATAAACATGCCGCCCTTCATCGCGTTGGCGGCGAGCAGGACTTCCGGCACGAACAGAATGCCGTCGCGGAAATCAATGCCGACGATACGCATGCCTTCCACCAGGGCCTCGGTCAGAACCCGATACGGTGTCCAGCCACGGCCGAGCAGAATGTTGACGCTTTCCTCAATCTCTTCCTTGAGGCCGTCATAGAGGTCGTCGTGCATCTGCTTGACGAGTTCGTCATCGTCAAGGCTGTTGAGATCAAGATCGTCGTCGTCTGCCATGCTCGTTTCCCTGTGGCAAAAGGCCCCGTGACAAAAGGCCCTGTGGCAAATGGGCAGCCAGCCGCCCCACCCCATCATTAGTGGCGTTTGCGGGCCTTGATCGGCTTCACCTTCGGCGACAAATCGTGTCTGAATCGCGACATCGTAGAAAAAGAAGCGAAGTCAACGACTTGCGTCGTCTTTCCCTGTTCCGGGCCGAGGCTTTCTCCCCTCATTCCCGGCCGGCAGTGGGCAGGGCGGCGTCTTCAGGCAGTTGCGGTGCGGACTGTGTTCCTAATCGGTCTCCCGGCTCCCGGCTCCAAGCCGCTTGCCATTGCGGGGTGCCGATGGAAGGATCAATTCCCAGGGAGGTTGGATGCGTCGCTTTCGGGGATGGCATGCCATATAGCGTGGCGATTATTGGCGCTGGGCCGAGCGGCTTCTACACAGCAGAAGCTTTGCTAAAGTCCAGCCTGGACTACCGGATCGACCTTATTGAGGGTCTGCCCACCCCTTTTGGCCTGGTTCGCTTCGGCGTCGCGCCGGATCATCAATCCACCAAGCGTGTTGCACGCACTTATGATCGTACTGCTGCAGACGAGGCGGTGCGCTACTACGGCAATGTAGAGGTGGGGCGCGATGTCCGCCTGGAGGAACTGCGCAGCCTCTACGACGCGGTGGTGGTTGCGGTCGGGGCCCCGCTGGACCGCGAACTGAAGATTCCAGGCGGCGACAAGCCGGGCGTTTATGGCTCGGCGGCCTTTGTCGGCTGGTACAACGGCCACCCGGCGCACCGGGACCTGGCGCCGGATCTGGACACCGACAGCGTTGCCATCATCGGCAACGGCAACGTCGCCCTGGATATCGCCCGGGTTCTGGTCAAAACCCCGGCGGAGATGGCGACCACCGACCTGCCGGACTATGCCGCCGAAGTGCTGCATTCCGCACCGGTTCGCGACGTTTACCTGATCGGCCGCCGCGGACCCCTGGATTCCAAGTTCACCAATGTCGAACTGCGCGAGATGGCGCGGCTAGAGGATTGCGTGCCGCTGGTCGATCCCGGGCAACTGCCCGAGGGTCCCGCCCCGGAGGCGGGCGAGCGGGAACAACGTCTGCAGGCCAAGAACCTGGACACCCTGCGCGGCTTTGCCGGGCTCAGTGCGGCGGGCAAACGCAAGCGCGTTCATTTCAAGTTTTTCTCCCGTCCGCTTGAAGTATTGGGCGGTGATAGGGTTGAGGCGCTGCGGTTGGAAAAGACCCGGGTGGAGGCTGGCCACGCGGTCGGCACCGGCGAGACCTTTGACCTGCAGTGCGGCGCTGTGATGGCGGCGATCGGAACGCGGGCACAGCCGCTGGAGGGCATTCCCTTTGACCGGAACAAGGGCGTCGTTACCAACCGTCACGGGCGCGTGGCCAAGGGGCTCTACGTGGTCGGCTGGGCGCGCCGCGGCCCCACCGGGGTTATCGGGACCAACAAGCCCGACGCGGATGAGATCGCCAGGCATATCGAAACCGATCTGGCCGGCGCGCAGACGGCCAAGCCCGGACGCGTGGCCCTGGAGGACCTGCTGGATGAACGCGGCGCGGCCTGGATCGGCTATGACGGCTGGAAGGAGATCGAGGCGGCGGAAGTCGATGCCGCCGCCCCGGGCATGCCACGCAAGAAACTCAGCCGGGTCGCGGAAATGCTGGCGGTTCTGGACCGCTCCGGGCGATCCGCCCGGCGGCGGGCGGATTGAGCTATACACATACAAAAATTGTGATTTTAAAAATTTTACGGCCGAATATGATGTTTTCAAAGATGGCGATGGCAAAACCTGAGCCTCAGGGCCATATTCACGCCGAGCAGGCAGGCTGAAGCGTGTTCTGCCCCTATCCAGTGAGAGGTTCTAGGAATGGAAGGTTCGACGGCTCTTAAGGCCGGGCCCTCAGGCCGCCGGGTTCTTGACTCTGCGGTGGTGCGTTTTGCCGGGGATTCCGGTGACGGCATGCAGTTGACCGGCAGCCAGTTCACGCTGTCCACGGCGCTGGCTGGCAATGACCTGGCGACATTTCCGGACTTCCCGGCCGAGATCCGCGCACCGGTTGGGACCACCTTCGGCGTTTCGGCGTTTCAGATCAATTTCGGCGCCCGGGTCATCAAGACTTCCGGCGATGACCTGGACGTCCTGGTGGCGATGAATCCGGCGGCGCTCAAGGTCGATCTGCCGGAGCTGAAGTCGGGTGGGCTGCTGATCATCGATTCCGGTTCGTTCAACGAGCGCAACTTCACCAAGGCAGGGTACAGCGCGGATCCGCGCCAGGACGGCAGCCTCGGCGACTATCGGATCGTCGAAGTCGACATGTCGCAGATGACTCAGGACGCGCTGAAGGATTCCGGCCTTACAAAAAAGGAGGCCCTGCGCTGCAAGAACATGTGGGCGCTGGGGCTGGTTTATTGGATGTTCGGGCGCCAGCGCAAGCCGACCCAGGATTGGCTGACCAGCAAATTCGCCAAGCGGCCCGAAATCGCCACTGCCAATATCGCCGCGCTCAACGCCGGCCATGCCTTTGGCGAGACGGCGGAGATGGGTGAGGACCTGGCCGCCTTTTCCATACCGGCGGCGAAGATCGCGCCCGGCCTCTATCGCAACATCACCGGGGCGGAAGCCCTGTCCTGGGGCCTGGTGGCCGGCGCCAGCGGCGCCGATCTGAAGCTGGTGTTCTGTTCCTATCCGATCACCCCGGCTTCCTCGCTGCTGCATACCCTGGCCGGGTTGAAGAACCACGGCGTGGTGACCTTCCAGGCCGAAGACGAAATTGCTGCGGTCTGTGCGGCCATCGGTGCGTCCTATGCCGGCGGCGTCGGCGTCACCTCCAGCTCCGGGCCCGGGGTCGCCCTGAAGACCGAGGCAGTCGGCCTGGCGATCTCCGCCGAGCTGCCGCTGGTCATCGTCAACTCCCAACGCGCCGGGCCGTCGACCGGCATGCCGACCAAGACCGAGCAGTCCGACCTCTATCAATCGGTTTTCGGCCGCAACGGCGACAGCCCCCTGGTGGTCCTGGCCGCCCGTTCGCCGGCCGACTGCTTCGACGTGGCGATAGAGGCGGTGCGCCTGGCGACGAAATACATGACCCCGGTCATCCTGTTGAGCGACGGCTACATCGCCAATGCGGCGGAGCCCTGGGCGCTGCCCGATGCCGATGCGCTGCCGCGTTTTCCGGTCGCCTTTGAAACCGAGACGGAGGGCTTCCACCCCTTCAAGCGGGACCCGGAGACCTTGGCCCGTGTCTGGGCGGTCCCCGGAACGCCCGGGCTGGAGCATCGTATCGGCGGGATCGAGAAAGCCAGCAACAGCGGCAACATCTCCTACGACGCGGACAACCATCAACTGATGACCAACCTGCGCCGCGACAAGGTTCTGGGTATCGCAAAGGATGTTCCGCCTCAGCAGTTAGAACAGGGCGGCACCGATGACCGGCTGGTCCTGGTGGGCTGGGGCTCGACCTACGGGCCGATCAGCCGGGCGGTCGACAACCTGCGCGAAGAGGGCCTGCCGGTTGCCCATCTGCACCTGCGCCATATCTGGCCGCTGGCGCGGAACCTGGGCGAGCTGCTGGCCGGTTTCGAGCAGATCGTGGTGCCGGAGATGAACGACGGACAGCTGGTCACCCTGTTGCGCAGTGAATTCCTGGTGCCGGCGGAGGGCCTGAACAAGGTCACCGGCAAGCCGTTCAAGATTGTTGAGATAGAGGCGGCGGTGCGCGCCCGCCTGGAGGCCTGACATGAATATCGCGACGCCCCCACCGAAGACCGCCAAGGACTATGCCTCTGACCAGGAGGTGCGCTGGTGCCCGGGCTGCGGCGACTATGCGATCCTGAAAGCGGTACAGAAAACCCTGGCCGAACTGCAGGTCGAGACCGAGAAGACGGTCTTCATTTCCGGCATCGGCTGCGCCGCGCGCTTTCCGTACTATCTCTCGACCTATGGCTTCCACACCATTCACGGCCGCGCGCCGGCCTTTGCCACCGGGGTGAAGCTGACCAACCCGGAACTCGACGTCTGGGTGGTGTCGGGCGACGGCGATGCTTTGTCGATCGGCGGTAATCATCTGCTGCATGTCCTGCGGCGCAACGTCGATCTGCAGTTTCTGTTGTTCAATAACGAGATCTACGGTCTTACCAAGGGGCAGGCCTCGCCGACCTCCCGTGTTGGTACGCGCTCGCCCTCCACGCCGGGCGGATCGCTCGACACGCCGGTGTCTGCCGGCGCCTTCGCCCTGGGCGCGGGTGCACGTTTCTTTGCCCGCTCGGTGGATACCCAGCAGAAGGACCTCCCGGTGGTCTTGAAGCGGGCGCGCGAACACCGCGGTGCCTCGCTGGTGGAGATTTTTCAGAACTGCATCGTCTACAACGACGATGTTTTTGCCAGTTTCACCGACCGCTCGGTCGCGGCAGATGCCCAGATCCATCTGGAGCATGGCAAGCCCATGCTCTTCGGCAAGGAGCGCGACAAGGGTCTGCGTCTGAAGCCCGGCCGCCTGGCCCTGGAGGCGGTGACGCTGGGTGAAGACGGGATTACCGAGGCGGACATTCTGGTGCACGACGAAACCGACCGGGCCATGGCAACCCTGCTGGTGGCCATGCAGCCGCCCAGCCTTCCGGTCGCCATGGGTGTGGTCTTCTGCGACCCGGCACCCAGCAGCTACGAAGCCGGCGTGCTGGCCGAGGTAGAGGCAGCCCACAGCGCCCATCCCGGCACCCTGGCCGAGCTGCTCAAGAAGGGTAACACCTGGACGGTGCCCTAAGCCCCTTCCAGGTGCCCCAAGCCGACCAGTCAGACCAGCTTTTTCAGCAGGCTCATGAAGGTCTCGCGCTCCTCGGGATCGAGGGGCGCCAGAATCTCGCCGCCAATGCGTCTGGCGTCCGTCAGCATCGATGAGACGGTCTCCTGGCCCAGCGGCGACAGGCTCAAAACCATGCGGCGGCGGTCATTGGGGTCGGGCAGGCGAACGATGAAGCCGCGCTCCTGCAGGCGCCGGATGACGCCCTGAATCGTTGCCGGGTCCATTGCCGCCATGCGGCCCAGGCGATTCTGCGAAAGCTTGCCGGTCTCGTGAAGCCGGGCCATGGCGAAGAACTGCGTCGGCGTCAGCTGGGCGTCGGCGAGCACGGTCAGGAAGATGGAGGAAGCACGCTGATGCGCCCGGCGCAGCAGATGCTGGACCTGATGGTCCAGGATGAAGCCTTCCGCCGGCTGCGACTCGTCGCTCTCGTTCGGATCGGATAGTTGTGTCTGTTCGGATAAGCTGGACAAGTTGGTCACCCCTGAAGGAGATCGAAACCTCGATTAAGCCACTCGAAGACCGTCTTATGCGGTTCGTCCGAGTGCCAACAAATCCTCTGCCACCATCAGTATACAGATGCTTTTCCGCCTGCGTCCAGCGGCTAAACCTCGGCGCCATATTAGCTTTTGGCGATTAAGCGTCGGTCAGGCAATTGCGCTCCAGAAGTTCGGTGGTGAACCAGCCGCTGTTGACCAGTTCCGCCAGGGCCTCGATATCCGGTGCCAGCAAGCGGTCGTCGGCCAGGAAGGCCGCCCGTCCGCGAATGGCGTCCATGGCCCGGGTGAGTTTTGGGGAGGTTTTGAGAGGGCGGCGCAGGTCTATACCCTGGGCCGCCGCCATCAGCTCGATGGCCACGATGTAGCCGGCGTTCTCGGCGATGTCCGACAGGCGGCGGGCGCCATGGGTCGCCATGGAGACGTGGTCTTCCTGATTGGCCGAGGTCGGCAGGCTGTCGACGCTGGCGGGATGGCAGAGCATTTTGTTTTCCGAGGCCAAGGCCGCCGCGGTGACGTGGGCGATCATGAAGCCGGAATTGAGGCCGGGTTCGGCAACCAGGAAAGCGGGCAGGGTGCTCATGTGGGCATCCACCAGCAGCGCCATCCGGCGTTCCGACAGAGCGCCCACTTCCGACAGGGCCATGGCAATGCTGTCGGCGGCGAAGGCCACCGGTTCGGCATGGAAGTTTCCGCCGGAAATCACTTCGCCGGTGTCGGCAAAAACCAGGGGATTGTCGGAAACCGCATTGGCCTCGATGGTGAGGCTGCGGGCCGCGTTCCGAAAGACATCCATGATTGCGCCCATGACCTGTGGCTGGCAGCGCAGCGAGTAGGGGTCCTGAACCCGGTCGCAGTCGAGATGAGACTGCCGGATCTGGCTGTCCGCCAGCAGATCGCGCAGCCACGCCGCCACCTGAATTTGGCCGTGGTGTCCCCGTAGTGCCTGAATTCTGGGGTCGAAGGGGGTATCGCTGCCCAGGGCCGCATCGACCGAGAGGGCGCCGGCGGTGATGGCGGCGCTGAAGATATCGGCGGCCAGGAACAGGCCGTGGAGCGCCAGGGCGGTTGAAACCTGGGTGCCGTTCAGAAGGGCGAGCCCTTCCTTGGCGGCAAGCTCGATCGGCTCCAGCCCGCGCTCCGCCATGACCTCGCGCGCGGGGCGGGCCTCTCCGCCATGGCGGAGATGGCCTTCGCCCAGCAGCACGGCCGAGAGATGGGCCAGGGGCGCCAGGTCGCCGGAGGCGCCGACCGAACCCTTCGCCGGAATGACCGGATAAAGCGCCTCGTTCAAAAGCAGGATCAGGCGGTCGATCACCTCGGCGCGAATGCCGGAGTGCCCGCGCGCCAGGGCATTGATTTTCATCAGCAGGATCAGGCGGACGACGCGGTCATCCAAGGGCGCGCCGACGCCGGTGCAGTGCGACAACACCAGTCGGCTCTGCAGTTCGGCGACCTGGTCGGCGGCGATGGTCTGCCGCGCCAGGCTGCCGAAACCGGTTGTGATGCCGTAGACCCGGCGCCCCTCGGCGACCACCGCTGCGACACAGCCGGCCGAAGCGTTAATGGCCGCGTAGCAGGAAGGGTCCAGGGTGATCGGTTGCGCCTGCCGCCAAATCCCGCAGAGCCTCTCCAGCGTCAGCGTTCCAGCCTTCAGTATGTAGCGATCTCCGGTCACCTGTCGTGCCTCTCTGATGAAGTTGTATATACAACTTTATTCCTCTTTAGCACTCTTTTGGCAGGCCACAAAGCAGGAGCTGCTGACCGCCTTCGATTTCTCCGGGCTGTAGTATTGATAGAAAAAGATTGATAAAATACACCTATAAAGTGTATAAGACCTACGCTGATCGACTCTTGCACCATGGTTTTACGCTGACGAAAGGTCGGGGGCTGGTCACTTTAAATCAGCTTAATCGGCTTTGCTCGATGCCAAATAACTAAAGGATTCCAGCGTTTAGATTAAACGAAAGTTTAAGGCCTGAGCGATTAGCTTCCGCTTCTGGGTAGTTGTTGCATCAAGAGGAAATCCCATGCGGCTCAAGGCCTTTCGGTCCTTTCGGATCGCCCATCGTGTATTGACGCTGATTGCGCTGTCAGCCGTCGGCCTGGTTATCGTTGCCGGTGTGATCCTGGTCGATCTGCGTAGCTCGCTGGTCGAGCAGAAGCGCAATGAGCTGCGCCAGTTGGTGGAAAGCGCGGTGGCAATTGCCGAGGCAAACCACAAGCGCGCGGAGGCGGGTGAGCTTTCGCTCGAAGAGGCCCAGCGCCTGACCCTGACCGCGATTGGCGATATCCGCTACAACGGCTCCGACTATTTCTGGGTCAACGACATGCAGGCGGCCATGATCATGCACCCGATCAAACCGGCCCTGAACGGCAAGGATTTGAGCGGCCTGAAAGACAAGGCCGGCACGCAGATCTTCGTCGAGTTTGTCAAGGTCGTCAGTGCCGAGAGAGCCGGCTATGTTACCTACCTCTGGCCGAAGCCGAACAGCGAAGAAGCGGTATCGAAGGAATCTTATGTGAAGGGCTTTGAGCCCTGGGGCTGGATCGTCGGCACTGGCGTCTACATCGATGATCTGGATGCAATCTTCTGGCAGAAGGCCACGGTGCTCGGTGGTATCATCACCGCCATTCTACTGGGTATTGCGGTGATTTCGATGCTGATCGCGCGCAGCATCACCCGGCCGATCTCCGGGATGATCGCCAGCATGGGAGAGCTGGCATCCGGCAATCTTGCGGTCGAGATTCCCGGTGTTGGCCGTCATGACGAGATTGGCGATATGGCCGATGCGGTCCAGGTGTTTCGCAGCAATGCTGAAGAGCAGCGCCGCTTGGAAAAGGAAAAACTGGAGACCGCCAAGCGCGCGGAGCAGGAAAAACAGCAGGCCATGCGCCAACTGGCCGATGGCTTTGAAGTCAGCGTGAAGTCGGTCGTCGATTCCGTCTCATCGACCGCTACGACCATGCAGACGACGGCAGAGTCCATGTCTTCTGCGGCCGACGAGACCGAGCAGCAGGCCAAGGCCGCTGCCGGCGCCTCCGAAGAAGCTTCGGGCAACGTTCAGACTGTCGCCTCGGCGGCGGAGGAGCTTGCCGCTTCGATCGAGGAGATCGGCCGTCAGGTCTCGCGCTCGTCGGAGACGGCGAACAAGGCGGTGGAACATGCACGGGGCACCAACGGCAAGGTCGAAGGTCTGGTCGATGCGGCGCAAAAAGTCGGGGAGGTGGTGAACCTGATCTCCGACATTGCCGAGCAGACCAACCTGCTGGCGCTGAACGCGACCATCGAAGCGGCGCGCGCCGGTGAAGCCGGCAAGGGTTTTGCCGTGGTCGCCAACGAGGTCAAGTCGCTGGCGACCCAGACTGCCAAGGCCACCGAGGAAATCTCTCAGCAGATCGGCGAGATACAATCGGCGACGACCGATGCGGCGGCGGCGATCCGTACCATTGGTGAAACCGTCGAGCAGATCAACGAGATCGCCGGCAGTATCTCTGCGGCTGTGGAAGAACAAGGCGCCGCAACGCAGGAGATCGCCCGCAACGTACAGCAGGCCTCGGAGGGCACCAACAAAGTGACCGGCAACATCGCGTCCGTGACCAAAACGGCGGGCGAGACCGGCAGCTCGGCAGGCGAAGTGCTGAGTGCCGCCAGCCAGCTCTCGGAGCAGTCCGAGAATCTCCGCCGTGAAGTGGAGCAGTTCATCGAAAAGGTTCGCGCGGCCTGACAACGCCGGATGCCGCACATGGGTCCTGGCAGGAGCCCTGGCCGTCAGCCGGTTTGACCGGTTGACGCCGAGGCTCTTTCTTTTCTGGCCCTTCACCAGACCGTTCCCTGCGACACTTTTGGTCGGATTAAGAAAAGCCGTTCGTCCGGAAGGCGCCAAGCTTGGGGTTCGAGGGCCGACGACCGCGGCCGATTGGACAGTGCGGGAGAGGAGCGATGGCCGGCAACAGACGGGGCCGCGGGCGCGCCGCCGAGCGTCCCCATAGCAATGTGGCGCCCGCGGGTCTGAGCGGCGGGACCTACCGCCCTCTGCGAGAAGGTGATGTCCCGCGGATCGTGGCGGCGGCTGTAGAGGTTCTGGAGCGAACCGGCATCGAAGTTGCGCCCAGTCCCTGCCGCGAGGTCTTCCGCGCCGCCGGCTGCCGTATCGACGACGATGCAAACCGCGTCTACATCGGCCAAAAACTGATCGAGTCCGGGTTGCAGACGGCGGCCCGTGAAGTTTTGCTGGCCGGCCGCAGCCCGGCCCATGACCTGAAGCTCGGCGGACAAAGGGTCTACATGGGCACCGGCGGGCAGGCGGTGAAGATTCTGGATCTTGACGGCGAGGTTCGCGAAACCAGGCTCTCCGACAACTACGACATCGGCCGCCTCTGCGATACCCTGGAACATATTCACTTTTACATGCGCCCGGTGGTGCCGCGCGACCTGCCCAACGAGCAGATCGATCTCAATCAGTTCTATGCCTGCCTGGCGGCGACCGAAAAGCATGTCATGGCCAATGCCTATCTGCCGGAGAAGGTTGCCGAGCAGCGGGCGATGGCCGAGATCCTGGCCGGCGGCGCCGAGGCGCTCGACCGCCGTCCGATCATTTCCTACAGCAACTGCTGGACGGTGAGCCCGCTGCGCTATGCGACGGAGACGGTGGAGATTCTCGACCAGATCGTCGCCCAGGGCCTGCCGGTGGCGATCTCCTCCGCCCCCCAGGCAGGGGCCACCTCGCCGGCGGCCCTGGCGGGTACCCTGGTGCAGATCATCGCGGAGCAGCTTTCCGGCATCGTCTATGTGAACCTGTTGAGCCCCGGCCATCCCCTGCTGATGGGCTGCGTGCCGGCCCAGGCCGATCTGCGCAGCGGTGCCTTTGTCGGCGGATCGTCGGAATTCGCGCTGCTGAACGCCGCCTGCGCCCAGATCGCCCAGTATCTCGATGTGCCGATCTACAACTCTTCGGGCATATCGGATGCCAAGGTGCCCGACGCCCAGGCCGGCGCTGAGAAGGGTATCACCGGCCTGGCCGCCGCCTTGGCGGGGTCCAACTATATCCATCACTCGGCCGGTTTCCTGGAGAGCCTGCTGACCGTCGCCTATGAGCAGTTCGTGATCGACAACGATGTGAACGGCGAGATCATGCGTATGCTCAAAGGTATCGAGGTTACGGAGGAGTCGCTCTCCATTCCGGTCATCGACGAGGTCTGCAAAGGCGTCGGGCATTTCCTCGGGCATCCTCAGACCCTCGCCCTGATGAACAGCGAGTATCTCTATCCCAGCCTGCTGGACCGCGATAACCGCGACGACTGGGAAATGAAGGGCGCGCGGGATATTCGCGAAGCTGCGCGGGAGCAGGCGCGCAAGGTCCTGGCCGAACACTGGCCGCAGGCCATTCCGGCGGATCTGGACGCTGAAATCCGCCGGCGCTTTGAGATCGTGCTGCCGGAAAGGGCCATGCGTCCCGCGGCCTGACGCTCTGTCGCGATCCTTCTCGTGCCAGACCGGATCATGTTTTGTCGGAACCACTTCGTGGTTCCGACAAAACATGTGAATCCGATCGACATCAAACAGTTAGCAGATTCACCGGGTTGGATGGATTGCTTTCAGCGATTCCATCCAACCCGGATCTGCTCTAGGCTGGGGCCATGGATCGGCTTCCCTACTGGCAGCGAAAATCGCTCTTTGAGATGACCTCGGCGGAGTGGGAAGCTCTCTGCGATGGCTGTGGACGTTGCTGCCTTATCAAGCTGGAAGACCCGGATGACGGCGAGATCGTGCATACCGAGGTCACCTGCCATTTGCTGGATACAAAGGCTTGCCGTTGCGGCGACTACGCCAACCGCAAGGCCGTCGTTGAGGACTGTGTGCAGCTCTCGCCGGAGAACGTCGCCGAACTGAACTTCATGCCGCCGAGCTGCGCTTATCGACGGCTGGCGGAGGGGCGGGATCTTGCCTGGTGGCATCCCCTGGTGTCCGGCGATCCGAACTCGGTCCATGAAGCGGGTATTTCGGTGCGCGGCCGCGTGGTCTCCGAGACGCTGATCGCCGACGAGGATCTGGAAGACCATATCGTGGACTGGCCGGGCCAGGAAATCATCGAAGCATGAGGGCAGCCGATCTCAGCGACATCGCGCGGCTGGCGGGAGAAGAGGGGCTGCGGTTGCGCGGCGCCTTTCACTGCGAAACCGGCGATGGCGTGCCGCCGCAGCGCGACGGCGGCGAAAGCCGCACGCTGATCCTGCTCGGCAATCTTGGGGGCAGTCTCTGGCAGCAGTTCGCTGCATCGCCGGAGGCCGGCGACGGGCGGCCGGACCCGATGAACCGCTGGAGCATCCGTATCATCGGCGGTCTGGCGGTGCGCCTGGACGGTCTTGCGCTTTTTCCCTTCGGGGGCGCGCCTTATCATCCCTTTCTGCGTTGGGCGCGCCGCGCGGAAGCGCTCAGTCCATCGCCCTTGGGCATGCTGATCCATCCGGACTACGGTCTCTGGCACGCTTACCGCGGCGCTGTCGCCTTGGGGGAGCACCTGGCGCTTGATGAACCGATTGACGTTGCATCGCCTTGCGAAACCTGCGCCGGGCAACCATGTCTAACGGCCTGTCCGGTAGACGCCTTTACCCAGGTAAAAGCCTCTACGGCGGCCGGCTATGACGTGGCGGCCTGCACGGCTCATCTGCAGACACCGGCGGGCGCGGACTGCCTGTCGGGCGGCTGCCTGGCGCGCCGGGCCTGTCCGGTCGCAGCGGAGTTCTGCTACGAAGCGCCTCAGGCAGCGTTTCATATGAGTGCTTTTCTTACCTCACAGACTGCGAAGACGGAGCCTTGATGAAACAAACCGTTCTCTTGATCGATCATCCCATCGGCCAGCGGGATGACCGAGCCTCCAGGATGCTTCAGGAAATGGGATACGCCATCGAATGGTGTTCGCCCGGGCGCGGCGACGTTCTGCCGCCGCTCGACAGCGACTTTAAGGCGGCGATCGTCTATGGCGGTGCCGAGAGTGCGAACCATACCGAAGATAAGGCCTATCTGCGTGTCGAGACCGACTGGATCGGCGGCTGGGCGGAGACGGGACGCCCTTTTCTCGGCATCTGCCTGGGCGGGCAGATGCTGGCCCGGGCACTGGGGGCGACGGTCTCGCGCCACGACGAGGGCCTGCACGAGATCGGCTATGTGAAGATCGATCCAACCCCGGCGTCGAAAGGTTTTCTGGGCGATGCCATGCATGTCTACCAATGGCACAACGAGGGCTTTGAGGTGCCGGCCTGTGCGGAGCTGCTGGCCTCCGGCCCGGTCTTTCGCAATCAGGCTTTTCGCTACGGTGCCAATGCCTACGGCATTCAGTTTCACCCCGAGGTTTCGCGCCCGGTCATGGAGCGCTGGATGCGCGAAGCGAGCCACATGCTGGAAGAGCCCGGCGCCCAGTCCAAGGTCGCGCAGTTGGCGGCGGCGGCCCGGTTCGACGCGCCCATGGAGGCCTGGCTGCGCGGCTTCCTGACACGCTGGCTGGCCTGAACTCCTTCAAGGTAGGGCCCTGAGCCGAGGCACAGCGGCGGTCTCGCAGACCGGCGTGGCCCAGCGTTGGCCGAGCCGCAGGGCACCGGCGCCCAGTCCCAGCAGGCGACGACCGGCGAAGCGGCGCAGCCAAGCCAGGGTTCGGCTTGGCCGCCTTTTGCGGCGACGATACAACGGCCGAGCTCGGGGCGCGAAGGGATCGCTGATGCCCGGTGGCGGCAGCTTGCCGCCGGCCCGGGTCATGCTGTAGAGCAAGATTTCAGACATAGAATTTCTCACTTATATCAATCGTGATATGGAGTTTTCTGTCGTCTACTTACTTGATTTCTTCTGTATATCAATAAAATATAGATTACTCAGAATTCGACAACTGACACTTTCTCATCCAATGCATTAATTTATCTAAGGTATAGGTCGGTGAAGGAACTGCCTCCCCTGAACGCGCTGCGGGCCTTTGAGGCCGGTGCCCGGCATCTCAGTTTCACCAAGGCGGCGGAGGAACTGCATGTTACCCAGGCGGCGGTGAGCCATCAGGTAAAGGCGCTGGAAACCCATCTTGGGTTTCCGCTGTTCAAGCGTCTGATCCGCAGGCTGATCCTGACCGATCAGGGCAGGGCACTCTATCCGGTGGTAAACGAGAGCTTCGGGCGTATTGCAGAGGTTGCCGGCAAGCTGCGGCACGATGGTGAGTCGCGCATACTGACCGTTTCGATCACGCCGGCCTTTGGGGCGAAGTGGCTGATCCATCACCTGCCGCGATTTTGGGCGCAGCACCCGGAGATCGATCTGCGGATCCATCACTCCATCCAGACGACCGATCTGCGCCACGACGATGTCGACGTTGCGATACGCTTTGGCGCCGGCCGCTGGGAGGGTCTGATTTCGGAATTTCTTCTGAGGGTCGACTACATTCCGGTCTGCAGCCCCGCACTTTTAGACGGCAAGAATGCGCTGCGGCGGCCAAGCGATCTTCGTCATCATACGCTGCTGCACGAGGACGACCACGACGGCTGGATTCAATGGCTGGCTGTTGCCGGGGTGACCGACATCGATCCGCGCCGCGGCCCCATCATCGACGATGCGACGGTCATTCTGCATGCCGCGGCGGAAGGTCAGGGTGTCGCCCTGGGGCGGACCTCGCTGATCGCCGAAGACCTGGAGACGGGCCGCCTGGTGAAGCCCTTCGACCTCACGGTCCTGAGTGACCTGGCCTATCACCTGGTCTATCTGCCCGGGGCCCTGGAGAGCCCGAAGGTGAAAGCTTTTCGCGACTTTCTGGTCACCGCCGCTCACGTAGAACCGGCTGACGTTTAGGCGGGATGCTGCTGTTCGCTTGCGCGCTAAGCCCTGTGCCTGGTGCCGCCGCGATGGGGGCACCGGTGATTTCAAAGTAGATCTTGCGCTGCATCGCCTCGGCAAAGTCTTCGAAATTGTCGGCTGTCATCAGGAAGCTTCCGGGGCCGCCGACGACCCAGGCCGCATAGTAGTCAGTGAGGTTCGGTTCTTCGTTCAGAATTGCCAGGCCATTGACGGTGATACCGGCCTGGTTCGCCAGGGCCCGGGCCAGCGCCGGTGATTCGCCCTCGTTGGCGCGGCCGTCGCCGGAGACGTCGATCGCCTTGCGTTCGCCCTCAAAGTCATTCCGCCGGATCGCCCGAATGGCTTCGAGCATGGCTGTGTTCATCCCGGTGGCGCCGCCCTTGATCTGGCGTTCGCTGCGGCGCACCAGTTGGGCAAACCAGAGGGCATCCTCAGCGCTGGCGATATGGGTCCAACCGATGGTCAGGCTCTGGGCATGGACGCTGGACCATTGCAGCAGGCTGACGGCGATACCCTGCGGCCGGCTGTCTTCGATGGCGGCCAGAACGGCCGGATCTTCAAAGGCGCTGGCGATCCCCAGCATCTGAAGGCGAAATTCCTGTTCGGTGACGCTCGACGAGCAGTCGACCGCCAGCAACAGCTCGAGGCGAACGCTTTGCGGTTCCGCCGCTGCGGCCGATACCCGGAAGCAGAAGAAGACAATCAGCCAGGCGGAGAAGACGGGCGTTGCAAGACTCGGCATTGCAACAGTCTAGCCGCGGTCTTCTGCCGCCGATAGCGCAACCTTTGCGACGAACCGAAGCTGGCATCTTTGCGCAGAAGGTTCACCAGTCCTGCAGGCGCGCTGCCGGGGATTTGTGACAACTCGGCGCAAACGTTCATCGCTTTTAAACGGAGAGGGCGGCATAGTGCTTTTCTTCGGATCTGGGTGACGAAAGAGGGTCAACGACCATGCCTGCCGCTAGGCTTTTCCCACGACATCTTTTTTCCTTGCTGATCTGCGGGCTCCTGACAGGGGCCCCCGGTATTGCGATGCTCGATGCTGCGGCTGCCGATACCAAGGCCCAGCAGGTAACCCTGCAGGTGGTGATCGCCGAAGGCGCCAAGCCGATGCGCGAATCCGTCACCTTCAATATCGCGCGTGTCGCGCCGGGCGGGCGGCTGGAGCCGGTGGATACGAAGATCGGCGCGCCGCTCAAAATCGCTCTGCCGCAGGGGCGTTACCAAGTCGAGGCAAGCTACGGCGATACCTCGGTGACCTCGACCTTCGACGTCGCCGGCAAGGCTTTGACCCATCGGATATCGTTGAATGCGGGCTGGGCGCACCTGCGGGTCATTCCGCACCGGGGGGCCTTGCCACTGACGTCGGCGATCGATTGGGAAGTCCTGACCTATGGCCGCGACGCGACCGGCCAGCGTCACCGGGTGGCCGCTGTGAAGAGCCCCAACCCGCGGGTGGTGTTGCCGGCCGGTCACTATGTGGTCCAGGCGAAGACGCGTGATTCCCTGGCGAAACACACCATTGAGATCACGGCCGGCCATACCTATAAGTACACCCTGGACCTGAACGCTGGCGCGGTCGCCTTTTCGGCGGTGCGTGGCGGCGGCGGCCCGACGATCGAGGAGACCGTGGACTGGCAGGTCTTCAAGGCAAGCGATGCGTCGCTCAGCAAACCCGTGACCACACGCAGTGCCGCCAGTGGACGCTTCTGGCTGCGCGAAGGGCGCTACATCGTGCTGGCTCGGCAAGGCCAGTGGAACGGCCGGGCCAACTTCGAAGTGCGCTCGGGCAATGAGCGCAGTATTTCCGTCGAGTTGAAGTAGGCGCGTGAAGAGTCTGCGCTATAGCGTTTTCGACTGACGTCGAATCGGTTCCAGCCCACTCCCCCTCCCGGCCACCCATAGGATACTGGCGTTGGGTGGCCGGGAGGGGGAGTGGGCCGGTGCCGTCAAACTGTGAAAGACCCTAGAGCAGATCCCGGTCGGATGGAATCGCCGAAGGCGATCCCCTGGGATATCTGGCGACCGGGTGAATCTGCTCTAACTGTTTGATGTTGATCGGATTCACATGTTTTGGCGCAACCACAAAGTGGTTCCGTCAAAACATGATCCGATCTAGTCGAGCTTGCGCAGCTGCTCGGCGGTGTCCTTGCGCCACTCCGCTTCTTTTTGCACCGCTTCCAGGGTGACCGGCTGACCGTTGTTCGGATTGGTCAGTACTTTGTCCTGCGGGTCTTCCCCGGAGATCCAGGCCAGGGTGCTCTGGCCTTCGTTGGTCTGGCTGATGGCGACAACTGCCACCAGGGCGGCGATAGCGCCGGCAATGGCGATCTTGCGATTCATGATGTTACCCCACTCCCTCATGGACACCTGCGAAACAGGCGTTCTCCCGATGCCAGGATAATTGGGGGTGCTCAGCCACATTGCACATGACATTTCTGTGATTTTGAACGATTCCAGAAAGAGGCCGAGAATTCAGAAAAGGCTAATAAATCTTTGGTCGAACGGCTACTGCCGGGAAATCTTTTCTAGAACAGCAGCTTGGGCAGTACCGTCGCAAGCGGCTGCCACAACCAGAGGAGCAGCATGCCGAAAAGCTGCAGCAGGATGAAAGGCAGGACGCCCAGGTAAATCTGGCCGGTGGTGACCTCTTTCGGGGCCGCGCCGCGCAGGTAGAACAGCGAAAACCCGAAGGGCGGGGTCAGGAAGGAGGTCTGCAGGTTGATGGCGATCAGGATCGACAGCCAGACCGGATCGTGCCCCATGAGGATCAGCACCGGCGCCACCAACGGCAGCAGGATGACCGAGATCTCGACGAAATCGAGGAAGAAGCCCAAAACGAAAATAAGGGCCATGACGAAGAGCAGGGCGCCGTCGGCGCCGCCGGGCATGGCGGCGATGATCTCTTCGACATGGGCATCGCCGCCCAGGCCGCGGAACACCAGCGAGAAAACGCTGGCGGTGAGGATGGTGGCGAAGATCATCGCCGTGACCGTCATGGTGCTGGTCATCACCGGTTTCAGGATCTCGGCACGCCAGGCCCGCCGCAGCGCCTGGCCGACGGCGGCCAGAGCCACGGCCACCAGCACCATTGCAAAGACGCCCAGCAGCCAGTCGAGTGCGCCGGTATCGGCGCGTTGCAGACGCACCGGTGCGAGACGGGCGAGAATGCCGAGGCCCAGCAGCGCCGCGCCCCCGGCATAGATCAGGTGCGGTGAGCCGCCCTGTCGCAGGGCGGCCAGCATCAGCGCGCCGACAGCGCCGACCGAGGCCGCTTCGGTGGGGGTGGCGACACCGCCCAGGATAGAGCCGAGCACCGCGACGATGAGAACTACCGGCGGGATCAGGGCACCGAAAACCCTGCTGCGCGACGGCTGCTCTTCGGGCTGAACCAGCGCCGGAGCATCGGTCGGAGACAGCCAGGCCTTGGCCAGCATGTAGGCGATGTAGATGGCCACCAGCAGCAGGCCGGGCAGCAGGGCCGCGGCGAAGGTCTGGCCGACGGAGATGGTGTCGATGGTGAACAGGCCCTGGCGGAACTGGGCCTGCTGATAGGCGTTCGACATGACGTCGGAGAGGATGATCAGCAGGGTCGAGGGCGGAATGATCTGGCCCAGGGTGCCGGCGGTACAGACCACGCCGGAGGCAAGGCGCGGGTTGTAGCCGTTGCGCAGCATGGTGGGCAGAGCGATCATGCCCATGGCCACCACGGTGGCGCCGACGATGCCGGTGGAGGCGGCCAGCAGCGCGCCGACCAGGATCACCGAAACGCCGAGGCCGCCGCGCAGACTGCCGAAGAGGCGCCCCATGGTTTCCAGCAGGTCTTCGGCGATGCGGCTCTGCTGCAGCACCACGCCCATGAAGACGAAAAGCGGAATGGCGATCAGCACGTTGTTGGTCAGCAGGCCGAAGATACGTTGGGAAAGCGCGCCCAGCAGCCCGACATCGAAGACGCCGAAGGCCCAGCCCAGCGCGGCAAAGATCACCGCGACGCCGGTCAGCGTGAAGGCCACGGGATAGCCGAGCAGGATGGCGCCGATCAGCACCGCGAACATCAGCAGGTCGAGGTATTCGATCACGCCGATTTCCGTTTCTCGAGAAGGGACAGCAGGTCACGCAGCATCCCGGCCAGGCCCTGCACGATCAGCAGGATGCAGAAGGCCGGGATCAGGGACTTGAGCAGGAAGGAAGCGGGTATGCCGCCGACCGAGATCGGCCCCTCCAGCACCGCCCAGGAATTGCGCACCGACGGCCAGGTGAACCACAGCAGCATCAGCAGGGAGGGCAGCAGGAAACCAAGGGCGGCGGCCAGGTCAATGACCGCGCGGCCGCGCTTTGCAAAGCGGCTGTAGAAGATATCGACGCGCACATGGGCATCGGCCAGCAGGGTGTAGCCGGCGCCCAGCATGAAAAGGGCGGCATGCATGTAGAGCACGCCCTCGTTCAGGAAGATGAAGGAGATGCCGAAGACGTAGCGCAGCAGCACCACGGCGAACTGTAACAGCACCATCAGCAAGGCGAACCAGCGCACGCCCATGCCGACAGTATGGTTCACGGCATCGAGCCGGGCGATCCAAAGCTGCATGGTTGGTTTCCCCGAAGCGCCGAATTAGTGACGCAATGGTCCCTGATCATTCTCCGCCGTCATGCTCGGGCTTGTCCCGAGCATCCATGGTTCAGCCGCCTCGCCACGGCGTCATGGACCCTCGGAACAAGCCCGAGGGTGACGGAAGGAGAATGACTGCAACAACGTCGTTGCGCCAGCCTGCTAGTATTTATAGTCGAGTGCGCGGGCGTTCATCTGCCCGTTGTCGGCGTAGACCATGTAGTCGGCGATCGAAGAGCGGTAGGCGAGGAAACTCTCGACGGTCCGTTTCACCAGTTCGTCGTCGTCCTCCCGCAACTCGGTCATCACTTCGCCGGCGGCGTTGCCCATGGCGACGATGACGCTCTCCGGCAGCATCTTCACCTGCACGCCTTGCTCGGCCACCAGCTTCTGCAGAGCGGCGGCATGCTTGGTGGTGTACTCGGTCCAGACCGGGTTGTAGAGCGACTCGCAGGCCAGGGCGACCGCCTGCTTCAGGTCGTCGGGCAGGGCGTTGTAGGCTTCCAGGTTGACGCCGCATTCCTCCGCCGAAGAGGGCTCACCCACGCCGGGCCAGTAGTAGTTCTTGGCGACCTGATAGAAGCCGAGGGCGGAATCGGTCCAGGGGCCGATGAACTCGCCGGCGTCCAGCGCGCCGGACTGCAACGCCTGGAACATGTCGCGCCCGCCCATGGCCTGCACCGCCATGCCGAGCTTGGCGCACATCTCAGAGGCCAGGCCGGTGGTGCGATAGCGCAGGCCCTTCAGGTCGTCGACCGAGTTGATGTCCTTGCTGAACCAGCCGGCCCACTGCGGCCCGGAGTTGCCGCAGAGGAAGGGCTTCAGGCCGAAGCGTCCGTACATTTCGTCGTAAAGCGCCTGGCCGCCGCCGTGGGTCAGCCAGCCGACCTGCTCGTCGGCGCGCAGGCCGAAGGGCTGGGAGCCGAACAGCAGGATGCCCTTGGACTTGGAACCCCAGTAGGCAGGGACGGCGTGATAGAGCTCGGCGGTGCCTTCGGAAACCGCGTCGAAGACGCCGCGACCGGGAACCAGTTCACCGGCGGCAAACAGCTTCACCTCGATGCGACCGCCGGAGAGGGCGGTGATGCGGTCGGCCAGCAACTGTGCGGCGACGCCCGGTCCGGGCAGGTTTTTCGGCCAGGCCGTGACCATCTTCCACTGCATCTTGCCTTGCGCGATGGCCGGGGCGGCCAGAGCGGAACTCGCAGCGACCGCGGCACCGGCGCCGCCGGCTTTCAAAAATGCACGTCTCTTCATGTCTCGTCTCCCAAGTTAGCAACCCAAAAAGCTTTGTTTTAGTTTCCCTTAGGACCGTCGCCTCAGTCCAGCATCGGCAGGTTGAGTCCCTGCTCTCTGGCACAGTCTTTTGCGATTTCGTAGCCGGCATCGGCGTGGCGCATGACGCCGGTGGCCGGATCGTTGTGCAGCACCCGGGCGATGCGCCGGGCCGCGGCTTCGGTGCCGTCGCAGACGATCACCATGCCGGAGTGTTGCGAGTAGCCCATGCCGACCCCGCCGCCGTGATGCAGCGACACCCAGGTGGCGCCGCTGGCGGTGTTCAGCAAGGCGTTCAGCAGCGGCCAGTCGGAGACGGCGTCGGAGCCGTCCAGCATGCCCTCGGTCTCCCGGTTGGGGCTGGCGACGGAGCCGGAGTCCAGGTGATCGCGGCCGATGACGATAGGTGCGGAGAGCTCGCTGCTGGCGACCATCTCGTTGAAGGCGAGGCCCAGCTTGGCGCGCTGGCCCAGGCCGACCCAGCAGATCCGCGCCGGCAGGCCCTGGAACTGAATGCGCTCACGCGCCATGTCCAGCCAGTTGTGCAGATGGGTGTCGTCGGGGATCAGTTCTTTTACCTTGGCGTCGGTCTTGTAGATGTCCTTCGGGTCGCCTGACAGCGCGGCCCAGCGGAAGGGTCCGATGCCGCGGCAGAAGAGGGGGCGGATGTAGGCCGGCACAAAACCGGGGAAGTCGAAGGCATGCTCGACGCCCATATCCTGGGCCATCTGGCGGATGTTGTTGCCGTAGTCGAAGGTGGGGACGCCCTGGGCATGGAAGTCCAGCATGGCGCGCACCTGCACGGCCATGGATTCCTTGGCCGCCTGCACCACGGCGTCGGGATTCCTGGTCTTCTCGTCCTCCCAGCGCTGCAAGGTCCAACCCGCCGGCAGGTAGCCGTTCAGCGGATCGTGGGCGGAGGTCTGGTCGGTTACGGCATCGGGCCGGATGCCCTGCTCCACCATCTCCGGAAAAATCTCTGCGGCGTTGCCGAGCAGCCCGACGGAGACGGCTTCGTCTTTGGCCTTGGCGTCCTCGATGATCGCCATCGCTTCTTCCAGGGTTGCGGCCTGACGGTCGAGGTAGCCGGTCTTCAGGCGCATCTCGATACGGCTGGGCTGGCATTCGACCGCCAGCATGGAGGCGCCGGCCATGGTCGCCGCCAGCGGCTGGGCGCCGCCCATGCCACCCAGGCCGCCGGTCAAAATCCAGCGGCCCTTCAGGTCGCCGCC
Source organism: Pelagibius litoralis (assembly GCF_011683915.1). Classification (GTDB taxonomy): domain Bacteria; phylum Pseudomonadota; class Alphaproteobacteria; order Kiloniellales; family Kiloniellaceae; genus Pelagibius; species Pelagibius litoralis. Next base: position 234,423 of record NZ_JAAQPH010000006.1, read on the forward strand.
ATAGTGCTGGCGCCCGACCTCGACGAAGGTCTCGTAGGTGCCCTGCACGATGCCCTGGCTGCCGATGTAGATCCAGGATCCGGCGGTCATCTGGCCGTACATCATGAGCCCGGCCTTATCGAGCTCGTTGAAGTGTTCCCAGTCGGCCCAGTGCGGCACCAGGTTGGAATTGGCGATCAGCACCCGCGGCGCATCGGCATGGGTTGGGAAGATGCCGACCGGCTTGCCGGACTGCACCAGCAGGGTCTCGTCGTCGTTCAGGTTCTGCAGGCAGGAAACGATGGTGTCGAAGGACTTCCAGTCCCGTGCCGCCCGGCCGATACCGCCGTAGACCACAAGCTCTTCCGGCTTCTCCGCCACCTCCGGGTCGAGGTTGTTCATCAGCATGCGAAGCGGCGCTTCGGTCAGCCAGGACTTGGCGGAGAGTTCCGCGCCATGGGGGCTGCGGATGACGCGGGCGTTGTCACGCCTTGAGTTGGTGGGAGTATCGGACATGGCAGGCAAACTCCGGATCTGGACCGAAGTTGTATATACAACTTTCGCCGGAGAGTCGACGGGGAAGGGCAGGCGCGCTCCGGCCTAGCCGCTCCGCCCGCAACTGCGCGCGAGGATCGGGACCCATTCTTCACCCAGGTCGGCTTCCCAGAGGGCGTCGAAGCGGTCGTTGCCGGTGAAGCGGAATTCTTCGCGCACCGGCCCGCCGCTGGCGAGGACGTGGCGCATCTCGCCCTCAAGCTTTATGCGCTCGGCGGTTTCCTCCACCAGTTTCATCTCCACCGTGGCGTCGTAGGAGAGGACCCGGCGCAGGGCGAGCGGCGTCGAACCGTCGTCCAGCCAGACGTCGAGCAGGGTGGCGCCGTTGTCCTCGGTGATCTCGCCGATCAGCCAGCCGTTGCTGAGGCGGTAGTTCAGGGTCATGGCGATGGCGGCGTCGTTTTCCTGGGCCTGACAGGACCACTGGCCGACCAGCCTTTCCGCCAGCGGTGCGGCCTCGGCTTTGGCCCATGGATTGCCCAGGAACAGGGCGGCCGCGAGGACCGGGATGGCGGACTGAAGGAGGGTTCCGGGTCGCACGATCAGGGCTCCAAGTGACGGTTCATCGGCGACTCAGCTTCAGTCTTGTAGGGTTTTCAGGCGGGGGCGTCCAGTGATCCTGCGGAAATCGTTGCCCGGACCGCACTCAAACGTGATTGGCGCCGGTCACCTTGCAATGGTGGACTTTGCCGATGCGCTGTCTCTTGCAAAAAATCTCTCCGGTGGCGGCCTTGGCGATCTTGATGCTGTCCGGCAATGCAACAGCAGCCGATCCCGGACTTGACCTGGTCGCCATTCCCGGCGGCAGTTTCGTGACCGGTGACGCGGGCGGCGATGCCAACGAGGTGCGGCGGCGCGTTAGCGTTGCGCCCTTCAGCCTGATGCGGCGTGAAGTGACCAATGCCCAGTTCGCCGCCTTCGCCGCGCTGAAGAACCATAGGACGGAGGCTGAATTGCGGGGCAGCGGCTATGTCTGGACAGACCGCTGGCGGTTGGCCGCTGGGGCCGACTGGCGGCGTCCACAGGGTCAGGGTTCTTCCATCGACGGCCTGGACGCGCATCCTGTGGTGCAGGTCTCCGTCCGCGATGCCGAAGCTTTCTGCGCCCACCACGGCCTGCGTCTGCCCAGCGAAAACGAGTGGGCCTTCGCCGCCCGGGGGCCGCAGTCGCTGCGCTACGCCTGGGGCGACGTCCCGCCGGTGCAGGACGGCAAACAGCTTGTCGCCAACTTCGGGACCGAGCCCTGCTGCGCAGCGGATGACAGCGACGGCTATGCGCGCACGGCCCCGGTCGGCAGCTATCCCGCCGGGCGCTCGCCCTTCGCGCTCGACGACATGGCCGGCAATGTCTGGGAGTGGACGGCCAGCCCGTTTCCCGGCAAGCCGGCGGAGCGGGTGATCCGCGGCGGCGGCTGGGGCAACAACCCCTACTGTCTGCGCGCCGCCTACCGCCACGGCAACCCGCCGGACATCAGCCTGGACATGGTCGGCTTTCGCTGCGCTGGGCCGCCAAGCTAAGGGCGGCAAAAACGACTTGAAGGTAAGGTTCTTTTGTTTATATAGTTATCATGATAACTAAATGGAGCCCGTCATGCCGGAAACCTTTTCTCTCTTCGCCCGGATCGTCCCGAAGCCCGAGCACCTTGAAGATGCCCGCCAGGCGATTCAGGAGATCATCCCGGCGACGCGCCGGGAAGCGGGCTGCCGCGAATTCGTTCTGCACGAGGCCCGCGACGGCGCCGGGCACCTCTTCCTCTATGAGACCTGGGACGACGATGCGGCGTTGGAGGCGCACTACGCTCAGCCTTACACGCTGTCGGTTTTCGAGCGTTATCGGGACTGGCTGGCCGAACCGGTGCAGATCACCAAGCTGACGCGGCTGTGAGGGCGGCCTCTCTATGTTTTTCCTGAAAGACCTGCCGACCCAGGACATGCTGCGGGGTTATCAGGCACGCTTTACCGAGATGGATGCGCCGACGGTAGAGGCGGCCCTGAAGCTGCTACGCCGGGCCAGCCTTTTGCTGCGCGCTCTTGAGACTTACTTCGCCGAGCACGGTCTCTCTCAGACGCGCTTTTTGATCCTGGTTCTGCTGGACCGCGACCCGACGGTGGACGGCCTCTCGGCGACGGAGATTTCGGAGAAGCTGGATATCTCCAAGCCCATCGTCACCAACACGCTGAAGGCCCTGGCCCGCGAAGGTTTTATCCGGGTCACCGACAACGAGGAAGACCGCCGGGCCCGTTGGATCACTTTGACCCGCAAGGGCCGGGCGAGACTGCAGGCGCTGTTGCCGGGCTATTTCGAAACGATCCAGACCTTCATGGCCGAAGACTGAGCGAACGCGGGTTATGCCAAGGTGAACAAGCGTCTGGTCTTCATGCTCGCGGTCTGGGTCTGCGTCTATCCGCTGGTCACCCTGCTGCTGTCCGCTTTGGAATGGCTCGGCCTGCAGCTTCCCCTGGCCCTGCAAACCCTGTTGCTGACCGCCGTTGTGGTGCCCGCCATGGTGTTTGTTGTTGTCCCGGGCGTTTCGCGGTTTGTTGGCGGGCCCGTTAGTCCCGGTCCCGGTCTTCCGCCGAAAAGCGCCCGCCCAGGCGGTAGCGGTCGCCGGGGTGGAGCAGGCGGGCCCAGGTGACCGGTCGCTTGCCGGACCAGGTGTGGCGGCGCAGCAGCAGGCAGGGGGTGCCGGCGTCGATCTCCAGCAGGCGCCGTTCCTCATCGCTGGGCAGCACCGCCATCACCATGTGCTCGGCTTCGCTTAAGGGAGCGGCCTGCATCAGATAGTGGTTGGGTGTGATCCTGGTGAAGTCCTGGTCCATGTAGGCCGGTGCCGCCGCCGGGCTGACGTAGCGGTCTTCCAACTGGATCGGCTGGCCGTTTTCCCGGTGAACGATGATAGAATGAAACAGCGTGTCGCCGCGTTTCAGGCCTAGCAGCTTGGCCTCGAAGGCGCGGGCCTTCTCGCGGCGCAGCAGGCAGATCTCGGCGCTGTGGTCGTGGCCACGCGCGCGAATCTCGTCGGCGATGTTGTGGATCGAGAGGATTTCGGACTGCGGCTTGGTCTGCGCCACAAAGGTGCCGGCGCCCTGGACCCGGTCCAGCCAGCCTTCGCCGGTCAGCTCCCGCAGGGCGCGGTTCACCGTCATCCGGCTGACGCCCTGTTCGCGGGTCAGTTCGTTCTCCGAAGGCACGCGCCCGCCCTCCGGCCAGTCACCCGCCAGGATGCGGCTGACGATGTAGTCCTTCACCTGCTGATAGAGGGGCGGGTCGTCCTGCGCGGTGGGGGCGGGGGTGGAAGGGGCCATAGGGTAGGGTGGTTTCCTGGGTTGGGTTTGCTTGCGGCCTGAACTGTTCCAAGCAACTGCCTTTGCCTGCCATGAGACAAGCTTTACGGCAGAAACTTGTATATACAAGATGGGGTGTTCTGGCCAGCCTGACGCCGCTTGCGCCGGCCCTCAAAAGGATCGTCGATGGACCTCTTTGAATTTTCACAAGGCTCCCTGCCGCTGCTGGTTTCCATGCCTCACAGCGGCACCCACATTCCGCCCGAACTGGCGGCGCGGATGACCGAAGAGGGTCTGGCGGTGCCGGATACGGATTGGCATATCCCCCGGCTCTACGACTTTCTCGGAGATCTCGACGTCTCGGTCATCCGGGCGACCCATTCGCGTTACGTCGCCGACCTGAACCGTGCGCCGGACGGTGCGGCGCTCTACGCCGGGGCCGACAATACGGAACTCTGCCCGATCTCGACCTTCGGCCGCCGGCCGATCTATCGCGACGGGCAGGCGCCGGCGGAAGCGGAGGTGGCGCAGCGGCGGTCGGATTACTGGCAGCCCTATCACGACCGCATCGCCGCTGCGTTGGCAACGATGAAAGAGCGTCACGGCATCGCCCTGCTGTGGGATGCCCATTCGATCCGCAGCGAGGTGCCGCGCTTCTTCGAGGGGCGCCTGCCGGATCTCAACCTGGGTACGGCGGAGGGGGCGGCGGCGGCCCCGGACCTGCTGGGTATCCTAACGGCGGTGGCCCGCGAGGCCGAGGCGATCGGTTACAGCCATGCCGCCAACGGGCGCTTCAAGGGCGGCTACATCACGCGCCAATATGGCAAGCCCGACGCCGGTATTCACGCGGTGCAGTTGGAGCTTTCCTGGATCACCTACATGGACGAGGATCCGCCCTTTGCTTTCCGTGAAGACTTGGCGGCCAAGGTGCGCCCGGTGCTCTCCGGCCTCGTTCAGACCATGCTGGCCTGGGCGGAGATGGAGGTGGATCTCTGAGTCGAAGTCGCCGACAGTGTTGTGAGCAATGGCGAACAGGGGGAGGCACCGATGGCGAAGGTTCTGGGACTTGGCGGTCTGTTCATGGCTTGCGCCGATCCGGAGGCGACGAAGGCCTGGTATGCTCGGGTGCTGGGGCTTCAGGCGAACGACTACGGCGGTTTCGATTTCCTTCAGCAACAGGCGGTGGAAGCCTTTCCGGGCGCGGCGCGCACCGTCTTCGCGCCCTTCGACGCCAAGAGCGATTACTTCGCCCCCTCGACGCTGCCCTTCATGTTGAACCTGATGGTCGACGACCTCGACGGCATGTTGGCGCGTGCCAAGGCCGGGGGAGTCGAGCCGGTCCAGCCCGGCGAGGACTACGACTACGGCCGTTTCGCCTGGCTGATGGACCCGGACGGCCGCAAAGTCGAACTCTGGGAGCCGGTCAGTCAAGGCTAGCGCGAAGAAAGAATCCCCCTCACCCTCCCGCTACGCGGGAAGCCCCCTCACCCCGACCCTCTCCCACGAGGGGAGAGGGGGAACCCAAAAAAGGGTCGCTGTCGTTCCCTCTCCCCTTGTGGGAGAGGGAGGGGCCCGCGTTAGCGGGAGGGTGAGGGGAGTTTCGTCAGCCGCCCTGAACGACCTTCCCGTCCTTCACCACCTGATGGCAGGGGTTGAAGCCGATGCGGTAGGCGAGCTCGGCCGGGTGATCGATATCCCAGAGCACGAAGTCGGCGGCCTTACCGGTTTCCAGGGTGCCGTGGCTGTCCTGCAGGCCGAGGGCGCGGGCGCCGTTGCGGGTGATTCCGGCCAAGGCCTCCTCCGGTGTCAGGCGGAACAGGGTGCAGGCCATATTCAGCATCAGCAGCAGTGAGGTGGCCGGGGCCGAACCCGGGTTGCAGTCGCTGGCCAGCGCGATGGGCACTCTGGCCTGGCGGAAAACCTCCACCGGCGGCTGTTGGGTTTCGCGCAGGAAGTAAAACGCGCCGGGCAGCAGCACCGCAACCGCGCCGCTGGCGGCCATGGCGCGCACGCCCTCGTCGCTGGTGTATTCCAGATGATCGGCGGAGAGTGCGCCGAAGCGGGCGGCAAGCGCGGCGCCCTTGAGGTCGGAGAGTTGATCGGCGTGCAGTTTCACAGGCAGGCCGGCGGCCCGGGCCGCCTCGAAGACGCGGGCCACCTGTTCCGGGTAAAAGGCGATGTGCTCGCAAAACGCGTCGACGGCATCGGCCAGGCCGGAGGCGGCGACCTCCGGCATCATGGCGATCACGGCATCGATATAGTCTTCCGGCCGGCCGTCGAATTCCGGCGGCAGCGCGTGGGCGCCCAGGAAGGTGGTCTTCACCGTCAGCGCTTCGTTCGCGCCCAGGCGCCGGGCAACGCGCAGCATCTTCAACTCGTGTTCCAGCGACAGGCCGTAACCGGACTTGATCTCGATGGTCGTCACCCCCTCGGCCAGGAAGGCGCGCAGGCGGGGCAGGGCGGCGTTGTAGAGGGTCTCCTCGTCGGCTTCGCGGGTCTGGGCGACGGTGAAGCGGATGCCGCCGCCGGCCCGCGCGATTTCCTCGTAGGAAGCCCCCTCCAGGCGCAGTTCGAACTCCCGCGCCCGATCGCCGCCATAGACCAGATGGGTGTGACAGTCGATCAGGCCGGGGGTGATCCAGCGGCCCGCGCAGTCGTGTACCGCGCCGGCCAGATCCGCCGGCGCGCCGGGCAGCGCGCTTTGCGGCCCCAGCCAGGCAATCCTGCCGCCGGCCACGGCAAGCGCCGCCGCTTCGACGGCGCCGTAAGGTTTGGCGTGCGCCGGGTCGGCCACCATGGTGGCCAGGCGCGCGCCGGTCCAGAGCTCATCCCACATGAGTGCCGTTTCCCCTGTTCACGACGTCGCCATTGCAGCGCCACTGCGGCGTCAGTTGTATATACAACCTGCTTGGCTTACGCTCGGCTCTCCCAACACGCAAGCGCAAGTCGCCTCTTCTCATAGCAGGACATCATGACGAGCCATAAGCTTTTTGCAGAGCAGGCCTTTCTTTCAGACGGCTGGGCGGAAAATGTGCTGCTGGAGGTTGATGCGCGGGGTGACCTTCGTCAGGTGACGCGAGATGCCGCGGCGGGCGACGCCACGCGGCTGGCCGGGCCGGTGCTGCCCGGCATGGCGAACCTGCACAGCCATGCCTTCCAGCGGGCCATGGCGGGCCTGGCCGAACATGTGGAGCCGGGCGGAGCAGGCGACGATTCCTTCTGGACCTGGCGGGAGGTAATGTACCGCTTCGTCGGCACCCTGACCCCCGAACAGGTGCAGGCCATCGCCGCCCAGCTCTATGTCGAGATGCTGAAGTCCGGCTACACGGCGGTCGGTGAATTTCACTATCTGCATCATGGCCCTGATGGGCAGCCTTACGACGATATCGCAGAGATGTCGCACCGGACCATCGCGGCGGCCAAGGCCACCGGGATCGGCATTACCCAGCTTCCGGTGCTCTATGGTTACGGCGGTTTCGGAGCTCAGCAAGCCGGTGAAGGGCAGCGGCGTTTTCTCAATAATCCCAATCGCTTGTTGGGCATTGTTGAGGCGCTTAAGATATCGCATGAGGGCGATCCTCAGATTCGGGTCGGTCTGGCGCCGCACTCCCTGCGGGCGGTTACGCTTGAGACATTGGATGAAGCGGTGACGGGCCTGACTGCACTCGATCCCGGGGCGCCGATCCATCTCCATATCGCCGAGCAGGTGAAGGAGGTGGAGGATTGTCTGGCCTGGTCCGGCAGGCGCCCGGTCGAATGGCTGCTGGAGAACCGCCCGCCCGACCGCCGCTGGTGTCTGGTGCATGCGACCCACATGAGTGCGGCAGAGACGAAGGGGTTGGCGGCCTCCGGCGCGGTCGTCGGGCTCTGTCCGACGACGGAGGCAAACCTGGGCGACGGCCTGTTCCCGGCGGCAGACTTTCTGGATGCCGGCGGCGCCTGGGGCATCGGTTCCGACAGCCACATCTCGGTCAGCCCTGTGGAGGAACTGCGCTGGTTCGAGTACGGCCAGCGCCTTGCCACCCGGCGGCGCAACGTGCTGGCGGGAGAGGGCGCGGCTGCCGCGCTCGGCCACCGCCTCTACAGCGAAGCGCTCGCCGGCGGCGCCCAGGCCCTCGGCCGTCCCATCGGCGCACTGGAGGCGGGCCGCCGCGCCGACCTCGTGGTCCTCGACCCGGCGACGCCGGCACTCTCGCAGATGCCCGTCGAGCGCCTGCTCGACGCGACGATCTTCGCCGGCAACTGCAATCCCGTGCGCGACGTCATGGTCGGCGGCGACTGGGTCGTCTGCGAAGGGTCGCACAGGGACGAGCGCAAGGTGCTGGAAAACTACCGCGTCGTATTGAAGTCGCTGCTGTCCTAGATCGGATCATGTTTTGACGGAACCACTTCGTAGTTGCGCCAAAACATGTGAATCCGATCGCCATCAAACAGTTAGAGCAGATTCACCCGGTCGATGGATCGCCTCCGACGATTCCATCCGACCGGGATCTGCTCTAGGAAGAGCTTTGATTAATACAACAAAGCCTCTCACCCGCTGGCCCAATGATGAGATTGCGGCGCTTCTGGGCGATGCCGTCGAAAAACGGGACCTCACGACGGCGGTTGTGAAAGATCTGATCCGCCAGGGCCGGCTGCGCTTCGTCGTCGCCGACGTTGGCCATCCGTTGCAGGCCATACCGCTCGGAGACTGCTACGACTTTTGGAAGCGCGATGTCGCGGACCATCTTTGCGATAAGCCGGAGGGCTGCTCCCTGGGCGGCTTCCGGGGCGCCTACTTCTATGTTGCCTCTGAATGGGATGATGGTTCCGCTGTGCCTTTGGTTCTGCTGATCAAGTATCACTGATGGCGGCGGGCGGCTTGGTTCATGCGTAGGAGGAGAGGTGACTGACGATTGAGCCAAATCCTCACGAAGAGCCTCCAGAGGAATAATGTTAGTTCTTTCAATCGCAGCCCGCCAGCTAGTGGCTGACATATTGACAGCTTAACCAGCACGCAAAAAAGGCGGAGCCACATAAAGCTCCGCCTTTTCGTTTACTCCAGCGTGCCGTTTGCTAAACCCAGGGGCAGTGGCTGTTGGAGGCGCCGAAGGTGCGGCCTTGGGCGAAGCGGGTGAAGGCGAAGGGCTCCAGCTCCGCCACCCGGTTGTCGCCGGCCAGGATCTTTGCCACCAGCTTGCCGACCCCGGTCATTTTGAAGCCGTGGTTTGAATCGGCGATCATGTAGGCGTTGGGCAGGATCCAGTCGAAGATCGGCACGTTGTCCGGCGTGAAGGCGCCGATGCCGCCGTTGGGCCGGTCCTTGAAGTTCTTCCGGTGTCCTTTGAAGCGCGGCATCAGATAGCCCATGGCGGCGGTCAGGTAGTCGGCGAACCAGTCGTCGGCCTGGTAGTCCTTGTTGTCCCAGCCGTAGGGATCGACCGCGGCCTTGGGGCCGATCTTGATGGGGATGGTGCCGCCCTGCACGCCGGCGCGCTCCATCCGCTCGGCGCCGTTCTTCCAGTAGACATAGAGATGGTCGGAGATCTCGGCACCGGTTTCCTCGTTCATCACCGGGGTGTTCATCATCTCGACGTGGAGTACCGGCGGGTCCAGGTCGCGGTTATCGCGGTAGGGCTCATCGACATAGACCTCGCCCTCCAGCAGCCGCCAGTAGGTCCACATGTCCAGGCTGTTGGTGCCGCCGTCGGGATACTTGGCCTCGATGGTGTCGGGCTTGCCCAGCATCTCCCAGTGCTTGCCGATCCAGGCGCCGTAGCAGAGCACGGCGACGTCGCAGGCGATGTCGCCCTCGTTGGTGTGCAGCTTGGAGATGCGTCCGTTGGTGACGTCGTAGCCGGTAACCTCGATGCCGGAGAGGATCTGCACGCCGTGCTGAACGCACTTCTCGGCCAGGCCGGCGACGGCCTGGCGGGTGCCGGCATAGCCCGAGGGTTTTTCGTGCAGCACGACACCGACGTTCTCGGTGTTGAAGTCGGGCCAGTATCCTTTCAGGAAAGACTTGGCCTCCTTGCCGACATAAACGTCGGAGCGGTAGTCGGCGGCGTTCTGACTCTTGGTCATGCGCTCGTAGTCGGCGATCTGGTTTTCCTCGCCGACGGAGATGTAGCCGACCTGCTGGAAGCCGAAGCGCACCGGGTCTTCCATCCAGACGTCGACGGAATGACGCAGGATCGGATGCAGCGCTTCGGTCATGTAGAAGTTGCGCACGCAGCCGCAGGCGATGCCGCTGGCCCCGGCGCCGGGTGCTGTCTTGTCGAGGACGACGATGTCTTTGCCGGACCCCTTGCCGCGAGCCTCCAGCTCCATGGCCAGGTGCCAGGCAGTGGAGAGGCCGTGGATGCCGGCCCCGGCGATGACATAGGTTTTTGAATCCGGAAGTACGGTCATGGTGGTGGTATCCTTGTCAGGTCTGATCGACGGATCGTTCCCCCCTGGCGCCCACCTTGACCGTATGGCCCGCTAGGAAGACCGCGTCTGTCTTCCCGTCTGCGCCGGGCGGAATCGATCCGACCCTTTTCGGGTGCCGCCGGGGCGGTTGTTGACCGCCAGAACCCTGCGCGTTTAGGCCGGAAACGACACCACCTGTCGTCTATACACGAGACTTTCCGGACTTGTATATACAATTTGATAGGGAAGCAGATCAGCCGCGGCGGCCCGCCACGATTCTGGCGCAACGGGGCCGGGAGCCCGTGATGCACGCCGCCGGGCAGGCTGTCCTGTCGCACAAACATAAAGGCCTCACCATGAAGGCCGAGGAGGTACCATGGCACGGGATACGGGGCGCCGCGGCGGACGGCGCGGGCAGGGGGAACGCAGGCCGGCAGCCGGCCTGAAGCAGCTCGACTGGGTGTTGCCGGAAAACCCCTACGACCCCATAAAAGTGCTGCGCGACGATCAGGTTGAAATGATCACCGACACCGCCTTCCGCATTCTGGAAGAGGTCGGCATGGACTTCCTCCACTCCGAAGCCCGGGAAATCCTCGCCAAGGCCGGCGCCAGGGTGGAGCCGGGCAGCCAGCGTGTTTACCTCGACCGCGGTCTGGTGAAGGAGGCGCTGGCCTCGGCCCCTTCCAGTTTCACCCTGCATGCCCGCAACCCGGCCCACAATCTGGAGATCGGCGGGCGCAGGATCGTGTTCGGCAGCGTCGGCTCGGCCCCCAATTCATCCGATATGGACGGCGGGCGCCGTCCCGGCAACTACCGGGACTACAAGAACTTCCTGCGCCTGACCCAGGCCTTCAACATCGTGCACTTCGTGGCCGGCTATCCGGTGGAGCCGGTCGACCTGCACCCTGCGACCCGGCACCTGGATGCGCTGCGGGATTGTCTGACGCTGACCGACAAGGCTTTCCATGCCTATTCCCTCGGCCGGGCCCGCATTCTCGACGGCCTGGAGATCGTGCGTATCGGTCACGGCATGACGGAGACTGAACTGGCCGCCAAACCCTGCCTGTTCACCATCGTCAACACCTCCTCGCCGCTGCGCCTCGACGGACCGATGATCGAAGGCATCATCGAAATGGCGCGGCGCAATCAGGTGGTGATCATCACGCCGTTCACGCTGTCGGGTGCCATGAGCCCGGCGACGGTGGCCGGGGCCCTGGCCCAGCAGCATGCCGAGGCCATGGCGGGCATGGCCTTTACCCAGATGGTCAACCCGGGTGCGCCGGTGATCTACGGCGGCTTCACCTCCAACGTCGATATGAAATCGGGCGCGCCGGCCTTCGGCACGCCGGAATACAGCCGCGCCGCCCTGGCCGGCGGACAGCTGGCCCGGCACCTGGGCATTCCCTATCGCTCCTCCAACGCCAACGCGGCCAACTGCGTCGATGCCCAGGCGGCTTACGAATCCCAGATGTCGATCTGGGGCGCGGTCATGGGCCACGCCAATTTCATGATGCACGGCGCCGGCTGGCTGGAGGGCGGTCTCTGTGCCTCCTTCGAGAAATTCGTGCTGGATGTGGAGATGCTGCAGATGATGACGGAGTTCCTGCGGCCCCTGGAGGTCAGCGAGGACTCCATCGGTCTGGAAGCGATCCGCGAGGTCGGGCCCGGCGGTCATTTCTTCGGCGCCGCCCATACGCTGGAGCGCTATGAGACTGCCTTCTACGATCCTATCCTGTCGGACTGGCGCAACTTCGAAAACTGGCAGGACGGCGGCAGCGAAACCGCGACCCAGCGCGCCAACCGCCTGTACAAATCCGTGCTGGAAGACTTCACGCCGCCGCCCCTCGACCCGGCGATAAAGGACGAGCTCGACGACTTCGTCGCGCGCCGCACGGCGGAGGGGGGTGCAGAAGCAGCATAGCTGGTTCTGCACGGGGTCGGTTAGTCTCGGCCCGTCATGAACAATTTATCCGACAACTTCCGCGGCGCCCTTTTCATGTCCATCTCCATGGCGGGCTTTGCGCTGAACGACGCGACCGTCAAGTTGGCTTCCGCGGACCTCGGCCTGTTTCAGATTATCCTGCTGCGCGGCGTTTTCGCCTGCCTGTTGCTCACCCTGCTGGCCTGGCATCGCCGCAGCCTGTTCTATCGGCCATCGCGCGGCGACACGATGGTGCTGATCCTGAGGGCGACGGGCGAGGTCGGTGGCACGCTGTGTTTCCTGACCGCGCTTTTCAACATGCCGATCGCCAACGCGACCGCCATCCTTCAGGCGTTGCCCCTGGCCGTCACCCTGGCGGCCGCCCTGTTCCTGGACGAGGCCGTGGGCTGGCGGCGCTACAGCGCCATCGCGGTGGGCTTCATCGGTGTGCTGATTATCGTCCGGCCGGGCGGGGAGGGCTTTAACGCCTACGCCCTCTGGGCCGTGGCGGCTGTCGCCTTCATCGTGCTGCGCGATCTTTCAACCCGGCTTCTTTCCGCCGGCGTTCCCACGCTGTTCACCGCGCTCACCTCCGGCCTGGCGATTACCGTTGTCGGCGGCGTGCTGGCGCTGACCGAGGACTGGGCGCCGGTCAGCGGACCGTCGCTCGCGCTGACGGCGGGCGCCGCCTTCTTCCTGCTCTTTGCCTATATCTTCGGTGTCAGGACCATGCGCATGGGCGAGGTCAGCTTCATCTCACCCTTCCGCTACACTGTCCTCATCTGGGCGATGATCCTGGGCTTCCTGCTGTTCGGCGAAGTTCCCGACGGCTGGACCCTGGTCGGCAGCCTCGTCGTGGTCGGTATGGGCATCTACACCTTCTACCGCGAACGGCGGCTGTTGAAGGCGGCTGCGGCGCAATGAGACCCTAATATTCGGGAAACTTTTCGCTGCTGAGTCTAGTCTTGTCGTTAGCTAGAAAGTGGGCGAACCGTCTGACCACCTCTCGCGCAATCTCCATCTGCCTTTTGCGCTGACCCCATGTCTGATCAACGATAATGCCATGTCTCATTTGATCGGCTGCTACTTTGAACTCTGCTAGGGTGCTTTGCTGCAAATTCAGAGCAGTGCGCATTTCTCTCCATGCTGCGATGTCTTTTCTACCAGACGTCATCGAAAGAAAGAATCCTTTCACAGCCTCTATTGCTCGGTAGCAATAAAACGCTGTTTCAATAGGCATTCTTATCGATCTCCGGAAATTGGCCATTGCTGATCGCAACTGGAGATCTGATCCCGCTAGCTGAACGAGCTGAGCAAGCTCCGGGAACGGGTCCGTGGTATCTATTCGTTCGTCAGCGCCAAACACTCGTAAATAGCCAGAGTCGACGTTGAGAGCTGAAACGATCTCAACATCGTAGCCGATCCCGCTCGCAATTCCATGAGCATCAGTGAAGACTGACACTAGGCTGTTGACCACAAGATTTCGTAGCGTTTCCAAATTGATTTCGACGTTGTTGGTTATGCATCGGACCGAAATTACCGATTTCAGAATCGTGAAGTGACAGCCAATCTCACCGAACGGTGTTTCGATAGACCTCTGGATGGGATTGCCCCCACTACCGGTAGCATTAAAGTCGGCTCTCTCGGGAATGACGCGGCCATGGAATACAATTGTAGACATCAGTGTCCTGAGTTTTTTGGTTCACTGATTAGTTAGCCAATCTGACTTCTCAATGACCAGAGAAAACGAAAAATGCTGCTATCTGTGTTGGTCCGCCTAGGCGATCGCGTAGAACGGTGAGCAGCTGCTCCCGTGCCTCTTCGATCAGAACCGATTAGGGTGGTTATGCCGTTCCCGGATGGACCGGGGCTTCCTTGGCGCGGAAGAAATAGCGCCGGAAGATGGTACCGTAACCGGAGAACACGTAGCCCCCGTTGGCGGCCTGGAAGAGGGCGCGCTGTTCGCGGTAGAGCGCCGGGATGCGGTACCAGGGCAGGCCCGGCTTGGCGTGGTGGACGATGTGCAGGTTGTTGTTGAGGAACAGCAGCGACATCAGCGGCCCGGCCTCGACGATGGCCGAGCGGTGGGTCGGAACCGGCTCCGCGCGATGCTCCAGGAAGGAGCGCAGCAGGGTCAGGCCGATGCCGGGATAGACGAAGAACAGCAGGTATTGCCAGAGCGGCAGGCCGCAGACGGCGAGCACCCAGGTAAGCACCAGAACGACACCCAGCCCATGAAGCGCCCAGGCCTTGGCGTGGGAGAAATCGCCCCGCAGCAGGCGCTTGCCTTCGGCACCGTAGAGCAGCCAGAAGCAGCGCAGCGGCCCCAACAGCAGGCGCCCGGCAAGGCTGTTCTGCACCCAGAGGAAGGTCCGGACGAAGGGGCCGGCGGTGGCCCAGGCCTCAGCGGTAAGATAGAAGGATTCCGGATCGTCCAGCGGATCGGTGAGGCTGTCGTCGTTGTGGTGTGCCAGATGGCTTTCGCGATAGAGGCGGAAGGGGATCCAGAGCCAGAGGCTCGGCAGCACCAGGGCTTCGTTCAGCCAGGCGAAAGGCGTCGGGTGGCCGTGCACCACCTCATGCTGCAGTGAGCCGTGCCAGGCCACCAGAAAGGTGCCGGCCGGCAGCAGGACCCACCAGGCCAGGGCGCCGTGGAACCAGGTAAGGGCGCCGAAGGCAGCGTAAATCACAACCACGACCGCCAGGGTCGGGAACTCGAACTTTCTGGAAACGTGTTTTCTCAGAACGGGGGCAGAGGCCTGCCCCGACACAAAACGATTACTCAAGTGGTTTCATCCCCCGATGAATAACGGCTGATACATAACGACCAGGGCATTCTCCCAAAAAGGGGTAGGGGACAACAATGCGGGACTGCGCACATATCGCAGTTTCTTATCTGCATTGTTTACAATCGCCGCATATTCACTCTAATATGTGCGAATTATCAACAAAGTGGCTAATAATCACGGAAACCTTAATGGATCGCCGACAAACCGTTGAAATCTTTCGCGAACGCCTGACCGAGGTGATCGACCGCTCGGGCCTCAGCCGTTCGGCCTTCGCCCGCAAGGCCGGTCTCGACCGCTCGACGCTCTCACAGCTGCTGTCCGACGGAAACGACCGCCTGCCGCGGGCGGAGACCATTGCTTCCATCGCCGAACATGAGCAGGTCTCCACCGACTGGCTGCTGGGGCTGATCCAGGAGGAGAAGGTCGGCACCAACATTCTGAGTGAGGCACCGGAAATCGCCCAGGGGACTTCTTCCACCTTTGCTGACGAGCGGCTGGCGCGCTGGCGGGCCGAGGCGGTGGGCTACAAGATCCGCTATGTGCCCTCCACCCTGCCGGACCTCTTGAAGGGGGAGGAAGTGATCCGCTTCGAGTATCGTCAGCAGGGCAGCGAGATGCCGGCCTTTCGCATGGAGCAGGCGGAGGCGCGTCTGGCCTACAGCCGGCGGCCGGAGACCGACCTGGAGGCCTGTTCCTCCCTTCAATCGCTGGAGATGTTTGCGCGCGGGCAGGGCATCTGGTCGACCCTGCCGCTGTCCGACCGCAAGCTGCAGCTCTCCTGGATGATCGCGCTGCTGGATGAACTCTATCCGACCTTCCGCTGGTTTCTCTTCGATGGCCTGAAGCATTACTCCGCGCCGGTTACCATCTTCGGGCCCACGCGGGCCGCCGCCTATATCGGCAATATGTATTTCGTCTTCAATTCGACCGAACATATCCGTGCGCTGACCCAGCACTTTGATAATCTGATCCGCGGTGCCGTGGTGCAGCCGCCGGATGTGTCAAAGCTGCTGGCGGGCCTGTTGTCGGAGCTTGAGAGCCGGGAAGAGAAGGGCGCCAAGCGCTAGGAGCGGCAATGCATTAGGGGCATTACGGGGATGACGAAAGACGACACAAGAGAAGGCGGTTGCCTCTGCGGCGCGATACGCTTTCGCGTGACCGGGCCGCTGCGCCCGGTGATTGCCTGCCATTGCGGACAGTGCCGCCGGGTACACAGTAACTTCGCGGCGTTTTCGGCGGTCCGGCGCGACGGCCTTGCGATCGTGAACGAGGCGGCGGTCGTCTGGTACGGCTCTTCGCCCGGCGTGCGCCGGGGCTTTTGCGGCGGCTGCGGTGCCTCGCTGTTTTGGGACAAGGCGGACAACGATTTCGTCTCGGTCTCCGCAGGCGCTCTGGATCAACCGTCGGGCCTGCGCGTTCATCGTCATATCCATGTCGCCGACAAGGGCGACTTCTACGAGATCGGCGACGGTCTTGAGCGGCTGTCCGCAGGCCAGAATGATCCTTGGCCGGACGATCCCTGGCCGGACGGGGCCTGATGCTGAGGGCATCCCTGCCGATGTACGACCTGCCCGGCCTTCAGGCGCAGACCGATGCCTGGTGGGCGGCGCTGGCCCGGGCATTCCGTGCCGAAGGGCTGCAGGACGTGCCCGACATCCTGGAGCGCGGCGGCGATCCGGCGGCGCTTTGGCTGTCTCCCGATCTGCTGTTCAGCCAGACCTGCGGCTATCCGCTGACCCATGCGCTGAAGGGCAGGGTAACCCTGCTGGCGACCCCGGAATACGACTGCCCGGGTTGCGAGGGTGGGTTTTATTTCAGCGAGATCCTGGTGC
Organism: Pelagibius litoralis; assembly: GCF_011683915.1. GTDB lineage: Bacteria > Pseudomonadota > Alphaproteobacteria > Kiloniellales > Kiloniellaceae > Pelagibius > Pelagibius litoralis. The sequence continues at coordinate 251,173 of NZ_JAAQPH010000006.1, forward strand.
GCGAAGACGCCGACTATGGCGATCTCACTGCACTGAAGGGCGCGCGTGCCGTGGCGAACGAGGTGGGTTCGCAGAGCGGCTACAATGTCCTGCGCGCGGCCGTCGCGCCTCTGGCCGAGGATGGCAGATTCTTTGCCTCCCTGCGTCTCAGTGGCAGCCACCGGGCATCGATGGCGGCTGTGATCGCGGGTGAGGCCGATGTCTGTGCCGTCGACTGTGTGACCTATCGTTTGCTGGCCGGAACGCAGCCCGCTGCGGTGGCGGGGCTGCGCCGCCTGGTGGCCAGTCCCGCGGCACCGGCCTTGCCCTACATCACGCGCGGCGACATCGCGGCGGCGGATCTGGAGCGTCTGCGGGCCGGCCTGCGCAGCGCCTTTGCCGATCCGGCTTTGCAGGACTTACGGGCGGAGCTGCTGCTGCACAAGATCCTGGTGAAGCCTGCCAGTGCCTATGACTGTATTTGTGAGATGGAAGCCGGCGCGGTGGCGCTGGGCTATCCGGAAGTCGCCTGAGAGCGCCTTCGGCAAAAGAGGAAAACATGACCGAAGAGACCTCCCTCTGTGATATGAGCGCGCTGTCGCTGCGGCGCCTGCTGCTGGCGAAGGAGGTCTCGCCGGTCGAGCTTCTGACCGCCTGCCACCAGCGCATCGATGCCGTGAATCCGGCGGTCAATGCCATCGTTGCCGAAGATCGTGCGGCGGCCCTGGCGGCGGCAAAGCAGGCGGAGGCGGCGATCCTGCGCGGTGAAACGCAAGCGCCGCTGTTGGGCCTGCCGATCGGCATCAAGGACCTGAACGAGACGGCGGGCCTGCGCACGACCTTCGGCTCGCCGGCCTTTGCCGAACATGTTCCCGCGAAGGACGATGCCTTTGTGGCGACGGTCCGGGCGGCCGGCGGGATCATCGCTGCCAAGACCAACACACCGGAGTTCGGGGCCGGCGCCAATACGACCAACGCGGTCTACGGGACCACGGCCAATCCTTATGACACCGCGCTGACCTGCGGCGGTTCCTCCGGCGGCTCGGCGGTGGCCCTGGCGACCGGGATGCTGCCCCTGGCCGGCGGCTCCGATCTCGGCGGGTCGCTGCGTACGCCGGCGGCCTACTGCGGTATCGTCGGTTATCGGGCAACCCCGGGCCTGGTGCCGACGGCGCGCAAGGCAATGGGTTGGTCGCCGCTCTGGACCGAAGGGCCGATGGCGCGGAGCCTTGGCGACCTCCTGCTGTTCCTCTCCGCCATTGCCGGTGAGGACCGGCGCGACCCGCTGTCGGGCTTTACCGAAGGCGCTGCCTTTGGCGGGCTGCGCCCTGCGTCGCTTGAAGGCGTCAAGGTAGCCGTCTCCGAAGACCTCGGCGCGGCCCCGGTCAGCCAGGCAGTGCGCCGGCTCTTCCGCCAGCGCTGCGCGGCGCTGGGCGAGATTGTCGACTGCAGGGAAGCGAACCCGGCACTGGGCGAGCAGGACCGCTGTTTCGAGGTGCTGCGGGCTGTCGGCTTCCTGGGGGAACTGAAAAGCCTGGTCGAGCGCTCGCCGGCGCTGGTCGGCCCCAATGTCACGGCCAATGTGAAGCTCGGTCTGACGTTTTCCGCGGTGGATGTGGCCGAGGCCCTGGTCGCGCAGACAGCGCTCTATCATCGCTTCCTGGCGTTTATGGAAGACTACGACCTCTTGGTCTGCCCGGTGGCTTCGGTCCAGCCCTTCGACAAGGCGCAGCTCTTCCCGACGGAAATCGACGGGCAGCCCTTGGCGACCTACATCTCCTGGGTGGCGATTACCTATGTCCTGACGTTGACCGGCCACCCGGTTCTTGTGTTGCCCTGCGGTCTTGATGAAAACGGTCTGCCCTTCGGGCTGCAGTTCGTCGGCCGCAAGGGGCGGGACCGGGAGCTGCTGCGCCTCGGCCTGGCGCTTGAAGAGGCGCTGGCGAAAGAGACGCTGCTTTCGCGCAGCCTGCCTGATATCGCCGGTCTGCATCGCTGATTGCCGTACGCCCGTCCAAAGAAAAGCGGCCCCGGGAAGAACCCGGGGCCGTAAGGACTAATCGTGGCTTAAAGGTAGGTCCCACGGCAAGGTCGCTAACGCCGTATTGAACCTAGTACTGGCAAAGCAGTAATCAGAAGGTATCACCCCTAAGGGCTAGAATCAATTGAAATTCGAATAATTAACTATTCATGTTAATGTATAGGCGTTATTTTCATTTTGAATTTCTTATAAATACAACTGTTAACTATTAATTTTGATGAATTACAGTGTGTTTTATAGGAGTTGTTTTTCCTAGTTTATCTAGATTGTTTTGTTAATTAACCGACTGCTATCGGATAATCGCGTCTTTTATTACAACAGGGTTTAGGCGGTTGACCGATTTGTTACCGGCCGCGCCAGAGCCCCCGGCCGGCCGCACGGGCTGTCTCTTCCTGTGCCAGGTAATCGGTAACGTCGTCTCGTTCAGCCAGAGCCCAGCCCTGTTCGACCAGCCAGGCATTGAGCTCGGGCCCGCCGACGCCGCCGAGATAGCAGACCGCGAGGATGTCCCCGCCGGCGCCGCGCGCACGCTCGACGCAGACGACCCAGTGATTGCCGACCCGGTTCTGGGTTGCCCAGCGCGCTTCCTGGCCGCAAGCCCAGACTTGGTCGCCGATTGCGCAGGTTTGGGACGGTGCGACGGCACGCAGGCCGTAAAGAGAGAGGCGCTGGCCGGCGAAGCCGAGGCTGGCGGAATCGATCACGGCCGGTCCGCGGCCCGATACCTGGCGGGCGCTTTTCTGCGCCCCGGCCTCAGCCGCTGCAAGGCAGAGGGTGAGGGCCGCCATCAACAGGGAGCGCCACAAAAGCCTGTTCGAGCCTGCGGCGGGAAGGATGTGGATGCTCATGCGCCGAACTTGCCATAGGGACCGCCGAAAGGTAAGCCGCTGGATTGCTGCGTGCTGCTCTCATTTCGTTAAGCAATTATGGTTAAATATGACTAAGAGCAGCAACAGGATCGACGTAACCTCCAGGTGCCCTCTAAGGCTGGGTTTGGGTGGGCGGTCCCGGAACAACCGGCATGGATTGAGCAATGCCTGACGACGACGAAGAGAAGAACGCCGAGGCCTCCGCCGACGCCGAGGGCGAAGTGGACGCATCTGCTGAAGAAGCCGGTTCGGATGACGCCGACCAGGAGGCCATGATGGCTGAGTGGGCGGCCATGGCCGAAGAGGGTGAAGAAGACGACGCGGCGGGTGGTGACGACGGGTCAGCCGCCGGCGACGACGCTTCTGAGATGATACCCTCCATCCACGAGGTTTCGCTGGAGGCCTATGCGATCCTCGGCACCGCTTCCATGCCGGTCAGCCAGCTTTTGCGCATGGGCCGCGGCGCGGTGGTGGAGTTGGAGACCGGACTGGGCGACGAGATAGAAATGCGGATCAACGACCAGCTTGTCGCCAAGGGCGAGGTTGTGGTGGTCGAAGACCGTATCGCCATTGAGATTACGGATATCGTCAAGCGCGAAGGCAGCTGATCTCTGGCTGACCTGGCCGCTTACCGGGCGCCGCGCGACAGGGTCAGGCGGCGCTGACGCGGTTGTTGGGGATTCCCTGACGCAGGCAGTGGGAAATCAGCCGCAGGGCCGAATCGGTCAGCGTGAACGCAATACCCATGCATTCCCCGTCATGCCACATGCAGGTTCCCAGGATCTCACCCGCCTCGGCATGCTCGACGCTTACGTCCACCGGCGGTGGCGTTTCGTCGGCAAAGCGCAGTTTGGCGCCGCCGATCGAGACATCCTCTAGAATGCCTTGGTAGCATTTGCCTGCGGCGGTCAAGGTGATCGTTTCCTGCCGCGGCAACACGAAGCGTAACGAGCGTCGCCGCTCGAAATCACGCAGATGCTCTGGGCCAACTTTTGAGCTCATAGGAACTCCAAAAAAACTTACTAACGGAACCTTTCTAATCGTAATCGGTAAGATATTAACAAGATACTAATCGACAAAGGCGATTTCAGAATAAAACCGGTTAAGGAGAAGTTACTTCGCAGGTTCATTGGTTTCCTGCGTGTAATTAGCCTTAAATCGCGCGTGATTATTCTGTGGCAAACGCAGGGTGTACTCAGGTGAGCCGAGGATCGACGCCGGCTTGAACCTTCCGGCGGCCGGTTTCCGGTTGATGTTCCGTAGAAAAGGCGGCCTGCCTTATTGGTAGAATAGGGCGCCAGGACATTCTCGATTACTTGATTCGAATCTTACGGGAAGGGGGTACGCTGGCAGACCGTATCGTCGGGATCTTTCCCTGACGCGCTTCCCGGAAGAAACGATCCGGGCGACCCTGCCGAGCGACTATAATGTGCTGGTCGAATCGGCCGCAGGGTGGAACCGTCCGCGGTGCCGAAGGTCGGTCGCATCAGGGCGCGATGTTCCCGGTTGAGGCAATTGGGAGCGCAAATCGCCCCTACCTTGTTCAGGCAGAGGCTGGAGGAGAACCAAAGCATGCCGTCGTTTGATATCGTCTCGGAAACGGACCTCAATGAGGTCGACAATGCGCTTGCCGGCATGCGCCGGGAAATCGAGCAGCGCTATGACTTCAAAGGATCGAAGTGTTCGATCGAGCGGAAGGAGGGCGTTCTGACCCTTCTGGCCGATGACGATCTGAAACTGCGCCAGATGCACGACCTCCTCAGCACCTACCTGACGCGGCGCAAGATCGATTCAGGTGCTTGCGACCTCGGCACGCCGGAAAAGGCCTCGGGCAACTCCATCCGCCAGACCGTGACCATCAAGCAGGGGATCGCACAGGATCTCGGCAAGAAGATCGTGAAGGAACTGAAGTCCAGCAAACTGAAGGTTCAGGTCTCGATCCAGGGCGACAGCCTGCGGGTGACCGGCAAAAAGCGCGATGACCTTCAGGACGCCATTGCCTTCGTCAAGGATCTGGGGATCGACCAGCCCCTGCAATACGAGAACTTCCGCGACTGATATCCGGTTGCCGACTACCACCCCACTACATCTGGTGGGTGATGGCGCCTGGACCCCAGGTTCGGACGATTGGACAGGCCTGAATCCAGTTTGGTAATTTGTTATTAACTATTGAGGATCAATGTCTTAGCCAATCATTGAAAGAACTGGCGACATTTACCTCATGGTTACATTTTCAAGGGAAGCTGAAGGCAACGTCCGAACCGTGGAGAGGTCCATGTCGGTTTTGCCCATTGGTCATGCAGAGTTTACGCGGGCCGATATTCATGTCCTGCTGAACAAAGGTTGCGAGATGGTCGATCGCGGTTTGGCCGGCGCTTGTGTGCCGGTGGAAACCGAGGCCGGCGAACTGGTGGTCGCTTTGCTCGACTACGATCATCAATGCCTGATTTGCGCTTTCGGCAAGGCCCAAGGCTGGTACTACGCCCTGGATGCCGCTTGGCAGCCCCTGGCACAGGGACAGTTGATCGAAGATGTCCTTTCGGTCCTGCCCGGCGCCCTGGAAGCCCATCGGCCCGCCGCGGCCAACGCCTGCTGAACGGACATCATCGTGTCCGCCCGGTCTGTACGGCCTGATCGCTGTACCTTGGCGATACGAACCGTTCTCGCCGCTTTCCTGTTGCCGGTCTTTCTGCTTGCCGCTGCGCAGGCAGAGTCCCCTGCTGTACCTTCAGCGGCCGGGGAAACAGGCGAACCACACGCCGATAAATCAAACGCAGATACATCGCCCTGGGAACACGATCTCTGGAACGGCGCGACGACGATGATGCGCGTCTATATCTGCGCCCATGCCCGCCGGGCGCCGACCTGGTGCGCGCAGACGCAAGTGCTGCCGTCGAATGTGCCGCTCCCCGACGAACAGGGGCCGCCCCTCACAGCCGAGGATGCGGCCTGGCTGGCGTTTCTGGAGCAGACCGACCCAGCCGATCTCTCTTTGAAGGAAGTTGCCTTCATCAAGCGCCGCGCCTTGGATCGCCGCGACACGCAGGCCATGGAAATCCTCGGTTATCTCTATGCGCAGGGAGTGTCGGTGAAACGAGATTATGCCGAGGCCTATCGCTGGTATGGCCGTGCCTTCCTGGCTGGCGAGAAAAGGGTGCGTCCCAATCTGGATTTGGTCTGGGGCCTGCTGCAGAGATACGATCTGGAGGCGGCGGTGGCGCTGACCCGTGAGTTCAACGCCCTTAAGGAGGGCGAGCTGATGCCGGCGGTCGAGGCGCAGGGCGACCCGCCGCTGGCCGGCGGCCAGGCACCGGTGGCGCAGGGCGACCCCACAGGTCTCTAGCTTCGGGCCTCTAGTCCCAGGCGTTGCGGGACCGGCAAACTATCCACGACTGGTTCCCAGGAACGGCTTGTTGAGGCTGATCCCCACACCAGTATCCGTTGCAAGAAGAGTGACGGCATGGAATGACTTCCAGTCTGCGAAGTCTATAAACCGCTGGTGACTGTTGCGGAATTGCCGCTATTCCTGCCTATATTTTAGAACGTTTGGTCAATTTTTCAGCAAATGAAAAAATTGCTTTGTAGATTGCTGCTGAAATACCCATATTAGACCTGCGAACGGTGCTTTGCGCCGTTCCGGACGCCCTTCGGGCGTTTCCTCCCTAAACTTGGGCCACCGGTTACGGTGGCCTTTTTTTTGTCTGAACCGAGGGGCTGTCAGCTCAGTGCCTTGGCCAGGAAGGGCAGGCTGCGGTCCATCCGATAGTCGACCGCGGAGTGGTCGTCGGCGAATTCCTCGTAGACATGATCGACCCCGGCGGCTTTCAGTTTGCGGTGCAGCCTTCGGGCGCCGTAAACCAGCTGGTATTGATCGACGTCGCCGCAGTCGATCCACAAGGCCTTCAGTTTTTTCAGATTGTCCGTCTTGTCGTCGGCCATGTTGACCGGGTCCCAGGGGCGCCAGTTCCGCCAGCGTTCTTCGATCAACTCGCAGGTCTCGAGATCGACCGGCAGGCGGACACCGCAGAAGGCGGCGGGGTCCGGGTCGTAGGTGGCGCACATGGCCAGGGTCATGAGCAGATGAATGTCGCCGCCCTTCCATTTCGGCCCGGCCTCGAAATCCTTGATGAACTTTTCGATGGAACCTTTTTTGGCGATGGCGCGCAGCACGGCGGGCATATCGCCGAGATAGCAGAGCTCGAAGCCCATGTCCCCCGAATGACAGGCCGCCGCCGACCAGCAGTCCGGCCGGCGAAAGGCATGGACGATGGAGCCGTAGCCGCCTGAGGACTTTCCGAAGAGGCCACGGCGTCCGTCGCCGCCGCAGCCGAAGTGCTGCTCCACCAGGGGCACAACTTCGTCGATCAGCACGTCTTCCCAGGGGCCCATGGCTTCCGAGTTGATGTACTGATTGCCGCCCAGCCGGGTGAAGCAGTCTGGAAAGGCCACCACCGCCGGCGGCATCTCGCCCTGGCCGATCAGCCGGTCGAGGCGTTCGGGAACGTTCTCGCCGAAGTTCTTCCAGTTCACATGGGCCGGGCCGCCGGCGGTAAAGCCGACGATGTCGATCAGCAGCGGCAGATCCTTGCCGTCGTGTCCCTGGGGTATGTAGACCACAACATCGCGTTCGTGCGGGTCACCCAGCAGGTTATTGCGCAGCAGCGTGGAATCGAGAACCAGACGGTGAAGCATGCCCCGGGGGGCTGAGCGGTCGAGACGCATGGGGTCATCCTTCTTTGATCCTCGGTTGTCCTTAGTCTGTCCATTGCTGCCGGCCACTGCAATCTGCGAAGAGACCGTCCCAGAAAAGTTGCGAAAGAGGCCGCAGCGGTTAGCCTGCTTGTCAAGAGACAGACGTTGAAGGACCCTCATGCGCGATCCCCGTTACGACATTCTTTTCGAGCCGGTGGCCATCGGGCCGGTGACCGCCCGCAACCGCTTTTACCAGGTGCCGCACTGCGCCGGCATGGGCTACCGCTATCCCAGCTCCAATGCCGCCCTGCGCGGCATGAAGGCCGAGGGCGGCTGGGCCGTGGTCTGTACCGAAGAAGCCGAGATTCATCCCTCCGCCGAGATCAGCCCCTATGTCGAGAACCGCATCTGGGATGCCCAGGACCTGCCGCACCTGACGGCGCTGACCGAGGCGGTGCATGCCCAGGGCGGGCTGGCGGGGATCGAACTGGTTCACAATGGCCTGCACAGCCCCAATCACTACAGCCGCGAGGTACCCATGGGCCCGTCCCACCGGGCCGTCGATTCCGGCGATCCGCTGCAGGCCCGGGCCATGGACAAGGCGGACATCGCCAACCTCAGGCGCTGGCACCGTAACGCGGCCCTGCGCGCCAGAGAGGCCGGCTTCGACATCGTCTACGTCTATGCCGGTCATGATATGTCGCTGCTGCAGCACTTCCTCTCGCGGCGCCACAACGACCGCACGGACGAATACGGCGGCAGCCTGGAAAACCGTGTCCGGCTGATCAGGGAGGTCCTGATCGACACCAAGGAGGCGGTCGGCGACCGCTGTGGCGTCGCCTTTCGCTTCGCCGTCGACGAGCTGCTGGGCGCGGACGGGATCACCGCCGGGGGCGAGGGGCACGATGCCGTCGCGATGTTGGCCGAACTGCCGGACCTCTGGGATGTGAATGTCTCGGGCTGGGATAACGACAGCCAGACCGCCCGCTTCGCCGAAGAGGGCTATCAGGAAACCTACACCCGCTTCGTGAAATCCTTGACGACAAAGCCGGTGGTGGGGGTCGGCCGCTACACCTCGCCCGATGCCATGGTGCGGGTGGTGAAGCAGGGCATCATGGACATGCTCGGTGCGGCGCGGCCTTCCATCGCCGATCCCTTCCTGCCAAAGAAAATCGAGACCGGGCGCATCGACGACATCCGCGAATGCATCGGCTGCAACATCTGCGTCACCGGCGACAACTTCGCGGCGCCGATCCGCTGCACCCAGAACCCGACCATGGGGGAGGAGTGGCGCCGCGGCTGGCACCCGGAGGTGATCCCCGAGATCAAACAGCGCGAGCGGGTGCTGATCGTCGGTGGCGGCCCCGCCGGGCTGGAAGCGGCGCGCGCCTGCGGCCAGCGTGGCCTGGAGGTGGTGCTGGCGGAAGCAGGAGAGGTTTGGGGCGGCCGCGTGGCGCGTGAATGCAAGTTGCCGGGCCTCGCCTCCTGGGGCCGGGTGCGGGACTGGCGCCTCGGCCAGTTGCACAAGCTGGCCAACGTCGAGATGTATTTGGCAAGCGACCTCACGGCCGACGACATCCTGAGCTACGGCATCGCCCATGTCGCCCTGGCGACCGGCGCTGTCTGGCGGCGCGACGGCATCGGGCGCACGCGTCACTCTGAGATTCCTGGATTGGATAGGGGCCCGCTGCTGACCCCCGACGATGTGATGGCCGAAGGTTTCGACGATCAGGCGCTGCCCGACGGGCCTGTGGTGGTCTATGACGACGAGGGCTACGTGATGGGCGGCCTGATGGCGGAGGTGCTGGCCAGGGCAGGGCGGGCGGTGACGCTGGTAACGCCCGCGCCCCTGGTGTCCGCCTGGACCCAGCACGCCCTGGATCAGCCGCGCATCCACCGCCGGCTGGTGGAGAGCGGCGTGAGCATCAGGCTGAACGCAGTGATGACGGCGCGCGGCGCCGATAGCGTCGATCTGGCCTGCAGCTACACCGGCGCGCCAGACAGGCTCGCCTGCGTGCTGTTGGTTGCGGTGACATCACGGCTGCCGAATGAAAAACTCTATCTCGATCTGAAAGCCCGCGAGAGCGACGGGACCGACATCGGGATCGAAACGCTGGGGAGCATCGGCGACGGCCGCGCCCCCGGCACCATCGCCGCCGCCGTCTTCGCCGGCCACCGCTACGCCCGCGACTTCGGCGAGGTTATCGATCCCGACGTAACGCCCTTCCGGCGCGAGGCGATCGAGGTGCTTGGGAATTGATGTAAGACGGCCATCCTCTCCTATCGTCACCCTCGTGCCTGTCACGAGGGTCCATCGCGCCACCGCGCGAACCTTGGCGGCCAATGCCCGGGCCGGGCCGGAGCATGGATACTCGGGACAAAGCCCGAGTATGACGGGGTGTTTTCCGTTCGTCACCCTCGTGCCTGTCACGAGGGTCCATCGCGCCACCGCGCGAACCTTGGCGGCCAATGCCCGGGACGGGCCGAAGCATGGATACTCGGGACAAAGCCCGAGTATGACGGGGTGTTTTCCGTTCGTCACCCTCGTGCCTGTCACGAGGGTCCATCGCGCCGCCGCGCGAACCTTGGCGGCGAAGGTCTGGGTCGGGCCGGAGCATGGATGCTCGTGTCGAGCACGAGCATGACGGTTTTGGGGTGCCGAGGGTGAGGGGCGTCAGGTTTTGCGCAGGCGCACGCCGGGGCCGGCGGTGTCGTCTTCGTCGATGAAGATCACGCCCGCGTTCTCCAGGGCAGCACGCAGGGCGGCGCGGTTGTTGGGATGGGGCGTATGGGCGCCGGTTTCGAAGTTGGCAATGGTCTCACGTGTTAAGCCGGTGGCTTCGGCGAGGTTGGGCTGCGACCAATTCAAGAGGGCGCGACCGGCGCGGCATTGTTCCAGGGTTAGGCTCATGGGCTCCTGATACGACAAAGCGTTTGACGGTCCAACACAGTCTTGGTATTAAATACAAAGTTTTACGATACATAAAACTTTGTATTCTCTAGACGGCGCAGACGGGTGGTGGAACACCCGCCCGCGCCTGACCACAACCCGACTGTAAAGGAGTCAGGCCATGGCTAAGCCTAGCCTTATCACGGATTCGCATTCTCAAGGCAAACGGCCCTCCAACAACGGCGCCGCAACCCTGCCGCCCCCGGCGGAGCCCACCCGGATCACCGGCCATCAGTGCCGCGCCGCCCGGGCCATGCTGGAGTGGAGCCGCGAGGACCTCGCCGAGCGCAGCGGCATCCACTACATCACCCTCTGCAACTTCGAACTCGGTCACTGCGCCCTCAAGCCGGCCGGTGCCCGCCTGCTGCGCCTGACCTTCATTTCCGCCGGAGTGCTGCTGATCGACGCCGACGGCAGCGGCGGCCCCGGCGTCTGCCTTGCGAAGCCAGTGGCCTAAGCGGTTCCGGTCCGCGCCTTGCTGAGCCGGTCTCACCGCCGCGCTCTTCTATAGTCACCCTCGGGCTTTGTCCCGAGTATGACGGGGGTGTTTTCCGTTCGTCACCCTCGGGCTTGTCCCGAGGGTCCATCGCGCCACCCTCTGGGGTCTTGGTGGTGACGATTCGAAACCGGCCGAACCTTGGATGCTCGGGACAAAGCCCGAGCATGACGGGGGTGTTTTCCGTTCGTCACCCTCGGGCTTGTCCCGAGGGTCCATCGCGCCACCCTCTGGGTCTTGATGGTGACGGTTCGAAACCGGCCGAACCATGGATGCTCGGGACAAAGCCCGAGCATGGCGGGTGCGGGGCAGGCGGGCGAGAGCCGTGATTAGTTCCCGAACAGATGGGTACCCAGGATGAAGCGGCGGCCCGCCGTGACCGGCAGGATGTCGTGCAGCAGGGTGCAGGACCAGACGATGGCGGTGCCGGTGGGCACCCTGTAACCCTGCTGGCTGTATTCGCCGAAGCGCAAGGCCCCACCCTCGAAGTCGCCGGCGTTCAGGGCGACCGAGAGGGTGAAGCGGCGGTGCCGGGTTTCCTTCGTCGGGTTGTCGCGGTGCGGGCCCAGGCTGCCGTCCTCCGCCGCGTCATAGCCGGCGATGCGGTATTCCTCGCGCCGCGAAACCTTGGTCTGAAAGGCCTTCCGGATCTCCGGCATCACCCGGCGGTGGATCTTGGCGTCGAGATACTTCTGCAGCGGCCCGTCGCGCACCACCCGCTGCAGAACTTTGCCGTAATCCTTGTTGCGCACCATGAAGTCGCCGGTTTCCTGCTCGAAGCCCCGGCTGTTCAGGCCCTCCGCCTCCCAGACCGGGGCCGGGCGGTGCCAGTAGTCGATCAGGTCGGCGCAGTCCCGGGCGGTTAGCGTGCGCGGCAGGACGAGCACCGGCGGGTGACCGGCCATCGCTGTCGTAGCGGGATCTTCCGATGCGGATTCCAGGGCCGTCAGGATCTTGGCGCCGCGCGTGGCGCCGCCGCCGTCGATCACCGCCACCATCCGCAGGTTGGCGTCCAGCACGAAGGTGACGGCGGAACGGCCGATGGTCTGCGGGTCCAGGCCACAGGCACGATAGACCTCGGCTTTAGCATCGGCGAGTATGGGAAAGGGCAGGGTCTGGCTGTTCTGCAAGGCGCGGTTCGCGGCAAGGCTGCGCCGGGTAACGGCCAGCACCACCGCAGTGCGGGGCTGTCCGCCGGGGGCAAATTCACTGCTCTCCAGCGTCTCGGTCAGCCCCGACAGTTCGTCGCCGTAGGAAGGGCCGCTGCCGGCGCATTCGAAGATCAGCACCAACGGCTTGCCCGCAAGGTGATCGAAGAGTGGGTTGATGAGTTTGCCGTCGGGGTCCGGCAGGCTGAAGGGCCGTATGCGGTCACCCGCTTCCAGACGATCCACGCCCTGAAAGGGTTTTTGTTCCTGCGTCGCTACGGCCATCCCCGGCTCCCCCGTCCCGGAACGATCCTCCTCCGATACCAGGGTTTTGCCAACCGTATTGTTTAGATCAGTATTGTTTAGGCCGCGATTGTTTAGTCCAGGGCGGTCCGAGAGGCGGTTATCCTGACTTCGACCAAAGCGCCTTCGACGGCCAGTTCAGCGACGCCGATGGCGGTCCAGGCGGGATAGGGTTCGGTAACGTAACGCTCTCTGACCTGCCGAAAGAGCGCCAGGTGATCCCGAAGGCCGACATGGTAGCTCGTCATTTCGATCACGTGGCGAAAGTCGAGCGCCGCTTCTGTCAGGACCAGCTTGACGGTTTCAAAGGCTTGAATGAATTGGCCCTCAGGGTCGTTCGGAAGCGACCCATCCGCTGCGACACCGGTGAAGCCGGACAAGAAGACAAGGCCATCGGATTCAATGGCCGGTGAAAAGCACCAGTCGTCATAGTAGGACTGCAGGGCAGGCGGTGTGATCGATTTGCGCAGCATACGCCTGTTTTAACACCGGCCAGCTGCTTTAACACCGGCAATGAAGGCTTCCTATCGATGGCTTCGACCGAGTGTTCAGTCGGTCAGCAGGGCTTCGGCCTTATCGCCAAGGCTGTAGCCGGTCAGATGGCCCATGACGGTACCGTAGGCGGTTTCGATCTGCAGGCGCACCGGAATCAGCGGGGCGTCCTCGGCCGGGCGGGCGACCCAGATCACGCGCTCGCGCGCCGTCGCGGCGTACTTGCTGCGCTCGACACGGTGACCGCCCAGCATTTCATAGTCCAGGCGGCAGCCCCGGGCTTCGCCGTCGAAGATCGAGTAGTCGTTGGGCTCCAGTTTGCGTGTGCCGGCGTCGGCGACCGTCAGGTCATAACGCTTGCGGCCGTCGAAGACGGCAAAGCGCCCCTCGCAGGCGCCGCCTGACTGCAACAGTTGTGCGAGCCCGGCGATAATGCTCAGGGGGTCGAGCGTGCCCTTGCCGGCATCGGCGGGCAGGGGGTGGCGATCCTCCCAGTCCTGTTCCGGCATAACGTCCGCCTCGATGATGTTGCCGGCATTGTCGTAGCGCAGGGCAACGATGCGCTCGCCTTCCTCGGCCGTGCCGCGGTTGTCATGGCGCTGGGGAATGATCTTGTCGGCGGCGACTAGGCCCCGGCTTTCGGTTTCGCCTTTCCAGGGATTGAACCAGCCGAGCATGCCCTGGGTTTCCGCCGCCGCAGCGACCCGGTAGCGCTCACCGCCGTTTTCAAGCCGGGCTTCGGCGTTCAACACATGGAAGCCGCCGAAGAAGACCTCGTAGGTCGCGGTTATCGGCCGTTGCTCTGCTGAAGGTTCTTCCGCCGCCGCTACGCCGCCAGCGAAGGCACAAAAGAGTAGGGGAGCCCATATCCTCGTATATCTACGGCCATATACCATCGCGTCACCAGCCTGCCCACAAATAGTCATAAGACGCCTCTTGACCGAGGACACGCAATTTATTACGCAGAGCGCGGTCGCCTGGATCATGCGCGTGCCTGACCGCGCATAAGCTTATCTGAGAAACGCATGCAGATCGAGCCTGCTTGGCGACGGCAATCCGCAACCTTTTGCGGACGTGCAAACGCACGAAAATCATTTTCTTTTGAACCTCTACCCGGGCAGCAGCGACCAGAAGGTAGCTGCGCGGCGTTTCCGCGTGAGCGGCCGGACAGGAGGCACGTGCCGATCACCATTCAGTTTCGTATTCACGTACCACTGCGACTTTGCAATTCGTGTAGCCGAATCTGCGGAGACAGCTGCATGTCCGTTGCGGACAAAAAAGGGCCGGAATTTCACGGTCCTGTCCCTGCGGGCGTCCGGGCAGCGACAGCATAACCAATCAAAATATTAGGAGACCTAGACATGACTAAGCGCAACATTACCTTTCTCGCCGCGGTTGCGGCTGCGGGTTTTTCTCTGGGTGGGGTGGCGATCAATCAGGCTGCGGCCCAGGACGCTGCCCAGCAGATTCCTGAAATCGAGTTGAACACCACCCTCGGGAACTACCAGTTCGATAGCGACAAGTTTATCGGACAGCGGTTCAGCGCCGTATGCCCGCCGCTTTCAATCAAAGACAAAGCCGACGCGATCTACGGAACGGACGTTTATCCCAGCAACAATCCGATCTGCGTTGCCGCGCTGCATGCCGGCAAAGTTACGACCGACGGCGGCAAGGTCACGGTTCAGCTGAATCCCGGCCTGGAATCCTACGAGGGAAGCAGCCGTAATGATGTCGATAGCGGCAGCTTGCCGGGCACCAAACGCAGCATGGTCTTCGTTGATGCCGCCGGTTCCTCCGCGGCCGATGAGGCCCGGGCGCCCTATATCGAGCGCCTGAAATGGGACAGCAGGTTTTCCCGCAGCGGCTTCGCCCACAAGCAGCTGGTCGGCCAGCAGTTCACCTTCAACTGCCCTGCCGCCCCCGCCGACATGAAGCCGCGGCGCGTGATCGGCACGGACTCTTATGCCCAGAAGGCCATCATCTGTCTGGCGGCCGTTCATGCCGGCAAGATCACCACGACGGACGGTGGCCTGGTAACCGTTCAGATGAACCCCGGCATCAAGAAGCTGGTCGGCAGCATCCGCAACGGTATCGAGACGGTTGACGGTTCCGGCAGCCCGCATTCGATTTCGTTTGTGGACGGCCCGGCCGCCGGCAGCACGGCTGCCAGCACCCCCGATGCCAGCGCCCCGGCGACGACGTCGAACTAAGAAGCGGCGATCCGCAAACAGGGCGGTGAAAGACGACTCACCGTCATTGAATCGGGACGCCTTGGAAATGGGACACCTTGGTCCGGGCCTGCGGCACGGCCAAGGTGTTTCCTTTTCGGTGAAGTCGCTCAGCTTTGGGAGAGGTGCCATGTTTGGCGTGATATCGGGTATTGTTCTGCTGGCCGGATCCGTGGGCCTGATGGCCGCTGCCGTCCTGCACAATCAGCTGGACCCCAACTACGCGACCGCTATGACCATACCGCTGGCCAATATCATCAGTCTGATAACGGCCCTTTTGAGCGCGGTGGTTTCGGCGCTTGCCTCCAGGGGTGGCCGGGCCAGGGCAGCGGCGAAGCGAACCATGATGACGGGCTTTGCCTGCGCGGTCGTGCTGGCACTGCTCCTTCCGCTTTCGAATGGCGGTCATCTGAGCAGCGTTCAATAAGCCGGAGGACAGGCCCTGCCATCCAAAGGGCCGCGCGACTTGAAATCTGGCGGCGTCGGTATACTTGCGAATTAAGGTAACAATGCTCCGGGCAGGAACAGTCCCCTATGGGTCTGCTGCGCGGGCTATACCACCGACGCTGGAGAATGAGATCGTGTTTGCAGTAATCGGATATTCTGTCGCAGCAAAGGGCTTTGTTCTCGGCATTGCGGTCGGCGGCACCATGGCGGCGCTGGCAAAGCGCTGCAGGAAATGCCGGGGCGAAAGGAGTCCGTCTTGATCGTTCGTCTTGGATTGAGTTTCGGCGTCCACCTGTTGGCCGGTGTCGCCTTCGGTGCGCTGGCCGTCGGCGCTGCGCGGTCATGCACCAAAAAACGGGAGAACAGCTTGTCTGGGCCTCGGTCGGAATCAACCACGCGCCCTGCCGCACAAAGCTGACAGGCTGTTCATTGCCTCCCGCAAAATCGCTCACCGTCTTTTACGACGGCGCCTGTCCCCTCTGTGAACGCGAGATCGGGTTTTACCGCCGCCGCAAAGGTGCAGCAGCGCTGCATTGGGTCGACGTGAGCGAGGCTGATGACGGTGAAGTCGCGCCGGGACTGTTCAGAGATGAGGCGATGGCACGCTTTCATGTGCGCGATGAAGCAGGAGATATCGTGTCGGGGGGCGAAGCTTTTGCCCGGCTGTGGCAGGCACTGCCCGGCTTTCGCCCAGTCGGCAGGCTCTTCAGCCTCTGGCCTTTGACCTGGCTGATCAATGGGTCTTACGATTACTTCTTGCGGTTTCGCCCCCGGCTTCAGCGCCTGGCCGGCGCCTTTGGTGGCAAAGGCCGAGAGGTCTGTGAAGAAACGGGGCCTTGCTCAAGCAATCCCGTTTCGTCCAAGGCTGTCGTCGAGACCAGTCCGGAAAAACTTCGGAAGTCACCCTCTGGTGGCTCGTAAGGCAGATGTGCGGTATGGCGGTTGGTGGCGCTGGATAGGCGCCTGCGTTCCTGCGTCCGGCGTCGCATCGCCTTGCCGCTTGCTATGGTATCCGCTTGGCTTGGCGTCTCTCCTGTTCTTGCTTCAGGATGCCGCTATTGGAAAAACGGCGGATAGCCAGATGCTGATTGACGACTTCTCCAGACCGGACCTGACCTCTGCGCTGGGTACCCGCTGGCGGGCCGTCAGCGATCAGGTGATGGGGGGTGTTTCCGAGGTCTCGGTCGAGCGTCGGCAGATCGGGCAAAGCGACTGCCTGCATCTCGGCGGCCCGGTGCGATTGGACAACAACGGCGGTTTCATCCAGGCGGCGCTTGACCTGTCGCCCTCTGAGGAAGTGCTCGATGCATCGGCCTATGCCGGCCTGCGGATAACGGTACGCGGCAATGGCGAGGTCTATGCGCTGCATCTGCGCAGCGCCGACATCAACAAGCCCTGGCAATCTTATCGCGCCTCGTTCCTTGCCAAAGAGGCGCTGCAGACCATCGATCTGCCGTTTGCCGATTTTGCTCCCCATCGCCTGGAAACGGCTTTGGACGTGACCCGGTTGCGGCGCGTAGGCCTTGTCGCCATCGGCCGCGCTTTTCAGGCTGACCTGTCGCTCTGTGGAATCAGCTTCTATCGCTGAGGTAGGGCGCTCCAGACTGGGAGCCCCAGACTCTGCGCTGATCGACTGAAGTCCGGAAAGCCTCCGGCTGATGGACAGAGGCCTCGCCAAACGGGCCGATGACACCGCTGCGAAGAATACCGTGGAGGATATGGTGCCGGCTGCAGGATTCGAACCCGCGACCCCCTGATTACAAATCAGGTGCTCTACCAACTGAGCTAAGCCGGCCCTGGATACCGTGCGCCCGGCGGCGGCAGGCAATCGGCCTGGGCGCCAAGGGGTATCAGGGCGCAAGATAGGGCGGCTGGTGGCGCGCTGCAAGTTTGGGCTTCGGGCCTGCCTATGCGGGGGCTGCGGGGCGGTTATGCGCCTTGTCGCCAAGGCTTGCTTTGCCTGTCCGGGCGGGCTTAAGGTCCGGGAAACGGCGGTTCGCCCCTGAAGACCTGTTTCCCTGGTCTCTGGCGGCGTTCCGGCCCGGGAAAACGCCAACCTCAAGACGCCAACACAAGCAATTTGGCCCAGGGAGCACAAACGCCATGTCAGCGGCCCTCTCCATCGAAACCCTCAAAAATCAGGTCCAGGGCCTGTCGTTCCGCAACCAGGCTTTCATCGACGGCAAGTTCGCCGATGCCGCCTCGGGCAAGACCTTCGACTGCGTCTCGCCGGTCGACGGCAAGGTTCTGACCCAGGTTGCCGCCGGCGATCAGGAAGACGTCGACCGTGCCGTAAAGGCCGCCCGCGCCGCCTTCGAGGATGGCCGCTGGCGTAACATGCATCCGGCCAAGCGAAAGAAGGTGCTGCAGCGCTGGGCTGACCTGATCGATGCCCATACCACCGAACTGGCGCTGCTCGAGACCCTGGATATGGGCAAGCCGATCGGCGATTCCACGCGCATCGACATTCCCGGCGTCGCCAACTGCATCCGCTGGTACGGCGAGGCCATCGATAAGATGTACGACGAGATTGCCCCGACCGGCCCGGATGCGGTCGCCATGATGGTGCGCGAGCCGGTGGGCGTTGTCGCCGCCGTGGTGCCCTGGAATTTCCCGCTGATGATGGCGGCCTGGAAAATGGGCCCGGCGCTGGCCACCGGCAATTCGATGATCGTGAAGCCGGCCGAGCAGTCGCCGCTCACCGTTATCCGCGTCGCCGAACTGGCGGTCGAGGCGGGTCTGCCGGAGGGCGTGCTGAACGTCGTTCCCGGTTTCGGCGAGACGGCGGGTCAGGCCCTGGGCCGCCACATGGATGTCGACGGTATCGCCTTCACCGGCTCCGGCGAGGTGGGCAAGCTGTTCCTGAAGTACTCCGGCGAGTCCAACATGAAGCGGGTGTCGCTGGAATGCGGCGGCAAGACCCCGAACATCGTCATGGCCGATGCGCCGGACCTGGACGCCGCGGCGACCGCCGCCGCCTGGGCGATCTTCTTCAACCAGGGTGAGGTCTGCAACGCCGGCTCCCGCCTGCTGGTCGAGGAGACCATCAAGGACGAGCTGCTGGAGCGCATCATGAAGGTCGGCCGGCAGATGCGGGTCGGCGACCCCCTCGACCCGGCGACCCAGATGGGCGCCATGGTCGACGATACCCAGATGGAGCGGGTGCTGGGCTACATCGAAAAGGGTCAGGCCGAAGGGGCCAAGCTGGCGATGGGCGGCGAACGCATCATGGCCGAGACCGGTGGCTACTACATCGAGCCGACGATCTTCGACAACGTGAAGAACGACATGGCCATCGCCCAGGAGGAGATCTTCGGGCCGGTGCTCTCTACCATCAGCTTTTCCGATCCGGAAGAAGCGATCCGGATCGGCAACGATACGATCTACGGTCTGGCCAGTGCGGTCTGGACCAGCGACATCAAAAAGGCCCACAAGACCGCCAAGGCGCTGCGTGCCGGTGTGGTCTGGGTGAACTGCTTCGACGCCGGGGAAATCTCCACCCCCTTCGGCGGCTTCAAGCAGTCCGGTTTCGGCCGCGACAAGTCGCTGCATGCCATGGAGAAATACACGGAAGTGAAGACCATCTGGATCGATCTTCAGTAAGCACTAAAACAGCTTTCGTTGCTGCGGCGGGGTCTTACCGGACCCCGCCGTTTTTTATGGAATTTGCAAGGCTCTCTCCCGCTGCCCGCGCCGCCTATCCATGCGCGAATTTGCCGCCTGATCCTTTCTATCGCCGGGCCCCTTTTGGGCTGAAATTGCCTTAGCATTGACGCACGCGGAGCTTGTCTCCGGCCCTAAGTTTAACGCCACGATGGGCAAAGGTTCCGGTCGTGCCGTCGACCTGCGGCAGCACGGCGGGTACAAGAAGGGCTGAGGGACATGACTGTTATTGATTTCCAGGCGGCCGCGATACAGCATCGCGCGCCGGCCGTTCGTCTTGATCTGGACGATCTGGTTTTGCGCGGCAGCGAGGAGTTGGGGCTCGAGGTCGATACCGAGGGTTATCTGGTTCTGACCGAAGGCGAGGACTTCGACTAGGGGAGGGCCGGCGCGGTCGGGATTAAGGCGGCGCTAAAGTAGCTTTCTCATATAGACGCGGTCGTAGCCGGCTACCGCTTTGCGTTCGATCCCCACATAGCCGAGACGCGCATAGATGGCGATATTTTCCACCATCACCTCATTGGTATAGAGCACGATGGCGGCGTAGCCCTGGCGCCGCGCTTCCGCCTCGGCAAAAGCCATCAGGATCTTTCCATAGCCACCGCCCTGGGCGGCCGGGTCGACCGCGATGTTGTCCAGCAGCAGGAAGTCTTCGCCCGGCTCCAGCACCAGAATCCCGACGATCCTGCCGTTGCTTTCAAGCACATGGGTCTGGCCGGCCGCAATGCGCTTTGCATAGTCGTCGACCATCGGCCCCGGCGGCCGGTCCATGCGCTGCAGGTAGGGGGTATAGGCGGCCGCGACGATGGCCTCGATCTGTGCCTTGTCGGCTTCCTCGGCGAGACGGATTTGCGGGCGGGGCATGGCGATCAGGCGGGAAAAGTCCGGCCGTCGGAGGTCAGCAGCGGGCCGTAGAGTTCCGGCCGCCGGTCCCGGAACAGGCCCCAGGAAGCCCGCTGCGCCTGAACGGCATCCAGGTCGAAGGTGGCGGTGATCACCGCCCGGTCGGTCTCGTTTGCTTCCGCCACCTTGGCGCCGGTCGGATCGGCGATGAAGGAGGACCCATAGAAGGTGATGCCCGCGGCCTCGCCTTCTTCCCGCCCGATGCGGTTGGAGGCGACAAGGGGAGTCAGGTTGGCGGCGGCATGGCCCTGCATGGTGCGCTGCCAATGGTCCCGGGAGTTGATCGCCGGGTCCTGTGGCTCACTGCCGATGGCGGTCGGATAGAACAGGATCTCCGCCCCCATCACCGCCATGGCCCGGGCGCATTCCGGAAACCACTGATCCCAGCAGATGCCGGCACCCAGAGTGCCGTAGCGGGTCTGCCAGACGCGAAAGCCGCTGTCGCCGGGATTGAAGTAGAACTTCTCCTGATAGCCCGGCCCGTCGGGGATGTGGGATTTGCGGTAGACGCCCAGGTTGGTCCCGTCGGCGTCGATCATGGCCAGGGAATTGTAGTGGGCATTGTTCGCCCGCTCAAAAAAGCTGACCGGGAGCACCACGCCGAGCTCCGCCGCCAGCGCCGACATCTTCGCCAGCACCGGATGGTTCCTTACCGGGTGGGCAAGGGCGAAGTACTCCTGCTTCTGGTCGACGCAGAAGTAAGGTGTCTCGAACAGCTCCTGGATCAGCGCTATCTGCGCGCCCTGACCGGCCGCTTCGCGCACCAGGGCCTCGGCCCCGGCGACATTGGCCTCGCGGTCCCAACTGCAGGCCATCTGGCTGGCGGCGACGGTCACCTGGCGCATTGCGGCATGCCTCCCGTTCAGGTCACTTGATATTCAGGTCTGCCGCCGCCCCGTCGAGGGCCAGGCGCAGGCGTTTCACCAGCTCGTCGGCCTCTTCGCGGGTCAGTGTCAGCGGCGGCGCCACCACCATGGTGTCGCCGACGGCGCGCGAGACCACGCCGATCTTCACGCAGTGATCGCGGCAGAGGGTGCCGGCGCGTCCCTTGGGATTGAAGCGGCCGCGGCTGGCTTTGTCGGTCACCAGCTCGATCGCGCCGATGAAGCCAACCCCGCGCACCTCGCCCACCAGCGGGTGCTCGGCCAGGCTTGCCAGTTGTTGCTGCAGGTAGGGGCCGGTGTCGTCATGCACCCGCTCAACCAGCTTTTCTTCCTCGATGATGGCGATGTTTTCCAACGCCACGGCGCAGGCCACGGGATGGCCGGAGTAGGTGAAGCCATGAGCGAATTCTCCGCCCTCCGACCACAGCAGATCGGCCACCCGGTCGCCGACCATGACCGCGGAAAGCGGCAGGTAGCCGGAGGTGATGCCCTTGGCCAGGGTCATCATGTCGGGCTTTATGTCATAGAGATTGCTGCCGAACCAATGGCCGGTGCGCCCGAAGCCGCAGATCACCTCATCGGCGATCAGCAGGATGTCGTGGGCCTTACAGATGCGCTGCACCTCCGGCCAGTAGCTCTCCGGCGGGATGATGACGCCGCCGGCGCCCTGGATCGGTTCGCCGATGAAGGCCGCGACCGTCTCCGGCCCCAGCTCCAGGATCTTGTCTTCGATCGCTTTTGCCGCGGCGATGCCGAAATCCGCCGGGGACATGTCGCCGCCTTCACCGAACCAATAGGGTTGGCGGACATGATGAAAGCCGGGCAGGGGCAGGCCGTCGAGTTCATGCATCGGCTGCATGCCGCCCAGGCTGGCGGCGGCCATGGTGCTGCCGTGATAGCCGTTGTGACGGCTGATGATGTTGCGCCGCGCCGGCTGGCCGGCCAACTGCCAGTAGCGCCGGACCATGCGGGCGATGGTGTCGTTGGCCTCGGAGCCGGAGGAGGCATAGAACACCCGGCTCAAGCCCTCGGGCGTAAGGGCGGCGAGCTTTTCGGACAGCTCGATCGAGGGCGGCGTCGCCGTCTTGAAAAAGGTGTTGTAGTAGGGCAGCGCCAACATCTGCTCATAGGCGGCTTTGGCCAGGCGCTCGCGCCCGTAGCCGACGTTCACGCACCACAGCCCGGACATGCCGTCCAGGATGCGGGCGCCTTCCGAATCTTCCAGCCAGACGCCCTCGGCCTTGGTGATGATACGGCTGCCGCCCTCGGCGGCGAGGCCCTGAAAGTCGGTGAAGGGGTGCAGGTGGTGGCGGGTGTCGGCGGCGCGCCAAACGGCCGTGGAATTGCGGATGGTTTGTGTGGTCATGGCTTCAATCCTGTCGGTTTCGCTGGGGGAAGGAAGGGTTTCCTTTGCCTTGTGAAGGGCCCCGCGAACTAGGGATTGAAGCCGATTCTGGCGCAGTTCAGCAGCAGCTCAGCCAGGCGGCAACGCAGCGAAACCCGGCGGCTTGCCGCGTCGGCGGCCGCGAAGTCTTCTGCGATGGTATTGGCGGTCTTGTGCATGCCGGCTGTTCGATTCCGTTCCAAATGGATCCAAGAAGTCGATCAAGGCCTATACATTTAGCAGAAGGTGCTCGCGTTCCCAAGACGAGATCACCTGCTGGTAGGCATCCAGCTCCGCGTATTTCACCAGGGTGACCGCCTGGATGAAGAGGGCGCCGAGGACGGGTTTCAGCGCTTTGGCGCCGTTGAAGCGCTCCAGCGCATCGTAAAGCGTGCGCGGCAGGGTGCGGGCCAGGCGGTAGGCGCTGCCATCGACCGGTTGGCGCGGTTTCAGTTTCTCCATCATGCCCAGGTAACCGCATGCCAGAGAGGTGGCAATGGCCAGATAGGGATTGGCGTCGGCGCCGGCCAGACGGTTTTCCACCCGGCGGTTCTCCGGCCCGGAATTGGGAACGCGCAGGCCCACGGTGCGGTTGTCGTAGCCCCAGTGGGTGTTGATCGGCGCGTCGTAGTCCGGCACCAGCCGGCGATAGCTGTTCACGTTGGGGGCCAGCAGCGGCATCACCGCGGGCAGGTAGCGCTGCAGCCCGGCGATATGGTTGCGGAACAGGGCGGTATCCTTGCCGCCCTTGGTGGCGAAGAGATTGCGGCCGGTCTTGGCGTCGAGCACGCTCTGGTGGATGTGCATGGAGCTGCCCGGCTCCCCCTGCATGGGCTTGGCCATGAAGGTCGCATAGACCTTGTGACGCAGCCCGGCCTCGCGCACGGCGCGCTTGAAGAGGAAGGCCTGGTCGGCCAGCAGCAGGGCGTCGCCGTGATTGAAGTTCATCTCCATCTGGGCGGCCCCGCCCTCGTGGGTCAGGGTGTCGATGTCGATGTTCATGGCCTCGCAGAAGTCATAGACCTCTTCGAAGATCGGATCGAACTCGTTCACCGCGTCCAGCCCGTAGGCCTGGCGGCTGGTTTCGCGCCGGCCCGAGCGGCCGATCGGCGGTTCCAGCGGGTAATCGGGATCGGTGTTCACATCGACCAGGAAGAACTCCAGCTCCGGCGCCACGGTCGGCGTCCAGCCCTGCTCGGCGTACAGCTCCAGCACCTTTTTCAGGATTCGTCTTGGGGCGATCTCCACCGGCTCATGACTGAACTGAAAGGCATCGCAGATGACCTGCGCCGTCGGTTCTGAATACCAGGGTACAATTCGGATGGTCTCTGCATCGGGGGTCAGATAGACATCCCTGGCGGCGGCGCTGACCACCGGGGTGGGGTCTTCCGGATAATCGCCGTTCACGGTCTGGACAAAAACATCCTCCGGTATGCGCAGGCCGCGCTGGCGCATGCCCTCCAGAAACTTCTTGGCCGGCAGGATCTTGCCGCGGGCGATGCCCGCCATGTCGGGGACGAGGCATTCGACCTCGTCGATCCTGTTTTCCTTCAGAAAGGCTTCGATGGCGGAGCTCATAATCACCTGCGTGTTGATGTGGGCAAACCGCTAACACGCCGTTCGCGCGGCTGGCAAGGCGGCTGAGTTAGCCGGCCGGCGGCGGGAACGGCCGGAAAAGCCCGGGGAAGTAGGGATTTCAGCCGCGGCCGAGCAGCTCGTAGAGAGCCACGGCGGCGGCGTTGGAGATATTGAGGGCCTGAATCGGCGGGCGGGTCGGCAGCTTCACCAGCAGGTCGCAGCGCTCCCGGGTCAGGCGGCGCAGGCCGCTGCCCTCGGCGCCCAGCACCAGGGCGACGGCCTCTGCCGGATTGCTTTGGGCGAGGCTGTGATCGGCCTCTCCAGCCAGGCCCAGGCACCAGTAACCGGCTTCCTTAAGGCTATCGAGGGTCCGCGCCAGGTTGGTGACGGTGACATAGGGCATGACCTCGAGCGCGCCGGAGGCGGATTTCGCCAGGCTGCCGCTTTCCTCCGGGGCTCCGGCGTCCAGGGCGACCACTGCCTGGGCGCCGAACGCGGCGGCGGAGCGCAGAACCGCCCCCACGTTGTGCGGATCGGTCACCTGATCGAGCAGCAGGATGACCCGGCGGCCCGGCGGCGACTCGGCCAGCTCATGGTGCGTTTTATCGGCAATGATGTCCTCGATCGCCGGCTGGTCCAGGGGCTGTGACAGGAGGGCGAGCCCCTGATGAACCGCGCCTTCCGGCAGTAAATCGTCGATTTCCCGCCGGCTGAGGGTTTCGGGATTGATCTTGTCGTGGTGCGGATCGCGTTCCTGACGCAGCCGCTGGCCCCAGGTCTGGGCCGCCTCGGGGCTGAGCAGCAGCCGCCGGATCCGGCGGCGCGGGTTGGCCAGGGCCGCCAGAACCGGGTGAACGCCGTAGAGCCAAAGGCCGGCGCTGGGCGCGGAATGCCGCGGATTTCGGTCGTTTCGGCCCGTCCGGACGGGTTGTTTCCCCTGTTGGCTTCCAGAGTGCTTGGTCTTGCGTTTCGTCATTTGGAGACCTAATATCATAAGAACGAGCAGCGACATCCATCTGCGTTCCTCTCGACCACCCGGTCAAAATGGTCGAAAGGGGCGCTTTTGCCGTGTTTAGAAGTTGACAGGCTGAATTAAATCAACATATTTCGCAACTCCATCGCACCGCCGGTTGCGTCGGCTGGAGGGGTGCCCGAGTGGCTAAAGGGGACGGGCTGTAAACCCGTTGGCTATGCCTACGTTGGTTCGAATCCAACCCCCTCCACCAAGATCCCTTCTGGCGGGATGCGGAGCGCGCAATAGGGCGGGTGCGAGAGATCGTTGCGGGTGTAGCTCAATGGTAGAGCTCCAGCCTTCCAAGCTGGCTACGCGGGTTCGATTCCCGCCACCCGCTCCAAGAGCGAACGGAATCCGGCCTCGGTCGGTCCGGTGTAGAACGCAGATGCATTTATGCGCCTGAGACGACGACAGGAACGGTAAGGTAATGGCGAAGGCAAAGTTTGAGCGGACGAAGCCGCACTGCAACGTAGGTACGATTGGCCACGTTGATCATGGAAAGACGACGCTGACGGCGGCGATCACGAAGGTTCTTGCGGAGTCTGGGGGTGCTGAGTTTTCGGCCTACGACCAGATTGACAAGGCGCCTGAGGAAAAGGCGCGTGGGATCACGATTTCGACGGCGCACGTTGAGTACGAGACGGCGAACCGTCACTACGCGCACGTTGATTGCCCGGGCCATGCTGACTATGTGAAGAACATGATCACGGGTGCGGCGCAGATGGACGGCGCGGTCCTGGTTGTTTCGGCGGCCGATGGTCCGATGCCGCAGACGCGCGAGCACATCCTGCTGGCGCGTCAGGTCGGTGTTCCGGCGCTGGTGGTCTACATGAACAAGGTCGACCAGGTTGACGACGAGGAGTTGATTGAGCTTGTGGAGATGGAGATCCGCGAGCTTCTGTCGTCCTACGACTTCCCGGGCGACGACATTCCGATCGTGAAGGGCTCAGCGCTTGCGGCGCTTGAGGGCAAGGACGATGAGATCGGGAAGAACTCGATCCTGGCGCTGATGGAGCAGGTTGACGGCTACATCCCGCAGCCGGACCGGCCCAAGGACAAGGCGTTCCTGATGCCGATCGAGGACGTATTCTCGATTTCGGGCCGCGGCACGGTGGTTACGGGCCGTGTTGAGTCGGGGATCGTGAAGGTTGGCGACGAAGTTGAGATCGTGGGTATCCGCGATACGCAGAAATCGACCTGCACGGGCGTTGAGATGTTCCGCAAGCTGCTTGATTCGGGCGAGGCGGGCGACAACATCGGTGCGCTGCTGCGCGGTGTGGGCCGTGAGGACGTTGAGCGCGGCCAGGTTCTGGCCAAGCCGGGGTCGATCACGCCGCACACGAACTTCACGGCGGAGGCCTACATCCTGACGAAGGAAGAGGGCGGGCGTCATACGCCGTTTTTCACCAACTACCGGCCGCAGTTCTACTTCCGCACGACGGACGTGACGGGTGTTGTGACGCTGCCTGAGGGCACGGAGATGGTGATGCCGGGCGACAATGTGTCGATGACGGTAGAGCTGATTGCGCCGATCGCGATGGATGAAGGCCTGCGCTTTGCCATCCGCGAAGGCGGCCGAACCGTCGGTGCCGGCGTCGTCGCCGGAATTAGTAAGTAAAGAGAGACGGTAGCGTAAGCGGGTCGTTTGCGGGCTTCCTTGAAAAAGGGGCCCGCCGGCGACACTCCGGAGGCCAGGCCGGCCGGACATCAGGTCCCAAGGCCCGGCAGGCGGCGCGAAGGAGTGTAGCTCAATTGGCAGAGCACCGGTCTCCAAAACCGGGGGTTGTGGGTTCGAGTCCCTCCACTCCTGCCAGCGCAGGCGGCGGCACGGGTCATAAGCAGCCGCCCGCAGGCTTTGCCCCGGCAAGGCAGGCAGGCAGGCAGAATTTTTACAACCGCGCTATCGGCGCGGTTTAGGCGTAGTAGGAAGCAGTTCCAACTGATGGCAATGATTAACCCGGCACAGTTCGTTCGCGAGGTCATCGGCGAGGTCAAGAAAGTGACCTGGCCGACCCGGAAGGAAACCGTGGTCACCACGATCATGGTGTTCATCATGGTGTTCCTGACGGCGATTTTCTTCTTCCTGGTCGACCAGGTGCTTTCCTTTGGGGTGAAGCAGATTCTTGGGCTGGGGGGTTAAGGCCATGGCGATGCATTGGTACGTGCTGCACGTTTATTCCGGCTTCGAAAAGAAGGTCGCCGAGGGGATTACCGAGCAGGCGCGGCAGAAGGGCATGGAAGACCTCTTCGAGCAGGTGCTGGTGCCGACCGAAGAAGTGGTGGAACTGCGCCGCGGCCAGAAGGTCAATGCAGAGCGCAAGTTCTTCCCCGGTTATGTACTGCTGCGCATGGAACTGACCGATGAGTCCTGGCATCTGGTGAAAAACACACCGAAGGTGACCGGGTTCCTCGGCAACCGGCGGCCGACGCCGATCTCCTCGAAAGAGGCGGAGCGGATTCTGCGCCAGGTTCAGGAAGGGGTTGAGCGGCCCAAGCCCTCGATCATCTTCGAGATCGGCGAGCAGGTGCGGGTGGCCGATGGGCCCTTCACCTCATTCAACGGCCTGGTGGAAGAGGTCGACGAGGAGCGCGCCCGCCTCAAGGTGGCGGTGTCGATCTTCGGGCGGGCGACGCCGGTCGAACTGGAGTACTCGCAGGTCGAGAAGCTGTAACGATTTTTAACCGTCCGGGCCGAATTGTCCGGACCTGCGGGAGGCGCTGCCGCACCAAGTCCACAGGTCGCGCCGTACCGCAAAACCCTAGATGTTGGAAAGGGATAGAAAGTGGCGAAGAAAGTATCAGGTTTCATCAAGCTGGAGATTCCGGCGGGTCAGGCGAATCCCTCGCCGCCGGTCGGGCCGGCGCTTGGTGCGCGTGGTCTGAATATCATGGAGTTCTGCAAGGCCTTCAATGCGGCGACCCAGAACATCGAGCAGGGTGCCCCGACGCCGGTGGTCATTACCGCCTATTCGGATCGCTCTTTTTCCTTCGAGACCAAGACCGCACCGGCCAGTTATTACCTGCGCAAGGCAGCCAAGGTCGCCAAGGGCTCGGCCGTACCGAACCGCGATAAGATCGGTAAGGTAAGCATGGCTCAGGTCCGGGAAATCGCGGAAGCGAAGATGGAGGATCTGAACGCGAACGACATCGACGCTGCCGCCAAGATCATTATGGGCTCGGCGCGCTCGATGGGTATCGAGGTGACGGAGTAGGGCCATGGGATCTCAGGGAAAAAGGCTGAAAACAGCCTACGATGGTATTGACCGCAATGCGGTTTACGGCATCGACGAAGCGGTGAAGATGATCAAGGCCAGTGCCAAGGCCAAGTTCGACGAGACCATCGAGATCTCGATGAACCTGGGCGTTGACCCGCGCCACGCGGACCAGAACGTCCGTGGCGTTGTCTCGCTGCCCCATGGCACCGGCAAGTCCGTGAAGGTCGCGGTCTTTGCCCGTGCGGCCAAGGCGGACGAGGCCCGCGAAGCCGGCGCCGATATCGTCGGCGCCGAGGACCTGGCGGAGAAGATCCAGGCCGGCGAGATGGATTTCGATCGCTGCATCGCGACGCCGGACATGATGCCGGTGGTCGGTCGTCTCGGTAAGGTGCTGGGCCCGCGCGGCCTGATGCCGAACCCCAAGCTGGGTACCGTGACCGCCGACGTGGCCGCCGCCATCCAGGCCGTCAAGGGCGGTCAGGTGGAGTTCCGCGCCGAGAAGGCGGGGATCATCCATGCCGGCGTCGGCAAGGCGAGCTTCGGCGAAGACGCGCTGGTTGAGAACGTGAAGGCCTTTGTTGCGGCGATTTCGCGGGCCAAGCCAAGCGGCGCCAAGGGTACCTACATCAAGCGCATTGCTCTTTCGTCCACCATGGGGCCGGGCCTGCGCGTTGAACTGGGCAGCATCCAGGCCTAAAGCCTGGTCTGCCAAAACGGGATTTTCGGCCGTAGCCTCCTGACTTTTTTGGGGGCGCCGGCTGGAAGTGGGACGGCAGCCAAGCTGCCGGACCAACCTGTCCGAGACTGCAGGTGTCGGTCGCGGGGAGCCTCCAAGAAGGGGCGATCCGGGGCCGGTTTAAGCCATCCGGGCCTGCATAGACGGGAGGAAAGGGTTTCGCGGTTCCCACCTCGGGGACCGAGAGGCTTGAACTTCCGGGACAGGCGAGCCGGATCACCGGAGCCTAAAGCCGGTGGTCCTCGTTGAAACCGGAAGGACCGCAATCCTGCGGTCCGACCAAGTAGAGCGGAAGTGACTCGTGGACCGATCTCAAAAAGAAGAGCTGGTCGCCAGTCTGCATAGCACGTTCAGCGAGACGACTCTGGTCGTTGTCACCCAGCAGTCCGGGATGACAGTGGCCGAGGCATCGTCTCTCAGGCGTCAGATGCTAGAGGCGGGTGCCAGCTACAAGGTGACCAAGAATCGGCTCACGCGTCTTGCCCTTGAGGGTACTCAGTTCGAGGCGCTGAAAGACATGTTCACCGGACCGACGGCGATTGCCGTTTCGGAAGATCCGGTGGCGGCTGCGAAAGTCTGCGTGGAGTTCGCCAAGAAGAACGACAAGCTGACGATCATCGGCGGTGCGATGGGTGCGACCATGCTGGATCCCAATGGGATCAAGGCATTGGCGACCCTGCCGTCGCTCGATGCGCTGCGCGGCAAGTTGATCGGTGTTCTGCAGGCCCCGGCCACCAAGGTGGCGGGTGTGGTGCAGGCGCCGGCTGCTCAGCTGGCCCGCGTATTCAGTGCCTACGGCTCTCAGGGAGAAGCCGCGTAAGCCTCGTCACGGACGAGAGTTCAAGCCTAGGAGAAAGTAAGAAATGGCTGATTTGGATAAGCTGGTTGAAGAGCTGTCGAAGCTGACCGTCATCGAGGCGGCTGAGCTGGCTAAGAAACTGGAAGATAGCTGGGGCGTCTCTGCGGCGGCTCCGGTTGCTGTTGCGGCTGCTGCGGCTCCGGCCGAGGCGGCTGCTGCCGAGCAGACCGAGTTCGACGTCGTTCTGGCTGCCGCCGGCGACAAGAAGATCAACGTCATCAAGGAAGTCCGTGCGATTACCGGACTGGGCCTGAAAGAGGCGAAGGATCTTGTCGAATCCGCACCGAAGGCGGTGAAGGAAGGCGTCGGCAAGGACGAAGCCGAAGAGCTCAAGAAGAAGCTCGAAGAGGCTGGCGCATCGGTCGAGCTCAAGTAGCTTGATCGAACGCCATTGCAGATATACCGGCCGGCTTGCGCCCCAAAGGCGCAGGCCGCGCCGGCTATCTGTGTCTCTCCTCTAGGAGAGGCGGTGGTTCGGTTCGATGAGCCGGCCACGGAAGAAAACGGCCTTGGGGATTGGGCAGAGCGAGAATCCCTTAAGACCGGGCCAGAGCTGAGGGTCCGGTGCCAAGAGCGAAATGGGATTGCCGCGGCGATCCCCGGACGTTCGGCTCAGCGACGTGAACGAGGACACGACAGACATGGCGAATTCCCTGACCGCACGTAAACGCATCCGCAAGAACTTCGGCAAGATCACCGAAGTGGCGGAGATGCCCAATCTGATCGAGGTTCAAAAGACCTCCTACGACCAGTTTCTTCAGTTTGGCACTCCAATCTCAGAGCGGAGCAATACGGGCCTGCAGGAAGTCTTCACTTCGGTTTTCCCGATCCGCGACTTTTCCGAGCGGGCCGAGCTGCAATTCGTGCGCTACGAGCTGGAAGAGCCGAAGTACGATGTTGAGGAGTGCCAGCAGCGCGGAATGACTTTTGCCGCGCCGCTGAAGGTTACCCTGCGCCTGGTGGTGTGGGACGTCGACGAGGACACCGGCGCCCGATCGATCCGGGACATCAAGGAGCAGGACGTCTACATGGGCGACATGCCCTTGATGACGCGCAACGGCACCTTCGTGATCAACGGCACGGAGCGGGTGATCGTCTCCCAGATGCACCGCAGCCCGGGCGTCTTTTTCGACCACGACCGCGGCAAGACCCATTCCTCGGGCAAGTACCTTTTTGCCGCCCGCGTGATTCCCTATCGCGGTTCCTGGCTGGACTTTGAGTTCGATGCCAAGGATATGCTTTACGTGCGCATCGACCGCCGCCGCAAACTGCCGGCGACGACGCTGCTGCTGGCGCTGGATTCCGACGCAACGGAAAAGCTGCGCGAAGACAGGGCCGCCCAGGGCACCGGGCTGGAGCCCCATGAAGCCCAGGGCATGACGCCGGAAGACGTGCTCGACTACTTCTATGATCACGTGGCTTACAAGCGGGCCGGGAAGGGCTGGCGGACGCCTTTCGATACCGAGCGCATGCGCGGTGCGAAGCTGGCGACGGACCTGATCGATGCCGACAGCGGTGAGGCGGTTGCCGAGGCCGGGCAGAAGATCACCCCGCGCCTGGCCAAGAAGCTGATCGAAGGCGGCCTGAAGGACATCTTCGTCTCCAACGAGCAACTGGTCGGCAGCTATATCTCCGGCGACTTCATCAATGAAAAGACCGGTGAAGTCATCTGCGAGGCGGGCGACGAAATCAGCGAGACCCTGATCGAAACCCTGGTTGAGGCGGGCGCCAAGACCCTGTCCATCCTGGCGATCGACCACATCAACGTCGGTGCCTATGTCCGCAACACCCTGGCGATCGACAAGAACACCAGCCGTGAAGAAGCGCTGATCGATATCTATCGTGTCATGCGTCCGGGCGAGCCGCCGACCCTGGAAACCGCCGAGACGATGTTCAACGGCCTGTTCTTCGATCCGGAACGCTACGACCTGTCTGCGGTCGGCCGCGTGAAGATGAACGCGCGCATGGGCTTTGAGACCGACGACCAGGTCCGCACCCTGCGCAAGGAAGACATGCTGTCGATCCTGAAGGTGCTGGTCGGGCTGAAGGACGGCCGCGGCGAGATCGACGACATCGATCACCTGGGCAACCGCCGTGTGCGCTCGGTCGGCGAGCTGATGGAAAACCAGTATCGTCTGGGCCTGCTGCGGATGGAGCGGGCGATCAAGGAGCGCATGTCCTCCGTCGAGATCGACTCGGTCATGCCGCACGATCTGATCAACGCCAAGCCGGCGGCTGCGGCGGTGCGGGAGTTCTTCGGTTCCTCGCAGCTTTCGCAGTTCATGGACCAGACCAACCCGCTGTCGGAGATCACCCACAAGCGGCGTCTCTCGGCGCTCGGGCCGGGCGGCCTGACCCGTGAGCGCGCCGGCTTTGAGGTGCGCGATGTGCATCCGACCCACTATGGCCGGATCTGCCCGATTGAGACGCCGGAAGGCCCGAACATCGGCCTGATCAACTCGCTGGCGACCTATGCCAAGGTCAATCAGTACGGCTTCATCGAAAGCCCGTACCGTAAGGTCGAGAAGGGCAAGGTGACCGACGAGGTGCGCTATCTCTCGGCCATGGAAGAAGGGCGTTATACGATTGCCCAGGCCAACGCGTTGCTGGACGACAAGAGCCGCTTCACCGAGGACCTGATTTCCTGTCGCGAGGGCGGGGACTACATCATGGGCATGCCCGACCAGATCGACTTCATGGACGTGTCGCCCAAGCAGTTGGTCTCGGTTGCCGCGGCGCTGATTCCCTTCCTGGAAAACGACGACGCCAACCGGGCGCTCATGGGCTCCAACATGCAGCGCCAGGCGGTGCCGCTGCTGCAGTCCGAGGCGCCGCTGGTGGGCACCGGCATGGAGAGCATCGTGGCCCGGGACTCCGGTGTCGCCATCGGTGCGCGGCGCGCCGGTGTTGTCGATCAGGTGGATGCCACCCGCATCGTGATCCGCGTGACGGAGGAAACCTCCAGCGGTGAGCAGGCCGTCGATATCTATAACCTGCTGAAGTTCCAGCGCTCCAACCAGAACACCTGCATCAACCAGCGTCCGCTGGTGAAGGTGGGCGACGTGGTGGCCGCCGGCGACATTGTTGCCGACGGTCCCTCGACCAATCTGGGTGAACTGGCGCTGGGCCGTAACGTGCTGGTGGCCTTCATGCCCTGGCAGGGTTACAACTTCGAGGATTCGATCCTGATTTCCGAGCGCATCGTCCGCGATGACGTCTTCACCTCGATCCATATCGAAGAGTTCGAGGTCATGGCCCGCGATACCAAGCTGGGCCAGGAGGAAATCACCCGGGACATTCCCAACGTCGGTGAGGACGCTTTGCGCAACCTCGACGAAGCGGGCATGGTCTACGTCGGCGCGGAAGTGAACCCGAGCGATATCCTGGTGGGCAAGGTGACGCCGAAGGGCGAGTCGCCGATGACTCCGGAAGAAAAGCTGCTGCGCGCGATCTTTGGCGAAAAGGCCTCTGACGTGCGTGACACTTCGCTTCGCGTGCCCCCGGGCGTTACCGGAACGGTGGTCGACGTGCGGGTCTTCTCGCGCCGCGGTGTGGACAAGGACGAACGCGCCCTTGCCATCGAGCGTGCTGAGATCGAGCGTCTGGCCAAGGACCGCGATGACGAACGGGCGATCCTGGAGCGCAGCTTCTACGGCCGCCTGAAGGACCTGGTGCTGAATCAGACCGCCGTCTCGGGGCCCAAGGGTTTGAAGGCCGATACCAAGATCACCGAGAAGGTCCTGGGCGACTTCACGCCGGGCCAGTGGCGTCAGATCGCGATCAAGGCCGACAAGCGTCAGCTCGATCTGGAAGCCTTGAACAAGCAGTTCGAAGAGTCCATCGACGAGTTGAACAAGCGCTTCGAGAACAAGGTCGACAAGCTGCAGCGCGGCGACGAGTTGCCGCCGGGCGTGATGAAGATGGCCAAGGTCTTCGTCGCCGTTAAGCGCAAGCTGCAGCCGGGCGACAAGATGGCCGGCCGTCACGGCAACAAGGGTGTCATTTCCAAGATCGTGCCGATCGAGGACATGCCCTACACCGAAGACGGTACCTCGGTCGACATCGTGCTGAACCCGCTGGGTGTGCCGAGCCGCATGAACGTCGGGCAGATTCTGGAGACCCACCTGGGCTGGGCTTGTAGCGGCCTGGGCGGTCAGATCAGCCAGATGCTCGACGAGATCGGCCGTGGCGCCAAGATGGAGCCGCTGCGCAAGAAGTTCAAAGAAGTCTACGGCGACAAGTGCTTCAAGGAAGACATCGCCGATATGGGCGAGGAGCAGCTTCTCGAACTCGGCGGCAACCTGCGCAAGGGCGTGCCGATTGCGACCCCTGTGTTCGACGGCGCGCGTGAGGAAGACATCTCCGAGATGCTCGACCAAGCGGGCCTCAGTCGCTCGGGGCAGGTGACCCTGGTCGACGGGCGGACCGGCGAGTCCTTCGAACGCCAGGTGACGGTGGGCTACATCTATATGCTGAAACTGCACCATCTGGTCGACGACAAGATCCATGCCCGTTCGATCGGCCCCTACAGCCTGGTCACCCAGCAGCCGCTGGGCGGCAAGGCCCAGTTCGGCGGCCAGCGTTTCGGTGAGATGGAGGTCTGGGCGCTGGAGGCTTACGGTGCCGCCTACACCCTGCAGGAGATGTTGACGGTGAAGTCGGATGACGTCTCGGGCCGCACCAAGGTTTACGAGGCCATCGTCAAGGGCGACGACAACTTCGAGGCCGGCATTCCGGAATCCTTCAACGTTCTGGTGAAGGAACTTCGGTCCCTGGGCCTCAACGTGGACTTAAAGCAGAGTAGCTGATGCGGCGCTGACCCTGCGCCCCGTTTAGCCTTTGCCAAACCAGTTATTTTATCGGGAGAAACCGATGTCCGAGTTGATGAACATCTTTGGCCAGCCGACCGGCCCTCAGAGCTTCGATCAGATCCGTATTTCGATCGCCAGCCCTGAGCGGATCCGTTCCTGGTCCTACGGTGAGATCAAGAAGCCGGAGACCATCAACTACCGTACCTTCAAGCCGGAGCGCGACGGCTTGTTCTGTGCCCGCATTTTCGGTCCGATAAAGGATTACGAATGCCTCTGCGGTAAATACAAGCGCATGAAGTATCGCGGTATCATCTGCGAGAAGTGCGGCGTCGAGGTGACCCTGTCCAAGGTGCGCCGCGAGCGCATGGGGCACATCGAACTGGCCAGCCCGGTTGCGCACATCTGGTTCCTGAAGTCCCTGCCGAGCCGCATCGGTCTGCTGCTCGACATGACCCTGAAGGACTTGGAGCGGGTGCTCTACTTCGAATACTTCGTCGTGGTCGAGCCGGGTCTGACCTCGCTGAAGATGCACCAGCTGCTCTCCGAGGAGGAGTTCATCACCGCCCAGGAGGAGTTCGGCGAGGATTCCTTCGAGGCGATGATCGGCGCCGAGGCGATGAAGAAGATGCTCGCCTCTCTGGAGCTTGAGGAAGAGCGGGTCGAGGTGCGCGACGAACTGCGCGAGACCGGTTCGGAAGCCAAGCGCAAGAAGCTGGTGAAGCGCCTGAAGCTGATCGAGGCTTTCCTGGAGTCCGGAGCCCGTCCCGAGTGGATGATCCTGGATGTCGTGCCGGTTATCCCGCCCGAGCTGCGCCCCCTGGTGCCGCTGGACGGCGGCCGCTTCGCGACCTCTGATCTGAACGATCTCTACCGCCGGGTCATCAACCGCAACAATCGGCTGAAGCGGCTGATCGAACTGCGTGCGCCTGATATCATCGTGCGCAACGAAAAGCGCATGCTGCAGGAAGCCGTCGATGCGCTGTTCGACAACGGCCGGCGCGGGCGTGTCATCACCGGCGCCAACAAGCGTCCGCTGAAGTCGCTCAGCGACATGCTGAAGGGCAAGCAGGGCCGCTTCCGCCAGAACCTGCTGGGCAAGCGGGTCGATTACTCCGGTCGTTCGGTCATCGTGGTCGGGCCGGAGCTGAAGTTGCATCAATGCGGCCTGCCGAAAAAAATGGCATTGGAGCTGTTCAAGCCCTTCATCTATTCGAAGCTGGAACTCTATGGCATGGCCTCCACCATCAAGGCGGCCAAGCGCATGGTGGAAAAGGAGCGGCCCGAAGTCTGGGATATCCTGGAAGAGGTGATCCGGGAGCACCCGGTTCTGCTGAACCGCGCGCCGACTTTGCACCGTCTCGGCATCCAGGCCTTTGAGCCGGTGCTGATCGAGGGTAAGGCGATCCAGCTTCATCCGCTGGTCTGTACCGCTTTCAACGCCGACTTCGATGGCGACCAGATGGCGGTCCACGTACCGCTTTCGTTGGAGGCCCAGCTCGAAGCCCGCGTGCTGATGATGTCGACCAACAACATCCTTTCGCCGGCCAACGGCAAGCCGATCATCGTGCCGTCGCAGGACATCGTCCTCGGCATCTACTATCTGTCGATGGAGGCGGACGGCGAACAGGGTGAAGGCATGCTGTTCGGCGACATGGGCGAGATAGAACATGCCCTGGCCGCCGGCGCCGTGTCGATGCACGCCAAAGTCAAGGCACGCTATCACACGGTGGATGAGAATAACGTGCCGATCCGGCTGGTCGTCGACACGACTCCGGGCCGCATGCTGCTGTCCGAAGTTCTGCCACGCCATCCGAAGGTGCCCTTCAGCCTGCTCAACAAGTTGATGACCAAGAAGGAAGTCACCGAGCTGATCGACATCGTTTATCGCCACTGCGGCCAGAAGGATACGGTCATTTTCTGCGACCGCATCATGACGCTGGGCTTTGGCTATGCCTGTAAGGCGGGCATCTCCTTCGGCAAGGACGATCTCATGATCCCCGACGCCAAGGCGGGCCTGGTGGAAGAGGCGCAGACCAAGGTCAAGGAGTTCGAGCAGCAGTATCTCGACGGCCTGATCACCCAGGGTGAGAAGTACAACAAGGTGGTCGATGTCTGGTCGCAGTGTACCGACCGGGTTGCCGACGAGATGATGAAGGTCATTGCCGGTACCCGCGGCCGCAAGGTGAACGCCGTCTACATGATGGCCGACTCAGGCGCCCGTGGTTCGGCGGCGCAGATCAAGCAGCTCGCCGGCATGCGGGGCCTGATGGCCAAGCCGTCGGGTGAGATCATCGAGACGCCGATCATCTCGAACTTCAAGGAAGGCCTGACGGTGCTGGAGTACTTCAACTCCACCCACGGTGCCCGTAAGGGTCTGGCCGATACCGCGTTGAAGACCGCCAACTCCGGCTATCTGACGCGTCGCCTGGTCGACGTGGCGCAGGATGCCATCATCATCGAAGAGGACTGCGGCACCACCAAGGGCCTGACGGTTTCTGCGGTGGTCGACGGCGGTGAGGTCATCGCTTCTCTCGGCGAGCGCATTCTTGGCCGTACGGCGCAGGAAGACATTGTCGATCCGCTGTCCGGCGACGTGATCCTGAAGCGCGGTTCGCTGTTCGAGGAAAACAGGATCGATCAGATCGAACGGGCGGGGATCGATACGATCCTGGTTCGCTCGGCTTTGATGTGCGAGTCGGTGGGCGGCATGTGCGGCGCCTGCTATGGCCGTGATCTGGCACGCGGCACCAAGGTGAACGTCGGTGAGGCGGTCGGCGTTATTGCCGCCCAGTCGATCGGCGAGCCCGGCACCCAGCTGACCATGCGTACCTTCCATATCGGCGGTGCGGCTCAGCGTGGTGCCGAGCAAAGTTCGGTCGAGGCTGCCGCCGATGCTTCGGTGACCATTGCCAACCGCAATGTGGTGATGAACACCGACGGTGTGCCCATCGTCATGGGCCGCAACCTCGAAGTGGTGCTGAGCGACGAGAAGAAGCGTGAACGGGCCCGCCATCGGGTGCCCTACGGCGCCAAGCTGTTGGTTGACGACGGCGCCACGGTGAAACTGGGCGACAAGCTGGCCGAGTGGGACCCCTATACTATTCCGATCATCACCGAGCGGGAAGGTGTGGTGAACTACGTCGATCTGATCGAGGGAACCTCGATCAGCGAGGTCATGGACGAAACCACCGGCATCTCCAACCGGGTCGTCATCGACTGGAAGCAGCAGCCGCGTGGCAACGACCTGAAGCCGCGTGTCACGCTGCGTGACGACAAGGGCGAGGTGGTGACCCTGGCCAACGGCATGGAGGCACGCTACTTCATGTCGGTCGACGCCATTCTCTCGGTCGAGAACGGTGCCCAGGTTCGTGCCGGTGACGTGCTGGCCCGTATCCCGCGGGAGTCGTCCAAGACGCGCGACATCACCGGCGGTCTGCCGCGGGTGGCGGAACTGTTCGAGGCCCGCAAGCCGAAGGACTACGCCATCATCAGCGAGATCGAAGGGCGGATCGAGTTCGGCAAGGACTACAAGACCAAGCGCCGCATTGTCGTGGTGCCGGAGGCCGAGGATCAGGAATCGCGCGAGTACATGATCCCCAAGGGCAAGCACATCTCGGTCCAGGAGGGCGACTTCGTCCAGGTCGGCGACATGCTGCTCGACGGTAACCCTGTACCGCATGACATTCTCGAAGTGCTCGGCGTCGAGGCTCTGGCGAATTATCTGATCGACGAGATCCAGAGCGTCTATCGTCTCCAGGGCGTGAAGATCAACGACAAGCACATCGAGGTGATCGTTCGCCAGATGCTGCAGAAGGTCGAGATCCACGACGGCGGCGACTCCACCCTGCTGGTGGGCGAGCAGGTCGATCGCGACGAGTTCGATGCGGTTAATGACAAGGTGATCGCCGAGGGCGGCAAGGCGGCCTCCGGCAGCCCGGTTCTCCAGGGTATCACCAAGGCCAGCCTGCAGACCCGCTCGTTCATCTCGGCGGCGTCATTCCAGGAAACCACCCGGGTGCTGACCGAGGCGGCGACCCACGGCAAGGAGGATCGCCTGATCGGCCTGAAGGAGAACGTGATTGTCGGACGTCTGATCCCGGCCGGCACGGGCTCTGTGATGAACCGTCTGAAACGAGTCGCCGCGGAGCGCGATCTCGAGTTGATCGAGGCACGCCAGCAGGCGGCTTTGACCGAAGGCGGCGATTCGGCGGTGACCGAGGAAGAGAGCTCGGTGGCTTGACGGCCGGCGACGGCATTTTTGTTACTTATGAGGTCGCGCCCAGGAAATAAATGATCGCCGACTCCTGGGCGCGGCGCATCCTTGGAAGCATTTGAAAAAGTAAGGTTTCCTGGGATTAACGGACTTGACGGAGGGTAGGGGCATCAATAGTATGCGCCAACCTTTCGAGGGGTTGGTGGTAGGCCCGCTGCGGTCTAGACGCAACCTCTGGCGATTATGGTATTGAAATAGATAGCTGTTTTCGACGGCGATGTGGCATCCGCAGGGCTGATTTCTAGCCCTTTGCGGTGCTTTGTCTCGAAGACCGGGCGCATAGGAAACCCTGATGCCAACGATCAACCAATTGATCCGTAAGCCGCGCAAACCTGAAGTTGTGCGGAACAAGGTGCCGGCTCTTGAGGCCTGTCCGCAGAAGCGCGGCGTTTGCACGCGCGTCTACACGACGACGCCGAAGAAGCCGAACTCGGCCCTCAGAAAGGTGGCGCGCGTGCGCCTGACCAACGGTTTTGAGGTCACCAGCTACATTCCGGGCGAAGGGCATAACCTTCAAGAGCACTCCGTCGTCATGATCCGCGGCGGCCGTGTGAAGGATCTTCCCGGCGTTCGCTATCACATCATTCGTGGCACGCTCGATACCCAGGGCGTCAAGGATCGCCGCCAGCGCCGTTCGAAATACGGCGCCAAACGGCCCAAGTAAGCCAGGGAGCAAGGCATGTCACGTCGTCATAGCGCCGAAAAGCGGGAAGTGCTTCCCGATCCCAAGTTCGGCGATATCGTTCTGAGCAAGTTCATGAATTGCCTCATGTACGACGGAAAAAAGTCCGTCGCGGAGGGCATCGTCTACGGCGCTCTGGACCGGGTGCAAGAGCGCGGCGGCCAGGACCCCGTGCGGACCTTCCATGAGGCGCTGGACAACGTTAAGCCGGACCTTGAAGTGCGTTCGCGCCGCGTCGGTGGTGCGACCTATCAGGTTCCGGTCGAAGTGCGTAACGACCGCGGTCAGGCCCTGGCCATCCGGTGGTTGATTTCGGCCTCGCGCTCGCGTTCCGAGCTGACGATGACCGAGCGCCTTGCCGGTGAGCTGATGGACGCCTCGAACAACCGCGGCGCGGCTGTGAAGAAGCGGGAAGACACCCATCGCATGGCGGAGGCCAACAAAGCCTTCTCGCATTATCGCTGGTAATCAACGCAGAGTAGATCGTCATGGCACGCACCACCCCCTTAGATCGCTATCGCAACATCGGCATTATGGCTCATATCGATGCCGGTAAGACGACGACCACCGAGCGCGTTCTGTATTACACGGGTGTTTCCCACAAGATCGGCGAAGTCCATGACGGCAACGCGACCATGGACTGGATGGAGCAGGAGCAGGAGCGGGGTATCACCATCACCTCTGCTGCGACGACCTGTTTCTGGAACGATCACCGCATCAACATCATCGATACCCCGGGCCACGTTGACTTCACTATTGAGGTCGAGCGCTCACTGCGGGTGCTTGATGGTGCCGTCGCGGTCTTCGACTCGGTCGCCGGCGTTGAGCCACAGTCCGAGACGGTCTGGCGTCAGGCGGACAAGTACAAGGTTCCGCGGATCTGCTTCGTCAACAAGATGGACCGCACCGGGGCCGACTTCTATCGCTGCGTCGACATGATCGTCGACCGGCTCGGCGCGCAGCCGATGGTGCTGCAGCTGCCCATCGGGTCAGAGGGCGAATACAAAGGCGTGGTCGACCTGGTCGCCATGAAGGCTATCGTCTGGCAGGACGAGTCGCTGGGCGCAAAGTTCGACATCGTCGACATTCCCGCCGACCTTGCCGACAAGGCCGCTGAGTATCGTGAGAAGCTGGTCGAGCTGGCGGTCGAGCAAGACGATGACGCCATGGAGGCCTATCTGGAGGGCAACGAGCCCGACGAGGCGACGCTGAAGCGCTGCATTCGTGAGGGCGCGGTCGGGTTGAAGTTCGTGCCGGTGCTGAACGGCACGGCCTTTAAGAACAAGGGTGTGCAGCCGCTGCTTGACGCGGTGGTTGACTATCTGCCCTCGCCCGTCGAAGTGCCGGCCGTTAAAGGCGTGAAGCCCGACAGCGATGTGGAGGACACCCGGCCCAGCAGTGACGATGCACCGGCATCCGGTCTGGCCTTCAAGATCATGACCGACCCCTTCGTCGGCTCGCTGACGTTCGTTCGGGTCTATTCCGGTGTTTTCACCACCGGCACGCAGATCATGAATTCGGTCAAGGATCAGCGTGAGCGTGTCGGCCGCATGCTGCAGATGCACTCCAATCACCGCGAAGACGTGAAAGAGGCGCGCGCCGGCGACATCGTCGCCATTGCCGGCCTGAAGAACACCACGACCGGTGAGACGCTTTGCGATCCGCAGCACCCGATCATCCTGGAGCGCATGGAGTTCCCCGATCCGGTCATCGAGGTGGCGGTCGAGCCGAAGACCAAGAGCGATCAGGAAAAGATGGGTGTGGCTCTCAGCCGCCTCGCGCAGGAAGATCCCTCTTTCCAGGTGGCCAGCGATATCGAAAGCGGCCAGACCGTCATCAAGGGTATGGGCGAGCTTCACCTCGACATCATCGTCGATCGCATGAAGCGCGAGTTCAAGGTCGACGCCAATGTGGGCGCGCCGCAGGTTGCTTACCGCGAGACCATCACCCGCGAAGCCGAGATCGACTACACCCATAAGAAGCAGACCGGTGGTTCCGGTCAGTTCGCCCGCCTGAAGGTGGTGTTCTCGCCGACGGAGCCTGGTGAAGGCTTCCTGTTCGAGAACGGCATTACCGGCGGCTCGATCCCCAGGGAATTCATTCCCGGTGTGGAAAAGGGTCTGAA
This sequence comes from Pelagibius litoralis, assembly GCF_011683915.1. GTDB lineage: Bacteria > Pseudomonadota > Alphaproteobacteria > Kiloniellales > Kiloniellaceae > Pelagibius > Pelagibius litoralis. The sequence goes on from NZ_JAAQPH010000006.1 coordinate 292,946, forward strand.
GTCCGCTCAGGAAACCGGCGTTTTGGCTGGCTTCCCGATGATCGACTTCAGGGCGCGGCTGATCGACGGCGCCAGCCATGATGTTGACTCCAGCGTTCTGGCGTTCGAGATCGCATCACGGGCGGCTTTCCGCGAAGGCATTCCGAAAGCGGGACCGGTTCTGTTGGAGCCGATGATGAAGGTTGAGGTGGTGACCCCGGAAGAATACATGGGTGACATCATCGGCGATCTGAACAGCCGGCGCGGCAGCGTGCAGGGCATGGACAGCCGCGGTAACGCGCAGGTCATCAATGCCATGGTGCCGCTGGCCAACATGTTTGGTTACGTCAATACCCTGCGCTCCATGAGCCAGGGCCGTGCACAGTACACGATGTTCTTTGACCACTATTCGAAGGTCCCGCAGGCAGTGGCCGACGAAGTGGTTTCCAAGTTGGCCTAGGCTAAGCCCGGGTTCAGGTATTAGGCGAGCGCAATAGCCGAGTGACGGAGAAGTAAGACCGATGGCGAAGGCAAAGTTTGAGCGGACGAAGCCGCACTGCAACGTAGGTACGATTGGCCACGTTGATCATGGAAAGACGACGCTGACGGCGGCGATCACGAAGGTTCTTGCGGAGTCTGGGGGTGCTGAGTTTTCGGCCTACGACCAGATTGACAAGGCGCCTGAGGAAAAGGCGCGTGGGATCACGATTTCGACGGCGCACGTTGAGTACGAGACGGCGAACCGTCACTACGCGCACGTTGATTGCCCGGGCCATGCTGACTATGTGAAGAACATGATCACGGGTGCGGCGCAGATGGACGGCGCGGTCCTGGTTGTTTCGGCGGCCGATGGTCCGATGCCGCAGACGCGCGAGCACATCCTGCTGGCGCGTCAGGTCGGTGTTCCGGCGCTGGTGGTCTACATGAACAAGGTCGACCAGGTTGACGACGAGGAGTTGATTGAGCTTGTGGAGATGGAGATCCGCGAGCTTCTGTCGTCCTACGACTTCCCGGGCGACGACATTCCGATCGTGAAGGGCTCAGCGCTTGCGGCGCTTGAGGGCAAGGACGATGAGATCGGGAAGAACTCGATCCTGGCGCTGATGGAGCAGGTTGACGGCTACATCCCGCAGCCGGACCGGCCCAAGGACAAGGCGTTCCTGATGCCGATCGAGGACGTATTCTCGATTTCGGGCCGCGGCACGGTGGTTACGGGCCGTGTTGAGTCGGGGATCGTGAAGGTTGGCGACGAAGTTGAGATCGTGGGTATCCGCGATACGCAGAAATCGACCTGCACGGGCGTTGAGATGTTCCGCAAGCTGCTTGATTCGGGCGAGGCGGGCGACAACATCGGTGCGCTGCTGCGCGGTGTGGGCCGTGAGGACGTTGAGCGCGGCCAGGTTCTGGCCAAGCCGGGGTCGATCACGCCGCACACGAACTTCACGGCGGAGGCCTACATCCTGACGAAGGAAGAGGGCGGGCGTCATACGCCGTTTTTCACCAACTACCGGCCGCAGTTCTACTTCCGCACGACGGACGTGACGGGTGTTGTGACGCTGCCTGAGGGCACGGAGATGGTGATGCCGGGCGACAATGTGTCGATGACGGTAGAGCTGATTGCGCCGATCGCGATGGATGAAGGCCTGCGCTTTGCCATCCGCGAAGGCGGCCGAACCGTCGGTGCCGGCGTCGTCGCCGGAAT
>NZ_JAAQPH010000007.1 GCF_011683915.1 Pelagibius litoralis
ATAGTGCTCCGCTCTCCCGATCCTCGCCCCGCATCGCGCCCTCCATGATCGCAAACCAAACGCCATAGAGAATCACGACCAAAAGACTTCGGCGAGCCCTTTTTCAGCAGCCTGCTAACTGTTTGATAGCGATCGGATTCACATGTTTTGGCGCAACCACGAAGTGGTTCCGTCAAAACATGACCCGATCTAGGGCGGATCACGTTTGACCTGCACTACGCCGTAGTTTCTGGCCAGCCGGTGAGTTGGATGCTCTTGTCAGCCAACAATGCACAAATGCTTTAAGTCAGGGTTTCAATTTGAGCCTCGTGCGTAACTGAACGCCGAATAAGGTGTCGTTGGTTTTACCCACCGGCGCTCAGCCGCTCTTCCCAATCCAAGGCGGTGCTCAAGATGAAATCGAGATTGTCGTGCTCGGGGACCCAATTAAGCGAGGCCTTTAAGCGTGACGCATCCGCTACCAGTGCGGCCACATCGCCGGCTCGTCGTGGTGCCGTACGCACGCGCAGGTCCACCCCGGAGAGCTGTTTGATACCTTCTATCACCTGGCGAACGGAATAGCCCCGACCGTAGCCGCAGTTTAGCGTCAGACTATGGCCTTGGTCCCTAAGATGGGTAAGGGCGCTAACATGTGCTCTCGCCAAGTCACTTACGTGAATGTAATCACGGATACAGGTTCCATCCGGAGTGTCGTAATCGTTGCCGAATACTTGGAGTTCCGCGCGCTTGCCGGTCGCGACTTCGCAGGCGATCTTGATCAGATGTGTGGCCCCCGGGGTTGACTGTCCGGTTCGCCCCAAAGGGTCGGCGCCGGCCACGTTGAAGTAACGCAGCGCCACATAACGGAAATCCTGAGCAACAGCGAGGTCGCGCAGCATCCACTCAACCATCAACTTTGAGGTGCCGTAGGGGTTGACCGGTCGCGTCGGCGCCGTCTCGCTCACCGAGGCAGTTTCGGGTTGACCATACACCGCAGCGGTCGAAGAGAACACGAAGCGGTTGATGTCGTGGTCCACACAGGTTTGGAGCAGCTGTCTCGTCTTGCAAGTGTTGTTAGCGTAATAGGTCAACGGCGCAACGACGGACTCCGGGACAACGATATCGCCGGCGAAGTGCATAACCGCTGAGATACGATGTTCATTGAAGATACGGTCAAGCACAGTCTTGTCGCCCACGTCTCCCAAATAGAAGGGAACCTCGGCAGGCACCAGATCGCGCCGGCCCTTGGCGAGGTTGTCAAGAACGACCACGGGGTAGGCACGCTCCTGACAGGCTAACACGGTATGGCTGCCGATGTAGCCGGCCCCACCTGTGATCAATACTTTGTCTTCTGTCATGGGGCGGGTGTCCCCATGATTGTCGAAGAGTTGTACATGAAGCAAGACCTTGCGATGAGAACTGAGAAGGCTATTGGTGGTCGGGCTGGAGCCTGGATCGCTGAAAAAGCACGATGAGAAGCTTATCAAATTATGGCGTTCATGATGTGAAATTCAAAGCTTGAACGAAGTGTTGGGTGAGTGTAAGAGGGGCGTTCCGATTTATGATGGACAGGGGCCTTGCCCAAAGGGACCAAATCTGACGCAGAACTTGATTTCCTCACCGCAATTGAGCATGGCTCGGTTGTTACGCAGGTTGCGCTCAAGCAGCATATCGGTGTGTCCGTCGGTCTGATCAACGCTCTGATGAAACGGGCCGTGAACAAGGGCTATGTGAAGGTCTGCCAAGCGCCGTACCGGCGCTATGCTTACTATCTGACGCCTCAAGGGTTTCGGGAGAAGAGCCGTCTGGTCGCCAGGTATTTGGAGACATCGTTGTCATTCTTTCGCGAAGCCCGGGGCCAGTATGGGGAGATTTTCGAGAGAGCCCAGAAGATGGGGGTTAAGCGGCCGGTTTTGTTTGGGGGTGGTGAGCTTGCGGAAATCGCACTGCTGGCGGCTTCTGGGGCGGAAGAGACCGTTGTCGCAGTGGTCGATGCGCAAAAAGCGCCAGGACGCAGTCATGGTGTCCCTGTCATAGCGGGGCTGGATGAGATCGCTTCGTTTGACGGTCTCGTCGTCACCGATGCCAGTTCGCCGCAAAGAATCTACGAACGCCTTCGCGAATCTTTTCCAGATGTGCCGATTTTTGCGCCGGCGTTGCTGCGGATCGTCTCAGACCGGGCGGATTTGATCGCGGCAACCCGCCGTGCGGAGGGCGGCTCGTGAGCCCTTCCGCACAATCGTTCGCGGGTGCAAAGTCTCGTTGTGGTGATGTGGTGCCTTTCGACGACGTGCTTGACCTGTGTGAGTTCGCCATTCGATAAGGCGCTCAAGCTAGGCTGCGGTCGATCTGGCTGGGCACTTCGGCTTAGTAACGGGTGTCCGTTAAAGGTGCGCGGGCAGTTCGAGCAATGGTCGTCGCTCCAGATCGGCAGTTGCATTCGCTACTGTGTTGGCGACATGGGTTGCAGCTAAGATTTAAACGGGTAGAAGCTGTACTTCACCCGAACGGCGGTAGCGTGTCTTGCTCGCATGAGAAGCCGGACAAAGTAATCATCAAAGATCGATGGCGTTGTTTGTGGCTTCTTGAAAGTGCGATCCTTGGCTGGTCTAGTTTGGGTAACGTATTCCAGCTATTTGTTTAATCCCCTTCATCGCTGATTGACCTTTGCTAAGCGTTCCCAGGATGTTGGAGTTCGTGACAGCATGGTTGCGGTTTTGCCTTTGTTAAAAATGGAATCAACAGAGAAAACGGGCTGACGTGACGTTTCCCCGACTACTTAGGCATGGATTAAGGCGGTGCTATCGCCGTCAGGCAAGGTGCTACTCAAGCATCCGGCTTGAGAAGGTCGGCAGCGACTATGGCGGTTGGGTTTTGCCGGTTGATCTGATCCAACCGGACTGGGTCTGCTATGCCGGTGGCGTCGGGGAAGACATTACTTTCGATCGTGAGATGATCGAGCGTTTTGGTTGCCGGGTATTTGCATTTGATCCGACGCCAAGGGCCGCCGCCCACGTCGAGCAGCATGCCGAGGGTCTCGGCAATTTCCGGTTCCTGCCCGTGGGGCTGTGGTCGGAGGATACTGTGCTGCGCTTCTATGCGCCGCGGGACCCGGCGCACGTTTCTCACTCTATTGTTAACCTGCAGGAAACTGACGCCTATTTCGAAGCGCCTTGTCGAACCGTATCGTCGCTGATGAGCGAACTTGGGCACAATAAAATCGATCTGCTGAAAATCGATATCGAGGGCGCCGAGCACGAGGTGGTGCGGTCCATGTTTGCGCAGGGTGTTTTCCCGACGCTCTTGTGCATGGAAATCGATCAACCGGCACCCCTGTTAGCAATTGCCTCGACGGTGAGGCGGGTTCGCAACGCTGGTTACAGGCTTGTCAGCGTTGACGGCTGGAATTTTACCTTCGTGCAGGCAGAGGCTCTGCCGCCGGGTACAGCTTAAGGAGATGTGGTGAGCACTCCCGAGGTGTCGCTGCCAACGGACATTCGAATCACCTTCGGTATGATCGTCCTGAATGGCGAGCCTTTCCTGCGCTATAATCTGCGCGGGCTTTATCCCTATGCGCATGAGATCATTGTGGTTGAAGGTGCGGCGCCGGGTGCCTGCAACATAGCCGATCCGCAGGGGCACTCGCGGGATGGAACTCTGGCCATCTTGCGGCGTTTTAAGGAGGAGGAGGACCCTGAAGACAAGCTGATCATCGTGACCGCCGAAGATGAAGGCTATCCGGACGGATTCTGGCCAGGCGAGAAGGACGAACAAAGCCGCGCCTATGCGAAGCGGGCCTCCGGTAATTACCTCTGGCAGGTCGACGTCGATGAGTTTTACAGATCCGAAGATATCGAAACCGTCATCGCCTTGTTGCACGGCGAAGCGGACATTACCGCTGTCAGCTTCAGGCAGATAACGTTCTGGGGGGGCTTCGACTATACCGCTGAGGGTTGGTACCTGCGTCGCGGCGCGGCGACCTATCACCGCCTGTTCCAGTGGGGCCCCGGTTTTGACTATGTTTCCCATCGGCCGCCGACAGTCCATGATGACCGGGCGCGCGATCTGAGGCAGCTTCGCTGGTTTGACGACAGAGCAATGGCCGCTCGTGGAATCTATCTCTACCACTACTCCTTGCTGTTGCCGAAGCAGGTAGAGGAGAAGTGTGACTACTACCAGAATGCAGAATGGGCACAGCGGGTAGGGGCCCTTGCATGGGCACAACAGGTGTTCGGCGAACTGCGCCGACCCTTCCGGGTCCACAATATGTACCGCTATCCAAGCTGGTTGGAGCGCTACCGCGGTGATCATCCGCAGCAAATCCTGCAGATGCGAAGCGATATTGTTGACGGGCGCCTGCCTGTCGAACTGCGGCGCAGCGATGATATCGAGCGGCTACTGAACTCAATTTGGTATCCGGCCGCGCGATTCTTCGTCAAACAGGCCAGTGTAGTGGACCTCGCAGTATACCACCTGCTGTGCGGGATGCGGAAATACCGCTTTCTGCACAGGCCGTTAAGTGCGCTAAGGCGTTTGGTCCGGCGCTGGGCTTTTTGATGAGGTCCGGGTTGAACCGTGAGAGCCTGAAGGTCTTGACAGTCAGCGCTGCCGACGAGGGGGGCGGGGCGGAAAAGATAGCCATGACGCTGTTTCGTGCGCTGCGCGCCAGCGATCACATGTCATGGATGGCGGTCGGGCGACGGAAAAAGGCAGACCCGGATATCTTCACGATCCCGGACACTGCCTGGAAAGAGGCCCTGCTCGATTGGGTAAGCCCAGCAATTGCGGGGCGCCTAGGGGAGGCGCGGTTTCGCCGGGCACTTCTGCAATTGACCAATCCCCGGTTTCTCTTGGATCGGCTGCGTGGCCGTGAACCTTTTCACTACGCCGGCACAATGCGGCTGCTAGACCTGCCGCCCGAGCGCCCCGACGTCCTGCACTGTCACAACCTGCACGGTGGTTACTTCGATCTGCGCGAACTTGCCAGGCTCGGCAGCGAACTACCCGTGGTGCTCACGCTCCATGACGAGTGGACGTTCACAGGGCACTGCGCCTATACGTTGGGTTGCGAGCGCTGGCGCAACGGCTGTGGCCAGTGTCCGCATCTGGATGTCTATCCGGCTATTCGAAGGGATGGCTCAGCCGCCAATTGGGCAGCCAAGCGCGCCATCTTCAATTCAAGCCGGCTGTATGTCGCGACCCCCTCACGCTGGCTTATGGAGCGGGTAAAGGACTCGGTTTTGGCGAACGCTATTGTCGAAGCGAAGGTGATACCCAATGGCATTGATCTTGGTGTGTTCAAACCCGGCAATCGGGCCGAAGCGCGCCATCGGCTTGGCTTGCCCGCAGATGTGTTGATCCTGCTGTTCACGGCGAACCGAGCTCGTGTCAGCCCGTTCAAAGATTATGTGACGGTGCGCGCTGCGGCGCTGGAGGTCGCGCGCGTTCTGCCACAGCGCCGTGTTCTGCTGCTGGCTCTTGGCGATGCCGGACCTGACGAGAAGGTGGGCGACACTGAAATTCGCTTCGTGCCTTATCAGAGCGAAGAAGGTACTGTTGCGTCATACTACCTTGCGGCGGATGTTTACTTGCACGCTGCACATGCCGACAATTTCCCGACAACAATCCTGGAAGCTAGCGCCTGCGGATTGCCGGTGGTGGCGACTGCCGTGGGCGGTATCCCGGAACAGATCGATTCGTTGGACTATCATGGGCTTAGAGAAGGCGCTGGTTCTGGCGACAATGCGGAAAAGGCTACGGGGGTCTTGGTTCCTCCGGGTGACAGTATGGCAATGGCGGAGGCCGTGAGGTTGCTTCTGGAGGCGCCGAACCTACGTACCCGATTGTCGCGCAACGCGGCCGAAAGGGCGCAACGGGAATGGTCCGAAGTGCGTATGGTGGAGGCTTACCTAGATTGGTATCGCCAGATTTTGAGAGCGTGATCTCCACTACGGTCGAGGGCGCAGTGAAACCACAAGGCAGGGTTCGAAGTTGGTAGGGTTTTCCATCATTACGCCGGTATTGAATATGGCGGGCACGATACGTGACTGTATTGAGAGCGTCGCATGCCAAATTGATGATGTTGAAGCGGTCCAACACATCATAGTAGATGGTGGGTCTGACGATGGCACGCTGGACGTTATCTCGGACTATCCACATATCGAACTGATACATGAACCAGCACCTGGAATCTATGTAGCGATGAACCGAGGGATTGCAGCCGCGCGACACGAGGTCGTCGGCATAGTGAATGCTGACGATCTTTTGGAGATCGGCGCTCTGGGTGTCGTATCTGGGGTGCTCGAGGCAAACCCTCGAGTACAAATCGTAGCCGGTCTGGCGGTTGTGGAACGTCTCCACGACGGTGACCGAAAATTTGTGCGGATCGCGCCTAGCCGTGGACACAAGAGTCAAAGCTGGGATCTACTCTTTCACGGGTCGATGCCCACCAATGCCTATTTTTTTAGGCTTTGTGTATTCAAAGAGAATGGGTCCTTCAATGTCGACTTTGCCGTCTGTTCAGACAGAGAGTTGCTGATCAGATTCAAGCTGGCAGGAATTCTGACATTGCCAGTGAAGCGGATACTATACCGATATTTGGCACATGAAGGGTCAACAACGCTCAACGCCGAACGTCGGCATGATGTGCAGATGTGCAACGAGCGTATTGCTATTGCAGAAAGCTATCTTGCGAAAGGGCAGCCGTCATCGTCTGTGGTTCGTCGATTCCGCGAATGGATCGCTGCCGAACGGGCACGAGTTATGATGGCTAGATCAAGGGCCGGAGAATGGCGTTTGGCTTGGCAGGAGGCGCAGATGGGATTAAAAGCCTCTACACAGGGGTTCCTCGTATTTCTTCTCAGAAGAGCGGTGGCAATCCCTACCGCTCGTGCCAGAAGATGGCCCGCGACCCTGTCCTGTGCCTGTCGCAAGTTTTTTGCATAGCGGTCGAAACAGCGGGCTGAGAATGTTATCCCAAACCCAGACCATACACCCGGTTCTCCTCTGCGGTGGCAGTGGTACCCGTCTCTGGCCTCTGTCACGGGCGCTCTATCCCAAGCAAGTCCTGAAGCTCGAGTCCGAAGAGGCCTTGATAATTCAAACTGCCCGCCGGGCGCAGGGCAAATGCTTCACGGCGCCTCTCGTTATCTGCAACGAGGAACACCGGTTCTTGATTTCTAGGCTGCTTCAGGAAGCCGACATAACGCCGTCGGGCGTCGTGTTGGAGGCGGAGGGACGGAACACCGCACCGGCCGCAGCCGTCGCCGCGCTCTTCGCCTTGAACCGGGCTGCGGAGCGGGAAGATCCCCTGCTGCTCTTACTGCCCTCGGATCATGCGATTCCCGATGGAGAGGCTTTCCAGAGCTGTGTTTCAAAGGGGGTTGAAGCCGCGCAAGATGGCCGGATCGTTACCTTCGGCATAAAGGCGAGTCGAGCAGAGACCGGTTATGGCTATATTGAGATAGACGCCGCCGCCGCCTGCATCTCGGCACCGGTGGAGGTGCTTCGCTTTGTCGAGAAACCCGATGAGGTGACCGCGGAGGAGTTCTTACAGGGCGGGCGGCACTGCTGGAACAGCGGCATTTTTCTTTGCGGCGCCAAGACTTTGCTCAGTGAAATGGAGCGTTTTGCGCCGGACGTGTTAAGCGCTGCCCGGACGGCATTTGAACAGGGTAGACAGGATCTGGATTTTTTCAGGCTTGATGCGGCAGCCTATCATCGATCACCCAACATCTCTATTGACCATGCAGTCATGGAACGGACGGAGAGGGCTTCCGTACTTGCTGTCGATTTCGAATGGAGCGACATCGGCTCGTGGCAGGAGCTTTGGTCGCGGTCACCGAAAGATGAGGCGAATAACGCTCTCGTTGGAGACGTCATCGTCCAGGCTACCACCGGCAGCTTCGTCTACGGCGCATCGAAGGGCTTGACCGTTGTTTCCGGCCTGGAGGATGCGGTGGTCATCAATACGGAAGACGTGGTTCTGGTAACCAAGCGAAGTGGCGCAAGCCCGATCAAGGCAGTACTGGATCGCTTGGCCGCAGAGGGGCGCAGCGAACATCTCTCTCATGCCAGTGTCTATCGTCCTTGGGGGTCGTATAAGATTTTGGTGCACGGCACGCAGTTTCAGGTCAAGGAAGTGAACGTGAATGCCGGGGCGGCACTCTCGCTCCAATATCACGAACACCGTTCCGAGCATTGGATCGTCGTTGAGGGTGTTGCCGAGGTGACCCGCGATTCGGATACCTTCGAGCTGAACCGGAGCGAGTCGACCTTCATCGCCCCTGGGCAGGTTCATCGTCTGATCAACTCAGGTGCCAAGGCGTTGAAAATCATCGAGATTCAATGTGGTGACTACCTGGGTGAAGATGACATCGTGCGCCTGGAGGACGACTATGGCCGGCGATAGAAACGGCCGAATTCTGAGGAGAGGGCCAGGCAGGGCACATTCGGCCTTTCGTCAGCCAAGACCGTTGATGGGGTGGATTTGAAAGTCTCTGTGCAGATTGCGACGCGCGACCGTTTCGAACCGCTATGTCGCGCGATCTCAAGCGTCTTCGACCAGGACTACGATAACTTCGAGATTATCGTCCTGGATGATGCGAGCGAAGCGTCGGACATCTGCGATCGCCTTCGCAGTAAGTTCGACGATCCCAGGCTTCGTTGTTTTCGAAATACCGAGTGGTCGGGTGTTTCCGCCGTGCGGTCGCGCATGATGGATCTTGGGGACGGCGAGGTCTATTGCTCGATTGACGACGATGGCGCCTTTGCTCACGCATCCTGCCTATCTCGTATCGTGGATGCCTTTCTCGCCGATCCGAAGCTTGGATTGTTGGCCGGAAAGATCAAGGACTACCGCGACGGCCAGGAGCGATTGCTGCTGCCTTTCGGCAAACGAGATCTGATGCGCTCGCCAGAGCTTCCGGAAGGACGTCACAGGGTTTCCTATTTCCTCGCGGGCTGCTATGCGATCCGGCGCAGCGTTGTCGAGAAGTGCGGCGCTTACCGTCCGGAAATGATGTACGGGGAGGAGGAGCTCGACATCTCCTACCGTGTTATTGCCGCCGGCTACGACATTGTTTACGAGCCGGAGATCGTAGCCTACCATTGGCCGGAGCCTTCAGCCTTCAAAATGGATCAACCGCGCAGCGAGATCTATTTTCAGATCAAGAATAGATTTCACCTCGCTTATGCTTACCTGCCGGCTCGATTTATACCTTCCTATATCGCCGTCTGGTTGGTCCGATATCTGGTTACCTGTCTGCGACGGGGTCTTGTCTCCGACTACTTGGTTGGCGTAAAGGACGGGGTCCTAGGCATGCGTCGGGGACCTCGCCAAACGTTGGGCAATGACGCAGTGACCTATCTGCGAAGTAACTATGGGCGTCTTTGGTACTGATGGTCTTCTTCTCGCGAGAGAATAGTCAAAGCGCAGGCGGCACGCGCATGCCCGGTTTTGGCGATCTAACTTTAACTATACAAGCTGTTCGCAGGATCTCTGTGGACGAACGACAGGCAATGCATTGATATACGATCTGAAGCAGAAACGGGTTTGGGTTCCGGGCCATCGCGGCATGGTCGGGCAGGCCATCTGCCGTCGTCTGGAACGTGAGAACTGTATATTGTTGAGCGCCTCGCGTGATGAGCTCGATCTAACACGGCAGGCCGATGTCGAAGCCTGGGTTCAGCGGGAACGTCCGCAGGCGATCTTCCTTGCGGCGGCGAAGGTCGGCGGCATTCATGCCAACGACAGTCTGCCGGCGAGCTTCCTCTACGACAACCTGGCGATCGAGCTGAATATCGTCGAAGCGGCCCGCAGAGCCAATGTCGAGAAGCTATTGCTGCTCGGTTCTTCCTGTATCTATCCGCGTGAGGCGCCCCAGCCGATGAGCGAAAAGGCTCTGCTCACCGGCCCGCTCGAACCAACGAACCAGTGGTACGCGATTGCCAAGATCAGTGGTATCATGCTCTGCCGGGCTTATCGGCGGCAGTATGGATGCGATTTCATCTCGGCAATGCCCACAAACGTCTATGGGCCGGGCGATAACTTTCATCCCGAGTACAGTCACGTGCCTGCAGCCCTGCTCCGCCGTTTCCATGAGGCCAAGGAAGGCGGCGCCGTTTCGGTTTCGGTCTGGGGCACCGGCCGCCCGAGACGCGAATTTCTCTATGTCACCGATCTTGCCGATGCCTGTGTGTTTCTTATGAAGAACTACTCGGCGGAACAGCACATCAACGTTGGCACGGGCCAAGAAATTTCAGTTGGTGATTTTGCCCAAACCATTGGTTCGATTGTAGGCTATAAGGGTGAGATTACTTTCGATACTTCGCGTCCTGACGGGGCTCTGCGGAAGCTATTGGATGTAACCGCACTTAGCGCTCTGGGCTGGACGGCGCAGACGTCTCTGCGCGATGGGTTGGCTTCTTACTATGATTGGTTCCTGAACAACCATGCAGAACTCCGCCGCGGCTAGACACTTAGGTACCGAATTGATGGCAGGCTGATAGATGGAAAAGCATGCGCTCATAACCGGCGTGACGGGGCAGGATGGGGCCTATCTGGCCGAGCTGCTCCTGGCGAAGGGCTATCGGGTCTGGGGTGTCAAACGCCGCGCGTCGTCGTTCAACTCTGCCCGGGTGGATCATCTTTACTCTGATCCGCATGTTAACGACCCCAAGTTTCGCCTGGTCTACGGCGACATGACCGACGCGACGAATCTGATACGTCTGATCCAGGAGACGCAACCGGACGAGATATACAATCTTGCGGCTCAGAGCCATGTTCATGTCAGCTTTGAAACGCCCGAGTATACGGCGAATTCTGACGCTCTGGGCACGCTTCGTGTTCTCGAAGCGATCAGGATCTTGAAACTGGGGGATCGTACGCGCTTCTACCAGGCTTCGACCTCGGAGCTCTATGGCAAGGTTCAGGAAACCCCTCAGAGCGAAACCACGCCCTTCTATCCGCGCTCGCCCTATGCGGCCGCGAAGCTGTATGCCTATTGGATCACTGTGAACTACCGCGAAGCCTACGGCATGCATGCCTCGAACGGGATCCTGTTCAATCACGAGAGTCCCCTGCGTGGCGAAACCTTCGTGACCCGTAAAATCACCCGGGCAGTTGCGGCCATTAAGCTTGGGCTTCAGGATCGCGTTTATCTCGGCAATCTCGACGCGAAACGCGATTGGGGGCATGCGCGGGATTATGTCGAAGGGATGTGGCGCATCGTGCAGCAGGAGGCTCCCGACGACTATGTGCTGGCAACCGGCGTGGCTTTCAGCGTCCGCGAGTTTGTGGAGTTCGCCTTTGCCGAGGTTGGCCAGAAAATTGAATGGGAGGGCGACGGCGTCGAGGAAAAAGGCCGGGACCCCGAGTCCGGCAAGGTTCTCGTCGAAATTGATCCGCGCTATTTCCGGCCGACCGAGGTCGATCTGCTGATGGGAGACCCGACCAAGGCAAAAGAGAAACTCGGCTGGTCCGCAACGACCAAGCTGAACGATCTGGTGGCCGAGATGGTTCGGGCGGATCTCGATGCAGTCGCCAAAGAGCACAACCGCCGAAGTCTCTAGATCGGATCATGTTTCGACGGAACCACTTCGTGGTTGCGCCAAAACATGTGAATCCGATCGCCATCAAACAGTTAGAGCAGATTCACCCGGTCAATGGATCGCCTTCGGCGATTCCATCCGACCGGGATCTGCTCTAGTAAGGACGAGTGGAGCCCAGTGCAAAGGCTGGGCTGGGTCTTGCTGCTGAATCTTGTTGGGCGGTGAGGCTTCTTAAGCCGTAGGGATCTTCTGAAGCAGAGGATCGAGCGCCTTCATAACCCTGCCGAGCACATCGGCCTGGCGGTCGGCGTAGCCGGCGGCGGTCGCGGCCAATGCGTCGCGACGGCCGGTATCTGCCAACAGGGTTGCCAGGGTCTTCTGCAACTCACCCTCGTCAGCGACCTGACACAAGGCGCCGGCGGCCTGCATCCCCTCCGCCATCTGACTGAAATTTGTGGTGTGCGGCCCGGTCAGAACCGCGCAGTCCAGTTTTGCCGGTTCCAGCAGATTATGCCCGCCCGTCGGCACCAGAGAACCGCCGACGAAAACGATGTTCGCCAGATGGTACCACAGGCCCATTTCGCCCATGGTGTCGGCGAGATAGATATCCGTATCGCCGGTGATGGCCTCACCCCGGCTGCGCTGCGCGACGGTTAATTGCTTCGCTTCCAAGATCTCGCGGATCGCCTCCGCCCGATTGGGATGACGCGGTACGATCAAGGTCAGCAGGCTCGGGTGCAGGGCGGTCAGCATCCGGTGGACCTGCGCGACAATTTCGTCCTCCCCGGAGTGGGTCGAGGCCGCGAGCCAGAGCGGTCGTCCGGCGATCTCGGCACGAAGCCTTTCAAGTGCGGCAGGATCGGCGGACAATGGCGGTGCGGCCGCCTTCAGATCGCCGGCGCAAAGGGTATCCCCAGCGCCGAGGTCGCGAAGATGCGCCTGATCCTGGGGCGAACGGGCCATGACCAGACTGAAATGCCCGAGAAGTTCTGCGATCAGCGGGCGGACCCTGCGCCAGGAACGGTAGGAGGCTGGAGAGACACGGCCGTTGAGCAGTACGAGTTCGGTGCCGGCCTGCGAAGCGGAGCGGATCAGGTTGGGCCAGAATTCCGACTCGACCATTATCCCCAGCGCCGGCCGCCAGTGATCTAGGAAGCCGGCGACAGCCCCTGGCAGGTCAACCGGTACGTATTGATGGATCACCCCGGCGGGTAGGCGCTCGGCCATCAACTTGGCGGAGGTCACGGTGCCGCTGGTCATGAGCAGGGAAAGAGCGGGCTGCTCGCGCTGCAGGCGTTCGATCAGGGGCAGCAGCGATACCGTCTCGCCGACACTGGCGGCATGCAGCCAGACAAGCGGGCCTTCGGGGCGCGCCAGCTTGGTCCTGCCCAGGCGCTCTTCGATGCGAAAGGGGTCTTCCCGGCCCCGTGTCAGGCGGCGGCGCAGATAGGTGCGGACCAGGGGAGCACCGATCCCGGTCAGCAGGCGATAGCCGGCGAAAACCGTGCGGGCGACAGTAGAGCCCAGGCCGCCTGCATCCCTACCTCTGTCGGCTTTACCCTGATCGCTACGTTCTGCCTCCGGCGGCATTGCCACTGCTCTGTACTCCGTCGCTGCTCAGGTATTGGCGGATTTGGCGAAGCTTGCCGCCAGACCTTCATCTACACTGAAGGATGGGACCCAACCAAGCGCCTTGCAAACCGCATCGTTGTCGATGGTGAGGGAGGTCGTCAGTGCTTCGACCGCAGCTGGGCGCCCTAGCAACTGCCCGGCCAGGACCAGAAGGCCGACCGGGAATGGCATCAGGCGGGCCTTTCGGCCGGATGCGCCAGCGATACGCCGCACCAGATCGGGGGTCGAGAGGTCGGTTCCGTCCGACAACGCGAGCGGTGCCTCAGGCACCTTTTCCACTGTGAGGGCAGCCTGAACCGCCTCTGTCAGGTTGCCGATGTAGAGCAGGCTGCGGCGGTTGTGGATGCTGGCCAGGGGCAGAGGCAGTCCTTTGGCGATCAGGCTCTCAAGACGTCTGATGTTGCCGGGGGCGCCCGGCCCGTAGATCAAGGGCGGGCGCAGGACGACCAACTCCGTCGCTGTGCCGCCAGTAGCTGCCGCAAGCGCGATCTCTGCCTCGCGCTTGCTCGTCTGGTAGGGGCTCGCCGTATCGGGGCCGGTTTCGGCAAGCATGGCGCCGATGGAACTGATGAAGACGATGCGGGCAACGCCGGCTGCGGCGGCCTGGCGTGCCAAGTTTGCGCTGGCTTCGACGTTCACCCGGCGGAAGGCGACAAGAGGGTCCGCTGCCTCCTCGCGCAGGATATGGGCCCTTGCGGCGCAATGGACCACGGCATCGACGCCTTCCAGACCGGCCGTCCAGTCGGTTGTCCCGTCTATGGGGCCGCTGACCAGCCTCTCGACTCCCTCCGGCAGAACAGCCGCGCTGCGCCGTACGCTGCCGCGCAGGGTCCAGCCCCGTGCGATCAGGTGGCGGCAGACAGCCGTGCCGACGAAGCCGTTTGCCCCGGTTACGAGAGCCCGGCGCACAGCCCTAGAAGACAAGGCGTTTCAGCACGGCGCGCGCGCCGTAGTGCGCCATGCACCAGGCGGCATGGATCAGGTTCAGCTTTTCGACGCCCCGGTAGACTGACCAGGTCCAGGCGGCCGAGCGTTTTGGTTTGCTGGAGAGCGAGCCTTTTACCACGCGATATCGGGCGAGGTCCTGTTGCAGGCCACGGGCGAGAAAACCGCGCTTGAGGATCGATAGCCAGAGAATGAAATCGTCGCGCCGGACCTCGGTCATGCGGATCGGCCCGGTCTTCTGGGTATCGACCATGCCTGTCAGTGTGGCGATGGCGGTGTTCTTCAACAGCTGGGCGTAGGTCAGGCTGTCGGGAATGGAGAACAGGCGGCCGAGCTGTCTGCCGTCTTCGTTGATGCGGCGAAAGGCGGTATAGGACACGGCGCAGTCCCATTGCTTCATGAATGCGACCTGGCGCTCCAGCTTTTCCTGCAGCCAGAGATCGTCGCTGTCGAGAAAGGCGATGAAGCGGCCCTGGGCCTGCTCCAGTGCCGCATTGCGCGCGCGGCCTACACCACCGTTCTCGGTCAGGCGTAGAAGTTTGATCCTGAGGTCTTTCTCGGCGGCGGCCTGGACGATTGCGGCCGTGCTGTCGCTGGAAGCATCGTCGGCAACCAGCATCTCCCAGTCGGTCAGGCTTTGTCGCTGGACCGACGCGATGGTCTCGGCGATGAAGGCCTCGGCGTTGAAGGCTGCGGTGATCACCGAAACCAGCGGGCGCGTGCCCGGTGCGAATCCTGCAGGCTTCTCGCTCACGCCACCTCTCCGGCAATTGCCCGTCTGATGGCGCACCGTAGTACGATCAAAAACAGTCCATATAGGGTGAGGCCAAGAGCTGTCTGATCGATCGGCAGTTCCGGCGGCCCGGGCTCTATCAGCATCTTTCAGGCTGGTGTCGCAAAAGTATGGTCCGTTCGATCTTTCACGGTAGCAGTGACCCGGGTCTGAGAAATCGAATGCAGTCTGCGAAGATGACAAAGGCGTTGATAATTCTACCAATCGGAAGCCGGGTAGCCGCCACCAGTCTGACGGCAACCGGGAACACCAAGATTGCTATCTCGATCTTCGCGGTTTTACCGGTCTTGGGCAAGTCGATTGACCTGTTTTTCGCGTTGTCCGGGTTCTGAAACCGAGTGTTTGAACTGTGATTGGCAGGGCGATGACCTACGGCATAGCTGCCGGGCGACGTTGAAGTCCTCGGCGGCTTGAAAGCCGAGCGTCCCGCCGCGGTAGCGGGCTTTTTTGGCTCTGAAGGGGCTCCCTGCGTCGGTGACGAGCGAGGCCGGCAGAAAGAACTAAGTCAGCAGATCCCAACTCAGCGGTGTTCCGCGCTTTATGGCGTTTTTTGCCGGTTTGCCTAAGAAGTCTCTCAGGTGCTTGGGCGGCAGGCCGTGGCCGGGTCGAATAGCGCGCAGGTTCTTTTCGGTGAAGGGCTGACCAGCGGCGATGTCCTCGACCACATAGAGCGAGCGGCGGAAGGCGGCATTGCCCAGTTCGCTCGGCTTGCGGGCGTAGCCGGCCTGGCCCAGGGCCGCCCAGGTCGTACGGCAGGTCTCACAGAGCTGCTGCAGTTCCTGCGGTTCAAGTGAAAAGGCGGCATCGGGGCCGCCGTCGGCGCGGTGCAGGGTGAAGTGTTTCTCGATGACATGGGCGCCCAGGGCGACGGCGGCGATGGGAACCTCCGGCCCCAGGGTGTGGTCCGACAGGCCGGAGACCGCGCCGAAGCGTTTGGTCAGGTCGGACAGGGTGCGAAGATTGACCTCTTCCGGGGGCGTCGGGTAGCCGCTGATGCAGTGCAGCAGCACGATCTCTCCGGAGCCGTGGGCCCTAGCGGTTTCCATGGCCTCGTCGATTTCGTCGAGATTGGCCATGCCGGTCGAAATGATCATCGGTTTGCCGGTCTTCGCCACCTTCTCGATCAACGGCAGGTCGGTGACTTCGAAGGAGGCGATCTTGTAAGCCGGCGCACCGAGGCCTTCGAGAAAGTCGACCGCCGTTGCATCGAAGGGGCTGCTGAACACGGCGAGGCCGAGTTCTCCTCCTTTGGCGAAGATCGCCTCGTGCCACTCCCAGGGCGTGTGTGCCCATTCATACAGCTCATAGAGGGTTTTTCCGTCCCACAAACCGCCTTCGATACGAAAGTCTTGACCATCGTGATCGATGGTCATGGTGTCGGCGGTATAGGTTTGCAGCTTTACGGCATCGGCGCCGGCCGAGGCGGCGGCCTCGACCAGTGCCAGGGCGCGCTCCAACTCGCCGTTATGGTTGCCCGACAATTCCGCGATGATATAGGGCGGCTGCCCGGGGCCGATCTGGCGGCCAGCAATGTCGATCATCTTCTCAAAGATCCTGGTGACTTTGCATTGTAGCGGCGTTTCAGGGGTAGTTATACAACAGTCCCCCGGCGCCGGGTCCGTATTGGGCACGTTGGAACAAGGCGACAGAGGCTTCGTTTTCCGGCAGGACCTCGGCGACGATCACTGCCTTCTGCTGCCAGCGGCGGGCAAACCGCAACGCCTCCTCGGCGACACGCTGACCGCGATGCTCCGGCGAAATCAGGATCGAGACCTCAAACGCCGGCGTTTGCGGTGCTGCTGCTGGTGCCGCGACCGGGTCGAGGCGTAGAACGCCTGCTGGTTTCCTGTTCAGAGTGATCATTGTCAGCAGGCATTCAGGGTCGGCAAGGCGCGCGGTGAACCATTGGTGGTGCTCTTTAGCGCTGGGGACCTGTGGGTTACGGGCGAAGCGGCGGCTTGTCGGGTGCCTCTGCCACTCCAGGATCAGGCCTTCGTCATTGGCCGTGGCCAGGCGCAAGGCCACAGGCCTGCCGTTTTTGGCCTGTCCTGGGGGCACAAGCTCAAGGCCCAGGCGGTCACAGCCGCGTCCGTCGCAGATCCTGGCCGCTTTGGCAGCCATATCCGACAGCGCATCACCGTCGTCAGCGAGGTCGCGCAGTGCGCCCGCGATCCGATCGGCCAGCGCATCGCGTGGTCCGGAGATCACGCGGGCGGCGCCTGTCGTGGCAATCCTTTCGGCGATCAGGCGCTGATTCTCCGCGACCACCAACATCAGGCTCGGCAGGCCGAGACAGCAACGTTCCCAGGTCGAGGTGCCGGCGGCTCCAATGGCCAAATCAGCCCGGGCCATCAGCTCCGGCATGTTGGCCACATCGACATGCAGCCGCACTTCCTTACCCATGGTCTCGATCTGCGCGCTTACAGCCGACCGATGCGGCGCAGCCGCCCCGAGCACCACATCGACGGCCAGGGGAAGGCCGCTTTCGGCGATGGCCTGGAGCGCGACGAGGCTATGGTTGTCGGGATCGGTGGCGCCGATGCTGACGAGAATGCGATTCAGTCTGCCGGCGCCGGTTCTGCGCGCGAGGCTGGTTTGACGATTGCCGGCGAAAGCCGGTCGCAAAAGCGCGTAGTCACAGCCGGTGAGCAACCGGGTTCCCGGCGGCACGAGCCCGGCGTAATCATCTGATGCGCGGCCCGGTGTTTGGTCGAGAAGAACATCGCAATCGTGCGGGCGGTCGGCCAGGTCGTCGATCACCAGGATATTCTTTGCCCAGCCCCGGCATCCTGCTTCCCAACCCGCATCGCGTTCGTAGTGGTCGACGATGAGCCAGTCGGCGCCGTCAGGCCAGTTTTTCCGGATGTTCTCTGCCTCGGCAGCCATAATGCTGTCCAACACCAGGATGTCTTCGCCGGCGAGAGCCGGGATAATCTCCAATGCTGTTGCATTGACGGCGAAACCGCACTGCCAGCCTAGTTTTTCAAGGGATTTCGCGAGAGTCAGACATCGCATGACATGACCACCGCCCAGGGCGGCAGAGGCGTCGGCGCGAAAGACGGTTCGCATCCTAGGGACTCTCATTTCCGGCCGCTGCGGCCCGCTCGGCGGCCATGGCGAGATGGATCTCGGCCTCGCGGAAGTCTTCCTCATTGTCGATGTCGAATGACCGCTCCCGCGGCATTACATAGCCGACCAACGGTTGAGCTAGGTAACTTCCGGCCGTGCGAAACGCCTTCACGTCCAGAACGTGAACGGCTCCGTTGGGGCGAAAAACCTTCGGTAGGGTCTTGGTCGGCTGTTCGAGATATTGTTGAAACATCGGCGTCAGGCCGGCCCCGGCATCCATCTGAAAAGCTGCAAAGGGCGTATGGGAAAATTCGGCAACGCTCATTACAAAAGGTCGGTCTCGCTCAGTGAAAAGCTCATAGGCTCCGCGAACATCTTCAGCGGACCTAAAGGGGCAGGTGGGCAGTAGAATGACGATCGTTTCATAGGTGTCGCCGGCGTCCTCCAACGCTTCCAAAGCGTGCAGAGCGACATCGTCGGCCTCGGCGGGGTCGCGGGCCAATTCCGGCGGTCGCATAAAGGGAACGTCGATACCAAGGGCCCGCGCCTGGTCGGCGATGGCCTCGTCCTCGGTGGAGAGCACCAGGCGATCGATGACGCCACTGTCCCAAGCCGCTTCGGCGGCCCAGGCGATCAGGGATTTGCCGCCCAGGTTACGGACGTTTTTCCTGGCCAGCCGCGTGGAGCCGCCTTTGGCGGGAATGAAGCCGAGTGTTGAGTTCTTTGCCAAAATGAGCTCCTGGTGCCGTAACGGACTCGGTCGTTATGGCTTCTCGAAAAGCCACCAGATTGTGTTGTCGCTGTTGTCCATTGGCTTCCATAGAAAGCCGTAGTCGCGAACCCGCAGATCGGGATGGCGTTCCAGGTAGTAGCTGCCGAAGTCGCGCTTGAAGAGGTGCCCTTCCATGCCGCGGTACTCGATCTCTACCGGGTTCGGCGAGAAGTACTCGATACAGGCGATGTAGCGACTGGAAACCCGCACGATCTCGTCGACCACGGAGGCGAGGTTGGGCGGTGCGACATGGATTAGTACACCGCAGGTAAAGACAAGGTCGATGCTGTTGTCTTCGAAGGGCAATTCTCCGCCATGTCCGTTGCGGATGTCGGCTGCGCTGAGTGCCGGATTGCTGCGTGCTATTTCGCAAACCTGCGCATTGGGCTCGACGCCATGCAACTCCGGCAGATAGCCGCTGAGGGCGATCAGGTTCCGGCCGGTGTTGCAACCGACCTCCAGTGCGCTCTGCGGCGCCGGGGAGATCGCCGTTTTCAGGATGCGGCCCCAATAACGCCGCGTCGCCCGAAGGTTCTCCTCGGAGATCCGGTTGCCGCTGCGCTCGGCATATTCATAGCCGAAGTCCGAAGACCAGAGTTCAACCTGTCTGTTCGTCATGGCCTCTATCCTTCAAACACTCTCAACACACTATGCTGTATCAACAATGAAGCCCTATGTACGCAGCGCCGCTTGTCGTGGTGCCCGCGGCGGGCGGGTATGATAGCGAGCTACGTGGAAAGCCCTCGTTTCCGTCAAACGTTCAGGCAGTCGTGCAGCGCGTCAACGACCCGTTCCACATCATCCGTCTCCATTCCGGGGAAAAGCGGAAGGGAGAGCGTGCGCGCGTAATAGCTTTCGGCGCCCGGCAGGCTGATCGTACCGTACCGTTCTTGATAGTAAGGCTGCAGGTGAACGGGAATGTAGTGTACCTGTGTCCCGATACCTTGTGCCGTCAGTTGTTGCATGAGGGCAGCGCGGCTGATGCCCGCGGCTTCAAAGTCGATCAGGACGGCGTAGAGATGCCAGGCAGGCTCGCAGTTCTGCGACCGGGTGATCGGGCGTACCAGGGGCGCGAAGTCTGAGAGCAGGCGGTCATAGTGTTCGGCCAATGCCCGGCGCTTGGTGACGAAGCGCGTCAGTTTTTTGATCTGACTGAGGCCGAGCGCACATTGGATGTCGGTCACCCGGTAATTCAGTCCCATCTCCGGCATCTCATAATACCAGGGATTGATCTTGCCTTGCTCATCGTAGGCAAGCGCCGTATTGCGTAATTGCTCCGGGTCGCGAGTCATGCCGTGCGAGCGAAATCGGGCCAGGCGCTCAGCCAGCTCTCTGCTGTTCGTCGTGACCGCGCCGCCTTCACCCATGACGATGGTTTTCACGGGGTGAAACGAGAAGGTGGTCATCTCCGTCAGCCGTCCGTCGCCGATCGGTTTTGCGGCGTCGTTACCCTTAAGATAGCGGCTGCCAATGGCATGAGCGGCGTCATCGATTATGGCGAGATCCTGCGCCTTGGCGAGGGCGCTTATCTTGGCAAGATCGGTGCACTGTCCGGCCAGGTGTACCGGCATGACCGCTTTCACCGGCCCGTCGGCGCGGGCCAGTGCATCAGTCAGGTGTTCGTTGTCCATCAAGCCGCTGTGCGGACAGCAGTCGGCGAAAACGACCTCGGCGCCGGTCAGGCGCACGGCGTTGGCGGTCGCCAGAAAGGTTACGCTGGGCACGATGGCACGGTCGCCGGGTCCAAGGTCCAGAGCAAGGGCCGCAAGGTGAAGCGCCGCCGTTCCGTTCGCGCAGGCAATGGCGTAGCGGGCCTCTGTAACTTCGCAGATCGCGGCCTCGAATGCCGCTACGGCGGGGCCGGTGGTCAGCCAGTCGCCACGCAGAACGGCTGTGACGGCCGCGATATCGTCTTCTTCGATAAGCTGCCGGCCGTAGGGAAGGAAGGACATCGCTGGGTGGGTTACTTCTCGCATTCCGCGATCATTTTAGTCAGCCGCTCGGCGCAGAGCCAGTCGCCGTTGATGTTGCTGGCAAAGCGAAAACCGGCCTCAACGGGTTTGGCGCCCGAGTTCGGGAATTGTTGATGCAACTGCTCCCAGAACTCCGGAAGGATCATATAGCGGTCCGGCAACTCATAAGTGCTGCGGGCATCGTCTTCGGTGATCAGGACCTCGTGGATCTTCTCGCCCGGTCGGATCCCGACGACTCGGTGTGGCAGGTCGGGCGCCATGAAACGAGCGAGTTCGGTAACCTTCATGCTGGGAATCTTGGGCACGAAAATCTCGCCGCCTTTCATCAAGGCGAGGCAGGAAAGAACGAAGTCCACGCCTTGCTGCAGGGTAATCCAGAAACGGGTCATTTCCGCGTCAGTAATAGGCAGGCTGTCACAGTCCTCTTTGATCAGCTTGCGAAAGAAGGGAACGACACTGCCCCGCGATCCAAGGACGTTGCCATAACGCACCACCGAAAACCGGGTGCCGATGGAGCCGCTCAGATTGTTGGCCGCAACAAAGATCTTGTCTGAAGCCAGCTTGCTGGCGCCGTAGAGATTGACCGGACTGGCGGCCTTGTCGGTGGAGAGGGCGATGACCTGTTGGACGCCGCAGCTCAGTGACGCCCGCACCACGTTCTCAGCGCCGATAACATTCGTTTGTATGCATTCGAAGGGATTGTACTCGGCCGCCGTAACATGTTTCAGGGCCGCGGCATGGACGACCACATCAACCTCGCGCAGTGCCAACTCAAGGCGGCTGGCATCGCGGACATCGCCAATGAAATAGCGAATTGCGGGGTACTGTTCCTTTGGGAACGCCTGACCCATTTCGTACTGTTTCAGTTCGTCGCGCGAGAAGACGATCACCCGGCGCGGCTTATAGCGCTCCAGGGCCGTGCGGACGAACCTTTGTCCGAATGAGCCCGTGCCGCCTGTTATCAGGACCGATTTTCCGTCCAGGTTCAGGCACTCGGCCTCTGAGAATCTGTCTTCTTCCGACTTCATAGTCTGTCGGTTATGCGCCGAATTCCTTAACAAATAGTATGAATCATGAATTAACCGGTAAGGAGACAAGCTTATGCGGCTGATTTTCCGCTGGTTGACAGGGCGATCAAGGTCGACAGCGTTGGTTAACGGCGGAATCGCTGATCAATTCCCGTCGTGCCGCCTGACTGCCTATCTGGATGACTGGCCTGCTCAAACAAGTATTGGACACCAGACCTTCCGGCACGACGGAACTCAGGGCCCTGGTACCACAGCACCCAGCGGTGCCTGGACCTGAACCTTGCGGCCGAGCAGGTCGAGCAACAGGATGACCCTCTCCTGATCCGCCATCTTCTCGAAAAAACCAAAACAGTCGGCCAGAGCGCCCGAAACAATTCGTAAGGCTTCGCCTTTCTGAAAGGTGGGCGCCTGCAGTTGGATAAGCCCGTCATCGCCCTCTCGCGCCCGGATTGCCTCGACGACGCCTTCAGCAACGGCCGAGGGGCGCTCACCATTGCAGATCAATTGACTCACGCCCAGGGTCCCATTGATCGAGCGCCAGGGCGCTTTCTCAAGGTCCAACTGGACGAAGATATAGCCGGGAAAAAGGGGGGCCTTGACCAGATCACGGCGACGCGCGTGGCGCCTTTCGCGCCAGTAGCGGGGCAGATAGGGCTCGAAACCTTGGCGCGCCAGATTCAGGCGCGCCGTTTCCTCGGCGCGAACCAAGGTTTGTGCGACATACCAGTGTTTCATGGCAGCTTATCTGCGTTGACTGGCTGCTTGCGCCTGGAAAGACGCAGAAGGCTTGGGAAGAAGACTTTCTCCACGCCAAATTGGCCGATCATACGCTCGTAAGCGCCCTGTGGATCCTTCATGTCGGTGATCACCAGGATCTCGCCGGGGGAGAGTTTCGTCAGGCTGCGCACCACCGGCGTGCCGGCCAGTCGCTGGCGATTCGTGCTCTCGTCCAGGACTGCAGAGACTTCCAATCCACAATCCAGTGCCGCCAGTATGGCAATCTCGCAGAGGTCCCCGGCGCCGACGAAGGTAATACACTGGCAGCCCTGGGATTTGCTGTGTTGAAACAGATCGGAGCAGTCTTCGCGTGCAAGGCGGAAGAAACCGAGCGAGCGAGTCAGGAATTTCGCCGTGAGACGGGCCTTTTCGCTGAAACCCTTAGCGGTAAGATAATAGGCATAGCGGCGGGCCGGCGCTTTTCGGGTCTTGACCAAACCCTTGCTGATGCAGCGCTTCAGATAGATGTTCGTCAGGCCCAATGCGATGCCCAATTCCGCCGACAAGCCGCGTTGGGTTACACGCGCTTCGGATTCGATAGCGTCGAGCATCATGCGGGTCGAATCGGCTTCATGGTCAGATTTTATCGGCATTTGCGCTTGCGCAGGCAAGATGTCCTCCGAGTCGCGAGGATGAAGCTGACGCCCCATTACCTTCGGAGCCTCTGTCTAGGCCTCTCCCCTGTGTTCTGTCAAGTGTTCACGATATGAACAAAATCAAGAATGGATAAGTAATTTCATTGATTTGCGGGTTTCTTAAGGCTATGTCCAGTGCAGGCGAGGAAAACTCCAATGGGCAATACAAGAATCGCCGGAAAGGCGCCGGAAGCAAAACGCTATGTGGTCTTTGACCTTGAGGCGACCTGCTGGCCGCGTGGGCGTGAGGAGGCGCCGTCGGAAATCATCGAAATCGGGGCGGTGTGCTTTGGAATGCCTGGCTCTCAGCCGGTTGGCGGGGATGAATTCCAGACCTTTGTGCGGCCCTTCATGGCGCCCCGGCTGTCCGAGTTCTGTACCGAGCTGACCACAATCCGGCAGGCCGATGTCGATGGTGCCCCGGCTTTTCCCAAGGCGATAGCGGATTTCCATCGCTGGGCTGCCGGCGGCGGCGGTTACATCCTTGCCGCCTGGGGGAACTACGACGGCGCCCAGATCGCCCGGGATTGCGGTAAACACGGGATCGACAACCCCTTTGAGCTTGTGCCTTATGTGAATGTGAAGGTTGCCTTTGCAAAGCACCTGAAACTGCGTCGTTCCATGGGTTTGGACAACGCTCTTAAAAAGGTCGGTCTGCGGCAGGAAGGCACGGCCCATCGGGCTATCGATGATGCGCGCTCCGTGGTTCGCATTCTGCAGACGGGCGTGGCGCAGGCGCTGTGAAGTGAGGTATCCAGGTTTGCCGGGCGACAGTGCTGCCCGGCGTGTTTTGTGCCGGACAGAGGTTCTTGCCGGGTCGATCGGCAAAGAATGCCTCGGCGGTTGTAGAACCAAGGCTTTTTCCTGTTTTCCGCAGGTCATGAGAGTTGCTGGGCAGATGCTGGGCAGATCACTGCATGATTATATTTGAGAGGAAATCTTGACCGCAATCCTGCCAGAACAGCCAAGCATTGCTGTTGTCGGCCTCGGCTATGTCGGGTTGCCGTTGGCAGTCGCGCTCAGTGAGTACTTCAGTGTTGTCGCTTTTGACAAGGCCCCCCAGCGGGTCGAGGAGCTTCGGGCCGGAAACGACCGAACCCGTGAAGTGACGCAAGAGACCCTGGCGGGTGCCACGCTCCATCTAACGTCCGAGGCGGCAGATATCTCTGCCTGCGACGTTTACATCGTAACGGTTCCGACCCCGGTGGACCGTGAAAACCGGCCCGACCTGGGCGCGGTGATTTCAGCCAGCCGCGCCGTCGGCGCCGTCCTGCGGCCCGGCGGTGTGGTGGTCTATGAGTCGACGGTCTATCCCGGCGTAACCGAAGAGGTTTGTGGCCCGATCCTGGCGGAGGCCTCCGGCTTGACGGCAGGTCGGGATTTTTTCCTCGGCTATTCCCCGGAGCGCATCAATCCCGGCGACCGCCGTCACGGCCTTCGCCAGATCGTGAAGGTGGTTGCCGGGCAGACGCCGGAAGTGACCGACTATCTGGCGGAGATTTATGGCCGCGTGACCGAGGCAGGCGTATTCCGGGCGGCCGATATCAAGACGGCCGAGGCCGCCAAGGTGATCGAGAACGCTCAGCGTGACATCAACATTGCCTTCGTGAACGAGGTGACCAAGATCTTCAACCGCATGGATCTCTCGATCTATGACGTTCTCGAAGCGGCGCGGACCAAGTGGAACTTTCTCGATTTTCGCCCGGGCATGGTGGGGGGGCACTGTATCGGCGTGGACCCTTACTACCTCGCCCATTGCAGCGAGGCGCTGGGACTGCATCCCCAGGTTATCCTAGCCGGCCGGCGGACCAACGATTCGATGGGTACCTACTTCGCCGGCATGGTCGCTGAAGCACTGCGCGGCAGGCAGAGCCGGCGGGTGCTGGTGCTGGGCCTGACCTTCAAGGAAAATGTGCCGGACCTTCGCAACAGCAAGGCCGCCGATCTGATTTCGGCATTGCGGCAACGTGGTTACGACGTTTCGACCCATGATCCCCTTGCCGACCCGCAGGAAGCGCTGGATGATTTCGGTCTTGAGATCCTGCCGAGCCTTGATGGCCAGGACCCTTTTGACTGCGTTGTCGGTGCCGTGGCGCACGACGCCTATCGCGATTTCGCCTCCGGGGACTTTGCGTCTTTGCTCGTACCCGATGGACTGGCCTTCGATCTCAGGAACATGTGGGACGATGCCGTGATGCCGCCGGGCAGGCAGCGCCGCTCTATATGAGTGATGCAGTCGGGGTTGGCGCGACCGAAAGGCCGATCCTGTCATCTTAACGTTCAGGCTTTTGATCAAGAGGATAATTATGTCGATTATCGTGACCGGAGTGGCCGGTTTTATCGGGTCCCAGGTGGCCGCCCAGCTTATCGGACGGGGCCATGCGGTGATCGGCCTCGACAACCTGAACGACTATTACGATCCGGTGCTGAAGCAGGCCCGGCTTGACCGCCTGTCCGGTCACAACGGTTTCACTTTTCGCAAGCTCGATGTATCCGACCAGCAGCAGATCGCGAGTCTTGCGACCGAGTTTCCCGACGTGACCGAAATCGTACACCTGGCGGCGCAGGCTGGTGTGCGTTACTCGCTGGAGAACCCCTTCGCCTACGTTCAGACCAATGTCATGGGGCATCTCTGCATGATGGAGCTGGGGCGGCGACTCGGTAAGCTGCGTCACTTCGTCTACGCCTCTTCTTCCTCCGTTTACGGCGGGAATACGGAACTGCCCTTTTCGGTTGATCAGCGGGTGGACCGTCCGGTTTCGCTCTATGCGGCGACCAAGCGCGCTGACGAACTGATGACCCACTGCTATGCCCATCTCTTTGGCATGCCGAGCACCGGCCTCCGCTTTTTCACGGTCTACGGCCCCTGGGGCCGGCCGGATATGTCGGCCTTCATCTTCACCAAGGCGATCCTGGAGGGGCGCCCGATCCGCATCTTCAATCATGGCGACATGCAGCGCGACTTCACCTACATCGACGATATCGTCGCCGGTGTCCTGGCGGTCATCGACCATCCGCCGCAGGCAGGTGCGGGCGGTCCGCCAAATCGCGTCTATAATCTTGGCAATCACAAGTCCGAACCGCTGCTGCGTTTCGTCGAACTGATAGAAGAGGCCTGTGGTCGCCCGGCAATCCGCGAATTTGAGGATATGCAGCCCGGCGACGTGCGGGAGACCTATGCGGACATCGAACCGGCGCGGCGCGATCTGGGTTTCGAACCACGGGTATCCATCGACGAGGGAATTCCCCGCTTCGTTGAATGGTATCGCGGATACTACGGGGCTTAATATATTGTTTTATAAAGAATATTTTGAGTGAATCGGGCAGGCGCCAAAACTCTGTGACAAGCGTTGGGCTTGCATAAATCCCAGGGTTGTTCCTTGATTCGCTCAGGTAAAGACGTTAAGTCCTTTCGCACCTGCAGCATTTTTTGCCGAGGAATTTTGCCACTATGGATCGACTGGACGAACTGGAAGCGCAATCCGTCTTTATTTTGCGCGAGGCCTACAACCGGATCGAGCCACTTGCCATGCTTTGGTCGCTCGGCAAGGACTCCAATGTCATGCTCTGGCTGGCGCGTAAGGCCTTCTTCGGCCATGTGCCCTTTCCCGTGATGCATGTCGATACTGGTAAGAAATTCAAAGAGATGTACGAGTTCCGCGACCGCTACGCCAAGGAGTGGAAGCTCGATTTTCTGCGCGAGGAATGCCCTTCCATCGATACGGTCGATGCCAGCCTGCCGCCGGCGGCCCGCTCCGCTGCGCGAAAGACCGAGGGGCTGCGCCAGGCCATCGCCAAGCACGAACTGAAGGCGGTGATCGCCGGAATTCGCCGCGACGAGCAGGCGACCCGCGCGAAGGAAAGGGTCTTCAGCCCGCGCGATGAGACCGGTCAGTGGGACTTTCGCGACCAGCCGCCTGAGTTCTGGGACCAGTACAAGACGGATTTTCCGCCGGGTGCGCATATCAGGATCCATCCACTGCTGCATTGGACCGAACTGGATATCTGGCTGTACACTCGTCGTGAGGGAATTCCGATCGTGCCGCTGTATCTGGCCCGGGACGGCAAGCGATACCGTTCTCTCGGCGATCAGGATATCACCAACCCGGTCGACTCGGATGCCGACACGATTGATGACATCATTGCCGAACTGCAGACAACCAACACGGCCGAACGTGCGGGGCGCGCCATGGATCATGAGCGCGAGGACGCTTTCGAGCGTCTGCGCGCCACCGGTTACATGTGATCGGGAGAGCTGCCATGACCCAAGACACGAAACAGGACAGCACCACCTTGTCTGACGACGCCACGCAGAGCGATGCCCTGCCGGAGGCCCAGGCCGCCGAGCGGTCGCTGCACCATATCGTCATTGTCGGCCATGTCGATCACGGCAAGTCGTCTCTGATCGGCCGCCTGCTGCACGATACGAATTCCCTGCCGCCGGGCAAGGTCGAGGAACTGGAAGCGATCTCCGCGCGCCGCGGCATGGAGATCGAATGGTCTTTCGTGCTGGATGCCTTCCAGGCGGAACGCGATCAGGCGGTCACCATCGATACGACTCAGATCTGGTTCAATACGGCGCTGCGCGACTATGTGATCATCGATGCGCCGGGCCATCGGGAGTTTCTCAAGAACATGGTCAGCGGCGCGGCCAGCGCCGATGCGGCGATCATGGTCGTCGATGCTGAGGAGGGGGTGCGCGAGCAATCGCGGCGCCATGCCTATCTTTTGCATCTGCTGGGTGTGCGGCAGATCGCCGTGGTCATCAACAAAATGGATCTGGTCGATTTCAGCCAGGCCCGTTTCGACGAGGTTTCCAGGCAGATAACCGAGTACCTGCAGTCCATCGGCGCCGCCCCGATGGTCATCGTGCCGATCTCGGCGCGCGGGGGCGACAACATCGCCAGCCGTTCGGACAGGAGTCCCTGGTACGACGGGCCGACGGTGATCTCCGCTTTGGATGGATTCCACGGACATCCCGGGATCGGTTCGCAGCCGCTGCGCTTGCCCATTCAGGACGTCTACAAGTTCGATGCCAGGCGTATTCTGGCCGGGCGCATTGAATCCGGTTCGCTCACCATCGGTGACACGCTGCTGTTCTCACCGTCGAACAAGACGGCGCGGATCCGCTCCATCGAAGCCTGGCCTGACAACAACGCGCCGGAGACCGCCGCTGCCGGAGAGTCGGTCGGGATCACCCTGGACGAGCAGTTGTTTGTCGAGCGCGGCGAACTCGTCAGCCATGTCGAGAACCCGCCGAAGCTCAGTACCCTTTTTCACGCCCGGCTTTTCTGGCTCGGCCACAATCCGCTGAAGGTGGGCGCGCGCTATAAACTGAAGCTTCTGACCCAGGAAGCCGAGGTGACCGTAAAGTCGATTGAGCGCATCATCGATACCCAGACCCTGGAGAACAGCGATGGCGACTCGGTCGAGCGCAATGCCGTTGCCGAGGTAACGCTGCACAGCCGCATGGTTCTGGGTCTCGACGACTATGGCGATCTGCCCCGGACCGGCCGCTTCGTCCTGATTGAGGACTACGACACCGTTGGCGGCGGCGTTATTTCCATGGAAGGGCTGCCGGACCAACGACAGGCGATCACGGTGAAATCGACGAACGTGATCTCGGTGGAGCACCGCCTGGCCGCAGAGGCGCGGGCGGCGCGCAACGGCCACTACGGCGGCGTGCTGTGGTTTACCGGTCTCTCCGGTGCCGGCAAGTCGACGCTGGCCATGGAAGTCGAACAGCGGCTTTTCGCCAAGGGCTATCATGTCTATGTGCTGGACGGCGACAATGTGCGCCGTGGCCTCAATGCCAACCTCGGTTTTTCACCGGAGGACCGGACTGAAAACATTCGCCGGGTCGGCGAGGCCGCGTCTCTCTTTGCGGATTCCGGGATTATCTGCATCACCGCCTTTATCTCACCCTACCGGGTCGACCGTGACCGTGCCCGGGCTTCGGCCTCCGGGCACTTCCACGAGATCTATATCAAGGCGGATGTGGAGACCTGTGAACAGCGCGATCCCAAAGGCCTCTACAAGAAGGCGCGCGCGGGCGAGATCCGTCAGTTCACCGGGATATCGGCGCCCTATGAACCGCCGGAGTCCGCGGACCTGGTGGTCGACACAAGTCAGCATGACGTCGCCGATTCGGTCGCGCAGATCATCCGCTACATTGAGCAGACCTTTACACTCAAGAAAGGCGAGGACGCCGGGTCGTAGAGTCAGGCGGCCGTTTTGCGATTGTGATCCGGGTGCCGCCCAACCACGATCAGCACTACCGCCGCACCGCCGATCATCGCCAGCCAGTGGCTCTGCCAGATGCCGTAGGCGGTGGAGGCGATTGCCAGCACCGTTATGACCATTGCAGTGGCGCAGGCGCGTGCCGGGGTCGGCATGTCGTCGATTCTTCGCCCCAGCACAAACAGCAGCGACAAAGTGAACAGGCTGCCAATGGCGCCGAGTTCCAGAATTATCTGCAACGGCGCATTATGGGGGTGTGAGGGAACGACCTTGCGCCCGGCGCGGAAAGGCTCGCTGTTTCCCGCCGGGACCAGGGCGGACGAGTCGAACCCCCAGCCGGCGATCGGACGTTCGAAAATGCGGTCGGCGACGAAATCCCAGATATGCACCCGGTAGCGTGCCGTGCTGGGCAGGTAGTCGGCCTGATCCAACTGAGCCTGCTTCATCAGCTTGGCGATGCCCGGGCTGGCGATCAAAGCGCCGGCGATGGCGACGGCCAGGATCAGCCGGCCGGCGCCACGACCAATGCTCGCCAGGATCGCCGTCGGCAGTCCAGCGATGAGCGCCAGCGCCGCTGCGGAGGACTGGGACAGCAAGGTGACGATGAGGGCGGCCGGCGGTAGCCCTGAAGCCAGGAGCCGTTTGCGCCCCTGCCAGGCCAACAAGGTAACGGGCCACACCAGCACCGCTGCGGCGGTGATCCCGCGGTTGAGCCGGGAGTAATCCGCATAGTCGCTGACGGCCGGACCCTGCAGCAGGGTGAAGATGGGAAATCCGAAGGTGAACTCGGCCAGGATTATGGCCAGTGACAGGCCGAACCCCAGCGCAATACCGATCCGAGGGCCGCGTCTTTGCGGCTCCTCGAGCAGTTTTGCCAAGCCGCCCAGATAGATCAAGGCCAGCAGCAGCAGCCCGACCCTGAGTGCCAGAACCGCGGCCGAGGCCGAATGGGGGGCCCAGGACGAGGCGACAAGGCACCAGAGGATCAGTCCACCGGTGGCAAGGGTGACGCCCCGGTCCATGACGCGCCAGGGCAGGGCTTTTGCCCCCAACAGCAGCCCGCCGATCACGGTCGTGACCAGGACCAGCGGCACCACCGCCTTAGGCGCGAGCAGGCCGAGCAGCGGTAGCAACAAGGCAAAAGCAGACAGCACCTGGCCAAAGCGGTCCAGGCGGCTCCTTTTGCCGATAAGGGGTTCGAGCAGGGCGGTCACAGAGGCCTTTTAGTGGATTGAGGCCGTCGTGAAAACCATGTGACGCAGGAAAAGCCGGCAAACGTCAAGGCAGCCACAGCAAAGACCGCTGACAATGGCCGTTAGACCTAAGGTGCCGCCTGGGCGGCGCGTTCTTCGGCCTCGCGCCTGACTTCCTGGCGCCGGGTTACCAGAGAGGCGATCAGCACCCCGCTTGCGACCAGACCGACCAGGATGGTGCAGACGGCGTTGATCTCCGGCGTCACGCCAAGGCGCACCTGGCTGTAGATCTTCATCGGCAGGGTGGTCGCGCCGGGACCGGTGGTGAAGCTGGCGATCACAAGATCATCCAGGGAGAGGGTGAAGGACAGCAGCCAGCCGGCGACCACCGCAGGGGCGATGACCGGCAGGGTGATCTGCAGGAAGGTCCGGCCGGGGGTACAGCCAAGGTCCATGGCGGCTTCCTCGATCGAGCGGTCGAAGCTGACCAGACGCGACTGCACGACGACCGCTACGTAGCACATGGAAAAGGTGATATGGGCGATGGTGACGGTGACAAAGCCGCGGTCCAGGGAGATGGCCACGAACATCAGCAGCAGCGATAGCCCGGTAATCACCTCGGGCATGACCAGCGGGGCGTAGATCATGCCGGAGAAAAGGGTGCGGCCGCGAAATGGCCCGAAGCGCGTCATGATCAGGCCCGCCAGGGTTCCCAGGACCGTTGCAAAGGTGGAGGCGACGAAGGCGACCTTGACGGTGACCCAGGCGGCGTTCATCAGCGATTCGTTGCGCAGCATCTCTCCGTACCACTTGGTCGAGAAGCCGGCCCAGACCGTCACCAGTTTCGATTCGTTGAAGCTGTAGATCACCAGCAGGGCGATCGGCAGGTAGAGAAACAGGAAACCGATAACCAGGGAAGACGTGTTGAACCAGCTGAGGCCTTGTTTCATGTTCCTAGCCCTCCGCCCTGGTGCTGCGTTCCTGCATGCGCTGGAACAGGACAATGGGCAGGACCAGCACCAGCAACAGGATCACGGCGACCGCCGAAGACAGCGGCCAGTCGCGGTTGTTGAAGAACTCTGACCAGAGTGTCTTGCCGATCATCAGGGTCTGCGAACCGCCGAGCAGGTCCGGGATCACGAACTCACCGAGAGCCGGGATGAAGACCAGGAAGCAGCCGGCAACAATGCCCGGCAGTGACAGCGGCACGGTGATGACCCAGAACGCCTTGATCGGCCGGCACCCCAGATCCGCCGCCGCTTCCAGCAGGCCGAGGTCCATCTTCTCGAGGTTCGCATAGAGCGGCAGGATCATGAAGGGCAGGTAGGAATAGACGATGCCGATGAAGACGGCGATGTCGGTGTTGAGGATCGTCAGGGGCTCTGAGATGAGGCCCAACTGCGTGAGCGCCAGGTTCAGCAGCCCTTCTTTCTTCAGAATTCCGATCCAGGCATAGACGCGGATGAGGAAAGAGGTCCAGAACGGCAGGATCACCATCATCAGGAGGGCAAAGCGCCAGCGCTTCGGGGCGCGGATCATGCCATAGGCGATGGGATAGCCGATCAGCAGCGCCAAGATGGTGGAGATCAGGGAGATGCGCAGCGAGGAGACGTAGGACTTCCAATAAAGGCTGTCCTCCATCAGGAAGAGGTAGTTCTCCAGGCTGGCCTGGATGGCGATGAAGCCGTCCTCGATGAAGACGAAGAGCGGCGTATAGGGCGGTTGGGCGACAATGACCTCCGCCAGGCTGATTTTCAGGACGATCAGGAAGGGCGCAAGGAAGAACGCCAGCAGCCAGAGGTAAGGTATGGCGATGACCAGACTGCGCCCGGAAAAGCCCATCTCCACCAGCAACAGGACGAAAAGCCTGTAAGGCGCGAACAGCAGCAATCGCGCATGAAGGCCTGTGAAAAATCCGCTGGAGGCGCTGCCGCCGCCGAGATAGGCGATCTTCTCGCCGGGGGCGGGGTCTTGTGAGGGTTCCGGCATGGCGGCCTCGCTCAGTTCAGCAGAACGACGGCGGCGTCCGGCGCCCAGGTCAGATAGACCCGGTCTTCCCAGGTGATCGGGCGCTCGATCAGCCGTGCCATGTTGGCCTGGGTTGCCGTCACCATTTTTCCGTTGTCCAGCTTCACATGATAGATCGACAGGTTGCCGAGGTAGCCGATATCCCAGACCTCACCGGCCAGGCAGTTCACCCAGGTACTGCTGGGCGTGCTGGCGGGGGCTTCCAATGAGATGCTCAGCTTCTCGGGCCTGACGGCGATCCAGACCTGCCGGCCGACCGGCTCGTCTGCGCTGGGGCCTGTCTGGATTGCACAGCCGGCCTCGCTGCTCTGGATCATAAGGTGATCGCCCTCGCGGCTGTCCACCCGGCCTTCCAAAATGTTCACCTCACCGATGAAGTCGGCGACGTAGCGTGAATTCGGGTACTCATAGAGCTCCGCCGGGGTCGACACCTGCACGATCTTGCCGTGATCCATCACCGCGATGCGGCTGGAAACCGTCATTGCCTCTTCCTGATCGTGGGTCACGATCACGAAGGTGATGCCGGTTTCTTCCTGGATGTTCATCAACTCGAACTGGGTCTGGGTGCGCAGGTTTTTGTCGAGTGCCCCCAGCGGCTCGTCAAGCAGCAGCATCTTGGGTTTCTTGACCAGCGAGCGCGCCAAAGCCACCCGCTGACGCTGGCCGCCGGACAGTTGGTGCGGCTTTCGTTTGGCAAAGGCGTTCAGCTGCACCATCTCAATCACTTCGGCGACGCGCCGCTCGATCTCGGGTTTCGGCACGCCGTCCTGTTTCAGGCCGAAGGCGATGTTCTTCTCGACGTTCATGTGCGGGAACAGCGCATAGGACTGGAACATCATGTTGACTGGCCGTTCATAAGGCGGAACGCCGGACATGTCCTCGCCCTCCAGCAGGATCTGCCCGCTGCTCGGCAGCTCGAAACCCGCCAGCATGCGCAGCAGCGTTGTCTTGCCGCAGCCCGAAGGGCCGAGCAGGGAGAAGAATTCCTTCCGATAGATATCGAGCGATATGTCGTCGACCGCGACAAAGTCCCCGAAGCGCTTGGTCAGATTGGCAATTTGTACATGGGGCCGTTCGCTTGGGTCGTTCCAAGGTTCCCAGCGTTTGCGTGTCGCCGAAGCGCCGCTACTGCGCGCCGCCGTTCCGGTTGCTCCGGTATCGCTCATTGAATCCCCCCGCCGCTATCGTTGACCGCTCCCGCCCGAACCAAAAACGGCCCCGCCTGCCAGGGGACGGGGCCGTTCAGTCGGGTTACTGACCGCTCTTCACCTTGGTCCAGAGCCGGGTGACCACCCGCTGCACCTTCGGGGCATAGGGTGTGGTGGTGTAAAGCGTCGCCAGCGCTTCGGGCGTGGGGTAGATCGCCGGGTCGTCGATCACGTCTTCTTCCAGAAACTGCTGAGAGGCCTCGTTGCCGTTGGCGTAGTAGACGTAGTTCGACGCCTTGGCCATGATCTCCGGCCTCATGATGTAGTTCAGGAAGGCATGGGCTTCCTCGACATGCGGCGCGTCCGAGGGAATTGCCATCTGGTCGAACCACATCAGGGCGCCTTCGTTCGGGGCGACGTAGTTGATGATCACACCGTTATCGGCTTCCGCGGCCCGGTCGCGGGCCTGCAGCACGTCGCCGGACCAGCCGATCGCCATGCAGATGTCGCCGTTTGCCAGAGCGTTGATGTATTCCGACGAATGAAACTTCTGGACATAGGGGCGGATCGCCAGCAGGGCGGCCTCGGCTTTGCGGATGACGTCCGGGTCCTGGCTGTCCGGGTCCTCGCCGATATAGTTCAAAGCTGCCGGGATCAGTTCGACCGGCGCATCGAGTACGTGAATGCCGCAGTCGGCGAATTTGGAGGCCACCTCAGGATCGAAGAGCATGCGCCATGAATCAACCGGTGCGTCCGGCATGCGCTCCAGGATCTGCTTTTCATTGTAGCCGATCCCGGTGGTGCCCCACATGTAGTTGATGGAGTAGGCGTTGCCCGGGTCGTACTTGGCTGTGCGGTCCAGCACTACGCCCCACATGTTGGACAGGTTGGGCAGTTTGCCGGTGTCCAGCTTCTGGAACACGCCGGCCTGGACCTGGCGCGACAGGAAAGTTCCGCTGGGGACCACCACGTCGTAGCCGGTACCGCCGGCCAGCAGTTTGGTCTCCAGCACTTCGTTGGAATCGAAGACGTCATAGACGACCTTGATCCCGGTCTCCTTCTCGAAATCCTTCAGGATCGACTCGTCGATATAGTCGGACCAGTTGAAAACGTTAACGACCTTGTCCTGGGCCGCGGCCGGGCCCAAAGATAGCGCCAAAGCGGCCACAGCGAGGGCCGGCGCAAGAAGCGGCAATTTTTTCATGATGATTTCCCTGTTTCAGTGACTTCATGTCGGCGCTAAGGACGCCTTTATTGGGTCTGTTCTGACCAACCTGACTCTGATATCAAGCCGCTCTGCGGCGCTTGTCAATGCTTCATCGCAGTTGCGAAGGCTTGTTCGGGTACGGCCCCCGAGCGCCGGCTTTGGGGCGCTGGAATCGGTCCAAAAGGGGCCCCTGGCCTGTGGATGTCACTTCGCTGTCAGAGCTTTGCCCTAACTTCGCCGTCTTTACGGGCGAAAGATCGGTGTTGAGGGTTGAAGTCCAAAGGCGATAACTTAACCATTATGGGTAGGAGGACGATCTCGCCGCGATCCGCTGAAAGGTCCGGACCGCTGGTGTTTAAGCTGTATTCGGGTGCCTGTCGGGGGCCGGACCAAATTTGTCACACCGTACAGGAACCTTTACATATTAAGCACTTGGCGGCCATTTCCCGGTTCTCAAGCGTCAGGATTCGCGCGGCGTCTCTCCAGCGCCGTCGCCTTAGGGTTTCGTTAATAATTTGCGGTTCACGATTGACAGGTTTCCGGTCGGACCGGAGCAAGCGAAGATCAGGATAATGATAATGAGACTCCGAAATGGGGTCCTGGGGATGGCATTGCTGGGTCTTTCAGCGTGTGCGGAACTGGGTATTCAGTTTCCGTTGATGCGTGAGCCGGCACCGGAAGTAGGTCCTGCGCCCGTGGATGAGGCGCTGAGCGATGTTGGCCGTTTTCCGGTGGAAGCTGAGGAAGAGAAGGTGGTGGAGCTGAAGCCTCCGCCGCCGATTCCAAAGCGTAAACCGGAAGTGACCCAAGCGGCGATCGATGCGACCCGGGACCCGCAGGCCGATCCGGACTCCTTGGTCGGGCTCGATTTCGAGCGGACCTCGGCGTTGCTGGGCGATCCTGCGCTGTTGATCGAGGAACCGCCTGCCAAGATTTGGGCATACAATGGCAGCAATTGTGTTCTCCACATATTTTTCTATCCGAAGGTCGGCGGAAGCGACTTTCGGGTGCTTACTTACAAGGTCAAGGGTGGGGCTGAGGGCGAAACCGACGGTGAGACCGTGCCGGACGACTTTGCCCGCCTTTGTTTGAGCGAGCTGCTGGCTCAGGCCGAAGCCGAGCGGGGGGAGCCGGGTAACGACCCTGTCCCGCCGGCGGACGGGGCGGCCGGAGGCAGCTAGCGAAGCGAGGAGCGAGGAGCAGGCAACAGTAAAGGGGGCGCCCAAGGCGCGAGAAATATGATGGCTGTGCAGCCGGTCGTGACAGAGACCACATTCAATCGTGTATTCATCGTCGATGACGATGATCTTTTTCGAGAGTCCCTCGGACTCAATCTTGCGGAGGAAGGCTACGAAGTCGTCGACTTCGCCAACGGCGAGAGCGCGCTGGAGTTCATGATGTCCGGCGAGGAGGCCGAGGCCGTCCTGCTGGATTGGCGCATGCCGGGGTTAGACGGGCTGGCGGTGCTTCGGCGCATGCGCGAGTGCCGTATCCAGACGCCGGTGATCTTCCTTACCGTGCTGAGCGATGAGATCTATGAGGAAGCGGCCCTGAAGTGGGGGGCCGTGGACTTTATCGACAAGTCGCGCCGTCTGCCGATCATCTTGCAGCGGCTGAAGCTGATCACCGAGGGAGTGAAACCCTCTGCCGACAGCTCAGGCCAGACGCCCGCTGTGATCCGCAACGGCCCCCTGGAGCTGAAGACCGACATCTCAAGGGCTTTCTGGGATGACAAGCAGATCGACCTGACCCTGACCGAGTTCGCCATTGTGCTGTTCTTGGTCACCCAGCAGGGCGGCGACGTGTCCTATCGCCAGATCTACGACATCGTGCGCGGCAAGGATTTCGTTGCGGGCTATGGTCCGGACGGCTATCGCGCCAATGTGCGGTCGTTCATCAAGCGTATCCGCAAGAAATTCCGCGATGTCGACGATTCCTTCGACGGGATCGAAAACTATCCGGGTTTCGGCTATCGCTGGCGCGATCAGGCCGGCAAGGGCGGAGGCGCCTAGGTCATGGTCGCGCGGGTGGAAGGGCCGGTGCCGTCTTCGGCATCCCGGGGTTTTTACTTCGGGCTGCCTTTCCGCTCGCTCGTCAGCAAGCTTGTCCTGCTGCTGATCATCTTCTGCGCCGTGCCGGTCATCCTCTATACCCAGTTCAGAGAGGCGGACGCGGAGAAACGCTTCCTGTTGATGGAGAGCGTGCGTGAACAGGGCCGGGTTGTTGCCGAAAGCCTGCGGCCGCTGTTGGAACAGCAGGAAATCTCCTCGCTTCCCCTGCTGAACGACGAGGTGGCGCGTTTCGCCACGGATCAGACCGGGGTCAAGATCCTGTTCCGGCCCGTTGGCGAA
The DNA here is from genome assembly GCF_011683915.1 of Pelagibius litoralis. Taxonomy (GTDB): domain Bacteria; phylum Pseudomonadota; class Alphaproteobacteria; order Kiloniellales; family Kiloniellaceae; genus Pelagibius; species Pelagibius litoralis. The sequence goes on from NZ_JAAQPH010000007.1 coordinate 37,321, forward strand.
TATGGGGCGGAAAGCTTCTTCTTCGTTGCCTCCCAACCGACCATTGCCCCGACGGAATTGACCGAAGAACGCGACCGCCTGGTGGAGCGGGGGGTCTTCGACAATCTTGCCCAGAGCTGCTGGGGCGAGTTGTCCATGGCCCTGCGTCACCGCCGCCCCTCCGGCGAGGAGGAGTTGCTGACCTCCATTACGCCGATCAATACCGAGGCCGGCTGCTGGGCGGTGATCACCACCCATTCCACGGCCGAGTTCCTCGGCACGTCGATCGATCAGCCGTACTGGAAGACCATTGAAGTGCGGATCGCCGCAGCGATCTATTTCGCCATGGCGATCTTCACCATCGGCCTTTTCGTGTCGATCTGGCGCGGTCTGATGCGGTTTCGCTATCTGGCGCGCTCCATCCGCACCGGCACTTCCGGTCATATCAGCTTCGGCAAGCAGAACCGGGTGCCGGAGTTGGCGCCGGTCGCCGAGGAGTTCGACCGCATGACCCTGGCGTTGCAGGATTCTGCCGAAAGCATCCGGCTGGCGGCAGAGGACAATGCCCATGCCTTCAAGACGCCGATTGCGATCATGCGCCAGTCGCTGGAGCCTCTGCGCCGCCTTGTCGAGCCCGAGGAAGTGCGCGGTCAGAGGGCGTTGGACGTGTTGGAAGTCTCCATCGATCGGCTCGACCATCTTGTCGCCTATGCCCGCCGGCTTGAGGAAACCACTGCCGAGCTGCTGGATCCGCCACGCCAACGCATCGGCCTGACCGAGATGCTGGAGCGCATGCTGGCCGCCTATGCCGACACCTTTGCCAGCAGGCGGCTCATTCTCGATGCCCGCCTGCAGCCCGAAATTTCAATTCTTGCGGGTGAGGATCTCCTGGAGACGGTGCTGGAGAACGTGATCGACAACGCTGTCGAGGTGTCGCCCGATGGTTCGAAGATCATTGTCGAGCTGCGCAAGGTGAATGACCGTGCCGAACTTTCCCTGCTGGACCGCGGGCCGGGCGTACCGCATGGCGAGCTGACACGGATATTCGAGCGCTATGTCTCCCTGCGGTCCCAGCCCGTGGCCGGCGATACGGCGGCTGACGGCGGCGAAGGCAGCCCGCACATGGGCATCGGCCTGTGGATCGTCCGTCGCAACCTTCAGGCGATTGGCGGCAGCGTTCGCGCGGAAAATCGTCCTGACGGGGGCCTCGCCATGGTCATGCGGTTCCCCCTGGCTGCCTAAGAATCTCCTGTTAACTGCCCATAAATATTACAGAAGTTGTTGCGATCCGGTCGCATTTTGAGCCTTTCGCAGCCACAACTTTGACGCACCGCCTGGTTGTGATCGCGGATAGATTAGGCGTGATGCGGAGCAAACATGGATCTCAAAGGCCTGAAAACGGTGGCGGACCCGTCGGTTCGACAGTGACGCAGTTCGACAGTGCGACGGCCAATATGGGACAGAACAGGGGAAGCATTCTGACGGCCCCTCCCTTCGGGTTCTCCCCCGAGCTTCCCCTTCGCCGGCCGGGTGGCCCGACAACCCGGCCGGCACCCTCCGTTCCTGACGGCATCAGAGACAGTCTGCGCCGTTTGCGCGGGCTCCATCTGCGCCTGTCGCTTTGCCGGGTCAGTCTCAGGCAGGGCAGCGACAGCCGCCTGGTCGGCATTGACGATGCCTATCTGATTACCGAACGTCTGGGAGACGGATCCCTCATCGTCATCTTCATTCATCCGCCGGGGGTCAATGACGACGCTTCGGCGGAGCAGGTGCTTTCCCGGCGCCTGTTGGCCTGCCTGCAAAAGCAGGGCCTGGCGATCTGGGCGCTCCGCTTTGCGGCCATGCACTGCGATGCCGCCGCGATCGACGATGGTCATGCGACGCTGGAGGCGCTCTTCGACAAGCCGCTGCGCCCCCTGAACCGGCCCCGCCTGGCCGTTTAACGCCCACCTCCCGCTCAGTTCTACCTGGCTACCGGCGCTGCACTGCGTTCAAGCGCGGGATAGTAAAGGCCCATGGTGACGGCCCTTGCCGCCATGAACAGGGTGAAGCTCAGCCAGAGCCCGTGGTTGCCGAAGGCGGGCACCAACAGCCATGCCGCAGCGAGAAAGCAGATCAGGGACAGGACCATGGCGTTACGCATGGCCGCGGTCCGCGTCGCGCCGATGAATACGCCGTCGAGCAGGAAGCTCCAGACCGATACGAGCGGCGACAGGATGATCCACCAGAGATAGTCTTCGGCAAACTGCCGTACGGCGGCGATGTCCGTAAAAAGCGCGATGATCGCCTGCCCGGCCACGATAAAGAAGAGACTCAGCAACAGGGCCGCGCCCAACGACCAAAGCCCGCAGACCAGTACCGCCTGGCGGAAGGTTCGGCGGTTCTTCGCCCCGTAAGCGCCGCCGACCAGGATTTCGGCGGCATGGGCCAGGCCGTCGAGGCCATGCGAGATGATGGTCTGGAACTGCAGCAGAACCGCGTTTCCGGCCAGGGTCAGATCGCCGAGGCCGGCGCCCTGGGATGTGAACACCCCGAAGGCGAGCAGCAGCATGATGGTCCTGAGGAAGATGTCTGCATTGACCTTGAACAGCGCCAGCAGCCTGCCGCGGTCCATCAGGCGGGTGAGATCCTGACCTCCGAAAACCTGACCGCCCGGAAGGCGGCCCAGGCTGTGGAGAACGATCGTCGCCCCCAGCAATGCGGCCGATACTTCGGCGATCAGGGTGGCCCAGGCGACCCCGGCGACGCCCCAGCCGAATCCCAGAACGAAGATCAGGTCGAGGACGATATTGATGCCGTTCAGAACGATCTGCAGCACCAGGGCGGTGCGCGCCCGCTGGACGCCGAGCAGCCAGCCGAGCACGGTGAAATTGGCCAGGGTCGCGGGCGCAGACCAGACGCGCACATCGAAATAGACCGCAGTCTCGCCGCTTACCGCTGCGCTGGCGTCGACCGCCCAGAGCGCGAAAATCCTCACCGGGGCCTGCAGAAGAATGATCAGCAGGCCGAAGACGGCAGCAAGGGCCAGCGGGCGCAGCAGGGCGGCGCGCAGTTCCGCCGTGTCACCGGCACCGAAGGCCTGGGCGGTGAAGCCGGTCGTGCCCATCCTCAGGAAGCCGAAGCCCCAGAACAGAAAGCTGAAAATCAGGCTGCCGACCGCCACGCCGCCGATAAAGCGGGGATCGGGCAGGTGGCCGACCACGGCGGTATCGACGGCGCCGAGCAGGGGTGTGGTCAGGTTGGCCAGCATGATGGGGCCGGCCAGCTTCCAGACCCGGCGATGCCAGTCGCCGCTTTGATCGCCCGGCCGTCCGCCCCCGGCGCCTGACCGCCCGGCAGCGGGTTGGCCGGCGCTGGCCCTTTCAGAAGGCGGCCTGTCGGGCGTTTCGGTCATGGAGATCGGGCGTTTCTGTGCAAGAGGGCGCTGCGCAAGAGGGCGGGCCGGTCGATCATAGGCCAGGCACAAGGCTCGGAAAACCGTCTCGCTCGGCTTGGCGCGGCGGCTTGTTGTCCCTAAGATGCCGCGCCGCCCCGGCGGGGGCGGAGAGCGATCGACATGTATGCAATCAACTGAGGGGTTGCTGCGGCCCGGAGCACGATCTGGCGCAGCGGTCCCGCGAAAGACGGGGTCTAGGGGCAGATGGCAATCGAGCATCCATATCTTTTGTTTCTCGGCGATGCGCCGGATCAATTGACGGCGAAGACCGCCCAGGGGATCGCCCATTGGCGCCCAGATTGGTGTCTGGGGCAATTGCGGCTGGAGGGCTGTCAGGCCGATCTGGGTTTGCCCGATATGAGCCTGGAGGCGGCCAAGGAGGCCGGTGCCAGGACGCTGGTGATCGGCGTGGCGAACCGCGGCGGGGTGTTCTCGGACAGCTGGATCTCGGTGCTGGAACAAGCGCTGATGCTGGGTTTCGACATCGCCGCCGGGCTGCACAACCGGCTGATCGATGTACCGGCGCTGAAGGCGGTGGCGAAGCAGCACGGCCGCCAACTCTTCGATGTACGCCACCCCGACCGCGAGTTCGAGGTCGCCAGTGGCAGCAAACGCCCAGGCAAGCGCCTGCTGGCGGTCGGTACGGATTGCTCGGTGGGCAAGATGTATGCGGCCCTGGCGGTGGAGAAGGAAATGCAGGCCCGGGGCATGAAGGTCGACTTCCGCGCCACCGGCCAGACCGGTATCCTGATTGCCGGGCAGGGTGTTTCCATCGATGCCGTGGTGGCCGATTTCATTTCCGGTGCGGTGGAGTATCTCTCGCCGGCCAACGACGATGATCACTGGGATATCGTCGAGGGCCAGGGCTCGCTGTTCCATGCCTCCTTTGCCGGGGTTTCAATGGGCCTGTTGCACGGCGCCCAGCCTGACGCCCTGATCCTCTGTCACGAGCCGACGCGCCGGCACATGCGCGGCCTGCCCGACTTTACGCTGCCGGGCCTGCAGGCCTGTATGGATGCCAATCTGTCCGCCGCCCGCCTGACCAATCCGGCGGTGCGCTTTATCGGCGTGGCGGTGAACACCTCGCAGATGCCCGAATCCGAGCGGGCCGGCTACCTGCGCCGCCTGGAGGACGAGTTCGATTTGCCGTCGGTAGACCCTTTCCAGGGCGGGGTGAAGCCCCTGGTCGACCGGCTCCAGCAGGTCTGACGGTGACGGAGCTCAGCGTTACCTCGGAATCCTGGCCGATCCGGGGCAGCTTCACCATCTCGCGCGGCAGCAAGACCAGCGCCGAGGTGGTGGTGGTCGAACTCAGCGCCGGCGGGCATGTCGGGCGCGGCGAGGCGGTGCCTTACACCCGCTATGGGGAGACCATGGCGGGCGTCATTGCCGATATAGAGGCGCTGCGGCCGCGCCTTGCCCAGGGCCTGGATCGCCAGGGCCTGCAGCAGGTCCTGCCTGCCGGGGCCGCGCGCAACGCGGTGGACTGCGCCTTCTGGGACCTGGAGGCCAAGCAGGCCGGGCACCGCTACTGGCAGCTGATCGGCGCCAACGAACCAGGGCCGGTGGTGACCGCCTATACGCTTTCCCTCGACACGGTGGAGGTGATGGCCAAGGCGGCGGCGGACAACGCTGAGCGTCCGCTGTTGAAGCTGAAGCTTGCCGGACCTGAGGATATGGCGCGGGTTGCCGCGGTGCGTGAAAAGGCGCCCCTGTCGCGCATTATCGTCGACGCCAACGAGGGCTGGTCGGCGGCGGACTATGCACAGCTGGCGCCGCAACTGGCGGTGCTCGGCGTTGAGATGATCGAACAGCCGCTGCCTGTCGGCGAGGATGCGGCGCTGGCCGGCATGAAACGCCCGGTGCCGGTCTGTGCCGATGAGTCCTGCCACGATACCGCGACCCTGGCGGGCCTCAGGGGCCGCTACGACATGGTCAACATCAAGCTCGACAAGGCCGGCGGCCTGACCGAGGCCCTGAAACTGAAACAGGCCGCCGAGGCGGAGGGCTTCGGCATCATGGTCGGCTGCATGCTGGCGACGTCGCTGGCCATGGCGCCGGCGGTGATTCTGGCTCAGGGCGCGCCGGTGGTCGACCTCGACGGCCCGCTGCTGCTGGCCGAGGACCGTCCCGACGGCCTGCGTTTCGACGACGGCCTGGCCTACCCGCCCGTAGCGGCGCTCTGGGGGTGACTGGGCGATAAAGTCATGGGCCGTTTCGCTGGGTTTTCGATGCAGGCGGCGAGCGCCGGTTTGCTGGCGGCGCTGGTCGGCTTCGCCAGTTCCTTTGCCGTGGTGCTGCAGGGCCTGGATGCCATCGGCGCCAGCCGTGCCGAGGCGGCTTCGGGCCTCATGGCTCTTTCCCTCGCCATGGGCCTTTGCGGCGTTTTTCTCAGCCTGAAGACCAAGCTGCCGGTCAGCATTGCCTGGTCGACCCCGGGTGCCGCCCTGCTGGCAACCACCGGACCGCTGGCGGGCGGCTTCGCCGCTGCCGTCGGCGCTTTCATGATCTGCGGCGTACTCATCGTTCTCTCCGGCCTGTGGAAGCCTCTGGGGCGCTGGGTCGCCGCAATCCCGGCATCACTGGCCAATGCCATGCTGGCCGGGGTGCTGCTGACTTTCTGTCTGGCGCCGGTGCAGGCCGTGGCCGAGGGGCCGGAACTGGCTTTGCCGATTATCCTTGCCTGGGCCCTGGTCTGGCGTTTCAAGCGGCTCTACGCGGTGCCGGCTGCCCTGGTCGTGACCATCGCCGTTATCGTGCTGACCAACGACCTGCCGCCGTTTGAGAGCGCCTATCTGATTCCCCGGCCGGTGCTGGTAATCCCCGAGTTCTCACTGGCCGCTTTGATCGGCATCGCCCTGCCGCTCTTCATCGTCACCATGGCCTCGCAGAACATTCCCGGGGTCGCGGTGTTGAACGCCAACGGCTATCGTCCGACGCCGGGCCCGCTGTTTGCGGCCACCGGCTTGTTCAGCCTGCTCGCGGCGCCCTTCGGCGGGCATGCGGTCAATCTTGCGGCGATTACGGCGGCGCTCTGCGCCGGGCCGGATGCCCACCCGGATCCCCAGCGGCGTTACTGGGCGGCCCTGGTGTCGGGCGCCTTCTATGTACTGTTCGGCCTGATGGCGGCGGCCATCGCCGCTTTCGTGCTGGCCTTGCCGACCTATCTCATCATGGCGGTGGCGGGTCTGGCGCTGCTCGGCCCCTTTGCGGCGGCCCTGACCGATGCCCTGGGCGAGGCCGAGGATCGGCTCCCCGCTGTGGTCACCTTCGTGGTTACCGCCTCCGGCCTCTCGTTCCTGGGTGTCGGCAGCGCCTTTTGGGGGCTGCTCGCCGGCCTCGCGCTCTACGCCCTGACGCGCTGGCGCGGCCGCCTCTGATTTGGCCTGTCGATTTGGCCGGTGATTTGATTGACCTGACGTCGCCCGGCGTTAGGTTGGACTGAGATGAACCGGGCGATCGATATCTACTGTGAGCGGGTCGGCACGGCTTTCTGGGCCGAGCCGCTGAATGCCGTCAGCAACCTGGCGTTCATTGTCGCGGGAATTCTTCTGGTTATGGCGCTGCGTCGGCAGGACCAGGCGGTGCGGCGCGATCCGGCCATCGGGACCCTGGTGGGGTTGACCTTCTTGATCGGCCTTGGCAGCGGTCTGTTCCACACCTTTGCGGTGCTCTGGTCGGCCTTGGCCGATGTTGTCCCCATCGCGCTCTTCATCCTGCTCTACATGTATCTGTCGCTCCGGCGTCTGGTCGTTCTGCCGCTTTGGATGTGCCTGTTGAGCCTGGTGGCGGTGCTCGCCCTGGTCACGGCGATGCCGATCCTTTTCGGCTTCAGCGTTTCCACCTATGCCGTTGCGCTGGCGGCCATGCTGGGGGTCGGCGGTTTTCTTCATTTCGCCCGCCGCCATCCGGCGGGCCGGGAAATCCTGATCGCCGCCGTCATCTTTGCCGTCTCGCTGAGCTTCCGGACTGTCGACCTGCCGCTTTGCGAGGTGCTGCCCATCGGCACCCACTACTTCTGGCACATTCTGAATGCCGTTGTGCTCTATCGGCTGACCCGGACGATGATGCGCCACGGGGCTCCGTCATAGAACAGCGTTAAGTCGCGCTCTTCAGATAATCGTCTTCAAAGACCACGCGCTCGGCCCCGGTGAAGCGGCGCTGGCGTTCCAGTTCGGCCTCCAGGCGATCCAGTCGCGCGGCGGAGAGTTTTATCTTGGGCTCCAGCCAGAGGCCTTTTACCCGTAGAGCGCCGCTGTCGCGCTCGTGCTTCATGTCGATGCGGCCGATCAGGCGCTCGCCTTCCAGCAGGGGAAAGACGTAGTAGCCGAATTGGCGCTTGGCCGCCGGCACGAAGACCTCGATGCGGTAGTGAAAACCGAACAGCCGCTGGGTACGGTTGCGGTCGCGGATCAGCGGGTCGAAGGGGCTGAGCACTCTAATTCGCTTCGGCGCCTCGGGCAGGTCGTGCATTGGGTCGTTGTCCGCCCAGCAGAAGGCAGCGCGGGGGCGTTCGTCTCCGGCGCCTTTTACCAGCACCTCTTCCAGCGCATCATCTTTCCGGGCCTGGCACCAGGTCTTGGCTTCCTCCGCCGTGACCAGATCCCAGAAAGCGGCAATCTCGCCGGACGTGGCGATGCCCAGGCGGTCGAGTGCCGCCCGGCAGGCCCAGTCGATGATCTCTTCCGATGTGGGCTCGGCATCGCGATGCTCGGCGGCGATGACCCGTTCCGTCAGGTCGTAGACCTTCTGGAAGCCGGAGCGTGCCGCCACGGCCAGCTGGCCGCTGTGCCAGAGATATTCCAGCGCGGTCTTTGAGGGATGCCAGTCCCACCAGCCGCTGCTGCCCTTCGGGGTCTTGGGGTCACCGTTGCCCAGGTCGCGTGCCAGGGCCGGGCCGTTGTCGCGGATGTGGTGGAGCACGTTCTTCACTTCGCTCTCGAAGTCCCCGCGCCGGGTCTTGCCCCAGCGCTCCCGAAGCATCTCACCTCGGACGGCGAAGCGCCTTTTCCAATACGGGAAGAAGCGGCTGGGGATGATCGAGGCATCGTGGGTCCAGTTTTCGAACAGCTCAGCCTCTTTCTCGATAAGCCGGCTGAGCTGTTTATGACGATAGGTCTGGTTGCGCGCGAAGAGGATCATGTGATGAGCGCGCTCCACCGTCTGGATCGAATCGACCTGGACGAAGCCCAGCCGCTCGATCAGCGCCAGCAGGTCCGGGTCGCCGATTTTACGATAAGGCGAGTCTGAAAGCCCCTGGCGCTGCAGGAAAAGCCGCCTCGCCGAGCGGTTGTCGATGATCCTTGGGTTCATGCCTTGCGCCGAATGCCTCAGCTTCTGTTGCGCCGCCAGCCGCCGCGCCGCCGTGGCTGGCAGAGGTGCCGGGTCATGCGGTCTTCGGGAAAGGTCGCGGTTTCCTTCAGCATCTCGATCACGCGCCCGCAGGGGCCGCCGGGCTGCGGCGCCTCGCCCAGACGATAGTCGTCGATCAGCCGCCGGGCCGCCCCGGCCGGATCGCGCCCGTCGCCCAGGCGCAGGACCCAGGTGAGGACGACATCTTCCGCCGGGCCGGGAAAAGCTTCGCCCATCTCCAGAACCTCGCGGATGATGCCGCCGGGATCGTCGGGCGAGTCGTGCTCGGAGATGTAGCGTATGGCCATGGGTCGGATCCTGGGTCCTAAATCCGCTGCAACAGGTTCAACCGGCTGGGTATCTCGAACCAGAAGGCGCCCTCACGCTGTTCTCCAGCCGCCATAAAGGCCTGCCGCAACGACTCTTCCGCCGCCTCCACTGTGGGGCGCCGCTTCGGGTCGACCGCGATCAGGCCGTCACGGAAGGCCTCAAAGCTCGCCACGCGATGCGGGGCGCGATAGCGGAACTCCTCGACCTCTTCCAATTCCTCATCGGCGCAGGCCGCTTGCAGGGCTTCATAGGCCTGCGCCCGCACCTCGGTCTCGTCTTCGATGGGCTGCACCAGCGCGAAGTGCGTGCCTTCGGCCAGTGGCTCCTGCACGTAGACAAAACCGCCCGGCCTGACCACCCGGGCGGCCTCGTCCAGCGCCGCGCCCTGAACCTCGACCGGAACGTGGTGCAGGGCGTTGAAATAGACGACGGCGTCCAGGCTGGCATCGGCCAGGGGAAGCTGCTCGCCGAAGGCGCAGAGGTAGGACTCATCGCCGGCCGGCTCCGCCGCGCGGGCCCGCGCCAGTTGCTGCGGGCCGGGATCGATGCCGAGAACCGCCGCTCCCGCCCTGGTCATAACCCGTACCAGTCCGCCGTCGCCGCAGCCGACATCGGCCACCCTGGCGCCGGCCAGGGCAAGATGTTCCCGCAGGACGGCGGTATGCTTAAGAAGGGGCGGTTCACTCATAGAATCTCTTACCGGCGTTGCTCGCTGCGCATTCTAGGCGCCGGTGGCAAGCCTCCGCCAGTCTTTCGGGTCTTCAGGGGCAAGCCAGGTGCCAGCCCCCTGACAGAACGGCCAGCGCCTTGACTTGTCGGGCGCTGCTGTCTTTCATCGGTCGCACAGAAGGGAGCCGGTGACAGCAATGCAGATCGCGACGGAAGAGGCCTGGTATCGCACGGCAGGGGCGGGTGACGGCATCACCCACATCTGGGAGCCCTATATCAAAGAGTTCTACCGTTGCAACATCTGGCATGTGCGGGGCCGGGACCGCGACATGCTGGTCGATTCCGGCATGGGGGTGGTCAGCCTGCGCGGGCAGATCGGGGCGCTGGCCGAGCGGCCGCTGACGGCGGTTGCCAGCCACACCCACTTCGATCATATCGGCTGTCATCATGAGTTTCCTGAGCGTGCCGTCCACAAAGACGAGGCCGCGCTGATGGCCGCACCGGGACGCAAGGAGACCTTGGCGGATCCTTATGTGACCGACGACATCTTCACCGCCCTGCCGCCCGGCGACTACGTTTCGGAAAGCTACGAGGTCACGCCGGCGGCGGCCACACGGCTGCTGGAGGACGGCGACGTCATCGATCTCGGCGACCGCCACTTCTCGGTCGTTCATACGCCCGGTCATTCCCCCGGGGGTATCATGCTGTTTGAAGCGGCGAGCGGCGTTTTGATCTCAGGTGATACCGTCTACGACGGGCCCCTTATCGACGATGCCTATCATTCCGATCTCGCCGTCTATGTCGCGACCATGAAACGGATCCATGACCTGCCGGTCCGCGTTGTACACGGCGGCCATTTCCCCAGCTTCGACGGCGCGCGCTACCGCAGCCTGATCCGCCAGTTCCTTGAGGAAAAAGGAGCCTAGGGTCTTTTCGACTTACGTCGAAGCGGTTCCAGCCCGCTCCCCCTCCCGGCCACCCACCAGGATAATCGCATTGGGTGGCCGGGAGGGGAGCGGGCCGGTGCCGTCTAAACCGAAAATGCTCTAGCGGGTCAGCAGCACCATGTCGGCGGGGTCGGCGTAGAGGGTCAGGGCTTCGCCGGGCCGGATCATCTGTTTTTGCGGCAAGCGTAGTTTCACGGTGTTGTCCGACCCGTCGAGTTTTGCCATGCATTGATGATGGGTGCCGAAGAAACCTGATTCGACAACCTTGGCGGTGCCGATTTTGGCCCGTTCCCCCGCCGCGTCCGGATGGAGGTGTTCGGGGCGCAGTGACAGTGCCACCTTGGCGCCCTTGTCGGCCTTGCCCGTAAGGCTGAATCCGCCGAAGGTTGTCTCGACGTGGATACGCTCGCCTGCGGCATCGGTGATGCTACCCTCGATCAGGTTGTTGTCGCCCATGAAGTTGGCGGTGAACCTGGAGGAGGGCTGCAGGTAGACCCGTTCCGGTGAACCGATGTCCTCGATGAAGCCGTCGTTCATCACCACGATGACGTCGCCGATGGCCATCGCCTCTTCCTGGTCGTGGGTCACATGAACGAAGGTGGTTCCGACCCGCTTCTGGATCAGCTTCAGTTCTTCCTGCATCTGGCGGCGCAGTTTGAGGTCGAGTGCGCCCAGGGGTTCGTCGAGCAGCAGCACCGAGGGCTCGACCACCAGGGCACGGGCCAGGGCGATGCGCTGGCGCTGGCCGCCGGAAAGCTCGTGAATGCGCCGCGCCGCGGTGTGGCCGAGGCCGACCATGTCGAGCGCGCGCTCGGTCCGTATCCTTTGCTGGTCCTTCGCGACCCTGCGCATCTTCAGCCCGAAAGCCACGTTGGCCGCAATCGACATGTGGGGAAACAGGGCGTAGTCCTGGAAAACCGTGGTTGTCGGACGTTTTGCCGGCGGCATCCGGGTGACGTCCCTGCCGTCGATGAAAACCCGTCCTTCCGTGGGGTCGAGAAAGCCGCCGAGGATGTTCAGCAGGGTGGTCTTGCCGCCGCCGGACGGCCCCAGCAAGACAACAAAGCTGCCTGCTTCGATGGTCAGGTTGATGCCCTGAAGCGCGACCTTGCCGCCGAAGCGCATGGCGATGTCGCGAAACTCGACGGCGGGGAGGGTCACGTTTTCTTTCTCCGGAAGACGACGAAGTCCAGCAGCAGGACGGTGGCGACGGAAATCAGGAACACAAAGCTGCCGACGGCATTGGTCTTGGGGTTCAGGCCGGTGCGCAGCATGCTCCAGATCTCGACCGGCAGGGTAACCTCGAAGCGGCTGACCATGAAGGCGATGATGAACTCGTCCCAGGAAAAGGTGACGGAGAGGAAGAAGCCGGCGAACAGCGCCGGCCACATCATCGGCACCGTCACCAGGGCGAGAACCTGCCATTCCCGGGCGCCGAGGTCGCGCGCCGCGCGCTCGATGTTGGCCTGATGAGCGCCCATCTGGCTGTAGACGATGGCAAAGCAGAGCGGCAGGTTGATCACCACATGCCCGATGCCGACGGTCAGCAGCGACTTGGGCACGCCCAGCTGGTTGAAGGTGATCAGCAGCCCCATGGCGATGATCAGGTAGCTGACCGTCAGGGGCGCGGTGAGAAAGCCCTGCAGCACCCGGGCGAAGGGCAGGCGGTGGCGGGCCAGGGCATAGGCGGCGAGGAAGCCGAGGACCACCGAGACCAGTGACGAGGCCAGCGCAACGATCACCGAGTTCGTCAAAGCGTCCATCATCCGTTCGTCGGTGAAGACCGCCTCGTACCACTGCAGGGACGGTCCGTTGAAAGGCGGCACCGGCACCCGCGAGCCCTGGAAGGAAAACAGCACCAGCACGCCGACCGGCAGAAAGATGAAGCCGTAAATCAGAATGACGTAAATCCAGACTGGCGCGGCGCGCAACGCGGGCAGGGCTCGATGGATCATGGTCACACCCTGTCGATCTTCAGCCAGCGCGCGCAGGCCAGGTAGACCAGGCTGACCACGGCCATCAGGATCATCGCCAGGGCCGAGGCCATGGGAAAGTCGGAGCGCCGGGCGATCTGCATCATAATCGTCTGGGGCAGCAGCAGCTCGCGGCTGCCGCCCAGGATCTGCGGCGTGATGTAGTCGCCGATGCACAGAACAAAGGTCAGGAAGGCGCCGACCATGATGCCCGGAAGAGTCAGCGGCAGGGTCACGTGCAGGAAGGCGCGCAGTGGCCCGGCACCCAGGTCCGCGGCGGCCTTGCGATAGCTTGGCGACAGTTGCACCAGATTGGCGTAGATGGTGAGGGTCAGCAGCATCACGAAGAAGTGGACGAAGCCGACGACGGTGGCCCCGCGGTTGTTGGCGAAGGAAACCGGGTCTTCGGTGATTCCCATGTCGAGCAGAAAGTTCGACAGAATGCCCCCCTCCGACAGCACCAGCAGCCAGCTGTAGGAGCGCACGACATAGGAGGTCCAGAACGGCAGGATGGCGAGGATCAGGGCGAGGCGCTGCCAGCGCCGCGGCACCCGTTCGGCCAGGATATAGGCCAGCGGATAGGCCAGCAGAACGCTGATGACCGTCACCATCACCGTCACTTCGATGGAGTTGACCAGCGATTGGAACAGGAAGCTCTTGGCGAAGAACTTTTCGTAATTCTGAAGGCTGATTTCGCTGACCAGCCTGGTGCCGACCCGCTGCCACAGGCTGTAGAGGCCCATGATCGCCAGAGGCGCGAAGAAAAAGGCGATCGTCCATAAAAAGGCGGGCAGCAGAAGCCCCCAGGCCCTGACGCGTGCGCTCAGATACCTGGGGGGTCTGTCGGTCATGGTCTTTCAGCCAAAGCAGTCAGGATCGCGGCAGCCTAGTGCTGCAGGAACTCGGTCCAGACATCGAGCATCTCGGCATCCAGTTCGGCATCCGGGATGAAGTAGCGGTGGGAGTTGGCGAGAAATTTTTCCTGCTCGTCCCAGCGCAGCGCGCTCTTTTGTTCCGGTGACAGCAAGGCGCCGGCCTTTTTGTTCGCCGGCATGCCCCAGAAGCAGGAGGAGGTCGCCAGGCGTGCCTGGCCCTCCGGGCTCATGACGTACTTCACGAATTCGACCGCCAAGTCCTTGTTCTTCGAGTCCTTGAAGACGGCGAGCGATTGGCTCCACAGAATACCGCCCTGGTCGGGCAGCACCCAGTCCAGGTCGGGGTTTTCCGACTGCATGACGGCAACCGCCCATTCGCCGCCGCCGATGAGGATATCGGCCTCACCGGTCGCCAGGGCCGTGGTGGAGGAAACCACCTCGCCGACCATTGCCGAATTGTCCTTCAGCTTGAACAGCTCGTCTCTTATCGCGGGCAGCTTGTCGGCGGTGATGTCGCTGGGCTTCATACCCATCTTCAGCGCCACCAGATTCATCAGCGGGATGTAGTAGTCGTAGACCGCGATCCGGCTTTTGTATTTGTCCGACCACAGCGTCTGGAGGTCGCGCATGTCGGCGGGATCGACCTTGGATTTGTCGTAGCTGATCACGTTGTAGCCGAACTTCTCCATGATCGCGTACATCTTGCCGTCTTTGTGGGTGACGTCGGTCATCTGTACCTGGGAGAAGGTGTCCGCCAGCGGCAGTTCGCCCTTCGGCAACTCGGCCAGCAGTCCGGCTTCGACGACCCGCGGTACGTCGACGCCGTCGATCACGAAGACGTCCCAGTCGCCGGGACGGGACTGCTCGACGATCGCCAGGGCGGCACCGGTGCCTTCGTATTCCTTCAGGTTGACTTTGACGCCGTACTTTTCTTCGAAGGGCTTGATCAAGGCCGGATCGGTGTGGTCGCACCAGACCAGCGCATTCAATTCTTCGGCGGCTTGGGCGGAAAGGGGAAACAAGACCGAGCCCGTTGCAACGCCCGCTGTGACGACAGCGGCTCCGAGAAGCCGGCCGCTATGGCGTGGCAGGGCGGATTTCACATGACCCTGGGTAAGAGAAAACATCCAACTCTCCCTGTTCTTGTTGGTGGTCCGCCGGACTTTCCGGATCTGCGGCGGCACGGATCTTGCCGTTTTTGCAAGGTTCACGTCAAAAAAATGAACCAATTCTAAACTTGAGTCAATTCATTCTCTATGCCATGGATACGCGATGACCGGATTGAGAGCAAAGCAGAAGGCCGACCGCGATCACCGCATTCTGAAGGCGGCAAGCCATCTGTTTCGCGAAGAGGGTTACGACCGCACGAAGATCGAGACCATTGCGGCGGAAGCCGAGGTCGCCATCGGCACCGTCTACAATTACTACCGGAACAAAGGCGATCTGCTGGTCGCCATCGTGTCGATGGAGGTGAACGAGGTTCTCGCCGCCGGCGCGAAGTTGATCGACCATCCGCCGGCTGAAGCCAGCGCTGCGGTCAATGCCCTGATCGGCATCTACCTCGATCACTCCCTGGTCTATCTGAATAAAGAGATGTGGCGCCACGCCATGGCAATCTCGACAAGCCAGCCGGAATCGCCTTTCGGCAGGCGCTATAGGGATCTCGACAACCGCCTCGCCGAGCAGCTTTGCGAGTTGATCAAGCGTCTGCAACGCAGCGGCCGGGTGAAAGTCGGCATCGACGCCACCGCCGTCGGCGAGATGATCTTCAACAACATGAACATGATGTTCACGACTTTCGTGAAGACCGAGGACATGAGCCTTTCGGCGCTCAACGACGCGATCGCCCGGCAGTTGCGCCCGCTGATGGATGCTATACGCAGCTGAGCAAGGCAGGGTTGCGCGCCTCGGTCTTGCAGCGCGACAGTGATGCGTTAGGCTGTCGTCAGCCATGACAAACGATGAAACCTTCCCTGAAGTCCGCGCGGGCGTTCGCGCCCTCTGCGCGAATTTCCCCGGCGCCTACTGGCGGGAACTGGATGCCGGGCGGGCCTATCCCGAGGCCTTCGTAAGGGCCCTGACCGAGGCAGGGTATCTTGCCGCACTGATTCCAGAGGCCTACGGCGGCAGCGGTCTGCCGCTCTCGGCCGCAGCGGCGGTGCTGGAGGAGATACACAAGGCGGGCTGCAACGGTGCGGCCTGCCATGCCCAGATGTACACCATGGGCACCCTGCTGAAACACGGCAGCGACGCGCAGAAACAGCGCTGGCTGCCGGGCATTGCCGAGGGAGCCCTGCGCCTGCAGGCCTTTGGGGTGACCGAGCCGACCAGCGGTACCGACACCCTGAGCCTCGCCACCACGGCGAAGCGCGAAGGTGAGCGCTACATCGTCAACGGCCAGAAGGTCTGGACCAGCCGCGCCGAACATTCCGATCTGATGCTGCTTCTCGCCCGCACGACTTCGAAAGACCGGGTGGAGAAGAAAGGCGAGGGGCTTTCGGTCTTCCTCGTCGATCTGCGAGAGGCCGTCGGCCAGGGCGTCACCATCAAGCCGATCCGCGCCATGATGAACCATGCGGCGACGGAGGTGTTCTTCGACAACCTGGAAGTGCCGGCGGAGAACCTGATCGGCGTCGAAGGGCAGGGCTTTCGCTATATTCTCGACGGCATGAATGCCGAGCGCATTCTGATCGCCGCCGAATGCATCGGCGATGCCCGCTGGTTCACTGCGAAGGCCAGCGCCTACGCTGGAGAACGAAAAGTTTTCGGACGGCCCATCGGCCAGAACCAGGGGGTGCAGTTTCCCATTGCCCGCGCTTATGCCCAGAGCGAGGCGGCGGCGCTCATGGTGGCACAGGCGGCGGCTTTGTTTGACGCCGGGCAGCGCTGCGGCAAGGAGGCCAACATGGCCAAGCTGCTGGCCTCTGAGGCCTCCTGGGCGGCGGCGGAAGCCTGCCTGCAGACCCACGGCGGTTTCGGTTTCGCCGAGGAATATGATATCGAGCGCAAGTACCGTGAGGCCCGGCTTTATCAGGTGGCGCCGATCTCCACCAACCTGATCCTTGCTTATCTTGCCGAGCATGTGCTCGGCATGCCGCGGTCCTACTGAGATTGATCATGAAGCCCACGCTCTTCGGTCCCTCCTACAGCGTTTACGTTCGCATCGTGAAGATCGCCCTGGCGGAGAAGGGCGTCGCCTACGACCAGGTCGAATTCGACGTCTTCGACCGCAAGGACTGGCCCGAGGACTGGCTGGAGCGTCATCCCTTCGGCCTGGTGCCGGCCTTCGAGCATGACGGCTTCCGGCTCTATGAGGCCCGCGCCATCACCCGTTACATCGACGAGGGTTTCCTGGGACCGTCACTACAGCCGGGCTCGGCCCGGGATCGCGCCCTGATGGCGCAGGTGATCTCGGTACTCGATGGCCAGGGTTATTGGCCGATGGTGCGGCAGATTTTCATCCAGAGCATTGAGCGCCCCCGCGAAGGCGAGGCCGATGAGGCGATCATCGCCGCCGCCCTGCCCAAGGCGGACCGCTGTCTTGCAGCCCTGGCCGCTCTGCTCGGCGATCATGCCTACTTCACCGGTTCTGACTTCAGTCTTGCCGATGCCCATGCGGCGCCCATGTTTCACTATTTCCTCGAGGCGCCGGAGGGCCAGCAACTGCTTCAGGCGCAGCCGTCCCTGGAGGCCTGGTGGCAGCGGGTCGTGCAGAGGCAGAGCGTTCAGTCCACCTATGTGCCCCCGGATCCTCCATGACGCAGCGACAGACCAGGCCGCTTGGGGGATCGCTGGACGGTCTGCTCGTCGTCAGTCTGGAACAGGCGGTGGCGGCGCCCTACTGCAGCTGCCGCTTGGCCGACGCCGGCGCGCGGGTGATCAAGCTGGAGCGGCCGGAGGGCGACTTCGCCCGCGCCTACGACCGGGCCGCCAGGGGCGAGAGCGCTTACTTCGTCTGGCTGAACCGGGGCAAGGAATCAATTGCCGTCGACCTGAAGACACCGGAAGATCTTGCCCTGGTGAAGCGCATGATCGCCAAGGCCGACATCTTCATCCAGAACCTGGCGCCCGGCGCGGCGCAACGCCTGGGTCTGGGGTCGGACGAACTGCGCGAAGCCGACCCGCGCCTCATCACCTGCGACATCTCCGGCTACGGCGACAGCGGCCCCTATGCGCAGATGAAGGCCTATGATCTGCTGGTACAGGCCGAAAGCGGACTGGCGTCGATCACCGGACGGCCGGAGGGGCCGGGCCGCGTCGGCGTTTCGGTCTGTGATATCGCCTGCGGCATGTACGCCTATCAGGCCGTGCTTGAAGCGCTGCTGCGCCGCGCCCGTACCGGCGAAGGGGCAGGCCTGGCCGCGTCGCTGTTCAGCGGCATGGCGGACTGGATGACCGTACCGCTGCTGCATCACGACTACGGCCCGGGCGCGCCGCAGCGGGTCGGCCTCAACCACCCGAGCATCGCGCCCTACGGCGTCTATCCCTGCGCGGCGGGGGAGGAGATCGTCATCTGTATTCAGAACGAGCGGGAATGGCTGCGCTTCGTCGGACAGGTCCTGAAACAACCAGACCTGGCCGAAGACCCACGCTTTTGCGACAACACGGCGCGGGTGGATAACCGTGCGGCGCTGGACCGGGAGATCGAAAGCTGTTTCACACAGCTCGACCGCGCGGCGTTGGTCGACCTGCTGCATCAGGCGGGCATCGCCTTCGGGGCGGTGAATAGCCCGGCCGATCTCAGCGCCCATCCGCAGCTGCGCCGTGTCACGGTGGAGACGCCCGGCGGCCCGGTGGATCTGGTCGCGCCTCCTGTGGAAGAGCGCGGCGTGGCGCCGCTCTTCGGCAGCGTGCCGGCCCTGGATGCGCAAGGAACGGCGCTGCGCAAGGAGTTCGGCGCATGAGCGGAACCAACGATGATTGGTCCGATTGGGTCGGCCGCCAGGAGGAAGCCTGCGACAGCCTGGATCTCAACCGGGCGCGGGCCCTGCAGGCGACCCTGGACGATTCAGGCGCGGTGCTGGAACCCGGCGCGGCCCTGCCGCCGCTCTGGCACTGGGCCTATTTCTGGTCCTTGGCATCGACCGCCGGACTCGGCCCGGACGGTCACGCGGCGCGCGGCGAGTTCCTGCCGCCCATCGACCTGCCGCGGCGCATGTGGGCCGGCAGCCGGGTCGTCTTCCCGAAACCGCTCGCAATCGGTTCCGACATTACCCGCCGCTCCACCATCAAGTCGGTGGCGCAGAAAATCGGGCGCAGCGGGCCGCTTGCCTTCGTCACCGTCGAACATGTGCTGGACGACGGCGCGGGCCTCTGCGTCGTCGAGGAGCACGACATCGTTTATCGGGAGGCCGCGGCCAAGGGCGCGGCCCTGCCGCCAGGCAAGCCGGCGCCTGCCGACGGCGCCTGGGTACAAAACGTTTCTCCCTCGCCGGTGCTGCTGTTCCGCTACTCGGCGCTGACCTTCAACGGTCACCGCATCCACTACGACCAGCCCTACACGACGCAGGAGGAAGGCTATCCCGGCCTCATCGTCCACGGGCCTCTGCTGGCCACTCTGATGGTCGGCCTGGTGCGGCGCGAAGAGCCGGCGGCCCGCGTGACACGCTTCGCCTTTCGCGCCCTGCGCCCGATCTTCGACACCAGGCCCTTCACGGTCTGCGGTGCCCCGGATGGGCGTTCAAATCGCGCCGACCTCTGGGTCACCGACCACGACGGTTTTCTCGCCATGCAGGGCGAGGTGGACTGGGCCTGACGCCTTCGATGCGAATGGCCAGCGGCCATCTTTCAATCAATCAACCTACATGACGAGGACAAGCCATGCTTTTGGACGTGCGCACCTACCGGGTGAAACCGAATACGATGAAGGCCCACTTCGATCTTTATGAGCTCTACGGCAAGCCGGCGCAGACCCGGCACCTGGGCCAGCCGCTGGCCTATCTGCGCACGGAGACCGGCGACCCCAACGAGTACGTCCACATCTGGGTCTACGAGAACGCCGGGGATCGCGAGACGCGCCGCGCCGCCATGCAGGCCGACCCCGGCTGGCAGGACTATCTCAAACGCTCGGCGGAACTGGGCGCGCTCATCTCTCAGACCAATAAGCTGATGATGCCCGTCGACTTCTTCGACGGACCGAAGCGTTAGGCGGTCACCATCTCCTTCACCGCCGCGGCGAAGCGGTCCAGTTCGTCTTCGCTGTTGTAGTAGTGGACCGAGGCGCGGAGGAGATCGGGCAGGCGTCTTTTGGTCGCATCCAACAGCGTCGAGTTCGGATCGGTGACCGAGGTGTTGATGCCCTGCGCACTGAGCCGCTCCCGGATGTCGCTGGCCTCTATCCCCTCGGCCTGGAAGACGCAGATACCGCAGCGGCGGCTGCCGATGTCCTGCACCGTCACGCCGGGAAGGGCGGCGAGCCGTTCACGCAGGCCAGTGGCCAGCGTGCACACCCGCGCTTCGATCTCGGGCAGGCCGATGGCCAGGGCGTAGTCTACGGCGACGCCGAGGCCCAGCACGGCGGCGTAGTTGTACTCCCAGTTTTCGAAGCGTTTGGCATCGGGCCGCAGTTCGTAGCGGTCCGGCGTTACCCACTTGGCGGCGCGCAGGTCCAGGACTGGCGGTTCGACCTGGTCCAGGAAGCCACGCCGGACATAGAGAAACCCGCTGCCGCGCGGCCCGCGCAGATATTTGCGCCCGGTGACCGACAGCAGGTCGCAGCCGAGCTTTTCCACATCCAGGTTGATCTGCCCTGCCGACTGGCAGGCATCGAGCAGGAAGGGGATGCCGTGGCTGCGTGCGACCCGGCCGATCTCCTCCGCCGGGTTCACCAGGCCGCCGTTGGTCGGCACATGGGTGACGGCGATCAGCTTTACCCCCGGCTTGGCGCAGGCGGCTTCCAGGGCCGGGATCGAAAGTTCGCCCTCCGAGGTGGAGGGGATGGCCTCCACCACAAGGCCCTTGCTGCGCGCCAGCTTCAGGTAGTTCAGATAGTTGCTGGCGTATTCCGCCTCGCCGGTCAGCAGGCGGTCGCCGGGCTGGAAGTCGAAGGCGAAAAAGGCCGCGTTCCATGCCGCCGTCGCGTTCTCCATCAGGGCGATTTCTTCCGGCGCGGCGTTCAGCAGGCGCGCGATGCTGCGATAGACTCCGTCGATCTCTTCGGCGGCCTCCCTTGCCGCCTCGTAGCCGCCGATCTCGGCCTCGCGGTGGATATGGGCGAGCTGGCGCACCACGACAGGGTCAGGCATCAGGGCCGCGCCGGCGTTGTTGAAGTGCAGCACTTCTTCGCAGGCCGGCGTTTCCGCTCTGACTTTTGTAAGATCGATCATGCCCGTCCTCCCATCGCCTGCGGCTCAGGCTTTTTCCCGGCCCCCGGCCATTGCCGGAGAAGCGGGTTTAGAGGGGAAGGGGTATCCTTGGCAAGGGGGCCTGCTTTGCGGGGCAGGGGAAGCGGGCTGGTTCCGTCAGACCCCGAGAGACTCTAGCCTTTCGCCCTGGCGGCTTCGCGCGCCGCTTTCAGGGCCGCGCGCCGTTCCCGGTTGGCGCGGTGGCGTTCCGCCCGCCAGGCTTTGAAGACTTTGGCGCGATAGCCGTTGGCGCGCAGGATGGTCCGGGAGTGATAGTGGCCCACCGCGCGGGTCCAGGACCGCGCCTCTTCCCGCAGCCCGGCCAGGAAGGCGGCGGCATAGGCGGTGTTGCGGGCGGGATCGAAGGCGGTCTCCAGGTCCTCGAAGGCCTCGGGGTGGTGATGGAGGTTCACCTGCATGCAGCCGACGTCGATGTTGCGCACGCCCCGCGCGCGCAGCGCCTCAACCGTTTCAATCGCCGCCTTCTTGCTCGGCAGGAATCGCCCCTTTCCCTCGGCCATGACGGTCCAGGGCCAGGCAAGTATTTCCCGGGTTTCCGGGTTCCGCCGTCCCGATTCGGTTCGCCCGATCGCGCTCAGCAGTAAGGGCGGCAGATCGTAGGCCTGCTCGGCGGCGGTAGCGCTCGCCCGGCAAAGAGTCCAAGTGTTTTCAAAGGCTTCGGTGGCCCGTGCCGTGCCGGAAGCCGTTGCCAGGGCGATCAGCGCCAAGGCCAGTGCGGCGGCTGCAGTGAGATTAAAGGCCCTCACCGGGCCCTCTGTATCGCGATTTTTCATGGCCGTGTATAAGCAACCGGCGTGCCAATTCCCTGTTACGGAAGCTGCGGCGGGCGAATTTGTTGTGCGGCGCAAAAGAATTAGCTTGAACCGATTAATTAGGATGTGGCGATATCGAGAAATTTGTAGGTAAATCAATGAATTGAAGAAAAGATGGTTGAATTCCTGCCGAGGGCCGCGCATATTGTGCACTGCGATATGGGAACGTCTTTGGCGGGCCCTATCGCAGTTCCATAGGGCATTTCCTCCCTAAACTTGGGCCGCGCGTTGTCGCGGCCCACTTTTTTTTGCGGAGAGGCTTTCTTTTTGTGGAGAGGTCAGGGTTTGGGCATGGTGGTGTCGCCGGGCCCCAGGGCGCGCTGCATCAGCACCGAATCAAGCCAGCGTCCGTGTTTAAAGCCGACCGACCGCAGACAGCCCGCCGGTTCGAAGCCGTGGCGCCGGTGCAGCCGGATCGAGGCTTCGTTCTTGCTGTCGCCGATCACGGCGATCATCTGCCGGAAGCCCAGGTTTTCGCAACGCTCGATGAGCCGTCCGAGGAGAAGGCCGCCGATTCCCCGCCCGCCCTGGCCGTCGCGTACATAGACCGTGTTCTCCAGGCTGAAGCGATAGGCCGGGCGTGTGCGGTAGGCACCGACCGTGGCAAAGCCGAGAACCGCGCCCGGGGATTCGGCCGGCTCCGCAACGAGGTAGGGCAGGCCGCGGGATTGCGCCGAATCGAGGCGCCGCCGCATTTCGTCTAGGCTCGGCGGGGTTTCCTCGAAGGAAGCCACGCCATTGATCACGTGCTCCGCGTAGATCTTCTGGATGATCGAACAGTCATCCGGCCGTGCATCGCGCAGCACGATCCCGGCATTCGGGCGCAGGGCTTCGCTCACCGCTGGCCGTTCCGCCGCCGCCCGGGGTCCACCGCGCCCAGGGCGGCCACGACGTCGCGCATGTCCTGCGCCAGCGCGTTCAACGCCGGGCGGCGTTCCATCCTTGTTTCGTCCATGTAGATCTGGCGGTTGATCTCTATCTGCAGGCTGTGAACATTGGCTTCCGGCCTGCCGTAGTGACGGGTCACAAAGCCCCCGGCATAGGGGCTGTTGCGCACCACCTGATAGTTCTTGCCCATGAGGGTGCGCTCGACCGAAGAGGTAACCGCCGCGTTGCAGCTGGTTCCATGGCAGTCGCCCAGAACAAAGGCGATCCGATTCGTCGCGCAGCGACCCTGCCCCAGCTTGCCGAGAGAGGGCATGGAATGGCAGTCGACCAGGATGCAATAGCCGAAGCGTTCCTTGGTCTGCTCGACAAGCGACCGCAGCGCCTCGTGATAGGGCCAATAGCAGGTGCGGATCCGCTCCAGGCCTTCTTCCAGGCTCAACTTGTCTTTATAGATGTTGGCGCCGTTGGCGACGACCCGCGCGATGGTGCCGAGACCGGCGGCAACCCGCGGAGAGCGGGTGTTCGCATAGGCCGGCAGCTTGTCCTTGAAGACCGCCGGGTCCAATTCGTATGGCTCGCGATTCGGGTCGACAAAGGCGCGGGGGAACAGGGCGTGGATCAAAGGCGCGCCCATTTCCGGCGCGCAGCCGAAGATCTCATTGACGAAACTGTCTTCGGACTGGCGCAGGCTGACCGGGTCCAGGCGCGAAGCTGCGAGGAACGCCGGGGGGTAGTCGCAGCCGCTGTGCGGCGATGCGAAGACGAGCGGCAGCGACTGCTGCTCCGGCCAGAGGATCTCGTGGGGCTGGCTTGCCGGGTGGAACTGGCTTGCTCGGGCGCTCGGCGCTATGGCGTCCATATCTCTAAAGGGCTTATTTCCACGGCGTTATAGGTTAACAGGGGGTCCATCGCTGCCTATGACGTCCGGACCACAGCGCTTGCGTTGTCGATTGGCGGCTTTTCAGCCAGTCATCCTGCCATTAAGCTCTATTTGGCACCAGGGTGGTAGCCTATAGTTTAAGAGGCCCGGGCGGATTTCGCTGTCCCTGGCAGTTTTTGTTGGGGCAGTTTTTGTTAGCGGCTTTTCGGGTGCGAAAAGCAGAACAGGGTTATGGCGCAAATCCTTCTTGCAGAAGACGATGGCTCGATGCGGGAATTCCTGGCAAAGGCCCTGCGCAAGGCGGGTCACCATGTGGTGGCTGTCGGCGACGGGCTGGACGCTATCAAGTCCCTGGACGGCTTCCATGCCGATCTGTTGCTGGCGGACGTGGTCATGCCGGGCCTGGACGGCATAGAACTGGCCCGCCGGGCCGCCAAGCTTCAGCCCGGCCTCAGGGTCATGTTCATCACCGGTTTTGCCGCCGTTGCCCTGAAAAACCGGGAGCAGACGCCGCGCGGCGCCCGCATTCTTTCCAAGCCCTTTCACCTGCGCCATCTGGTGGAAGAAGTCGAATCGATGCTGACGGCCTAAACATCCTGGCGAGGTGATCAGGCTGCGCTTGAAAAAGCCCGGGGATGATGCTACTTCGCGTCCTCCCCGGCAGACTGGTGGGGAAAATCGGGTCCGAAGCGGCATTTCAAGACCGTTTGCCGGTTGCTTCCGGGCCGATAAGAGAGGGCGTATAGCTCAGCGGGAGAGCGCCTCGTTGACATCGAGGAGGTCCCTGGTTCAATCCCAGGTACGCCCACCATTCTTTTCAATGGCTTAGCTGAAGTTTGCCGAGGCCCGATCCGGGTCTTTCGGGTGCAATTCGGGTGCAAATCTGAATTTTTGAGTAAATCTGGGCCCGCGCGCTGGTTGAATCGATTGCAGCGCTCGCGAGAGCGGGTTCCGAAATCCTCCATCCCAAAGCGTTTGTTGTTGGTTGGGGCTGGGTACGGATTCGAAGGGCACTGTCACATCTTCCCGAAGTGAATATAGGGATTCGGGAGAATATGTCTGTTTCACGCAGTCTGGGTAGCGATCCGCCATTCGGTGAATGCCACATCTCGGAAGGTTTTGAGTGTGCGTCTGGAGATGAGGTGGCGTTGGAGGTTGAAGCAGTTGTAGACGACGGCGTGGGTAGAGAGAAATCGTTGCGTCGATCCTGGCCGCTTAAAGCCGATCCACGATCGCTCTCGCCGCCGCACCGGCTGATGGGAACTCTCAGCACGATTGTTCAGTCGGCCGCCTGTCTCGTGGCGTTCTTTAAGTCCGAGATCTCCCAACGCCGCGCATAGGAACGTAGCTTGTCAGTCACGACTGCAGTTGGTGAAATGCCCTGCTTCCTAAGCAGTTTCCGAATCAGTTTCTTGGCAGCACACTTGTCTCGCCGCGGCTGGAGCAAGATGTCGAGTACCTCGCCTTCAGCATCGACAGCGCGCCACAAAAACATCCGGCGATCAAGCGATGCCGCAAATCGTCTGAAAGAGGTTTCGTCATGCAAGCTGACCTCCTTAACCAGCCTGTATCTTGAATCAGAAATCCAAGCAAAAGGGAATCCCTAAGATTCACACAGGTCAGAAAATGCTCTAGCGGCAAAAGCGGCGTAGCAGCCGGCTTATCAGGCCCGCCATCACCATCGGAATCGCTGTGGTGGCAGGCGGCGGGCTAGCTTCTGCTCCACGGTGCTCTCGCCGGGACAATCCCGTGCCTGGCGTACCAGTAACGGCTCGAAGCCCTCCGCCAAGACCTGTTTATAATAGGCGTGCAGGTCATCGTAGCGCCCACTGCGCGTGGCCAGGGCCTTGGTGCGCGTCTGCTTGTGACTGCGCAGCATGCCGTAGCAGGGCATGAAGTATTTTCGCGTCCCAAGCTTCATGCTGGTCACGATTCCGAAGGCCATGTCGTCGACCTTCGGAAAAGGCGGACTCATGATGGTGCCGAAGACCTCCGGGTCGAGAAGAGTGTCGCGATGAAACATCGACAGGCCGGGCCCCACGGTATCGACTTCCACGGGCTCGGACACTTCGTCGTTCATGAATGTGAGCGAGACCGTCGAAAAGCCCGTGTCGTCCCACTCCGCCCAGATGGTGGTCCACAAGGACAGGATGTCGTGTGGCGCCAGGCGCTGAAACCGCTCGTACATCCGTGCAATGAGGCTGTTGTCGAGAAGTGTGAAATCGTCATCCAGGAAAAGAACCGTCTCGTACTTCGCCATGGCCGCGAAGGCGTAGCGCACCGAGCAGGCCCAGTTGTAACTCGAGTCGATGACCTTGACGTTCGCCAGGGCCTCCAGACGCCGCCGGAATCGCAGCCCACCCAGGCGACGGCCCGGTGCATTGTTGCAGATGATCACCTCAAGTCCCAGTTCGCCCAATTCCTGCGCGGCGAGGGACTCCAGGAGCGCGTTGAGCCCCTCGGGGCGGAAATAAGTCAGCACCACCACCGTGACCCCCGATCCGCTGGATCGCTGCGTTCCGTGCGCCTTGCCGTCGTGTGGAGTCACACTCAGCTTCCTGCGCAGCGCTTGAAGCCGCCAACGCAGCAGGCCCCAGAGACGCGTGCCGAGCGAGCGCTTTTTGAGGTCGGCGGCCAGAACTTCTGCTTCCGTCGATGTCACCGCGCCCTTAGCCTCAAGCGCGGCGATCAGTACGCCTGCGAGTTCCATGCCGCGCGGGTGGGCACTACCGGCAAGGGTAGTGGCCAGCGCGGCAAGCTCGGCCGCCGTCACTGGGCGCCCGAGCAGCGCTTCCGCCAGGCGCGCCCTGGCCGCCAGAACGGAACGCTGTTGGGCTTCCCCCTTCCGCACCGAAACGGCGCCAGAGTGGGTACGGTAGCGCACCAGAGGCCGCGACAGGTTTGCAAAGCAGGTCCTACCGACCAGGCGTGTCCAGAGTTCCAGATCCTGGGCGACCTCCACATCCGGATCATATCCGGCAACCGCCCTCACCAACTCGGCCCGGAACATGACACTGGGATGGGCCAGCACCCGACCGTAGAACATGCGCCACACGATCTCCGCGTGCTCCGTCGCCACGCCAAAAGACCCGCGCGATTTGCCCTCTGCATCGACGATCTCCAGTTCCGAGCCGAGCACGCCGACCTCCGGGTGACGGTCGAGCCATTCGACTTGGAGGGCAAGGCGGTCTGTTATCGAGACATCGTCGGCGTCCTGGCGCGCGATCAGTTCTCCGCGCGCTTCAGCCAGGACGCGGTTCAATGAGAGCGTCAAGCCCAGGTTGGTCTCGTTGGTGACGATACGCAGACGCGGATCGTCATAGTCCGCCAGGATAGCGGCGGTACCATCGGTCGAGGCATCATCAACGACCAAGAGTTCGAAATCGCGATAGCTCTGGATAAGAATGCTGTCGATCGCCTCCGCGAGGAAGGTCTCCCCGTTGAAGACGCTCATCACCACTGAGACTTTGGGCTGCCGGGCCATTCCTGGTCCCTCAGCGGTGCTTTGCGATGGCATAGCCGCGCTGCTCGGAAGCGACGATGCGCTCGACGGCGTAGTCATCACCAGCCTCGATGGCCTCGACAGCCGCCACCACGCCCGGAAAGGCAGCAGGCGTAACGTCGTCGAGTATCACGACATCGCCTTTTCGCTGACGCGCGCTGACGAATTCGAACTCCCGCCTCACGTCCACCTCGCTGTGTGTCGCATCCAGGAAGGCGAAGTTGACCCGCAAGAGGCCTATCGTCGCGACTGCTTCGTCGCTCCGCCCCTGCAGGAACACAATCCGGGAGAGGAGTTCCGGATAGGCTGACAACAACTGCTGCCTAGTTTTAGGGCCTTCGTGGTCGTCGATACAGTTCCATAGGATAGGCCGCTCGTGGGGCAGCATGTCGACAGTGACGATGTAGCCTGGCACCGCGGCGTCCTGCAGGGCGCAAGCCATACAAAGGGCTGAAAAGCCGCGGGCCGTGCCGGTCTCGAAAATCACGACATGGCTGCCGTCGTGACCGGCCAGGTAGCGCCGCAGCGCAGCGTAAAGCAGCCTTCCGTGGTTGTAGTTCAGGCTGCTTTCCTTAACGACTACCTGTGTATGGAGCGCCAGCTCCTCCATCCATGGCCGGTCGATGGCAAAGCCCAGTTTCTCCTCCACCGCATCGATTTCCGGATAGGCGACGCTCTGCGCCGCGCGGTGCAGTTCCAAGTAGCGCTCCCGGCTCGCCCTGGGCTCGGTTCCGAAGGGATGCGCCGGCAGGTCCGGTTTCGGCACCTGCTGCCCCTTGCCCAGGATTCTGGCGGCCAGCTTCTTAAGCCCCAAGTCGTGCGTCCTTCGTGCGCTGCGCCAGTGCTGCCTGATAGGCGGCCAGCTCCAACTCTACGATCCTGTCCAACGACATCTTCGCCTCGATGTGGGCCCGCGCGCCCTCTCCCAGGCGGCGTCTGAGCGCCGCGTCGTCCAACAGGCGGGCAATGGCGCTGCGCAGCGCGTCCGCCTCCGGACGGCAGAGAAGCCCGGTCTTCTCATCATCGATCACCTCGCGAATGCCAGAAACATCGGTTCCGACGACGGCAGCGCCGCAGGCCATGGCCTCAAGAAGGGTCTTGGGATGGCCCTCGTAGTGAGACGGCAGAACGAACAGGCCTGCGGTGTTGATGATCTCCGGAAGTCGCTCATGCTGTAGGTTGCCGTGGAAGGTCACGGCAACCGCGCAGCGCGCGGCCTCTGCTTCGATCTCCGCCCGCAGCTCGCCCTGCCCGACAATGTCGAGCTCGGCCTCAAGCCCCGCGAGTGCCCGAATCAGCAAGAGGGGATTCTTCTGCGCGGTGAGACGACCGATGAAGGCCACCCGCCTGCGCCCGTCGTGGCTCGGCGGCGACGGCTTGAACAGGGCGGTGTCCACGTAGTTGGGTACGATAGAAACCCGGTCACTGGGCACGCCATAGCCGACGATCTCATCCTTCATTGCCTCTGTCGTGACCACACAGCGGTCGGCCCCGATGAAGGCGTCCCGCTCCAGCGCCCGGGCATTCTTGTAGGCTGCCGAATCCTTGCCTTCGGCACGCCGCTTGAAGTCTGATAGCATGTAGCCGCAGCGAGCCAAGAAGCAGGCCCCGTTCCTGCGCGCGAGCGACAGTGCCAGGGCCGCGCCGCTGGTCTGGTTCGACTTGTAGGCCGCCGCCCCCCGACGCGCACGCCTCAGCAGGCCGGGTAGAAGTCTGCGGTAGATGCCCTGCGGCAAGCCCCAGCGGTTGCAAAGCACATCGATGCCTGAGAAGGCCGAGGCCAGGGCCGCGTCCTCCCGATCGCCGTAGGAGACGATGGTGATCCCCGCCAGGTGGGGGCGCAGGTTTTCGTAGAGCGCTATCTCGCGCCTCAGCATGCCCAGGTCACGCCACTTCGCCAGGGACATGCCCTCGGTCATGAAGAGGAAGAGATGAGTCCCGCCAACACTCACGTTGTGCGACCTAGTGCCAATTGAGATCGAAGTTGGTCAAGCCGCGCTTACGCAGCAGCGCCCGCAGGCGATTGGTCCGTTCCGCCAGTTCCGGCATCTTGCGGTCGTGTACCTCGACGAAGGCCTGTCCGATCCGGTTTTCCAGACCGCGCTCCAGCAGGCGCTCCAGCACCGCGACTTCCGCCCCTTCGATGTCCATCTTCAGCAAGGCGACTGGCTTATCCAGCTGCGCCATAAAGGCGGCCAGGTCGACCACTTCAACGCTGACGAAGGTATCTTCCCGGACATTGCCCTTGAAGGCCAAGAGTGAAGAGCCCGTCGACCACTTCAACGGGTCGTCCTCCGCGAACTCGTGCAGGTAGAGCTTCATGGTGCCCGCCGCCTCGGCAACCGCCTTCTGATGAAGCTGGACGTTGTCGAAAGCGGCTAAGTCCTGCGACAGGCGGTCGAAGGCATCCGGGTTCGGCTCGAAGGCGTAGACCGTGGCGCCGCTGCGCGCCAGCGGCAGGGTGAAGCGCCCGACGTTGGCCCCGCAGTCAATGGCGATATCGCCGGGCCCCAGGCGGGCCGCCGCCTGCAGAAAGGCATCCATGGCACTGCCCTGCGAGCTGAGCGCGGGCCTGCGCTGCAGACGGTTCAAAAGCCGCTTCACACGGCTGAACAGAGTCATGCCGACGTCTCCCGCCATGATCGGTATGAGTTACTAAACCGCATTGGGACAGCTCGCCTCGATGATACGCTGACACCGCTCCTGATAGGACAACTTCTGCGCGGCCCGCAAGCCCGCGTCAGCAACAGACTGGGTCTTTTCAGCGTCGCGAAGCAAGGTTTCGATCCCGCGAACCAGGGATGCTGGATCATCCGGCTCGACGAAGACCACCTCGTCCTCCGCCAGCCAGTATTCCAGGGCCGGGATCCGCGTCGCCACAACCGGTGTGCCGGAGGCGAGATACTCGCCCAGCTTGACTGGGCTGGTCCACTTGGCGCTGGGATGCTGGGCCGAGGGCGGCAGCAGTAGAAGATCGGCCTCCCAGAGCTGTGCCGGTACGGCACTGTGCGGCAGCAGGCCTAGGAATTCAACATTCCCGAGGCCCAGTTCCTCCGCCCGGACAGCTTGCCGGGCGCTGTCTTTCTCAGTACCGCCGATCAACACGAAATCGTAGTCGGGCACAAGAGCCGCCGCCTCCAGGATCGTGGGAATCCCCTTGTAGTCGTAAAGATGGCCGGCATAGACGATGCGTGGGCGGGAGGCATTACTTGTCCGACAATAGCCCTCCGGCCGCTGGAACATGTCGAGGTCCACCGCATCGGGCAAAACCTGCACTTTCTCTGCAGGCACGCCGAGCTCGACGAAGTGATCGCGCAGCACCGGCGCGATGGTCACGATCTTGCGGAAGGTCTTGTTCCTCGCTGCCGCGGCCACCATCGTCCGCAGGGGCGCCGAACGATTGCCCGGGTGCGCGTGCGACTCGGCGGCCACGTTGATTCCCAGACGGCTCAGCCAAGCCGGCGCCACGTAATTGCGGCAGTAGGCGAGATCAGGCTTCATCCCCAAGGCCTGCAAGAGGACCTGAAACCCGAAATGGCTGTGCGGGTTCAAGGCCCGGCCCAGAAAGCGGGGGCGCAGCTGCACGAAGTCTATGCAGTGTTCGATCCCGAAATCCTCCTGTAGCTGTCTGATCGGAACTGGTCCAGCGGCTGGGCGGCGGCAGAGCACTATCACCTGGTGGCCGAGCTTGGCGAAACCGTCGGCCATCTTAATTGTGTTGATGGCATGGGCGAAGCGCGAGTCAGCGGAGTAGGCTGAAGCCACAAGGATGTTCATTGTACTCTGAGAATCGATTGATTTGACGCCTAGCCACCTGATTCAGGCTTTCGAGCCACTACAATGTATCTGGCCGCGTCGGACAAGTTCTCCACTGCATTAAGCTCTCTTCCAAAATACCTTTTCCTTTTCTCAAAGAAGTATTTGAACCTAATGAACCGATTGTCCGCCAGACGCTCAATGTAATTCCTAAAAAAGAAACTCTCGCCCGTTCTCTTAATATCATATTGACCCACAGTCCGGTCGATCTTGAAACCTGCCCCCGCAATCTCTTTGTGAATATCCTCAACACTGAAATGCCGATAGTGCAGCTTACTAAATGGCATCGCGTGCGATGGAACGGAGAGGACCAATACCCCCCCGGGCTTAAGCACTTTTTTTACTGTCTCGAGCAGTATTGGGCACTTTTCAGGAGGAAGATGTTCGTACACCTCAATCGCAATAGCGGCATCATATCGACCAAAATGCTCGCTCCAGTCTTCAGTCATTCGCTTTGTTAGATCAAAGCAATAAAATGTTCCCGACTTAACAAGCACCTCACAATATCGGACAAGATGCGGGAAAAATTCAAATCCGCTGACACTATGCCCATGTGATGCCAGCTCTGCACTAATCCTCCCGTCCCCGCACCCAAAGTCCGCGACTTTCTTTTTCTCGCCTCGCAAGAGATCGACCACGATCTTGACGTAGCCAAAATAAACAAGTGAGTCCCTAATTAGTGGATCACGGATCCAGTGGTACGGAAGCTTGAATTTTTCTTCAGTAAGAGCCTCTTTCTCAGCGTCCATTGCGGTCCTCTATTGCGATCTAGGCAGTTTCATCATGTCGAGGTCAGCATCCCAAGCACAACGCAAATTCATTCCAGTCGCAAGCTCGAGTTCATTTAGCTGCATCCCAAGTAGGGATCGGAGATTTGGGAAAATGCGACCCTTAATCTCGCGATGCCTCTTGACGCTTGGACGTTTAATGCTGGCCTTTCTGACTATCGTCTCCAGCATCCGCTTGAACCCGGGTGGCGGCACCGAGTCGTACAGATTCACCAAAGGAGGGAGGATGGTGGAGTTCTCTGCGCCAAGGAAAGAATCGTTCCAGTAGGGTTGGACACCTAAGAACTCAAATACCCCCTGCATTGTGTGTTGGGGATCTTTCTCAAGATCCTCCAACAGCACAATATGAACGTTTTCGCGACCAAAAATTGTTAAATACCGATTTACCGGATCGATATACCAGCTGTTTCTCAAATATCGAAATGGCCATAAAGAATCGTCGTACCTTAAAGAGTACCTTTGTTTATCTATTTTTTTGGTAGATATGGCCTCTTCTATTCGCCTTTCCTCCTCGCGAAACGCAGCCGCAGGCGAAACAGGTAGTCCCCCAAACACCTCCTCGAATCCCCTTAAGTCATCGTACCGTTTCTTGAGATGCAAATAGGCTGAAAGAGTCCGGCCAAGAGGGTCACGCAGGATGATAACAATCTTCAACCTATTGAGGTGATTCCGTATACGCGTCGCAGCGTACTCTTCGAACAAATATCCGGTACTCGCCTCGAAGAGAATAGTCTGCCCGGACCACTGTCGAAAAAATCGCTCATAAGAGGACAGATCACGGAGATTGTCCTGCCTAGAAAAGAATGACGGCTCTTTGGGTGTCGAGATACAGCAGTCAGGATGAAGCGAAAGATAGTAGGCCAGAGAGCTTGACCCACATTTCTGCCCGCCCGGAATGATCAAGTTGGGGGGAATCTGTGGCTGCTTCACTTGCTGAGCGCCCATGACGCTGGCGTATAGAACAGGCCTTGTTGTGAGGGTATTGCACCTCCCATCTGAGGCCATTGAACAGAAAACGAGACCGTATTGGGCGTGCTATCTTGAAGAAGATTATTGCTCGCTTTCAGATCGAGCAAATAGGTGCCAGGCATGAGGTTTAGGGAATCCACTCGGCAGAGTATCTTGCCGGCTCCCGGCCGGATGGATGCAAAATTATTGACAAGGGAAGTCACACAGGTGTTCTGGTTATCAAAGATCCTCAGCCTCAATGATAAGTTGTCGAGCTCCGAACTTAGGCGATATCCAAATTCGAACGTTGCCGCCTGTCCGGTGTAGAATGCAGGAGTCAGTTCCAGTTTTTCATTCATAAAAGTAATAGTATCGAATCGAAATGTGCCTGCTCCATCTCTGTTTCGAATTTCCTGTTCGCCGAACTTTACTACAGGCTCGAGATGGCGATGCGCGTTGAAATATTGAGCAAGCCCATCCTGTGTTCGCCCGAAAAACGCTTGCTCACCTCTATCCAGCAACAACACTTTGTCGCAAAGTCGTTGAATCGCATAGGGACTGTGACTAACGAAGAGTATTGTGATGGTTTCCGACTTAACCAACCGCTCTATAGATCGAATGCATTTCTGCTGAAATTTGTAGTCCCCAACACCAAAAACTTCGTCGATCATCAGTAAATCTGAATCGCTGTGAAGTGCTACCGAGATACCGAGTCTCGCCAGCATCCCGCTGGAATACATCCGCACCGGGCGCTCCAGCCAGCTGCCGAGCTCCGAAAACTCGGCGATCTGGTCGTAGCGGCCACGGATTTCCCGCGGGCTGAAGCCCATCACCGCGCCCAGCAGCATGATATTCTCGCGCCCGGTGAGGTTGGGGTTAGCCCCCGCCTGCAGCTCGATCATAGGGAAGACCCGGCCACGCACGTCGATCTCGCCTTTGGTTGCCGGGCTGACGCCTGCCAAGACCTTCAAGAGAGTGCTTTTGCCGGCGCCGTTGCGGCCGATGATGCCGAGGTTTTCGCCGCGGCGCAGGGTGAAGCTGACGTCCTGCAGCGCCCAGGGCAGGGTATCAGTGCGCTCGCTGGCCCGAGTGATCAGCCCCGTCACCCGGCGCAGCAGCCGCGGCATCGGCAGCCCATATCGCTTCCAAAGGCCGCGTACCTCGATGGCCGTTTCCGTCGACATCACCGGTCGCCCTACAGCACGTCTACGAAGTACTGGGAAAGCGTCTTGAACATGGTCCACCCCACCAGCAGCAAGAGCCCGCAGCCGGCCACCGCCATGAGACTCAGTTGCAGGTCCGGCAGCGCGCCGTCCAGGAGGATCGAGCGGAAGGCCTCTAGAATGCCGACCATGGGGTTGAGGCTGTACGCCAGGCGCCACTCGACCGGCACTATCGACAGGGGGTACATGATCGGCGAGGCCAGCATCCAAATCTGCAGCACAAAGGGTAAACCAAGAATGATATCGCGCTTATAGACGCCGATGGAAGCCACCATCATGCCTATGCCCAGCGCACAGACCGCGAGAAGTAGAACAAAGATCGGAAGCAGCAAAATCGACCAGCCAATCGTCAGACCGAACCAAAACGCCAGACCAATAACGATGATCGACGCCACAGCAAAGTCGACGAAGGATAGTATGATAGCGGCAGTAGGAAGGATCTCCCTACGGACAGCCATCTTCTTGAGCAATTGGCCGTTCAGCATGATGCTGGTGCCAGCGCGCGCAACGGCACCTGAAAAGAACGTCCACGGCACGATGGCGACGGCAGCGAAGATCGCATAGGGCTTGCCGTCGCTGGGAATGCCGAGGAAAGAGCGGATGGCGATGAAGAGCAGCAGGTAAATGACCGAATAGAGCAGCGCCCAGGCCGGGCCTATCAAGGAGCGGCGGTACTGCGCCTTGAAATCGCGCCGGACAAGTGCTGCCAGCAGGTGCCAGTTCCAGGGATCGTGGACAGAGTGAACCATACGTTCGCTTCAAGTTGCCATAGAGTGATTCAAAGAAATTCGGAACGCTACCGCCATTCGGGTGAAAACGCCGTTTCACCCGTTTTTTCAGTCATCTGATTACCGCCCCGCGCTGGACGACAGAGAGATCAACCTGCGAAGGCGCCCAAAGGTGCTGGGCACGAAAGATCCAATTCCCTTTAGTTGCTCTTCTCAGCCACCGCTCCCAGCGCCGAATCGCCCAGGAGCGTGAAGGGTGCTCTTCTTTTGACAGATCGCACAGCAGGGGCCAAGCGCTCATGTCCCACCTGAAGCGCTCCTTTGCAGCGACAGAAGCAAAGCCTTTCAAGAAGCCCCCGTGCGGCGGGCCGCGGCGATCAGGCCCATCCGGTCCGGCGCGATGTGCAGCAGCCTGAGCGCGAAGATCCGCGCGGCCGGAAAGGACTGGCGCAGCCGCTCATAGGTCTTCTGAGGGTCGCGGGTGTCGGTGACGACGATACCGTCGAAGGCTCCGGCCTGGCTGAGGTCAGTCATCACAGGGACGCCGTGGCAGAGCCCGGACCCGGTTTCCTCGCCGACTACGACCAGGACCGAGATCTGCTGGCCTTAGGCCGCCAACAATGCGATTTCCGCGAGCTCACCTTCCCCGACGAGGACGAACTCCTCAACGCCGCTTTCCCCAGCCTGCCGGAAAATCTCGACATACTGCGCGCGCCTAGCGAAAGAAGGACAGCGAAGTTTCGAGATATTTGGCGACCAAGCGGTTCTTCTCCCAGAAGCCCTGCGGCGTCAGGTAATAGGCGTAACGCCGGTAGGGCACTTGGCAAGCCTTCACATAACCCTTGTTGACCGCGCGCTTGACCAGCCCCACGGAGACGCCTACTTGCTGCTTCAACGCCACCTGCGTCATGACCTCTCCCTGCTCCACAGCCGTGAAGAGGTTCAGCTCCACGTCGGACTTAATTCCTTTTGATATTAATGCATCCGCAGTAAATCCCGGCTTCTAATATACCACTAGGTATTTACGTTCAAGCTTTGAATTACGTTCCTTGAATTCACTAAAGGGATGTGATTCTTTGCAATTTTGCCTCCCGGCACAGAAACTCGCTGGCCGGCGGCGGTCGAAATTGCGGCAATCGCGCCGCCGCAAAGGGGCACAAGCCAGAACGATGACTGAGACGACAGTTGTGATCACCGGTGGGGCGGGCTACATCGGAAGCCACACCGTTTTAGCCTGCCGAGAGAACGGCAACCGCGTGGTGGTGCTCGACAACCTGGTGAAGGGTCGGCGGGACCTGCTGCCGGACGACGTGCCCTTCTACCTGGGCGACGTCGGGGGCAACCCACCTCATCAAGGTTGCCTGCGAAGTCGCGACCGGCAAGCGCAGCGAGCTCCAGATCTTCGGCGACGACTATGACACGCCGGACGGCACCTGCGTTCGCGACTATATCCATGTCACCGACCTTGCCGAAGTCCACGTGAGAAGCCTCGACCACCTGATAGACGACGGCGACTGTCTGACCCTGACTGCGGCTATGGCCACAGCTATTCAGTGCGTGAGGTCGTCGAGGGCATAAACCGGATTACAGGGACCTCTCTCAACGTCCGCCTCGTGCCTCGGCGCCCGAGCGATGTGGCCACGCTGGTGGCTGATCCCGGCCAGCTGCTAGCCGCATTCGACTGGGCGCCCCGGTACGACGACCTCAACACGATCCTGCGAACGGCCCTTGACTGGGAGAGGCGCCAGAACGCTCGCTGAGCGCCAACCGCCGCGTCACTCGGCGGTCTGGCGGGGAACAAGTTCCACCGCCTGCAGCGGGCTGTTGTGCACTAGAACCAAGGCCAGGAAGCAGGCCTGGCCGAGAGACTGTGGTGGCCGGTGGAGGTCCTGGTCGATGGCCGCCAGCAGAGCCTCTGTATAGGCCGGCGTTTCCGCCGCGCGCCGGTCGTGGCGGGAGCCCACGCGCATGTCGCAGATGAAGCGGTGGTGCACCTGCTGCGACTTCTGACCGCCGAGCAAGCAGAGGGCGGCAGAGGCTTCTGGAACTGCCGCGATCAGCTGCCGCAGCGCCCGGCCCGAGTATCCGGAGAAGCCGTGCGGCCCGTACTGTCGCCACATGCTGGAGCCTGGCAACACGTGGCATTGAACGATCGGGCGGACTTCCGATGCCGCCCAGTGGCCGATCGTCTGGAAGAGGCCGACATCATCTGGAATGTGTTCGATTGCGCTTTGCGAGACGATCAAGTTGCTGTCGCCGAGCATCTCCGGCCCGAGCTGCTCCGCCGTCGCCTGGATGAAGCTGCACCCAGGCTTCGCTTCCTTCCATCTGTCACGCGGCCGCGGATCGATACCGCAGTAGCTTTCCAGCGCGCCGAACGCCCTCTCATAGAACTCAACATAGCGTCCGTCGCCACAGCCGACCTCGAAGACCCGCAGACCGCCCAGAGTGGAGCGCAGCGCGTCTGCATCCAGGGAGAGCCAGAAGAGGTTTGACCAAACGCGGGACGGGGAGCAGACGGCCGTCGTGTGGTCCGATGGATAGGCAATACTGCGCGGCTTGAGGGCGACGAGGGGGCAGCCGGGCTGGCCTGGCCGTAGTTGCTCGAGAATATTAAGGGTGTACCAGGCAGGGCGCTGGCGCCATCTCAGTGCGA
The DNA here is from genome assembly GCF_011683915.1 of Pelagibius litoralis. GTDB lineage: Bacteria > Pseudomonadota > Alphaproteobacteria > Kiloniellales > Kiloniellaceae > Pelagibius > Pelagibius litoralis. The sequence goes on from NZ_JAAQPH010000007.1 coordinate 74,487, forward strand.
GATCAGCGTTCAAGCTTTTGTTGAGGGTAGTACGCGTCATCGTCATCACATCCAGGACTCCGCCAGCTCGCGCCTCGCCCCGCGTGCCGCAGCGGCCCTCCTTCTGCCTTACCACCGCAGAACAAGCAAGCGCCAGCTACAGAGACTCGGCAACGATGGCGACTGGGGTGACAAGGGCCGAATGCGACGCTTGGCAACGGCGACTCCGGGCAGATCGCCGCAACCAACGTCATGTCTCGGATGTCCTTTTGCGGGTTTACGACGGAACGGGCCAGTACTAGTGTAGCCGCGGTGCCTGCGCGCGACGTCTCACGTGCCGGGCGAAACCCGTCAGGAACCGGCCATGTCTGCGGGAAGGCGCTCTTTGGGAAATTCGGTGAGGCAGCTTGTCAAGCGGGTGCCGGTGCTGAATAAATTCGCGGCACGGGCGCATAGATGGATCAAGTTGCGTCGTGCGGAGGGCCGTTTTAGGCACGCAAAGAATGCACGCCCGCTGCGGTTAGTCATCGGCTCGGCAGGCCTCTTCGAGCCAGGCTGGATCGGAACCGACATAGAGTACTTGAACCTCCTGGCGCCGGCCCATTGGGAGAAGAATTTCGAGAAGGGCTCTATTGATGTCATTCTTTCCGAGCACGTCTGGGAGCATCTCACCTATGAAGACGGTCTGGAGGCTGCAAGGCGCTGCTTCGAATATCTGAGGCCACACGGCTACCTGCGGGTGGCGGTTCCCGACGGCTTTCATCCCGATCCGGACTACATCGCTTCGGTACGGCCCAGCGGCAGTGGTGATGGGGCGCACGATCACAAGGTTCTGTACAATCATAGGACCTTTGCGGCGGTCTTCGAGGAAGCCGGTTTCCGTGTTGTGCCGTTAGAGCACTTCGACAGAGAAGGTTCGTTTCACTTCACGGAGTGGGACCCCGCAAAAGGTAAAATCCGCCGCTCAAAGCGCTTTGACCCGCGGAACGGTGAAGGGGTGCTGAACTATACTTCCATTATCCTCGATGCCTGCAAGGACGGCGCAACCGGCCCGGCGGTCTGATCCGCAGCCTTCGCCGGAAACGTCCCGGCCGAAGGTGCCGCTAGTGCGGGGAGCTGCTTCTGATTTTGTCGATGCTCAGGATGGACAGGGTCGGCGAGGGTCAGCCGCGAATACGTCGTTCCTCCGTTCCTGCGGCGGGCAGTGCCACGGCCGAACGAGTCATTAACGTCAGAACCTGGAACTTGCGATCACCTGACTGTCGTGCCTATCCCCATGAGCATATCCACGTTCAGCGCCAGGAGGCACCATGGGGCCGGCAACTGCTAAATCTAGTGACGCACCTTCGAAGGCTGCTTTGTTTTGGTTATAGGTCCGAAGTCGATGACGCTCTCGCCATAGCCGAACAGGTCGACGTCTGATCTCAGGGGCAGTGGTGCTGGTCTGCAACAACGGTCTGTATGGAACGATCCGCATGCATCAGGAGCGCCACTATCCGGGCCGGCCTTCGGCGACCGAGATCGTCAATCCGGACTTTGCCGCGCCTATGGCGGCTACGGCGAGGTCGTGACGGAAAGTGCCTATGTCCAGCGGCCTTCGGGCGGGCGAGGGCTGCCGGCGTGCCCGCGGTCCTGGAACTGCGGATGTCGCCTGCTGCGGTACCCCCCGATCAGCGGTCTGATGATGCTGATTATTTCGCGCTTTGGTTGTTTTTCCGCCAAGTTCAGCCTGTCGGTTGAAATGCCTGCTGTGCCAGGGGCTTAAGGGTGATTAAAGGATTTCTCGCTATGTAAGGTTAACGAAGGGCGGAGTTCCGACTGTCATTGCCGCCAGAAACGTCGGTTGCCCAATGGTTGAATGAAGGAATCAAATGGCTCAGAGCGCCAATTCTGGCCCCCTGGCTTCGACGAAGGCCCGCATCCCCTTTTGGATGCGTCTCAAGGCGTGGTGGGAAGGCTATGACCTCACCCTGCATGAGAAAAAGCTGATTCCATTCGAATCCGGCGATCTGCCTGCACCGGAGCCCGGTTCGCCCGAGTGGCTCTCCAAACGGCTGGAGATCATGCAGGAAATCTGGGGCGACGGCATGGCCGGCCCCGGCGATGCGGCCTACATCCTGAAGCTTGTGAAGCCTTTTGCCCTGGATCCCGCCCACACGGTGATCGAGGTCGGCGCGGGGCTTGGCGGGGCGACCCGCGTCATCGCCGAACACTTCGATATCTGGATGACGGGCTTGGAAGCGGATCGGGAAGTGGCGGATGCCGGCATGGAGCTTTCCACCATGGCCGGGCTCGCCAAGCGGGCCCCGGTCCACTATTTCGACGTGGATCACTACGAATTCCGGGAGTCGTCGATCGACTGCGTCTTCTCCAAAGAGGCGCTTTTTCTGGTGGAAGACAAGAAACGCCTGTTGGCCGAGATCATCAATATGATCAAGCCGCGCGGGCAACTGCTGTTTACCGACTATGTCCTCGCCGAAGGCGCCAACAGAAAACAGCTGGCGGAGTGGGCCAAGGGCGAGCCCGAGACCCCTCATCTTTGGACCATCAAGGACTACGAGGCTGCCCTTACCGAGGCGCGGCTGGACATCCGGATCAAGGAAGACATTACCGACGACGTCCACAAAATCATCACGTCCAGCTGGGCCAACTTCCTCTCCAGTCTGCGGGGACGCCAAATGGACAAGTCGACATCGGATGCTGTTGAAGAGGCGGTGGAGCTTTGGACCCGGCGGACCAAGGCAATCGACAGTGGCGCGCTGAGGCTGTGCCGCTTCCACGCCTTGAAAAAAGAAGGGGAGAAGATGCTCTCGGACTGGTAGGGGAGGGTGATAGGGGGCGGCTTACCCCGGCGGTTTCCCTGGGCTTGACAGCCCCAGTCCTGGTCCTTATCTTCCCGGCTTTCCGCGCCTTTGCCCAAGCTGGCGCGGCTCATGAGGATAGAGAAATGAAGGTCGTTAACTCTCTCAAGACCGCGAAATTGCGGGACAAAGGCTGCCGCGTGGTTCGGCGCCGTGGTCGCGTCTACGTGATCAACAAGAAGAACCCCAGATTCAAGGCCCGCCAGGGCTGATCTGTCCGGGGCGGCTTTCCTTGGAAGGCATGCCTCTGCGGCGGACTGAATGACGGATTTTGCAAGGCCGCGCCCCCTTCCGGGGCGCGGCCTTGCGTTTATCCACAGTAAGACCGCTTGCTTTACGGTCGAAGCATCCCGCGCTGGTCTGGAGATTGGGCCGGTTTGTTCGAATTTCCCTGCTTTTGCGCCGCTTATCGACGTCAGGCATTGACCGACCCCAGGACGCGGGCCATAGTCTTCTAAATTGGTATTACCAATTTGGCGGACCTTTGGCGACGGATGACTCGATCCAGATTCATCTTTCGGTGGCCAGGGGACAGCAAGCCGGGGCAGTCAAGAACCCCGAGGGCGTGAGAAGACGATAAGGAATAGCGGGCTCGTTAGCGATTCGGGCCCATTCTGGGGAGAGCAGTGCCATGAAGATGCCCGATCCCGACCAGACGATCATCGAAGCCAAGTCCGATATCGTGGCCGCGCTGCGCGTCATTGTGCCGGGCGAGGGGGTCATCGTCGATGAGGACGAACTCAGAGTTTACGAATCTGACGGCCTGACCGCCTACAAGCAGCTGCCGCTCATTGTGGTGCTGCCGGAAACCACCGAGCAGGTCAGCCGGATCCTCAAATGTTGCCAGGAGCGCGGTGTGAAAGTGGTGCCGCGCGGCGCGGGAACCTCGCTGTCCGGTGGTGCCCTGCCGTTGGCCGATGGCATCATCCTGGGGCTCGGCAAGTTCAACCGCGTCATGGATATCGACTTCGACAACCGCTGCGCCGTGGTGCAGCCGGGGGTGACCAACCTGGGAATCACCAAGGCCGTCGAGTCCGAGGGCTTTTACTACGCTCCCGATCCGTCCAGCCAGATCGCCTGTACCATCGGTGGCAATGTCGCCGAGAACTCCGGCGGTGTGCATTGCCTGAAGTACGGCCTGACAACCAATAATCTGCTGGGTCTGGAAATGGTGTTGATGGACGGCACGGTCCTGCGCATCGGCGGCAAGCACCTGGATTCTGAGGGCTACGACCTGCTCGGCCTGATGACCGGCTCCGAAGGACTTCTGGGTGTGGTGACCGAGGTCACTGTCCGCCTGTTGAAGAAACCGGAGACGGCACGGGCGCTGCTGCTTGGCTTCGAGACAGCCGAACAGGCCGGCGACACGGTGGCGGCGATTATCGCGGCCGGCATTATTCCCGGCGGCATGGAGATGATGGACAGGCCCGCCATCCACGCCGCTGAAGATTTTGTCCATGCCGGATACCCGTTGAATGTCGACGCGCTGCTGATTGTCGAACTCGACGGCCCGCAGGCGGAGGTCGACTACCTGATCAAAGAGGTCTCCGGTATTGCCGAGCAGCATGGTGCGGTGACCAGCCGGATCAGCGAGAACGAGGAAGAGCGGCTTTCCTTCTGGGCCGGGCGCAAGGCGGCGTTTCCGGCGGTCGGCCGGATTTCCCCGGACTACTACTGCATGGACGGTACGATTCCCCGCGCCCAGCTGCCTCTGGTGCTCAGGCGCATGCGCGAGATGAGCGAGAAATACGGCTTGAGGGTCGCCAACGTTTTCCACGCCGGCGACGGCAACCTGCATCCCCTTATTCTTTACGATGCCAACAAGCCGGGTGAGCTGGAGGCCGCCGAGGACTTCGGCTCGGATATCCTGAAACTCTGCGTCGAGGTCGGCGGTGTCCTGACCGGCGAGCATGGCGTGGGTGTGGAGAAACGCGACCTCATGGGCGCCATGTTCAGCGAGATCGACCTGAAGCAGCAGCAGCGGGTGAAATGCGCTTTCGACCCCGAAGCGCTGCTCAATCCCGGCAAAGTCTTCCCGCAACTTCACCGTTGCGCCGAGTTGGGCCGTATGCATATCAGCGGAGGCAAGATGCCCTTCCCTGATCTGCCGCGCTTCTAGGAAGGATTGCTATCGATGGAGTCGAGTTTCGCCGTCGAGAACAGCGATCAGTTGGTCGAAGCGGTCACCTGGGCGGCCGCGGAGCAGCAGCCGCTTGAGGTCATCGGTCGAGGCAGCAAACGCGCGCTGGGCCGTCCTGTGCAGGCAGGCCACAGCCTGGACCTCTCACGGCTTACCGGGATCACGCTTTACGAGCCCGAAGAGCTGGTGCTCTCGGCGCGGGCGGGCACCAGCCTTGCGGAGATCGAGGCGGCGGTCGCCGAGAAGAACCAGATGCTTGCCTTTGAGCCCGTCGACCTGTCGCCGCTGCTGGGTGGTGCCGCTGGGGGCGGCTCCATCGGCGGCGTGCTGGCCTGCAATCTTTCCGGCCCGCGGCGCATCAAGGCCGGTGCGGCGCGCGATCACTTTCTTGGCGTGGAATCGGCTTCGGGGCGCGGTGAGATCTTCAAGTCAGGGGGGCGGGTGGTCAAGAACGTCACCGGCTACGATCTCTGCAAACTTCTCTGCGGGTCCTACGGTACTCTGGCGGTAATGACCGACGTGACGCTGAAGGTTCTGCCACGGCCGCAGAAGACTTATACCGTGCTGGTTCTCGGCCTCGACGATGCGACCGCGGTGAAGGCCATGAGCCGCGCCCTGGGTTCGCCGCACGAAGTCTCCGGCGCGGCGCATCTGCCCGCGGGATTGGCCGCAGGCTCGGCGGTTTCCTATGTTGCCGAGGCCGGCGGCGCGGTGACCGCCATCAGGCTGGAGGGGCCGGGCCCCTCGGTCGAATACCGCTGTGCGGCGCTGCGCCGCGAATTGGCGGACCTGGGCGATACCGAGGAACTGCACAGTCGGAACTCCCTGGCGCTCTGGCAGGAACTGCGCGACGTCAGGCCGCTTTGGGTTCAGGAAGATAAGGGGCCGGAACGCGCCGTCTGGCGGATCTCCGTTGCGCCCAGCGAGGGGCCGGAGGTGGTGGCCGCAATCGGTCAGGGGGAAGCTTTCTACGACTGGGGCGGCGGGTTGGTGTGGCTTGCCCTCTCGGCCGAGGGGGACGCCGGCGCGGGGCGTATCCGCGATGTGCTACGCCCGGGCGGTGGGCACGCGACCCTGATCCGCGCCCCTTTGGAGGTGCGCGCGGCAGAGCCCGTGTTTCATCCTCAGGACCCGGCCATGGCGGCGCTTTCGGCGCGGGTGAAGGACGGTTTCGATCCGTGCCGCGTGTTGAATCCCGGTCGCATGTACGCGGGGCTGTAAGCGATGCAAACCAATTTCTCCCTCGCCCAACTGGCCGATCCGGATACCGCGGAGTCCGAAAGAATCCTGCGCAACTGCGTGCACTGCGGTTTCTGTACGGCGACCTGTCCGACCTATACGCTGCTGGGCGACGAACTGGACAGCCCGCGCGGGCGGATCTATCTGCTGAAGGACATGCTGGAGAAAGGCCGTCCCGCCACAGCAAAAGTGGTCAAGCATATCGACCGCTGTCTTTCCTGCCTGTCCTGCATGACCACCTGTCCCTCGGGCGTTCACTACATGCACCTGGTCGACCACGGCCGCAAGTACATCGAGGAGACGTTCCGCCGACCGCTGCCCGAACGGTTGCTGCGCTGGATTCTGGCCTTTGTGCTGCCCAGTCCGTCGCGCTTTCGCCTGGCGTTGCTTGGCGCCTACTTCGCCAAACCTTTCGCGGCCCTTATGCCCGGCCGCCTGAAGGGGCTGCTGGCGATGGCGCCGGCGGAGGTGCGGCCGCCCAGCAAGGTCGACCGGCCGCAGGTTTTTACCGCCGAGGGCAAGCGGCGGGGCCGGGTCGCCTTGATGACCGGCTGTGCGCAGAAGGTCCTGGCGCCGGAGATCAACGAGGCCACGGTGCGCCTTTTGACCCGCTTTGGTATTGAGGTCGTGGTGGCCAAAGGTGCGGGCTGTTGCGGCGCGCTGGTCCATCACATGGGCAAGGAAGCGCCGGCCCTCGACAGCGCGAAAGCGAATATCGGGGCCTGGACCCGCGAGCTGGAAGGCGAGGGGCTGGACGCCGTGATCATCAACGCTTCGGGTTGCGGCACGACAGTGAAGGACTACGGCTTCATGCTGCGTGAAGACCCGAAGTGGAAGGACGCGGCGGCAAAGATAGCAGCGATCACCCAGGACGTGACGGAGTTCTTGGACCGTCTCGATCTGATCGCCCCGGAGCAGGCCCTGGAACAGGCCCAAGAGCGGGAGGCGGGTCTCACCGTCGCCTATCACTCCGCCTGTTCCATGCAGCATGGCCAGCAGATCCGCCGCGAACCCAAAGACCTGCTGACCAGAGCGGGTTTTGCCGTGAAGGACGTGCCGGAGGGACACCTCTGCTGCGGTTCGGCCGGCACCTACAATCTGATGCAGCCTGAGATCGCCGGGCAGCTGAAGGCCCGCAAGGTCCGCAACATCGAAGCGACGCAGCCGGATGTCATTGCCACCGGTAACATCGGCTGCATGACCCAGATCGGCAGCGGCACGAAGATACCGATCGCGCACACGGTCGAACTGCTGGACTGGGCGACCGGCGGCCCGAAGCCCCGTGCACTCACCAGCAGCGAAACTGCCGGAGAGAGCGCTTAACCCGCCAAGCCTGCCAGGGCCAGCCGCTGAGTTTCCACCGCCCGTTCCCAGACCATTTCCTTCCAGTCGTCGGCGTCCTGGTAAAAGGCTTCGCGGACCTGCGCCTTGATGGCGCGGCCTTTGGCCGAACCCAGGTCGCCGTGCAGGTGCAGCCAGTTGTCTGCGCGCAGGGCCAGTTTCACTTCCTCCATCGGCAGGGTGCCGTACTCCAGCGCAAGCGGTGTGATCGCCGCCTGCGGTGCGGCCTGCTGCATGCCGATCATGTTGTAGCCCTGGATGTCGGCTGATGAGGAGGTGCCGAGTGCCGGGCAGGTGTGGTCGTCGCCATACCAGTCCTGAACCCTTGCCAGGCTCGGCGCATTCGGTTCGGCCGGGCATATGCGCTCGCCGTGTCCGCGCGGGCCGAGGCCGGTGTGATAGTCGATCACCGCAATGGCCTTGGCTTGAGAGAGGTGCCGAAAAAAGATTTCCTTCAGGGTGCGGTGTGACCAGGTGGCGGCGGTGCCGCCGAAAAAGATTCCGTCCGGGTGATTGTACTGGCCGGCAGACACCGCCGCCTGCAGGGCATCCGCCCCATGGGCGTCGGCATAGGCGTAGATGATTTCGCGGGTCGCCGCGATGGTTGCGTCGTCCCAGGTGGCCGGGCAGAGCGCTTCCGCCAGTTCGTCGTAGCCGTCGTTGGTGGGCAGGGGGGTGGAGAAGTCGATGAAGTTTCGGTTGAGGTCGACATTGTCCTCGGTCACGCGGCGCAGCCAGGCAAAGCCATGCGGATTGATCGCATGGATGGCCACATAGGCAAAGCCGGGGGGCAGCTCAGCCGCCAGGCCGCTGTCGAACCAACCGGTCTGTACGCCGTTGCCGCAGAAGCCCTCGGCGCCATGGGTACCGGACATGGTCAGAAGGATGCGTTCGGCGTCTTCCGGGCCCAACCAGGCCACATCCGTGGACAGGCTTTCGCCGTCAGGGCCGGCATCCGGGTGCTGATAGCTGGTGATCGATGCATTTGCCTTGGCGGCCGCCTCGGCAAAGTGCCGGCGTGCCTGATAGTAGTTGCTCGAGAAATACGGAGCGGCGACCATTGCACAAGACCCTTCATCTAAAAGTGAAAGCCGGTGAACCATCCGGCTCTATGGTTGATCTCAGCTTTCGTTCATACTTGAGAATATGAGACATATCTCGCTGAAGGCGATTGCCGTGTTGTTTAGTCTGTTCGCTGCGCTGCCCAGCGCGGCGGATCAGAACGATGCACGGCTAGAAAAACTTTTCGACCGGCTGCTGGAAGCTCCGGGGCCGGCGGAGGCGCAGGCGGTCGAAGGCGCGATCTGGTCGATCTGGGCACAGTCCGACGACGGGGCGGTGCGGGCCCTGATGGAAGACGGCGTGGCTGCCATGTCGCGGCGGGATTATCGCCGTGCCCTATCGAAGTTCGAGCAGATGGTTGCCATTGCGCCGGATTTTGCGGAGGGCTGGAACAAGCGTGCCACGGTCCACTATCTGATGGGGCGTTACGATCAGTCCCTGGCTGATGTCGCGCGCACCCTGGCCCTGGAGCCACGGCACTTCGGCGCTCTGTCAGGGCGCGGTTTGATCTATGTCGCCCTTGAAGATGAGAAGCGCGCCCTCGACTCTTTCGAGGAGGCCCTGGTTATCCACCCCAATCTGATTTCGGCGGCGATCAACGCCGAGGCGTTGCGTAAAATTCTGCGCGAGCGCGAGATCTAAAGCGGCTTGTGTTCGGTACCTTCGCCGAGGGTCATAAAGACCATTTGGCCAGCTTCGCACAGCTTCACGCGATGCCAGCAGCCGCGCGGAACGACGAAGGTTTCGCCTGCCTTCAGGTCGATTTCCTCATTCTGACCCGGCCGTTCAAGGACAATGGTTACCTGACCCGATAGCAGCAGCAGAACCTCGTCGCCCGCCGGGTGCATCTCCCAGTGTGCCATGTCCTCGGTCATGTCCGCGGCCATGATCAAGCGTCCGGCAGTTTCGCGCTTGCCCGACATCAGTTGGGGCCAGAATTCAGGCGTCAGTTCGATTTCGGTGACGCCGCCATCCGCGCGCAGTTCGAGATATGTTTGTGTCAGTTTTCGTGAAATTTCTTTCGGCATCGAAACCCTTATCGATCGCTCCTTAGTGATCGACCTTGGCGATACGGAGCATGTTGGTCGTCCCCGGCGTTTTGAAGGGGACTCCGGCGGTGATCGCCAGGTTGTCCCCCAGGTTTGCAAAGCCTTCGCGCACGGCGATGCGGCTGGCTTTCTCGACCATCTCCTGGGTGTTCGAAACATCTTCGGTATGAACGCAGTGGGCGCCCCAGAGCACCGCCAGCCGGCGGGCGGTGCGCAGCTCGTTGGTCAGAACCAGGATCGGCACGTTCGGGCGCTGCCGGGCCGCGCGCAGGGCCGTCGAACCGGACATGGTGTAGTTCACGATGGCGGCGGTTGCGATGGTGGCGGCAACCTGTGCCGCAGCGGTCGAAATGGCGTCGGCACCGGTGGCCTCGGCCTCGCCGTCGCGGGCATGAATGATGCCGAGATAGGAGGGATCGCCCTCGGTGCTCTGGATAATCCGGTCCATGATCGAAACCGCTTCGTTGGGATAGTCGCCAGCGGCGGTTTCAGCGGAAAGCATGACCGCATCGGCGCCATCGTAGATCGCCGTGGCGACGTCTGAGGCCTCGGCGCGGGTCGGTGTAGGTGCGGTGATCATGGATTCCAGCATCTGCGTTGCAACGACGACCGGAACGCCGGAGAGGCGGCTGGCATGAATGATCTGCTTCTGGCGAGCGGGAATGGTTTCCGGCGGCATCTCGACCCCCAGGTCGCCGCGGGCCACCATCATCGCATCCGACAGCGCGACCAGCTGCGGCAGGCAGTCGAGCGCGGCGGGCTTTTCCACCTTGGTCATGATGGCCGCCCGGTCGCCGATCAGACGGCGCGCCTCGGTCAGATCCTCAGGGCGCTGTACGAAGGACAGGGCAACCCAGTCGACACCCAGGCCAAGGGCGAACTCCAGGTCGGCCCGGTCTTTCTCGGTGAGCGGAGAAATCGGCAGAATCACGCCGGGAAGGTTTACCCCCTTGCGGTCGCGCAGGGGACCGCCGGTCACGACCTTGGTGATCGCATGATCCGGCGTGCTTTCCTGGACTTCCAGGCGCAGCTTGCCGTCATCGATCAGCAGCGATGTGCCCGGCGAGATGGCGGCGAAGATCTCATGGTGGGGCAGGCAGGCACGCTTTTCATCGCCAACCGCCGGATCGAGGTCGAGGCGAAACGGTTGCCCGGCTTCCAAGTCGACCGCCCCGTCGCGCACGGTGCCGATGCGCAGCTTCGGGCCCTGCATGTCGGCCATGATACCGATCGGCCGATCCAGTTCCCGTTCGATCTCGCGGATCGTGTCGTAGCGCGCTTTGTGATCCTCATGACTGCCATGGCTGAAGTTCAGTCGGAAGACGTCGGCCCCGCAACTGAAAAGCGCGCGGATTTCTTCTTTGTCTGAGCTTGCGGGCCCAAGCGTGGCGACTATTTTGGCTTTTCTGCTGCGGCGCATATCGCGGATCTTACCCTGGTTTATGAGGCGGTTTTGTGAGGCGAATCATGACAGCCGGCGGCGGCTACCCCCGCCATCTCGTGTAGCCATCTAGTGTATACGTTGTATCAGGATGGCGCGAAAGTCATTCACGTTCGTGCGTGTCGGCCCGGTCTCCACGAGGCTGCCCAGTTTAGCGAAGAAACTGTAGCCGTCGTTGTTGGCCAGCATCGCTTTGGCGTTGATATCCGCAGCCGCTGCGCGGGCCAGGATGTCAGGCGTGACGATTGCCCCGGCATTGTCCTCGCTGCCGTCGATGCCGTCGGTGTCGCAGGCAAGGCCGTAAACACCCGCAAGGCCATCCAAGGCGACCGTGAGGGCCAGCAGGAACTCAGCATTTCGGCCGCCGCGGCCGTCCCCCTGCACCGTCACCGTGGTCTCGCCGCCCGAAAGCAGAACGCAAGGGGCTTCAGCGGGTTGCCCATAGTGCGCGACCTGACGGGCGATTCCGGCCATGACCTGGGCGACATCGCGGGCCTCGCCTTCTATGGAATCGCCCAGGATGACCGGCGTAATGCCGGCCTTTCTGGCGACGGCGGCCGCAGCTTCCAGGCAGGCCTGGGGCTTGGCGACGATCTGGGTTTCAATCTGTGCGAGGCGTGGATCGCCGGGTTTGGGCGTCTCGTCTGCAGCGTTCCATAGCAGCTTTGCCACATCGGGCGGGGTGCCGATGCCGTATTTTTCCAGGATCGCCCGGGCATCCGCAAAGGTCGTCGGGTCAGCGACCGTCGGGCCTGAGGCGATGACGGCGGGATCGTCGCCGGGAACATCGGAAATCATCAGGTTGACGACCTTCGCCGGTGCGGCGGCGGCGGCCAGGCGCCCGCCCTTGATGGCCGACAGGTGTTTGCGCACGCAGTTCATTTCGTCGATGGCTGCCCCTGATTTCAGGAGCGCGCGGTTGACCGCCTGCTTTTCCTCCAGGCTGATGCCGTCAGCCGGCAGGGCCAGCAGCGCCGATCCCCCGCCGGATATCAGACAGAGCAGCAGATCGTCCTCGCCGAGGTCCTGCGCCATTGTAAGAATACGGCGGGCGGCATCCTGCCCGGCGTTATCGGGCACCGGATGGGCGGCTTCGATCACCTCGATACGCTGGCAATCCGCCCCGTGATCGTAGCGGGTGACAACAAGGCCTTCCAAAGGGCCGTCCCAGTGCTGCTCGACGGCTTTTGCCATCGCGGCGGCTGCCTTGCCGGCGCCCACCACCACCGTGCGCCCTTTCGGTGCTGCCGGCAGATAAGCGGGCACCGCTTTGGCCGGATCGGCTGCCGCCAAGGCAGCGTCGAACAGTCGCCGCAGAAACGCTGTCGGCTGCTCTTCACCCATGGGTCGATCCCGGCTTGTCGCTGCCGGGCTTGTCACTACCCGTCTTATCGTGGCCGTCCGCGTCGGAGGCTGCGGGATCGTCTTCCTCGTAGCGTGACAGAACGGTGGTCAGGTGGTCCTGCATGGCCGCGGCTGCCGCATCGCCGTCGCGCGCCTTGATGGCCGACCAGACGGCCCGGTGCTGCTGGCCAAAGCGCTGATCGTCGGCCGGGCTGGCGTAGAGGCTGTAGCGATTGAAGGCCAGCATCTGCTCCAGCACATCGCCCAGGACTGACATCAGGTGCAGGTAGATGGCCGAGCCCGAGCCCTTGGCGATTGCCAGATGAAAGTTCAGGTCGTCTTCCGCCTTGAAGCGCGAAGGCCGGCCCTCGGCGGTCATGGTGACAAAGGTCCGGTCGATTTCGGCGCGCTGTTCCGGCGTCGCCCGTTCGGCGGCACGGCGCGCCGCCCAGACCTCCAGGTTCGCCCGGACTTCGGCCAGGTCGTGCAGATTGTCGCGGTTGGAGCGCACCAGCCGGGCCAGGGCCGAATCAAGCTGGTCTGCGGCCGCCGTGATCCGCGTACCGCCGCCCTGGACGGCAGAGACGAAACCCTGCGCCTTCAGCTGCTGCAGGGCGGCGCGTATCGACACCCGGCTGACACTCATCATTTCCGCCAGTTGGCGCTCGCCGGGCAAACGCTCGCCTGGCGCAAGTTCACCGCTGGATATCAGCCGCAGCAGCTCGCTGGCGATCCTGTCTGCAACCCGCTCACGCGGTATTTCCTGGAATCTCGGGTCCATCAGCTCCTACCGCAGGATGTCGGTGCCATGCGGCCTCCTGTCCGGATCATATCGCCTGAAGGGGTCGGGAAAGACCTGTGCTGAACGTCCAACCCGGCGCTAGTGGCATTTTGGTATCACCAATTTTGCCGGCCCTTTATGCGGCGGCAGCCCGATGGCGTCAAGCAGTGGTCATATTATTAACTTGAAATAAGTTTAGTGTTGCCCTGCGCTCGTTTGACCGCTGCCCGGGCGACACGCGCGACATCGGCGCAGAGGGGCCCGGGAAGCTGCGCTGCCTCGGCCCAGCAAAGCTCAAGCGCATCGTCCGCCGGGGCGGGCTCACCGGCCAGCCAGTCCAGGCGAACCGCCACCATCAGATGGTGCAGCCGTGCTCGCCCTGGCCGCCCTCGCCCTAAGGGTGCCGGCGCCGAAAGTTCCGGCTGAATCAGGTCGATCACATCCAGCAAGCGGGCATTGCCGCCTGTGAGGCCGGTTTCTTCGCGAAGTTCGCGCCGGGCCGCTTCCAGCACCGTTTCGCCGGATTCCACCTTGCCGCCGGGAAAGCCCCACTCGCCGGCCTGCGGCGGGTTGGCCCGTCGCACCAGCAGCACCTCGGCCCCGCGGACCACCACCGCCAGGGCGGCCAGCTTCGGGCCGATATCGCCAATACCGTCAGACGACCCGCCGAACCGGCCCTCGTGGTCTGGCGGGGTCTTTGGTCCTGCCTGCACCAATTCAATTCCCTTCGCGACCGGCAGCCTCATGACAGATGGAACCTGTCATGCTATTGCCAAGGTCTCGGTTTTTTCCAGGAGGTGCAAGCGATGACCGTCGAATGGCAGGGCGTCTTTCCAGCGGCGACAACCCAATTCACGCCGGCCGAGGTTGTGGATATGGATGCGACCCGCGCTCATCTGGATATGCTGATCCGCGCCGGGGTGCACGGCCTGGTCATGCTGGGCACTGTGGGCGAGAACTGCTCCCTGGAGGCGGAGGAGAAACGGGCCATCGTCAAGGCTGCGGTCGAGGTCTCTGCCGGGCGCGTTCCGGTGATCGCCGGGGTGGCGGAAACCTCCACCGCCCTGGCCTGCCGTTTCGCCGCCGATGTCGAAGCGCTCGGTGCCGACGGTCTGATGGTCCTGCCGGCGATGGTTTACAAGTCAGACGCACGCGAGACCATGGCCCACTACCGCGCGGTGGCGCAGGCCAGCGGGCTGCCGGTCATGTGCTACAACAACCCGGTCACCTACGGCATCGACATTACGCCGGAGATGTTTGCCGAACTGGCCGACGAACCGACCCTGGTGGCGATCAAGGAATCCTCCGACGATCCGCGTCGCCTGACCGACCTGGTGAATGCCTGCGGCGATCGCTACGTTCTCTTCGGCGGCGTCGACGACCTGGTGCTCGAGTCCGCCATGCTGGGCGCCGTCGGCACCGTCGCCGGCCTGGTCAACGCATTTCCCGAAGAAACGCTGCAACTCTGGTCCCTGGCGACCCAGGGGCGCTATGCCGAGGCGCGCGAACTCTATCGCTGGTTCATGCCGGTTCTGCACCTGGATTGCGACACCAAGCTGGTGCAGTACATCAAGCTGGCCCAGGCGATGTGCGGCCACGGCAGCGAGACCTGCCGCGCCCCGCGCCTGGCGCTGGAGGGCGAAGAGCGGGCCCGCATCATGGGGCTGATCCAGCAGGCCATCGATACCCGGCCAGGCGTGAAGGCGGCTTAGGGTTTTTCTGGGGTTGACGGCGCTGGCCCTTGGTCTTTATGTCGCAGGAATTTCGCCAGCGCATCGATGGCGGACCGCACCGGCGGATAGTGCCGTTCGTCCTGATGCATCACCAGCCACTCTTCGGACCTGAGTTCGGGAATCGCCTCGCCGACCCGCGTCAGGTCCTCTGCCGCGTCGCCGACGAAACAGGGCAACACCATCCGCCCCAGCCCCTGGCGGACCAGTGACAGGGCCAGGCGCGGGTCGTTCACCGTGGTCAGGGTTTCCAGACCATGGCCCTCCGCCATCCATCTTGCGGTCGGCGTCAGCACGGAATCGCCGGCGATACCGATCCATGCCGGCTCCTTGGGCGGGTTTGGTATTCGGGGTTTGGTGGCGCAATAGACCGCATAGTCGTTGGTGGCGATCAGCCGCCCGGCCAACCAGGGCGCATCGGGCCGGCGGTTGCGGATGCCGATATCGGCTTCGCGGCGGGCGATGTCGACTTTCGCGGCCTGGGTGATCAGTTCCGGTACCCAGGCCTCCTCTGGCGACCAGAAGCGGCCCAGGTTGTCCGCCAGCAGCTGCGCCGTCCAGGTGCCGGCGGAAATCCTGACGCGGCGGGCCTGCGTCGCGCCCTTCTGCCATTGCTCAATGTCGCTGGCGGCAAGCTCCATCGCCGCAGCTCTTTCGAACAGCGCCTGGCCGGCGGGGGTCACGCCGTAACCGCGGCGGCCCCGCACGAAGAGGCGCTTGCCCAGGCTTCGCTCGATCGATGCCATACGACGGCTGAGCGTGGCCGGACTGACACCGCTTTGGGCCGCTGCGCCCGCCAATCCACTGCCGCGGACAACCGCGAGGAAGAGCTGCAGATCGTACCAGTTCATCTTCGATTTCATTTTTGAAATGCAAATTTCGATTACTGATCAACAGATTATCGGGTATTTCGAATAATCTGTCATCTCGGTAGATGTTTCATTGAGAAATCGGGCGAACTGATCCCGTCCGGGAATGAGAGTCGGGATGACCAGCCCTTACTTCACCAGCCCGCCATCACACCGTGAGATTGCAGCGGCTTTGTATCCGGAGCTGGCCGAGGCGGGTGAATACGAACGCGAACGCAGGGAAGCCTATCGCCTTGCCGGGCGTCGGCGGCAGGCCCGCCGCCGCCGGCTTGTCATCCTTGTGAGACTTCGGCGGTTATGGTGTGATCTGAGAGGAAGAGATGCGGAGCCATCTAAACAGGGCCGTGGCCGGTCCGGACCTCAACCGGTGTCGGCGCTTTTTCGCTGAGGCTGGCGATACCTGATCTTCATGACCACGATGATGAGGACCAGGGCGGTCGAGACGGCGTTGGCCAGCACCAGCGGCCAGGACCCGATCATCAGACCGTAAATCATCCATAGCGATACCGCACTCAACAGCATGAGATTGGCGGCGAGGGAGATGCCGGCGGTCTGTTTCTCGCGGATCACCTTGATGGACTGTGGCAGCCAGCACAGCGTGCCAAGAACTGCCGCTGCGCTGCCGATCACTTCGACAAGCCAGGAAGAGAGCAGGCCTGCTTCCATCACGTCGATCCTTGTTTGGGAGGCCGGGCGGCAGATCTTTATCCGCCCCGCTGGTTATCCGACGATCAGCTTGCGATGTCTCGGCGATCATCTCAAGGCTTATCCTCTGTGCAGCCCGGCAGTTGCGCCAAGACCGTTCGTCATGTTCTATCGCCGGCGACAGCATTCGTTCTTCCACTCTGCCAGACAGGATATTGCCCATGCTCGCGGTTCAGCTTCAGCGCCATGCCCGTCCCGACCTCGCCTGTGCCGCCGTCGAAGTGCCGGAACCGGGTGCCCCGGCGCCGGGTGAGGCGGTAGTGGCGATCCGCGCGGCGGCGATCAACCCGGCCGACCTTCTGATCTTCGAGGGACGCTATCCCGGTCCGGAAGAGCTGCCCGCCTTTGTCGGCATCGAGGGTGCGGGCGAGGTGGTCGCCGTGGGTGAAGGCGTGGATCTGGCGCCCGGCGATCATGTGCTGAGCCTCGGCCGGGCGAATTGGGCGGAAAAGGTGACGGGGCGGGCGGAGCAGTTCATCCGCATTCCCAAGTCGCTGGCCTGGCGCGATGCCGCGCAGTTGAAGGCCAATCCGCCTTCCGCGCATCTGATGCTGGAAGACTACATTGACCTGCAGCCCGGCGACTGGGTGGTGCAGAACGCGGCGAATTCCGCTGTCGGCCGTCACATCATACGCTTCGCCCGGGCGCGCGGCCTGAAGACCGCCAACATCGCGCGCCGCCCCGCCTTGATCGAGGAACTGAGTGCCCTGGGGGCCGATGTCGTCGTCACCGATGATGGCGACGTCCCCGCCAAGATCCGTGCGGCGGCAGGGGCCGAAGCACCGATCCGTCTGGGTATCGATGCCATCGGCGGCGACGCCACTCTGGCCTTGGCGGATACGCTGAGCGACGGCGGTACGGTGGTGAACTACGGCTTCATTTCCGGCGAGCCCTGCCGTATGTCTTCCTACCATACGGTCATTCACGGCCTCAGCCTGACCGGCTTCTGGCTGGTCGGTTACATGCGCTCGACCCCGCGCTTTGAGATCGAAGCGATGTATGCGGAAATGGCGCGGGCCTTTGAAGAGGGGGTGCTGATTTCGCCGGTAGAGGCGGAATATACTCTGGCGCAGACCGCCGAGGCGCTGGCCCATGCTCATGCCGAAGGTCGCGGCGGCAAGATTCTGCTGACGCCGAACGGACCGCTCTAGCCATCCTTCGAGACAGCCCCTTACGGGGCTTCCTCAGGATGAGGTCTTCAGTAATTGCAGGTAGTGAGCCTCATGCTGAGGAGGCGCTCCAAGCGTTTAGGGGGCGCCGTCTCGAAGCATGTCTGCGCCGAGTTCTCGACTTTGTCAGTGACCGGCCAGCTTACCTCAGCCGCCGGCGGCTTGCGCGCCGGGTGCGGCCGCGAAGGTATCTTTGTAGCGCTCACGCAACTGGTTCTTCTGCACCTTGCCCATGGTGTTGCGCGGCAGGTCGTCGACCAGGAAGATCCGCTTGGGTTGCTTGAAACGCGCCAGGTCGTCCTTCAAGGCTGCGGCGACATCGGTCTCGGTCAATTTGTGTTCACCGTCGCAGACCACGACGGCGGCAACCCCTTCGCCGAAGTCAGGGTGGGGCAGGCCGATGACGGCCGATTCCCGCACCCCCGCGAGGTCGTCGATCATCGCCTCTATCTCCTTGGGGTAGATATTGTAGCCGCCGGAGATGATGAGATCTTTGGACCGGCCGACGATGGAGACATAGCCGCGTTCATCAATCATGCCCAAGTCGCCGGTGATGAAGAAGCCATCGTCGCGCAGTTCCTCGCGGGTTTTCTCCGGCATGCGCCAATATCCTTTGAAGACATTGGGGCCGCGCACCTCTATGGCACCGACGCCCCCCGGGGGCAGAGCCTCTCCGCTGGCCGGGTCGGTAATCTTCACCTCGACGCCGGGCAGGGGGAAGCCGACGGTGCCGGCCCGCCTTTCCTCGTCGTAAGGGTTGGAGGTATTCATGCTGGTCTCCGTCATGCCGTAGCGTTCCAGGATCGCGTGTCCCGTACGCTCCGCCCAGAGCTTGTGTGTCTCCGCCAGCAGCGGTGCCGAGCCGGAGATGAAGACCCGCATCCCGGCGGTCGCTTCCCGGGTCAGGCCGGGGCAGTCGAGTAGCCGGACGTAGAAGGTCGGCACGCCCATCATCGCGGTCGCGCGCTGCATATCCTGCAGCACGGCTTCGGCATCGAAGCGGGCGTGGAAGATCACGCTGCCACCCGCCAATAGGGTGACGTTGGTGGCGACGAAAAGCCCATGGGTGTGGAAAATCGGCAGGGCGTGGATCAGCACGTCCTCGGCGGTAAAGCGCCAGGTCTGCTGCAGCACCTCGGCATTGGAAGCCAGGTTGCCGTGGGTCAGCATGGCCCCCTTGGAGCGGCCGGTGGTGCCGGAGGTATAGAGGATTGCCGCCAGGTCATCGGCGCCCCGCGCCGCGGCCTCGAAGCCGGGTACCTGTTCGTCGACCGCATCTTTCAGGCTGCCCTGGCCATCGGCGCCCAGGGTCAGGGTTTTGCCGACGCCGGCTTCCCCGGCGACGCTTTGAAGGCGGTCCAGCCTGGCGGGATCGCAGACGAAAATGCACGGCTCCGCATCGGTCAGGAAATAACGGACCTCTGCCGGTGTGTAAGCCGTGTTGAGGGGCAGGAAGACGCCGCCGGCCAGGATGGTGCCGAGGTAAAGCTGCAGGGCCGCGATGGACTTTTCAACCTGGACCGCCACGCGGTCGCCCGGCTGCAGGCCTGCCGCGACCAGGGCCTTGGCGTTGCGCTCCGCGCCGTCGAAAAGACCGCCGTAGGAGAGACCGGGGCGGCCCCCGGCCTCGGCGATCTCGGCGAAACGCGCCTCTTCGCGGCCAAGAGAGGCGGCCCGCAGACGGCTCAGGAGATGGTTTGCATCGTACATCCGCGTTATCCCCGCTTACTGCTTCTCAAAAGGCGCTGCACGGCGGAGGCAGCGGCAATGCTGCCGTCGTTGGCGTAGGCCTCGTGATTTTTCTCGATGTCTTTCAGGTCGTAGAGGTAGTTGACCATCACGCCCCAGGCGTTGGCACGGCCGCGGGTGCTGAGGTCGGCGGCCAGGTTGATGCGGTGCAGACTTGCGCCATTGCCGAGGTGGAAGCGGGCGACCGGGTCCCTGGCACCGCCGCGCGGTGCACGCGCCTCCAGCAAATAGACGGCGGCGAGCCCAAGCAGGTCCTCGCTGTCCGTTGCTTCCTCGTAGGATGCCAACTTCTCGACGAGGCTGTGCTGTTCCCCACTCAGCAAGCCATCGGATTCCTGGGTTTCCTGCTCCACCCAGCGCCGCAGGCCGGGGACGGGCGAGAGCGTGACGTAGGTCGTCAGGTTCTCGAACTCGCGCCGCAGTTCCTCCACCACCTGTTTGATCAGGAAGTTGCCGAAGGAAATGTTGCGCAGGCCCTTTTGGCAATTGGAGATCGAATAGAAAACGGCGGTGGTCGCCTTTGCGGGTTCCAGGGTAACCCGGTCCTCCGCCAGGATCGGTGTAATGGCGCCGGGTATTTCAGCGGTCAGGGCAACCTCGACGAAGATCAGCGGGTCATCGTTCAGGGCCGGATGAAAAAAGCCGTAGAGGCGGCGGTCGGGCGCGGCCACACGGCGGCGCAGGTCATCCCAGCCGGCGATTTCGTGGACCGCCTCGTAGGCAATGATCTTCTCCAGGATCTCGGCCGAGGTCGACCAGTCGATGCGCCGCAGTTCGAGGAATCCGCGGTTGAACCAGGAAGCGAGAAGATGCTGGAAGTCGGTATCGAGCGGCTGTAATTCCGGATCCTCCTGACTGGCATCCAGCAGATCGGCGCGCATGGCGACCAGCGCGCGGGTGCCGCCGGGTGCGCGGTTCAGCCTGCGCATCAATTCCTGGCTGCGCGGCTCTGAGGCGAAGTGAAGGGCCCGGCCGGCCGTCGGGCCTTGCTTGCGCCAAGCTGTCATGGCTTCAGCCAACGCCTTGCCGTCCACGTCGAAGCGGTCCTTGATCTCTCGGAAAAAGGCGACGCGGGAGGGCGCATCCAGCTTTGCGTAGGCATCGAAGATCTGTTGGGCGATAGCGAGGCCGGTGGCCTCGCCCTTGCCGCTCAGCAGATTTTCGCAGAGCGCCAGCGGGTCGCCGCCCTGGGCCTGCGATCCCAGCGCCAGGCTGCGGCCGACTTCGGCGATGCGCGAAAGCAGATCGTTCAGAATGCCGCCGCCGCTGATCATTGAATAGCAGGCCCCATAATGACGTTCGGCAGGCCTGTGACCAGGCCGGGAAAGACCGAAAGAATGACGATGGCGAGTACCATGCAGAACACGAAGGGCATCGACCCCTTAAGAATGGTCTTCAGGGAAATGTCCGGCGCAATGCCGTTAATCACATAGAGATTGAGGCCGACCGGCGGGGTAATCAAGCCGATCTCCATATTGATCGTCAAAATAACGGCGAACCAATAGGGATCGAAGCCGGCAGAGACCACAATGGGCAGCAGGATCGGCGCCGACATCAGGATGACGGCCACCGGCGGCAGGAAGAAACCGGCCACCAGCAGGAAGAGGTTGATGGCGATCATCAGGGTCCAGCGGTTCACGTCCAATGCGCCGATCCACTCGGCGATGGCTTGCGTCACGAAAAGGCTGGAGAGCATGTAGGAGAACACGCCGGCGGCGCCGATGATGAAGAGGATCATCACGCTCTCGCGGGTCGAATCTCGCAACACCGCCCAGAGCGCGGCGGGATTGTAGAGCCGGTAGATGATCACCGCGACGAGGACGCAGAGCAGTGCGCCGACGGCCGCCGTTTCCGAGGGGGTGGCGACGCCCCCGTAGAGCGCGTAGAGCACGCCCAGGATAATGGCGATGAAGGGCAGGACCCGGGGCAGCACCTCGAACTTCTGGGCCCAGCTGTAGCGTACCCGGCCCAGGGCCGTGTCGCCGGCGCCCTGACGCCAGGTGTCGAAGATCGACCAGGCCATGAACAGCGCGACGAGCAGCAGGCCGGGCACGACGCCCGCCAGGAACAGACGGCCGATGGAGGTCTCGGTCGAGATCCCGTAAACGATCATGGTGACCGAGGGCGGGATCAGGATGCCCAGCGTGCCGCCGGCGGCGATCGACCCGGCGGCGACCCCATCGGGATAGCCGCGCTTGCGCATCTCGGGAATGCCCATCTTGCCGATGGCCGCGCAGGTGGCGGGGGAAGAACCGGACATGGCGGCAAAGAGTGCGCAGGCGCCGAGGTTGGAGACCACCAGGCCGCCCGGCACCCGGGTCAGCCAGCGCTCCAGCGCTTCGTAGAGGTCGGCGCCGGCGCGGGTGGAGGAGATCGCAGCCCCCATGATGATGAACATGGGGATCGACAGCAGG
The DNA here is from genome assembly GCF_011683915.1 of Pelagibius litoralis. Lineage (GTDB taxonomy): Bacteria > Pseudomonadota > Alphaproteobacteria > Kiloniellales > Kiloniellaceae > Pelagibius > Pelagibius litoralis. Next base: position 96,360 of record NZ_JAAQPH010000007.1, read on the forward strand.
GCGAAGTTGTCGAGCTTGCCGAAGAAGAGTTCCGGCAGCAGTTCCATGGAGCCGAAGCCGTCGAAGACGATGAGGAAGCCGGCGGAGACGATCAGCAGGCCGGCGGCGACCGACACGCCGGAAAACAGCACCAGTATCGTGAAGGCCGCGACGACCGCGCCGAGGACGAGGGGGTCCATCAGCCGTTCTCCCGGCCGATGACGACGGCAAAGAGGTCGGCGGCGAGCTGCAGGACGAAGAGCCCGAAACCGAGCGGGATCGCCAGATAGGGAATCCACAGGGAAACGCCCCAGACCGTGTCGGACTTCCAGTTGCGCTGAAAGGCGATGTGGAACAGCTCGAAGCCGTAGAAGGCGATGACCGCGGCCACGGCAATGGTCAGGGCCAGGGTGAACAGCGCCAGGGCCCGGCGCAGCGGCGGCGGCAGCAGCATGGGCAGCAGGTCGACGTTTACGTGGCCGCGCAGGCGCTGCACATAGGGCAGGCCGATCATGGTGGCGGCGATCATCAGGTAGACCACCATCTCGGTCTGCCAGATGGTCGAGGCGTTCATCACGAAGCGCATCCAGATCATCTGGCAGGTGATCAGCACCGAGATGAAGATCATCGTGGCGGCGGCGATACCGCAGAGGGTCGAGATAAAGCCTATGGCTTTCAGCAGGGGGCTTTCGGCGCGCTGCGACACCGGCTCGCTCATTTCGCCGCTCCGATTGCTTTGAGAAAGATACCGGCGGCGGGACCGCGCCCGCCGCCGGGTTTCGTGGCTGCCTTACTCGACCGTCAGGGCGAGATCGAGCAGTTCCTGGCCACCGGGGGTCTGTTCCACGAAGGCCTTGTAGGACGAGCCCTTGGCGATGTCGCGCCAGGCGGCGAAGTCCGCTTCGCTCATGGAGGCAATCTCGACACCGGCCTTCTTGAAGGCCTCGACGGAGGCGGCATCGGCCTTCTTGGCTTCTTCAAGATAGAAGGCTTCGGCCTTGGCGGCACCGGCCCGCAAGGCGGCCTGCTGTTCGGCGCTCAGGCCGTCGAAAGTCGACTTGTTCATCAACAGGGGCTGATACATGAACCAGAGGGCGACGTCGCCTGCCGGCGTGTAGCACTTCACCTGTTCGTAGAGCCGGTAGGATACGAAACTGGAGGACGAGGTGTTGGCGGCATCCAGCACGCCGGTCTGCATGGCGGAATAGATTTCCGACGACGGCATCGAGGTAATGGAGGCGCCGGCCGCGGCCAGCATCTGCTCGAAGGCCTTGCCGGCAGCGCGGGTCTGCAGGCCCTTCACGTCGTCGGGCGAGGTGATGCAGCCTTCCTTGCCGCTGAAGCCGCCGGCCAGATAGCCGTGCACCAGCACGATCACATCGTCGCCGGCCATGATCTCTTCCAGCTTCTTCATGAAGGGCGAGGCGGCGAGGCGGGCGCCGTGATCGTGGTTCTTCACCAAGCCGGGCATGAGGGTGAGGTTATAGGCTGGCTGCTGGCCGCCGGCATAGGACAGCGGCAGCACCGCCATGTCAAGGCGACCGCGGGTCAGCGGCGTGTACTGCTCGCGCGGTTTGAAGAGCGATTTGGACGGATAGATCTTGATGTCGAGATCGACATTGGCGGCGGCGACTTCCTTGGCAACGATCTCCGCCACCTTGTGGCGCACGTCGCTGGTCGACCACTGGTGGCTGAGTTTCAGCTCGGCGGCCTGGGCGGCGCCCAACGTCAGCGCGGTGGCGGCGGCTGCTAGAGTGCCGAGGGTGTATTTCTTGAGCATGGGTTCCTCCCGGGTTTTTGTCGCGGACTGGCTGCCCGCTTGTCTGGTCCAGGCATTTATGGGGCCCGGTACCGAAAGCTTGACTATCATCCAGTGAGTGCACAGTCAATCATCATGTATACATAATGCCGATTGTCGTATATTAGGTTTTCCGCTATGGTTCCCGCAGGATTCGCGGAAGAGAGAGTCATGGAAAAGCGCGGTGACCGGCTAAGGGACGTCCTGGAAGAGGAAATCCTCACGGGTGTCCTGCGCCCCGGCGACCGCCTGGAAGAGCTTCAGCTGGCCGAGCGTTTCGGGGTGTCGCGCACGCCGATCCGCGAGGCCCTGTTCCAGCTTTCCGCCGCCGGCCTGATCGAGCAGCGTCCGCGCCGCGGCACCTTCGTGGCCGAGGTCGGCCCGAAGCGGCTGATGGAAATGTTCGACGTGATGTCGGAGCTGGAGGCGATGTGCGCGCGCCTCGCCGCCCGACGCGCCACGCCGGAGGATCTGGCGGCGCTGCGCCGGGCGCATGACGGCTGTGCCGCGGCGGCCGAGCGCGGCGACTTTGACGGCTATTACTACGAGAACGAGATCTTTCACGAAAAGATCCGCGAGGCGAGCCGCAACGGTTTCCTGGTCGAACAGGCCGATGCCCTGCAGAAACGCCTGAAGGCCTACCGCCGCCTGCAGCTGCGCGCCCGCGACCGGTTGCGCGCTTCCTTCGAGGAACATGACGCTGTCATCGCGGCGATCGAGGCCGGCGATGCGGAGGCGGCGGGCGAAGCCATGCGCGGTCACGTGACCGTGCAGGGCGAACGCTTCGCCGACCTGCTGGCCTCCCTGGAAAGGCGTGAAGCCAAGAGCGCCTGAGTCGCAATGGCCCGGCGCGGCAAGGCGATACCTGCTTCCGCGGTTCCGACATATACTGACGAAAAGATCCTATTGGACCGGTTCCGGTCGTTCGGCCCAGCGATGTGAACAGCCGAGCTGCGGACGAAGCGGCCGTTCGCTGAATGGCAGCTTTCGGTGTGCGGCGGAAGGCGTTGCTCAGCCGACGCGCGAGCGGTGGTGCACTCGGACTGGCAGGCTTAATCTCTAGATTCCACTTTGTCGAGGAAACGACCTTCTCAGCGGCCGCCTCAAGTGGGCGGGTTGTCGCCCAAAGCACATACACACGTCGTCCTAGTCCGACGGAAGTAACGAGTATCGGGTATCGCAGTGGATCGCGCCGCCAGCCACCGTTTGTGTCCTTTCCAGTTTGATGCTGGTAGTATTGACAGCTTCAGACACGCGTCCAATCCGGGCCGGGTTCCGATCATGGCTCCGCCTGGCCTTCCTGCCCGACCGCAGCGTCCGCCTCCACTACGGGATCGTTGAAGGTCCAACGGGGCACCGTGCGCATGCGGTCAAGGCCGGCGAAGGTGCCCGCAAAGTCGGCGCTATCTGGAGAATCCTCACGGAGTGCAGCCTCGAACTCTTTACCAAAGCCGTCAAAGCTACCGGCATCCAACTCGCACAGGTGAATCTGGTTCCAGTCGATCTTCAGTTCCGGGTCACGGTAGAGCACTGCGGCTGTCTCCATCGCCCTGAATGTCCCAAACTTGTTCGCCCGGACAAGCTTTGCGGCGGCAGGGCCGCAATAATCCCGCATGACGTCTCTGTATTCGCCGAGATAGGCTGATTCCACCTGGATATATTCCAGCGACGCCTGCCGTTCGGGTCGATCGGCCGAGCCCTGCCAGTCGCGTGGCAGTACAAAGGACGAGGGGGTGGTCAGAAGAATCTCCGCGCGCAGCAGGCCCGTTTCGGTCGGTTGCGGCTTGACCACGAGGTCGAGGACGGCATCGGCAGGAACCATGTTGCGAAAGTAACTTAGCTCGAGATGGCTCCACACCGGCGCTTCCGCAGCGTTCTGAAAGACAGCGCGGTGCCGATAGAGCGCCTGCCCGAGGCATGTTTCCCCGAAGCGCGCCCAGTTGACGGCGCTGTCCTTTAGCGCGGTTTCCGCTCCGGGGTCCGGCGCCTGTATCGTCCGAGCAAGCACCACAAGGCGGTCTTCGGGCTCAATCCGGGCCAGATGCGCGTCGTAAACGGGATGGATGGTCTCAGCCATTGGACACTTTTCTAAGTACGGTTGGGTCTCGCAATAAGCGGGAAACCATCAACGGGTAGGCTTTCAAATTGCTGGATCGATCATTTTGCGCCCTCCTTATATGCTCGAATTGTCAGAAGTCCACACTCCGCGCCCAAAGACAATCATCAAGACCGGACGTTCGCTGCATCCTGACGAAGGAACAATTTGGGCTCGGCCCGGTCATCATGGCGACCGTCGGCAATGTCCACTCATGGCCGGCTCGCGTTGGCTGTGAGGGCCCCCAGGTCGATCCAGTCATCGTCGTTGCTACGCGCACCGGCATGGGGCGCCACTCGCGACCCGGAGCGGCCATTGAGCGGAATTGACAAGCCATGAACCAGCCGTAGTCTCCCCGTTATTTCTGTACACAATAATCATAATGGATCGGGAGGAGAACTGAATGAAGAAGCTGCAATTGCTCACGATCTGCGCGGCCTTCGCTCTAACAGCGTCAGAAGCCGCGGGTGGGGACGCCGCCGCCGGAGAAGCAAGGTATGCGGAAACCTGCATCAACTGCCACGGTAAGGCAGGCAAAGGTATGGCGAGTTTCCCGTCGATTATCGGCAGGGATGCAGACTACATTGCAGGTCGGCTGATGCAGTATCGCGCCAGAGAAATGGTGGGGCCCAATTCCGCCATCATGATGTCGTGGGCCGAAAAGTTGTCCGATGAAGAAATCGCCAATCTTGCTGACTATATTTCGACGACCTTTCAATAATCCAAAATCTGATGCGAACCCCGCCGGCGATACTGTGGATGACCGAGACCCGGTGCGCTGCCTGGTTTGCTGGCGTGAGGAGGCGGCCCATGCTTCGCATGACTTTCTGCGCCATCGCCGCAGGCGTTATCGCCCTAAACGCTTGGGCCCAGGACCAGGCGCCAAAGGACGAGGGTGCAGACTCCGAGGCGAGGGTCGCTGCGCCCGAGGACGGTGGCCCGCGACGCTGGCAAGTGGTGGCGCGCGATGCGTTAGAGATGCAAGCTTCGCCCGCGTTCGATGCGCCCGTGATCGGGATGCTCGCCGACGGCGCAATCCTCTCCAATTTCGGCTGCGAGCCTGCCGGAGACCAACTTTGGTGCAAGGTCCGCCCCCTCCACGGCCGGACCCGCGGCTATGTCGCGGCGGACTTTCTCCAGCCGGCGCGCGGTCCGGACGGGACCGTGCCGATGGGCGCCGACGACAGCGCGCTCCATGCGGGCCGAGGCGAGTTTGACGCAAGCGGCACTCTCCCCTGCGCGCAGGTACGCGGTCAACCGATGGGCCAGTGCGCGTTCGGTGTTGCGCGCGGCACTGGCGGCGATGCGACGGTTGTCGTGACGTTTTCCAACGGCTTCAAGCGCACGCTGTTCTTCGCGCATGGCATGTTCATCTCAGGGAATGCGACGATGTCCGGTACCGGCTTCGACACCGACTGGCGGACGGAGGGCGACCTCCATTTCATCCGAGTCGACGACCAACGCTACACGTTGCCGAACGCCGCAATTTTCGGCGGTTGAATTTAAGCGGACGGTACTAGCCCGCCCGCCACCTGTTTCCTCAGCGGCCTGATTTGCGACTCCGTCACGCGATGTTGAGCTAGGGCTGTCAATCCTCACCGACGAAAGCAGTTGAAGTGATTTCCACCTGAGTTACGATCTTCTCACCCGGACTCAAATGGGTACGAACCATAAAAACTATGGGAGGAATCTAAAGTGAGACGGAATCTGACTCTATGGTCGCTCAGTGCAATCGTTGCCTCGTCCATGTCTTACACGCCAGTTCTTGCAGACGGACATGCCAGCGCCCCCAGCCTCACGCACGCCACGGTTCTGTCCGGGCTGGATAGTCCGTGGGACATGGCCTTCCTGCCGGATGGAACCATGTTCTTTACGGAGAAGTGTCTTGGCCTGTCGGTTCGGCTCCCCTCCGGCGACGTCAGCGCCCTCTTGGGAATGACGGGGACTGACGGCTATCCGAGCACAGCGGACGACCTTTTCTGCGAGGGCCAGGCCGGAATGCAGGGCGTGGCCGTCGATCCGGATTTTGACGAGAACCGCCTCATCTATGTCTATTCGACATCCAGCAAGACGGCGCCGGGCAGCAATCGTCTAATGCGGTTGAAGGTGAGCGACGATCTCAGCGCGGTGTCGGACCGCACCGACATTATCGAGGACGTCCCCTATAAGCCGGAGGCCACCGATCATCCCTTCGGCGGTCCTGGTGCGCACAACGGGGGGCGCGTCCGCTTTGGCCCGGATGGTCACATCTACCTGACCACCGGGGACACCCATAACGGCGAGGTCCCGCAATCGCCGACGCTCCTCGGCGGCAAAGTGCTGCGCGTCGACCGGGACGGCAACGCGGTGGCGGACAACAATCCGCCGGAGGGCTACGACCCTCGTATCTTCACCTACGGCCACCGCAACGTGCAGGGCATTGCCTTCCGCCCAAGCGACGGTCAGCCGGTCGTGGCCGAGCACGGCCCCTGGCATTCCGACGAAATTACCGTGCTGGTGAACGGCGGCAACGGCGGATGGGATCCGCGCCCCAATATGGCCGGCCGTGGCGATTGTCCCGTAAACTATTGCGGCTATATGCCAAATCAGATGGACGGCATGGACCCGGCCGAACGGGTGAAATTCATGCCGATGACGGACACCGGTACCTACCCCGACGCGATGCCGCCGGCCTGGAACAACAATGGCCTCTCGCAGGGCACGTCCTCAGCCGCGTTTCTGAGCGGCGAGCAGTGGGGTGCCTGGGATGGCCGTCTGGTCGTCGGGATCATGGGCATCGGTTTCGGGGGAACCCCGCTCGGCATGCGCATCGACGTCATCGACCTCGCGGCGGATGGAATGTCCGCGAATGACGTCACGACGATGTCCTTGCCCATGGCGGCCGGCCGGTTCCGGTCGCTGGTTCAGGGGCCTGACGGCAGTCTCTATGCCGCTGTAGATCAAGGTGAAATCTATCAACTCACGCCGAACTAAGCCGATCTCAGCCGCGCTGTCCATGTGCAGTGCGGCTGAGTTCCCGAAACGACCAGAACGCCGAACAAAACACAAAGATCCTTGTTTCCAATCGCTTTGTTGCAGCGACCGTGCGCCGTCTCGCCCAGCTTTCAAACGGAAGTTGCCCTGAAGCGATGTCCATCACGACAGATTTTTGCCGGGGCGACGGAGACAGGCTGTGCTCTGCCCCGGCCGGTCGCTCAGCAGCAGGGTCCAGAGCACCGGGTCGGTGCCGCCCGGCGGGCCGCTGGTCAGCATCGTCACGAGATTTCGGGGCAGCCCGCGCCGCGATACCGGTGGTTTTCGCGGTCCGGTGCAGGCTCCTGCCGTCATCCAAAGTTTCTTGAGAATATTTCCAGTCATGGGTTTAGAATTGATAGTTCTTGCAAGGCATACAAACGCGAAGAACTCCAGGGCCCTTGAAGTTATCTCAAGTACAGGAAATTACGATGCGGCGACTACCGTCCCTCAGAGGAATACAGGCTTTCGAGGCCGTGGCCCGCTTCGGCAATCTGGCGGGCGCAGCAGATTTTCTCGGCATCACCGGCAGCGCCGTCAGCCACCGGATTCGGGGCTTGGAGAAGGAATTGGGCGTGCAACTGCTGCAGCGGTCGCCGAGGGGGCTCACTTTGACCGACGCGGGGCGCCGCTACCGCGGCGGCGTGGAGACGGCCTTTGCCGGTCTGGCGCAGGCGACGTCGGATCTGTTGGGGGCCGACGCCTCCCGGCCGCTCACCATCAGCCTTACCTCGGAGATCGGCATTCGCTGGTTGATGCCGCGCTTCCATCGCTTCAGAGCGCGGCATCCCGATATCGATACGGCAATCCTGAGCACCTACGAGGTTGTGGATATGCAGGCCGGCGCCGCCGACCTGGCGCTGCGCTACGGCGACGGACGATGGGAGGGGGTGGAGGCCGAGCCGATCCTGGAGTTCGCCGTCTCGCCGGTTTGCACCCCCGCTGTGAAGGAGGAAATCGCCGGGCTTTCCCCTGCCGAGGCTCTGGCCAGGCAGACCATCATTCGTGAAGACGACAAGGACTGGAAACTGTGGCGCGAAGCTGCCGGCATTGAAGGTTTCAAGCCGTCGCGGCAATTGCAGTTCCTTGACTATTCGATGGCCGTGACCGCGGCGGTGGAAGGTCACGGCATTCTGCTGGGATATTCCGGCTATCTCGAAAAGGAGATCGCTGCGGGGCTTCTGACCTATCCCTTCGACATCAGCGTGCCGACCGGCAAGGGCTACCATCTGGTCTATCGCCGCGACCGTCTTGCCGATCCCCGGGTGCGGGCCTTCAGAGACTGGGTCTTGTCGGAAACCGCCGAGCCGGATCCTGCAGGCGGCGTCTAGAGCAGATCCCGGTCGGATGGAATCGCCAGAGGCGATCCATCGACGGGGTGAATCTGCTCTAACTGTTTAATGTCGATCGGATTCACGTGTTTTGACGCAACCACACAGTGGTTCCGTCAAAACATGATCCGATCTTGAGCGTTTTCGACTTACGTCGAATCGGGTCCAGCCCGCTCTCCCTCCCCTACCCAACGCCAGTATCCTATGGGTAGCCGGGAGGGGGAGCGGGCCGGTGCCGTTAAACTGTGAAAGAGTCTAGTGTCCCCAGGATACGGCGACCTTGCGGGCCAGTTCCTGATTGAACAGCCGCTCCATGGAGGCGCCGAGCGTGGGCGTGCGCTGGATCGCTTTGCGCAGGGCATCGCGCGGCCAGGCGATGTATTCCGTGCCGGTTCTGGCGTGAACGGTCGCCGTCGCCGCTCCGCCGATGAGGAAGGAAACCTCACCGATGAAAACGCCGGGCCCGGAGGCGAAGCTTCTGCCGTCTTTTTCGATCTCGACCTGCCCGCCGGTGACGAAGTAGAGGCTGGGGACAGCCTCGCCTTGCCGGGTCAGTTCCACGGACCGGTCTGCCGTGTGCCACTCCGCCATCTGCATCAGGCGCCGGAACTCCCCCGGGCTCAGAACTTTCAGGATGTTGAGAAAGGATTCGTCGTTCCGGTCGCCGGGCCTTTGCCGCCGGTCGAGCAGCAGCCGGATGATCCCGATCAGGCCGGCCGTCGCCAGGACGGAGGACCAGAAGATCGCCCCCAGAAGCGGCTGTTCGGGATGAAAATAATAGAACGGGATATAGAGTAGATTCCCGGCCAGAACGAAACAGCGCAGCATCAATTGCCCGCGGTTCAAAAAACCGAAAACCTGGAGCAGCGCAGCGGCATGCACCAGCAGGCCCGCGTCCCAGGCAAGATCAAATTCCTGCATTCCCACCCCTTTCCAAGCCGCCTCGGCGCGCTGAACGCGCTGCCGCAGGGCTCTCCCAAGCCTCCGGCCAAGCGCACCTGACGGAACATAATCGATCCGATTATGATGACAAAGGCCGAAAGCGCCTGTGGGATTTGTCACTGAAAGGCAGGCCGCCTTTCAGGTGTGGCCGGACTGTGGGAAATCGCACGGGGTAGCGCTTTCGCGCAGCAGAAGGCTCAGTCGTCGCCGCAGGCTTCGCGTTCGATCTGCACGGTCGAGTGATCGATGCTGAAACGTTCGGCCAGAACCTTTTTGATGCTCTCAAGCGTCGCCTGATGATCTGCCCGCGCGGTGACCCTGGCGTGGAGCGTCAGCAGGGGACGTTCCGGGGTCAGCGACCAGGCATGGATGTGATGGACATCTTCCAGTTCAGGAACCGCTTCCATAAGGGTGCGGCGCAAGGCCGCCGGGTCGATATCCGCCGGGGTGCCTTCCAGCATGATGTGGGCCGACTCCCGTACCACGAACCAGGCAGAGCGCAGCACCAGCAGGCCGACCAGCATCGACAGCAGCGGATCGATCGGCATCCAGCCGGTCCAGAGGATGATCAGCGCGCCGACGATGGCCGCGGCGGAGCCCAGCAGGTCGCCCAGCACATGGGCCGCGGCGCCGCGCATGTTGAGGTTCTGGCGGTCGCCGCCGTGCAGGATGGCGAAGGCGGCGATGTTCACAACCAGGCCCAGGCCGGCGACGACCAGCATGGTCCAGCCCTGCACCGGCACCGGCTCGCGCAGGCGGGCGATGGCTTCGATGAAAATCCAGCCCACCACGGCGATCAGTACGCCGCCGTTGACGAAAGCAGCCAGCACCTGGCCGCGGTGATAGCCGTAGGATCGCCGGGTATCGGCCGGGCGCCTGGCGACGCGAAAGGCGAACCAAGCCAGGCCCAGGGCCGCTGCGTCGGTCAACATGTGGGCGGCGTCGGCGAGCAGCGCCAGGGAGCCTGAGATCAGGCCGCCGACCACCTCCACGCCCATGAAACCGGCGGTGAGCACGAAGGCCCAGAGCACCCTTTTTTCGTTGTTGGCGCCTTGCCCGTGGGGGCCGTGGCCGTGCGGCCCGTGATCCTGTCCGTGATGGTGCCCCATGGCTCAGACCAACTGAAAGCCGTGGGCGTAGGGATCGCGGTCGTCGATGGTGATGGTGTTGAGGCCGGTCATGCGCGCCCAGCCCTCGATGGAGGGAATGATCCCCTGGTGGTTGCCGACCTTGTTCTCGCGCTCCACCCGCCCGGTGAAGAGGCTGCCGATGATGCTCTCGTGAACGAAGCTGTCGCCGGGCTTCAGCTTCCCCTTGGCGGCAAGCTGGGCCATGCGGGCGGAGGTGCCGGTGCCGCAGGGGCTGCGGTCGATGGCCTTGTCGCCGTAGAATACGGCGTTGCGCGCATCGGCTTCGGGTTTGGTCGGTGCTCCGGTCCAGAGGATATGGCTGACGCCGCGGATGGTCGGGTCTTCGGGATGGACAATCTCCGTTGCCTCGTTGAGCGCCTGGCGCAACAGGGGCGAGAGCCGCAGAATGTCGCCGGGGGTCAGGTCGGAGAGATCTTGATAGGCAGGCTGCGGCTCGACGATGGCGTAGAAGTTGCCGCCATAGGCGATGTCGACGGTAACGCTGCCAAGCCCGGGACAGTCCACCGTCACGGCTTCTGCTGCCAGATAGGCGCCGACATTGGTCAGACGCACGCTCTCGACGAAACCGTCCTTCAGGGTGTAACGCGCCTCGACCGGCCCGGCCGGGGTGTCCAGCATCAACCGGCCCGACTCGCGCGGCTGCACCAGGCCGCGCTCGATAGCGAAGGTCACCGTGCCGATGGTGCCGTGGCCGCACATCGGCAGGCAGCCGCTGGTTTCGATATAGAGCACCCCGACGTCGCAGTCCTCGCGGGTCGCGGGATAGAGAATGGCGCCGGACATCATGTCGTGGCCGCGTGGCTCGAACATCAGGCCGGTGCGGATCCAGTCGTAGCGGGCGAGGAAGTCCTGGCGTCGCGCGCTCATGGAGGTGCCGTCCAGGGCCGGGCCGCCGCCGGCCACCAGGCGCACCGGGTTTCCGCAGGTGTGCCCGTCGATGCAGAAGAAGGTGTTGGGCTTTACCGCCCCCTGATCAGCGTTCATGGGCCGGAGTATCGGGCCCCCCCGGTCCTTTGGCAATGCCCCGGGGACGGCCGGGGACCGGCTGGTGCGGCGCAGTGAGAGAGGCCTTTTGCTCCGCCCCCCGGGGCGGCTATAGTCGGCCTCTTATGTCGATTGCAGCCATGGACAGTCCCGAGACCGCGGCGGGCCTTAGCCGAGCGCAGAGCGCCGAAACCGGGCTCCTGGCCGAGGATGAGCCGCGCCCTTTCGAGCTGTTCAATGCCGCAGGCCGGGCCCCGGTGCTGCTGCTCTGCGACCATGCGACCCGTTTCATTCCGCGGGCGCTGGGGGGGCTGGGCCTGGATGAAGCCTGCCTGACCCGCCACATCGCCTGGGATATCGGCATCGCCGAGGTGACGCGGCGCCTGGCCGAGCGGCTGGATGCCCCGGCCATGCTGAGCCACTTCTCGCGCCTGATCGTCGATCCCAATCGCCGGGCCGACAATCCGACCCTGATCCCGGAGATCAGCGACGGCGTCGTTGTGCCCGGCAACCGCGGCCTGACAACGGGGCAGAAAGAAGTCCGGCTTGATACCTTCTTCCGGCCCTACCACGCGGCTATTGCCGATCAGCTTGACCGGATGCTGGCGGCGGGACCGGCCGCGGCCCCGGTATTGATCTCCATGCACAGCTTCACCCCGGTGATGAAGGGCGAGGAGCGGCCCTGGGAAATCGGCATCCTCTGGAACCGCGATCCGCGGCTGCCGCGACCGCTGATGGACCGGTTGCGCGCCGAGGGTCTGACCGTGGGTGACAACCTGCCGTATTCCGGCGCCGACGAGCACGGCTATACCCAGCATACCCACGGTGACGCCCGCGGGCTCGCCAACGTGCTGATCGAGGTGCGCCAGGATTTGATCGACACCCACCACGGCGCCGCCGACTGGGCCGAACGTCTGGGCGCGGCCCTGGAGGCGGTGCTCGGCGATCCCGGCCTCTACAAAGTGGAGCACTACGGCTGATGGCGAGCGAACCTTCCTTCACGGTGGGGATCGAGGAGGAATACCTCCTGGTCGACCGGGAAACCCGTGATCTGGTGGTCGATCCGCCGGATGAGCTGATGACCCGCTGCGAACAGGAGCTGGCCGAGCGCGTCAGCCCGGAATTCATGCAGTCGCAGATCGAGGTCGGCACCAGCAAGTGCGAGACCGTGCGTGAGGCTGGTGCCGAACTGGCCGAGCTGCGCCGCTGCATTGCCCGCATTGCGGCCGACTATGGTTTGGCGCCGATTGGCGCTTCGACCCATCCCTTCGCGCAGTGGGACGCCCAGAAGCATACGCGCAAGGAACGCTACGACGAGCTGGCCCGCGATATGCAGGCGGTGGTGCGCCGCCTGTTGATCTGTGGCATGCACGTTCATGTTGGCCTGGACGATGACGAGCTGCGCATCGACCTGATGCAGCAGATCAGCTACTTCCTGCCGCACATGCTGGCTCTTTCAACCTCTTCGCCGTTCTGGCGTGGCGAGGTGACGGGCCTGAAGTGTTATCGCCTGTCGGTCTTCGAGGAATTGCCGCGTACCGGCCTGCCGGAAACCTTCGACAGCTTCGGCGAGTACCAGCGCCATCTCGATGTGATGATTTCCGCCGGCCTGATCGAAGACGGTACCAAGATCTGGTGGGATGTAAGACCCTCCGCGCGCTTCCCGACCTTGGAGATGCGGGTGGCCGACGTTTGCACCCATCTGCAGGACGGCATCACGATTGCCGCGCTCTATGTCAGCCTGATGCGGATGCTCTACACCCTGAAGCGTAACAATCAGCGTTGGCGCAAGTACTCCAGCATGTTGATTCAGGAGAATCGCTGGCGCGCTCAACGTTATGGCTTCGACGAGGGACTGGTCGATTTCGGCAGAGGTGAGGTGATGCCCTTCTGCGGCCTGCTGGACGAGATCATCGGCCTGGTGTCCGAGCACGCCTCGGCGCTGGACTGCCTGGCCGAGGTGGAGCATGCCCGCGAGATCGTGAAGCGCGGTACCTCGGCCCATCGCCAGATCGCGATCTACGAGGCCGCCTTGGCGGCCGGCGCCGGCAAGCACGAGGCCTTGGTTCAGGTGGTTGACTTCCTGATCGAGGAGACGGTTCCGGCGGAGCAGCGTTGATTGCCAGGAAGTTGGAAAAAGCCTCCTGGCACCCCAAATCCTAGAGAGACTAAAGACCCCAAGGCCCGGGAGAGGCAAGATGGACGACAAAACCCAAACCGAGCTGGAGGCCGCGGCCTTCCGCACCCTGGTATCCCACCTGCGTGAGCGCACGGACGTACAGAACATTGATTTGATGAACCTGGCCGGCTTCTGCCGCAACTGCCTGTCAAAGTGGTATCGCGCAGCGGCGGAGGAAAAGGGCATCGATATGGACTACGACGCGGCCCGTGAACTGGTTTATGGCATGCCTTATGCCGACTGGAAGGCCAAGTATCAGACCGAAGCGACGGCGGAGCAGAAGGCAGCCTTCGAGGTCAGCCACAAGCACGACTGAGGCTTTGCGGCCTGGGTCGCCGCCGGCACCGCGCTGGTGCCGAACAAATCAGGCCAGGCGACGTTTCCCCCGTTTTCCACAGCTTTGCGGCGTTGTCACGCCGGGGCGCGAGGTCTAGGCTGCGCGCCTTCCATCAAGGCTGATTCGAGCAGTTTCCAAGGAGTAAGTTTATGGCTGATGTCGGTGGCGTCGGGGCGGACCGCCTGCGGTCGTTTATTGAGCGTATCGAGCGTCTTGAAGAGGAAAAGGCGGCCCTGACGGCGGACATCCGCGAGGTCTTTGCCGAGGCCAAGGGCGAGGGCTTCGACACCAAGGTGATGCGCCAGGTGATCCGGCTGCGCAAAATGGAATCCGGCGACCGCCAGGAGCAGGAAGCGATCCTCGATCTCTACAAGCAAGCCCTGGGGATGATCGGCTAGCTCTCCCTTCGAGCAGACTCTTGTCTGATGGAGTCGCCGGGGCGGTCCACCGATCCGGCGCTGCTCCAGCGTCTGTCAGGGCTTGCCTTGGCCGAACTTACCTCTGGTGACCCGGTCGGGCGGCAAGTCCTTTCGTTTCCCGCAGCCAGCGACAGAGGAAATCGAAACCACGAGTGAGCCGTAGAGGAAGGTCCGGAGTAAACGTCGACGCTCACGCGAATCCGTGCTCTTGGCAGTGGGTATGCGACGGATCATGGCAGATGTTTCCTTTCGCGCTGGGAGCTGAAACGCCGACACGACCTGGGCCATTGGCAAGGCTGGCAGCGCGGCCTGGGGCGCCTTCAAGCGTTATCGCCTCAGTCGTCGTGGCGCAGCCGTGAAGAACCTGTCCCATAGTGCATCCTTCCATTCCCCAGAAAACAATGCACCATCAAATGCCGGGACTAAACACCTAGAGCAGGAAAACATCCTCGATGGCTGCAAGCAGGCCCTGGGATTGACAGGCTGGCGGGGAGCGGTCGCCTTTTACCGTGGCGGCATGGTCAGAACAGGCCCGCCAAAACAGTCAGGGTCAAAAACACTCAGGATCAAAGCAGTTTTGAGGCTGCCGACCGGGCCATTTGCTCGGCGCTGGCTTTATCGACCTGCTGCTTCACGTAGTCCTCGAACTCTCTCATCAGCGCTTGTTTTTCCTCCGGCGGCAGCGCCTCGAACTCTTCCTGCGTCATGCCTTTTGAGTTCAGGAAGGCTTCGAAGTAGCGCTCCTCCGGGGTCTTGGCCATGTACTCCAGGAAGGCCCTGACGGCGTCGCTCTTGCCGTCTTCAACCGCCTCTGCCTCGCCGTCGGCGATTGCGGCCGCATCGGCAGCCTTCGCGTCGTCGGCGTCGAGTTCCTGGGCAATATGCTGGGCGCGGAACTGAGACTCGATCTGCTTTGTTTTTTGCAGGCGCAGATACAGCGGATCTTTATGCATCGCCATCTGATCGACGGCGATGTCGGGTTCGGGCAGATTGTTGAAAGTCGGCTGTGTGAGGGCGGTGGGGGCCATCACCACCTTGCCGCCCAGGGCCTCGGCAATGATTTCCGCGCGCTTCTGCGCCAGGGCCGGGCCGACCTGGCCGTTGACCATGCCGGGCAGCTTGCCCGAAAGCTTCGCGCCCAGGCTGTTCGACATCTGAGTCCAGCCATGGTTGTCGATCCGGGCGACGACCTTGCCGTTTACCTCGACGGTGGCGTAGGGCTGGTAGGCCGGATGGTTGGCGGTATCGGGCTGCGTCTGGTAGCTGACACTAAGCCGCTTCTCCATATCATCGATGAATTTTCGGTATTCTTCACCGGTAAGCTCCCTGATACCGCCGCTTTTAAGCTTGCTCGTATCGATCTGCCGCGCATCGGCGACGGGAACTCCGGTTGAAATGGACGTCATGGCCTGGCCTTTCGCTTTTTCTGAGTTGAATTGCAACCCGAACGACAAAATCCATGCAATCAATACGCCAAAATCATGCTTAATCGGCCTTCACCATTTACCTGGCGGAGTTGTCGCCTTTCCAGTCCGGTGGGCGCTGCCCGACGGCACGGCACCAAGCTGAAATCCCTTTTTGGGTCGGCAGAACCTGCCGGGATCTCCAAAGGGCGTCGGCAGTATTGCCGCCATTGACGCTGTTGGTTCCGAGGGCGGATACTTCCCCGGAAGCATGTACTGAGAAGGATCGTAAAAGAGATGCTGCGCAGACATCACGATATGGGGGGGCTTGAGGCTGGGCCGGTCGATCCCTTCGGCCCCGGTGCCGAGCACGACTACGCGCCCTGGGAAAAGAAAGTCGACGCCATCCTGCGTCTGGTCAGCGACAAGAAGCGTCAGATCATGACCGTGGACGAGCTGCGCCGCGGCATCGAGGAACTGGGCCCCGGCGTCTACGACGAACTCAGCTACTACGAGCGCTGGATCGCCTCGGTCACCAACAACCTGATCGAAAAGGGCGTCATCGATATCGATGAGCTTGGCCGCCGCATGACCGCGATCACCGAGGCCTGGCCCGCCGGCGGCGTCACCGAAGCCGAGCCCAAAGTCGTGCCCGAGACCGATGGGCAGGGCGCATGAGCGCGCGTTTCGATATCGGCGCCCGGGTTTCGGTGCGTGCGTCCTTTCCGCCGGGCCATGTGCGTACGCCGTTTTTCATCCGTGGCAAGACCGGCGTGGTGACGGAGATCCTCGGCCCCTATCGCAATCCGGAAGAACTGGCCTATGGCCGCAGTGGGGAGCCGGCGATGCCGCTCTACCGCGTGAGCTTTCACACCGCCGACCTTTGGCAGGATTACGACGGCGGCACAAAGGACAGCACGGTGGTCGACGTTTATGAAAACTGGCTCGACGAAGCTGCCGGAGAAGCCAGGGGAGAGACTAGCTGATGGCCGAGGACCATACCCACGATCACCCGCACGACCATTCCCAGTTCCAGCCGGATCTGGAGGACAAGCCGCTCACCCACTATCAGGCGATGACCGAGGCGGTGGGCGAACTGCTGATCGAAAAGGGCGTGATCAGTGGTGACGAGCTGCGCGCCATGCTGGAGCTGATCGACGCCAAGAGCCCGGCCGCCGGCGCCAAGATGGTGGCGCGTGCCTGGGTCGATTCCGCCTTCAAGGCCCGTATGATGGACGACGTGCTGGCGGCGGCGGAAGAACTGGGCATCGATGCCGGCGGCATTCCGATCCTTGCGGTGGAGAACACACCCGAAGTGCACAACGTCATCGTCTGTACGCTGTGTTCCTGCTATCCGCGCCAGCTTATCGGCCTGCCGCCCGATTGGTACAAGGCGCGCAGCTATCGCAGCCGCACCGTGTGCGAACCGCGCAAAGTGCTGGCCGAATTCGGCACCGTCATTCCTGACGACGTGGAGGTCCGGGTGCACGATTCCACCGCCGACCTGCGCTACATGGTGATCCCGCAGCGCCCCGCCGGCAGCGAGGGCCTGGACGAAGCGGCCCTGGCCGACCTCGTCACCCGCGACTGCATGATCGGTGTGACCCTGGCGAAAGCGGTGGGGTAGGGGCGGCTTTTAACCCGCCCGGTTTCTGCTAGCTCTCCGCGCGGGCTTCGCGGAAGGAGATCAGGCGGCGTGTGGTCTCGCACCAGAGGGTGAGGCGCACGCAGCTGAGGCTTTGCCAGAGGGTCAGCCGGCCCACGCTTTTCAGGTCGGGATGGTCGCGCATCACCCGCGGTAGGCGGTAGTAGGGAATGCGGCTGCAGAGGTGATGCAGGTGATGCATTCCGATATTGGCGGTGAGCCAGCGCAGCGGGTGCGGCAGGTCGTAATGCGAACTGCCGTGCAGGGCGGCTTCGTGCAGGTCCCACTCCGGATCTTCGGCCCAGAAGGTTCCCTCGAACTGATGCTGCACGTAGAACAGCCAGACGCCGATTGAGGCGGCGAGCAGGGTGATCGGCAACTGCACCAGCAGGAAGGGTCCGAAGCCGATGAACCAGATCACCGTGGCGATCACGGCGGCGCTGGCCAGATTGGTCGCCATGGCGTTGAACCAGGCCTGGCGCCGGTTGCGGGTCACGATATGCGGCAGGCGGTGCTGCAGCACGAAGATGTAAGCCGGCCCGATGCCGAACATCACGATGGGATGCCGGTAGAGGCGGTAGCGCAGGCGGCCCCAATAGGTCAGGGCCTGATACTCGCGTACCGTCAGGGTGTCGATGTCGCCGACCCCGCGGCGGTCCAGATTGCCGGTGCTGGCGTGGTGGACGGCGTGCGCTTGGCGCCAGCCGTCATAGGGCGTCAGCGTCAGCACGCTGATGGCCCGGCCGACCCAGTCGTTCGCCAGCCGGCTGCGGAAGAAGGCGCCGTGGCCGCAGTCGTGTTGAATCATGAACAGCCGGACGAGGAAGACCGCCGCCAGGACGGCGGGGAAAATCGCCAGGGGCCAGTAGCCGTAGTGGATGGCCGCCCAGGAGAGCAGCCAGAGGCCGGTGAAGGGGAGGACCGTCACCGCGATCTCGAAGATGCTGCGGCTATGGTTGGGGTCGCGGTAACCGGCCAGGGTCTGTGCCCACTGCTTTGGGCCGGCGGATGCGGGTGGCGAAGCGGTTGTCTTTGTTTTCACAGTCTCGTCTACGGCTAGTGCTGCGTTGATCGGTTTCTGACGGCTTTTACTTTTTAGCCTGCATCGTCTGCGCTGTATATGACGGTTGGTTGATTTCTCCGTTTCGAAATCACGTCAACCGTTCTTGCGCGCGACACAGACTGTCAGGGTCCGACATTAAGGTGAAAATAACGATAATTCCCACCCGCTAAGTGAAAAGCCGCCGCTTGTTGCAAGCGGCGGCCCTCCATACTCGCGATACAGTCTTGCGACCGCAGCCCGTCAGGCTACTTCGATCGTGCTGACGGCAAGTTTGCCACTGCGCGGATCGTTCTCGGTGTCGAACTTCACCTTCTGGCCTTCCTGAAGGCCATGAATGCCGGCGCGCTCAAGCGCGGTGGCGTGGACGAAAACGTCCTTCTGGCCGTCGTCCGGCTGGATGAAGCCGAAGCCCCGATGGTCGTTGTAGAACTTTACGGTGCCCGCAATCATGGAAAATTCCTTTCACTAACGGTTTGCACTAGGGTTGGCGCACGAGGTTTCGCGGCCAATTTCCCGGTTCGTTGACTTGGAGAGAGAGTCTGAAGCGTGCACACCCGTCAGTGACGTGGTGAAGCGGCCCAATCTTCCGGCCAATATCAATACCAGACACATAGCTATGAAACGCGGTAATTGCAAGGCGGCAGGCGCCGGCCCGGTTCCCGGCGCATTATGGCCGCATACCTCACTCCGTCGCTACGGCGGCGTTGTCGAGATCGTTCGCGCGGCGAAAGGCGTCCCGCGCGGTGAGGCGCGCCACGTAGTCGGCAAAGCCCGGGCGCTCCTCCATGGTGCCGAACTGCAGGCCCCAGTTGACCTGCGATCCCAGGTAGAGGTCGGCGGCGGTAAAGCTCTCCCCGGCGATGTAACCGCCGCCGGCAAGCGCTTTTTCCAGGGTGTCCATGACCGTGCCGAAGTTGCCGTAGCCAACCATAGCCTGCTTGTCGTCTTCCGGGTCGAAGCCCAGTGCATGATTGAGGACCGCCGATTCAACCGGCCCGGCGGCGAAGAACAACCAGCGGTAATAGCTGCCGCGCCTGCCCGGCGGCGGCGCCAATCCCGCTTCGGGGAAGGCGTCGGCAAGATAGGCGCAGATCGCGGCGCATTCGGTGATCACGGTGTCGCCGTGGCGAACCGCCGGTACCTTGCCCATGGGGTTGATTGCCAGATAGTCCGGGCCCTTCATTGCCGGCCCATAGTCGACGATCTCGGTCCTGTAGGGTGTGCCGACCTCTTCCAGCATCCAGCGGACGATGCGGCCGCGGGAGCGGGGGTTGGTGTAGAAGACGAGTTCGTCGGGCATCGCAGTTCTCCGTTGCGGTTATACCGGGACCTTAGCCCAGCAGAAACCGCCGATCATCTGCAGAATCGGCCTGTTTTTCCCGAACTTGACGTTCAGGCCATCTGGCCGTTCGATCTATAGCATTACCTCTTCCGTTCCCTGCCGTCCCCGCCCGGATCTTGATAATCTGACTACGGGAGATGCGCGCTACCGCAGGCCCGCTTGTTCGGGCGACGCGGAGCACAAGACACGAAGGGGGGAAGACATGGCTGTTTCAGTCTATTTCGCGACCAATCGCAAGGTGACCGGCGGCGCAGATCCGCAGATCGGTGAGGATTTTCATCCGAACCTCGACGAACTGCGCTTCGGCAAGGTCACTTTCACCGGCAAGGATCTCTACAAAAAAGACCTCGCCGCCTTCATCGGCAGCGGAAAGATCACGCTGGCGCCGGAAAAGCTCGACAAGGAAGATGCCGACAGGTCCAGGCTCGGCAGCAAAGCGATCTTCGATGAGGTACGCGCTGAGATGCTGAAGAAGGGCGATGCCCTCATCTTCGTGCATGGCTATGACCACGAATTCCGCGAGGCCGCCGGGCGTGCCGTGCAGTTGCAGCAGTGGCTGGCTGCCGGCGGGAAGGACATGGCGATGCTGTTCTTCACCTGGCCGTCGGCCGGGGCCGGGGTGTCGCGGCGTACCTACGCCGACGACCGCAAGCGTGCCGAGTGTTCCGGCCTGGCGTTGGGCCGCGCGGTCCTGAAGGCGACCGACTTCATCCGCAATACCCAGCGCGATGCGCGCTGCGACGGCCGCATCCACCTGCTTTGTCATTCGATGGGCAACTGGGCGATGCGCGGCGCGGTGCAGGGCATGCGCACCTTCGTGGGCAATAACATCCCGCCGCTCTTCGACGAGGTGATCCTGACTGCCGCGGATGAAGACGATGATACACTGGAGGCCAAGCACAAGGTGGCCCCGCTGCTGCGCGGCTGCCGGCGTCTGACGGTCTACTACAATCACCAGGACGCAGCCCTGAAGGCCAGCGACTATGCGATGGGCAATCCCGACCGCCTGGGCCGCAGCGGGCCGCGCAGTGCGGCCGGGCTGCCGGGCAAGGTCGCGGTCGTCAATGTCGCACCCAAAGTCATCTGGGAAGCCAAGGGCGCCAACGCCTGGACCGCCGATCCCACCGGGCATCAGTACTTCCGCAACAACCCGCGGGTTCGCCAAGACATGATCGACGTCTTGAACGGCAAGCTCGACGAGGATCTCGCCGGCGAAAAGCGGCGGCGCAAGAATGACGTCGGCGACTACTGGCGGCTGGAATAGGAAAACAACAACCCCTCACCCCGACCCTCTCCCGCAAGGGGAGAGGGGGATTCTTATGTGCCGCCTTCGGTTCCCTCTCCCCTTGTGGGAGAGGGAGGGGGCCGCGCAGCGGGAGGGTGAGGGGGAAATCAGCGTCCCGCGCTGCGGGAGGGTGAGGGGGCTTGGTTGCTACTCTGCTGCGGTCTGGCGCCTTGCCGGGTCGCGGAAGGCGGCCAGCAGGTCGGCTTCGCAGGCCTTGGCGGTCTTCACATGGGCTTCCTTCACGTGGCCGTAGCCGCGGATCTTTTCGGGGATCGAGGCAATCTCTAACGCCAGGGCATGATTGTCGGCCGACAGGTTCGCGGCGACGTCATCCATGACCGTCTCATAGCTGCGGATGAGGGCTTGCTCCATTCTGCGTTCGGCGCTGTAGCCGAAGATGTCGAAGGCGGTACCGCGCAGGCCCTTCAGCTTGGACAGCACGCGGAAGGCCGGCAGCATCCAGGCGCCGAATTCCTGCTTCTGAAGCTCCCCGTTGTCGGGGTTGCGCTTGGCGATGAGGGGCGGGGCGAGGTGGAAGGAAAGCTTGAAGTTGCCCTCGAACTGCTCGGTCAGTTTCTGGGTGAACTCCGGCCCGCTGTAAAGCCGTGCCACTTCATATTCGTCTTTCACCGCCAACAGTTTGAAGTAGTAGCGGGCAACGGCTTCGGCGAGGCCTGAGAAACCCGGTGCCTTCTCCGCTTCGGCCTGACGCAGGCGCGCGACCAGTTTCTCGTAGCGCGCCGCATAGGCGGCGTTCTGATAGCCGGTCAGGAAGTCTTTGCGGCGGGCGACAAGCTCATCCAGGTCTTGCGACAGGTGATGGCTCTGCGGCTCCGCCTTGGGCGCCACGGTCCTTTCGACTGCCGCCAGGTCATGGGCGCCGCGCCGTCCCCAGCGAAAGGCGCGCTTGTTCGCCTCTACCGCGACGCCGTTCAGCTCGATGGCCTTGTGGATGGCCGCCTCGCTCAGGGGGACCAGGCCCTTCTGCCAGGCATAGCCGAGCATGAAGAGGTTGGTGGCGATGGAATCGCCCAGCAGTGCGGTGGCGATGCGGGTGGCATCGATGAAATCCGCCTGTCCGGGGCCGCTGGCCTCGGCAATCAGGCGCTGCAGCTCGCTACCGGGAAAGGCCAGGTCGGGGTTGCGGGTGAACTCCCCGGTCATCACCTGGTGACTGTTGATGACGGATCGGGTTTCGCCTTGGGCAATCTTGGACAAGGCATCGAAGCCGCTGGCCACCACGAGGTCGCAACCCAGAATCAGTTTGGCGCCGCCGGCGGAGATTCGCACGGCGTGAATATCCTCAGGCTTTGGCGCGAGGCGGATATGGCTGACCACCGCGCCCCCCTTCTGCGCCAGACCGGCCATGTCGAGCAGGGAGCAGCCGCGCCCTTCCAGGTGTGCCGCCATGCCGAGCAGGGCACCGATGGTCACCACGCCGGTACCGCCGACGCCGGTGACCACGATGCCGTAAGGGGCATCCAGTGCCGGGACTGCGGGCTCGGGCAGGCTCTCCCAGACATCCGCCTCGGGTCCCGGTTTCTGGGCCAGCGGCTTCATCTTGCGGATGGCGCCGCCATGCACAGTGACGAAGCTGGGACAGAAGCCGTTCACGCAGGAGAAGTCCTTGTTGCAGGACGACTGGTCGATGGCGCGCTTGCGCCCGAACTCGGTTTCCACCGGCACCACGGAAACGCAGTTGGATTTCACCGAGCAGTCGCCGCAGCCTTCGCAGACCAGATCGTTGATGAAGGCCCGCTTGGGCGGATCGGGGAAGAGGCCGCGCTTGCGCCGCCGGCGCTTCTCCGCCGCGCAGGTCTGGTCGTAGAGCAGCACGGTGACGCCCTCGACGTCGCGCAGGTCCTTTTGGACGGCGTCCAGGCGGTCGCGGTGTTCGATGGTCACGCCCTCGGCCCAGTTGGTGCCGATCGGATACTTCTCGGGTTGATCGGTCACCACGACGACGCGCCCCACGCCTTCGGCGGCGACCTGGCGCGTGATCATGGCGGGGTCGAGCGGGCCGTCAACGGACTGGCCGCCGGTCATGGCGACAGCGTCGTTGTAGAGGATCTTGTAGGTGATGTTGACCCCGGCGCCGACGGCCGCGCGGATCGCCATAATGCCGGAGTGGAAATAAGTGCCGTCGCCCAGGTTGACGAAGACGTGTTTGGTCTTGGAGAAGGGCGCCTGGCCGACCCAGGCCACGCCTTCGCCGCCCATCTGGCTGAAGGTGTCGGTCTTGCGGTCCATCCACTGCACCATGTAATGGCAGCCGATTCCGGCCAGGGCGCGGCTGCCCTCCGGCACCTTGGTGGAGGAGTTGTGCGGACAGCCGGAGCAGAAGTAGGGCACCCGGGTCATGGGCGTCTGCTCGGCCTGAAGCGCCTCTTCCTTTTCCGCCAGGAAGCGCAGGCGGCTGTCGATGTCCTCGCTGGAATAGAAGCGGGCGATGCGCTTGGCGATCGCCCGGGCAATGCGCGCCGGGGTCAACTCGCCGATGGACGGCAGAATCCAGTCGCCGTTCTCGTCGAACTTGCCGACGATGCGCGGGCGCACGTCGGCGCGCCAGTTGTAGAGCTGTTCCTTCACCTGATTTTCGATGATGGCGCGCTTTTCCTCGACCACCAGGATCTCATCCAGGCCTTCGGCGAACTGACGGATGCCTTCGCGTTCCAGCGGCCATGACATGCCGACCTTGTAGACCGCCAGGCCGATTTCCGCGGCGCGGGCCTCGTCGATGCCCAGGTCGTCGAGGGCCTGGCGCACATCCAGATAGGCTTTGCCGGCGGTTACGATGCCGAAGCGCGGCTTCTCTGCGCCCAGCACTTGCTTGTCCAGCTTGTTGGCGCGGGCGAAAGCCAGGGCGGCATAGATCTTGTGGCGGTGCAGGCGTTCCTCCTGCTCCAACGGCGTATCGGGCCAGCGCACGTGAAGGCCGCCCGGCGTGGCTTCGAAGTCCTCCGGCAGGATGATCGGGTTGCGCGCCGGATCGATCGAGACGCTGGCCGAAGAGTCGACGGTCTCGCCGATAGTCTTGAAGCCGACCCAGCAGCCGGAAAAACGGCTCATCGCCCAGCCGTAGAGGCCGAGGTCCAGGAACTCCTGCACACCGGCCGGATTGAGCACCGGGATCATCAGATCCATGAAGGTGTATTCGCACTGATGGGCGGTGGTCGAGGACTTGGCGGTGTGGTCGTCGCCGGCCAGCAGCAGCACGCCGCCGTTGCGGCTGGCGCCGGCCATGTTGCCGTGGCGCAGCACGTCGCCGGAGCGGTCGACCCCCGGTCCCTTGGCGTACCACATGGAAAACACGCCGTCGTAGTTGCTGTCGCCGAAAAGATCGCCCTGCTGGGTACCCCAGACGGCGGTTGCCGCCAGATCCTCGTTCACCCCGGCCTGGAAGTGGATGTGATGCTTTTTCAGGAACTGTTTTGCGTAGCCCATCTGCTGGTCGACGCCGCCGAGCGGCGAACCGCGATAGCCGGTCACGAAGCCCGCGGTGTTCAGGCCGGCGGCAAGATCGCGCTGCCTTTGCATCATCGGCAGGCGCACCAGCGCCTGTGTGCCGGTCAGGAAAACCTGGCCCTGTTCCAGGGCGTATTTGTCGTCGAGGGATACCGCCTGCAAAGCCATGCTTTTAGATCCTGCTTGCTGTTACGGCGCGTCAGAAACTCTCAGTTCTCATAAAAAGGTAATAGATGCTGACCTAAATAACAATTTTGCAAAGCGGAGATGAACAAAGAAAGCAAGGTTCGGGCGAATCCCAAAACCGGAATGATCATATCGTAACGCCGTTCCCGCGGCAGGCGAAAGATTTGCCAAGCGGCAGAGTCGCCGTATCGAATTTTGCTGCTGTGCAGCAATGAATGACAGCCGTTTTTCGTCGATTCAGGCTTATATTGATGGTTGCAACTTGACGGTCTAGATCTGTCAGCAACGAGATGCCGCGTGCTGCGCCGCCGGTCGACTCCATAGGGCGCCGAACGTGGCGGCAAGCGCGGACCAAACGAGAAAGGACCCCTGCCATGGCGGACCATTGGGAAAATCCGATGCAGACCGATGGCTTCGAGTTCATCGAGTTCACCTCGCCGGAGCCCGAGGCTCTGGGCCGTTTGTTCGAAACGATGGGCTTTTCGGCCATCGCCCGGCACCGTTCCAAGGCGGTGACGCTTTACCGACAGGGCGACGTGAATTTCATCCTGAATGCGGAGGGCGAGGGTTTCCCCCAGGCCTTCACCCTGCTGCACGGGCCCTCGGTCTGCGCCATCGCTTTTCGGGTGAAGGATGCGGCGGCGGCTTGCAAACGGGCCGCGGAACTCGGCGCCTGGGTGGTCGAATCCCAGGCCGGGCCGATGGAATTGAACATTCCCGCCATCAAGGGGATCGGTGATTCCCTGATCTACCTGGTCGACCGCTATGGCGACAACGGCTCGATCTACGATGTCGATTTCCAACCGATCCCGGGTGTGGACCAGCGTCCGCCGGGCGCCGGCCTGACCTACATCGATCACCTGACCCACAACGTCTATCGCGGGCGCATGAAGGAGTGGGCGGACTTTTACGAGCGACTCTTCAGCTTCCGGGAAATCCGCTACTTCGATATCGAGGGCAAGCTGACCGGCCTGAAATCCAAGGCCATGACCAGCCCCTGCGGCAAGATCCGCATCCCGATCAACGAGAGCGCCGACGACAAGTCCCAGATCGCCGAATACCTTGAAGAATACAAGGGCGAGGGCATCCAGCACATCGCCCTGGGCGCCGAGGACATCTTCTATTCCGTTGAGACCCTGGCGGCCAAGGGCGTCGAATTCCAGTCGGGCGTACCCGACACCTACTATCAGAAAGTCGACGCACGCCTGCCCGGCCACGGCGAGGATCTGGAGCGTCTGGCGGCGAACAAGATCCTGATCGACGGTGCCCCGACCGAGGACGGCGGGCGGCTGTTGCAGATCTTCACCAAGAACGTGATCGGCCCGGTTTTCTTTGAGCTGATCCAGCGCAAGGGCGATGAGGGTTTCGGAGAAGGCAACTTCCAGGCCTTGTTCGATTCCATCGAGGAGGATCAGATCCGTCGAGGGGTACTGAAGGCCGAGGGCTAGCGTCGGAAGCCGGCCCTGCCCATATGCGTGTTAAGGATTGGGTAAGGGTCTCTCCGTCAAGCTCAGGCCCAGGGTCGGTGCTTCCTTCGTGTTGATTGGAACTTCCCGTGACGGGAAGGGAGAAAGGACCATGGCAAAGTCGACCAGCTACGAATCGAAGGTCCCGGACAGCAACGGGATCATTTCTTACAGCGACGAAGAGAACGCCGTCTGGCGCGACCTCTATGCCCGCCAGAAGGCGTTGCTGCCGGGCCGGGTCTGCGATGCCTATCTGCGGGGTCTTGAGGCGCTGGAGCTGTCGGAGGACCGCGTGCCCCAGCTGAAAGACGTGAACGCCCGCCTGAACGAGATCAGCGGCTTCGGCGTCGAGCCGGTGCCGGCGCTGATCTCCCCCAAAAAGTTTTTCACCTTGTTGGCTGAGCGGAAATTTCCCGCCGCGACCTTCATTCGCCGGCGCGAGGAGTTCGACTACCTGCAGGAACCGGATGTCTTTCACGAGATCTTCGGCCACTGCCCGATGCTGACCCTGCCGACCTATGCCGACTTCCTGCAGAAGTACGGCGAGAAGGCGTTGACCCTCGACAAGTCCTACATCTGGATGATGCAGCGGCTGTTCTGGTTCACCGTGGAGTTCGGCCTGATCCGCACGGAAGAGGGGGTGCGCATCTACGGTGCCGGGATCGCTTCTTCGGCGGGTGAGGCGCCCTATTCGGTGGAAAGCGCGAAACCGGAACGCCGGCCCTTCGATGCGCTGACCGTGTTCCGCACGCCCTACCGCATCGACATCTACCAGACCGTCTACTACGTGATCGAGTCGGCCCAGCAGCTCTATGATCTCGTGACCAGCGATCTGGTGCCGATCATGGACGAGGCCAAGCGCCTGAAGTCCCTGCCGCCGACCTATCCGCCAAAGGAAGAGGCCGGCGCAGCCTGAGCCGCCCGGCCTCTGGAATCCGTTAGGACAAACGCCGCCTAGAAAATTTCGTCGATCGGCAGGTGGTAGTAGAGGGTCAGCACCTCGACGCCCGGATTGTCGTCGTCGATGCTGGCGTTGGAGGTGTGGCTGAAACCCAGCGACAGGCGGGACTGGTTTTCGAACTGATAACCGAGTTCGATCTGGCTACGGAATTCGAGCGCACTGCCCAAATCCTTGCCGTCGCCTTCCTCATAGAAGCCCGGTGCGAAACTGCCGGTCACGATGAAGTCCTCGTAGATGACCACATCGACCAGCACGCCGATGCCGCCCCAGACGGAACCCTCGGAGGTGACTTCAAGGCCGACCCAGGGCTTCAGGAAGAGGAAATCGTCGCCATGGCGGTATTCCAGGCGGAAATCCGCCGCCTGATCGTCGGTCTGTACCAGATCGAACCAACCGACACCCGCCGAAATCACGGCGGGGGTGTCGTTCAGAGTCACCTGCGCCGCAGCGCGCTCGTTGAATCCGAAAACGACAAGGCAGGACAGCGCCGCCCAGAGCGCTAAGCGTTTAATCACCTTAAGGAATCCCCCAATTCAGAACGGTGCCCGTAAATCTTGCCCCGATTTCAACAAGCTGACGGCCAGGGCAAGACCTCTTCGCCACTTATGTCACAGCTTATCGCGTTGATCCAGTATCTAGAAACAGCGAAAGCTGTTGTTCACCGGATGGCCGCAAAGACCGAAAGGTTACACCATTGACGGTTAACGCTTTTCGTAGAGCGCTTCCAGGGCAGCGCCATAAGCTTCGCGTATTTTGTGGCGGCGGATCTTCAGGGTCGGCGTCATCATGCCGTTTTCCACCGTGAAGGGCTGGGGCAGGATCGTGAAGCGCCGGATTTTCTCCAGCGGCGAGAGTTCCTTGTTCACCTTGTCGACCACCGTCGAGACCGCCGAACGGAAGTCCGGGTCTTCGGTAAGGTCCGCAAGGTTGTCCGGCTTGCCGTTTTGCGCCGCCCAGGTTGTGATGAACTCGTCGTCCGGCACCAGCGCAGCCACGAGGTTGGGCCGCTTGTCGCCGTAGACCATGGCCTGGATGATTTCCGTCTGCAGGGTCAGGATGCCCTCAACACGCGCAGGCGAAACGTTATCGCCGCCGGAGAAGACGATGATGTCCTTCTTGCGGTCGGTGATCATCAGGTAGCCGTCTTCGTCAAGCTTGCCGATATCGCCGGTGTGGAGCCAACCGTCTTTCATGACCTGGGCCGTCGCCGTTTCGTCGCGCCAGTAGCCGTTCATCACCAGTTCGCCGCGGATCAGAATCTCGCCGTCATCGGCGATCTTCACCTCGACGCCTTTGAAAGGCGGGCCGACCGTATGAAGCTTCACCTTCCAGGGCGGATTGGCGGAGACCACCGGCGCCGTCTCGGTCTGGCCGTAACCCTGGAGAATCGGCAGACCGAGGGCCGTGAAGAACAGGCCGATGTCGAAATTGAGGGCGGCGCCGCCCGACACGATGGCCTTGATCCGCCCACCGAAGCGGCCACGGATTTTGTTGCGCACCAGAATTTCGAGGAAGAAGTCCTGAAACTTGTCCAGCAGCGTCAGCTTTTCGGGCGTGAGGTAGTGCCGGCGCCCGATGTCCTCGGCCTTGGCGAAGAGTTTCGCTTTCAACCCGCCTTCTTTTTCCATGTTGCGGCGGATTTTCAGGTGCATCGACTCATAGAGCCGCGGCACGGCGGTCAGGATTGTCGGTCTGGCTTCACCCAGGTTGCGCAGCAGGTTTTCGACCCCCTCGGCATAATAGATCTCGGCGCCGATGGTGATCGGGAAGAACTGCCCCGCGGTGTGCTCGTAGGCGTGCGACAGCGGCAGGAAACAGAGGAAGACCTCTTTGCCCAGGCCGACCTTCTTCAGCAGCTCGTAGGCCCCCATGCAGTTACAGATCATTGCGCCGTGGCTCAGCATCACGCCGCGCGGCACGCCGCCGGTACCGGAAGTATAGATGATGCAGGCGGTATCGCCGCGCTTGGCCCGGGCCGCATAATCGATCACGTCGTCGGGCATGGCGCGCCCGCGTTCCATCACCGTCTGCCAGAGGTGGACCGCTTTGGGGCCGGCCTGACCCTGCTGCAGGTCCTCCATCGCCACGACCCACTGGCAGTCTCCTGAATCCATCACTGCCGGCATCAGCTTCTGTGCCAGCGCGCGCGTCGAAACGATGGCGCCGACCGCACCGCTGTTGGTGAGGATATGCAGATGGTCTGCGGGAAGGTTGGTGGTGTAGGCAGGAACGGAGATCGCCCCGGCGGCCATGATCGCCAGGTCGGCGATCAGCCATTCCGGCCTGTTCTCGGCAACCAGAACCACCCGGTCGCCGCGCTGCAGCCCAAGGTCGCGCAATCCGCGCGTCAGGTCCTTGACCTGCTCTGCGATCGCCCCCCAGGTCTGGGCCTGATAGACGCCGTCCGTCTTGGACCAGAGAAAGTTGTCGTCACGCCGCGCCGCGGCCTGTTCGAAAAACACTGCTGTAAGCGACGGCCAGGCCGTGAAGTCCATCTGCTCTCCCCCGGGGAAGTCTTGTTGCCCCTGTCGATCCCTTGCCGCTATCTTTGCGCAGCGCCCGTTTCGGGATCTGGCGGCTTTGTGACTGGTCTCCCAGTATTTGCGGTCTATATCGCAGGGGGTCAAGTTGTTGTATTGATTGCTCCCCTTTTGAGCAGTGTTTTTTGAGGTAGGGATTTGGACGCAAAACCGGTAATGGACGAAGCCCTGGGCGAACTGCCCGCCTGGGATCTCAGCGATCTCTATCCCGGACCCGATTCAGAGGCTTTGAAGCAGGATCTGGCGCAGAGCGAAGACCGCGCCGACACCTTCCGGAAGACCTATTCGGGCAAGCTGGCCACGCTTGACGGGGCGGCCTTGGGAGAGGCGATTGCCGCTTTCGAAGCGATCCAGGAGAGCCTGGGGCGGATCATGAGCTACGCCCAGCTGGTCTATTCCGGTGACATGAGCGATCCGGAGGTTTCGCGCTTCTTCCAGGGCATGCAGGAACGCTCGACGACGATCTCCAGTAATCTGCTGTTCTTTGCCCTGGAGCTGAACCGCCTCGACGACGATGTCCTGGATCAGAAGCTGGCGGCGCCGGAGCTGGCGCACTATGGCCCCTGGCTGCGCGATCTGCGTGCCATGCGGCCGCACCAGTTGTCTGACGAGGCCGAGCAGCTGCTGCACGAGAAGTATGTTGTCGGCCGCGCCGCCTGGACCCGGCTGTTCGACGAGACCATGGCCGGTCTGCGGTTTCCCTTTCGCGGCCAGTCCCTGACCTCGGCGGAGGTGGTCAACCACCTGACCGACCGTGACCCTGCTGCAAGACGGGAGTCGGCCAAGTCGCTGGGGCATGTCCTGGGCGAGAACATGCGCACTTTCTCCCTCATTACCAACACACTGGCCAAGGACAAGGAGATCGAAGACGGCTGGCGCAGCTTTGCCCGGCCGGTCACTTCGCGCAACCTGGCGAACTTTGTCGAGGATGAGGTCGTCGACGCCCTTGTCGGTTCCGTTCACCGGGCCTATCCACGTTTGTCGCACCGCTACTACGCGCTCAAGGCCAGGTGGTTCGGGGTTGAGACCCTGCCGTACTGGGATCGCAACGCGCCGCTTCCCGAAGATGACGACCGTCTGATTCCCTGGCAGGACGCGCGTCAGCTGGTGCTGAACGCCTATGCCGATTTTTCCCCGGCACTGGCGGCGATCGGTAAGCAGTTCTTCGATCAGGCCTGGATCGACGCGCCGGTACGCCCGGGCAAGGCGCCCGGTGCCTTCGCCCATCCGACCGTACCCAGCGCCCATCCCTATCTGCTGCTGAACTACCAGGGGCGGACCCGCGACGTGATGACCCTTGCCCATGAGCTGGGCCACGGCGTGCACCAGGTCCTGGCAGGCCCGCAGGGCCATTTGATGGCGGAAACGCCGCTGACTCTGGCGGAGACGGCCTCGGTCTTTGGCGAGATGCTGACCTTCCAGTCGATGCTGCGGGCGGAAAGCAAGCCGCAGCAGCGCAAGATCATGCTGGCCTCCAAGGTCGAGGACATGCTGAACACGGTGGTTCGCCAGATCGCCATGCACGAGTTCGAGACCCGTGTCCATGACGAGCGCCGCGGCAATGAACTGCTGCCGGAACGGCTCGGCGAGATCTGGCTGGAAACCCAAACCACCAGTCTGGGGCCGTCAATCGCCTTCGACGACGACTATCGGCACTTCTGGGCCTACATTCCGCACTTCATTCACGTGCCGTTCTATGTCTACGCCTATGCTTTCGGCGATTGCCTGGTGAACTCGCTCTATGCGGTCTATCAGGGGGCGGAAGCCGGGTTTGCCGAGAAGTATCTGGCGATGCTGAGCGCCGGCGGCAGCAAGCGGCACAAGGAATTGCTGGCGCCCTTCGGCCTGGACGCCTCCGACCCGGCCTTCTGGGACCGCGGGCTTTCGCTGGTAGAGAGCCTCATCGACGAGCTGGAAACCATGGATTAGCGCGTTCCGGAACCTGCAGGCTTTGTTGATGAACTGATTTGCCTCAAGGCGCCACCGGCGACTTTGCGGTTTTCTGGTCTGGTTGTTGTTCTCGGGCGATCCGCCGGGATTGCCGATGCGCACTGCCTGCCGGAGGCTGCTGTGACAACCAAACCCCGACTTTCGAAGCGCCTTAATGCTGGCGGTCCCGATGCTGGCCATTCGTACATTGACCGGGGGGCGCCGCCGTCCCCTTTGCCGGTGCCGCCTGGCGAGACAGAACGCCCCGATACCGCCCGCCTGCCGGATCTGCCCGGTTATGCGGTCGGCGACGATGTCGACCCGGTACCGCCAACGCTGGCCGGGCTGTTCGGTGGTGAGGTTCTTGATCGCATGCTGCATGTCGGTATGGCGCGGGTCACCGCGGGCATTTCACCCGCGGCCCTTGGCCTGGCCTTTGCCGATTGGTGGATGCATCTGGCCATGGCGCCGGCCAAGCAGGCCGAGCTTTCCCAACTGGCCTGGTCTCATGCCACCCGCCTGGCGCTCAACACGGCGCGCAGTGCCGGCGGTCTTGCCGCGCCGCCCTGCATCCGGCCCCAACATCGCGACAAGCGCTTCGACGACCCGGCCTGGCGGCGGCAGCCCTTCAACACCATCGCTCAGGGTTTCCTGCTGACCCAGCAGTGGTGGCAGGAAGCGACGACCGGTGTGCGCGGCGTCTCCCGGCATCACGAAGCGGTCGCTTCCTTTGTGGCGCGGCAGTTACTCGACGTTCTGTCGCCCTCCAACTACCTGGCGAGCAATCCCCTGCTGCTGCGCGAAACGGCGGAGCAGGGCGGGGCCAACCTCTATCAGGGATGGTTGAACGCGTTGGAGGACGGAGAGCGCCGCATGACCGGCCGCGGCCCGGCGGGCAGCGAGGCCTTTCGCCCGGGACGGACACTCGCGGTGACGCCGGGCAAGGTGGTCTACCGCAACGACCTGATGGAGTTGATCCAGTACAGCCCGACGACGGGGAAGGTCTACCGCGAGCCGCTGCTGATCGTCCCGGCCTGGATCATGAAGTACTACATTCTCGATCTTTCGCCCGGGAATTCGCTGATCCGCTATCTGGTGGGGCAGGGTCATACGGTTTTTGTGATTTCCTGGAAGAACCCTGGTTCCGAAGAACGCGATCTGGGTATGGACGACTACCGCCGCCTGGGGATCATGGCGGCGTTGGCCGCCGTCAACGCCATCCTGCCGGATCGCCAGGTCCATGCGGTTGGATACTGTCTGGGCGGCACGCTGTTGAGCATTGCCGCCGCCGCCATGTCTCGCGATGGCGACGACCGCCTGAAGTCGGTAACCCTGCTGGCCGCGCAGGCCGACTTCACCGAAGCCGGCGAGTTGATGCTGTTCATCGACGAGAGCCAGCTCACCTATCTGGAAGACATCATGTGGGCGCAGGGTTATCTGGACACCAGCCAGATGGCCGGCGCTTTCCAACTGCTGCGGTCCAACGATCTCATCTGGTCGCGGATGGTGCACGACTACTACTTCGGTAAGCGCAGCGATCAGTCGGACCTTATGGCATGGAACGCGGATGCCACGCGGATGCCCTATCGCATGCATTCGGAATACCTGCGCCGCCTGTTCCTCAACAACGACCTGGCGCAGGGCCGCTATGCGGTTGAGGGGCGGCCGGTGGCGCTCACCGACATCACGGTGCCGATCTTTGCGGTGGGAACCGCCAAGGACCATGTGGCGCCCTGGCGTTCGGTCTACAAGATCGTCTTGCTGACCGACACGGATGTCACTTTTCTGCTAACCAGCGGTGGTCACAATGCAGGGATCGTTACGCCACCGGGACACCCCCGGCGGATCTATCAGGTCGTTCGCCTGGGCTTTGAGGATGCCTATCTCGACCCTGACCGCTGGCGTGAGGCCGCGCCGGTGCACAAGGGCTCCTGGTGGCCGCAGTGGCAGGCCTGGTTGGCCGACCAGTCGGGCGCGCTGGTGGCGCCACCGCCGCTCGGCCGAGCCGAGGCTGGATATCCGGTGCTGGGGGAAGCGCCGGGCCGTTACGTGCATCAGGCCTGACCGGCGCGCTTCGGGTCAGGGGGGTTCCGGGGGCAGGGCGGCGATGTAGTCGCTGTGGACCCAGCCGGTCGCCTCCGGCTTGCCCTGCGCGTCGAGAACTTCGACGAAGGCCCATTTGCCCTGTTGCGACAGCAGGCTGAGGCGCGTGCCGGCGGCCAGCGGCGCCTCCGGCAGCTTGGCGCCGTCCAGTCCGGGCCTGTCACGGATGTTGAGATTGGCGGTGGTCTCAAAGAGCTGCGGCGCGTCGCTCTGGCGGCCCAGCGCGGCGGCACGGAAACTCTCCATGGGAAAGGCCGGCCCGGGGTCGGTCTTGCGGTCCGGGGCGACATCGTCGTGGCCCAGAACGTCGGCCAGATCATAGTGACGGCAGAGGGCGGTGGCGGCTTCAAGGGCGGTGGCGATCTGCGCCTCGCTGTAGCTGTGCCAGCCGCGCCGTCTGCCGCCGTTCTTGTGACGCGCCACCAGGACCTGGTCTTTGGGATAATCGCGGCCGAACCAGGCGCGCCATTGGTCGCCTTGGCGGTCCAGCGGGCCGGCGTTGTCCAGTTCGATGCCGATGGAGTGCCGGTTGAGCCCACTGAGGCCCTGCCAGCGGCTGACGCCGGCATGCCAGGCGATGCGGTTGAAGGGCACCAACTGGGCGATGGCGCCGTCGCGCCCGATCAGAAGATGGGCAGAGGCGCTGGACTCACGCTTCGTCATGTGGCGCAGCGAGCCTTCGAAAGAGCCGCCGGCAGTGTAGTGCATGATCAGGAAGCGCGGGGTCAGTACGCCGCTGCGGTTGGGGCTTTCCGCGTAACGAACGGGCTCCCCGCTGTCGAGATGCAGGCGGTGGCGGCGGATCTGCATGGCTTTCGTTCTCCCAATCGGCGTTTTCGTTCAGTCTATGGCAAAGCCCTAATGCATGACTGCGACACTCTGGTGGTATTCCTTTTGCTCATCGCTGGACTTCTGCCCCCTGCGGGCCCAAGTTCTAGCCATGCCTGAGATTGATGACGAAAACCAAGAACTTAACGAGGCGGACACCTCCCGCCTGTCGGGCCGTATGCGCCGCTATGCCAAGGTCGGTACCTCGGTCGGCGGGCTGGCCGCCCAGGTGGTGGGCGCGCGCTACCTTGGCATCGGCCTTGACCGGGGCAAGCATTCCTCGGATTTGAAGGCGGCGCTCGGTGGGCTGAAGGGCCCGCTGATGAAGGCGGCGCAGATCCTGGCTACCATTCCCGATGCCCTGCCCAAGGAGTATGCCGAGGAGTTGCGCCAGCTACAGTCCAACGCCCCCTCAATGGGCTGGCCCTTCGTGAAGCGGCGCATGCGTGCCGAACTGGGGCTGGACTGGCAGAAGAGATTCCAATCCTTCGAGCACGAAGCGGCGGCGGCGGCGTCCCTGGGCCAGGTGCACCGCGCGGTCGGCCCCGACGGGCGCGACCTTGCCTGCAAGCTGCAATACCCGGACATGCTTTCCGCCGTCGAGGCCGACCTGCAGCAGCTGAAGATTCTCTTCGGCATCTATCGCCGCTACGACAAGGCCATCGATCCGTCCAACGTCTATCACGAACTGGCCGAGCGCCTGCGTGAGGAACTGGACTACGAGCGCGAAGGCCGTCACATGCTGCTCTACAAGGACATGCTGTCGGACGAGGCCGGCGTGCACATTGCCGACCTGCTGCCGGAACTATCGACCCAGCGCCTGCTCACCATGACCTGGCTGGAGGGCAAGCCACTGCTCGACTTCGTGAAGGGTTGCGACAGCGTGGAGCAGCGCAACGCGGTGGCCATGAACATGTTCCGCTGCTGGTACGTGCCCTTCTATTACTACGGCATCATTCACGGCGATCCGCATCTCGGCAACTACACCATCCGCCAGGACGGCACGGTGAACCTGCTGGATTTCGGCTGTATCCGCGTGTTCCCGCCTGTTTTCGTAAAGGGCGTGATCGATCTCTATTTCGCGCTGGAGCGCGACGACCCGGAGCTGGCGGTGGAGGCCTACCGCACCTGGGGCTTCGACAATATCAGCAAGGATCTGCTGGCGGCGCTCAATCTCTGGGCCGCCTTCCTCTATGCCCCGCTGCTGGAGGACAAGCCGCAGCGGATCATGGGCGATAAGGGCAGCCTCTACGGCGCCGAAGTGGCGGGAGAGGTGCACAAGGAACTGCGCCGCCTGGGCGGCGTGACGCCGCCGCGTGAATTCGTGCTGATGGACCGCGCGGCGGTCGGCCTCGGTTCGGTCTTCATGCACCTGGACGCCGAGATCAACTGGCACCGGATGTTTCACGAACTGATCAGTGGCTTCGACGTGGATGCGTTGGAAAAGCGCCAGGCCAAGGTGCTGAAAGCCCAGAAGCTGCCACTGCCGGAGTGAGTGCTGGCCCGTCTCCAGCTCTGTATTTGCGCGCGAGCACTCCAGAGCGCGAACTTCAGCCGGGCTTCGCTTGTTTTGAGAAAACTTCGCCGACCCATTTGGTGATAGCCTGGATACGATCGAGATTGCGCAACTCTGAATGGACTAGCAACCAAAGCTCGCGGACCGGATAATCCGGGCTCTTGCTTGGTTTCGTTCTCCTCAGGCGGGGATCCCGGTCTGCGACCAGGCAGGGCAGCAGGGATTGCCCGTAGCCCGCCGCAACAGCCTCGAAGGCCGCTTCGGTGTCGTTGACTTTGAGCGGCGCTGCTTGACCTGAGTCTTTCCGCACCATCGCCGCCATCCAACGCGCCTGCGGGAGATGTGCCATCGTTTCTTCGTAGGTGACCCAAGGAAGGGATGCTGCTCCCATTTTGTCGTGAGAAGCAGCTGCGTAGGGAGCGTAGCGCAGCCCCTCTACGCGCCGTGCCTTGACTCGCATCCCGCCGCTTTGCGGTCGCGACAATCTAAGGGCCATGTCGGCCTCGCGCCGGGTCAGACTGAGGTCTCTGGCCTCGGCGACCAGTTCAACCCGCAACTTCGGATGTTGGTTGAGTAGCTGATTTGCCGTCGGGGCCAATACGCGGTTGATGATGAAGGGAACGGAAGTGAGCCGCACGACACCCGACACACCGCCGTCGCTCGACGGTGGAGTTACAAGGGCGCCGAGATCCTGTTCCATGCGTCCGGCGATGGCTGCCAAGGCTTCTCCAGCCTCGGTCAGTTCCAGGCGACCGTCCGACAGCCTCTGATAGAGGCGCCGACCCAATGCGATTTGCAGCGCCCCCAGTCGCCGCGAAACAGTGGTGTCGTCGACGCCGAGGAAGCGGGCGGCCTCAGCCAGCCGCTCCTTGCGGCTGATGGCCAGGACGTATCGCAGATCATTCCAGTTCAATGCCTGCATTGTTGCGCTTTCGTCTGCAAGATTTCGCCTAGATCATGCAGTTTTGCAGAGCTAGCGTCATCTGAAAACAGACTGAGCTATGGAGACGAAAGTGCCCTACGCCGTTCTATTCGAAGACAATCCCGACAAGGGAACCGACCTGCGTGCCCGGCATATGCCCGCGCACCTTGCCTTCCTTGAAAAGAATGCGGCAAAGATCACCGCCGCAGGTCCTCTCTTGTCGTCGCTGGGACAGCCGCAAGGCGGGCTCTGGCTTGTCGAGGCGGAAAGCGAAGAGGAGGTTGAGGCGCTGGTGAAGGAAGACCCGTTCTGGCCGACCGGCCTGCGGCTTTCGGTACGCGTTGTGACGTGGAAGCAGGTCTTTGCGGATGGTCAGCGCCTGATCTAGGGCGCTTTTGTAGTTGGCGCCGCCGCGCCTTCGCCTGCAGCCTTCTTCCTGCCGAGGCCTTCGCCGAGACGCTGCATTACCACGTAGAAGACCGGGGTGAAGAGCAGGGACATGATGGTGGCGGCGGCCATGCCGCCGACCACCGCGGTGCCGATGGCCTGGCGGCTGGCGGCGCCGGCGCCGGCGGCGATCACCAGCGGCATGAAGCCGGCGATGGAGGAAATGGCGGTCATCAGGATCGGGCGGAAGCGCAGCTTGGCGGCCGAGGCGGCGGCCTCCACGATCGACTTGCCCTCGGCGTGCTCGGCGCGTGCGAACTCGACGATCAGGATGGCGTTCTTGCTGGCCAGGCCGATCAGCAGCACGATGCCGATCTGGGTATAGACGTTGTTGTCGAACTGGCGCGCCAACAGCGCGGCGATGGTGCCGAGCAGGGCCAGGGGCACCACCAGGATGACCGCGGCGGGGCTGCTCCAGCTTTCGTACTGGGCCGCCAGCACCAGGAACACCAGCAGGATCGCCAGGGCAAAGACCATGATGGATTCCGATCCCACCTGCTTTTCCTGGAAGGAGATGCCGGTCCACTCAAAGCCCATGGCGGCGGGCAGCTTGGCGTCGGCGAGCTGCTCCATCAGGGTGAGTGCCTGGCCGGAGGAAAAGCCGGGCGCCGCCTGGCCGGTGATCGTCGCGCTGGGATAGAGGTTGTAGCGCACCACCGTCTGGGGGCCGAGGATCTCGTCCACCTTCACCAGGGTGCCCAGCGGCACCATGCCGCCGGCGGCGTTGCGCACGTCCAGCCGGCGAATGTCCTCGGCCTCGATGCGATATTGGTGATCGGCCTGCACCTGCACCTGCCAGGTACGGCCGAATTTGTTGAAGTCGTTCACGTAGGCCGAGCCGAGATAGGTCTGCAGAGTGCCGAAAACCTCGTTCAAGGATACTTCCAGGGACTTGGCTTTCACCCGGTCGACTTCCGCAAAGAGCTGCGGCACGTCGGCGCGGAAACTGGTGTTGAGGTTGGTGAGGCCGGTCTGTGCGGCACCGTCGATCACCATTTCCTGGGCCAGCTGCTGAAGCTGAACCAGGCCCAGGTCGCCGCGGTCCTGAAGCTGCATCTGAAAGCCGCCGGAGACGCCGAGGCCGGGAATGGCCGGCGGCGGAAAGGCAAAGGCGATGGCCTCCTGGATGCCGGACAGTCCGGTCTGCAACTTGCCGAGGATGGCAAACTGCGAAAGCTCAGGGGTCTGGCGCTCTTCCCAGGGTTTCATGGTGACGAAGATCGTGGCTGCGTTGGAGGCATTGGTGCCGTCGATCAGGGAGAAGCCGCCCAGGGAAACCCAGTTCTCGACACCGGGAATCTCGGCGACGATGGCATCGATCTTGTCGAGCACCGCGTTGGTGCGCTCCAGCGAGGCGGCATTGGGCAGTTGGACCGAGGCGATGAGATAGCCCTGATCCTCGATCGGCAGGAAGGCGGTCGGCAGCTTGCCGAACTGCCAGCCGGTCAGGGCGCCGAGACCGAGGAACAGCAGCATGACGATGGCGGTCATGCGCACCATCTTGTTGGTCAGCCAGGCATAGCCGTTTTCAGCTTTCAGGAAGGTGCTGTCGAAATTGCGAAAGAACCAGCCTTTCTTTTCTTTCGGCGGGCGCAGCAGCATGGCGGCCAGGGCCGGGCTCATGGTCAGGGCGTTGATCGAACTGAAGACCGTGGCGACGGCGATGGTGATGGCGAACTGGCGATACATCTGGCCGGTAATGCCGGGCAGGAAGGCGGCGGGAATGAAGACGG
The DNA here is from genome assembly GCF_011683915.1 of Pelagibius litoralis. Classification (GTDB taxonomy): domain Bacteria; phylum Pseudomonadota; class Alphaproteobacteria; order Kiloniellales; family Kiloniellaceae; genus Pelagibius; species Pelagibius litoralis. Next base: position 135,421 of record NZ_JAAQPH010000007.1, read on the forward strand.
CCAGTAGTACCAGGGTGGTGGCGATGACGGCGCCGGAGACTTCGCGCATCGCCTGCATGGCCGCCTCGCGGGCTTTCATGCCGCGCTCGATGTGGGCGACCGTCGCTTCGACGACGACGATGGAATCGTCGACCACGATGCCGATGGCCAGCACCAGCCCGAAGAGGGTCAGCATGTTCAGCGAGAAACCCAGCACCCCCATCACGGCGAAGGTGCCGATCAGCGAGACCGGGATGGCGACGGCTGGGATGATGGTGGCGCGCCAATCCTGCAGGAACAGGAAGAGTACCAGAAAGACCAGGCCTGCTGCCTGGAACAGGGTGATGTAGACCTCCTCGATCGACTTCTCGACGAAGATCGTCGTGTCGTAGGGGACCTTGTAGACCATCGCTTCCGGGAAACGGGTGCTCAACTCGTCCATGGCCGCCCGCACGTCCTGTGCGACCTGCAGGGCGTTGGCGCCGGGCAACTGGTAGACGGCGATGGAGGCCGACGGCGACCCGCTGATGCGTGAGGTGATGTTATAGCTCTTGCCGCCCAGTTCGATGCGGGAGATGTCCCTCAGATAGGTGATGCCGCCGTCACCGCCGTGCTTGACGATGATGTTCTCGAACTGACTGACGTCGCTCAGGCGGCCCAGAACATTCACCGCGTACTGGAACGATTGACCCGACGGCGCCGGCGGCTGGCCGATCTGGCCGGCGGCGACCTGGACGTTCTGCTCGCGAATGGCGCTGACCACTTCGCTGGTGGTCAGGCCGCGCGACTTCAGGGCGCTGGGATCGAGCCAGATGCGCATGGCGTAGTTGCTGGCCGGGAAGACGAAGACCTCCCCGACACCGTCGATGCGGCTGAGGGTGTCGACGGCCTGAAGCGTTGCGTAGTTGCTGAGGAACAGCTCGTCGTAGCGGTTGTCCTCGGAATAGAGCGAGGCGATCAGGATGATGTTGCTGGATTTCTTCTTGGTGCTGACCCCCTGTCGAACGACCTCCTCCGGCAGGTTCGCCTCGGCCAGGGCAACCCGGTTCTGCACCAGGATCTGGGCGAGGTCGAGATCGGCCCCGACCTCGAAGGTGACGGTCAGGCTGTAGGAGCCGTCGCTGGCGCTGGTCGACGACATGTAGATCATGCCCTCGACGCCGTTGACCTGCTGTTCGATGGGCGAAGCGACGGTCTCCGCCACCACCTGCGCGTTGGCCCCGGGATAGGCGGCGGAGACCTGAACCGTCGGCGGCGTGATTTCCGGGAATTGTTCGATCGGCAGGCCGAAGACCGTGACGATACCGGCGATCACAATGACGATGGAAATCACCGACGCGAAGATCGGCCGCTGGATGAAGAACTGGGAGAACATGGTGGTGGTTCTCCGCTACCGGGTGGCGCTTTGGGCGGCGCCCAGGGCGGTCGCCGTAAAGGCGGCCATCTCCGCTTCCTCCGGTGCAACGAGCGAGCCCGCGCGGATCCGCTGAATGCCGTTCACCACCACCTTTTCCCCCGCGCTCAGGCCTTCTTCGATTACCCGCAGACCGTCGATCAATTGACCGATGGTCACGCTGCGCTTCTCGATTTGGTTCTCGGCGCCCAGTACATAGATAAAGCGGCCGCTCTGGTCGGAACTGATCGCCCGTTCGGTGACCAGGGGCAGGCCCTGGCGTTCGGTGACCGGAACCCGAACCCGGGCAAACAGCCCGGAAATCAGCGGGGCGAGGGCCCCAGGATTGTCGAAGCTTGCACGCAGTTGCAGGGTGCCGGTTTCCGGATTCAGGGCCGATTCGGCAAAGTCGAGGATGCCGACGAAGGGATAGTCCGACTGATCGCCGGTCGCCATTTCGACCCGCAGGCGGCCCTGTGCAGACGGCGCCGTGCCGGCGGCTTTCTCGGCCTCGGCGCGGTACTGCTCCATGCCCAACAGCAGGTCCCTTTCGTTGATGTTGAAGTAGACGAACATGGGGTCGTTTTCGGTGATGGTGGTCAGCAGGGTCGCCTCGCCCTCGCCAACCAGATTGCCGGCATCCACCAGGTTGCGCCCGACCCGCCCGCTGATGGGTGCGCGGATGTCGGTATATTCCAGGTCCAGTTCGGCCTGACGCAGGGCAGCCTGTTTCACTGCCACTTCGGCAGCCGTGGTGCGGGCGGCCGCTTCCGCCTCGTCCAGACTGGCCTGGGATATGTTGCCACGCTTGATCAGGGTCTGGGCGCGCTCCAGCGACCGGTCGGCCTCGACCTTCTTGGCCTTGGCGCTGCTCACTTCGGCCTTGGCGATTTCCAGATCGGCAAGGTATTCGCGCTGGTCGATCTGGAACAGCGGGTCCCCTTCGCTCACCTGACTGCCGGACTGGAAAGAAATGGTCTTCAGCTCGCCCACCACGCGGGCGCGCACCTCTACGATGGCCGCAGCCTGGGTGGTGCCGGTGAAGTAGAGATAGTCGGTCACGTCCTGGATCGCCGGTGGCGCAACCGTCACTTTGGGGGGCGGCGGCTCGACGTAGGTGTTGCTTTCCCCGCAGGCGGCCAGGGCGACGACGGCGAGAAGCACCGGCAGGCATCGTATCATTGTGTGCAGATCCTTGCATGCGATCACTGTAAGCGTTCAGCTTAGCGCAGGTTTTAGGGTGCTGGCTATCGACCATCGTCAAAAGCGATGGATCGATGTTCTTACACCGATGTCAAACAAACAAGATACGCGAATAGTATGCTGCGCGATTCAATTTTGGGCCGACAGGGTGATGCACCTTTTGCGTCGCTGGTCTTGCCGCTAGAGTGACCGGCACCTCCGCGCCCGCCCAGTGAAGTCGGGCCGGTACATTCGCTGAAGATGATAGACGACCGTGACGGTGACGGTCATCGCAGGCGAGCGCAAAAGCCGGGCCGGACTGGACCTGAGATGGCGGACAACACCCTATTCGTCGATGACTTCCTGGCCTATACCATCGGCATCGTTGTCTATTTCCTGGGCATGCGGCTGAACGGGCGCATCGCCTTTCTGCGCAGCTATAACATCCCTGAACCGGTGACCGGCGGCATCCTGGCGGCACTGGTGCTGTTGGCGATCTTCCTGGCGACCGGTAAGGAGGTCGTCTACGACCTGGAAACCCGGGACACGCTCCTGGTCTATTTCTTCACGACCATCGGCCTCAATGCCCGCCTGTCCGATCTGCTGTCCGGCGGCCGGCCTCTGGTTATTCTGCTGGCCCTGACGCTTACCTACATCGTTTTTCAAAATGTCGTCGGCGTCGTTGCTGCGCAGGCTATGGGACAACCGAACGCCATCGGCGTGCTGGTGGGCTCCGCCTCGCTGATCGGCGGACATGGCACCACCATCGCCTGGGCGCCGGAGATCGCCGCCAGTTACGGCGTGCCCAATGCCCTGGAGATCGGCGTCGCCGCCGCAACCCTCGGCCTGGTGCTCGCCAGCCTGCTCGGCGGGCCCATCGCAAAATACCTGATGGCGCGCCATAAGATCGCGGATGCAGAGACCGACGGCCTTCTGGTCGGGATCGCCCACGAAAGGGAAGATACCGAGCAGATCAACCACGTCAGCATCATGGGCGTGATCCTGGTGATGCATGTCGCCATCATCATCGGCTACTTCCTCAACGAAGCCTTGGCCGAGGCGGGACTGAAGCTGCCGCTCTTCGTCTCTTGTCTGCTGGTGGCGATCCTGCTGTCGAACACGGTGCCCCGCCTGCTGCCCCGGATGCACTGGCCGGCCCGGACCAGGGCGCTTGCCGTCGTCTCGGATTTCTCGCTCGGCCTGTTCATCGCCATGTCGCTGATGAGCATGCAGCTCTGGTCCATTGCGGACCTCGCGGGCCCGTTGCTGGTTCTCCTGGCCTTGCAGGCGCTTGCCGCGGTGGCCTTTATTCTGCTGGTGCTGTTCCCGCTGATGGGCCGTGACTATCTGGCGACGGTGTTGAGCGCGGGCTTTGCCGGCTTCTGCCTGGGGGCGACGCCCACGGCCATCGCCAATATGACGGCGGTCACCAAAACCCACGGTCCGGCACCGACGGCCTTCATCATCCTGCCGCTGGTCGGCGCCTTCTTCGTCGATATCACCAATGCCTTCGTCATCCGGTTCTTCCTGGGGCTATAAATTTTATCGCCGAAGAACAGCAGACAGCCGTCCGGGTCTTTCACGTGGAGCTCGCGCATGCCATAGGCTTGGTCGAAGGGCGAGCGCAGGCGGCCTTCGGGCAAGGCTTCCAGGGCTTTGGAGTCATCGCAGTGTAACAATTGCAGGCCGATGGCCGGCCCTTTCATGACGATGCCCAGGCTGGCGTCATCCGCCAGAAAGCGCGTATCGAAGCCCAGAACATCCGCGTAAAACGCGATACCTGCGCGCACATCGCGGACCGGCACGATGGTCATTGCATTTTCGATTGCCGGCCCTGTTTGTTCTTTCGGCATCCTTTGCCCCCTTATCGAAGCCTTAACCCGATCGCGATCAAATAGGCGATCGTCGATGCAATGAACAGTCGTTTGAGCCAGATGCCAGAGATTGTCGAGACCCGTCACGCCCGTCCGGCAGCCCTATTTCGGTTTGCCGTGATTCTGCGCGGTGAGGATTTTGCTACGGATGGTGCCGAGGGTACCTCCGAGCGGATCGGGTTTTATATCGTGCGCACCGCCACGGCCGCCGATCAGGCGACCGCCGAGCAATTGGCCCTCTTCGATCTCGAAGCGGAAATCCGTTCCAGTGCGACCCTGCAGGAATACTTCACCGCGACCGGTTCCATCGCTGTCGAAGAGGTCGCGCTGCTTGACGACGACATCGATGACAGCAACAGCGGATTCATTTTCTACCGGATGTGAGCGGCCCGCTTGATCTGGGTGCCGGCCGCCGCCGTCGTTGTCGTGACGGCGGGGTATTTGGTTTTTAGGTTCGCTCGACTGATTTCCGGGATTGCACCCAGGTTGGAACGAAAGTGTCGGGATCGATTCCGGGCCGATCATCGAAGCTGACGCCGTTGGCGGTCAGCAGGGAATGCAAGCTGCCGTTCTTATGAGCTTCGAAGAGCTCGCTGCATCCACCGACAAAGGTCTCGCCAACAAAGATCTGGGGAATGGTGCGGCAACCGGTGCGGGCGGTAAGACCGGTGCGGATACGGCCGCCCAGATCGCCTGGTTGAAGATCCACTGAATCCAGATCGACCGAACGGCAGGGCACGCGAAGTTGGGCGAAGAATCGCCGCACCGACCAGCAGAACTCGCACCATTCGAGCGCGAACATGACGACCGGGTTGGTTGGGTCACCAATCGCCCTTGCAAGATAGGTGGCTGCCTCCGCATCAATCTTGGGGGACTCCTTCGCGATGCTTGCCGTTGTCGTGCTGCTGGCCGGCTTTGTAGGCGTTGTGTCAAAGCGGGCTGAGGGTGTCGACGTCGATATCGCCATTTCCTCTTCGTTCATATCCACATTGATGTCCTCAAAAAGAGCTGTGCTGAGGTAACGTTCGCCGGTGTCCGGCAGCATGCAGAGGATGGTGCTGCCGCTGGGTGCGGTTCGGCTCAGTTCCAGTGCACCGGCAAAGGTGGCGCCGCCGCTGATACCGGTAAGGATGCCTTCTTCGCGCGCCAGCGCCCGTGACTGGCGCAGGGCTTCGTTGCCGTTCACCGGGATCACCCGGTCGATCAGTTTGGTTGCAACCGCCTGTTCGGTCAGGCTGGAGATGAAATCCGGACTCCAACCCTGCATCAGGTGTGGCCGGAATCTCGGATGGCTTGCGCGGGGCGTGCCGTCGGGGTGTCGTTCCTGGGCGATGCCGCTGCCCAGAATCGGGACGTTGTCCGGTTCGCATACGACGATCTGCGTTTCCGGCCGTTCGCTCGCCAGGACCCGCGCGACCCCCTTCAGCGTCCCGCCGGTCCCGAAACCGGTTACCCAGTAATCCAGGCGCGCGGCCGAAAAGTCTTTCAGAATCTCCTGGGCGGTGGTGCGCGAATGCATCTCGGCATTGGCCTCGTTGTCGAATTGGCGGCAGAGAAACCAACCGTGCCGCTCTGCCAGCTCGATTGCCTTGGCCAGCATGCCGCTGCCCTTGTCGGCTGCGGGTGTAAGCACCACCTTGGCGCCGAAGAACCGCAGCAGCTTGCGCCGTTCCAGGCTGAAATTCTCCGCCATGGTGACGACCAGGGGATAGCCCTTGCGGGCGCAGACCATGGCCAGGCCGATACCGGTGTTGCCGCTGGTTGCTTCGATTACCGTCTGTCCGGGCGCCAGCAGGCCGCGGCGCTCTGCATCCTCGATGACGCCGAGGGCGAGGCGGTCCTTCACCGAGCCCATGGGGTTGAAGGCCTCCAGCTTGGCGTAGAGGTCGATGCCGTCGGGGGCCAGTTTCTCGATCTTGACGACCGGTGTGTTGCCGACCGTTTCCAGAATGTTGGCGAATTTGCGGTTCATTGCGCTCTAACCTGAAAAGGAACGACCCCGGCCGCGCGCTCACTGCGGTGGGCGACTGTGGGGGCGGGCGACAGCAGGGTCAGGGTGGCCGGTACCAGGGGCGATACCGGGCGCCGGTCGGAAAACACACCGGTTGTCTGTGACTGGTTCATCGTCCCGCAGATCACCGCATCGCCTTGCGGCCAGTACAGCGCGAAGGACTTCAGAAAACCGGTGTGCCCCCAGAGCTCGCCGAATCCGGGCAGGCCCAGCGCCGTGAGATCAAAGCGGCGCAGGCCGAGCCCGTAGTCGACGCCGGCTTCGCCGGTTGGATGCCAGGACTGCATCTGCACCCGGCTCTGAGTCTGCTGGAAGATGCCGCTGTCCGCAAAGGCACGCAGAAAGCGCGCGAGGTCTCCGGCGGTCACCACCAAGCCGCCGCTGCCCCAATCGGCCGAGGTGCTGCGCAGGCTGCCGTAGTCCGTGTCGCCGACGAAGGGGTTCGCCGGGCCGCGTTCCGGCGTCACCGGTCTCGGCTCTTCGCGGTAGAGCAGATAGCTGTGGGCCATACCCAAGGGCTCGAAGATTCTCCGTCGATAGGCATGGTGCAGGGGTTCGCCGGTAACCGCCTCAATCACCAGGCCGGCGAGCAGGAAGCCAGTATCGGAGTAGTGCCAGCCGGTCCCGGGCGCGAAGCGCGGTGCCATCCTGGGCTTGAACCAGGCGATGACCTTCCGGGGGTCCCACAGGCGATGCGGATCTGCTGCCATCTCGGCGACGAAGGGCGGCTTGCCGTCGGGATCCGGCGGGCCATCGCCGAAGAAGTCGGCGATCCCGCTGGTGTGGCTGAGCAACTGGCGCAGGGTGAGGCTTGCACCGTGGTCTCGTCCGTCGTGGATGTGGAGGCCGTCGGTCAGTGTCTCTTCCAGGTAGTGGCCGATGCCGGTATCGAGGTCGACAAGACCTTCTTCCGCCAATTGCAGGCAGAGCGTCGCGGTGAACATCTTGGTGATGCTCGCGGCGTGAAAGGCATCGTCAACCCGCAAAACGAACCCTCGACGGGGGTCGCAGTAGCCGGCGGCGCCTTCCCAGGTGAAATCGGGTGTTTCGACGCGTAGGATGACACCGGGAATACTCTGGTCATTGCCGACCGTACGGTCGACCAGTGCCTGAAGGCTGCGGGCTGTGTCGTGTGTTGACGATAGACTCATGAACGTATCCCTGTTGTGCGGCTACGGCGTCCGGCAGGCCCCAAGGAGCGGAGCCTGCCATGTTTCACGGTGGTCAGGCGGCGACCAAGGGAGCGAGTGCATCGTTGATGCGCTGTGCCTGGGTTTCGTTGATGAGATCTCCGAGAATGCGTTGGAAGGGGCGATGCTGCGCGCCGGAAAGGATGTACTGCCAGCGGTAGGCCTTCAGAAAGCCGTTGCCGACAGCCTGCTGTTCGGACTCACTGAAGCGGCGGCCGCAGACTTTCAGGAAATAGCGGGTGTCTTCGGTCGCTTGGGCCTGCAGCAGGCCGTCTACCGCGCCGACAAGGTCGATGAATTCGTCCACCGCTTTGTCGCGCTGCTCGGCTGTCATCGCGGCGTCAATGCGGCGCAGCTCCAGTTCGTCCATGATCGCGTGTTGGCTTTCTTCTTTCCAATGGAACAGGAAAACGTCCTTGAACAGCGGTGAGAGGGTTTCGTCCGGCTCCAGGCTTTCGCGGTAGTGCAACTGGGTGAAAAGCTCGATATGAAGCGTCAGCATGAGGACGGCCCAGGTACTCATCCCGAGAACGGCTTGCGCCACGGCGTCGGGGTCGCCGGCCTGCTTGTAGCCCGCCGGCATCTGTTCACCGGCCAGAGTCTCGATCCGGCGGAACAGTTCCTGGTGCTTCAGCTCTTCATCGCTGAAACGGATCAGAGCCTCCAATGCCGTCTGATCGCCCAGCGCATGGTCCCGGCTGATCTCCAAAACCTTGGCATTGATGAAACGCTCGACCAGGCCGAAGATGTAAGCATAGGTACGGCCCTGAACCTGACTGAGGAAACGCCTCTCGCCGGCCAACAGGAAAGCCAGATCATCGACGAGCGAGAGGCCCTGGGGCAGAAAAGTCTGTGTCATATCAAGCTTTCGTCCGCGAATAACGTCCTCGTCAATGTCCCAGCGCACGCGCTTCGAGGCTTCGATACAGCGGGCAAAGCGTGCCGTATCGGTATCTGCAGTTTGGTTTTGCATGGTCGTCTCCATTCGGGAGTTGGTGGTTCATTGCGTCGGGCGGCAAAGCGCGCGCCGGAAAACTGCCCCGGATTTCTGATTGGCGTTCAGGAAATTCAGGATGTGGCGGTTGACCGTCTCTGCGTGACTGATCGGGCCCATGTGCCCGGCGCCGGCGATGGTTTTGACTTCGCAGTTTGGCAGCGCGCCGGCGAGCAGCCGGGCAACCGCGGCGGTCGGCGCCGGTGCGAAGGCACCGCGAAGGATGAGTACCGGGAAATCCAGTCGCCGATAGGCTTCAAGGCAGGTCGGCTCCTCGATAAGGGCCCGGAAATCGAGCGGCGCCTTGGGCAGCCATTGGGTCAGGGCCGTCTGCAGAGAGGGCCGAAGCGCCGCCCAGGCGCCGTCGCCGCCCCAGTAGTCGACGAAGTGGCCGGCGGCGCTGCGATAGTCGCCGTTGGCCAGGCCCCGGACGGTTGCTTCGGCGACCGCGCTGATCTCGGCAAAGCTCCCGGCTTCCTCCGGTTCGGCCATCCTCAGCAGATGAAAGGCCGAGGGTTCGTAGAGTGTGAGGCTGCTCACCGCATGAGGCCGCTGCAAGGCGATGTGCAGGGCAACCCCGCCGCCGTAAGAGTGCCCGATCATATGGAACGGCACTGCTGTCGCGTCGATCAGCTCGAGGATCGGGCCCGCCTCGTCGGCCAGACTGAAGGCGTGATCGCCGCTCCAGCCCGCGTTGCCGGCGGCACCGTAGAAGGCCGGGGTAAGCAGATGAAGGGGTGGCTCCAGGTTTTCCGCCAAGGGGCGCCACTGGCGGCCGTCAGCGCCGGAACAATGCAGCGCAAGGACGGGCTGCAGCAGATCGTTGCCGGTTCGCGGGAACGAGATGGTGTTACTTTGGGTGGTCACTCAGCAGGCGCTTTCGTCGGCATGTCGGCGGCCCAGGTATCGCCCGGCGGCGGCCCGGTGAAAATCGGGCAACTGTCCCGATTCCGGCTGTTTCCAGACGATTTGTTATGAGACAGTTGTCCCGACTTGCCCGACGTCGCCGCGTTTTGAGCAGAGAACTGTGAATCAGCGCATCAGATACACGCGTTCGCCGGATGGAACGGCTTTGGCCTGGGCCAGCGCCGGGGACGGCCCTCCCTTGGTCAAAACATCCAATTGGCTGACCCATCTGGAGTATGATCTGGAGAGTCCGGTCTGGTCCCACTGGGTGCGTTTTTTCGCCGAACACTTCCGTTTTGTCCGCTACGACGAGCGCGGTTGTGGCCTGACCGATCGCACTGTTGCAGATCTGTCTTTCGATCGCTGGGTCGAGGACCTGGAGACCGTGATCGATGCCGCCGGGATTGACGAACCGGTTGCTTTGCTCGGTATGTCGCAGGGGGCGGCCACAGCTTTGGCATTTGCTGCCAAATACCCAGAGAAGGTATCGAGGGTCATCATCTATGGCGGCTATGCGCAAGGCTGGCGTGCCCGTGGCGATCCGGAGGGAGCTAAGTTCTACGAAGCTATTGTCGAAGTCACATCGCAAGGCTGGGCGCTGGAAAACCCGGTTTTTCGCGAACTCTTCACCAAGCGTTTCATTCCGAACGGCAGCGAAGAACAGATTGCCTGGTTCAACAACCTCTGCCGAAAGACGGTCACGGCGGATATGGCTGCCCGGCTGTTGGCCGCCCGCGCCGATGTCGACATCACTTCCCTGCTTGACCGGGTCGCCGCCCCGGTTGTTCTGCTTCACCCTGTCGGTGATGAAGTGGTGCCTTTTGCGCAAGGACGAAGCCTGGCAAGCAAACTGGCGGATGCCGAGTTTGTGGGCTTGGAATCCCGAAACCATATCGTCCTGAAGCACGAACCGGCCTGGACCCGCTTGAAGGAAGCCGTGCTGGATTTCATGGGAGAGGCGTTGGCAAGCCGAGATGGTACCTTGTCGGATATGAAGGGTCTTTCGCCGCGCGAGCGCCAGATCCTGGCGCTGATCTGCGAGGCCAAGTCCAACCCGGAGATCGCCGGTGTGCTCGGACTGTCTGAGCGCACTGTGCGCAATCATGCCTCCAACCTATTCAAGAAGTTGGGTGTTAAATCCCGCGCCGAGGCGATCCTCTACCTGTACGCCGCGCGGCGTCGCTGAGAGCCCTGTATTGACTCAGCCCCTCATGCCGTGCTGCGGATTTACCCCTCTCGGGTTAATCCCAAGGGGCTTCGCCTGATCCCATTGGCTCTTTTCCTGCCAGCCGATCTGTGAGATAGGTTGCATCGCAAAGTTGCCGCTTGCTTGAGAGAGGGGGAGTGCGTCTCCGGCTCTCTTCGAAGGAGTTCAGCAGTGGCACAGCGAATCCGCTTCGCACGCTCAAGAGACGGGACAGCGCTGGGTTGGGCCAGTTGCGGCGAGGGACCGCCGATGGTCAAGACCGCCAACTGTCCGACCCATCTGGAAATGGATCCGCAAAGCCCGGTGTGGTCGCACTGGTTGCGCTTCTTCGGCGATCACTTTCACTTTGTGCGTTACGATGAAAGGGGTTGCGGCCTTTCCGACCGCGAGGTGGATGATCTTTCCTTCGACCGCTGGGTCGAGGACCTTGAGGCGGTGATCGACGCCGCCGGCATCGATGGCCCCATGACCCTTCTGGGCGTGTCGAAAGGCGCGGCAACGGCGATTGCCTTTGCGAACAAGTATCCTGAGCGCGTTTCGCGTATCATCATCTATGCTGGCGACGCCCAGGGCTGGGCGGCCAGAGGCGATCTGCGCGGTGCGCAGCTCTATCAGTCCATTTCCGATCTCGTGGCCTTGGGTTGGGGACTCGAGAATCCCGTGTTTCGCGAACTGATCACCAAGCGCTACATCCCGAACGGTAATGAAGAACAGATCGGTTGGTACAACGATCTCTGTCTTCGCACCATGTCCGCCGCAATGGTGGCGCGGCTCTTAAAAGCGCGTGAGGATGTGGACGTGCGTGCCTTGCTTGGCTGCGTTGCTGTTCCGGCCCTGGTGATGCACTCCAACATGGACGAGGTGATCCCCTTCGAAGAGGGGCGCCTTCTGGCCAGCGGCCTCCCCGACGCGGAGTTCGTTGAATTGCAGTCGCGCAATCATATCATCTTGCAGCAGGAACCGGCCTGGATACGTTTTAAGGAGGCGGTGCTCGATTTCATGGACCGGACCCCGGCTGCCGGTGGCAGCGAGACTGCCTTGGCTCGCCTTTCGCGGCGCGAGCGTGAGGTCGTCGGTTTGATCGGTGAAGCCAAGTCCAATCCGGAGATCGCCAGCGAACTTGGACTGTCGGAGCGCACCGTGCGCAATCATGCCTCCAACCTGTTCCGCAAGCTGGGGGTCAAGTCGCGGGCAGAGGCGATCCTCCATCTCCACGGTGCGGTGCGGCGCTAGTCTGCGGACGCCTTCATACGGATGAACGTTTTCAGCAGGTTGGCGTAGCCGCGGGCATCGTCGATTGAGAGGTGGCTGTGGGGCACATGGCCCAGCCATTCCGGCTCATAGCGGTCGTGATCGCACTCCCAGAGTGGCCGGTCCAATTTGGCCGCGACGAAGGACTGCAGGCAGAGCCCGGCGGTGTAGAACAGGCGTTCGCCATCCCAGGGGCCCTTCAACATGCGGATGCCGGTACAGCGTCTGAGATAGAAATCGATCCAGGCGCCATCGAAGGCAAGCGGATGGGCCACGAAGATCGGCGCACCGGGCAGGCCGCGCACCCAGGCGGCGTAACGCTGCATCACCGCGTCAGGTTGTTCCGGGTTCTGCGTCGCGGCGGCCCAGGCCTCCGGAAAGCCCTGGAACCAACGGATCGTGATCGGATCTTCGCCGGCGCCGGGCAGGGTCTCCAAAACCGCTTCGAAGCTTTCGATCTCCTCTCCCCCGGCATCGACGGCGACCGAGGCGAAGGCCAGCATGGAATGCTCCCCCGGCGTCGGGCCGTTTACTTCGATATCGGTGACGACGTAGACGGGATCGATCACGCCTCGTAGCCTGCCGCGGCCAGGGCTTCGCCGGCCACGTCGCGGTAGAGGGTGTCACATTCCTCGTCGAAGTGGTTCTTCCAGTCGCCGGCGATGCCTTTGCGCAGGAACGATTTGGCGTCCGTCTCGCCGGGGTTGCGCCCGCCGGAGAGTGCCTGGAAGCTGTTGCGGCGGACCACCTCTGCGATGGTCGCCTCCGAGGTATCGCAGCCGAGCCAGTCGAACAGCGCGGTCATCTCCCGCGCCGTGTCTTCCAGCATCCTCTCATACTGGAGCGAGAAGTGGCGGCCCGGATAATCGGCGGCGTCCTTTTGGAACTTGGCCGCGGTGTCGCGCCAGGTCGCGGCGTGGCCTTTGATGCGTCCCAGGAAGTCGGCGCGGTTTTCCGCCGCCAGGGGTTCGCGCTCCGGATAGAGGTGGAACCAGAGCGAGACATAGCAGTCGCGCCCGTCCCGGATGGTGGAGATGATTCTGGCCTCCGGCAGGATGGCCCGCCAGGAGACGAGGTCGCGTTTGTAGTCCGGGTCTTTGTCGCCGATCCAGCGCAGAGCATCCGCTTTGCCCGCCGCTGCGGCGCCGGTCTGAACCGCCGAAAGCCGGTCGAGAAAGAAGTACTGCATGGCCGCCAGCAACTGCTCCCGCCCGAGCGGATCGTAGACCGCCTGTTCCTTGTAAATCTTCTGATTGGTCTTGGTCAGGACGGTGTTGTACTCGCGGATTGCGGGCGTCAGGTGGGTCAGCAGAACGTTCAGCTTGCTCTCACCACCACAGGCGACCTCCGGGTGACTGTTCAGCAGCCGTTGCAGCCAGGTGGTCCCGGATTTGGTCACCCCGGTCACGACGAACACGCCGACTTCGTTGAGGAGGGAGCGAAGCTCCCCGGCACCTGACAACAGTTTCATGTCTTTTTCCCCTGCGGCCGGATTGCGCCTGCGCTCCTGCATATCGACCGAGACGGCGGATGTCCACCGGTCAACCGCGGTTTGGCGCGAGGTTGAAAGGCGCTGAGGGCTGGTAGGCGATGATTTGCACAGAGTTTCGTGTGAAACATGGTCTCGGGCTGGCTTTGCGCTGCCGGTATGTTTTTTGGCCCTCTGGGCAAGTCACGCACCCATTCCGAAGGTTCGTTGCGATTCAAAAAGCTCGATGATGCTCCGGCTCGGTGAAGGTTCCGCCGGTGCCGTAGGGTGGGCTTTCTGGCAAAAGGGCTTGAATCAGAGCCGCGCGCCAGTCATTAAAGACGCATGCCGTAAAAATCTGTGCCGCGCTGTCGTGACCGACGGGCGCGGCTGCGGCGTCAGGAGATTGGGGGCGTTGTTCAGCGGGTGGAACCCGGCAGCACGTGCCCCACGGTGGGTGATTTGGTACGCGGTCCCTCAAAGACCGCTGGGCAGACAGGGGAATTCCATCACATGAAGATCGCGATACCCAGGGAGCAGCGCCCCGATGAGGCGCGGGTTGCCGCCTCGCCGGAGACCGTGAAGAAGCTGATTAACCTGGGTTTTGAGGTCTCGGTTGAGACCGGCGCGGGCCTGGGCGCAGCGATTACCGATGAAGCTTATAGTGCCGCCGGCGCGACGATCACGCCGGATGCCACCGTCGCTTTCGGCGAGGCCGACGTGATCGCCAAGGTCCGCCGCCCGCTGCCCGACGAGATGAAGGGCCTGAAATCGGGCGCTTTGCTGATTTCCATCGTCGATCCCTTTCGCGCCGGCGACGAACTGAAACCGCTGCAGGATGCAGGCATTACGGCTTTTGCCATGGACCTGATCCCCCGCATTACACGGGCCCAGTCCATGGACGTGCTGTCGTCGCAGTCCAACCTGGCCGGCTACAAGGCGGTGCTGGACGGCGCCTCGGTCTACGGTTCGGCCTTTCCGATGATGATGACGGCGGCCGGTACCGTGCCGCCGGCCAAGGTTCTGGTGATGGGCGCCGGTGTCGCCGGCCTGCAGGCCATCGCCACGGCCAAGCGCCTGGGTGCCGTTGTCTCGGCAACCGATGTGCGCCCGGCGGCCAAGGAACAGGTGGAAAGCCTTGGCGGCACCTTCGTGGCGGTCGAGGACGAGGAGTTCAAGCAGGCCGAGACATCAGGCGGCTACGCCAAGGAAATGAGCCTGGAATACCAGAAGAAACAGGCGGAACTGATCGCCGCGACCATCAAGAAGATGGACATGGTGATCACCACCGCGCTGATTCCCGGGCGTCCGGCGCCCAAGCTGGTTTCGGCGGAGATGGTCGCCTCCATGAAGCCCGGCTCGGTGATCGTCGATCTGGCGGTGGAGACCGGCGGCAACTGCGAATTGTCGGAACCCGGCCAGGTGGTTGAGAAGGATGGCGTAAAGATCGTCGGTTATACCAACGTGCCGGCACGGCTGGCCGCCGATGCCTCGGCGCTCTACGCCCGTAATCTCTACAACTTCGTCGAACTGCTGGTGGACAAGGAAGCCAAGGCCCTGGCCATCGACTGGGAAGACCAGATCGTTGCCGATACCTGCATCGTTCGCGACGGCAAGCTGGTGCATCCGGCGCTGGCCCCCAAGGAAGCAGCACCACCGGAGCCTGAGCCTGAACCGGAGGCGGCCGAGCAGGCTGAAAGCGAGCCCAAATCCAACGGCGACGAGCAGGGAGGCTGACGGTCATGGCAAGCGAGACCTTCGCGGAACGCGCAACCGAGATCGCCAACGAGGCCAGCGAACTGGCCAAGGAAGTTGCTTCCTTGGCGGTCGAGGCAAGCCGGCTGAGCGCCGAGGCCGCGGGCCAGAGTGGAGATTCGACCCTGGTGGTCGGACTGACGGTCTTCGTACTGGCCGTTTTCGTCGGCTATCACGTGGTCTGGCGGGTCACGCCGGCCCTGCACTCGCCCTTGATGGCGGTCACCAACGCGATCTCGTCGGTGATCATCGTCGGCGCCCTGATCGCCGCCGGTCCGGCGGGCTTCGGTTTCAGCGAGGTCATGGGCTTCCTGGCGGTGATCCTGGCCTCGGTGAATATCTTCGGTGGCTTTATCGTCACCCAGCGCATGCTGTCCATGTTCAAGAAAAAGAAGTAAGGGGGCTGGACAATCATGAACGCTGATCTCGCAGCGCTGCTGTATCTCGTCGCCTCGATCTGCTTCATCCTGGCGCTTCGCGGCTTGTCGCATCCGACGACCAGCCGGGCCGGCAACCTCTATGGCATGGCCGGCATGGCGATTGCCATCCTCACGACCCTGGCGACGCCGGGTGTGGTGAGCTATTCGCTGATCATTGTCGGCATGTTGATCGGCGGCGCCATCGGCACCGTGATCGCCCTCAAGATCAAGATGACCGCCTTGCCGCAGCTGGTGGCGGCCTTCCACTCCCTGGTCGGTCTGGCGGCGGTCTTCGTTGCGGCGGCGGCATTTTTCCGGCCCGAAGCCTATGGGCTTGGCGTGCCCGGCGATATCAAGGTCGCCAGCCTGATCGAAATGTCGCTCGGCGTCGCCATCGGCGCGATCACCTTCACCGGCTCGGTCGTCGCCTTTGCCAAGCTTCAGGGCCTGGTCACCGGCAAGCCGCTGGTTTTCCCGATGCAGCATCCGCTGAATGCCGCCCTCGGCATCCTGCTGGTGGTCCTGATCGTACTGCTCTGTCTGGACCAGTCCGGCCTGGTGTTCTGGCTGATCGTCCTGGTTGCCCTGGCCCTGGGTCTGCTGCTGATCCTGCCGATCGGCGGTGCCGACATGCCGGTGGTCGTCTCCATGCTGAATTCCTATTCCGGCTGGGCGGCCTGCGGTATCGGCTTCACCCTGCAGAACAACCTGCTGATCATCACCGGCGCCCTGGTCGGTTCTTCCGGTGCCATCCTCAGCTACATCATGTGCAAGGGCATGAACCGCTCGATCTTCAACGTCATACTGGGCGGTTTCGGTGGCGAGACGGCGGGCCCGGCAGCGGGCGCCGACATGGGCGACAAGACGGTGAAGTCGGGCGCGGCTGCCGACGCCGCCTTCCTGATGAAGAACGCCAGCAAGGTCATCATCGTGCCGGGTTACGGCATGGCCGTTGCCCAGGCCCAGCATGCCCTGCGGGAAATGGCCGACATCCTGAAGAAAGAGGGCGTCGATGTGCGCTACGCCATTCACCCGGTGGCCGGGCGCATGCCGGGCCATATGAACGTGTTGCTGGCCGAGGCCAACGTGCCTTATGACGAGGTCTTCGAGATGGACGAAATCAACCGCGATTTCGCCGCCACCGACGTGGCCTTCGTGATCGGCGCCAACGACATCACCAATCCGGCGGCCAAGACCGATCCGGCCTCGCCGATCTACGGCATGCCGATCCTGGACGTCGACAAGTCCGGCACGGTGTTGTTCATCAAGCGCTCCATGGCCAGCGGCTATGCTGGCGTGCAGAACGAGCTGTTCTTCCGTGACAACACCATGATGCTGTTCGATGACGCCAAGAAGATGTGCGAGCACATCGTCAAGGCCCTGGAGCAGGACTAGGTTGGACTGTAAAGGGGCGGGGCAGAGGGGCGGGGCGATCCCGCTTCTGCGCAGTTAGGCGTCGCAGCCGGAATAGCCGGCGTGGCCATCCTCGTCCCTAATACCCTCTGGCCGGCCGTTCGCGGCCCTAACGTCTGCAGGATACGCAAAGAGGCTATGGAAAAACCGAGTAAGATCCCCGCGACTGTCATCACCGGCTTCCTAGGGGCCGGCAAGACCAGCGCCATTCGCCATCTGCTGCAGAACGCCAAGGGGCGGCGCATCGCCCTGGTGATCAACGAGTTCGGCGACCTGGGCGTCGACGGCGAGATCCTGAAGGGCTGCGGCATCGAAGACTGCGGCGAAGAGGATGTGGTGGAACTGGCCAACGGTTGTATCTGCTGCACCGTCGCCGACGACTTCCTGCCGACCATTCAGGCCCTGCTTGACCGGGCCGATCCGCCCGACCATATCGTCATCGAAACCTCCGGCCTGGCGCTGCCCAAGCCGCTGGTGAAGGCCTTTGCCTGGCCCGAGGTGCGCACCCGCACGACCGTAGACGGGGTGATCACCATGATCGACGGCCCTGCCGTTGCCGACGGCCTCTTCGCCGGCGATCCCGAGGCCGTTGCGGCCCAACGCGAAGCGGACGAGAACCTGGATCACGAAACGCCGCTGGAAGAACTCTTCGAAGAACAGCTCGCCTGCGCCGACATGGTGGTGATCAACAAGGCGGACATGCTGGACGATGCCCAGCTCCAGGCGGTCGAGGCCACGGTCGCGCGTCATCTGCGCCCGGCGGTAAAGAGCCTGCGTACCAGCCACGGCGCCGTCGATATCGCGGTGCTGCTGGGGCTCGATGCGGCGGCGGAAGACGATCTCGATTCCCGCCATTCGCATCACGACGCCGCCGGCGAGCACGACCACGACGATTTCACCAGCTTCTCCATCGCCCTGGGCGAGGCGGAGGCGCCGGAAGCCCTGCTGGCGCGGTTGCTGCCGGTGATCGCCGAGCACGGTATTCTCAGGGTGAAGGGTTTCGCCGCGGTGACCGGCAAGGCGATGCGTCTGGTGGTGCAGGGCGTCGGCGACCGTCTTCAGCACTACTATGACCGCGACTGGCAGCCGGGCGAGGAGCGCTCGACCCGCCTGGTCATCATCGGCGAGACAGGCCTGGACGAAGCAGCGATCCGGGCCGCGCTCGCAAGTTAGCGGCGGGTCGGGCGATGCACCTTCTTCAGGCGACACCGGGTGCGGTCACTGACGGGTCGGAGGCCGTCGACCTCGGCCAGACCCCCGGCGACATCGTCTTTCTTTCCGCCGCCGATACTGAATTGGCTGCGCTCGCTACAGCACAGGCAAAGAGCGGCGGGGAAGCCCCCAGCCTGCGCCTCGCCAACCTCATGCAGCTCGGCCACAACCTCTCGGTCGATCTCTATGTCGAGCAGGTGATCGCCGGTGCGAAACTGGTGGTGGTCCGCCTGCTGGGTGGCGAGAGTTACTGGCCCTACGGCGTCGAGCAGATCCATGCCGCCTGCCTTGCCCGGGGCATAAAGCTGGCCATGCTGCCCGGCGACGACCAGCCGGACCCAGGCCTCTCGGCTTATTCGATCCTGGAGGAGGAGGCCGCCTTCCGGCTCTGGCGTTACTGCATCGAGGGCGGACCGGAGAACGCGGAGAACCTCCTGGCCTATGCCGCCAGCCTGCTGGGTCGGCAGAAGGACTGGCAGGAACCACGGCCGCTGCTGCGGGCCGGCCTCTACTGGCCCGGGGCAAATCAACCGGGCCTCGAAGATCTGCGGCGCGACTGGCGCACGGCAGCCCCCGTTGCCGCCATCGTTTTCTATCGGGCATTGCTGCAGGCCGGCAATCTGGCCGCGGTCGATGCCCTCATCGCCGCTTTGAAGATACAGGGGGTCAATGCCCTGCCGGTCTTCTGCAGCAGCCTGAAGGATCCGCAAGCCGCCGAAGTGGTGGAGAAGCTGCTGGGCGATGCCCCGGCAGAGATCATCCTGAACGCCACCGGCTTTGCCCTGGCGGTGCCCGGCGCCGAGCGCGGCAAGACACCTTTCGATGCTTGTGACGGGCCGGTTCTGCAGGTGGTTTTCTCCGGCGGCAACGCGGCGGCCTGGTCGGAAGGGACGACCGGCCTTTCGGCCCGCGACATTGCCATGAACGTCGCCCTGCCGGAGGTGGATGGGCGGGTGCTGACCCGCGCTGTCTCTTTCAAGGGCGAGGCGCGCTACGACGCCGCTACCCAGACCTCGGTCGTCGCTTATGAGCCGCAGGCCGACCGCATCGATTTCGTTGCCGCGCTGAGCGCCAACTGGCTGCGCCTCAGGCGTATGCCGCCGGCCAAGCGCTGCGTCGCGTTGGTGCTGGCCAACTACCCCAACCGCGACGGGCGCCTGGGCAACGGCGTCGGCCTCGACACCCCGGCGGGGACGATGAATGTGCTGCGGGCTTTGCAGGCTGAGGGCTACGATTGCGGCGAACTGCCGGCTGGCGGGCAGGCGCTGATCGAACGGCTGGCAGCCGGGCCAACCAATGACCTGACGGATCGCAGCAGCCGGCCCGGCGGCGAAACTTATGCGCTCGCCAGCTACCGGCGTTTCTTCGCCAAGCTGCCGCAAGCGGTGCGGGCGGCGGTGACGGCCCGCTGGGGTGATGCCGCCGAGGATCCCTTTGTGGAAGGAGAAAACTTCCGCCTTTCCGCTTTCCGCCTCGGCAAGGTCGTCATCGGGCTGCAGCCGGCGCGCGGTTACAACATCGATCCGGTGGCCAGCTATCACGATCCCGATCTCGTGCCACCGCATGGCTACTTCGCTTTCTATGCCTGGCTGCGCGAGGCCGTTGGCGTGCAGGCGATGGTGCACATGGGCAAGCACGGCAACATGGAATGGCTGCCGGGCAAGGCGCTGGCATTGTCCGAGGCCTGTTTCCCGGAAGCCGTCTTCGGCGCCCTGCCGCACCTCTATCCCTTCATCGTCAACGACCCGGGCGAGGGCACCCAGGCCAAGCGCCGGGCCCAGGCGGTGATCGTCGACCACCTGACACCGCCACTGACCCGCGCCGAATCTTATGGGCCTTTGGCTGAGCTGGAACGTCTGGTCGATGAGTATTATGACGCCGCCGGCCTGGACCCCCGGCGGCTGAAGGTGCTGAGCGCCGACATCCTGGCGCTCTCGGCGCGCAGCGGCTTGGACAAGGACTGCGGCATTGCCGCCGGAGACGACCCGGAAACCGCCCTCGGCAAGCTCGACAACCATCTCTGCGAACTTAAGGAGATGCAGATCCGGGACGGCCTGCACATCTTCGGCGAAGCGCCGGACGGACAACAGATGACCGACCTGCTGGTCGCCCTGACCCGTGTGCCGCGCGGCCGGGGAGAGGGCGGGGATGCTTCCCTGATCCGTGCCCTGGCAGCCGATCTCGGCTTTGAAGGTTTCGATCCGCTGGACTGTGTGATGGGGGATGCCTGGACCGGGCAACGGCCCGCCGTGCTGGGCGAGGCACGGGGCTGGCGCAGCCAGGGCGACACGGTGGAACGGCTGGAGGTTCTCGCCCAGGCGCTGGTTGGTGGTGTGTGCGAAGCCGATCCGGCCTGGACCCGCAGCGCAACGGTGCTCGCCGGGATCGCAGGCAGGGTGCGCCCGGCAGTGGAAGCCTCGGGCGCGGCCGAGATCGCCGGTCTGCTGACCGGCCTGAACGGGCGCTTCGTCGAGCCAGGGTCTTCCGGCGCGCCGACCCGCGGGCGCCTCGACGTGCTGCCCACCGGCCGCAATTTCTATTCCGTCGACACCCGCACGGTACCAACGCCAGCTGCCTGGCAGCTTGGTTGGGCTTCCGCCGAGCGCCTGCTGCTGCGCCATCGTCAGGAGGAGGGCGGCTGGCCGCGCCGCCTGGCGCTTTCGGCCTGGGGAACGGCGAACATGCGTACCGGCGGCGACGACATTGCCCAGGCCCTCGCGCTGATGGGCGTGAAGCCGACCTGGGAAACCGCCTCGCGGCGCATTACCGGCTTTGAAATCCTGCCGCTGTCTGTTCTCGACCGGCCCCGGGTGGATGTGACCCTCAGGGTCTCCGGGTTTTTCCGTGACGCCTTCCCGGCGCAGATCGATCTGGTGGACTCCGCCGCCCGCGCGGTGGCCGCCCTGGACGAGCCCGCCGAGCAGAACCCCCTGGCCGCGCAGGTTGCCGAGGATCGATTGCGCCTGATCGCCGAGGGGGCGTCCGAAGACGAGGCATCGCGCCGTGCCGGCTTCCGCGTCTTCGGCTCCAAGCCCGGCGCCTACGGGGCGGGCCTGCAGGCGCTGATCGATGAGCGCGGCTGGCGCGAAGCCGCCGATCTCGCCAAGGCCTATCTCGCCTGGGGCGGCTATGCCTATGGTGCCGGGGCCGGGGGGCAGGCGGCCCAGGGCCTTTTCGAAGATCGCCTGAAGAAGGTCGAGGCGGTGGTCCACAACCAGGACAACCGGGAGCACGACCTGCTGGACTCCGACGACTACTATCAGTTCGAAGGCGGCATGACGGCGGCGGTGGAGCACCTCTCCGGCGCCCGCCCGCGGGTCTATCACAACGACCATTCGCGCCCGGAAAGCCCGAAGATCCGCACTCTGGAGGAGGAGATTGCCCGCGTGGTGCGGGCCCGCGTGGTCAATCCCAAGTGGATCGCCGGGGTCATGCGCCACGGCTACAAGGGCGCCTTCGAGATGGCGGCGACGGTGGATTATCTCTTTGCTTTTGCCGCGACCACCGGCGCCGTCGCGGATCACCACTTCGATGCCGTCTACGAGGCTTACCTGGAAGAGCCCGCTGTGCGATCCTTCCTGGAAGACAACAACCCGGCGGCCCTGACCGAGATGGCCGAACGCCTGGCCGAAGCGCAGGAGCGCGGCCTCTGGCGCCCGCGGTCCAACTCTGCCGCCGGGGAACTGGCTGCTCTTACATCCCTGGAGGTTGCCTGATCATGGCCGAGATGACCGAAGACGAAATTAATGCCCGGGCCAACGAAAAGGCGCGCAACCGCAAGGCCGCCCGCGAGAAGATGCTGGCCGACAAGACCAAGGAAAAGGGCCTGCTGATCGTCCATACCGGCAAGGGCAAGGGCAAGTCCACGGCGGCCTTCGGGCTGGTGTTCCGCGCCCTGGGGAACAACATGCGCGTCGGCGTGGTGCAGTTCGTGAAAGGCAAGTGGGAGACCGGCGAGCGTGTGGCGCTGGAGAAATTCTCCGACCAGGTGACCATCAAGGCGATGGGCGAGGGCTTCACCTGGGACACCCAGGACCGGGCGCGCGACATCGCCGCCGCCAAGGGCGCCTGGGAGATGGCCAAGGAGATGATCGATGCCTGCCGCGGACCTGACCGCCCCTACGACATGATCCTGCTCGACGAACTGAACATCGTGCTGCGCTACGATTACCTGCCCCTCGATGAGGTAGTGGCGTTTCTGGATAAGCGTCCGGAGATGCTGCATGTCATCGTCACCGGCCGCAACGCCAAGCCGGATCTGATCGAGGCGGCGGACCTGGTGACCGAGATGACCCAGGTGAAGCATCCCTTCCGCGAGCAGGGCGTAAAGGCGCAGCTGGGCGTCGAATTTTGACCCCCTCTAGTCCTGTCATGGCCCCGGCCATCATGATCCAGGGCACCGGCTCCGACGTCGGCAAGTCCCTGCTGGTGGCCGGGCTCTGCCGCGCCTTCACCCGGCGCGGTCTGACGGTGAGACCGTTCAAGCCGCAGAATATGTCCAACAACGCCGCGGTCACCACCGACGGTGGCGAGATCGGCCGCGCTCAGGCGCTGCAGGCGCGCGCCTGCGGTGTCGAGCCGACGACCGATATGAACCCGGTGCTGCTGAAGCCGCAGAGCGAGGTCGGCGCCCAGGTCGTCGTGCAGGGCAAGATCTGGGGCAACGCCCAGGCCCGCGCCTATCAGGCGATGAAGGGTGAACTGCTGCCCAAGGTCTTGGAAAGCTTTCAACGCCTGCAGGACGAAGCCGACCTGGTCGTGGTCGAGGGGGCGGGAAGCCCGGCAGAAGTGAATCTGCGCGCCGGCGATATCGCCAACATGGGATTTGCCGAGGCCGCCGACCTGCCGGTGGTTCTGGTCGCCGACATCGACCGCGGCGGGGTCATCGCCACCCTGGTCGGCAGTCATGCGGTCATCGACCCGGCGGAGGCGCGGCGCATCGCCGGTTTTGTGATCAACAAGTTCCGTGGCGACGTCAGCCTCTTCGATGACGGCCTGCAGATCATCACCGAACACACCGCCTGGCCGTCGCTGGGGGTGGTGCCGTTTTTCCCGGCGGCACGGCACCTGCCGGCCGAAGACGCAGTGGCCCTGACAGGGGCCGAAGCGGCAGCGGACCGGGCGATCAGGATCGCGGTGCCGCAGCTGGGGCGGATCGCCAACTTCGATGACCTCGATCCCTTGATCGCCGAGCCCGACGTGGCGGTCGACTTCGTCGAACCGGGCCGCGCCCTGCCGGGCGATGCGGATCTGGTGATCCTGCCGGGCTCCAAGGCGACTCTGGCGGACCTGGCATTCCTGCGGCAGCAGGGCTGGGATATCGATATCCGGGCCCATCTGCGCCGGGGCGGACGGGTGCTTGGGATCTGTGCCGGCTATCAGATGCTGGGGCAGCGCATCGAGGATCCTGAGGGCATTGAGGGGCCGGCGGGCGCGGCGGACGCGGGCCTTGGCCTGCTCGAGGTGACGACCCGCCTCAGCGGCGAGAAAGCGCTGGAAGAGGTGCAGGGGCGGCATGAGGAAAGCGGCGCCGCGATCCGGGGTTACGAGATGCATGTCGGGGTCACCCTGGGTGCCGGTCTGGACCGGCCTTTTCTGGATCTGGTGGGCCGCCCTGAAGGGGCCGTTTCGCGGGACGGCAAGGTGGCCGGCTGCTATCTCCACGGGCTTTTTGCCGGCGATGCCTTTCGCGCTGCCTTTCTGGGCAGCTTGAGGGCTCGGGCCACATCAGGATTGGCTTACGACGCCATGGTGGAGGACACCCTGGATGCTTTGGCGGCGCATCTGGAAACGCATCTGGATTTGGACCAGCTCTACCAGATCGCCCTGGCGCGGAGCGTGAGGGAAACGGTGATCGAACAATTCCCTTTGCCCCGCCCCCGTAAGGCCCCGTAGAGTCCGGCACAGGCAAAGAACAACAGGCAACTTGGCGTTTAAGGAGAGACTGATGGGCAAGATTGGCGTGATGGTCTGCGGCCACGGCAGCCGCGACGAAGGGGCGGTGCGCGAATTCGAGGCCGTGTCCCGCGGCATCCGCGCGCGCCTGCCGCAGTACGATGTGGAAAGCGGCTTCCTGGAGTTTGCCACGCCGATTATCCGCAACGGGCTGGACAAGCTGCGCGAGCGCGGCGTCACCCAGTGCCTGGCGATCCCCGGCATGCTCTTTGCCGCCGGCCATGCCAAGAACGATATCCCCTCGGTCTTGAACACCTATCAGGCGCAAAACCCGGAAATGGCCATCGATTATGGCCGTGAACTGGGCATCGACACCAAGCTGCTGAAGGCGGCCAGCGACCGCATCGAAGAGGCCCTGGCGGCTGCCGGCGACGACGTGCCGCGCCACGAGACGCTGCTGATGGTGGTCGGCCGCGGTGCTTCCGACCCCGACGCCAACTCCAACGTCGCCAAGGTCATGCGCATGCTCTGGGAAGGCCTCGGTTTCGGCTGGGGCGAGACCTGCTATTCCGGCGTCACTTTTCCGCTGGTCGAGCCAGGCCTGGAACATGCCGCAAGGCTGGGGTACCGCCGCATCGTGGTGTTTCCCTATTTCCTCTTCACCGGCATCCTTGTCCGGCGCATCTACGACTACGCCGATCAGGTCGCGGCGCGCCATCCGGAGATCGAGTTCGTGAAGGCGTCCTACCTGAACGACCACCCGGCGGTGCTCGACGCCTTTGCCGAGCGGGTGCAGGAGATCATCGACGGCGAGAACCTGATGAACTGCAAGCTCTGCAAATACCGCGAGCAGGTTCTGGGCTTCGAGGCCGAGGTCGGCTTGGCGCAGGAAAGCCACCACCATCACGTCGAAGGTATCGGCACTGGTGGCACCGAGCCGGACCATGGGCATAGCCACGATCATGATCACAGCCATGACCATGGTCATGGACACGATCACTCTCATGATCACGGGCATCACCACCACCCCTATCCCCATGCCGACCATCCCCTGGGGCCGGTCAGCATGAAGAAGAAATCGGCCTGATGTGCATTGTCTGCGGCACACTCCCCTCCCTGACCCTCCCCCGCAAGGGGGGAGGGAAAAAGAAGGGGCAAGATTCCCTCACTGCTCCCTCCCCCTTGATGGGGGAGGGTAGGGGTGGGGGTGACATCCTCTCCGTCACGCCGAGTTCATTGAGTTTGTCATGCTCGGGCTTGTCCCGAGCATCCATGGTCGGGGGAAGGGCCGGGTTTGCGGAGGGATGGACCCTCGGGACAAGCCCGAGGGTGACGGTCGAGTCTGTATCACCAGCATGACCACCACCCTCGAAAATTACATCCGCGATCCGCAGGAGATTACCCGCCGTTCCTTTGAGATCGTGCGGTCGGAGACCGATCTTTCGGCTCTGCCGCCCGAGGTGGCGGAAATCGCGCTGCGCGTGGTTCATGCCTGCGGCATGCCGGAGATCGTCGGCGATCTCGCCTTCGCCGGCGATCCGGCGACGGCGGGCCGGGCAGCCCTGCAAGGCGGTGCGACGATCCTGGCGGACTGCGAGATGGTCGCCGACGGCATCACCCGCAAACGCCTGCCCGCCGACAACCCCGTGCTCTGCACCCTGAACTATGCCCGCACGCCGGATCTGGCAAAGACCTTGGGCACGACACGCTCGGCGGCTGCCGTCGACCTCTGGGGCGATGACCTGGCCGGGGCGGTGGTGGCCATCGGCAATGCGCCGACAGCGCTTTTTCGTTTGCTGGAACGCTTGGCCGAGGGCGCGCCGCGACCCGCCGTGATCCTGGCTTTCCCGGTCGGTTTCGTGGGCGCAGCGGAGTCCAAAGAGGCCTTGGTCGCCGCCGACCTGGGCCTGTCTTATCTCACCCTGCGCGGGCGGCGCGGCGGCAGCGCCATGGCGGCCGCCGCTGTTAATGCCCTGGCGCGGGCGGGGATCTGACGGCGATGTCCGCGGCTTCTAAATCTGCACCCTGGCTTTCCCTCGTCGGCATCGGCGAAGACGGTCTGGCCGGTTTGACACCAACCGCCCGGCGGGTGGTCGACGATGCCGAGGTGCTGGTCGGCGGTGAGCGTCATCTGGCGATGGTACCGGAGGATGGGCGCGAACGCCTGGCCTGGCCCAGTCCGCTCGCTACCCTGTTGGACGAGATCGCCGCGCGGCGCGGCACTCGGGTCTGCGTCCTGGCGACCGGCGATCCGCTCTGGTACGGCATTGGTGTTTCTTTGTTACAGCGCATCCCCCGGGATGAGATGACGATTCTACCCGGCCTCTCGGCTTTCGCTTCGGCGGCGGCAAGGCTTGGCTGGCCGCTGGCCGAGGTTGAGACCCTCACGCTTCATGGCCGTCCCTTGGCACTGCTGCAATCCTATCTGCAGCCCGGCGCCAGACTGTTGATCCTCAGTGAGGGCGCGGAGACGCCGGGGGCGGTCGCCGCCCTGCTGCGCGAACGCGGTTACGGCGGGAGCCGGATGGTGGTGCTGGAACATATGGACGGCGCGGCGGAGCGCCGGATCGACGGTACCGCCGACGACTGGCGGGCCAACGATATTGCCGCCCTCAATACCCTGGCGATCGACTGTGTCGCCGGCCCGGATGCAGCCCTTCTGCCGCGGGTGCCGGGCCTGCCGGACGAGGCCTTTCGCCATGATGGGCAGATGACCAAGCGGGAAATGCGTGCGGTGACCCTGGCGGCTCTGGCGCCCTTGCCCGGTCAGTTGCTCTGGGACGTCGGCGCCGGCTGTGGTTCCGTCTCCGTCGAGTGGATGCGCGCCGCACCGCGCGGCCGGGCCATCGCCGTGGAACGCAAGGCTGAACGCCTGACCATGATCGCGGAAAACGCCGAGGCGCTGGGCACCCCGGCCCTGGAAATCGTCGACGGCGAAGCGCCCGCTGCGCTTGCCGGCCTTGAAGCGCCGGACGCAGTCTTCATCGGCGGCGGGGCTTCTGGCGAAGGCGTTATCGAGACCTGTTGGCAGGCGCTGAAAGAGGGCGGCCGTCTGGTCGCCAACGCGGTCACCCTGGAGGGCGAGCAGGCCTTGCTGGCCTGGCAGAAAGATCACGGCGGCGCGCTCAGCCGCCTGGCGGTATCCCGCGCCGAGCCGGTCGGGCCCTTCCAGGGCTGGCGGCCGATGATGCCGGTGACCCACTACAGTCACCGCAAGACTTTCGCCGGCAAGCCGTCATGACCGGCAAACTTTACGGCCTCGGTATCGGGCCCGGCGATCCGGAGCTGCTGACCCTGAAGGCGCTGCGGCTGCTGCAGGCCGTGCCGGTGGTGGCCTATCCGGCGCCGGAGGAGGGCGACAGCCTGGCCCGCGCCATCGTCGCGTCCCATCTGCCCGGCGGGCAGACCGAGATCGAGATCCGCATGCCGATGGTGGCGGCGCGTTTCCCGGCGCAGGAGGTTTATGACTGGGCCGCCGGCGAGATCGGCGGGCATCTGGAAGCGGATCGCGACGTTGCGGTTCTCTGCGAGGGCGACCCCTTCTTCTACGGCTCCTTCATGTACCTTTTCGGCCGGGTGGCAGAGCGCTTTCCGGTGGAGGTGGTGCCCGGCGTTTCCTCGCTGACCGCCTGCGCCGCCGTGCTGGGGGCGCCACTGGCTGCGCGCAACGACGTGCTGACCGTGATCCCGGCGACCTTGGAACGGCATGAACTGGCACAGTTGCTGCGCGACGCCGAGGCGGCAGCGATCATAAAGGTCGGTCGTCACCTGCAGAAGGTTCGCAAGGTGTTGGATCTGCTCGGTCTGCTGGACCGCGCCCGTTATGTGGAACGTGCCACCATGGGCGAGCAACGCATCCTGCCGCTGGACAGCCTGGAGGAGGCGGGGGCGCCCTACTTCTCGATGATCCTGGTTCATCGCCGGGGGGAGGCCTGGACATGAGTATGGGCGAATCAGCGGCAGCCCTTGTCGTGCTGACCCCGGGTGGGGCCGAGCTGGCCGCGCGCCTGAAGACCGCAGTCCCGACGGCTCTGGTCTACGGCCGCGCCGGTCGGGTGGCGTCGGCTGATGTCGTCTTCGAGGATTTCACCGCGACCCTGCAGGCGGCCTTTCTGGAAGGCCGCGCCATCATCGGGATCGCCGCCGCCGGCACGCTGATCCGTGCTCTGGCGCCGCTGCTGGCCGACAAGCGCGCGGAGCCGCCGGTGATCGCGGTGGCGGAGGATGGTTCCGCCGTCGTGCCCCTGCTCGGCGGGCACCGCGGCGCCAACGATCTGGCGAAACGCCTCGCCGGGATTCTGGAGATCGAAGCGGCAGTCACCACCGCGGGCGACCGGCGTTTCGGCGTGGCGTTGGATGCGCCGCCTGCCGGCTGGCGGCTCGGTAATCCGGAGAATTACAAGGGCTTCGCGGCGGCGCTGCTGTCCGGCGAGACGCTGAAGCTTCGCGGCGATGCGGATTGGTTGGCGCAAAGTAGCCTGCCCTTCAGCGAGAACGGCGGGCTTGCGGTCCAGGTGACCGAGACGCGGGGTGAGCCCGGCCCGCACTGCCTTGTCTATCATCCGGCGGTGCTGGCGCTGGGTGTCGGCTGCGAGCGGGATTGCGAAGCGGCGGAACTGGCGGGCCTGGTTGAGTCCACCCTGGCGGCGGCGGGCCTGTCGCACCTTGCGGTCGCCGGGGTCTTTTCCATCGACGTGAAGGCCGACGAGGCGGCGGTGCTGGATTTGGCCGCGCGCCTGGACGTGCCCGCCCGCTTTTTCGATGCAGTGACGCTGGAGGCGGAAGCCCCGCGTCTCGCCAATCCCTCCGATTTGGTGTTCCGCGAAGTCGGCTGTCACGGCGTGGCGGAGGGCGCGGCCCTGGCCGCCGCGGGGGCGGGCGCCAAGCTCGTCGTTGCCAAGACCAAGTCGCGCCGCGCCACCTGTGCCGTGGCTCTGGCACCGGGCGTGATCGATGTTCAAAACCTTGGTCGCGCGAGAGGCAGCCTCTGCGTCGTTGGCACCGGGCCCGGCGATCCGGTCTGGCGCACGCCGGAGGTGGAGGCCGCTGTCCTGCGGGCGAGCGACCTCGTCGGCTATGGCCTCTATCTCGATCTGCTGGGACCTTTGGCTTCGGGAAAAGCGCGTCATGGCTATGAACTGGGCGAGGAGGAACAGCGGGTGCGGGTCGCCCTCGACCTCGCCGCCGAGGGGAAGGACGTGGCGCTGGTCTGCTCCGGCGATCCCGGCATCTATGCCATGGCGACCCTGGTCTTCGAGTTGCTGGAGCGCGGCGAGGACACGTCCTGGCAGCGCATTGACATCAAGGTCATGCCCGGTGTCTCCGCCTTGCAGGCGGCGGCGGCACGTGCCGGTGCCCCGCTGGGCCATGACTTCTGCACCATATCCCTTTCCGATCTGCTGACGCCCTGGCCGGCGATCGAACAAAGGGTCGAGGCGGCGGCGGCGGGCGACTTCGTCATCGCCTTTTACAATCCGGTCTCCAAGCGCCGCACCCGGCAACTGGCGGCGGCGGTGGAAATCCTGAAACGGCATCGCCCGGCCGATACCCCGGTTATCCTGGCGCGCAACCTGGGCCGCGATGGGGAGACCCTGAAGCTTGTCGATCTGGCAGAGCTGACCCCGGACATGGTCGACATGCTGACGGTGGTGCTGGTCGGCTCCAGCGAGACGCGGCGCGTCGCGCGCAGCGGCGGCGGACATTGGGTCTACACGCCAAGAGGATATGCCGCCAAAGCCAAGAAGAAATCGGAGGATGCAGCGTGACGGTCTATTTCATCGGTGCCGGGCCGGGGGCGCCCGATCTCATCACCCTGAGGGGCCGCGACCTCATCGCGCGCTGCCCCGTAGTGCTTTACGCCGGCTCCCTTGTACCGACCGAGGTTGTGGCTTTTGCCGGGCCCGATGCCCTGGTGATGGACACCGCACCCATGACTCTGGACGAGATCCTTCACCAGATTGTCGAGGCCGATGCGGTGGGCCAGGACGTGGCGAGGGTGCACTCCGGCGATCCCTCGCTCTACGGCGCCATTGCCGAGCAGATCCGCCGTCTGCGCGAAGCCGAAATCGCTTTCGAAATCGTGCCCGGCGTGCCGGCCTACGCGGCGGCGGCGGCGGCGCTGGAAAGCGAACTCACACTGCCGGAGATCAGCCAGACCCTCATCCTCACCCGCACGGCCATGAAGGCCTCGGCCATGCCGGAAGGCGAGGATCTCGCGACCCTGGGAAAATCCAGCGCGACCCTGGCCATACACCTGTCGATCCGCAACCTGAAGCACATCGAAGCCGAACTGACGCCCTTTTACGGCGCCGATTGTCCGGTCGCCGTGGTCTACCGGGCTTCCTGGCCGGACCAGCAGATCATCCGCGGCACCCTGGCCGACATCCGCCAGAAGGTGCGCGCCGCCAAGATCACCCGCACGGCGCTGATCCTGGTCGGCCGGGTGCTCGGTTCCAACGACTTCAGCGACAGCCGCCTCTATGACCCCAGCCATGTCCATGTGCTGAGGCCCAAACGCAGCGCCTAGAGGTCAGTCGGCGCGGGCCGCTTTCAGGAACTCGGTTGCCGATTGATCGAGTGTCTTGATCTGTGCGGTCATGTCGTCGGCGGTCGTCTCGATAAGCTTGGCGGAATCCTGTGTCTGGTTCGCCGAATCGCTGACGCGGGAGACGTTTTCGGCGATCTCGGCCGCGCCGGCCGATGCCTGTCCGATGGAACTGGCGATCTCGCGGGTGACGGTGCTCTGCTCTTCGGCGGCCCCGGCAATCGAGTCGGCGATCTCGCTGATCGTGTCGACCGTGCTGGTAACCCGTTCGTTGGCGTCGTAGGTGCGCTGTGTCGTGTCGCGGATGTCGGTGACCTGGCGGCCGATCTCCTCGGTTGCCTTGGCCGTCTGTTGCGCCAGGGTCTTGACCTCGCTGGCGACAACAGCAAAGCCCTTGCCGGCCTCCCCGGCGCGGGCTGCCTCAATGGTGGCGTTCAGTGCCAGCAGGTTGGTTTTGTCGGCGATCTCGGTGATCAAATCCAGGACCTGACCAATCTGCTCGGTGGTTGTGACCAGGGCGCGCATCTGGTCGCGGGCGTTCTCGGCATCTCCGCGCGCTGAATGTGCGATCTTGGCCTGGCGTGCCACTTGCTGGGTGATCTCCTGAATCGCGGTGGAGAGTTGTTCGGCGGCGGTTGCGACGGACTTCACGTTTGCCGAGGCCTCGCCGGCTGCGGCGGCCATGGTCGTCGCTCTATGCGTGGTCTCGTCGGCGCAGGTCCTGAGGCCCTTTGACTGTTCGCCCAGGCTTGAGACCGCCTGCTCGACCGTTTCGATTGTCGTTTTCACCTGCGCTTCGAAGAAGTCGGAAAGCTTGGAGAAATGCTGTGTGCGGCCACCGATGTCGGCGATGGCGGTGTTGACGCGCCCGGCACTCGCCTGGAAATCGCCCGGCAGGCCGCGCAGCAGGATCTTGCGGTAGTACTTGCCGGCGGCGACATGCTGCATGGAGGCCCCCGCCTCGCGCACAAAGGCGTCGGTTACGTCGACCAGGTGGTTGATGGTGTTGCGCAGCGCCACAATGTCGTTGGCGGCGGCGGGCCGTTGAATCCGCAAATTGAAATCGCCGCCCCGGGCGATCTGCCGCGTGGTTTCCATGATCGCCGTTGTCGCGGTGCTTACACGGTGCTGGACCCAGGCCGACAGCGCGACGACCGCGAGAGCCAGAAGCTGCAGGGCGACGGCGGCGGCTTTCGCATCGCCCGCAGCCGTCTGCCAAACGATCGCAGCAGTGATCAACAGGGCGGCAAGGCCGGCGAGACGCTGGCCGTTAGACTGTGAAAATAAAGCGTTCATAGATCGTTCCCTGCGCCTGTAAGGTCCTCTGAAGAAAGTCCAGTGCGGCCGTCATGCCATCTTTCAACCGCGCCGCATTGCCTTCGGCCTGGCGCAGTTCCTGGTAGATCGGTTCGATCCGGGCGATCTGTTCGGGGTCCGGCTTGCGCCGGTTCGAATGGTAGCCCTGGATCTTTCCGTCCTTGTCGGGGCTCGGCGTGACATGGGCGAAGACCCAGTAGTGGTCGCCGTTCTTTGCCATGTTGATGACGTAGGCGAAAATCTCTTCGCCTTCTTGGATTTTCTCCCACAGCAACTTGAAGACACTGTGCGGCATGTCCGGATGGCGAATGAGGTTGTGCGGCTGGCCGATCACATCCTGTTCGGAATACCCGCTGACCCGCAGGAAGACATCGTTGACGTAAGTGATTCTGCCTTTCAGATCGGTTTTGGAGACGATGATTTCATCGATGCCGAAAGAAGCTTCCCGGCCTGTCGGGGTAACGATTGAGCGTGACATACTTACCAGAGCAAAAGGTGAATACGAACTGACTGGTAAGCGTTCTAATTTTATCGGATTAAAGAAAGATTGAGCCGCGGCGACTTGCCGCAGAAGTTTCCATCTCTACTGAATTGCTCAGTCCGATTTGATTACTGACGGTTGGCGAATCGATACCAGCGGCCTTGATGGTAAGCGTTACACTTTCTGCATGATCGACTCCGGATCAAGCCGGCACTGTCTGAACTGCGCCTCGTAACCGATGGACCGCGTGCCGCGATCCATCGATCCGGTGACTCCGTTCTAAAACCGGGAGATCACCAGGCCGGCGCTCACCAGAGCAACCGCGCCGACCCTGGGGATTGTGATTTCCTTGATCGGCAGGCCGAAAGCGCCATTGGCGTCAAGGAACAGCGCAGCCAGGAGCTGGCCCAGGATCAGGACGGCAAAAGTCGTCACGACGCCCAGCTTCGGTACGCTCCAGAGCACGGCCCAAACATAAAAGGCGCCGAAGATACCGCCGGTCCAGCACCACCAGGGTACCGCTTTGAGCGTTGCCAGCGACGGCAGCACCCCACGGCTGGCGGCCAGGGCCAGAAGCAGCAGAAAGCCGGTACCGAAGGAGATCATGGCGGCGATAACGCCGTCGCCGACACTGCGGCCGAGCGCGGCGTTGATCGGCGCTTGCACCGCCAAGGCCATGCCGCCGATGCCGACCAAGGCCAGCGCTGTCCAGAATGTTGCCGCCATATTCTTCCTTCTCCCGATCCTCTGCGCCTGCGGCGATGCAGGCCCATGACTTAAACGGACTATGGCCTAAAGCCGCGCGGCAATCCAACTCAGGGCGTCATCGACCGATGTGGCGGTTTCCGCTTTCCGGCAGACCGGCCGTTCGATCATCACGACCGGCAGGCCGAGTTCGCGGGCGACGGCGATCTTGGCATAGGTGGCTTCGCCGCCGCTGTTCTTGGCGACCAGCGCCTGAATACCGTGCAGCAGCAAAAGTGCGCGCTCGCCGTTTGCCTCGAAGGGCCCGCGGCCCAGCACGACTTCGTAATTCCTGAGGGGCAGGTCGCCGCGCGGCGCGTCGATCATGCGCACCAGGAACCAGATATCCGTGAGCGCTTCGAAGGCTTCCAGTTCCTGGCGGCCGACCGAAAGAAAAACCCGTCTTGCGCGTCCGGCCAAGGCCCGGGCAGCGGCCTTGGCATCGGCGACCGTGATCCAGTGATCGCCCGCCACCGCCTGCCAGGGCGGACGGCTGAGAACCAGGCGCGGCGTGCCGCTTCGACAGCATGCCGCCGCGGCGTTATCGGATATACGCTCTGCGAAGGGGTGGGTCGCATCGACCAGCAGGTCGATGTGCTCTTCTGCCAGGTAGCGGGTCAGGGCCTCGACGCCGCCGAAGCCGCCGATGCGCAATGAACCCGGGATGGCCAAGGGGTGTTCGGTACGCCCGGCCAGGGAGGTGATGACCTCGATGCCGTCGCGTTCCGCAAGCCGCTCCGCCAATTCCCGGGAATCGTTGGTACCGCCCAGCAACAGGATGCGGTGGGCCTCAGCCATCGGCAGCCTCCGCCGCGCGGCCGACCGCTTTGCCCTGGCGGTCGAAGATCAGCACCTCGACGGCGGTCTCGCCGCCCAGTACCGACAACGCGGTTGTCCGGGCAGCGGCTGCGACGGAGTCGGCCAGCGGCAGGCCGGCAGCGGTTGCGATATCCAGGACCTGCTTGGCGGTGTTGGCCCGGCGGCAGTCGTCCACCAGCTTGGGGGCGGCATCCAGGCCCTCCAGGGTATTTGCCAGAAGATCGAAATCGACCTGGCTGCGCCCGGAATGCAGGTCCAGGTGCCCGGCGGCCAGTTTGCAGAGCTTGCCGAAGCCGCCGCCGATGGTCAGGCGCGGCAGCGGGTGCTTGCGCAGATACTTCAAAAGGCCGCCGGCGAAATCGCCCATGTCCAACAAGGCGATTTCCGGCAGATCGTAGCGTTGCTGTACCGCCGCCTCTGAGGTGGAGCCGGTGCAGGCGGCGACATGGGGCAGCTTGTTGGCGCGGGCGACATCGATGCCGCGATGGATCGAGTGGATCCAGGCCGAGCAGGAAAACGGCACCACCACGCCGGTGGTGCCGAGGATCGAGAGCCCGCCGAGGATGCCGAGGCGCGGGTTCCAGGTTTTCTCCGCCAGCGCGGCCCCGTCCTCCACCGAGATCTCGACCTCCACGTCGCCCGTCGCACCATGGGCCGAGGCAACCTCGGCGATGACCGCCTGCATCATCTGACGCGGGACCGGGTTGATCGCCGGCTCCCCGACGGCCAGGGGCAGGCCCGGTTTGGTGACGGTCCCGACGCCCGTGCCGGCCTTGAAGACGACGCCCTGGCCGGGTGCGCCAAGTCGTATCGTCGCGCCGACCAGGGCCAGATGGGTCACGTCCGGGTCGTCGCCGGCGTCCTTGACGATGGCGGCGCTGGCGGCGCCGCCTTCCAGTTTCTCCCGCGCCAGGGCAAAGGCCGGTTGCTCGCCCTTCGGCAGGGTGATGGTCACCGGGTCGGGAAAACCGCCGGTCAGCAGCGCGGTATAGGCGGCCTTGGTCGCCGCCGTTGCGCAGGCGCCTGTGGTCCAGCCTCTCTTCAGTTCGCCCTCGGGCTTTCGTGTCATGTCGCTATTCTACAAATCCAGGCATTTCCCTGGCTAGGCTTGGCGGGCCGGGGCGTCTACACTCTTTTGCATGAATACCACGTTGAAGGCATTACCGGTGTTTCAGCCGGGCACGGTCTGGCTGGTGGGCGCCGGCCCCGGCGATCCCGGCCTGCTGACCCTGCACGCCGTCAACGCCCTGCAGCAGGCCGATGTACTGGTCTATGACGCCCTGGTGGGCGAGGCGGTGCTGGATCTCGCGCCGGCGGACTGCGAGCGCATCTATGCCGGCAAGCGCGGCGGGCGGCCCTCGCCGGTCCAGGCCGATATCTCCCAGCGTCTGGTGCGCCTGGCCAAGGAGGGCAAGCGGGTGCTGCGCCTGAAGGGCGGCGACCCCTTTGTTTTCGGCCGCGGCGGAGAGGAAGCCCTTTCCCTGGTTGCGGCGGGCGTGCCCTTCCGCATTGTGCCGGGTATTTCCGCGGGGATCGGCGGCCTTGCCTACGCCGGCATCCCGGTGACCCACCGCGATACCAACTCCGCCGTGACCTTCCTGACCGGCCACGGGGTCGGCGGTGAGGTGCCCGACGGCATTGACTGGGCCGCGCTCGCCAAGGGGTCGCCGGTCATCGTGCTCTACATGGCATTGAAGCACATCGCGGCCATTGCCGGCGCCTTGATCGAACACGGGCGTTCCCCGTCGGAACCGGTGGCGGTGGTCAGCCAGGCGACGCTGCCGGCGCAGACCATTCTGGAGACTTGTCTGGCGCGCTGTGCCGAAGAGGTCACGGCGGCGGGGATCGAACCGCCCTGTATCGTGGTGATCGGCGAGGTGGTGCGCCTGCGCGCCGGTCTCGACTGGCAGGGCGCTGCCGAAGGCCGCGAACTGGATGACGATCCCCTGGGGCTGCGCCACCGGCGCGAAACGGGATGACCGGCAGCGCGGCTGGGGGCGGCCCGGCTGGGCCCGGCCCGGCCGGGCTGCTGATCGCCGCCCCCGCATCGGGCAGCGGCAAGACCACGGTCACCCTTGCCCTGCTGCGCTATCTGCGCCGGCTTGGGCATAGGGTTTCCGCCATAAAGGTCGGCCCGGACTACATCGATCCCGGCTTTCATGCGGCCGCTTCCGGGCGTGCCTGCCTCAATCTCGATTCCTGGGCAATGCGGGAGCAGACCCTGGCGGCCGCCCTCGGCCAGGCCGGCAGGGATGCGGAACTGATCGTTGGCGAGGGGGTCATGGGCCTGTTCGACGGCGCCGCCGTGACCGACGGCCACGGCCTGGCCGCCGGCTCCACCGCCTCTCTCGCGGCGATGACCGCCTGGCCCGTGATCCTGGTGGTGGATTGCAAAGGCATGGCGGCCTCGGTGGCTGCTTTGGTGCGTGGCTTCGCGGCGTTTCATGAGAAGGTCGCACTCGGCGGGGTGATCCTGAATTCGGTCGCGTCGGAGCGTCATGAGTGCCTGCTGCGCGCCGCCTGTCATGAGGCCGGTGTTCCGGTCCTCGGCGCCCTGCGCCGGATGCCGGAACTGGAAAGGCCGTCACGACATCTGGGCCTTGTCCAGGCAGGGGAGGACCCGGCCCTGGAGCGGTTTCTCGAAACGGCGGCCTCTGCTCTCGGTGGGCAGATCGACGTGCCCGCGCTGCTCGCAGCCGCCCGTCCCTTCACAGTGGCTGCCTCAGATGCCGCGCCGTCGACCCTGGCTTGCCCACTGGCGCCTTTGGGCCAACGCATTGCGGTGGCGCGCGATGTCGCCTTTGCGTTCTGTTACCCACTGGTTCTGGCGGCTTGGCGGGACGCCGGCGCCGAGGTTTCCTTTTTTTCGCCGCTCGCTGACGAAGGCCCCGACCCGGCGGCCGACGCGGTCTACCTGCCGGGCGGCTATCCGGAACTGCATGCCGTGGCCCTGGCGGCCAACCGAGGCTTCCGCGCAGGCATGCAGGCGGCCGTGGCCCGCAATGCGGTGGTATACGGCGAGTGCGGCGGTTACATGGTCCTCGGCAGCGGACTGGAGGATTCAGCCGGCCAGACCCATGAAATGCTCGGCCTGCTGCCCTTGGAAAGCTCGCTTATGAATGCCCGGCGAAGCCTGGGCTACCGCCGCGCGGAGATTCGGGCGGACGGACCTTTGGGGCGGGCGGGAACGGCCTACCGCGCCCATGAGTTTCACTACGCGATGGCGCAGGCAGCCGGCGGCGATCCGCTCTTTCAGGTTGCGCCCGCCTCCGGGCAGACCAACGGGGCGGCGGGACAACGCCAGGGTTGTGTCATGGGATCGTTTTTGCATCTCATCGACCGGGAAGGTCGGCAATAGAAACTGCGTGTGGTTGCGAAGAATAACGCCTAAGGTTGTATTCGTCACAGAATTGACTTTGGATTGCCCTTGCGAAAGACGCTGTAGTCTCGCGACTTTCATATGATCGCCTGGCATGCCTATAAGGGGCGACTCATAAGCGAATCATTCGATTTTACTTTACTATTTGATTAGATTACCAAGGGGGGCGGCGTTGTTGACCGGTGGGTGAAACCCTCGGTTTGTCTGAGGCGTTTCAGTGCCGATCGTCCAAGGCCGCTAAAGATTGAAACAAGAATCTGTGGGGTTCGGCCTGAGACGCTGGCCGGGCCGTCTACCACAGCAGGAAATCCGGGGAGCGTTAGATGGAAGATTCAGTAGCGGGTATTTGGGGCATGGTGGTCGGACTGGTCACCTCTTACGGGCTGAGCGTCGTCGGCGCCATCGTCATTCTGATTGTCGGCTTCATGATTGCCGGCTGGGTGAAGGCGACGGTCAGCAAGGCGTTGAGCAAGATCGAGAAGGTCGATGAGACCCTCAGGGCCTTCTTTGCCAGCCTTGCCTACTATGCGGTGGTCATTTTCACCATTGTTGCCGTTCTGGCGCAGTTCGGCATTGAGACCACCAGCTTTATCGCCGTACTGGGTGCCGCCGGCCTGGCCATCGGTCTGGCGCTGCAGGGAACGCTCAGCAATGTCGCCGCCGGTGTTATGCTGCTGCTCTTCCGGCCCTTCAAGATCGGCGACTACATCGAAGGCGGCGGCTTGGCCGGCACGGTGAAGAGCATCACCCTCTTCATCACTGAGCTGGCGACGCCCGACAACGTTCAGATCATTGCCCCCAATTCGCAGCTTTGGGGATCGGCGATCAAGAACTACAGCTTCCATGCGACGCGCCGCGTCGATCTGGTGATCGGCATCGCCTACGAGGACGACATCGACCGCGCCCTTGCCGCCTGTGTGGATGAGAGCAAGAAGGACTCCAGGGTTCTGGCCGACCCGGCGCCGATGGCTGCCGTGACCGACCTGGGCGACAGCTCGGTGAACTTCACGGTTCGGCTCTGGTGCAATGCGGC
Source organism: Pelagibius litoralis (assembly GCF_011683915.1). Lineage (GTDB taxonomy): Bacteria > Pseudomonadota > Alphaproteobacteria > Kiloniellales > Kiloniellaceae > Pelagibius > Pelagibius litoralis. The sequence goes on from NZ_JAAQPH010000007.1 coordinate 173,887, forward strand.
CGACTACTGGGGTCTCAAGTTCGACATGACCAAGAACCTGAAGAATCGGATGGATAGTGAAAATATCTCAATTCCCTACCCGCAACGCATGGTCCATACGGCCGGCAGCGCGGCGGCGGAGTAACAAGACGCGCGACAGGCGCGATCCAGCAAAGGCCGGGGTGCGGGCTCTCGCCCTCACGCTGGCCTTTTTTGCCCTTTCTTTGGGCGCCTCATTTTCGCCCGACCCGGCGCTTGCCCAGGGCAGTCTTTTCGACAAGGCAAAGGACCTGTTGAAATCGGGCGATGGTGAGACCGCCGGCGGGCTTTCATCGACAAGCCTCAGTTCGGCGGAGATCGGCGACGGCCTTCGTGAGGCCCTGAAAGTCGGCACCGAGCGCGTGGTCGGTCTACTCGGCCAGACCGACGGCTTCAACGCGGATCCCGACATTCATATTCCCTTGCCCGACTCCCTGCAGAAGGTGCAGAAAGCACTTCAGACCGTCGGCATGTCCGATCTGGCGGATGATCTGGAGCTGCGGCTCAACCGCGCGGCGGAAGAAGCGACGCCTCAGGCCAAGCAGATTTTCTGGGACGCGATTTCAGAGATGTCGGTGGAAGATGCGGAGGGCATCTTGAACGGCCCGGAAGATGCGGCGACCCGTTACTTCCAGGACAAGATGACGCCGCCGCTTTCCGACGCCATGCGCCCGGTCGTGGACAACAGTCTTGCAGAGGTCGGCGCCATTGCCGCCTACGACAATATGATGGGGGAGTATCGTGCGCTGCCCTTGGTGCCCGATGCCAAGGCGGATCTGACCGACTATGCCTTGGAGCAGGCACTCGACGGTCTTTTCACCTATGTCGCCCGTGAAGAAGCGGCGATTCGCAGTGATCCGGCCAAGCGTACGACGGAAATTCTGCAAAAGGTATTTGGGGAATAACGGCGCCTGCCGACAGTGAGCGGCGCTTTGTTTGGAGGGTTTAAGTAGCATGAAGAAGCTTTTTATTGGCCTTGGCGTGATTGTGGTCCTGCTGATTGCGGCCGTGATCATCGTTCCCCAGCTTGTGCCGCTGGAAAGCTATAAGGGTGAGATCCAGGCGCGGGCAAAAGAGGCGACCGGGCGCGATCTGCGCATCGACGGCCCGATCTCGCTGTCCCTGTTTCCCGCCATCGCGATTTCCGTCGAGGATGTCGGATTCTCGAATGCGCCGGGCGCGACGACGCCGGAGATGGCCACCATCGAACGCCTCGATGTTGCGCTGCAGATTCTGCCGCTGATCAGCGGCGAGGTGGTGGTCGATCGCTTCATCCTGGAGCGGCCGGTGATCAACCTTGAGGTCGATGCCGAGGGCAAGGCCAACTGGGATATCCAGACCGGCAGCGCGGCGCCGGCCGCCGATGGTGGCGGATCGGCCGCGGGTAGCGGCGATAGCGGTTCGGCGGTGAGCGAAATCAGCCTCGGCGAGGTGCGTCTGGTGGACGGCACCCTTTCCTACATCGACCGCAAGGGCGGCCAGGAAGAGACCGTCAGCGAGATCAACATGGAGCTTTCGCTGCCCAGCCTGTCGGAACCCTTTGCCGCCGAAGGCTCGGCGGTCTGGAAGGGCGAAACCATTGCCCTTACGGTTGACGCGGAGAGCCCGCAGAACCTGATGTCCGGCGAGGCCAGCAATCTGGCCATGAAAGTCGAAGCGGCGCCGGTTACCTTTTCCTTCGACGGTGCGGCGCGCAATGCCGATGATCTGGGCCTGCAGGGGCAGCTTGCCCTGGCCATTCCCTCGATCCGCAACCTGGCGGCCTGGACCGGCAATCCCCTGGACTTCCCCGGCGAAGGCCTTGGCCCCTTCAACCTTGAAGGCGTGCTGGAAATGATGGGGGCGAAAGTCGCGCTCACCGACGCCAAGCTCTCGATCGACGAGATCGCCGCCGACGGCCTGTTTTCCGTCGATGCGCGGGGCGCCAAGCCGATGATCAAAGCCGAGCTGAATGTCGATCAACTGAACCTCAATCCCTATCTGCCGCCCGAGAGCGAGGACGGTACGCCAAGCGCGGGCGGTTCCGACGGTGCTGCCGGATCGGGCGGCGACGCCGGCCAGGGCGGCTGGAGCGACGAACCGATTGACGTCAGCGCCCTGGGCGCCCTCGATGCCGACCTGGCCTTCAACGCCGGGGGTATCCAGTTCAAGGAAGTGAAGATCGGCAAGAGCAGCCTCGCGGTTCTTCTGCAGGACAGCAAGCTGACGGCGGATCTCGCGGAAATGCAGCTCTATGACGGGGCTGGCAAGGGTAAGATCGTGGTCGACGGCGCCAGCGGCAAGCCGGTGGTGGCTGCCGATTTCGACCTCGCCAATTTCCAGGCTGGACCTTTCCTCAGCGATCTGGCGGACTTCGACCGCATCCTGGGGACGACGGAAACCCAGCTGTCGGTAACGGCTGCCGGCGGCTCCCAAAAAGAACTGGTTTCCAGTTTGAAGGGTAATGGCGCTGTGGTCTTCAAGGACGGTGCCGTGAAGGGGATCAATCTGGCGGCCATGATGCGCAACATCTCCGCTGCGGCCATCGAGCAGTCCTTCAGCGACGCCGAACAGACCGACTTTGCCGAACTGTCGGGCACCTTCCAGATCGACAAGGGCATTGTCTCCAACAAGGACCTCTCTCTTGTTGCGCCGCTTGTCCGCATGACCGGTGAGGGGACCATTCCCCTGCCGCCCAAGACCATCGACTATCAGGTGAAGCCGAAGCTGGTGAGCTCGCTGGAAGGACAGGGCGGCCAGTCCGACCTGTCCGGTATCGCCGTGCCTATCAAGGTGACCGGACCCTGGAACGATATCTCCTACAAACCGGACTTGGAGGGCGCCTTAAAGGACCAGATCAAGGACCCCGGTGCCTTGTTGGAGAAGGTGCCTGAGGGCGGCGCCAAGGACCTGCTCGACAAGCTGGCGCCCAAGTCCGAAGGAGAGGGCGGCTCGACATCACCGCTTGATCTGAAGAAGGGTCTCTTCGGCAATTGATCGGCGGGATCGCAAGGCTTGGCAAGCAGGCAACCGTGCGGCTGCGCGGCGCGACATTGGCCGTCGTTCCGCTCCTGCTTGTCTTCCTTGCGGGCTGCGCTTCGACCGCGCCGATCCCGCCGCAGGTACGGATCACCGATCTGCGCCTGCTCGACAGCGGCGTTTTCGAGCAGCGTTTCCAGATCGACATCAGGATCGGCAATCCCAACGACTTCGCCCTGCCGTTGGATGGCCTGACCTTCGATCTCGACGTCAACGGGGCGAACTTCGCCAGGGGCTTTTCCAACGAGACCGTGACGGTGCCGCGCCTTGGCGAGGCTGGGCTTTCCGTCATTGCCTCGACCACCTTTGTCGATCTGGTGCAGCAGATGTTGCTGTTGGCCGAGCGCGGCGATCTGACCTACCGGGTGCATGGCATTGCCTATCTGGACAGCCTGGCCCGGCGCCAGGCGCCCTATGAATCGATCGGCACCTTCCGGCTGTCGCGTGAGCAGCAGATCCGCGCCGAACAGCGCTAGCTAGTCGCTATCTGCCGGTTTCGACTGCAGGCTTCCGATCTTTGGAACGGCAGGCTAAACTAGGGCCCAGGAATTCCTGGGCCATGGTGGGGGCGCCCTCGACTCCCAAACAAAGACCCTATGCCGGGAGAAGGCGCGCTATGACGGTTACCCACAACGACCCGCAAATCAGCTATCCGACGGTCCGCCGCCTGGAGCTGGAGCGGCCCTGGTCCTGGCTTTCCGCCGGCTGGCGGGATCTCTGGCAGGCGCCGGGGGTAAGCCTGGTCTATGGGGCGATCTTCTGCCTGGTCTCCTTTGCCATCACGGCCGGGGTTCTGCTGGCGGACCTCGCTTATCTGCTGCTGCCCCTGACGGCGGGTTTCATGCTGGTCGGGCCGATGCTGGCGGTCGGCCTTTACGAGACCAGCCGCAGGCTGGAAACCGGCGAGCCGGTCTCTCTCGGCGTTGCGCTTTTCGTGGCGACGCGTTCGCCCATGCGGCTGGCCTTTCTGGGGGTCACCCTGATGATTGTCCTGCTGATCTGGATGCGTCTGGCCACCCTGCTGTTCGCCCTCTTTCTCGGCACCACCCATTTCCCGCCGCTGGCGGAGATCGTGCCGACCCTTCTGTTCACCATGAACGGCCTGATGCTGTTGATGGTCGGCTCTGCCGCCGGTGCGCTGCTGGCTGCTCTGGTCTTTGCGGTCAGCGTGATTTCCGTGCCCTTGCTGATGGAGCGCGACGTCGACTTCATGACCGCCGTCATCACCTCGATCCAGTCGGTCAGGCGCAATCCCAAGCCGATGCTGCTTTGGGCCTGGCTGATCGCCCTGCTCACCGCCTGCGGCCTGGTGACCCTGTTCCTGGGGCTGATCATCACCTTCCCGCTGGTCGGCCATGCCACCTGGCACGCCTACCGCGACACCATCGGGCGCTAGATCGGATCATGTTTGGCGGAACCACTTTGTGGTTGCGCCAAAACATGTAAATCCGATCGCCATCAAAAAGTTAGAGCAGACCCCGATCGATGGATCACCCCGGGTGAATTCTATGAGGCCGATTCCACTCGACCGGGGTCTGCTCTATGGCTTCTCCGGCTTATCTGATTTCCGCTCAGACGCCGATTCCTCATCATCATCCATGAGCACGCGGTGGGCGGCGCCGTCCAGGTCTTCGAACTGGCCGCTTTTGAGGGCCCAGAGAAAGCCCGCGAGGCCGAGCAGCCCGAGGAACAGGGCAACCGGGATCAGATAGACCAGGGCGCTCATGCGTCTTTTCCCTGGCTTTTCAGGTTCAGGCGCATGGCGTTTGCGGTGACGATGATCGACGAGGACGACATGGCCACCGCCGCGATCAGGGGCGTCACGAAGCCGGCTACCGCAATGGGTACGGCGATCAGGTTGTAGAGCATCGCCAGGGCGAAGTTCTGCAGCACCAGCCGCTTGGCGCTGCGCGCCGTGTCCAAGGCCTCGACCAGGGGGGCAAGGTGGTCGCCCTGGAAAACGATGTCGGCGGCGATCTGGCTGATATCGGCGGCATCGGCGGGCGAGAGTGAGGCAAAGGCGGCGGCCAGGGCCGGGGCATCGTTCAGACCGTCGCCGATCATCGCCGTTTTGCGACCCTCTGCCGCCAGGGCTTCCAGCCGGGCGATCTTATCTGCCGGGCGGCAGTCGCCATGCCAGACGTCGATACCGAGATCCTTGGCAAGCTGCGCCGCCACGGGGCTGCGGTCGCCGGAAAGCAGCTCCACGGCGATACCGCGCCGCTGCAGCCGTTTGATCACGTCTGCCGTATCGGGGCGTGGTGCATCGCGGAAGACGAAGCGTTGCGGGGCAAAGTCGCCGCCAGCCAGCCAAAGTTCCATGGCGCCGTCCTGGGCGCCCTCGGCCGCGTCATCGGCGATGCCGCACCAGCCGCGCCGGCCGAGCCGCAGCGTCCTGCCGTCCAGTTCTGTGGAGAGGCCGTCACCGGCGTGCTCCTGCACGACCAGATCCCGGTCTGCGGTCCTTGGCGCGGTTTGGCAGAGCGCGCGGGCCAGGGGGTGGCGGCTGTGGCGGGCCATCGCGGCGGCCAGCGCCAGAACCTGGGGTTCGATATCGCTGCCGTTTTGCAGGCTTGGGCGGCCGAGGGTCAGGGTGCCGGTCTTGTCGAAGACGAAGGTATCGACGGCGGCCAGGCGTTCCAGGGCGTCGGCGGACTTCACCAGAATACCCTGCTTCAAAAGCCGCCCCACCGCAGCGACCTGTACGGCCGGAACCGCCAGGCCCAGGGCACAGGGGCAGGTGATGATGAGCACAGCAATGGCGATCATCAGAGAGCTCTGCCAGGGCAGGTCGGAAAGCACCATCCATCCGGTGAAGGTGGCGGCGGCCAGCAGATGGACCGCCGGGGCGTAGTGCCGGGCCACCCGGTCGGCAAGGCGGACGTAGCGGTCGCGGCCCTGCTCGGCATTTTCCATCAGGCGGACGATCTCCGCCAGAAGGCTCGCCTCGGCGAGCTTGGTGACGGTGATGCGCAACGGTCCGCCGCCGTTGACGGTGCCGGCGAAGACTTCCGATCCCTCGCCCACCGGGCGGGGCAGGCTCTCGCCGGTCAGCAGGGCGGTGTCGACCTCCGAGCGGCCGAGCAGGACCTTGCCGTCCACGGGTATGCGCTCGCCGGCTGCGACGGCAACCGTCATCCCCGGTTCCAGACGCGCGATGGGCAGGCTGTGCAGGCTGCCGTCCGGCGCCACCACCGTGGCCGCAGTGGCTTTCAGGGCGGTCAGGTTTTCCGCCGCCGAGCGGGCACGCCCGCGCAGGCGCAGATCGAGGAAGCGGCCGATCAGCAGGAAGAACAGCAGCATGACGGAGGCGTCGAAAAAGACCTGTTCGCCACCACGCAGGGTCTCCGACAGGCTCATGCCCGCGGCCAGCAGCACCGCCAGGGAAATCGGCACATCCATGTTGGTGTGGCCGCCACGGACCGCCGCCAGGGCGGAACGGAAGAAGGGGCGCCCGGCGTAGGCCACTGCCGGCAGGGCGATCAGGGCGGAGACCCAGTGCATCAGGGTGCGCGTGGCCGGGCCCATGTCGGCGGCGAGGCCGGACCAGACCGCGACCGACAGCAGCATCACGTTGCTGGCGGCGAAACCGGCCACCGCCATGGCGCGCAGCAGGGCCCGCCCTTCCTCGGCTTCGGCGCTTTCCAGCTGCGCCGGGTCCAGCGGTACCAGGCGATAGCCGCGCGCCGCCACGGCGGCCAGCAGCGGCTCGGCGTTTGTCTCTGCCGGGTCCCAGTTCAGTTTCAGGCGCCGGGTACTGAGATTGACCCGCGCCTTCAGGAGGCCGGGCTTGTTTTCGACCGCCGATTCGATACTGCGGATACAGCTTGGGCAGTGCAGGTTCTGAACCACCAGGATCAGGGACTCGCTGCCGTCGTCATTGTGCTGAAGCTGATCGGCGAAGTCGTCGGTTTTGAGCGCGGTTTCGCTTTCCTGCACCAGCTCCGCCACCATGCCGGCGGGGCAGCAGAGCGGGGTTGTGCCCGTGCTGCCGGACGGGCTCGCCGTTGGCTCCGCGATATCGGGCGCTACTTCAGCCATAGCCGCGTCTTCATCTCAAAGGGGATGGCCTCCGGCGGTGCATCCGCACGGCTGGCGGAAAGCGTGAGGTCCCAGTTGCCGCGCAGCGGCAGGGTGAGCTCCGCGGCGTACTGCCCCGGTGCCTGCTCCGTAAGGCTCAGGCTCTCATCGAAGCCTTCGTGGGTGGGGCGCTTCAGCGTCCCGCTGACCGAGAGGTCGGACAGCAGGCGGCCGTCCCTATCCTGCAGGATCACGCTCAGGCGGTCCGCGCCGTCGGGCGCGGCGCTCACGGAAATGCTGGCCTGCCAGCCGAGCACGCGCTGGGCGTCGCGCGCCGAAAGGGTCTCGTTGTATTGAAGTCCTTCCTTATAGGCGTTGTCCGTGGTGAGCCCGGTCCAGGTGTTGAGGGCGAAGTAGACGAAGATCAGGTTCACCAGAATGATCACCCCGAAGAAGGCGAGCATCGCCATCAGAACGTGCTTGCCGCGGATCACCATGACGCTGCTCTCCATTCCCTTGGCTTCCATTCCTATGTCCGCGCTCATTGCGGCCCCCTGAACACCGAATTGTTGGTTGTCTCGCCGCCCTCGCGATCGACGATGCGGAAGCGGACGTCGGTGGCGCTGTCCTGCAGCGCTGCCTGCGGCACGGTCGCAAAGACACGATAGCTGGCCAGGTTGTCCGGACCAACCACCAGAGCTTCTGCCGTGACGCCCGATCCGACGACGGCCAGGGCCGCCCCCGGCAGCCCCTCGATTTCCAGGCGGAAGGTTCTCTCGCGGTGCTGCTTGTTGATGATCTTGACGGTGTAGCCGTTGCGGATCGAGCCGTCGGAGAGGGTAACGAACAGCGGGTTACGGTCGCGCAGGATGCTGAGATCCAGATCGGCCCGGGTGATCAGGCTGAACAGCATGATAACGCCAACCAGAACAATGAGGCCGCTGTAGACCAGGGTGCGCGGGCGGATCAGCCGCAGGCGCGGCTTTTCGCCCGCCCTGACCCGTTCGACATTGGCCAGGGTGGAGTATTCGATCAGGTTGCGCGGCAGCCCTACCTTGTCCATCACCGTGTTGCAGGCATCGATGCAGAGCCCGCAGGTGATGCACTCCAGCTGCTGGCCGTCGCGGATGTCGATGCCCATGGGGCAGACCGCGACGCACTGGTTGCAGGCCACGCAGTCACCCAGATTGTCGGGATGGGTATCCTTCTTACGCGCGCCACGCGGCTCGCCGCGGTCCTCGTTGTAGGTGATGACCAGCGATTCTTCGTCCAGCAGACCGCCCTGGATGCGCGGCCAGGGGCACATATAGGTGCAGACCTGTTCGCGCGCGAAACCGCCCAGCAGGTAGGTGGTGAAGGCCAGCACGCCGATGGTGATGTAGGATACCGGCGGGGCCTGGAAGGCCAGCAGGTCACCCATCAAGGCCGGCGCGTCGGCGAAATAGAACACCCAGGCGCCGCCGGTACAGATGGCGATGATAACCCAGGCGACCTGGGTGCCGGCCTTGCGAAAGATCTTCGTTGCGCCCCAGGGGGCTTTGTCCAGGCGGATGCGCGCAGCGCGGTCGCCCTGGAAGATCTTTTCCACGGCAATGAAAAGGTCGGTCCAGACGGTTTGCGGGCAGGTGTAGCCGCACCAGACACGCCCGGCCAGGCTGGTGATCAGGAACAGCCCGATGGCCGCGAGAATCAGCAGTCCGGTGAGGTAGTAGACCTCCTGCGGCCAGATCTCGATGAAGAAGAAGTAGAAGCGCCGGCCCGGAAAGTCGATCAGCACCGCCTGATCCGGGGCGTTGGCGCCACGATCCCAACGAATCCACGGCGTCAGATAGTAGACGCCGAGGGTCAGCGCCATGATGACCCACTTCCACCGCCGGAAGGCGCCCTTGACCATCTTCGGATAGATTTTTATCCGCTTCTGGTAAAGGGAGCGCGTTTCCTTCTTGTTGACCGCCTCAGCGTCGGAGCGTTCTACGCCCCCATGATGCCCGGACTTCACTCCTGTGTCGGGGGCCTCGGCGACCGCCTGTTCGACCATTGTCTCTCCTTAGGTTCACTCACCGCCCCCGAGCGAGTGAACATAGATTGCCAGTTGCTTGATCGTCGTTTCGTCCAGACGCCCTGTCCAGGCCGGCATCATGCCGGCGCGGCTGTTGGTGATGCTTTCCACCACCGCGGTCTTTTCGCCGCCGTACAGCCAGATGGCGTCCGTCAGATTCGGCGCCCCCAGTTCATAGTCGCCCTTGCCGTCTTCCATGTGACAGGCACTGCATTGCTCCGCAAAGATCTCCTGCCCCCGTGCCGCGGCGGCGGCGGCGGCGGCGCTGCCGCTGGCCGAAAGGGAGAGCACGTATTCCGCAACATCGTCGATCTCTTCACGCGTCAGGATCTCATCGCGCCCGTAAGCCGGCATTTCGTTGAGGCGGGTCTCGTCGTGGTCGGAGCGGATGCCGAAATGAATGGTCTGGTCGATGGCGGCGAGATCGCCGCCCCAGATCCAGTCGTCGTCGTTGAGGTTCGGATAACCGACATAGCCGGCCGCGCCGCGGCCGTGGCACTGCGAACAGTTGACGGCAAAGGCGGAGCCGCCGCCGGCCAGGGCGAAGTCCAGCAGTTCCTGGTCGCCCGCGATCTCCTCCAGGGAAGCCGCATCGATGCGGGTCAGGTAGGCGCTTTGGGCCTCCCGCGCCTGTTCGACCGTCTTGGCCAGTTGAGCGCGCGAGGAATATCCGATCATGCCGGTCGTGTGGCTGCTGATCAGCGGCCAGGCCGGCATCACGACCCAGTAGGCCACGGCCCAGATGCAACAGGCGTAGAAGGTCCAGAGCCACCAACGGGGCAGGGGATTGTTCAGTTCCCTGATGCCGTCCCACTCGTGCCCGGTGGTCTCGACACCCGAGACGTGATCGACTTCTTTGTTGTCAGCCACGGTCAGTCCTCCTCCAGCGGCCGCCGTGCCGCTTCCTCGAATTTTTTCTTGTTGCGGGGCCAGAAGGCGTAGAGCAGCACGCCCGCGAAAAGGACCATCAGATAGAGCAGCCCATAGGTGGCGGCGAATTCTGCAACGTTCTCGTAAGACATATCCATCGCCTCCTAGCGGTAGTTCGCTTCAGGCTCGTAAGCCTCGAAGTCGACCAGTGTGCCCAGCATCTGCAGGTAGGCGATGACGGCATCCAGCTCGGTCAACTCGGCGGCATTGCCGTCGAAGTTCGCGACGATGGCGCCGGGGTAGCGTTCGAGGACGGCATCTGCGCCGTCGGAATCGGGGTCCGCCTGGGCGGCCAGATCCTGTTCTGCCATCTCGACCATCTCGTCGCTGTAGGGTACCCCGACGCCGCGGTTGGCGCGCAGATGTGCGCCAACGTCGACGACCCGCAGTGGGGTCTCCGCCAGGAAGGGATAGCCCGGCATGATCGATTCCGGCACCACCGAGCGCGGGTTGATCATATGGGCGACGTGCCAATCGTTCGAATAGCGGCCGCCGACCCGGGCAAGATCAGGCCCGGTGCGTTTGGAGCCCCACTGGAAGGGGTGGTCGTACATGCTCTCCGCCGCCAGGGAGTAGTGGCCGTAGCGTTCCTCCTCGTCGCGCAGCGGCCGGATCATCTGGCTGTGACAGTTGTAGCAACCCTCGCGGATGTAGATGTTGCGGCCGGCCAACTCCAGCGGGCTGTAGGGACGCATGCCCTTAACCTTCTCGATGGTGCTTTCCAGATAGAACAGCGGAGCGATCTCGATCAGGCCGCCGACGGAGACCACCAGCAGGGTCAGGACCGTGAGGAGCATCGAGTTCTTTTCGATAACGGCGTGTTTGAATGCCATGTTCGCCTCCCTAGCCTGCGGTCGCGGCCGTGGCGGGCCGGGATTGGGTTGGTATGAGCGCGGACTTCTCATCCTTCAGGTCGCCGCGCATTGTCCGCCAGCAGTTGTAGACCATGATCAGGGCACCCAGCAGGAAGAGAGCGCCGCCCAGGGCCCGGATGACGTAGAAGGGATGCATCGCCTCCACCGTCTCGACGAAGGAGTACTCAAGGAAGCCGAGGCTGTCATAGGCCCGCCACATCAGGCCCTGGAGGATGCCGGAGATCCACATGGCGGTGATGTAGAGCACGATACCGATGGTCGCGACCCAGAAGTGCAGGCTGACCAGGCCCAGCGAGTAGAGCCTGCTGCGCTGCCAGAGCTTGGGCACGAGGTAGTAGATTGCCCCGAAGCTGACGAAGCCGACCCAGCCGAGCGCACCGGAGTGCACGTGACCGACGGTCCAGTCGGTGTAGTGGCTGAGCGAGTTCACCGCCTTGATCGACATGACCGGCCCCTCGAAGGTGCTCATGCCGTAGAAGGCGACGGAGACCGCCAGCATGCGCAGGACAGGGTCGGTGCGCAGCTTGTCCCAGGCGCCGGACAGCGTCATCAGGCCGTTGATCATGCCGCCCCAGGAAGGCATCCACAGCATGATTGAGAAGGTCATGCCCAGGGTCTGTGCCCAGTCGGGCAGGGCGGTGTAGTGCAGGTGGTGCGGCCCGGCCCAGATGTAGAGGAAGATCAGCGACCAGAAATGCACGATCGACAGCCGGTAGGAATAGACCGGCCGGTTCGCCTGCTTCGGCACGAAGTAGTACATGATGCCGAGGAAGCCGGCGGTGAGGAAGAAGCCGACGGCGTTATGGCCGTACCACCACTGGGTCAGGGCGTCCTGAACCCCGGCGAAGAGCGAATAGCTCTTGGCCCCGGTGAGCGATACCGGCAGGGCCAGGTTGTTCACGATATGCAGCATCGCGATGGTCACGATGAAGGCGAGGTAGAACCAGTTGGCGACGTAGATGTGCGGTTCGCGCCGCTTCGCCAGGGTGCCGAGGAAGACGAGCAGGTAGACAACCCAGATGATGGTCAGCCAGAGGTCGACGTACCACTCCGGTTCCGCATACTCCTTGGACTGCGTGACGCCGAAAATATAACCGCTGGCAGCCATCACGATGAACAGCTGATAACCCCAGAAAACCACCCAGGGCGCCCAGTCGCCGGCCAGCCGCGCGCGGCAGGTGCGCTGCACGACGTGGAAGGAGGTGGCGATCAGGACGTTGCCGCCGAAGGCGAAGATGACAGCGGAGGTATGGACCGGCCGCAGACGCCCGAAAGTCGTCCAGGGCAGATCCAGGTTGAGAACGGGGAAGGCGAGCTGCAGGGCGATAACCAACCCGGCCAGGAAGCCGACGATGCCCCAGAAGAGCGAGGCGATACAGCCGGCCCGGATGACGGCGTCGTTGTAGTTGACCCCGTTTTCCAGGATGGCGGGGGTGCCTGCCTCGTCGAAGTGGCGTTTGACCATCCAGAAAATGCCGAGTGTGCAGAAGGCGACAAAGAGATAGCCGTGTCCGGCCATGACCCCGTCCTGTGCGTTGGCTACCAGGAAGAGGCCCATCAGCCCGCCCAGACCCAGCACCAGACCCAGGCCATAGGTCATGGGTGAGGTGCCCGATACCTCGCTCGCGTTATTCATGGATTGCCCCAGTCTTCTTGAGTTCGAACTATGTTGGCGTCGCTGCGGTAAAGCGGCCTTTGGCTCGAACGCCCTCCCGGCGCCTCGAATTTATCAGGCCGCTCAATGCGGCTACCCACCACAGCCTTGTCATGGCAGTCTACAGCGGCCTTGCCATTGATCCAGGTCAAAGCCACATAGGGCTTCGACGGATCGCGTGGCGAGACTCGATAATTGAGGTGAATCTTAGGCTCCGGCGTGCCCCGGACGCCATGCGGCAGAAGGCCGCGCGGCATTTTGGATCGCCGCCGCCCGGGTGCCGGGCAGGCTCATTTGCCGTCAATATTATGAAGCGCTAATAGAGAGAAGGTTGTTCGTGTCTCCAGATACTTCCGAAAGCCGGCGAACTGTGGCGCCGACAGCAGCCGTCCATCCGAAAACCTTCACGTTTCACGGCGTTACCCGGGAAGACCCCTACGCCTGGCTGCGGGCCGACAACTGGCGGGAGGTGATGACGGATCCCGGTGTTCTCGGCGAGGAGATCCGGGCCTATCTGGAGGCCGAGAACGCCTACACCAAGGCCGGCATGGCGGCGACGGAGTCTCAGCAGGCGGCTCTCTTTGCCGAAATGAAAGCGCGCCTGAAGGAGGACGACAGCTCGGTCCCCAGCCCCGACGGTGGCTATGCCTACTACCATCGCTATGAAGTCGGCGGCCAGCACCCGGTCTTCTGCCGCAAGGTTCTGGGGAAGGAAACCGAAGAGATACTGCTGGACGGCAATCGTGAAGCCGAGGGCGAGTCGTTTTTCCGGGTGATCGCCTGCGAACACAGCCCGGACCATCGTTTCCTGGCCTACGCGGCGGACCGCAACGGCTCCGAACAGTATGTGGTCAGCTTCAAGGACCTGCAGAGCGGTACAAAACTGAGCGACATCCTTGCCGGCGCCCAGGGCTCGATTGCCTGGGCGAACGACGGCAAGACTCTGTTTTACGTGACGCTGGATGCCGAACACCGCCCGTCGAAAGTGTTCCGACACCGCCTTGGCAGCGATCCCGCTGAAGATGTGCTGGTCTATGCGGAGCCCGACCCTGGGTTCTTCATCGGCCTCGATGTGAGCGAGAGCCGGCGCTTTATCGTCATCTCGGCCCACGATCATACGACTTCCGAAGTGCGTGTCATTTCCGCCGACCGGCCTGAAGAGGCGCCGCGGCTGATTGCGGCGCGCGACAGCGGCGTCGAGTACGAGGTCAGCGACCAGGGCGAACGCTTTGTGATCCTGACCAACGCGGATGATGCGATCGATTTCAAGATCGTCGAGGCTCCGCTCGACAATCCGGCGCGCTCGGCATGGAAAGATCTTGTGCCCCATCGGCCGGGCTGCCTGATCCTGAGCCTGCTTACCTTCAAGGACTACCTGGTGCGTCTGGAGCGTGAGGATGGCGTTCCCCGGGCCGTCATCACGACCTTGGCCGACAACGCGGAACATGCTGTTGCTTTCGATGAGCAGGCTTATTCCCTGGGACTGTTGCCGGGCTACCTCTACGACACCAACATGCTGAGGTTCGTTTACAGCTCTCTCACCACGCCGATGCGGACCTACGACTACAGCATGGATAAGCGTGAGCGGGTGCTGTTGAAGGAGCAGGAAATTCCAAGCGGACATAATCCCGGGGACTATGTGAGCGAGCGTGTCTTCGCAACCGGTCATGACGACGCGGAAATCCCGATCTCCCTGGTGCGGCACAGCACGACCCCCGTCGACGGCTCGGCGCCGGTCCTGCTCTACGGCTACGGCGCCTACGGGCATGCGACCCCGGCCGGCTTTTCGGCCAACCGCTTCAGCCTGATCGACCGCGGTTTCATCTACGCCATCGCCCATGTGCGCGGCGGCACCGACAAGGGTTACGGCTGGTATCTCGACGGCAAGCTGGCGAACAAGGCAAACAGTTTCCGCGACTTCGTCTCGGCCGGCGAGGCCCTGGTGGCCCGCGGCCTGACCCGCAAGGGCCGCATCGTCGCCCATGGCGGCTCCGCCGGCGGGCTGCTCGTCGGTGCCGCCGTCAACATGGCCCCCGATCTCTTCGGCGGCGTCATCGCCGAGGTGCCCTTCGTCGATGTGCTGACCACCATGTGCGACAAGGAACTGCCGCTGACCCCGCCGGAGTGGCCGGAGTGGGGCAACCCCATCGAGGACCGGCAGGCCTATGACACCATCGCCGCCTATTCGCCTTACGACAATGTCGCGGCGAAGGACTATCCGGCGATCCTGGTGACCGCCGGCCTGACGGATCCGCGGGTGACCTATTGGGAGCCGGCCAAGTGGGTGGCCAAGCTGCGGGCCCTCAAGACAGGCAACAATCCGTTGTTTTTGAAGACCAACATGTCGGCCGGCCACGGCGGCGCGGCCGGCCGCTTCGACAAATTGATCGAGGTCGCCCTGGCCTACAGCTTCGCGTTGATGCTCTGCGGCGCCGAGTCAGGTCAGCGCCCCGGCCGCTGACGGTCGACACCACTTTTTTGCCGTTGGAGGGTTTTCGAAACCCCCTTGACCCTCACGTTACGTCAGGGCCTATCTGCTGTCCTCGCGGAGGTTCAGGCGATGAAGACTTATACGGTGAAAGAGGTGGCAGAGCTGGCGGGCGTGTCTGTCCGTACGCTGCACCACTATCACGACATCGGCCTTCTGACGCCTGCGCTGATCGGCGAGAATCGCTATCGCTACTATGGAGAAACGGAATTGCTGCGCCTGCAGCAGATTCTGTTCTATCGGGAGTTCGGTCTGCCGCTTGCGGAAATTGCCGATCTTCTCGACCAACCCGGGTTTGATCATGTTGCGGCGCTGGAGGCGCATCGCGAGGAGATGATCCGGGAAGCGGAACGCTATCGCCAACTCATCCGGACGATCGACCGCACGATCGTCCAATTGACAGGAGATAGCGCAATGAAAGTCGAAGATTTGTACAAGGGCTTCTCGCCCGAAAAGCAGGCTGAATACGAAGAATGGCTGATCGCGAACTGTGACGGCGACATGGCTGGGCACATTGCGGACAGCAAGAAGAGCTTTGCCGCGATGTCGGTGGAAGAACAGGCTGCGGCGATGGCCGAGCTTGCGGCGGTCGAAAAGGGTTTGTCGCAGGGCCTGCAACACGGCATTCCGGCGGACTCAGCGACCCTCGACCCGCTGCTTTCCCGGCATCGAAGCTGGGTCGCTTTGATGTGGGGCCGGGATTGCCCGCCGGAGGCCTATGCGGGGCTTGCCGAGATGTATCTCTCGCATCCGGACTTCAGGAAGCGCTACGAGACGCTGGCCGAAGGATTCACCGACTACCTTACCGCGGCGATGAAGGCTTACGTGGCACGCCAGGCAGGCGAGGCCTAAGTCCCCGGCGGCATTCTTGAAGCGGAGGGGCGGGGCCGCAGCCTCGCCCCTTTTTCTGTCCGCCGTTACCTGCGATCATGGTTGAAGCAAGCGATGATTTTGGGTGGGGCAGGCGATGAGTCTTAGGATGTACGATCTTGCGGGGGCCGATTCGGCGGTGCGCTTCAGCCCCTACTGCTGGCGTGCCAAAATGGCCTTGGCGCATAAGGGGCTGGCCGTCGAAACCATTCCCTGGCGCTTCACGGAGAAGGACAGCATCGCCTTTTCCGGACAGGAGCGGGTGCCGGTTCTGTTGGACGGTGAGAACACGGTCACCGATTCCTGGAACATCGCCCTCTATCTGGACGAAACCTATGGCGACCGCCCGGCTCTCTTCGACAGCGAAGCGGCCCGCGCGGCGGGCTTTTTTATCAAGCGCTGGGCGGAGTTGCATCTGCACCCGGCGCTGGTCCGCCTCATCGTCGCCGATATCGTGGACGCCCTCGACCCGGTGGACGGCACCTATTTCAGGGAAAGCCGCGAGGCTGCGCTGGGTATGACTCTGGAAGACTACTGCCGGGCACGCGACGACAACCTGAAGGCCCTGGATGTCTGCCTGGCACCTCTGCGTTCCAGTCTGAAGGTCACCGGCTTTCTGGGCGGGTTGGCGCCTAACTGCGCCGATTACATGGTGTTCGGCGCCTTCCAGTGGGCGCGTTGTTCGTCACGCGGCGAACTGCTGCGGCCCGATGATCCTGTCGCCCTGTGGTTCGGCAAACTCCTGGCCCTCTTCGAAGGTCTGGGTGCAGAGGCGCCGCGCGCTTTTCCGGCCTGAAGCCCGTTTCAGGCCCCGGCCTTCGCCGTCAGCGTGTCATGTAATCCGGGTCCAGTTCCTGATAGACCTCGTCGACCATCCAGTCGCGAATCACCTCCGGGATATCGGTCTCGGCAAAGCGGCGCTGAACCTCGAGGTCTGCGGCAAAGGCGGCGAGATGGGCCAGGTCTTCACCCGTCAGATCGATCTGGTATCCCAGCTCCATTTCCTGCAGCACGATCATGGTCGGTGCACCGCGCCACATGCGGGCAGCGAAGTCGAAGACGTCGAAGTAAGGCTGGTTACCGGCGACATCCAGCGCCGGTGCTGCTTTGCCGCCGATGCCGTTGACCGAGTGGCAGACCACGCATCCCTTGCCAACGAAAATTTCCAAGCCCTGCTCCGCATCGGCGAGCGGCACGACCAGCTTTCGGTCTTCCGACATTTTGGCATCTTCGGCCATGGCGGGCAGAGGGGCTGCGGCAAGCAGGGCGGCGGCTATAAAGCAGAGGCTGACGGCAAGGCGAAGGGAGACGGGCAGCATTAGGCATCCTTTCAGACGATTGATATGCCTACCCAGACATTCGTTCTCGAATCGCAGCGACCCTACCATCGATACTGCGGTCCGTGAACAAAGTTGCCGTCAATTGGTTATTATTTCCTGAACCCTTTGCACCAGGCGGCGAAACCGGGATTCGTAAGGCGGCCCGCTCCGAGCCGCTTCAGGTGTCTTTGGGGATGTTCTCGGGCTCCGACAAAGGCACGGGAAGCAGCTCCAGCGGCAGGAGTTTCGGCCGCTCGGGAACCGCTTCGCTGGGCGGGGCAATGATCGCCGGGGCCCCTGCTTTGCCGGCTTCGTCGGCGGCATCGCCGAGCGCATCGATCTTGTCGATGGTCTCCGGCTGCATAAGCGTACTCGGCAGTTCGTTTGCGCGGTCGTCGGAAAGAATTCCGCCGTCTTCGGTGCGCTGGCCGTCGGTCTGCAGTTCATCGCTGACCACCTCGGCGATCTCCAACAGGCGTTCCTGTTCCATCATACCGATGAGGCTGTAGGCAAAGCGCCCGTTCTGCCAGAAGAACTGGGAGACCTGGCCTTCGCGCCGAAAAGTGAAGGTGGTCTGCTCCGCATCCTGTCCGGCGCGCATATAGAGGGTGATGCGCTGGCCTTCCTCGTCCTGATAGATCAACTGGGCGGCGCGCTTGCCGATCGCGGCGGGGATGACGCTGTCTGCAATCAGCCGGAAGCCGACGCTTTCGAGATCAGGCAGGCTCAAAGGCGTGCCTTTGGAATGCTCGGACAGCCAGGCGCTGACCTGCTGACCGCTCGCCTCTGCCAGGCTGGTCGCCCGGCGGTCTGCCACGACGGCATGGGCTTCGGCGGCCTGGCGGGTAAAGGCGACCAGGGGGTCGCCCTGACGGTTCAACTGGTCATGGGCGATCCAACCGGCACCGCCGGCGGTGAGCAGTAGGGCAAAGCCGGCCGCAAGGCGCGGGAGCTGGCCAGACGACAGGCGGGAGCGGCTGTTTTGCCTGTCCAGCTGCGCGGCCAGTCTGGCGATCTCCGGCGGCACATCGGCCAGATCGTCGTCGCCGCCTCTGGAGTCGAAAAGGGCATGCAGCCCGATGTTCTGATTGCGATAGTTCGCCAGGCGCTCGGATTCGGCCGGATGCGCGGCCAGATAACCTTCGATGCCCACGCGCCTGCTCGTCGGCAGCTGGCCATCGACATAGGCCTGCAGCTCGTCTTCCGACACGAGGTTGTCGTTGCCTGGGTTCCCGGTGTCTCGCCCGGGAGGGTCTTGCCCGTTAGGCGTCATTTTACCTTCCGTAGATCGGCCATCGGTGCGCCGCTGGTCAGCCGCCGCAAAGCTTCACGCCCGCGCGACAGGCGCGACATGATGGTGCCGATGGGCACGTCCAGCGTCGCTGCGGCCTCTTTGTAACTCAGCCCTTCATAGCCGACCAGCAACACCGTCTGACGCTGCTCCTCCGGCAGCTTCTCCAACGCTTCCGCCAGATCGCGCAGCGCCAGCCTGTCGGGTTGCGAAGCCGGCCGTGACAGGCGGTTTTCCAGGAACTCGTCCGAGATGTTGTAGTTCCAACGCTGTCTTTCGTTCAGACGATCAATATGGGCGTTGTGCAGGATCGTGAAAAGATAGGCTCTGAGATTGCGGATGTCCGAGCACTTCTGACGTCGGGCCAGGGCCCTGCTGAGGCACTCCTGGACCAGATCGTCGGCTTCGGACGGATCGCCCGCCAAGGCCCGCGCATAGCGCCGGAGACCGGGCAAATATTCCAAGACTGATGGTTCTGCTGTCGCCACGCCTTCTACCTCCCTGGGTATTGCACTCTTCCTGAGTCGGGGGTTCTCGTATCGATTGAGAAGAAGGTAGGCAGCGCTCGCCTGGCTGTCCTGGAACTTTAACGGGACCGATTTGGGGCGAATTGTGGCGCGCGCGAGCCCGGCGGCCGGTTGCCGCCGGGTGTTGTCGCGCCCGCGGGTCAGGGTCGCGGTATTGGCGTCTTGGCCCGCAAGAAACATGGGTTACTGCGTCGTATCGCTTGATGGCGCCGGCACATCGCTCTGCGGCATGGTCTCCATCGAGTCGGATGGCGCCGCATCGGCCGGGGCGGTGTTGGTCTCAACGCCTTCCGTTGCCGGCTCGGCCGGCACGGCGCCTTGCTGCTGCAGCGGGGCGGTTGAACTGTCGCCGCTGCTGTCGGCTTGCTGTTGGTCACAGGCTGCCACTGCGAAGGCAAGGCCTGCTGCGGTAAGTGTGGCCAAAAGTGTTGTCTTTTTCATCGATCAATCCTCCGGATTTCGTAACGATGGTAGTGCTGCTTCACGGTGCTTCGTTTTGCTTCGTTCCCTGAAGAGGCGGCGGCCGGCGCCTTGGGGAGAGAGCTGCACCGGCCGCCTTACGGGCTGTGAGGGAAGGGCACCGCCCGTAATTCTCGTGACAGTCGCTGTTTCAGCGCCGAAATCACTTAATCCATTGATATCCTGGTCTCTTGCGCCTTCACCGGCGGGATCTTCTCCTGCTTTGATGCCCATCAGGCGCAAATGACGGGGCGCCGAAGGCCAATTTGAAGAACGCTGCGGTTTGTGATTACCTCCATGCAGTGACGTCTATAGAGACCGCCCAGTCCGGCGGTTTATTCCCGATCGCTTGTGCAAGGAATTGGCGACTGCTGTGCGTGTCTTGTTAACGCCCCGGTAAGCTTCGATGGGGCATCTAGAGCTATGGGGGCGCCTGAACGCAGGGGCGACTCTTCGCAGCCGGTCATCAGGCTGGCCCGGCGGCGTTTCCCAACGCGGCGTTTCCCAACAAGGAGTTCCGGTCGGCTATGCGTTGGTTTGACGGTCTTGCAGTGCTGTGTATTGCAGCCGTGGCGACATTTGTGGCGGCGCAGCCATTTCTCGTCGCCATGGAGCGGCCGGCCTTTGATGGTCTGCTGGCCTTGCGCCATCAGATCTATGCGCAGCAGGTCAGCCGGCAGAGCGCTCAGGCTGTTGTGATCGGCCTGGATCGCGAGACCGCACTGCGCCCGCCCTTTGACCGCCTGCCGGAGGCACTCTGGACCCCGCAACTGGCCAAGGTAATGACGGCCATGCTGGATTCCGGCGTTGCGGTCATTGCTCAACAGCAGGCCTTTACGACCTCGGCCGATGCGGCTGTTCCTGGCTATGATGCCGATTATCTGGCGGTTCTGGGCGTGGCGGCGGAATCCGGGCAGGTCGTTCTTGGTCGCAGGGCCCCGGGACCGGATCGTCTTTCCCCTTTTCCCGGCCATCTGGTGCCGTTGGGCGGTTATCGCCATGTCCGGCGCGCCGAGTTGCAGCCTGATCCCGACGGCGTTGTCCGCCGCGTTGCACTCTATGAAGAGAGGCTTGCGTCGAACGGTGCCGCGGGCCTGGAGCCCTCCCTGGTTCTCGAACTTGCAGCGCGGGTGCTGGGCGAACGCCCTGCCATGGTGGCGGGGCAGGATGTGGTCCTGGGTGGCTACGCCGTGCCGGGATCGCCTTCAAATGCGATGATTCTGAACCCGCAGGGTGGTGACGGTGCCGTGCCGGTCTATTCCCTGGCCGATCTTTACGCCTGTGCGGAGGAAGGTGATCAGGAATTCTTCCGGCAGCACTTTGAAGGCAAGGTTGTCGTGATCGGGAATCTGGAGCCCGCCAGCGCGCGGCACCTGACCTCCGCGCGTTTTCTCGATGTAACCGACCGCGATCGCCGGGCGAGCCGCTGCCGCCTGTCGCCGATGCGCAGCCTGGACGTACTGCCTGTTTCCAGCGGCACACCGGACGCCGTTATCACCGCGCTTGCGGTGAACAATCTGCTGCAAAGCCGGGCCGTCAACAATCTGGTCGCCCCCTTTGGCATCGTCATCGCCGGCCTGCTTGCGCTTGCGGCGGCGATTGCCGGCCTGCGTATTCGTTTTCTTCTGACCATGCCGGCGTGCCTGGCTTTCTTCGCTGGCTGGATCTATCTGGCCGCCATGGTGCTGGCCCGCGAGGCATGGCTGATGCCCCTGGCGCAGCCCCTGGCGGCGGTTCTGGTCAGTTTTCTGCTGGCCTGGGGCTATTGCTTTGCCCATCGGCGGCGGCGCCAAGGCACCGCCTGAACAGCCCCTGCTTTCCTTGCGGTCGTCTTCCGGCTGGGGATAACTCTCGGCCAACAGCCTGGTTGATGCCGCGGCCGTCGGGGATGTCGGTTACGGGCGCGCGGCCGCTGATTTGTTCGTCTGCAGCGTAGCGTTGTTTTTTCGCTTCTTCGGCTATATGCGGAACTTCCAATCAACCGCAACATATAGTATACATTAATCAAATATTAACTTTCGCTGGTAGGTGCGGGGGCATAATCTTCCCGCATCAGATGTGATCGGAGCTGTTGGCGCGGTGTCGGGCCGTAAAGCGCCAGCTAGTCTCGGCTCTTGTCAATTTCGGGGGAGCAGGCGGTGTGAAGGTTATTGTTGTTGCGTCGCAGAAGGGTGGTTCGGGGAAAACGACGATCGCCGGCCACCTGGCAGTTCAGGCAGAACTAAGCGGTTGTGGCCCGGTCGGTTTGATCGATGTAGATCCACAAGGCAGCCTGGCTGACTGGTGGAACGAGAGGGCTGCGCCGAACCCGTTTTTCATCCAGACCGCCGTTCCGCGCCTTGCCTCGGATATCAGGGAACTGGCGGCCCACGGCATGGAGCTGTTGGTGATCGATACGCCGCCGGCCTTGACCGGATCGATCGCAGACGTCATCCGCGTTGCGGATCTCGTCGTCATCCCGACCCGGCCCAGCCCACACGACCTTCGCTCGATCGGCGCGACGATGGAGCTTGTGGAGCATCTTGGAAAACCGCTCATCTTTGTGGTGAACGGCGCAGCCGCCCGGGCGAAGATCACTGGCGAGGCCGTTTCCCTGTTGTCGCAGCATGGCCCGCTGGCACCCTCGATCATCCATCAGCGTGTCGATTTCGCCGCTTCCATGATCGATGGCCGAACCGTTATGGAGCTTCCGGGGGAATCGCGCTCGGCGAAGGAAATCGCAGCTCTGTGGGAATACCTCCATACCAGGCTCTCTGGCGCGCGCCGGCCGCGGCGCATACCCATGATTCCGGCCAGGGTGGCCAAGGCGGCCCAGGGAAACCAAATCAAGGTTGAGGGCAGAGCCTGAGATGACACAAGCCAAGGCGGCTTCGTTGACGAGCGCGCTCTTCGCGCGGAAAGGCGCTGCATCACCGGCCGGCTTGGTGATTGCCGAACTCGAAGGGGCGGATGGCCCCCTAGATGGCGCCGTGGACGGCCATGCGGGGCCGTTGCGACCGGGCCGCTCGAAGGAGCGCGGCCAGGGTGCGTCCCGGCGCAAGAAGGCAAACCTGCCTGAAATCGAGCAGGAATTGCCGTTGCTGGCCTTTTTCGATGTACAGGCTTCGGAAGACGGGGCTCTGGATGACGCGGATGCGGCAGTGTCTGAGAGCCCCGACGGGGCCGCGGAACAGAACCCGGACAGTTTGGCGCAGGAGCCGGCGGCGACCGAGCCCGCCACGTTGAACCCCGCGGCGAGTCTGATGACGCATCTGCCCGCTGCTTTCGACGAGGATATCGCAGAGACGAAGCGGTCCAGCCATGGTGTCGACGAGACGCCTGGCGAGACGCTCGATGAGATAGCCCCCGATGAGATAGCCCCCGATGAGATAGCCCCCGATGAGATAGCTGATGTGGTGCGGGAGACCGGCGCCGACCCGGTGATCGCCGAAGCGCCGCCTGCTGTGACCGGCAGTCCCGAGCCGATTGAGGTTGCCGAAGCGGTTCAGGACGGGCCGGAGAACGGCATTGCGATGCCGGAAGCTCAGGAAGACGCGCAGGTCGACGAGAACGGGAGCGCGGAACAGAATGCGGAGGATGCGCCGGCTGCGGCGGAAGGGAATGCGGCGGAAATGAGTAACGGGCATGTCGCCCCGACTCCCGAAGCGGACCTGACGGTAGAGGTGGCGACGCCAGCGGCGTCGACGGGGGACAGCATTGAAGCGGCGTCGCCGCTGGAGCTGAACCGCGCGGTCGATGATTTGGCGGATCTGAAGTATCGCGAAACGGCAACGTCGCCGGCAACCAGCCCTTCAACCCCTGCGGCTTGGCAACTCCGCCGGCAGCGGGCGCCCTTGTGGCGGATGGCGGCGGTGGTGGCGTTGGGTGTCGGCCTTGGTTTCGCGGGCTATACCTTCTGGCCGCAGGGGACTGTTTCGCCGGGCGACGAAGCCGACACCGTGGCGGGGCCGGCAAGCGTGGCCGCTGTGGCCGAGGTGACCAACGGCCGGAGCGAATCTGCCAGCGAGGGCGGGGCCGTGGTGGCCAACCAAGCCGTCAGTCCTGCTGCAGTTGGCGACCCGGTGGAGAATGCCGGCGGGGCGATCGATGATCAGCCGCTCGAAACGGCTGATGGTGAAGTGGTTTCTGCAGCGGCTGCGGATTTGGAGCCCTCCTTCGACGTCATTCGCATTGAGCCCAATGGCCAGTCGATTATTGCCGGCCGTGCCGATCCTTTAAGCGAGTGGATCCTGCTGAACAACGGCCAGCCGATCGGCGCGGTGCAGGCCGACATCAACGGCGAGTGGGTAATCCTGCCGGGCGCTGCTTTGATTCCCGGGGCGAACGATTTTAGCCTGGTTCGCAAGGCCGAGCGCGGCAAGGTCGCGATCCCCGCTAAGGATCTGCCGTCGGTTGATGCTGCCGGAGGCAACCGTGCAGACGAGGGCCATCCGGAAGGTGAAGTACTGCTGGCGCCCCGCAGCGAAGCAGCGCCGCCGTTGGGCGAGCGCAGCCCGGCAGCGGATCAGATAGCGGAGGCTATGCCGTTGCCGCGCCTGAAGCCGGGAGGGCTTGGCGCCGCGATGGCTGATGTCCGGGTCACGCCGGGCGGGCGCTATGAAGTTCAGTTTGCCTCTGTGCGTGAGAGCCTGGCCGCCGAACGTGAACTGGAGCGGTTGATCAGCGTTTATCCGGAGCTTCTCGGCAGTCTCGGCTTGCGGGTTCAGGAGGCACGTATCGACGGTGCCGGGGTTTTCTATCGCCTGCGCTCAGGACCCATCGAGGATCTGGGTCATGCGCGGGAGCTGTGCCGCCAGATGGAGCTGCGCGGGCAGGGCTGCCTGGTGGTGGTGCGGACCGACGAGGGGGTGGCACCACTGGCCGCTGAACCGCCCGCGCGCAAGCCGTCTGTTGTGGTCGTCACACCGACACAGCAGGCTGAGAACCCCGACTGAAGCCCCCTACAGAACAGTCTCAGCGCAGATTGGACGGCGCGCCCGATCTCCCCGGGGGATTGCTTCCGACAATTATCTGTAACGCGGATCTGCGTCAGGCCGGGCTTGTCTCGAACAGGCCGATGGCGTCCAGCAGGTCGTTGATTTCCCGGCGCGCCGAAGCATGGCTGCTGCTGCCGGGATCTGCGGGAAGATCAAGGGCGGTCAGTCCGCTGAGGAACAGCTCGCGAAAGACCACCCTTTCGCTGACTCCGGGCGCCACGCGAAAACCGATGCGCTTGGACAGAACCGAAAGCAGGTTGCTGATCTCGCGCATGTTCCGGGCTTCGATGTGGGCGAGGCGGTTGCGCAGAACGACCCAGTCGATGGGGGCCTGGCCGGCGACCACACGCTGGTTGTTTTGCTCCCAAACCAATTGGCTGTAGACGCTGGGGGCTTCCACCTCCCGGCGTTCGGGATTTATGCGGGCCAGAACCTCGACGTCCAGAAGGCTGTCGTTCAGGGGGGTTACCAGGGTATCCGCATGGCTGTGGCCCAGGCGGCAAAGCGACGAGTCGCTGCCCGGCGTATCGATGATCACGAAGTCGCAGTCGCTGAGGTCATCAAGAGCGTTCTGCAGGTTCTGCGCTTCCTCGGCCTTGGCTTGTTCACTGACGGTGGCGTTCGACCGCTCTACGACGTGGTGGTGCGGCAGCTCCAAAACCTGTCCGCTACGCTCGGCAAAGGCCGCCCGGTTCTTGACGAAGGCGGTCAGCGATCCCTGGCGCGCGTCGAGGTCAAGGGTACCGACCGTGAAGCCCATCTTCATCAGGGCCACACTCAGGTGAATGGCTGTTGTCGACTTGCCGGTTCCACCCTTTTCGCTGCCGACCACAACGACATAAGGGCCGGGTTCGGGCTGCCTTGCGCCTGCATTCCGACCTTGCTCGATGATTCCCCCCTCCATGATCAAGAGGCTACCACGGCGCGAAGGCCAGTTCATCTTGTTGCGACAAAACAACAAGGCCCGGCAGACTGATTTGACGGCTTCCGGCGGCCGATCCGCATCGGATGGCCTGCTCCTTGATCAGAACAGGGGCGATCAGACCGGGGCCGATCAGAACAGAACGGTCCAGCTCTCAGCCTCCCGCGCTGCACCCGCGGCGGCATGGCCGGTGGTTGTGTGATTGCCTGCGGATACCATCCTCAGGTGCTCTGAGTCCGCTTCGTCCTCAAGGGCTTCGCTGTCTTCAACCGGCGTTTCGGCGCCCGTGTCGCGACTGCCGACACTCAAGGCGACACTGCCCTTAAGCGCGGCCAGCCGCCGCGCCAGAACCTCGGTTTTGGCCCAGGCGAGGTGTTCCTTGCCGTCCGGTCCCTTGTGCACGGCGGCCCATTGCTGACGCTTGTCGGACCGCATTGCAAAGGCAATGTTCTCGCCGGCAATGCCGCAGTCCAGCGACTGGGTATAAGGGGGCACTTTGCCGCCCCAGATCTCGGAGATGATGCCCCAGGAAAAGCCCTCTTTGACCAGCAGCTCCATCATGACCTGATCAAATTCGCCACGCGCCAACTCCAGCGCGTAACTGATCATACAGTCCAACTCCTGGCTGCCTTCAGACGCTTTTTCCAAGTCCGTCACCACGCGTCCGATGATGTCGTTTTCTGGCTTTTGCCGATCCATGTACAGCGTCCCCAGGCCTCGCAGAGGAGTGTACCGATTTTGCTGGGGAAGAGAAGCGCCCCTACCTCGGAATCTCAAAAAATAGATTTTCTTATGGTTAATTTCGCGCCTGAAAGGCATTTCCCGGCATCGGCAGAGTGCCGCGCGATCCAAGATGCACGTTTTGGTATAGCGATAGGGCTCAGCCCTTGGCGGCCTGCTGGTTCGGAGTCCAGGTTTCCGGGTCCTGCAGGAAGCGTCGGACCTCTTCGACTTCGTCGCCGGCCAGATAGCCGGCCTGCTCGGCGACGCCGAGCGCATCCCACCAGGTTGCGAGGGCGTGGAGGGTGACGCCGCGCTCTTCCAACGCGGCAACGCCCTCAGGGAAGATACCGTAGTGAAAGATCACGAAGGTATGGGCGATCTTGGCGTCGGCTTGGCGGATGGCATCGACGAAATTGAGCTTCGACCCACCATCGGTGGCCAGGTCTTCGACCAGCAGAACGCGGCTGCCCTCCGGCAAGTGGCCCTCAATCTGAGCATTGCGTCCGAAGCCCTTAGGCTTCTTGCGTACGTAAAGCATTGGCAGGCCGAGCCGTTCGGCAATCCAGGCAGCAAAGGGGATACCCGCCGTCTCTCCGCCGGCGATGCAGTCGATCGATTCGTAGCCGATCTGGCGCTGGATCAGCGCGCAGGCAAAGTCCATCAACTGCGCGCGGGCCCGCGGAAAGGAGATGATTCTCCGGCAGTCCACATAGACCGGGCTGGCGCGGGCCGATGTCAGGGTGAAGGGATCGTTCGGCCGAAAGAGAACGGCCTCGATCTCCAGCAGGATACGGGCGGTAACCTCGGCCATTGCCTGTTGATCGTTCGTGGACCCTGGAACCATGCCCTGTTCTCCCTTCTTTGCGTCCCGCCTTGTTTATCGTTTCTTTTCGATTCGGACAAAGACTGTGGTCCGGGGGGCTGCGGGCCACTGCCGAGGCGTGACGCTGGTCAATCGGCGCCGGGCGAAAGAGATGTGCCAGCCCGCAGGGCCAGCGCGGCGCGGGCCAGAAAATGACCGAGGAAGGCGATAACCGCCGCGCCGCTCATCACCATCACCATGGGCATGATCGATGATTCTCCCTGGAAATGGCCAACCAGCAAGGTTGCCAGGCCACCGACCGTCATCTGCAGAAAGCCGGTCAGTCCGGATGCGGTGCCGGCCAGATCCGGCCGCACCGAAATGGCGCTTGCGGTCGCGTTGGGCAGGCTGAGACCGTTGGCCAGGCCGACCAGCATCACCGGGCCGAACAGCATGATCGGTGTCATCTCGCCCGACAAAGCCAGGCCGGTCAGAAGCGCTACGCCCAGCAGCGCGATGGCGCTGCCCGCGAAGATCATGCGTTCCGCCCCGATCTGGGTCGATAGCCGCCCTGAGAGGAAGTTCCCCAGCATATAGCTGATAGCGTTCAGCATGAAGTAGAGGCCGTACTCGGTCGCCGTACGATCCATGACCTCAAGCATGATAAAGGGTGCCCCGGCCAGGAAGGCGAAGAAGACTGCGGTGGTGAAGGAGATGTTGATCGCATAGCCGGTGAAGGCGGCATCTTTCAGCAGGGATCCGAAGCCGCTGATCATGCTGAGCGGCCCGGCGATGGCCTGGCGGTCGAAATGGGTTTCGAAAAGAAGGTGCCAGGCCAGCAGCAGAACCGCGGCGCCGACGGCGAAGACCAGGAAGAAGGAGGCCTGCCAGCCGAAAAGATCGTCGGTGATACCCCCCAGCAGCGGCGCCACCATCGGGGCGATCACCATGGCCATGGTGATGTAGCCGATCATACTGGCGGATTCTTCACGGCTATGGGTATCGCGTACGATGGCGCGGCCCAGCACCAGGCCGGCGCAGCCGCCGACCGCCTGGATCACGCGGCCGACGATCAGCGCGGCGATGCTGCCGGCAAAGGCGCAGAGCAGGGTGCCGAACAGGAACAGAAGCATGCCCAGAAGCAGCACCGGGCGGCGCCCGAAACGGTCCGACAACGGCCCCAGGAAAAGCTGCGAGACCGCGACACCGAAGAGATAGAGGGTGAGGGTGAGCTGGATCGTTCCGTAGTCGGTGGCGAAGACCGCCTGCAGGCCGGGCATGGAGGGGATGAAGATGTTCAGGGCCATGGGGCCGAGGGCCGTCACTGCGATGAGAACGGCAAGCGGCGGCCGGCGCCGCGCCACACCGCCCGACGCGCGGGGCGCCACGCCCTGTCCGCCCAGTTGCTGTGGGCCGTTGCCGTCTCTGACCGTTTCGCTCATGAACTCCCCAACCAAGAAAACCAATCACAGCTTCGCCGCCTTTGCGCGCGAAGGGCAGAGCCGGAGGTTGCTTGTGGATACCGCAGAAGCCACACAGGTTTTGGTCAAACCCGCGTGACAACCTGTCGTGGTGATGTTTTGCCACCTTAAGATGGTATATGTCGCCGCATAAGACCAGCGGGCAGTCTGCATGGCAGCTCTGCCCGGCGGAAACCGGATGATGCCGGGCCCTAAGCAAGCCCCCAAGGCCAAGCGCCAAAGTCAGGAAGCGGAATGAAGATTGCCCCTTGCGACAACGCCGTAATCCTTACCGGTCCCCGTCCGGAGCCCTGTCGCCGGGAAGCCCGCCCCATTGTGCTGATGGTGACGATCCTGGGCTCCAGCCTGGCTTTCGTCGACGGCACCGTGGTGACCGTCGCCCTGCCGGTTATCGGCAGCCATTTCGGCGGTTCGCTCAGCCTGATGCAGTGGGTCGTGAACGCCTATGCGCTTCTGCTGGCGGCGCTTTTGCTGATCGGTGGGGCTGCCGGCGACCTCTACGGCCGGCGGCGCATCTTCAATGCCGGGGTGGCGATCTTCGCCCTGGCCTCCCTCTGGTGCGGTCTGGCCGAGAGCGCGGAGCAGCTGATAGCCGCCCGTGCCTTGCAGGGTTTTGGCGCAGCGTTTCTGGTGCCCAACAGTCTGGCCATCATCTCCGCCGCTTTTCCGGAGTCCGAGCGCGGCCGGGCGATCGGCACCTGGGCCGGGTTCTCGGCCATAGCCGCCGCCCTGGGCCCGGTCCTGGGCGGGTGGCTGGTCGATCTCGGCTCCTGGCGTCTGGTTTTTCTGATCAACCTGCCGATTGCCGCGCTCACCCTGGCGCTCTCGCTCTGGCGGGTGCCGGAATCGCGCGATGCGAGCGGGGGCAGGCGTATGGATTGGCCGGGCGCGGTATTGGCGGTGCTGGCGCTGGCCGCGCTGACCTACAGCCTCACCAGCCTTGGTGAGGACCGGATTCTGTCCCAGCCGCTGCTGCTGACGGCTCTCGGCGGGCTGATCGGCCTCTTCGTTTTTCTCTGGGTGGAGGCGCGCAGCACCAGCCCCATGCTGCCGCTTGATCTGTTTCGTTCCGCGGCCTTCAGCGGGGCCAATCTGCTCACGCTGTTCCTCTATTTCGCGCTCTCCGGCGTCCTGTTTTTTCTGCCGATCACGATGATCGAGGTGCATGGCCACTCGGCAACCCTGGCCGGCGCGGCGTTCCTGCCCTTCACCCTGGTGATGGCCTTCCTGTCGCGCTGGGCCGGCGGCCTGCTCGACCGTTTCGGCGCGCGTCTGCCGCTGACCCTCGGCCCGCTCATCGCCGCCGCCGGGTTCCTGCTGTTCATTCCGGTGGAGCCCGGGGCGTCTTTCTGGCAGGCGGTGGTGCCGGCGATGCTGGTGCTCGGTCTCGGCATGGCGGTGACCGTGGCGCCGCTGTCGACCGTGGTGATGAATGCCCTGTCTGAGGGGCAGTCGGGCCTTGCCTCCGGCGTCAACAATGCGGTCTCGCGCCTCTCCGGTCTCCTGGCCGTGGCCGGGCTGGGGGCGCTGGCGGCCCTAGTTTTCGAACGCAGCCTTGCGGAGCTGCTGACAGGGCCGGAAGCCGCGGCCTTGTCCGGCCTGCGCTATGGTGGCGACATCGCCGCCGTCACCCTGCCGGAACTTGCCGCTGCAGACCTCGAAGCTGCCTTCCGCAATGCCATGCTGCAGGCCTTCCATGCGATCGCCCTGATCGGGGCGGCGCTGGCGGTTCTCTCTGCGCTCTGCGGCTTCTTCCTGATGCCCCGCCGTGTCGTGCAAAGGGGGAAGGCCTGAGAGCGCGCCACCGGCCAGCCCCGGACGCGGAGGCCGGCGGCGCATTTGCCAAACTAGCTCAGGTGCGTCTTGAGGAAGAAGATGGTGCGCTGCCAGGCCTGTTCCGCTGCGGCCTTGTTGTAGCGGGCGGCGTTGGTGTCGTTGTTGAAGGCGTGGTTCACCCCGCCATAGATGTAGATCTGATAATCGGCTTTGATGCTGTCCAAGGCGGCTTTGAAATCGGGGATGCCTGCATTTATGCGTTCGTCGTTGCCGGCGTAGTGCAGCAGCAGCGGGACTTTTATGGTGGTGGCCTGCTCCGCGCTCGGCTGGCGCCCGTAGTAGGCGACACTGGCGGCGATGTCCGGGGCATTCACGGCCATCTGATTACTCATCGCGCCGCCCCAGCAGAAGCCGATGGAGCCGACCTTGCCGGTGCTGGCCTCATGACCGGCCAGGAAGCTGACGGCGGCGACGCCGTTGTTCACCGTGGCTGCCGGATCGAGGGCGCGGATCATCTCGCGCGCCTTGTCCTGGTCGTCCGGTGTGCCGCCGGCGGGGGAAAGGAAGTCGACACCCAGGGCGACGAAGCCTTCCAGGGCAATGCGCCGGGTCACATCCTGGATGTGGGGGTTGAGGCCGCGGTTCTCGTGGATCACCAGAACGGCGGGCAGCTTGCCGGGGGCCGCCGCCGGCCGCGCCAGATAGCCGGAGAGATCGCCGTCGGCGCCCGCAAAGGTGATGGTCTCCGCCACGACGCGGCCATCATCTTCGGGCAGGATCGCCGCCTGGGCATAGTTCGATTCCAGCAGCGGCAGCAGCGTGTAGGCCGCCGCCGTACCGCCGGCCACTTTGGTCAGATGATCGAAGAAGCGGCGCCGGTCCAGGGTCAGATGGGTGTACTCGTCATAGAGATCGATCATCTCCTGGGTGACTTCCGGCTGCGCTTTGGGGCGGGATTCGGTGGTGTCGGACATGGCGCTCTGCGCTCCCCTGATGACTGATGGGCAGATTGGCTGGTTGGCGGGCGCGGCCAGGCGATCGCCCGTTGTGTTGGCGAGAAATCTAGGCGCGGGAGGGAGCGAGAGATAGCCTCGCCGGAGCAATTTTTCTTGAGCTTGTGAAATCTTCCGCCAGCGCACAAAGAAGAGGGAAAAAGACAAGCTGGACAGCGGGTTATCTTGGGCTACATATTCATGCATCGTGAAATTGCGGTCTGACCGACCATGCCAAGGCGCGCTGCTTCCCTGTCCTGGCCCCTTTGGGGCCTCTTCGTGACGCTTCTTGCGGGGCTTCTGCTGGGGAGTCATCAGCGTGCGGCCTTTGCCGAGTTTTCGCTGCTCTTCGGCTATGGCTATTGGGTCGTCCGTCTTTTGATGGCCTATGTTTTCTTTGCCGGCTGCCTTCTGCTGCTGGAGTTGAGCCCGCTGGGAAACCGTCTGGCCTGGTGGTGGCTGGCGCTTCCCGCGGCGCTGATCACCCTGCCGCTTTTCACCCTGGCGGTGACCATGGTCGACTTGATCCTCGGACTGCCCGAAATGGGGCTGAATGCCCTGTCGGGAACCGACCCCGGCGGCATGGTCGGGCGGTTTGCCCTGGAATCCCTTTATCATCTCGATAACCAGCTGATCCTGGCCGCCTTGATCGTCCTGCCGCGCCTGTTGATCGAGCAACCCTGGGCGGTCATGCCCGATAAGTCCCAAGAGGACCGTGACGAAGACGGCGCGCCGGCGCAGGGCGCCCCTGCCGCCAGGGAAACGGAAGC
The DNA here is from genome assembly GCF_011683915.1 of Pelagibius litoralis. Taxonomy (GTDB): domain Bacteria; phylum Pseudomonadota; class Alphaproteobacteria; order Kiloniellales; family Kiloniellaceae; genus Pelagibius; species Pelagibius litoralis. The sequence continues at coordinate 205,857 of NZ_JAAQPH010000007.1, forward strand.
TGTTCCGGCACCGGCCTTTCTGCGCCGTCTGGACCAGTCGCTCGGCGGCGAGATTCTGGCGATCCAGGCGCAGGAACACTACGTGCGGATCGTCACCACCGAGGGATCGGCCTGCACGCTCTATCGGTTCGGCGATGCGGTGCAGGAGCTTCGGGCCCTGCCGGGCCTGCAGGTCCACCGCTCGTTCTGGGTCGCGGAGCGCGGCGTGACGGCGCTGAGGCAGGGCGGGCGCAGTCTGAGGATCGTTCTAAGAAACGGTGAAGAGGTTCCGGTGAGCGCAAAACACGCCGAACTGGTACAGGACCGTTTTTCATCCCGCCTGAAGCCCGTGGCCTAGGGCGTGGCGATGTCAATCAGTGGAAGTCTTTTCTGATGGCCGGCGGCGGCATCGACTTTGAAGCGGAACACTGGCTGGCCCGGCACTGGCTGCGCCTGCGCCAGCGCGCCGGCACCTTCACCGAAGGACAGCGGATGATGCTGCGCGAGGGGGAGGAACAGCTGCGCGGCCGTGCCCTGGTCCTGGTCTTTTACCTGTTGTTCGTCGCCCTGCTGACCTGGCTTTAGCGCCGGACAATGTATTTGAAGCTGCCCTGGCCGTTGCCGATCAGCCGGCCTGCGTCGTCCAGAACGCTGCAGTCGGCAAAGAAGATGCTCTTGCCGCCACCGCTGCGCCGCCCTGTCGCCACCAGCCGCTGACCGGCCTTTGCGGTGCCGATGAAGCTGCAGGTCAGCGAGAGGGTAAAGGCCCGCCGCGGCGTTTCGCCTGGTGCCGCAAAGCAGCCGCAGTAACCGCAGGCGGTGTCGATCAGCGTGGTCAGCATGCCGCCGTGCAGGACACCGCTGCGGTTCAGGTGCTGCGGTTCGACGGTCAGGACGACCTTGGCCAGGTCCGGTTCCCAAAGGACCAGTTCATAGCCGACCAGGTCTGCAAAGCCGCCCCGCGCGCGTAAGGGATCGGCATCGTCTTGATTTGCGGTGGTGTCATGCATGGCGCAAGACTGCCGTGGGCGGTCCGCCCTGTCCAGCGCCGGCTCAAGACACCCGGCCTTCGGCGTTGCCCGCCTCGGCCTCGTCAAGGATCTGGGGATAGGGGTAGTCCAGTCCCACCAGCTGGCGCAGCAGGGGCGAGGCCTCGGCCAGCACCGCGGGGTCGAGGCCGCGGACCTGATCTTCCATCGGTTTCACGAACTTCGGCAGATACTGGATCAAAATCGCCGTGCGGTCTGCTGTGCTTTCGTTGGGCATGGCGGCATGCCAGGCCATGCCGAAGAAGAGGGCGGCATCGCCGGCCTTGCCGATCAGGCGATCCGGTTTTGCCGTCGCGCGGTCCGCGTCCGAAGGATAGCGGCCGAGCTTCTGGCTGCCGGCGACGATGGCCGTGGCGCCGTTTTCCTCGGTGAAGTCGTCGAGCAGGATCGAGACCTGGGCATTCAGCGGGAAGCTCGGGTTTATGCCCGCCGGGAAGCTCTCGCGTTTGTACATATCCCAATAGGGATAATCGATGTGCAGCTCCTGGCCGGGGCCGCCGGGCAGCAGGCGGTTGGCGGCGATGGAGCCGAGGATGAACTCCGACCCCAGGAAGCGCTTCATGATCGAAACAATCGGCTCGCGCTGGACCATGTCGACGAAGATCCGGCCCTTGTTCAGCAGATTCCAGACCCGGCGCTGCAGGTGCAGCTTCTCGGCGTTGGCACCCTGGAAGTGGGTCGCTTTCGGGGTATCCCGGTCGGAGAACCGCATGATCAGGTCGCGGGCCTGCCTGATCTCCTCGGGCGAGAAGACCTGCGGCAGGACCGCATAGCCCTTGCCGTTCAAAAGCTCTTCAACGACGGCGTTCTGCGTTTTCTCGTCCATGCGCCGGGTCCTGTTTTTGGGCGTGTCGCAAAGCATAGGGCGGAAGTGGATTTGGGCGCCAGCCCCCTTTTATCGCGGTGGCGGCCTTCCCGGCAGACAGCCCATCGACATTATCGCCGGGGTAGGCTAGAGGATAACCGGCCCCGCCGTTGGCGGGGCGCGTTCTCGGGGCGGGGTGGAAGTCCCCACCGGCGGTAAGGGCCTCATGAGGGGCCAGAGCCCGCGAGCGCTCTTGAGGTCCGGTCCGGGCCTTTGGAGGTCAGCAGATTCGGTGTGATTCCGAAGCCGACGGTAACAGTCCGGATGGAAGAGAATGAAGCAGCGGTTCCCGGCGGACAGCCGGGCGCGGCTGTTTCCTTACGCCCTGGTTCTGGTCTCTGACGGAGTAGGGAGAAAACCATGAATCAGAGCATGACCGAAAACCAAGGCAATAACCTGGTGGCCCTCGTAAAGGCGCGCTGGCATGCCGATATCGTCGATCAATGCCATGTCGCCTTTGACGAGGAACTGGCCCGGCTGACCGATGGCCGCATGCGCACACAGGCTTTCGAAGTGCCGGGGGCTTTCGAAATTCCTTTGTTGGCGCGCGATCTCGCGCGCAGCGGTACCTTCCAGGCCATCGTCGGCGCGGCCTTCGTCATCAACGGCGGTATCTACCGCCACGAGTTCGTGGCCGAAACCGTGGTCGCTGCCTTGATGCAGGTGCAGATGGAAACCGATCTGCCGGTGTTCTCAGCCGTACTGACGCCGCACAACTTCCATGAAAGCGAAGAACACCGCCGTTTCTTCCACGAGCATTTCCGCGTGAAGGGGCACGAGGCGGCGGAGGCCTGTGTTTCCATGCTGGCGGCGCGGCAGGCGCTCAGGCAGGCGGCCTGAAGCTTGGGTATTTGGGAACCGGGCCGGGTCTCTGGTACAAGTGGTTTTGACAGGGGGCCGGCCAAGCGCCGCCCTCTGCTCTTTCACAATAGGCCGGAGACCGCATGATCGAATGGATTGCGCCCGCCGAGGTCGGTACGGCGGCGGCATTGTTCCTGATCGCCATTTCTGCGGCGACGTCCTTTCTGACCGCCGCCGCCGGCATTGGCGGCGGCGTCGTGTTGATCGCCGTGATGGCGGTGCTGATGCCGGTCCATGCTTTGATTCCGGTGCACGGCCTGGTGCAGATCGGCTCCAACGCGGGCCGTACCGCCATCATGCTGCGCAACGTGCAGTGGCGGGTCATTCTGCTGTTTTCTCTGGGCAGTCTGGTCGGCGCCGCGGCCGGCGGTCTCACCGCCGTACAGCTGCCCCCGGCGGCCCTCAACATCGGCCTGGGCTGCTTCATTCTCTGGTCGGTCTGGGGATCGGCCGTCTCACCGCCGGGCCGTTTCAGGGTGGTTCTCAGCGGCGTCTTTTCAAGCTTCCTCACCATGTTCTTCGGCGCGACCGGTCCCTTCGTTTCGGCAACGATTAAGACGATGAAGCTCGGCCGCCTGGAACACGTAGCGACCCATGCCGCCTGCATGGTCGCCCAACATGGCATCAAGGTCTTTGCCTTCGGTCTGCTGGGGTTCAGCTACGGCCCTTACGCCGGCCTGATCGTGGCGATGATCGCCAGCGGTTTTCTCGGCACGCTGATTGGCAAGCACGTGCTGGTGAAGATGACGGATGAAAACTTCCACCGGGTGATCGCGGTGCTGCTCTCGCTGCTGGCCCTGCGCCTGCTCTATGAAGGTCTGGCCCTGCTTGGTCTGTTCTAGCGGGCCGGCGTCCGCGAACCAATTGCCAAACCAATTGGGTGCAGACTTTGCTTTTCAGCGCTCATTTGACATATTTTTCAATATGGTCGAAGCTTTAACCAATTAAGGCGCGGACGCCGTTGAATGGCGCCGTCAAGCAGGGCCGGACAAACCGGCCGAAACGCACTCTGGGAGGAGGCTTGTAACCATGATCACACCACAGATCTGTTCAGGAACACGGCGCGTTTCGCGGCGGTCTCTACTGAAGTTCGGCGCGGCCGCTGCAGTTTTAGGTGGCAGCGCCAGTGTTGTTTCGCGCGCCTTTGCCGCCGGTTTTCCGGAGCGCAATATCGATATTGTCGTGCCGACCCGCGAGGGTGGTGGCGCCGACCGCAACCTGCGCGCCTTCACCGCCGTCTGGAAAAAGCACCTGGATACGAACTTCGAGCCTGGTTTCTATCCCGGCGCGTCGGGCCGTGTCGGCTATGAAGTCTACATGGGCAAGTTCGAGCCTGACGCTCACAGCCTGATCTTCGGCAACATGGGCCCGGAGGTCCTGAACTGGGTGGTGAAGGAACCGAGCTTCAACATCGACGATTACGTCTACTGGGGGCGCGTCGATACCGATCCCGGCTGCCTCTTCGTCGGCGCGGAAAGCAAGCTGAAGACCATCGAAGACGTCGTTGCCGAGGGCAAGAAGCGCAAGCTGAACGTCGGCACCAGCCGCCTTGCCCATCCGGCTTCCATCGGCATGTTGGCGCTGGCCGACAAAACCGGCATCGAGGTCAATCTGATCCCCCTGTCCGGCGGCAAGAAGACGGTCGCCGGTGCGGTTACCGGTGAGGTGGACCTGAGCGTCCTGACCTCCGGCACCGTTGCCGCGGCGGGCGATGCGGTGCGCACCCTGTTGGTCTTCAATGACGAGAACGTTCTCGGCGAAGCGCTCGACAGCGCGCCGACCATGAACCAGCACTTCGGCACCGACCTGCCGCCGATGCTCTCGTCGCGCGCCTTCGGCATTCACAAAGCGGCGATCGACAATCATCCCGACCGCTTCGAGATGCTGCAATCGACCTTCCGCAAAGTTTTCGAGGACCCGGACTACAAGGCCTCCGTGTTGAAGGGCAAGGGCCACTGGGAATACGTCAACTACGGCGGTGTTGAGGAGTGCGGCAAGTTCAAACAGGCGATGCTGAGCCTGGGTGCCCAGTACAAACCCTTCCTGACCGGCGGTTGACCGGGTCGTTTTTTAGTGTGTCCGAGGGCCCGCGCAGGGCGGCGAACAGGTTTGGGATGACGTGACCATGGCGTCGACGCAGGAAAGCGGCGGGAAGCGCCAGATCGGCGGTGAGCTCATCATCCCGGCCCTGGCGCTGGGATTTACGCTCTACTACATCAGTACCGTCATCAACTCGCCCTGGTCGGCGCAGCTGAATGCCTTTCTGGTGGGGTCGGTACTGATCCTGCTGGTGCTGGTGTTTTTCGGCCTCGCCCTGCGCGAGGTGCTGCTCGGGCGGGCGACCCTCGGCGTCTCGGGCCTCTTGGCGCCCTATGACATTCTTGCCAGGCGCCTCGGCTTCATGGCGATCAGTCTTGGCTATCTCGTCGTTATTCACTGGCTCGGCTTCACGCTGACCACCTTCGTCTTTCTGGCCGCATCGATGTTGCTGCTGGGCGGCGGCCGGCGGCCTGTCCTCTGCGTTTCGGCCGCAGCCGTCATGGCCACTGTCGCCTTCGGGGTCTTCGTTCTGCTTTTCGAGAAGCGCTTCCCCAAGGGCCCGATCGAACAGCTCGTCCAGGCGCTGACCTGACATGGAGATCAACGCCGCGTTCTTCGTCGATCTCTTCCTGCACAGCCTTTCGCTGTGGTGGGTCATCGTTCCGTCGATTTTTCTGGGCCTCATCGTCGGCGCCATTCCGGGGTTCTCCGCCGCCAACACCATCATCGTCCTGCTGCCCTTTACCCTGATCATGGAGGTGGAGGTCGGCCTGGTCTTCATGGTCGCCCTCTATTGTGCCTCGCGCATGGGGGCCGGCATTCCGGCGATCCTGGTGAACATCCCCGGCACCGCCGGGGCGGCGGCAACGCCGCTGGACGGCTACCCCATGGTGAAGAAGGGCCAGGGGCAGCGGGCCCTTGCCATATCCTTCACTGCCTCGACCATCGGCGGACTGCTGACCACCGCCGTTGCCCTGGCTTCGATGCCGATCCTGGCGCGTGTCGGCTTCTACATGCACTCCGTGGAGATGGTGGTGGTGATGCTGTTCGGCATCTCACTGATCGCCACCATCGCCGCGAAGGACACGCTGAAAGGCCTCATTGCCGGTTTTCTGGGCCTGATGATCGGTTCCATCGGGACCGATCACGTCTATGCGACGCCGCGCGGAACCTTCGGCATTCTGGAGCTCTACGACGGTATTCCCCTGATCCCGGCCCTGGTCGGCCTTTTTGCGATTTCCGAGGCCTTCCTGGTGATCGAGGGAGAATCGATCCTCTCCCGGCACGGCCGGGAACGTCTTAAAACCGGCTCCTGGCTGCAGACCATCGACGGTATCAAGATCACCTTGAAGAAGTGGTGGCACGTCGCCTGGACCAGCCTTATCGGCCTTGTCATCGGCGTTACGCCGGGCGCCGGGGCGGCCATCGCCGCCTTTGTCGCCTATCAGCAATCGCGCGCGCTGTCGAAAACGCCGGAACTGTATGGGACCGGCCACGTGGAAGGCCTGATCGCGCCGGAATCGGCCAACAACGGGGTGACCGCCGGCACGCTGATCCCGCTGCTGGTGCTGGGCATTCCCGGCGGTGCGACGGCGGCCATCATGCTGGTGGTCATGCAGTATCAGGGCGTGAACGTCGGGCCGCGTCTCTTCGCCGAGCAGCCGCTGCTGGGCTACGGGATCTTCATGGCGATGTTCGTCACCTACCTGCTGATGGCGCTGACGATCCTGCCGATGTCGCGTTACATGTCGCGGGTGACCCTGGTGTCGACCACCTATATGTCGCCCTTGATCATCGGCTTTACGTTGATCGGCTCCTTCGTGCCGCGGGAGTACATGTTCGACATGTACCTGGCTTTCGCCTTCGGCATTCTCGGCTATATCGCGCGCAAGACCGGCTATCATGTCGCCGCCATCCTGATCGGCGTTATCCTGGGCCCGCTGATGGAGGGCTATATGCTGGTCGCCCTCCAGAAATCCGATGGCGACTTCCTGACACTGTTTTCCTCGCCGCTGGGCAATGTTCTCTGGCTCGCCCTGGCTCTGTCGCTGGTCCTGCCGCCTTTCATGAAGCATCGCCAGCGCCGCCGTAAAGGCGTTTTCGCGGAAGGGGAGGGCTAGGCCGTGGGCAGCTCTCGCGACGCTCTCGCGCGCAACATCCGGCGGATCGGGCATCTCGATCTGCCCGGCGGCGGGCAGGTGGTGGTGCAGGACGGCTATGCCTACATCGGCCACATGAAACCGCCCTTCGGGACGACCATCGTCGATGTCTCGGACCCCGGCAATCCGCGCATCGCCGCGCAGATCATGCTGGACGGCGATGCCTCCCATACCCACAAGGTGCGGGTGGTCGGCGACCTCATGATCACCAACGTCGAACAGAACCGGCGGCATTTTCTGCGCAAGGGCGAGGCCCTGCCGGAGACCCGCGCCGGTCTTGCCGCAACGCTGGGACGGATGCCGGAGGACGGCGAACTGGCGGCGGCGCTGGGTGTCGAGGCGGCCGATATTGCCGAGCTGGACGCGGCGCGGCTGCGCGGTTATCACGACGGCGGCTTCAAGGTCTATGACATCGCCGACAAGACCAGGCCGCGCGAGATCGCTCATCAGCGCACCTTCGGTTTCGGCAGCCATCGCTTCGACATGGATGCGGACTACGCCTATATCTCCACGGAGATGGAGGGCTATCTCGGCAATATCCTGGTGATCTACGATCTGAAGGACCCTGAGCGCCCGACGGAGGTGTCGCGCTGGCACATGCCGGGTCAGCACATCGCCGCCGGGGAAAAGCCGACCTGGAAGGGCTACAAGAACCGCCTGCACCATGCGCTCCGGGTCGGCGATGAACTTTGGGCTTCGGTCTGGCACGCCGGCTTCCGGGTGCTCGACGTCTCCGACATCACCAAGCCAAGGACGCTGGCTAGCCACGACTATCATCCGCCCTTTCCGGAGCCGACCCACACCGTCCTGCCGCTGGCGCAGCGGATCGGCGGGCGCCGCATCGCCGTGGCGGTGGATGAGGAGCACGATCACCGCCGCGGGCGCCTGCATGCCTTTCTCTGGGTCTTCGACGTCACCGACTACGACAACATCGTCGCGCTTTCGGCTTTCGACGTCAGCGAGCTGGATTCGCCCTGGGCCAGGGCGCCGGGCCGTTTCGGCGCCCATCAGTTCCGCGAGAAACTCGATACGCCGCTGGTCTATGCCACCTGGTTTTCCGGCGGGCTGCGGGTTGTCGACGTTTCCGATCCCTTCGCACCTGTGGAGACGGCGCACTTCATCCCCGAGCCCCGGGGCGACGAGCCGAGCCCGCAGTCCAACGACGTCGATGTGGACGATAACGGCCTGATGTATCTGATCGACCGCAACCGCGGCTTCGACATCCTGGAAATGACGGGCGACTAGCGTGGATCATGATCATGCACAGGCCCCTTATTCAGTTTCGGCTGGTACTCGATCTTCGAGCTCGCAAGGCTCCCTCACCCCGACCCTCTCCCACGCAGGGGAGAGGGGGAAACAAAATAGGGTCGCTACATTTCCCTCTCCCCTTGCGGGAGAGGGAGGGGCCCGCGCAGCGGGAGGGTGAGGGGTGGATCAGCTTTCCGCGCAGCGGGTCGGCGAGATAGCGCGGCTCAACACAAAAAGAAAGGCAGCTCTATGGCAGGTGATGTGATGGATGAAGCGGCGAACGAGCAGGATGTGATCGGCGAGGAGCATTGGACCCACAAGGGTGATGTGAAGCTGTTCCTCTGGGAGAAGTATCTCGGCAAACCCGGCAACAAGAAAGGCACGGTGCTTTTCGTGCACGGCTCCTCCATGGCCTCGCAGCCGACTTTCGATCTGCATGTCGAGGGGCGACCCTTCAGTTCGGCCATGAACTACTTCGCGCTGCAGGGTTACGATACCTGGTGCGTGGATATGGAGGGTTACGGCCGTTCCACCAAGGATCGCGACATCACCTGCGACATTGCCAACGGCGCCGACGATCTGGCCGCGGCCAGCGCCTATATCGAGAAAACCCGGGGCGCCGGGCCGCTGCTGGTCTACGGCATTTCCTCCGGCGCCCTGCGCGCGGCGCTCTTTGCCGAACGTCATCCGGAGCGGGTGAAGCGTCTTGCCCTGGATGCCTTCGTCTGGACCGGGGAGGGCAGCCCCACCCTGGAACAGCGCCGCAAGAAATTGCCGCAGTTCATGGCGTCAAAGCGCCGGCCCATCGACTACGCCTTCGTACAGTCTATTTTTTCGCGCGATCATCCCGGTTGCGCCGAGGACAAGGTGGTCGACGCTTTTGCCGAGGCGATCACGGCGTTGGACGACTCCATGCCCAACGGCACCTACATCGACATGTGCAGCAAGTTGCCGCTGGTCGATCCCGACAGGATCACCGTGCCGACGCTCATCATGCGCGGCCAGTACGACGGCATCGCCGGTTTTGAGGACCTGGTGAAGTTCTTCGAGAAGCTGCCCAACCCGGACAAGCAGTTCACCGTGATGGCCGGCATCTCCCACGCCAGTTTCCAGCAGAAGAACTATATGCTGGCCTATCACGTCCTGGCCGGATTCTTCGATCAACCCAAGTCGGTTTATCGGGAAGGCTAGGGAAGGGGCGGCCCCTGCTCAGATGATCTCGTCTTCGTCGAAGAGGGGATCGGCCTGCATTTCGGCTTCGATCATTTGCCCGACGGTGGCCTCCAGGCTGCCGGGCCGCTTGTGGCGGGCGATGTGCATCAGGCCGTCGCCCTGGTTGACCACCGGCAGATTGGTGCGGCCGATCAGAAGGCCGCCGTCGCGGGCGCGGACCTCGGTTTCCATTTCGCCGAAAGGATCGGAAATGATACCCACCAGATCGCCCTCGGCCACGCTGTCGCCGATGGTCTTGAAGCTGCGCAGCACACCGCCGTCAGGCGCCCGCAGCCAATAGCTCGACTGTGAGATGGTGGGTGCCACCTTGGCGTCGCTGACGCTGCGGGCTGGCACCATGCCAAGCTGCTTCATCACCCGCAGGATGCCGGTGACACCGACCCGCACGGCGAACTCGTCGAAGCGCAGGCCCTCGCCCGCCTCGAACAGCATGACATCGGTGCCGACGTCCACGGCCGCTTGCCGCAGTGATCCTTCGCGCAAGGGAGCTTCGAGAATGACCGGTGCCCCGAAGACGATTGCCAGCTCCTCCATGCGCTTCTGTTCCGGCGAAATCCGGATCTGGGGCAGGTTCACCCGGTGAACCGCGGCGGAGTGAAGGTCGATCCCGACATCCGCCCGGGCAACGATTTCTGTAAGGAAGAGATCGGCAAGCTGGCCTGCCAGGGATCCTTTGGCGGAGCCCGGAAAGGAGCGGTTGAGATCGCGCCGGTCCGGCAGGTAGCGCGAATGGCTGATGAAGCCGAAGGCATTGACGATGGGAATGGCGAGGAGCGTGCCGCGCAGCTTCGACATAACCGGCAGGGCCAGCAGGCGGCGGATGATTTCCACCCCGATGATCTCGTCGCCGTGAATGACGGCGGAGACGAAAAGTGTCGGGCCGGGCCGGGCGCCATGGGCGACATGGACCGGCAGCGCCATGGGCGTATGGTTGGAAAGAACCGAGAGCGGCAGGTCGACCGTCTGGCGTTGTCCCGCCTCGACGCTGTAGGTGCCGATCTGAAAGGCTGCCCGTCGCGTCACGGACTAGCCCCGGCCTTTGGTCTTGGTCTTGCCCGGCTTGGCGTTCTTTTCCAGGAACTGGATCATCAGGTCGGCGACGTCCACACCGGTGGCGTTCTCGACCCCCTCCAGGCCCGGCGAGGAGTTCACCTCCATCACCACCGCGCCATGGTTGGAGCGCAGCATGTCGACACCGCAGACATTCAGGCCCATGGCCTTGGCGGCGCGCAGGGCGGTGGAGCGTTCCTCCGCCGTGATCTTGATCCGGCTGCCTTCGCCGCCGCGGTGCAGGTTGGAGCGGAAGTCGTCGCTGGCGCCCTTGCGCTGCATGGCGGCCACCACCTTGCCGCCGACCACGAAGGCGCGGATGTCGGTGCCGCCCGCTTCCTTGATGAATTCCTGGACCAGGATGTTCACATTGGCGCCGCGAAAGGCCTCGACCACCGATTTGGCCGAGATCTGCGTGTCGGCCAGAACCACACCGATGCCCTGGGTGCCTTCCAGCAGTTTGATCACCACCGGTGCGCCGCCGGCGATCTTGATAACCTCTTCCGTCACCTTGGGATCGTGGGCGAAGGCGGTCACCGGCAGGCCGATGCCGTCGCGCGCCAGCAACTGCATGGACCGCAGCTTGTCGCGGGAGCGGCCGATGGCCACCGATTCGTTCAGCGGGAAGACCCCCATCATCTCGAACTGGCGCAGCACCGCCAGGCCGTAGTACGTAATCGAGGCCCCGATCCGGGGGATCACCGCGTCGTAGCCGGCCAGTTTTTCGCCGTTGTAGATCACCATCGGGCGGTGCGAGGTGATGTTCATGTAGCAGCGCAGGGTGTTCACAATATCGAGCTCGTGGCCTCGGGCCTCTGCAGCCTGGACCAGGCGCTTGTGCGAATAGAGATTGGCGTTGCGGGCCAGCATAAGCATCTTCATCGGCGCATCCTGGATTCGGCGTTTCGGGGCCTTGGGTCGTCATTAACTTTGCGCACGCCTCAAGCTTTCTGCCTGGGGCTTAAGAGAAAGGACCGTGTCGGGTGTACCAGAAAGCGCCCGGCACGCAACGAGGTTCTGCCGAAGAGCATTTCAAAACCCATCTCTGCCCGATTGGTCAGGGTAACCTCGATATCGAACTGCCGGCCGCCCAGCACCACCGGCGTGGAAATGACATAGCGTTCCTGCGCGTGGCCGCTGGAGCTTTTGACCGGCCGATGATCGCGCACCGGTGCCCGGCACTGGATTCTTGCCAGGTCGCGGACGCCGCCCGTATGGGGGGCAACCTCGAAGGCGACCCAGAGCGCGCCGGCGTTGTCGAAGGGGGTGATGTGCATGGCATGAAGGGCGGAGGTGCGGGCGCCGGTATCGACCTTCGCCTTGATCCGCGCGACCCCCAGGCCGGGGAGGGAGAGCCATTCGCGCCAGCCGATGAGGGCTTGTTTCTCGAGCAGCCCGGCGACTTCAGTCTTGATCCCCCGCCTTTTGGGCGCAGCCTCCGGCGCCTTCGGCTTTTTCAGCTTTTTTGCCATCGCGCGTGACCGCCGGCCCCCAGTAGAACTGCTTTCCGTCGATGCTGACGGACCTTGGGGGCCGGATCAAGGAAACTATCGCCGGCCGGGGATGCCCCGGTGGCTACTCGGCGGGCGCTTCGGTCGGCTTTTCGGCGGGTTCGGCGCTGCGCCGGCCGAAGATGCGCCGCAGCAACACGTAGAAGACCGGGGTCAGCAGCAGGCCGAAGAAGGTAACGCCCAGCATGCCGGAAAACACCGAGGTTCCCAGGGCCTGGCGCATCTCGGCGCCTGGGCCCTGGGCGATGGCCAGGGGCAGCACGCCCAGGATGAAGGCAAAGGCCGTCATCAGGATCGGGCGCAGGCGCAGGCGTGCAGCCTCGACGGTCGCCTCGATCAGCTCCTTGCCTTCTTCTTCGAGCTGCTTGGCGAACTCGACGATCAGGATGGCGTTCTTGGCCGCCAGGCCGACCAACACGATCAATCCCACCTGGGTCAGGATGTTGTTGTCCATGCCCCGGAAACTGACGCCAAGAAGGGCGGCGAGGATACTGGTCGGCACGATGAGAATAATGGCCAGCGGCAGGACCCAGCTTTCGTATTGGGCGGCGAGCACCAGAAAGGCGAAGATCACCGCCAGGGCAAAGATGTAGATCGCGGCGTCACCGGCGACTTTTTCCTGATAGGCCAGTTCGGTCCATTCGAAGCTCAGGCCGCGGGGCAGGGTGCGTTCGGCCATGGCCTCCATGATGTCGAGGCTCTCGCCGGTGGAAACCCCCGGGGCCGCGTTACCCTGTAGCGGGACCGAGACCAGCATGTTGTAGCGCTGCACCAGATCGGGTCCGGTCTGGTCCTGCACCTCGACCAGGGTACCAAGCGGCACCAGCGCCCCGGTGGCCGAGCGCACTTTCAGCCGCAGAATGTCGTCTGTCCCCAGGCGGAATTCCTCATCCGCCTGTACCCGCACCTGATACAGCCGCCCGAAAGCATTGAAATCGTTCACATAGGTGGAGCCAAGATTGACTGAAAGCGCCTCGAAGATATTGGCGATGGGGACGTTCAGCATCTGCGCCTGAACCCGGTTCACTTCCAGGAAAACCTGGGGACTGGAGGCGGAGAAGGTGGTGAAGACCCCGGCCACGCCTGGGGTCTGCTGCGCCTCGCCCATCATCTGAAAGGCAGAGGCAAGCACCCGCCTGATGTCGGAGCCTTCGGTTTCCTGCAACTGCATCTTGAAGCCGCCGGCATTGCCGACACCGCGCACCGGTGGCGGCGGTATGGCGATGACGAAGGCTTCGCGCAGCGACTGCAGTCGCTCATAGAGTTGGCCGATGATGGCGCCGGCCGGCAGGTTCTGTTCGATACGCGGCGCGAACTCGTCGAAGCGCGCGAAGATGACGCCCTGGTTGCTGGCATTGGTAAAGGTGGCGCCCGAGAAGCCGGCAAAGGCGACCGCATCGGTCACGCCGGGCGTTCCGTTGACGATCTCCGAGGCGTCGCGGATGACTGCATCGGTCCGGGCGAGGGATGAGCCGTCCGGCAACTGGACGACAACGATCGCGTAACCCTGGTCCAGCGTCGGAATGAAGCCGCGCGGAACCGTTGTCAGCATGTAATATGCCCCATAGATCAAGCCGCCGAACACGACCATAACCACCGCCAACATGGCGTTACGCGATACCATCAAGCGGACCAGCCCGGCATAGCCGTCGGCGAGGCGGTCGAAGCCCTGATTGAAACGTGCCGCCATCCAGCTACCGGCGCGCGCCAGCGGGTTTTTACCCTTGGGTCTGTCATGGCGCTGCAACAGAATGGCCGCCAGTGCCGGTGAAAGAGTGAGGGAGTTTACGGACGAGATCGCGGTCGAAACGGCTATCGTGACCGCGAACTGCTGATAGAACTGGCCGGAAATCCCGGGCACGAAAGCCGTCGGCACGAAGACGGCGATCAACACCAGAGAGGTGGCGATAAGCGCGCCGGCCACCTCGTCCATCGTGCGGTGGGAGGCTTCGCGCGGACTCATCCCGTTGGCGATGTTCCGCTCCACGTTCTCAACGACGACAATGGCGTCATCGACCACGATGCCGATCGCAAGCACCAGCCCGAAGAGCGTCAACATGTTGATCGAGTAGCCGAGCACCAGCATGACCGCGAAAGTGCCGACCAGGGAAACCGGAATCGCCAGGATCGGAATCAGTGCGGTCCGCCAGGACTGCAGGAAGACGAGGATGACGATGACCACCAGCAGGACTGCCTCGAAGATGGTGGTGTAGACCGCATCGATGGAGGCGGAGATGAACTCGGTCGGATTATAGACGACCTGATAGTCCAGGCCTTCGGGGAAGTCTTCCTTCACCTCCCTCATCACCTGGAGGATTTCTTCCGACGTCGCCAGGGCGTTGCTGCCTGGCCGCTGGAAGATGCCGAGCGCGACCGCCGGTTTGTTGTTCAGGTAGGAATTTGTGACGTAGTCCTGTGCCCCCAGTTCCACCCGTGCGATGTCACGCACCCGCACGATGCGTCCGTCTTCCGTTGCCCTGACGATGACGTTGCCGAACTGCCTGGCTTCGTCGAAGCGGCCCTGTGTCGTGACGGTGTACTGAAAGGCATTGTCGGACTCGTTGGGTGGCGCGCCGAGCGAGCCGCCGGAGACCTGGACGTTCTGTTCGCGCAGGGAATCGACGACATCGCCGGGGGTCAGGCTGTAGGCCGCCAGCTTCTCCGGGTCGATCCAGACCCGGATGGCAAACTGCCGTTCGCCGAATATGGTCAGGTTGCCGACACCGTCCAGGCGCACCAGGACGTCGCGCACCCGCGAGCGCGCATAGTTCGAGACGTAGAGCTGGTCGTAGGTTTCGTCCGGCGACAGCATGTGGACGACCATCATCAGGTCGGCTGAGCTTTTCCTGGTGGAGATGCCGAGGCGCCTGACTTCCTCGGGCAGGCGCGCCTCGGCGATGGAAACGCGGTTCTGCACGAGAACCTGCGCGTCGTCCAGGTTGGTTCCCAATTCGAAGGTGACAGTCAGCGACATACTGCCGTCGGAGGTCGAGTAGGAAGACATGTAGAGCATGCCTTCGACCCCGTTGATTTCCTGCTCCAAAGGCGTCGCCACGGTGGCGGCCACCGTTTCGGCGTCGGCGCCGGGGTAACTGGCCTGCACAACGATGGAAGGGGGCGCGATTTCCGGGTATTGCGAAACCGGTAACTGCGTATAGGCGACAAGGCCCAGGATCACCAAGATGATCGAAAGCACCGATGCGAAGATCGGACGCTCGACGAAGAAATGGGCGAAATTCATGGCTGAATCCTTAGCCGGCCGGGACGGTTATTCGGCGTGACTTGGTCAGTTTGGTTGTGGGATTACTCGCGCACTTCTGCGAGGTCGGACAATTCGGGCGCCACGACAATGCCGGGGCGTATCCGCATCAGGCCTTCGATGACGATGCGCTCCTCGCCGGTGAGCCCATCGCGGATCACCCGATAGCCGTCGATCTTCGGCCCGGGGCGCACTTCTCTCAACGACACCGCGCCCTCTTCGTCCACGACATAGACGATGCGCTTGTTCTGATCGGAGGAGATCGCTTCGTCAGGTATCAGAACGCCGGTATAGGGAAGCGAGCCCGGTACGTTGACCCGCCCAAAGAGGCCGGGCTGCAATACCAGATCCTCGTTTGGAAAAATTGCTCGTACACGCATGGTTCCGGAATTCGGGTCCAACCGGTTCTCGGAGAAATCCATCTGGCCCTGGCGCGGCGCTTCAACGTTGTCGCCGAGGCGTACGGTCACCGGCAACTGGCCGCCACCCTCCTGCAGCGCGGCACCGCGCGCCCGGGCATCGCGCGCATAGGCCAGGTAGTAGCGTTCGTTGATGTCGAAGTAGAAATAGATCGGGTCAAGGGAAACGACGGTGGTCAGGATCGTGTCGTTGGCCCGCACCAGATTGCCGACTGAAATGAGGTCTCGTCCGATGCGCCCGGAGAAAGGCGCGCGAATCTCGGTAAATTCCAAGTCCAGCGTCGCCGTCTCCAGCTCTGCCCTGGCGCCGGCGACATCCGCCTGGGCGGTGATGTACTCCTGCCGGCGCTCGTCGACAACGCTGCGCGAAATGTTGCCACGCCCGACCAACTCTTCGGCGCGCGCCAATTCCTTGCGGGCGAAGTTGAAACGCGCCAGACTTATGTTCAAGGTTGCTTCGGCCCGCTTCACAGCGGCTTGGAAAGGTCGCTGGTCGATGGTGAAAAGCAACTGTCCCTGCTCAACGATGGCGCCGTCGTCAAAGTGGATTTCATCAAGGTATCCGCCGACCCGGGCGCTCACCTGCACCTCGTCGACAGCCTCGAAGCGGCCGACGAACTCATCGTCCTCGACGATCTGCTTGACCAGGGGTTTGGCAATGGTCACCGCCGGCGGCGGTGGCGCCACGGCACTGGCTTCGGCCGCTTGATCTGACTGATCGCAGGCCGCCAGCAAAGCTGCGGCCGCCAAGGGAAATAGAATACGCAGCATGACTTTGGCTCGCCATTCGTTGTTGGTGTAAGACGGCAATGCCAGAGTGTGGGAAATCGCGTTGGCGACAGCCCCCGAATCCGACCCAGTTGTCGACATAGATATAGCCGTGAGCGCGATATACAACCCTGCGGAAACTATTTAATAATTCCGACCATGCCGGAATCGCCCGCTTCCTGCGGGTTGGCAGGCTATGGTGTTGCGATTATGCCTTCGGCCGCGGCCCTGCCGGAGGCCCGGGCCGTGGTATCGGGATCGAGGGCGGCGAGGGCGTCGTAGTGACTGAGAAACACCTTTCCGGTCAGATGTCCGGCAAAGGATGCGCGCTTCAGTTTGTCCATGACCGGGCCCTTCACTTCCGAAAGATGGAAGCTTACGCCGGCGGCGCCAAGCCGCTCGACGAGAGCTTCAAGGCTTTCCAGGGCACTGGCGTCGATGTCGTTCACCGCTGAGCAGATCAGCACGACGTCGCGGATCGCCTTGTCGGCGACGGCCATGTCGTAGAGCTTGTCCTCAAGCCAGCGGGCGTTTGCAAAATAAAGGCTTTCGTCGACACGCAGGCTTAAGACGGTCGGGCTTGTGATCACTTTGTGACGCTTGACGTTGCGGAAATGATGGCTGCCCGGCACCTGACCGACGACGGCCATATGGGGCCGGCTGGAATGCACCAGAAACAGGACGATGGAGAGCGCGACACCGGTGACGATCCCGGCCTCGACCCCGGCGCCCAACACCATGGCGATGGTTGCTGCCATGGCGGCGAAGTCGCTCTTGGAATACTGCCAGGTGCGTTTCAACGCCGGAATGTCGATCAACGACAGGACCGCCACCACGATGGTGGCCGCGAGAGTCGCCTTGGGGAGTTGTTGGAACAGCGGTGTCAGGAGCAAGGCAGCAAGTCCGATGCCGAGCGCTGTCATGACGCCGGCCATCGGCGTGCGCGCGCCGGCATCGAAGTTCACGACGGAGCGGGCGAAGCCGCCGGTCACCGGATAACCGCCGGTGAGGCTGGCGGCGAGGTTGGCGCTCCCAAGGCCGACCAGTTCCCGGTTCGCATCGATACGCTCGCGGCGCTTTGCGGCCAGGGTCTGGGCGACGGAAACCGATTCGACGAAGCCGACCACGGATATCAGCACTGCCGAGGGCAGCAGTTCACGCCAGAGGGCCGGGTCGAGCGGCGGCAGAGCGACCGGCGGGAGGCCTTGGGGGATATCCCCGACGACCTTGACGCCCGCTTCGCCGAGGGCCAGCAGGTCGACCAGCAGGATGGTGGCGATAACCGCCGCCACCGGTCCGGCCTTGGCGGTGCTGTCGGCCAGCCGTGGGCCAAAGCCCGCTTTCATCAGCAAGGGCTTTAATGAGCGGCGAACCCAGAACAGGAAGACCGTCGCACCGGCGCCGATGGCCAGTGTCGGGCCGTTGATCGAATCGACCTGCGCGGCGAGCGAGCGGATCAGTTCGATCAGGGTATGGCCGCCGGCCTCGATGCCCAGGATATGCTTCAACTGGCTGGCGGCGATGAGGATGCCGGAGGCCGTGATGAAGCCGGAAATCACCGGGTGGCTGAGCAGGCTGGCCAGGAAGCCGAGGCGCAGCAGTCCCATCGCGACGAGGAAAACGCCGGAGAGCAGGGCCAGGGCGATGGCGGCGCCCCGGTATTCGGGCGTTCCCACGGTGGCCAGGTCGCCGACCGCCGCGGCGGTCATCAGCGAGACCACGGCAACCGGCCCGACGGCGAGGGTGGAGGAGCTGCCGAACAGGGCATAAGCGGCGAGCGGGGCCATGCTGGCGTAGAGCCCGACCTCCGGCGGCAGGCCCGCCAGCAGGGCATAGGCGAGGCTCTGCGGGATCAGCATGATGGTGACGATGACTGCCGCCAGGGCATCGCCCTGCAAGGCGATGCGGTCGTAGCGGCGCATCCAGGCGATACCCGGCAACAGGCGTTCGATCATGGTTCGGTTCCGCTGCGCCCCGGCATGCTCACGCTGGCGTGCTCAGTTGACGACTTCCGGTTTGGCCAGCCATTCCCGCCCGCGCAGCATGGCCTGCCAGTAGACCGGCGGCAGGATCTTCTCCTTCAGCAGCCAGGCCAGTCGGCTCGGCCGCTTGCCGTTGATGAGCCAGCCCGGGAAGCTCGGCAGCAGCTTGCCGCCGTAGCCGAACTCGGCCAGCACGATCTTGCCGCGCTCCACCGTCAGCGGGCAGGAGCCGTAGCCGTCATAGTGGCCGATGGCGACGTCGTGGCCCATATCGGCCAGCACGTTCTGGGCGACCACAGGCGCCTGCTTGCGGGCCGCCGCCGCCGTCTTGGCATTGGGTGCATTCATAACGTCACCCAAGCTCCAGATATTCTCGAAGGTTTTGTGGCGCAGGGTGTTCTGATCCACATCGACCCAGCCGGCCTGGTCGGCCAGGGGGCTGACGCGGATGAAATCCGGCGCGCACTGTGGTGGGCAGACATGGATCATATCGAAGCCGCGCTCTATGCGCACCGTCTTGCCCTCGGTATCGGTCTGATCGAACCAGGCCCGCTTGGCCGGCCCGTCGACGGCGACGAGGTTGTGGTTGAATTTCAAATCGGCCTCGTACTTCTCCACATAGTCCATCAAGGCCGGGACGTAGTCCTTGACCCCGAAGAGCACGGCGCCAGCGTTGTAGAAGGCGATATCGATGTGATCGAGCAGGCCGCTGCGGTGCCAGTGATCGGCCGAGAGGTACATGGCCTTCTGCGGCGCCCCGGCACACTTGATCGGCATCGGCGGCTGGGTGAAGAGGGCGGTTCCCGCCTTCAGGTCCTTCACCAGTCGCCAGGTATAAGGCGCCAGGTCGAAACGGTAGTTGGAGGTGACACCGTTCTTGCCGAGTGTGTCGACCAACCCCTCGACCTTATGCCAGTCCAGTTTCAGGCCGGGACAGACGATCAGCCGGTCGTACTGGATGGCGCGGCAGCCTTCCAGCAGCACCACGTTGCGCTCCGGTTCGAAGGCGGCAACGGCGGCCTTGATCCAATGGACGTTCTTGGGCAGCACGGAGGAGAGGGTGCGCACCGTATCGTCGGCGCCGAAGACCCCGGCGCCGACCAGGGTCCAGCCCGGCTGATAATAGTGAATGTCGGCCGGATCGATGATGGCGATGTTCAGGTCGGCGGCCCGCGCCAAGAGGGAAGACGCGACGGCGATGCCGGCCGAACCGGCACCGACCACCACGACATCGAACCTGCCGTCGATGGCGTCGCCCGCCGTGCGGCCCTGGTTTGCGATGCGCCTGACCACGCCGGACATGTCGTAGCCGGCGTTCTTCGTGGCCGTCAGGATCTCGGCCAGTGGCTTTCTGCCGGCCTGGCCGAGCGACCAGAGGGTGACCGAACGGGTGCCGCTGCGGCAATAGGCGAAAACCGGCTTGGGCGCGGCATCGAGCTTCTCGGCGAAGGTTTCCGCATCCGCGTCGCTGACCTTGCCGCTTTCGACGGGCAGGTAGAGCGCCTGCAGACCCAGGGCGAGGGCGGCCTCCTCGATCTCGTGAAACAGCGGCTGGTCGTTGCCTTCGCCGTCCGGGCGGTTGCAGATCACGGTTCTGTAACCGGCCTCTGCGATCTCTGCGAGGTCGCTTGGCACGATCTGGGCGGAGACGCCGAAGCTGCCGTCGACTTTCCTTATTTCCATGATTTCCTCCTGCCCCGTTTTCGGGGTTTGTTTTTCTTGACGTGCCCTACAGCGCGTCGACGGGGATTTTCAGGTAGCTGATGCCGTTGTCTTCCGGCGGCGGCATGTCGCCGGCCCGCATGTTGACCTGCACCGACGGCAGGATGAGCATCGGCATGTCGAGCTCCTGGTCACGGGCGCTGCGCATCGCGACGAATTCGTCTTCGCTGATGCCGTCGTGGACGTGAAGGTTTTCGGCCCGCTCGGCGGCCACCGTGGTTTCCCAGGCATAGTGATCGCGGCCCGGCGCCTTGTAGTCGTGACAGAGGAAGAGGCGGGTTTGCGGCGGGAGGGCGAGGATTTTGCGGATCGACTTATAGAGCTGGCGGGCATCACCGCCGGGGAAGTCGCAGCGCGCCGTACCGAAATCCGGCATGAACAGCGTGTCGCCGACGAAGGCCGCATCGCCGACGACATAGGTCGCGCAGGCCGGCGTATGGCCGGGCGTGTGCATCACTTTTGCTTCAAGCCCGCCGATGGAGAAGCTCTCGCCGTCCTCCAGCAGGCGGTCGAACTGCCGTCCGTCGGTCGCAAAACCATCCTCGACGTGAAAGACCTTTTTGAAGACGCCCTGTACCTTGTCGATCTCCGCGCCGATGGCGATTTTGCCGCCGAGCTTTTCCTTCAGATAGGGGGCGGCGGTCAGATGATCGGCATGGACGTGGGTTTCCAGTATCCACTCGACGGTCAGGTTCCCGGCCGTCACGAAGGCGATCACCGCATCGGCGGAGTCGGTTCCGGTGCGGCCTGACTTGGGATCGTAATCCTTCACCGAATCGATGATTGCAGCTTTCCCGGTCCCCGGGTCCCAAACCACGTGGGTGGCGGTAAAGGTCGCTTCGTCGAAGAAGGTCTTGATTTCCGGGTTCATTGTTTTCCTCTCATTGGGCATCCCGCTTTCCGGGTGGGCAGGGCCTCTGTTCAGGCCTCTTTGTTTTTTCCGGCGCTGGTGCAGATCCCCAGCAGACGATAGGCCGGGCAGAAGCCGATGAAGGCAGTGCCCAGGGGAATCACACCGAGCCAGCCCCAGGGGGTCTGCGGGCCAACGAAAACCAGCGCGATCAGCGCCGCGCCGACAACGACGCGCAGGATACGGTCGAAGGTTCCAACATTGCGGTTCATTGTTTGTCTCCTGTTGAAGGGCGCGGAAATCCGCTGCCTTGCCCGGAGACTAGCGAGTCGGTGAAAACCCTTATGTGACGTAGTCACCCATAGGGAGAAATACCCGCCGGGCGCTCTGCGGGGACCGGCGGCCGGTCAGTCGCCCGCCGCAAGACGCGCCAGGGCGGCGCGGTCGCTCAGCTGGATATGGCCGCGGGTCAGGGTAAGCCAGTCGCGGCGCTGAAACTCCTTCAGGTGGCGGCTGATGACCTCTCGCGCGGTCCCCAGCTCGACCGCCAGTTCCTGATGGGTGAGGGTCAACCGCCCTTCACCGTCGGCCAGTTCGGCCAGTTTCTGGGCCAGGCGCTTGTCGATACGCTCGAAGGCCACCTCCTCGACCACGTGCAGCAGGTCGGTGATGCGGCTGGAGTAGTCGGCGAAGACGAAGCGGCGAAATTCGGCCGAGCGCGCCATCATCTCATCGAAGGTGGCCCTGGGTACCGCGACCGCCTGGACCGGGGTCTCGGTGACGCCCTCGGCGTTGTAGGTGTCCTGCGACAGCAGGCAGGCGGTGGTCATGATGCAGCTTTCGCCGCTGCTGACACGGTAGAGCACGATCTCGCGCCCCCCGGAGGAGACCTGCTGCACCCGGACCGTGCCGTCGAGCAGCAGCAGGAAGTTTTCCGCCGGCAGGCCCGGTGCGAAGACAGTGGTCTGGGCGGGCAGCGAAACCACCTGTGCCCGCTCGGCGATCAGCGTCTGTTCGGCCGGCGTCAGCTTGGTCAGTTCCGGAAAGCGTGGGATCCAGTCGGGGGACATCGCGAGGGGATACTCCTGAAACCTGCCCCGCGGGACGGGCGGAGCCGCCGCAAGATAGCCCGGCCGGGCAAGCGGCGTCCACCGATGGCGTCTGTGATGAGACTATCGGTGTAAACAGGAGGTCAAAGAAAAGGGGCGGCCCGCAAGGGGCCGCCCCGACAATTTTTCTGTGACACAGATCAGGAATAGCGGTAGGGAACGCCGACCTTTTCCATTACTGCCGTGTATTCCTCGAAGATCTTCACCACACGGCCCGCCCGCGGACTGCTCGAGGCGACATCTTTCCAGAAGCCCTTGGCATCGGCCACGACCTGATCCCACTCTTCGGTCGGGATCGTGGTCAGCTCCATCTTGTTGCCCTCGGCGCGCAGCTGGGCCTCGCCGCCCCAGTACCAGACCTGGCGGTAGTAGTGCGACTGGTCGATGGTGATCTTGAAGAGTTCCTTCAGGTGATCGGGAACCTTCGCCCAGCTGTCGGTGTTGGCGAAGTAGGACCCGCACCAGGCGCCGGTCACGTTGTTCAGAAGGGCGTAGTTGCAGACGTCCGCCCAGCCCACCTCGTAGGCCTCGGTGAAGCCGCACCAGGCGACGCCGTCCAGCTCGCCGGTCTGCAACGCCACTTCCACATCGTCCCAGGGCACGGTCACCGGGACCAGGCCGTAGCGCGACAGGAACCTGCCGGCGGTGGGAACGCCGAAGACGCGCTTGCCCTTCATGTCGGCGAGAGAGCGGATCGGATCTTTGGTGAAGATGTGGAGCGGGTCCCAGGCACCGGCGCCGAGCCACTCGACGCCCTCGATCTCGCCATAGGCTTCCGCCCAGATCTCGTTCAGGCCGTAGCGGTCGAAGAGCACCGGCAGGTCGAGGCTGTAGCGGGTGGAGAAGGGGAAGTAACCGCCGAAGACGCTGACGTCGACGGGCGAGGCCATGGTCGCGTCATCGCTCTGCACGGCGTCGATGGTGCCGTTCTGCAGGGCGCGGAACAACTCGCCGGTCGGCACCAGCTGATCGGCGTAGTAGAGCTCGATCTCCATCTCGCCGTTGGCGGCCTTGTTGAAGGCTTCGATCTGCGGCTTGATGACGTGGGCGCCAAGCGGTGCGCCGGAATAGGTCTGCAGGCGCCACTTGATCGGCGCAGACTGCGACAGCACCGCCGGGGCCGCCAGGGTGGAAGCGGCAACCGTGGTGGCGCCGCCGATGCCTGCTTTTTTGAGGAAATCGCGGCGGTTCGACTTGCCCGCGCTCTTCGCCGCCTTGTCATCGATTTTTTTTGTCATTCTTCGCTCCTGTTCGTCGGTTTCTATCTTCTCTCGTTTGACCTTCTCGTTAGGGCCGGTCTTTTCCCGCCGCTTGGCCTACTTTCCGTAGATGTAGTTCGGAAGCCAGAGCGCAAGCTGGGGAAAGATCATCACCAATGCCAGGGCCAGCGCCATTACCAGGACAAAAGGCACAATGGATCGGTAGATATCGATCAGCGTTATCTCCTTTGGCGCCATCGCCCGCATCAGGAAGAGGTTGTAGCCGAAGGGGGGTGTCATATAGGCGATCTGGCAGGTGATGGTGTAGAGCACGCCGTACCAGATCAGATCGAAGCCCAGCACCTTTACCAGCGGCACGTAGAGTGGTGCGACGATCACCAGCATGGCGGTGTCGTCCAGGAACATGCCCATCAGCAGGTAGGAAAGCTGCATCATGATCAGCACCTCCCAGGGGGACAGGTTCCAGCGCGTGATGAAGAGGGATTCGATGGCCCGGGCGGCGCCGATTCCGTCGAAGATGGCGCCGAAAGCCAGCGCCGCCAGGATGATCCAGAGGAACATGCAGGAAATGCCGAGTGTCTTCTTCACCGTCTGGTGAAAGATCTGCAGGGTGAGGCGGCGTTTGGCCACGGCGGCCAGCGTGGCGCTGGCGGCGCCGACGGCTGAGCTTTCGACAAGGCTGGTAATACCCATGACGAAGAGGCCGGTCATGAAGAAGAAAATCAGAAAGGGGATGATCCCGGCGCGCAGCAGCCGCAGCTTCTCGGCCATGGGAACATCCAGCTCTTCCCTGGAGAGCGTCGGCCCGAGGTGCGGTTGGATGCGGCAGCGCACAGCGATGTAGATGATGAAGAGTGCCGCCATCATCAGGCCGGGTACGGCCCCGGCCAACCAAAGCTGGCCGACCGGCTGGCGGGCAATCATGCCGTAGAGCACCAGCACCACGGAGGGCGGCACCAGGATGCCGAGCGAAGAACCGGCCTGGACCACACCGGTGATCATGATCTTGTCGTAGCCGCGGCGCAGCATCTCCGGCAGGGCGATACTGGCGCCGATCGCCATGCCGGCGACGCTGAGGCCGTTCATTGCCGAGATGACGACCATCAGTCCGATGGTCCCGATCGCAAGGCCGCCTTTTATGTTCCCGAACCAGACGTGGAACATCTTGTAGAGATCTTCGGCGATGCGCGTCTCGGAGAGGATGTAGCCCATGTAGATGAACAGGGGCAGGGTCATCAGCGGGAACCAGTTGAAGAGCTTGAAGGCCGCATTGAAGGGCATCTCGATGGCGCCCTGGCCATAAAGCAGCAGCGCCGCCGAGGCGGCGACAAACCCGATTGCGGCAAAGACCCGCTGCCCCATCAGGAGCATCAGCAGCATCGTCGCGAACATCGTGATGGCGATGAGTTCGTGGCTCATTGCGGCGGTTCCCCTCTCGCCTTGGCCAAGTCCTTAAAGAACATGGAAACAGCCTGAAGCAGCATCAAAACGATACCCGCAACCATGATGATCTTGATCGGGATCATGGAGGGGTTCCACATGGAAAAATTGCGCTGATCATACTTGATCGCGTAGGCGGTGCTGGAGATCGATCCGATCAACAGGCAGACCAGATAGAACACCAGGAAGAAGCTGGTGAAGGCGTCCATCCGCGCTTTGCCCTTTTCGGAAAAGCGGTCGTAGAGCAGGTCCATCCGGACGTGATCGCCGAGTTGCAGGGAATAGGCGCCGCCGCAGATGTAATAGGCTGCCAGGATGAACTGGGCCATCTCAATGGCCCAGTGGATCGGTATGTTGAGGATGTTTCTGGTGATGGCGTTCACCAGGAGAACGCCGATCATGGCGACGATGAGATACATCGTCACGATGCCGATCTTCTCAGAGATGGAATCGATGTACTTCACATAAAGCTTTATTGCTCTCGGCAATGCCCGAAATCCCCTGCAGCCCCAATCCGGATTTGCGCAAACCGGCGGTTTCTTTTTCTTGTCCCGCGTTCACGCCTTGTCGACTTCCCCAATATCATCGCACTGTTATCTTCGCCGCCGCCAACACTTTCTGCAGCGCCGCCCCCGGGAGCTTGTCCGTCACGAGGGTATGAACCCGTTCGAGCGGGCACACCTTAAAGCTGCCTCTTTGCCCGAATTTCGAGGAATCGGCGAGGACGACCACAGAGTCGGCGTTGTCGATCATGGCGCGGGCGATCTGGGCTTCGTCGATGTTGAAGTCCATGATGCCGCCCTGGGCATCGAGGGCGCCGATGGTGATGACGGCATGATCGGCCCGGAATGTGGCGATCTGGGCGATGGCGGTGGGGCCGAGCGTCTCGCGATTGTCACCGTCAAAGCGGCCGCCGACGAGGAACACGCTGGAGCCGTTGCCCTGCGCAGCGATGGTTGCGGCGATTCTCGATGAGTTGGTCACCACCGTCAGGCCGTTCATCTTGGCGATTTCCTGGGCACACAGCAGGGTTGTCGATCCGGTGTCGATGAACAGGGTCTGCCCAGGCGAAAAAAGCGCGGCGGCCTTGGTCGCAATGGTTTGTTTCGCCGCCGCATTCTGCGCCATGCGCTCCTGAAACGGGCCTTCTGGTTCCGTCCTGGGAAGGCGCGCGCCGCCGTGGAACTTCTGCACCGCACCGGATTCGGCCAGGGTGCTCAGGTCGCGGCGGATGGTTTCGCGCGATGCCTCAAAGCGCGCGGCCAGCGCGTCGACGGTCACCTGCCGGTGCTTTTGAACAAGCTCGGCAATCCTGGCTTGTCGCATTCTTGGCCGCATCCCCTGGCCCCCTGTTCATTCTGCTGGGGCCATGATTTCCGGCCCAAACCGCACATGGCCCATGCAACCTGACGTCACATCGGTCGATACCGTATAAACTGACCGAAATCACAAAAAGTAACTTAATATATTGATTTTATTTGTTTATTTTTCTGTCAGAAAATACATTAACTTGACCGATCAGTCATTTTGATCTACGCTAGCGTTCTCATTTCGATCGCACAAGTCTAAATCCTGATCTTTAGGGGATATCGAACGGTGGCTTCGGGCGAACCGTCGGGCACTGCAGAGAGCTATGATGTGGCCGTGATCGGCGCGGGGGTCGTCGGCTGCGCGATAGCCCGGCGCTTCGCGCTTGAGGGCGCGCGCGTCATCGTGATCGAAAAAGCCGCCGACATTCTCGATGGGGCCAGCAAGGGAAACAGCGGCATCCTCCACACCGGCTTCGATGCGCCGGTCGGCTCGCTTGAGCAGCGATGCATTGCCGAGGGTTACCGGGAATACCTTGAGATCCGGGAACGGCTTGACCTGCCGATCCTGAAAACCGGCGCCCTGGTGCTGGCCTGGAGCGATGAGCAGGCGGCGCGGCTGCCGGCTTTGATCGACAAGGCCCATGCGAACGGCGTCGATGATGTCGAGCCGCTCAGCGCGGCGGAGATTCTGGCAAGAGAACCGGGGCTGTCGGACCGGGTGAGGGGCGGGTTCCACGTGCCGCGGGAATATGTGATGGACCCCTGGACGGCGCCCTACAGCTATCTGCTTCAGGCGATTGAGAACGGTGCCTCGTTTCTGCGCCGCGCGGAGGTGCTCGACGGCGCTTTCGACGGTGAGGCCTGGACCCTGGAGACATCGCGGGGCCCCGTCAAAACAGGCACGGTCATCAACGCGGCGGGCCTTTATGGCGACCGGGTCGACCAGTCCCTGCTGAAGACGACCAGCTACGTCATTCGCCCGCGAAAGGGTCAGTTCGTTGTGTTCGACAAAGCGGCCTCCGAGCTGTTGTCGGCGATCCTGCTGCCGGTGCCGACGGAAGCCACCAAGGGCATCGTGATTTGCAAGACGAGTTACGGAAACGTGCTGGTCGGCCCGACGGCCGAGGAGCAGGACAGCCGCGACGATGCCTCCGTCGACGGCGACACCCTTGCGGCCCTGCGCGCGCACGGTATCGAGATGCTGCCCGGCCTTGCCGCGTTCGATGTGACGGCGACCTATGCCGGCCTGCGCCCGGCCACTGCCGACAAGGATTATCAGATCAATGACGACGGCGCGCGGCGCTACATCAGCGTCGGGGGTATCCGCTCGACCGGTCTCTCTGCGGCGCTGGGGATTGCCATGCATGTCTTCGGCCTCTATACGGCCTTCGGGCTTCGCCATCGCCCGCCTTCGGACTTGCGCTGGCCAAGGGTCAGTCCGATCTCGGAATCCCAGGAACGCGCCTGGTCGCAGCCTGGCAACGACGGCATCGTCTGCCATTGCGAACTGGTCACCCGCCGTGAGATCGAGGCGGCGCTCTGCGGTCCGCTCGCCGCTGCCAGCCTTGCCGCCCTGAAACGCCGGACGCGGGTCACCATGGGGCGCTGCCAGGGGTTCTACTGCCTCGGCGAACTTGCCGAGATCACCGCCGGCCGCTTCGACACACCGCTGGCGACGGCCTACGACCGGCGGGGCTATGACCGGCGGACCTGAGGGCGCGGGCCTGCCCGCTGGCTGCGACGTCGCGATCGTCGGCGCCGGCCCTGCCGGTCTGGGCGCCGCTGTCCGTTTGAAAGCGCTGGGCATCGACGCCGTGGTGCTGGACCGGGAGGCCGAGGCCGGTGGCATCCCGCGGCACTGCGGGCACTACCCTTTCGGCATGCGGGAATTTCACCGGGTTCTGAAAGGCCCGGACTACGCGCGGCGGCTGGTTGAAGAGGCACAGGCCGCGGGCGTCAGGCTGTTTCCGCAGACCACCGTGGTGGCCCTGGAGAAGGGGCCGCGCCTGATCGTCGCGACGCCCGCCGGCAAGGCGGCGCTCCAGGCGAAGCGGGTTCTGCTTGCCACCGGCGTTCGCGAGCGCAGCCGCGCCGGGCGTCTTGTCGGCGGCAACAGGCCCTTCGGCGTCATCTCGACCGGTGCCCTGCAGCAACTGGTTTACCTGAAGGGCGCGCGCCCTTTCCTGCGCCCGGTGATCGTCGGGTCCGAACTGGTCTCCTTTTCCGCGATCCTGACCTGCCGTCACGCGGGCATCCAACCGGTGGCGATGGTCGAGGCCAACGACAGGGTGACCGCCTGGTGGTTCGCCGCCGGCCTGGCGCGCCTGACCGCTGTGCCGCTTCATATGAAGACAAAAGTCATGCGCGTTCTCGGCCGCGACCTTGTCGAAGGTGTCGAGGTACGAGACGCCGCGGGGCGGGAGCGCAGCATCGAAGCGGACGGCGTGATCTTCACCGGTCAGTTCCTGCCCGAGGTCCCGTTGCTGCGGGCCGCGGGCCTTGTGCTTGATCCGGGTAGCGGCGGGCCGGCGGTCGATCAGTTCGGGCGCTGTTCGGACCCGGCCGTCTTCGCGGCGGGAAACCTGTTGCGCCCGGTGGAAACCGCCGGCTGGTCCTGGCGCGAGGGCGTCTTTGCCGCCGGGATGATCGCGCGGAGTCTTGCCGGTCATCTGCCCGACGCCGCCGCAAACGTACAGATCCGGCCCCGTGACGGCTCGGCAATCAGGTTCGTGATGCCGCAGAGGCTGGCGCTGTCCGTTGTGGAGGGCGCCATGGCGAGCGCCCAGATCCGCGTCACGCGACCGCTGCGCGGAACCCTCGTCGCCCGCCAGAACGGCAAGACCTTGTGGTCGGGCCGGATCGCCAGCCGTCCCGAGCGCCGCCTGCTTCTGCCGCTGCAGCCGCTTGTGGCGCAGGCGGTTGCCGGTACGATCGAGGTCGGCCTGTCGGATGAGTTCTGAGTCGGATAAGTTCTGGGTCGGGAGATTATTGAGATGTCTGTACTGGCGATCGATCAGGGGACGACCAGCACCCGGGGGCTGCTGCTCGCGGACGGGCGGGCGCCGCGCATCCTGCGATCCGTTGAACACGCGCAGATCTACCCGCAGCCCGGCTGGGTCGAGCACGATCCGGAGGAACTGATCCGCAATATCCTGCTCTGTGCCGAGAGCGCCGGGGAGGGTGTCGAAGCCATCGGGATCGACAACCAGGGCGAAAGCTGCCTTGCCTGGGACGGTGAGACCAAGGCGGCGATCTCGCCGGTGATCGTCTGGCAGGACAACCGCACCCAGCCGGCGGTGGACCGGCTGAAGGCCGAGGGTGCCGAGACCCTGGTGCTGGAGAAAGCCGGGCTGCCGCTCGATTCCTATTTCTCGGCCTCCAAGCTGGCCTGGATTCTCCAGAACATCCCCGAGGCAAAGCAACTCTCGGCGCAGGGGCGCCTGCGCCTGGGCACCACCGACGCCTTCTTTCTGGATCGCCTCACCGGGCACTGCGTTACCGACATCACCACCGCCTCGCGCACCTCGCTGATGAACCTCTCGACCGGGGATTGGGATGAAGCGCTTTGTTCGCTCTTCGGCGTGCCGGGCGAGGCCCTGCCGCGGATCGTAGCCTCGACCGGCGACTTCGGTGCGATCCGGTTGAACGGTCGGGCGGTACCGGTCACCGCCAGCATCGTCGACCAGCAGGGCGCGCTCTACGGCCACGGCTGCCGCGCCGCCGGCGATGCGAAGGTCACTTTCGGCACCGGCGCCTTCGCGCTGATGGTGACCGGCAGCGAGATCCACCGCGCGCCGGAAAAGGGGTTGTTGCCGACGGTCGCCTGGCAGAAGCAGGGTGAGGCGCCGGTCTATGGCCTCGATGGCGGCGTCTACTGCGCAAGTGCTGCGATGAACTGGGCAAGAGGCCTGGGCCTCTTCGCCGAATTCGATGAGATCGATGCCTTCGACGGACCTTCGGCCATCGAACGGGGCCTCGCCTTCGTGCCGGCCCTGGCCGGGCTTGCCTGTCCGCATTGGGACCGCAAGGCGCGGGGCCTTTGGATCGGCATGACGCTGGAGACGGGCAAGGGCGATCTTGTCCGCGCGATTCTGGAGGGTGTCGCCTTCCGGGCGGCGGAGGTTCTCACCGCCATGGACGAAAGGGTGACCATTGCCGGGCCGCTTTCCGTCGATGGCGGGATGGCGGCCAACGGTTACTTCCTTCAGACCCTGGCGGACATCCTGCAGCGCGACCTTGTGGTGCCCCGGGGCGCGGAGCTGACCGCCATCGGCACCGCCCGCCTGGCCGCCGAGGCGCTGGGCCCTGTGAGCGAAGAGCCCGACGATGCCTTGGTCGTCAGGCCACGGGCCGACCTGGGCCGGCATCGCGCCCGTTTCGCCCGGGCGGTTGAGTTGTGCCGCGCCTGGTAGTCTCTCCCTCGCAAGAAGGGGTTAAGTGTCGTCGCAAAGGGGCGGGGTGTGAGTTTCCCCACGGTGGTAAGCGGCCGCTGCGAAAGAGAGTTCGCGCGCTACCGATCCGGTGGCGCAACGAACTTCGGAGGGGAAAACCGAAATGCGGAAACTCTACGCTTCAGTCTCTTTGGCCCTGGTGGCTTCGCTGGTACTGTTGGTCCAGGCAGCACCCATACTGGCCGGGCCCAGCGCCGTTTTCACCAACAACCTCGATGTCCTCGTGCATGTCGATCACTGTGCGTCGGGCAGCACGCTCTGTACCGGCAGCAGCTCCTCGGGGGAAGCGGCGGCGGGCAACGATTCCATCGTCGAGGTGATCGTCCACGCCAAGCGGCCGAACGGCACACCCTTTGCCGGGCTGGCTGAGAGCGCCTTTTCGCTGACCTCCATCACCAACCAGGGCGCGGGCGTCACGCCGGTCTTTGTCGGTTCCGCGATCTGCGCGGCCTGCTTTCTTGAGGTCGAGCCCGGCGTTTACCGTCTGGCATCGCGTCCGTCCTTTGGCACTTGGGGCGCGGGAACCTATAGCGTGTTGCTGAAGGTGACCAACGGCAATGCGACGCGGCAGGTTGTCGTGCCGATCCACATTCCGAACTGATAGGTCAGAACAGGCTGCGCCGCCGTTTCGGGACTCCCGAAAGTGCGTTAGTCTGATTGGCGGTCGGGCGTCCGCCTGCAAGGCAGAAGCCCGACCGCCAATCATTTCAGGGAGGGTTTCGGACATGGCGGCGACGGAGGAATTCACCTTGGAGGGTGGCTGCACCTGCGGTGCCGTGCGCTACCGCATGACCAGCAAGCCGATCTATGTGCATTGCTGCCACTGCCGCTGGTGCCAGCGCGAGACCGGTAGCGCCTTTGTCCTCAACGCGATGATCGAGGCGGACCGGGTGGAGGTCCTGCAGGGCGAGCCGCAGGCTGCCGTGATCCCTTCCAACAGCGGCAAGGGCCAGAAGATCACCCGCTGCCCCACCTGCCAGGTTGCCCTCTGGAGCAACTTTGCCGGGGCCGGCGATGCCATACGTTTCGTGCGTGTCGGCACCCTGGACGACCCCGACCGGCTGCCGCCGGACGTCCACGTCTTCACCGATTCAAAGCAGCCCTGGGTGATTCTGCCGGAGGGCACGCCGTCCTTCCCCGAGTTCTACAACCGCAAGGCACTCTGGTCGGCCGAGGCCCTGGCCCGGCGCGAGGCTGCGCTGGCGCACTGAACGGCGCTTTTTGGTTGCTCGGGCGTAGCGCGGATCGCCCTGTTAATTCAGCATTTCTCACGATTTTGATCTGGAAGCCCGTGGGCCAGTCGCTGCGCAGGCGTCCGGCAATGGCCTCATCCTCGGTTGTATAATATATATATAACGACAGCGATTATAAACGATTTGTTAAGATATCTGGGCGCATTTAATTAATATACACTAATACTGTGTGGACCTGACCTTGGTTGGAAAGAACATGGGCGCGCCCATACCGATAAATGAGCCACAGCGGCTCCAGGCTTTGCTCGAGCTGAAGATTCTCGACACGCCGCCCTGTCCGCAGCTGCAGGCCGTTGCGCAGATCGCGGCGGGTATTCTGGGTACGCCGATTGCCCTGGTTTCCCTGGTCGACACTGACCGGCAGTGGTTCAAGGCGAACGTTGGTCTCGCGGCTTCGGAGACCTGCCGCGACTATGCATTCTGCGCCTACGCGATCCTTCAGAGCGAGCCTCTGATCGTCGAGGATGCGTTGCAGGACCCGCGTTTCGCATCGAACCCGCTGGTGACCTCGGGCCCCGAGATCAGGTTCTACGCCGGGGTGCCGCTCACCACGACCAAGGGCTACAATCTCGGTACGCTCTGCGTGATCGACAGCAAGCCGCGCTCTCTGCCGCCGGCGCATGTCTCGGTCCTGCGGATGCTCGCATCCCTGGCCGTGCAGATTATCGAGACCCGGGCCCAGCTTGACACTGCCGAGGCGCAGGCCGCCAATCAGCGCAGCCCGGCAGAGCGATCCTTTGCGCCGAGCTTGTCGACCTTCGGGCACGAGATGCGCACGCCGCTCACCCACATTATCGGCTTTGCGGATCTCATGAAGATCACCTTGCCGGCGGAGGGCGAAGGAAGCACGTCCCGGCACGGCGAATATCTCGACATCATCCGGCAAAGCGGCGCCCACCTTCTGGGGCTGATCGATAACTTTGTCGGCTGTGAAGAGAATGCTTTTGAAGACAGCCTGCAGACCACCCGCGTCGATGTGAACGCGGCCTTGTCGGAGGTCGTGCGTTCCTTCGCCAGGTCCGTTGACGTCAAGCAGCAGTCGCTTCGCTTCGTTCCTCTCGACGGGGAAGCGGTTGTTCTCTGTGACTCGACCGCGCTCCGCCAGATCGCCATCAACCTGATTGCCAATGCCGCCAAGTACTGCCCGGCCGGCGCCTCGATCGACGTCTCGGTCTATCGCTGCGTGGAAGAGGGCCGGATCTGTATCGCCATCGAGGACGACGGCCCGGGCCTGCCGTCCGATGTGCGCGACAGGCTGGGCCGGCCCTTCGTCCGCGGGGCCAAGGCCTGTGTCAGCGATGAAGACGGCGATGGTCTGGGGCTGCATATCATCAAACGGCTGAGCGAGGCGATGGAGGCTTCGCTGTCCTTTGAGCAGGGCCATACCGGCGGTCTGCGCGCCGTGCTGCAGCTCCGCGTCGCCGGGGATGAGGCGGGCTACGAAACCCACAGCGTCGCCAGCCTGTAATCCTGCGGCCGCTGCGCGGCGCTCTTCCCGCTCTCGAATTCACCCAGTGGTCATACTCGGGCTTGTCCCACTGGTGTCCGGTTTAGATTTGGTGGACTGAGCGCACGGTGTTGATTCTACTGGTGTCCAAGCGTTTGGCGACGTCCTGGGACACGAGAAAGGAACAACACCGTGCGCCACCACAATAGCGTTTT
>NZ_JAAQPH010000008.1 GCF_011683915.1 Pelagibius litoralis
CATACGAAAATAGTGCTCCGCTCTCCCGATCCTCGCCCCGCATCGCGCCCTCCATGATCGCAAACCAAACGCCATAGAGAATCACGACCAAAAGACTTCGGCGAGCCCTTTTTCAGCAGCCTGCTAAGCGGAAAGAAAGCCGCCGTCGACGCAGAGATTGTGGCCGAAGACGAAGCTTGCCTCCTCCGAAGCCAGCCAGAGCACTGCGGCGGATACCTCCTCCGGCCTTCCCAGGCGCCTGGCGGGCAGGCTCGCCGCCACAGCCGCCCGGTCGCCGACACCGGCGGCCATCATCATCGGCGTTTCCACCCGGCCCGGCGAGACGGCGTTGATGCGGACGCCTTGCCCGGCATACTCCATCGCCGCCGAGCGGGTGAGCGACAGCAGCGCCGCCTTGGAGGCACAGTAAAGCGCCAGCCCGGGGTTGGGGTTGCGCAGTCCGCTGACCGAGCCGTTGTTGACGATCACCCCGCCGCCGTTCGCCAGCATGATCTTGATCTCCGCCTGCATGGCCAGGAAGACCGCCCGGAGGTTCATATTGAATACCTGATCATAGGTTTCCGGGCTCTGCTCCGCCAGAGAGGCCCGGCGCTCCTGAAAACCGGCGTTGTTAAAAGCGATGTCGAGTCCGCCGAGACGTTCGGCCGCCGCCTCGACCAGGGGCGCGACGGCCTTACTGTCGCTAAGGTCAGCGGCCAGGAAGAACAGCTTGCCGGCCATGGCCGCCCCGGCGGCGACAACCTCGGCGCCACGCGCCTCATCCCGGCCGGAGAGAACGACATCAGCGCCCGCCTCGGCAAAAGCCAGGGCCGTGGCCCGGCCGATGCCGGAGGTGCCGCCTGTCACCAGCACACGTTTGCCTTGAAACCGGCCCGCCGTCATAACTCGGCCAGCCCGATCTTGATGCGGCGGTTGTGCCGGCCCTTGTTCTCGACCTTCAGAATCCGCAGGTGCCGGGATTCACCGGTCGAGGTGAGATGGGTCCCGCCGCAGGCCTGGCGGTCGAGCCCGGTGATCTCCACGATACGTACCGACCCATCCGTCTGCGGCGGCGGCGTCACCGCCTTGGACCGCAGGGTGCCCGGCTCGCGCGCCGCCTCGGCCAGAGGCATGGCGAAGGTGCGGACCGGAAGGTCCTGGTCGATGACATCGTTCATTACCACTTCCAGGTCGCGCAGGCGCTGATTGTCGGCGCCGGGCAGGTCGAGATCGATGCGCGCCGTGCCATCCGCCGACATGTTGGCCCCGGTGACCAGGGCGCCGTCGAACTCTTTGAAGGCCAGGGCATTCACAATATGAAGGCCGGTGTGAAGCTGCTGCATGAGGAAACGGAAATCCGGGTCGATGCGCGCTTCGACGATGCCATGGACTTTGACCGGCTCAGCCAGCAGGTGCCACAGCTTACCGCCCTTCTGCTCCAGGCCGGTCACCGCTACCGCGCCGCCCTGCCAGGCGAGAATGCCTTGGTCCGCTGGCTGACCGCCGCCGCCGGGATAGAATGCCGAACGGTCGAGCGCCACCGCGCCCGGATGGCTCTCAAGGACAGCCGCCTCGTAGGTCAGCAGGTCGGGGGCTTCGTGACAGAGATAGGCGGCCATAGGCCCTCCTCTTCGGATCGCCGGGAACAACAGGCTCCCAGCGAACCACAGGAAGGATCAGGCGGTATTGGCGATTCTTGCCATCAGACCAAACGCGCCGCCCCTACTCCGCCGCGACGAAGGCCTCGATCTTCTCGACCTTGGCGGCACAGAACTTGAACTCCGGGATCTTGCCGAAGGGGTCGAGCTGCGGATTGGTCAGCATATTGGCCGCCGCTTCGTTGAAGCAGAAGGGAATGAAGACCATGCCCTCCGGCACGTCGCGGTCGGCCCGCACTGCCAGCGCGATCTCGCCGCGCCGGGTACTGACCTTCACCGAATCGCCGGCCACCAGCCCCATCATGGAAAGCTGACGGGGGTTCAGGCTGGCAATGGCTTCCGGCTCCAGGGTGTCGAGCACCGAGGCGCGCCGCGTCATGGCGCCGGTGTGCCAGTGCTCCAGCATGCGGCCCGTGGTCAGCACCAGCGGATAGTTGTCGTCCGGCAACTCGTCCGGCGGCACCAGGCCGGCCGGAACGATCTTCGCGCGGCCGTCGCTGGTCGGGAAACCTTCGGCGAAGAGGATCTCGTTGCCGGGTATATCGGGCCCGTCGACCGGATAAGTCACCGCGTCCTCGCGCACCAGCCGCGCCCAGGAGATGTTCTTCAGCGAGGGCATGACCTCGACCATCTCGGTGAAGACGTCACTGGGATGGCTGTAGGTCCAGTTGAGGCCCAACCGATTGGCCAGGTCCTGGATCAATTCCCAATCCTGGCGCGCCTCGCCCGGCGGCGGCGCCACCGGCCGCGCCACCTGGACCTCCCGGTTGGTGTTGGTGAAACTGCCCCACTTCTCGGCATGGGCCGAGGCCGGCAGGATGACATCGGCATGCCAGGCGGTTTCCGTCATGAAGATATCCTGCACCACCAGATGCTCCAGCTTCGCCAGGGCTTTGCGGGCATGGGCCTGGTCCGGGTCGGACATGGCCGGGTTCTCGCCCATGATGTACATGCCCTTGATCTGCCCGGCGATGATCGCATCGACGATCTCGACCACCGTCAGGCCGCGCTTGGGATCAAGCTCGGTGCCCCAGAATTCCTCGTAGCCCTTGCGCACCTCCTCCGTCTCGACAGACTTGTAGTCTGGAAAGACCATTGGGATCAGCCCCGCGTCGGAGGCGCCCTGAACGTTGTTCTGGCCGCGCAGCGGATGCAGGCCGGTGCCCGGGCGGCCGATCTGGCCGGTGATCATGGTGAGCGCGATGAGGCAGCGCGCATTGTCGGTGCCATGAACATGCTGGGAAATGCCCATACCCCAGAAGATGATGGAGCGCTCTGAGCGGGCATAGAGCCGCGCCACATCGCGAATGCTTGCCGCGTCGATGCCGCAGACTTCCTCCATCGCCTCCGGCGAGAAGTCCTGCACCATGGTCTTCAGCTCTTCGAAGCCGCTGGTATGGGCCTGGATGTACTGCTGGTCGGTCAGGCCCTCTTCGATGATGGTATGGATCATCGCGTTCAACAGCGCGACGTCGCGGCCCGGCTTGAACTGCAGATGCTTGTAGGCATAGCGGTTCATCTGCTGCCCGCGTGGGTCCATGACCACGATCTTCGCACCGCGCTTGGCGGCGTTCTTCAGGAAGGTCGCCGCGACCGGATGGTTCTGCGCCGGCCGGGCGCCGATGATGATCATGCAGTCGCTGTCTTTGGCCGCCGTGAAAGGCGCGGTCACCGCGCCGGAGCCGATGCCCTCCATCAGCGCCGCCACGGAAGACGCATGGCAAAGCCGCGTGCAGTGATCGACGTTGTTGGTGTGGAAGGCGGTGCGGATCAGCTTCTGGAAGAGATAGGCTTCCTCGTTGGAGCCCTTGGCCGAACCGAAACCGGCAAGGCCGGCGGGACCGGTTTCCTCGTAGACCTTTTTCAGGCCGCCGGCGGCGCGATCGAGCGCCTCTTCCCAGGTCGCTTCGCGGAAATGGGTCGAGGGATTCATCGGATCGACCTGATCGTCCCAGCGCTTGGGCGCGTCGTCGCGGCGAATCAGCGGCTTGGTCAGGCGCTGCGGATTATAGATATAGTCCCAGCCGAAGCGGCCTTTCACGCAGAGCCGGTTCTGGTTGGCCGGGCCGTCGCGGCCGTCGATGTAGAGGATCTTGTCGTCCTTCACATGGACCGTGGTCTGGCAGCCGACGCCGCAGTAGGGACAGAGGGTGTCGACAGAACGGTCCTCGAAATGCACGCGGGTGCCCTGCTCGTCCAGCAGGCTGGATTCCATCAGAGCGCCAGTCGGACAGGCCTGCACGCATTCGCCGCAGGCAACGCAGGTCGACTCGCCCATGGGATCGTCGAAGTCAAAAATCACCTTCGAGCCATGGCCGCGGAAAGCCATGCCGATAACATCATTCACCTGCACTTCACGGCAGGCACGGACGCAGAGATTGCAGTTGATGCAGGCATCCAGGTTCACCGCCATGGCCGGATGGCTGACATCCGGTGCCCAGACCTCGCGGGCCGGAAAACGGCTTTCGGTCACACCGATATCCGACGCCCAGTTCCAGAACTTGCTGGCCGGGTCGTGGGAGGTTTCACGCTTGGGCTGATCAGCGACCAGCAGTTCGAAAACCAAGGCGCGGGCCTTCTCCGCCCGCTCGCTCGCCGACTTCACCACCATGCCTTCGCGCGGTTCGCGGATGCAGGAAGCGGCCAGCACGCGCTCGCCCTCAATCTCCACCATGCAGGCGCGGCAGTTGCCGTCGGCGCGGTAGCCCGGCTCCGGGCTGTAGCAGAGGTGCGGCAGCTTGGTGCCATAGCGCGCCGCGGCCGCCCAGATGGTCTCACCCGGCGCCGCCTCGATATCGTGACCGTCGAGGGTGAAGCGCACGGCTTCCTGTTGCGGCAAGGCGGTCATTTCAGCGCCTCCGGAAAATACTTGAGGACAGAAGTGAGCGGATTGGGCGCGGCCTGGCCGAGGCCGCAGATGGACGCGTCACGCATGACATGGCAGAGTTCTTCCAGCAGGGGCGCATCCCAGGACTTCTCGCTCATCAGCTTCACCGCCTTTTCCGTGCCGTTGCGACAGGGCGTACACTGGCCGCAGGACTCTTCTTCGAAGAAGCGCATGAGGTTCAGCGCCGCTGCTTTCACATCGTCCTTGTCGGACAGGATCACCACGGCGTGGGAACCGACGAAACAACCGAACTTGTCGAGCGCCCCGAACTCCAGCGGCAGGTCGCCCATGGCAGCCGGCAGGATACCGCCGGAGGCACCGCCGGGCAGATAGGCATGAAACGCGTGCCCCTCGGCCATGCCGTCGCAGAATTCGTCGATCAGTTCCTGCACCGTGATCCCTGCCGGGGCCAGCTTCACGCCGGGGGATTTCACCCGCCCGGAAACCGAATAGGAACGCAGGCCCTTGCCGCCGTTGCGCCCCTCGGCGGCGAACCACTCGGCGCCCTTCTCGACGATGTCGCGCACCCAGTACACGGTCTCGACGTTCTGGTTCAGGGTCGGTTTTCCGAACAGGCCGACCTCGGCGATGTAGGGCGGACGGTGGCGCGGCAGGCCGCGTTTGCCCTCGATGGATTCCAGCATGGCCGACTCTTCGCCGCAGATATAGGCCCCGGCGCCGCGCCGCAGTTCCAGCGGGCAGTGTTTGGTCAGGCCGGCGGCCTCCAGCTTGGCGATCTCGCGGCGCAGAATCTCCAGGACCGCCGGGTACTCATCGCGCATGTAGATGT
Organism: Pelagibius litoralis; assembly: GCF_011683915.1. Classification (GTDB taxonomy): domain Bacteria; phylum Pseudomonadota; class Alphaproteobacteria; order Kiloniellales; family Kiloniellaceae; genus Pelagibius; species Pelagibius litoralis. The sequence continues at coordinate 5,315 of NZ_JAAQPH010000008.1, forward strand.
AGCAGCGTTCGCAGCCCACCGCCCAGGCGGCGATCAGGGCGCCTTCCAGGAAACGATGCGGATCGCTTTCCAGATAGTGCCGGTCCTTGAAAGTGCCGGGCTCGCCCTCGTCGCCGTTGATGGTCATCAGTCGTGGGCCGGGGAAACCGCGCACGATTTCCCACTTCTTACCGGTCGGAAAACCGGCACCGCCCAGGCCGCGCAGGCCCGCATGGGACAAGGCCTCGACGAGAGACTCCGGCGTCCGTTCGCCCGCCAGACAAGACCGGAGCAGGGCGTAGCCGTCGTCGCTGCTATAGGCATCCAGGTCTTTGTAGGAAGGGATCTCGGGATGATGGTCTTCGCCAACCGCCGCCGAGAGATTCTCCACCGTGGCGTTGTCGATATGGCGATGGCCGACCTCCGCCACCGGCGCGCAGTGGCAACGCCCCATGCAGGGCGCGGGCACAACGCGAACCTGGTCGCCAACCGCCTTCGGCAGCGCCTTCAGAAGATCCTGGGCGCCCATCATCTCGCAGGTGATGGAATCGCAGACGCGGATGGTCAGCGGCGGCGGCGGGGTCTCCCCCTCCAGCACGATATCGAAGTGTGCGTAGAAGGAGGCCACTTCGTAGACCGCCGCCATGGGCAGCTTCATTTCTTCGGACAGGGCGCGCAGATGTCGCGCCGAGAGATGCCCCTGGCTGTCTTGAATCAGATGCAGATACTCGATCAACAGATCGGCGCGCCGTGGCTGCTCGCCCAAAAGCCCCTGGACGTCCGCCAAGGCTTCAAGATCGAGCTGGCGGCCCTTGGGTGTCGTGGGCGCCTTGCGCCGGCCGGAGCCCGGATGTATCTGCCGCTCGAATGGGGGCGGCGTTCCCTCTGGCATCGATCTTGTCTCCGATCCTACGAGTATTGTGCTTGGGCCCTTGGCGAGGCCTCTGTCGTCCGGGGCCGACCATAGACGGAAATTCGGCAATTCATAAGGGGATTTGTAGACAGCCTGTCGGTCAAAACTTGATTGAAACCGACGTTTTCGACGTCTTTGAGACAGATCCGGCGCAGACCTGCGTAAGGCGCGCCGGGCAGCGGCTTTGCTGTCGGGCGCCCTGCCACCAGCGGCCTCAAGCGGCCCTTAGGGCCTGGCGGACGGTCTGGCCGATTTCCGCCGCCGATGTGGCAACGCTCACCCCCGCCGACCGCAGGGCCTCGATCTTCTCGGCGGCACCGCCCTGGCCAAAGACATTGACTGTCCCGGCATGCCCCATGCGGCGCTCCGTCGGGGCATGCAGGCCGGCGACATAGGCGACAACCGGCTTGCGGGCCTTGTTGGCCTTCAGGTAGGCAGCCGCCTCTTCCTCATCGCTGCCGCCGATCTCGCCCAGCAGCACAACGCAGTCGGTGCCGGGGTCCTGGAAGAACAGCTCCAGGCAGTCCACGAATCCGACACCGTGAACCGGGTCGCCACCAATACCGATGGAGGTCGACTGGCCCAGGCGTTGGGCCGAGATCTGTTCGATCACCTCCGAGGTGAGCGAGGCGGAACGCGATGCGATACCAACCTTGCCGGGGCGTTCCAAATGCGCGGGCATGACCCCGATCTTGCAGCGGCCCGGGCTGAGAATACCTTGTGAGTTCGGCCCGATGAGGCGCGTCGCCGAGCCTTCGAGCCGGCGCTTCACCCTGACCATATCGAGCACCGGTATCCGCTCGGTCACGCAAACCACCAGAGGCAGCCCGGCATCGATCGCTTCGATGAGGGCGTCGCCCGCAGATGCCGGCGGCACGAAAACCGCAGAGGCATTGGCGCCCGTCGCGGCTACCGCCTCGGCAACGCTGTCGAAAACCGGCAAACCGAGATGCCGGCGCCCACCCTTGCCCGGAACCACGCCGCCGACGACCTTGGTGCCGTAAGCAATCGCCCGCTCCATGTGGTAGCTCGCCTGCTTACCGGTAAAGCCCTGGCAGATAACCTTGGTGTCGCTGTCGATGAGTATGGCCATCAGGCTGCCTCCCGCCCCGCAGCGGCGACAACCATGCTTGCCGCCTGCCCGATGCTGTCCGCGAAATTGACCGGAATGCCCTGGGCCTTCAGGATCTTGCGGGCAAGCTCGCCATTGGTGCCCGCGGCCCTGACGATCAGCGGCACACGCAGGCCCTCCGCCTTGCAGGCCGCGGCGATGCCCTCGGCCACCGTGTCGCAGCGCAGAATGCCGCCGCCGTAGATGTTCACCAGGATTGCGTTGATCTTGCGGTTGCGCAGCAGCAGCCGGAAACCCTCGTCCACCTGGCCGCGGGTCGCCTCCGGGCGGATGTCCATGAAGTCCGCCGGTTCCCCACCCTGCTGCTTCAACAGGTCGACCGTCGCAAGCGCCAGGCCCGCACCGTTCACCATGACGCCGATGTTGCCGTCGAGATGCACGTAGTTCAGCGCGAAACGCTGGGCCTCCAGCTCCGTCGGGTCCAGTTCCTCCTCGTCGCGCAACACCGCAAGGTCCTGGTGGCGGAACAGGGCATTGTCATCGAGCACCATTTTGACGTCGAGGGCGGTCAGTTGACCGTCATTGGTCAGCGCCAGCGGGTTGATTTCGATAAGGCTGGCGTCCAGGTCCCCGAAAGCCTTCACGATGGCTTTCATGATATCCACGGCCTGTCCGCGTGCGGCGCCGTCCAGCCCCAGCCGGGCCGCCAGGTCCCCCGCCGCCGCTTCGTCCAGGCCGGCCTCGGGATCGGCCACGAGGCGCAGCATCTCTCCGGGCGCCGCCGCCATGCGGCCCTCGATGTCGTTGCCGCCTTCCCTGGCGGCGATCAGGGAAACCCGGCCGCGGCTGCGGTCCACCAGAACCGCGAGATAAAGTTCCCGCGCGGCCCCCACGGCCTGTTCGATGTAGACTGAGCGGACCAGCTTGCCTTTCGGACCGGTTTGCGGCGTCACCAGCGGACGGTCCAGCAGATCCTCAGCCGCGGCACGCGCCGCCTCGGGGCTGGAAACCATCCGGACGCCGCCCGCATCGTGCCGCAGGCCGGCATGGATCTGAGCTTTCACAGCCCAGCTCGCGCCGCCGAGATCACGCGCCGCGCCGGCGGCCTCTTCGACACTGCGCACCAGCCGCGCTTTCGGGCTGGGCACGCCGTAGCGGCTCAACAGCTCTTTGGCCTGATATTCGTGAAGATTCATGGTCCGCCCGCCCCATTGCCGTTGTTGTTGGAAAACAAGGCCTAAAACTACCGTCCGGCCTCTACATCCCAATCCTCAGCTTCGTGGCATATGGTATACCACCAGGGCCAAAACGGCAATCTCTTTCTCTGAGACCGACCCCGGCGCCGGGCCCAAAGCGCCCGGCCGATACCGTCTGTCAGGCGGCGCTGTCGGTGCCCCGGCGCAGGCGGTCCCGGATCATTTTGAAGACCGGCATGAGGATCAGGAAGATGGCGATCACCGTGATGGTGCCGGAAATCGGCCGGGTCACGAAGGTCGTCAGGTCCCCGTCGGAGATGATCAGCGACTGGCGCAGCTTCTGCTCGGCAATGGGGCCCAGCACGATGGCCAGCACCGCCGGCGCCAGAGGGTAATCCAGTTTGCGCAGAAGGTAGCCGACCACCCCGAAGACCAGCATCAGCCACACATCGTGCAGTCTTTGCGTGGCCGCGTAGCCGCCAATGATACTCAGGGCAAAGATGACCGGCGCCAGGATGGTAAAGGGCATCCGCAGCACCCAGAGGAACACCGGGATCAGGAAAATGTTGGCCAACAGGGCAAAAAAGTTCGCGACATAGAGGCTGGCGGTCAGACCCCAAACCAACTCCGGCTCATCTATGAAAAGGGTCGGCCCCGGGGTAATGCCCCAGATAACCATGGCGCCGAGCAGGATCGCCGTGGTCGGCGAGCCGGGAATACCCAGGGTCAGCATCGGCAGCATGGAGCCGGTGGAGGCCGCATTGTTCGCCGCCTCCGGCGCGACCACACCGGCGACCTCGCCCTTGCCGAAGTTCTCCCCGTTCTTGTGGGTCATCTTGGCGACGCCGTAAGCCATGAGCGATCCGGGCGTCGCCCCGGCCGCCGGAAGAATGCCGACGAAATAGCCGAGCAACGAGGATGTGGTCGCTATCTTCCAGGTGCCCATCACCTCCTTCATGTTGGCGAGCATCCGGTCTACCGTAATAACCGCCTTCGACATCATGCTGTTGCCGCGGCTGACCTCGATGGTCCAGAGCATCTCGCCGATCCCGTAGATGCCGATTGCCAGGACCAGGAAGTTGATCTGACTGAGAAAACCGGAGATTTCGAAGAGGACCAGGCGGGGTTCGCCGCTGATGATGTCGAAGCCGACCGTGCTCAGCACCAAACCGATTGCAATGGAGAAAATGGTCTTCGGGATATCGTCGCCGCTGAGACCGACAAAGGTGGCGAAGGCCAGCAGCATCAGGGCGAATATTTCCTGATCGCCGAAACTGAGGGCGACGGCGGCCAAGGGCGGCGCGAAGCCGGTGAAGAGGATGACCGAAAGGGTTCCACCGAAGAACGAGGCGACGGCAGCGGCCACCAGTGCCTTGTCGGCCAGACCTTTCAGGGCCAGCGGTCTGCCGTCGAAGGTGGTGGCGACCGCGGTCGATGCGCCGGGAATGCCCAGCATGATGGAACTGATCGCCCCGCCGTACATGGCGCCGTAGTAAATCGCCGCCAGAAAGATAATCGCCGAGGTCGGCGGCACCAGGAAAGTCATGGGAACCAGGATCGCCACACCATTCACCGAGCCCAGGCCCGGCATGGCACCGATGAAAAGACCGACGATCACACCCAGCACCACAAGGCCGATGTTCAGCGGCTGGAAAGCAATCAGGAATCCGTCGAACAGGTGTTGAAGAATCTCCACGGGGACTCGCTCTCTACCTCAAAATTGGTGTCAGATCCTCTTGCTCCGGCCCTGTGGCAGAAGCGGCAAACGTGCTCTCACCCCGGGGGGCTTAAAGAAAGATGTCGTATAGCGGAAGGAACAGCGGCTCGAGATAACCCTTCGGCATGATGATTCTCAAAGCGACGTCGAAGAAGAAGAACACGACGACCGGCGCTGAAAGTGCGATCGCCAGGGTCGTCGCCCAAGAATGCCGCCCAAGGAACCGTATGTAGTAGATCAGGAAAAGCGGCAAGGAACCGAAAACGCCCAGGATGTGGATGAGCCCGATCATCGCCGTGACCCCGCCGCCAACCAGGGCGAATCTCTTTACCGCATAGTTGTCCATAAAAGGTTCGCTGGATTGCGAGGGCGGGCTGGACCGACGGAACCAGTTCACGATGATCCAGATGCAGGAGCCCAGCATGATGACCGCGAGCCAGAAGGGAAAGGCGCCGCCGCCCGGTCCTTCCTCGGGCAACCAGCCGATGGGAAGCTCCGCAGACTTCCACATCAGGTAGATGGAAAAGGCCGCCAGCAAAACAGCCGTCGTGATTTCAGCACGGCGCATGATGGCGGCCCTCCCCTATCCTCGGATGATCGTCTGAATCAGATGGGTTGGCTTAGAGCGCCCCCATCTTCTCCAGCATCTGGCGGTGATTCTCCCGCTCGGTCATCCAGTAGGCTTTCAGCTCATCACCCGACATGAAGGCACCCTGCAGCGCCCTCTTGTTGCGGTAGTCCTGCCATTCCGGTGATTCAAAGACTTTCTGGAAAAGAGCCTGGTAGTAAGAGGCCGCTTCGTCGCTCATGCCCGGCGCGCCGACGACGGAACGCTGCATCAGGTAGACGAAGTCCTTGCCCAACTCCTTGAAGGTCGGTGCATCCGGAAAGATGTTGATCCGCTCGGTGGTGAAGGCTGCAAGCGGCACGGTGTCGCCGGACTTGTAGAAGCCTTCCTGCTCGGAGGGATTGTTCACCGTCGAGTTGGCATGCTGACCGGCCAGCTGCTTGGCCACCGCGCCGCCACCCTTGTAGGGAACGTACTTCATCTCAAGGTCGTAGGCCGCATTGAGGAAGTCGGTGAGCAACTGGTCTTCCTGCAGCTTGCCGGTACCGGCCATGATCCAGTCGCTGCCGGCGGCTTTCGCCTTGGCGACGAAATCGTCGACATTCTTGATGCCGGAGTCCTTGTGGACCCACAGCAGGAAGGTGTCTTCCGCCATACGGGCGATCGGCGTGAAGGTCGCGATATCGACCTTCAGGTTGGGCTGACGCAGCGGTGTCGTGTAGAAGCTGTTCAGCGTCACCATGATGGTGTGATCGGGGTCGGACGAGGCCTTCCCGTTCAGATGAATCAGCGCTTCGGCACCTGAACCACCCGGCTTGTTGATCGGTGTCAGGGGCTTGGACGCCCAGCCGTTCTTCTCGATAACGGTTTGCAACAGGCGCGCCATTTTGTCGGCACCACCGCCCTGACCGGCCATGATGACGAACTCAACGGGCTTCTTCGGCTCCCAGGCCTGCGCCGCCGTCGAAGCAACGGTGGAAAGCGCAGCCCCCAGGCCTGCGACAACAGCGCAACCCAAAAGCATTCTTCTCGATACGTACATGTCCTAACCTCCCGGTTTTCTGGATAGGCTTTGAGGGTATTCTCCATTAAGTTGAAAACCCAGCATAAAGTCAGCTTGACAGCATATCCCGTTATTCTTCTTGCATCTCCACGGCTCTTCGGACTTTAACCATGGCATGTGGTATACAAAATACCGCCATAGCTGACCGAGGTCTACTATTCTTATCGGCGAATTGAAATTTCGTTAAAGATACCGCACCGCAACATTTGCGGATGTTTCCGCAAGATTCCTACTCGCTTCGACTAAATCGTTATTTGGCAGCATGTTAGAGGATTTCGTCAGCATTACGATAGCATGCAATTGTGACGAGAGAAGGTAAGGTTCTTGCAAGTGCGAAAGGGTCGTGCAGGAGCAACCTTGAGGCTAGGCACAGCCGCGGTTTGCCCGAATGACGACCAATCTGCCGCCCGCCCGACACACAATCTACACGTGCACCGTATCAGGAGGTGGATTTGCTAAGCCCTGTTGGCTGAAACGGACCGCACGGCCACACATGAGGCGTAGTTACCGTCAATCAGGCCCTGCGCCAAAGACAAGTGGCCCTGCTTCAGTGCATCAGAAGGATCGGCATGTCCGCATGATCGATGACGTGTTGGGTGACGCCGCCCATGACCAGCTCCCGCCGGCGACTCTGCCCGTAGGCGCCCATCAACAGGCAATCGGCCCCGGCCTCCTTGGCATTGGACAGCAGCGCCTGGCCGATAGCCGCGGGCGTCGCGGAAAAGCTGTGCAGCGCCGAATCGATGTCGTGGACGGCGAGATAAGCCTTCGCCTCCTCGGCTGAAACCGGCATTTCGGCCCCCTTCCCGGCCAGAAGGATCACCGAATCGGCCTTCGTCAACAGCGGCAGGGCGGCGGTCACGGCACGGGCGGCTTCACCGCTGCCGTTCCAGGCGATGGCGACCTTCGCGCCGACCGAATCGACGGGCCGCGGCGGGCACATCAAGACCAGCTTGCCGGTTTCGAGCAGCGCCGCCTCAAGCGTGTTGAGGCCGAGGTTCTGCGCATGATCGGGTTTCGCCACGGCGATCAGATCGGCCAGGCGGCCCCGCAGTCCGATGATCTTGGCCTGCTTGCCGGTCTCCTCCCGCCAGGTGGCCGAAACCCGGTCCCGCGGCCAAGGCGCAGCGTCGATCTCGGGAATGTCATGCTTGGCGCAGTAGCGGTCGAAGAGGTCGCGGACCTTGCTCTCCTCCTCGTTCGCCAGAGTGCCCGCGGAGGTGACGATTTCCTTACGCAGGCGCGCCGGAACGAAAACCCCGAAGGGGATCATATCGTCCGGCCGGGGCCTGCAGTGCAGGACCTCAAGATGCGCCTGGTGGCGGCGGGCGAGACTGAGGGCATAGTCCAGAACCCCCTCGCCCTTGCCGTCGCCGCGTACCGGAACCAGAATCGTGCGCACAGTCATCGGGGGGCTCCTTTCCGCGTCCTCTGTATCAGGCCTAGAAGAGGCCTTGGATCAAGCCGGCCTCATCGAGATGAATGGAGTTGGCCGCCGGCACCCGCGGCAGACCGGGCATGGTCATGATCTCACCGCAGATCGCCACGATGAAGCCGGCGCCCGCGGAGAGCCGGACCTCACGCACCGGCACTTTGTGCCCGGAGGGGGCACCGCGCAGGTTCGGATCGGTCGAGAAGCTATACTGGGTCTTGGCCATGCAGACCGGCAGATGGCCATAGCCTGCATCTTCCCACTGCTTCAGCTGATCGCGTACCTTCTTGTCCGCAACCGCTTCCTCTGCACCGTAAATCTGCTGCGCAACGGTGTTGATTTTGTCGTAGAGCGGAAGGGCATCGTCGTAGAGCGGCTTGAAGTCGGCCTTACCGCTGTCAATCAGCCCGACGACCTTGTTTGCCAGTTCTTCCGTGCCTTCCGAGCCCTTGCCCCAGTGCTCGCAGACCACCGCATCGACGCCGAGGGTCTGGGTGAACGCCTGGATCGCCGCCAGTTCGGCCTCGCTATCCTTGATGAAGCGGTTGATACCGACCACCGCGGGGACGCCGAACTTGGCGATGTTGGCGATGTGGCGGCCCAGATTCTCCAGACCCTTCTTCACGGCATCGACGTTCTCGTCACCAAGGGCATCCTTGGCAACGCCGCCATGCATCTTGAGCGCCCGCACCGTCGCGACGATGACCACCGCCTCGGGCTTCAGGCCCGCCTTGCGGCATTTGATGTCGAAGAACTTCTCGGCGCCCAGGTCAGCCCCGAAGCCGGCCTCGGTCACGACATAGTCGGCCAGCTTCAGGGCTGACTTGGTGGCGGAAACCGAGTTACAGCCATGGGCGATGTTCGCGAAGGGACCGCCATGGATAAAGGCCGGGTTGTTCTCCAGCGTCTGCACGAAGTTCGGCATCAGCGCGTCCTTCAGCAGCACCGTCATCGGCCCCTCGGCCTTCAGGTCGCGGCAGTAGATCGGTTTGCGCTCGCGGGTGTAGGCCACCACGATGTCACCCAGGCGTTTCTGCAGGTCTTCCAGGCCGTCGGCCAGACAAAAGATCGCCATGACCTCCGAAGCCACGGTGATGTCGAAACCGGTCTGACGCGGGAAGCCGTTGGCCACACCGCCCAGCGAGGTCACCGTGTCGCGCAAGGCGCGGTCGTTCATGTCGAGCACGCGGCGCCAGGAAACTCGGCGCTCGTCGATCCCCAGTTCGTTGCCCCAGTAGATGTGATTGTCGATCAGCGCGGACAAAAGGTTGTGCGCCGATGTGATGGCATGGAAGTCACCGGTGAAATGGAGGTTGATGTCCTCCATCGGCACCACCTGGGCATAGCCGCCGCCGGCCGCGCCACCCTTCATGCCGAAGCAGGGACCCAGGGAAGGTTCGCGCAGGCAGATCATCGCCTTCTTGCCGATCCGGTTGAGCCCGTCGCCGAGGCCCACCGTGGTGGTGGTCTTACCCTCGCCCGCCGGCGTCGGCGAGATGGCGGTGACCAGGATCAGCTTGCCGTCCGACTTGGACTTGAGGGACTCAAGGTATTCGAAGCTGACCTTCGCCTTGCTCGGCCCGTACTGCATAAGCGCATCGGCGGGCATGTCGAGTTTCGCACCGATCTCGGTGATCGGCTTCACATTGGCTTCGCGGGCAATTTCGATATCGGACTTGGGCATCTTGGTTCTCTGCCTGTTTATCTATTGATTGCTGTCTGTCCCGGTCGTTCTACGGCCGAAACGCCTCCCGGCTCAACCGCCGAGCTTTGATCCTTCGCTGAGACCCGCCTTGGCCGCGAAATCGCCGGCGGCGATCTTCTTGTCGTCATGCGGGCGCACCCGTTTGATCCGAATGGCGCCTCCGCCGGCGGCGACCGTGAAGCTCTCGCCATCGACGGCAATGACGCTGCCCGCCTCGCCGCTGCCCTCCACCTTGGCGGAATCGAAGATCTTCACTTCGTTTCCGTTGAAGGTGGTCCAGGCGCCCGGCGCGGGATTGGTTCCGCGGATCAGGTTGTAGACCTCATCCACCGGCTTCGACCAGTCGATCTGCGCATCGGCCTTGCGGCACCAGCTTTCGTAGGTCTTTTTGCTGTGGTCCTGGGCGATCGCAGGCGCCTTGTTGTCGCGCACCATGTCAACCGCCTCGACCATCGCATCGACGCCCATGGGGAAGAGCTGATTGAAATAGAGCGTCCCCAGGGTATCGTCCAGGCCGATCGCCACCGTCTTCTGCAACAGCACCGGCCCTTCGTCGAGGCCCTCGTCCGGCCAGAAGATCGTCAGGCCGGTTTCCTTGCGTCCCATGATGATCGGCCAGTTGATGGAGCTGGGGCCGCGGTGCAGCGGCAGCAAAGAGGGATGGTACTGGATCGTCCCCTTCTCCGGGATATCCAGCACCGGCTGGGGCACGAAGAGCGTCACATAGGCCATGACGCAGAGATCCGGCGAGAACGACCGCATCAGTTCCTCGGCTTCCGGCGTTTTCCAGGAGGCCGGCTGATGCAGCGGCAGGCCTTTTTCAAGAGCTAGCTCCTTCAGGGGATCGGTCGGCCGCCCCTCCTTGTCGGGCGCGCAGAACACCCCGACGACGTTTTCACCACGTTCCAGAAGCTTTTCAAGCACAGCCTTGCCAAAGGCCTCTTGGCCATGGACGACGATCCGCATTCCTGCATTTCCCCCGTGTTTTGCCGTGCCTCGAAAGGACGGCTTGATCAACTGCGATTCCCGCCGGACCTGCTGATCCGGCGGCGACATCAATCGTTCACTCTGCGGCGGCCTGCTCCGGCATATCGCCAAGCGCCCCGCTGCTCCAGGTCTCCTGGATCTCCTCCTCCGAAAGGCCCAGAACCTGCGACAGGATCTCGTTGGTGTGCTCACCCAAAAGCGGCGAACGCGTCACATCCGACGGGGAAGCCGAGAGCTTCACCGGGTTGCCCACGGTGAGGTACTTGCCGCGTTCGGGATGATCGACCTCAACGATGGTACCGGTCTCGCGAAGGCTCGGCTCCTCGGCCAATTCCTTCATGGAGAGGATCGGCCCACAGGGAATGTTCAGCGGGTTGCAGGCTTCCATCACCTCCAGTTTGGTCTTGGTCTTGGTCCAGTCCTCGATGGTATCGAAGATCTGCGGGATCTTGTCCAGCCGCGCCTCGGGCTTGGCATAGGCCGGGTCTTCTTTCCACTCCGGCTTGCCGATCAGATCGCAGATATTGCCCCAGACCGCCGCCTGGGTAATGAAGTAGACATAGGCGTTGGGGTCGGTCTCCCAGCCCTTGCACTTCACGATCCAGCCCGGCTGACCGCCGCCGGAATCATTGCCGGCCCGCGGTGTCGCATCGCCGAAGGGGATGCCCTGGCCGAACTGGCTGTATTCCCTCAGGGGGCCGTGCTCCAGACGCTGCTGGTCGCGCAGCTTCACCCGGCAGAGGTTGAGAACGCCGTCCTGCATGGAGGCCAGAACGCGCTGCCCCTCGCCGGACTTCTCGCGATGGAAGAGCGCCGTCACGATACCCAGCGCCAGATGCAGGCCGGTACCGGAGTCGCCGATCTGAGCGCCGGTCACCGTCGGCGGACCATCGAGGAAACCGGTGGTCGAGGCCGCGCCGCCGGTGCACTGAGCGACGTTCTCGTAGACCTTGCAGTCCTCGTAGGGACCGGGCCCGAAGCCCTTTACCGAGGCGTAGATCATGCGCGGGTTCAGCTTGTGGACCTGATCCCAGCCAAAGCCCATGCGGTCGAGCGCACCGGGGGCGAAATTCTCGACCAAGACGTCGCAGGACTTTACCAGCTTGGTCAGAATCTCCTTGCCCTTGTCGCTCTTGGTATTGAGCGTGATCGAGCGCTTGTTGTGATTCAGCATGGTGAAATAGAGGCTGTCGACATCCGGGATGTCGCGCAGCTGCCCACGGGTGGCGTCGCCGACGCCGGGTCGCTCAACCTTGATCACATCTGCACCGAACCAGCCCAGCAGCTGGGTACAGGTGGGGCCTGACTGCACGTGGGTGAAATCGAGAATGCGGACGCCTTCTAGAGCTTTCATTGTTTGCTCCTAATTCTTAATCAGTTGACTCGCTGGCGCTGGATTACTTCTTGGAAACCACAGACTGCGGATTGAGATTGCCGATGCGCCCGCTCTCGGTGCCGGCGTTTTCGTCGATCACCGCATTTACCAGGGCCGGCTTTCCGGAGTCCATGGCCTCGTTCACGGCACGCTGCAACTCATCGGGAGAGGTCACGTAGTAGCCGGCGCCGCCGAAGGCTTCCATCATCTTGTCGTAGCGGGCGTCCTTGACAAAGACCGTCGTCGCCGCGTCCGATCCACCGGTGGGATTGACGTCGGTGCCCCGATAGATGCCGCCGTTGTTGAAGACCACCACGCAGATCGGCAGGTTGTAGCGGCAGATCGTCTCGATCTCCATGCCCGAGAAACCGAAAGCGCTGTCGCCTTCGACGGCCAGCACCGGGTGCCCCGTCTCAACGGCCGCCGCAATGGCCTGGCCCATGCCGATACCCATGACGCCCCAGGTGCCGACGTCCAGGCGTTTCCTGGGCTTGTACATATCGATGATGCCGCGGGCAAAATCGAGCGTGTTGGCGCCTTCGTTCACGAGCATGGCATCGGGCCGCTCGGCGATAATGGTCCGCAGCACACCCAGCGCGCCGTGAAAATCCATCGGCACGTTGTTGTTGCGCAGCCGCGGCGCCATCCGCTCGATATTGGCATCTTTCTTCGCCGTGACCGTCTCGGTCCAGGCGGCAGGCGGCGGGGTCCAGCCGTCCCCCATGCCGTCAAGCAGGGCGGAGACGCAGGAGCCGATATCGCCGACCACGGGGGCCGCGATCTCGACGTTGCTGTCCATCTCCTTGGGCTCGATGTCGATCTGTACGAACTTCTTGGGTTGGCTGCCCCAGGTCTTGCCCTTACCGTGCGAGAGCAGCCAGTTGAGGCGGGCGCCGATCATCAACACGACGTCGGCCTCTTTCAGTACCAGCGAGCGCGCCGGGCCGGCCGACTGCGGGTGCGTATCCGGCAACAGGCCCTTGGCCATGCTCATCGGCAGATAGGGAAAGCCGCTCTTTTCCACGAGGGCGCGGATCTCGTCGTCGGCCTGCGCGTAGGCCGCGCCCTTGCCCAGGATGATCAGAGGGCGCTTGGCGCTCTTCATCACCGCAAGCGCCCGCTGGACCGCCTCCGGGGCGGGCAGCTGGCGCGGCGCGGCATCGATGACCTTGAGGAGCGACTTTGCGCCGGCCGCCGCATCCATGGTCTGCCCCAACAGCTTCGCCGGCAGGTCCAGATAGACGCCGCCGGGGCGGCCGGAAACCGCCGCGCGGATGGCGCGCGCAATGCCGATGCCGATGTCTTCGGCGTGCAGCACGCGGTAGGCCGCCTTGCAGAGCGGCTTGGCGATGGCGAGCTGGTCCATCTCCTCATAGTCGCCCTGCTGCAGATCGACGATCTCCCGCTCGGAGGAGCCGCTGATCAGGATCATCGGGAAGCAGTTGGTGGTCGCATGGGCCAGCGCCGTCAGTCCGTTGAGGAAACCGGGCGCCGACACCGTCATGCAGACGCCGGGCTTTTTCGTCAGAAAGCCGGCAATGGCGGCCGCGTAGCCCGCATGCTGTTCATGCCGGAACGACAGAACGCGCAGACCTTCGGCCTGCATGTAACGGCCCAGATCCGTGATCGGAATGCCGGGCACATTGTAGATCGTTTCGATATCGTTGAGCTTCAGCGCATCGATGACGAGGTGAAAGCCGTCTGTCAAAGCCTGCGGGGCGGCGGCTTCATCCGGTCGATCTTCCTGAACGAGCGTATCGCTCATACCTGTCTCCATCGTTTCATGTTGTCTCCCAAAGCGCAGCACTACTCTCTGCGGCTTCCGCTGTGTCCTTAATCGAGGTAGTCGACGTGCGCTTCGATGTGCGCCGCCAGATTCAGGGTGTGCTCGCGCGCCAGGCGTTCGGCCAGTTCGGTGTCCCGGGCTTCCAGCGCTTCGATGATGTGGAGGTGATCGATGATCGAGCGCTTTGCCCGGTCCTGTTCCGAGATGGTCCGCGCCCGAATCCCTTTCATGTGAATGAAAAGCCGGTCGGCGGTTTCCTTCAACAGGGCGCAGCCGCTCAACTCCAGGATCGACTGGTGAAACTCGATGTTGCGGTCCGAGTACTCGTCGATATGCGCCTGGACCTGCCCGTTCTCAAAGCTCGTAAAGAGCTTGCGCAGCGAAGCGATCCCCTCGTCGGAAGCGTTCAGTGTGATCAGCCGCGCCGCCATGCTTTCCAGCGCAGCCCAGACCGTGATCATTTCCAGGATTTCCTTGCGCGACTTGCGCACGATGAAAACGCCGCGCCGCGGGATGACCGTCACCAGGCCTTCCTGCTCCAACCGCGCCAGGGCCTCGCGGATCGGCGTCCGGCTGATCCCAAGCTGCTCCGACAGCTGCCGCTCGTCCAGCTTCAGCTGGGCGTCGTCGGCATAGATATTCATCGAGGTAATGCCGTTGTGCAGCGTTTCATAGATGTGCTCCTTCAGACTGAAGGTGCTCTCGATCGGCTTCACTTGGAGCTTGTTGGGCAACATCGGCGGGGATCGTTTGGTTGTTTCGGTCGGGTGGAACGCCGCCGCGCGGAAGCGGCGTCTGGTTCTTGGTATACAATAGCCCAGGAACCACAGACCGACAACTAAAATCCCGCCGTCGCCCGGCCCCGCATCGCCGGGCTTACTTCACATTAATTCTCATATTTCGAAAGTAACTTATTATAAATATTGACCTAAACACCCCATCGTAGTGCGGGGGTATGCACGGGCGCATCCCAGAGGCGGGTCAATTCGTCGTCCAGCAGGGTGACGGTCAGCGAGCAGCCGGCCATTTCCAGCGAGGTCACATAGTTACCCACGAGGCAGCGCGACACGGTGATGCCGCGGCGCCCCAGCAACTGCTGCGCCGCGTTGAACATCAGGTACAGCTCCATCAGCGGGGTGCCGCCGAAGCCGTTCAGCAGGACGAAGGCTTCGCCCCGGGCCTTGTCCCCGAAGTCATCGGCGATCGCCGTCACCATCTCCTCGGCGATCTCACTGGCCGAGGTCAGGGGCACGCGGCGGCGTCCCGGCTCGCCATGAATGCCAACGCCCATCTCCATTTCGCCTTCGCCCAGTTCGAAGGTCGGCGTACCGGCGGCGGGCACGGTGCAGGACGTGAGAGCAACCCCCATCGAACGGGTCGCCGCATTGGCGCGGTCACCCAGCGCCTTCAGGGCGGCTAGGTCCAGCCCCTCCTCCGCTGCCGCGCCTAGCACCTTCTCGACGAAGAGGGTGCCGGCGACGCCGCGGCGGCCGGTCGAGAAGGTCGAGGTTTCCACCGCGACGTCGTCATCGGTCAGGACGGTCATGACCTCGCCGGTCGCCATCTCCGCGGCCATCTCGAAGTTCATCACATCGCCCTCGTAGTTCTTCACGATGAAGAGCGTGCCCGCACCGCTGTCCACCGCCTCGGCGGCAGCCAGCATCTGGTCGGGGGTCGGCGAGGTAAAGACCTGGCCGGGGCAGGCCGCATCCAGCATGCCCAGGCCGACAAAGCCCCCATGCAAAGGTTCATGGCCCGACCCGCCACCGGAGATCAGCGCCACCTTGCCCGGCTTAAGCGATGCCCGGCGCACAAACTTGTGCTCGTCACCGACAACGAGAATGTCGCGATGGGCGGAGACGAAGCCGTCCAGGCTCTCGGTCAGGATCGTTTCGGTGGCGTTGATCAGCTTTTTCATGGCGTCCTCCCTTGCAAGCACCCGGTCCGAAGGGCCCGGGCGCGCGTCTGTTTTCCGTCAGCGATCTTTGTTCTGCTCAAAAAGCCGCGCGACCTTTTGGACGAACTCTTCGACCACGCGCTCGAGCTCGCGGTTGCGGACCTCGTCGCCCAGGTCGGGCAGTTGTATGCGAAGCTCGCGCGTCGGGGCGGCGTCCTTGATCAGCTTCAAGCGCCGGGGATGCGCGCGCCCGTAAGCCTCCAAAAAAGCCTGACGCTCGTCGACCGACAGGTGACAGATCTCGAAGATGATATCCAGATGGCGCGCCGGAATGGGCACGGCATAGGAGGGATTGGAAATCTGCGAGATGAAACTGCGGTTCTTACCCAGAGCCGTGGCCAGGCGCTGGCGCGTGCCTGACGGCCGTTTGTCGAGAACCGCCTGGAGAACGGCCTTGTAGGCCGCGACATCGTCGCCCGAGGCGACCGCGGGCACCTTAGCCATCGGCGTCCCCCAGGTCGGTCGTGGCGATGGTCGCCTTCGTGCGGCCCAGCGCCCGGGGTGCAACGGAAAGGCTGCGCAGTCCGCAGCGCAGCAGCGCTGGAATCTGTGCCGGCTCGCCGCCCGCATCGCCGCAGAGACTGACCTCCCTGCCCATTGCAGCCGCCCCCTCGACCAACGAACGGATCAGCTTCAGCACCGCCGGATGCAGAGTATCATTGAGGTCGGCCACCGCCGCAATATCGCGGCCCGCCGCGGTGACATACTGGGTCAGGTCGTTGGAGCCGACGGAAAAGAACGCCGCCTCGCCGAAAAGTTCCGGTGCGATGGCCGCGGCCGGCACCTCGACCATCATCCCCAGGGGCGCCTCGGCGCAGTCAGTCCCCTCGGCACGCAGGCTCGCCAGCGCTTCCGCATAGAGCCTCTTCGCTTGGGCAATCTCCTCAGGCCGGGTGACCATGGGCAGCATGATCTTCAGGTTGCCTTGCAACGCGACCCGCCCCAGCGCCCGCAACTGAACGCGGAACACCTCGGGACGGGCGAGCGAGAGGCGCAGGCCCCGCAGGCCGAGGAAGGGATTGGATTCATCGGGCGCCGTCAGCCCGGCAATCGGCTTGTCGCCACCGGCATCCAGGGTGCGGATGATTACCGGCTTGCCCGCCGCCCAGGTCAGGATCCGCCGATAGGCGAGATACTGCCGCTCTTCATCCGGCAGTCCGCCGGCGCCGTGAAACAGGAACTCGCTGCGCACCAGGCCGATGCCGTCGCAGTGCGACGGGTCCAGAGCGTCCAGCTCATCCGGGTCCGCCACGTTTATCATGACCGATACCGGTGTGCCGTCGCGGGTCACCGCCGGTTTGCTGCGAAATTCATCTTCACTCTCACGCGTGTTCCGCGCCGCTTCCTGGCGTTCGGCAAAGGCTGCCCGCGCCCCGGCATCCGGATCGACGATCAGAAGGCCGCTATCGCCGTCCAACAGAACCTCGCTCTCATCGGACAGCTCGATATCCCCGAGACCGACCACCATGGGAACGCCGCGCGCCCGCGCCAACATGGCGACATGGCTGGAGGGGCTGCCCTGGCGCAGCGCGAGACCGCCGCCCCGGCTCCAATCGGTTTCCAAAAACCGGCTGGGCGTTACGTCGCGCCCGGCCAGCACCACACCGCCAAGGATGGCTTGCGCCTGCAAACCGCCGCCCAGATGCCGCAGAACCCGGTCCCGCAAATCCCTGAGATCCGCCGAGCGGGCGCGGAAGTACTCATCCTCCGCCGCTTCATAGTCGGCGATCTGTTCATCCAGCGCCCCACGCCAGGCAACGCCGGCCCCCTGCCCTGCGCCGATCGATGCCAGTGCCGGTTCCACAAGGACGTCGTCCTCCAGCATGGCGATCTGGAATTCGATGATCCCGGCGCTTTGCTCGTCAAGGCTGCTCATCAAAGCGGTCAGGTCCTCGCCAGAGGCCGCGATGGCCTCACGCAGACGGCGGGCCTCCTCGTCCGGGCTGCCAGGCGCAGCGTCGGAGGTTTCGGCTTGCCGGTTCGTGGCTTCGTCCAGAAACACCAGGGTTCCCGTCGCCAAGCCCGGCGCCGCGGGCTTGCCCCTGAATTCGCGTGTGCCTGCTTCAGGCATTGGCCGCATCGGCCGCGCCCTCGTCGAAGTCGCGCTCCACCAGGGCCTTCAAGGCTTCCAGAGCTGCGCCCGCATCTTCGCCTTCGGCACGAAAGAAAAGCGTCGTGTCCTGTGGTGCCTTCGCGGCCATGACCTTGACGATGCTCTTGGCGTCGATCCAGGGCCCCTCGCCGCTGACAGACAGCTCGATCTTTGCCGTGAAGGTCTTGGCGAGCTTGGTCAGCTTCACCGAAGGCCGGGCATGAAGACCGATCGCATGGGTCATGAATACTGAAGCTTCTTCCATCATCTCCGCCGTGCCTTACCTCTTCACCGTCGCGCCGCCCTTGGTCAGGCCGGCGAGAGTTCTTCCGCCGTACCGCAGACGACCGCCAGCGGCGCGCCGCCCGAGGCCTCCGTCGCCGCGATCACCGCACCCTCGACGATGGGGGCGTTGCAGATCGCAATCAGGGACTGGCGTTCCTCAGGCTGCATCTCAATGGCCATCTCGCTGTTGGTCTCCGCGCCGCCAAGATCGACCAGGATCGCCACGCCGGCCTCGGACCAGGCCTGGTCTATGGCCCCCAGGATGCTTTCGACCGAGGTGCCCAGACCGCCGTCCGGATCGCCGCCACACCAGGCCAGGGGCACCTCGTCGCCCACCATCTGACGTACCATGTCGGCGGTGCCCCGGGCCACATCGGCCGAGTGCGATACGATAACGATCCCTACATTCCCTTTGGTCATTTACCGGCTGCTCCCAGGGTCTTGCAAACGGTGGTGATGATCAGCGCCGAAGAGCGGGCGCCGGGGTCCATGTGACCGATGGAGCGCTCGCCCAGAAAGGAGGCCCGGCCCTTTTCGGCCAACATCGGGATGGTGGCCTCCGCCGCCTCCGCAACCTTTGTGCAGAGCGCTGCCGAGGCGCTGGGGTCCGCTTGCAGGCATTCCAGCGCCGGCGCCAGCACATCCAGCATGGTTTTCTGGCCGGGGTGAGACTTGCCGCGCGCCATCACGGCCTGAAATGCAGCCTCGAAGGCCGCCACCGTGTCGGCGGGAGCCGGTTCCTCCGGAAGGCTTTTACCGAGAGTCATGAAGAAGGTGCCGTAGAGCGGACCCGATGCCCCCCCGACCTTCATCACCAGGGCCATGCCGATCGCCTTCAGGCCCTCCGGCAGGGTCTTCTCGGCCAGATTGTCGATATCGGCCAGCACCGCCTCGGCCCCGCGCTTCATGTTCACGCCGTGATCGCCGTCGCCGATGGCCTGATCCAGCGCCGTCAGTTCCTCCGCATGATCGATCACTTCCTGCGCGACCGCTTTTATCAGGTCCCGGCGGCTTGCTGCATCGTCTAACATGGCATCCTCACGTTCCGGCCCTCAGACGCTCGCCGGCGCCATCGAAGTAGAGCGGCTTGATCAATTCCAGGGACACGCCGTCGTCCACCGACAGGTCGGTGTCCGGCTCCACCAACGTGGTGACCTTGCGGTCGCCGACGGTGATATGAAGATGGTTCTGATCCCCAAGGTGTTCGATCCACTGAACCTTTCCCTGGGCGGTGTTTTCCGCCACCTTTCGAATTCGGATATGCTCGGTCCGGGCGCCGATGGTCGCCGTCCCCGCGGGCGCCACCCCGGCCGGAATGAGATCACGGGGGATCAGATTGATCGCCGGCTGGCCCAGGCGGGTCGCGACATAGACGTTGTGCGGATCTTCATAAATCTCTCGCGGCGCCCCGACCTGGATCAACTTGCCCTGGTCGATCACGCCGATGCGGTTGGCCATGGTCATGGCCTCGATCTGGTCGTGGGTAACGTAGAGCAGGGTCGCCCCCAGGTCCTTTTGGATGCGCTTCAGCTCGATGCGCATGTCGGCGCGCAGCTTGGCATCCAGCGACGACAGCGGCTCGTCCATCAGATAGATCTGCGGCGCGCGCACCAGCGCCCGGCCAATCGCCACGCGCTGCATCTCGCCGCCGGAAAGCTGGGTCGCCTTATTCTGCAGCTTGTCCGGAATACGCAGCATCTCGGCGATGGCGTTGACCCGCTCGCGGATCTCCGGCTCCGGCACCCGGCGCGCCGGAGAGCGCAGCGGAAAGGCCAGGTTGTCGAAGACCGTCAGATGGGGATAGAGCGAGTACTGCTGAAACACGAAGCTGACATCGCGCACCGTCGGCGAGGCCGTGGTGACGTCCCGGCCGGCAATCTCGATACGGCCCTGATCGGCCTTTTCCAGGCCCGCCACCAGGCGCAGGGTCGTGGTCTTGCCCGCCCCGGTCGGGCCCAGCAGAACGACGAACTCGCCGTCGGCCACGGTCAGGTCCATTCGGTCGACCGCTGTTGTCTCATCGAAGCGCTTGGTGACGCCGCTCAGGCAAACCTCAGCCATGACGGCCTCCGTCATAAAGCGCGGTCTGGATCGCCCGGCCGCTGGAAACGTCAAAGAGCGACAGACGCTCGGACAGGAAACTGAGGCCGACGGTTTCCCCCGCCGATACCCGGGTATCGGCGCGCAAGCGCGCCTTCACCATGCCCTGGCCGGTTTCCACCGTAACGATCTGGTTGGTGCCCAGATATTCGGCCTCGAAGACCTCTCCGCGCAGGCCCGAGGCATCGTCGAAACGGATGTGCTCCGGACGGACACCCAGCGCCAGTTCACCCTCTGGCCGATCCTCACGCAGGACCGGCAGGATCACCTCGGTCGCGTCCATGCGAACGGCGGCAGCGCCCTTGGCCACAGCGCCATGGAATCTCAGGAAGTTCATCGGCGGGGAGCCGATGAACTCGGCAACGAACATCGTGGCCGGGCGGTCGTAGATTTCCTGCGGCGCACCGAACTGCTCGACATAGCCCTTGTTCATCACCGCGATCTTGTCGGCCATCGACATGGCCTCCAGCTGATCGTGGGTGACATAGACCGTGGTCGCGTCGATACGGTCGTGCAGCAGGCGCAGCTCCTCGCACATCAGATCGCGGAACTCGGCATCCAGCGTGCCCAGCGGCTCGTCCATCAGAAAAGCCATGGGGCGGCGTACAATGGCGCGGCCCAGGGCGACCCGCTGGCGGTCGCCGCCGGCAAGGCCGGAGACCGACTTGTTCAGCAGATGGTCGATGCGCAGCAGGCGCGCCGTCTCCTCGACCCTTTCGCGGATCTCGCTGCGCGGCCGCCCGATGCACTTCAACGGGAAGCCGATGTTCTGGCGCACGTTCATATGGGGATAGAGCGCAAAGAGCTGGAAGACGAAGGCGATGTCGCGCTGCGAGGCCCGGTTGAAGGTCACATCCTCGCCGCCCAGATAGATCGCGCCGGAACTGGGCAATTCCAGCCCTGCAATCATCCTGAGCGTGGTCGTCTTGCCGCAGCCCGACGGCCCCAGCATGACGAAGAAGTCGCCGTCGTCGATGGTGAAGGAGGAATCGGCCACCGCGACGAAATCGCCGAAGGTCTTGCGCAGGTTCTCGACACGAATTTCAGCCATGCGCCCGCCTCACTCCGGAAAGTGGCTGACGATGATGAACATCACCGTGCCGGTCAGGATGGTTACGAAGGAATAGGTAAACAGCGAGAGCGCGAAGGGCTGCATCAGCATGAAAACACCGATCGCTATGATCACCGTCGCCAGATTCTCCCAGGGCCCCCGGCGCAGCCGCAGAAAACGGGTCAGCAGACTCTGGGCTTCCGTGTCTTGTTCCAGGCTCATTTTCTCACCGCTCCGAAGGTGATGCCGCGCAGCAGATGCTTCCGCAGCAGGATGGTGAAGGCCACGATGGGGATGAGGAACAGCGTCGCCCCGGCGGCCACCGCCGGCCAGTCCAGCCCTCCCTCGCCGATGATGGTGGGGATGAAAGGCGGCGCCGTCTGCGCGGTACCGGAGGTCAAGAGCAGCGCGAAGGCGTATTCGTTCCAGGAGAAAATCAGGCAGAAGATCGCCGTCGCGGCGATACCGGTTGCGGCCTGCGGCAGAACCACCTTGATGAAAGCTTGGAGACGGGAATAGCCGTCAATCAGTGCAGCTTCCTCATACTCCAGCGGGATCTCGTCGATGAAGCCCTTCAGCAGCCAGACCGCCAGCGAAATATTCACTGCCGTATAGAGCAGGATCATGCCGAGATGCGTATCCGACAGGCCGACGCTGCGGTACATCAGGAAGATCGGGATTGCCACCGCAATCGGCGGCATCATGCGCGTACTCAGAATGAAGAACATGAGATCGTCCTTCAGCGGTATCTTGAAGCGCGAAAAGGCATAGGCCGCCAGGGTGCCCAGGAAGACCGACAGGAACGTAGATCCGAAACCGATAATGACCGAGTTCAGAAAACGCTCACCGAACTTCGAGGGACCGGCGATGACCATGTTGCGGTCGCGCACCAGGGCCTCTGCCCAGTTGTCCGGCGGCGGCAGGGTTGCCATGTACTCCGGCGTCTGGCGGGAGCGCGTGGTGAAAAGGTTCACGTAACCCTCCAGCGACGGCTCGAAGACCACTTTCGGCGGATAGGATATGGAATCCTGCGGCGTCTTGAAGCCGGTCATGAAGATCCAGACCAGCGGCAGGATGGTGATCAGCGCATAGAGGATGACCAGCGCGCTGGACAGATGCCGGGTCCAGGGCTTGGCGTCAACGACGGAGTGGGCTGTGCTGGCGCTCATCGCTGCTTCACCTTGTTGAGGGCCTTTACGTAAATGTTTGCGACCCCGAAGACGGTCACGAAAAGGATGATCGCAAAGGCCGAGGAATAGCCGGTGCGCCACTTCTCGAAGGCTTCGCGCTTCAGGTTGATGGAGGCCAGTTCGGTGATCGACCCGGGCCCGCCGGAGGTCAGCTCGACCACCAGGTCGAACATCTTGAAGTTCTCGATGACCCGGAACAGTACTGCCAGCATGAGGAACGGCAGTACCATGGGCAGGGTGATCGACCAGAACTGCCGCCATTTCGAGGCACGGTCGACCTCTGCCGCCTCGTAGATATAGTCGGGGATCGACCTCAGCCCCGCCAGGCAGATCAGCATGATGTAGGGCGTCCACATCCAGGTATCGACGATGACGATGGCCCAGGGCGCCAGGTTCACGTCGCCCAACATTGAAAACGACGAAGGGTCGATGCCGCCGAAGAAGGCGATGACGTAGTTGAAGAGGCCGATCTGCGGCTGATAGAGGAAGGTCCAGAAGTTACCCACTACCGCCGGTGACAGCATCATCGGCAGCAGGATGATCGTGGTCCAGAAGCCGTGGCCCTTGAACTGCTTGTTGATCAGCCAGGCCAGGGTGAAGCCGAGGATCACCTGCAGCGTCATGGTCCAGATCAGGAAATGAGCAGTGACCTGCAGGGTCTGCCAGATATCGCTGTCGGTCAGCACCCGCTCATAGTTGCGCAGTCCGATGAACTCGTAGCCCCGTGCCGAGCGGTTGGCCTTGTAGTTCGTGAACGACAGGTAGACCGTCCAGATCAACGGAAAGATGTTGATCGCCAGCAGCAGGACCAGGGTCGGGCCGACAAAGAGCCAGGCGACCGCCTTGTCCGACAGGCCGCTGAAGCGCCGTGCCAGACCGGGCGGCGTTGCCCGGGCGGCCCGCTCCGCCACCTTCTCTAATCCGCGTGTCGTCGATTCAGCCATGAGATCCACTCAACATCGCCCCTGCCAAGCAGCAGCAGGCCTGTTGGAAAAGGTTTGGGCGTGGCGGGGTCGCCCCCCTGCCCCAAAAGAAGCGGGACAGGGGAACGCGAACAGCCCGCGGTCAGAAGCTAGAGCTTGCCTTCGTCTTCAAAGACTTCGACCCAGTCTTCCTTCAGCTTGTCCATGGCTTCCTGTGCCGTGCCCTGGTCGGCAACAACAAAGTCATGGAAGCGCTTCTGCATGGCCAGCATCAGCTCGGCGTAAGCCGGCTCCTGCCAGAAATCCTGCACGCCGGACATAGCTTTCAGGAAGTCCGCAGCAAAGGGTGCCGAAGCCTCAAAGCCCGGGTCCTGAACCACCGCGTTGTGCACCGCATAGCCGCCAAGCGACCACCACTTCTTCTGCACGTCAGCGCCGGCGAACCACTTGATGTACTGCAGGGCCTCTTCCTGTTTATCGGAGTAGGCAACGACCGAAATACCCTGGCCGCCGAGGGTCGAGGCTTCGACCTTCTGGCCCGGGTTCACGAAGAAGCCGATCCGGTCACCGCCGACAACCGGGTCCTTGTGGAGGCCGGGGAAGAAGGCGAACCAGTTCATCATCATCGCGACCTGGCCGGACTTGAAGGCATCGAGACCTTCCTGCATGTAGGAATCGGTGTAGCCCGGTGGGGTGCAGCACTTGTAGAGCCCCTTGTAGAAGTCGAGCGCTTCGACCGCTGCCGCAGAGTTCACAAAGCCTTCCATGTCGTAGGGCTTGTCGGGATTCTGATACTCAAAGCCCCAGGAATAGAGGGCCGCCGTGGCACCCATGGTGATGCCTTCCGAACCGCGCTCGGTAAAGATGGCCGCGCCGTAGATCTTTTTGCCGTCGATCTCGCGCCCCTGAAAGAACTCCGAGACTTCCTTCAACTCGCTCCAGGTCGTCGGCGGCGCCAGATCGCGGCCGTGCTTGGCCTTGAAATCCGCCTGCAGCTCGGGCCTGGAGAACCAGTCCTTGCGGTAAACCCAACCGAGCGCATCGCCCATGGCCGGCAGCGCCCAGTAATTCGGCGAGCCCTTCGGCCAGGTCGAGTAGGCATAGACGGTCGCCGGCAGGAAGTTGTCCA
This sequence comes from Pelagibius litoralis, assembly GCF_011683915.1. Taxonomy (GTDB): domain Bacteria; phylum Pseudomonadota; class Alphaproteobacteria; order Kiloniellales; family Kiloniellaceae; genus Pelagibius; species Pelagibius litoralis. The sequence continues at coordinate 29,835 of NZ_JAAQPH010000008.1, forward strand.
TCGAAATGGCTTCCTTGTCGAAGAACTCGTTCAGCTTCACATAGTGGCCGTTCTCGGCGGAGCCGCCGATCCACTGCGAGTCACCGATCAGCAGGTCGCAGAGCTTACCACCGGAATTCAGCTCGTTCAGCATGCGGTCGGCAAAATTCGGCCAGGGCACGAACTCGAACTTCATGCCGATACCCGACTGCGCCGTGAAATCCTTCGAAAGCTCGACCAGCGCATTCGCCGGATCCCAGGCCGCCCAGCACAGGGTCAGTTCTTTCGACTGCGCCTGCGCCTCGTCGGCCGGTCCGGCAAAAGCGAAGGCTGCGGCGGAAACCGCAGTCGCTAAGGCGAGAACCTTTTTCATTATTATTCCTCCCTAAGGGTTAGTGCGGCGCCGGCAGAAAAACTGCCGCAACGCCATTCAGTCACCGCGCCGGCGAACTGAATTCAGTGAACCTCTTGTTTTGAGTTTTGAGGTCTTCTGCGCCTCGTTTCCTCCCGGCCGGGGCTGCTTCGGCCCTCGGCATTTGTTTATTTATTAAGTTTAGTAAACTGCAATTCACTAAACATCGCAAGTTTTTTGTTGGCCCAGCGAAATCCTGCCCTACAGCTTCACCCAAACCGCGCCCTTGGCAGAGGAACGCACCGCAGCTTCGACGAAGGCGACGCCGTTCAAGCCCTCCTCCACCGTCGGAAAGTAGACCGCCGCATCCGGCTTCTTGCCGGCGCGCGCCGCACGGATTGCCGCGGCGACCTCGGTGTAGATGTTGGCAAAGCCCTCCAGATAGCCTTCGGGGTGTCCCGGCGGTACGCGGGTGACGCGGCCGGCCGCTTCATCGGCGCCGTTGCCGGCGCGGGTCAGAAGCCGGCGCGCCTCGCCGTAGGGCGCATGCCAAAGCTCGTTGGGGCTTTCCTGACTCCACTCCAAGCCACCCTTGTCGCCATAGACGCGCAGGCGCAGCGCATTCTCGTTGCCCGGCGCGACCTGGCTGGCCCAGAGCATGCCCTTGGCGCCGCCCTTGTAGCGCATCAGGATATTCACGTTGTCGTCCAGCTTGCGCCCTTTCACGAAAGAGGTGAGGTCGGCGCAGATGGAGTCCAGCGTCAGGCCGGAAACAAAGCTGGCAAGCTGATGGGCATGGGTGCCGATGTCACCGACCGAGCCACCGGCGCCGGACTGCTTCGGATCGGTGCGCCAGGCCGCCTGCTTGTGTCCACTGGCCTCCAGGCGTTCGGTCAGCCAGTCCTGCGGGTACTCGACCTGCACCACACGCAGCTTGCCCAGGTCTCCGGCGGCGACCATGGCGCGGGCCTGACGCACCATGGGATAGCCCGCGTAGTTGTGGGTGACGGCGAAGATGCGTTTGCTCTTCTTCGTCAGCGCCACAAGCTCCCTGGCGTCCTTTGTCGTTGTCGTAAGCGGCTTGTCGCAGATCACGTGTATGCCGGCCTTGAGGAAGGCCTTGGCGATCGGGAAGTGCATGTGGTTGGGCGTGACGATGGAAACCGCCTCGATACCGTCGGGGCGCGCCGCCTCCTTCGCCGCCATTTCCTCATAACTGCCGTAGGCCCTGTCCTTTGCGATGCCCAGTTCCAGGGCTGAAGCAACGGCCCGTTTCTTCTGGGAAGACAGCGCCCCGGCAACCAGGCTGTAATGATCGTCCATGCGCGCCGCCAGGCGGTGCACCGATCCGATGAAGGCGCCCTGCCCGCCGCCCACCATGCCCAGGCGGACGCGCCCGCTGCTCAGGTCTTCGCTGCGTCCTTTAATAGCCATTCCGTCGTCACTCCTTAACCGATACCAAGCATGCGCCGGTTGGCGGCTTCGTCGGTGCCGCCGTCGGCAAAATCATCGAAGGCTTTTTCCGTCACCCGGATGATGTGGTCCTCGATGAACATCGCGCCTTCGCGCGCGCCGTCTTCCGGATGCTTCAGGCAGCACTCCCACTCCAGCACCGCCCAGCCGTCGTAGTCGTAACCGGTGAGCTTGGAGAAGATGCTGCTGAAATCGACCTGGCCGTCGCCGAGGGAGCGGAAGCGCCCCGCCCGGTCCACCCAGGACTGATAGCCGCCATAAACGCCCTGGCGCCCCGTGGGGTTCAGCTCCGCGTCTTTCACGTGAAAGATCTTGATGCGCTCGTGATAGATGTCGATGTGGTCCAGATAGTCGAGCGCCTGCAGCACATAGTGGCTGGGATCGTAGAGCATGTTGCAGCGCGGGTGATTGCCGACCCGCTCCAGGAACATCTCGAAGGTCACCCCGTCGTGCAGGTCTTCGCCCGGATGGATCTCGTAGCAGACGTCCACCCCCGCGCTATCGAAGGCATCCAGGATCGGCCGCCAGCGCTTGGCCAGTTCGTCGAAGGCCGTTTCGACAAGGCCGGCCGGGCGTTGCGGCCAGGGATAGAGATAGGGCCAGGCCAGCGCCCCGGAAAAAGTCGCGTGGGCGGTAAGGCCGAGGTTCGCTGACGCCTTGGCGGCGCGCATCATCTGGTCGACCGCCCAGGCCTGGCGGGCCTTGGGATCGCCGCGCACCTCCGGCGCCGCAAAACCGTCGAAAGCGTCGTCGTAGGCCGGGTGAACCGCCACCAACTGACCTTGCAGGTGGGTCGAAAGCTCGGTCAGCTCCAGGCCATGCGCCGCCAGCGTGCCCTTCACTTCGTCGCAGTAGTCCTTGCTCTCGGAGGCCTTGGTCAGATCGAACAGGCGGGCATCCCAACTCGGCATCTGCACGCCCTTGTAGCCGAGCCCGGCGGCCCAGCCGGCAATGGCATCCAGGGAATTGAAAGGCGCCTCATCGCCGGCGAACTGGGCCAGGAAAATCGCCGGTCCTTTGATGGTCTTCATCAAGCATCTCCTCTGTTTCTGCCGTCCGGTTGTTGCGCCTTCATGTGTCGTCGCGGCCGCTCCGGTTTCTGTGGCGTCAGATCGTTAGGGAATGTTATCGCGCAGAAAGACGTCGATCCGGATCCGCTCCTGATCCGGCACGATCGGGGTGTCTTCGCAGGCCGAAAGCAAAACCCGCGCCGCGCTGCGGGCCTGATGACCCGGGTCCTGATTGACGATGGCGTCGATGGTGCCGCGCACCAGATGCTTGCGCGTGAAAGGCGTCAGGTCGTGGGCAAGGAAAATCACCTCGCCACTGCGCTCCGTGGCCTCCAGCGCCGCGACGATACCGCGGTTGCCGGCCCCGACGTTGTAGATGCCCACAAGGTCCGGGGTCTCGGCCAGCAGGGCGGCGGTTACCGTCTCGACTTTCTCGAAATCGTCGCGGCCTTCGCGAACCGGCAGCACCTCCAGCTGGGGAAACTCCCGGGCCATCACCTGCTCAAAGCCGAACTGGCGCTCGACATGGTCGCGCAGCGCCAAGGAGCCGGCGATCAGGCCGACCTTACCCTTGCGCGGGCCGACAAAACGGCCCAGCAGCATGGCCGCCGTGCGGCCCGCGGCGGTGTTGTCGATCCCGACATAGTGGACGCGCTTTGACCCCGGCGCGTCCGACACCAGGGTGACGACCTTTACGCCTGCATCGGCCAAGCCGTTGATCGCCTCACGCACCGCCGGATGATCGAGCGCGACGACGGCAACCCCGTCGAAGTCCTCGCCCAGCCGCTCCAGTTCCTCAGCCAGGGCCAGGCCATCGAAGACATCGACCAGGCGAACGGAGATGCGGATGCGCTCGGCCGTCAGGCGGGCCGCTGTCGCCTCCACCTCGCTGTGCAGCGACTGCATGAAGGTGTTGGTGCCGGTGGGAAGGACGAAGCAGAAGCGATAATCGCGCGCCCGCGCAAGGCGGGCGGCCAGGCGGTCCGGCTGATAGGCCAGCTTGTCGGCAGCCGCTTCGACCCGCTTCACGGTGTCTGAGCGAACCCCGGCCCTGCGATTGAGCACGCGGTCGACGGTAGCGACGCTAACGCCTGCCTCGCGCGCGACATCTTGTATTGTTATCCGCGTCACGGGGACCATTCCTCCCTGATGCGGAAACATCGCACAGGGAAATGATGGGCGCAACTCAGATCGTGATGCTATACCTTCTTACGCTAGCGGCAAGGCCGGCTTAAGAGCGCTCGAAGCCGCGCTTCAGCTCCCAATCCGTGACCCGGCGGTCGTACTCAAGCTGCTCCCACTTGGCGGTATGGACGTAGTGATCGACGACCTCGTCGCCCAGCGCGGTGCGCAGCATCTTTGACTTTTCCAAGGCCGTGATCGCCTCGCGCAGGGTCTTCGGGATATCGCGCAGCTTCTTGCCGCCATAGGCGTCGCCGACAAAGGGCTCCGACAGGTCGAGCTTCTCTTCGATGCCCGCCAGCCCCGCCGCCAGAAGCGCCGAAAACGCCAGGTAGGGATTGAGGTCGCCGCCGCCGACCCGGCATTCAATGCGGATAGCCTTGCTGGCCTCGCCGCAGAGACGAAAGCCCGCGGTGCGGTTGTCCAGGCTCCAGACCGCCTTGGTCGGGGCGAAGGTGCCGGCCTGGAAGCGCTTATAGGAATTGATGTAGGGCGCCAGGAAATAGGTGATGTCGTCGGCATACTTCAGCTGCCCGGCAACGAACTGGCGCATCAGCTTCGACATGCCGTGCGGGGCCTTGGGATCCAAGAACAAAGGCTTCTTGCCGGCCTTGTCCCACAGCGAGGCGTGGATATGGCAGGAGTTGCCCGCCAGTTCGTAGTTCCACTTGGCCATGAAGCTGAGCGCCTTGCCCTTCTGGTGCGCGATCTCCTTGCAGGCGTTCTTCAGGATGACATGATGGTCGGCCATGGTCAGCGCCTCGTCGTAGCGCACGTTCACCTCCGCCTGACCCGGGCCCCACTCGCCCTTGGAATTCTCCACCGGGATGCCGGTGCCCTGCAGGCCCTTGCGGATGGCCCGCATCACATCCTCCTCCTTGGAGGTCTGGAAGATGTGATAGTCCTCGATGTAATAGCCCTCGGTTTTCAGATCCTGGTAGTGCTTCCGGTGAGCGCTCTCGAAAGTTTCGTCGAAGAGGTAGAACTCCAGTTCGGAGGCCAGGTAGGGCTTGTAGCCCTTGGCCGCCAGACGCGCGACCTGGCGTTTCAGCATGGCGCGCGGAGAATGCTCAACCGGCGCATGGCCGTGATGGTTCAGAACGTCGCAGAGCACCAGCGCGGTCCCCTCCAGCCAGGGCGTGACGCGTAGGGTGGAGAGATCCGGCATCAGAACGAAGTCGCCGTAGCCCTGGGCCCAATTGGCCGCCTTGTAGCCCGGCACCGGCTCCATATCGATGTCGTTGGCCAGCAGGTAGTTGCAGGCGTGGGTCTCGCCCCCGGCGGTATCGACGAAGAACTCGGCCTGGAAGCGCTTGCCGACCAAACGCCCCTGCATATCGACCATGCAGACAAGCACCGTATCGATGGCGCCCTGGGCGACGGCTTCTTTCAACTGGGCGAGGGTCAATTTGCCTGACATGGCCGGAACTCCGAGTTTGGCTGGATCAGCGGGGAAGGACTTCCCTGCCGCGGGAATCGATGGGGCCGCCAGCATAGTACCGGGCGAGGCCCCAGGTCGAGGCGCTAGGCACCATCGTGCAGGCGGTGATTGATATCGGTGAGGCCGCGCCGTGCTTCATCGTAGAGCGCAAAGGCCCGTGCATAGGCGGCATGGCGCTCAGGGTCGGGCGTGTTTTCCTCTCTTATACGCACGCAGTGGGCGACTGCTTCGGCCGGCGAGGCGAAGATCCCGGCGCCCACGGCGGCCACCAGGGCGGCGCCGAAGGAGGCATCGCCGTTCACCGGCACCTTCACGGTCAGGCCGGTGACGTCGGCGATGATCTGGCGCCAGGTGGCGCTGCGCGCGCCGCCGCCGAGCAGGCGCATGTCACCGAAGGTCGCCCCCGACAGGGACTTGGCGGTCTGCAGCACGTCGTTCAGGGCAAAGGCGATCCCCTCGTAGCAGGCGCGGGCGAAGTGGGCGCGGTTGTGCGCCAGGGTCAACCCGATGAAGTCGCCGCGCAGCTTGGGGTCCCAATGGGGCGCGCGCTCGCCCATCAGGTAGGGATGGAAGATCAGGCCGTCGCAGCCCGGCGCCACAGCAGCGGCGAGCCGGTCCATCTCGGCAAAGGCCCCTTCCTCCGGCAAGTCCGAAAAGAAGGTATCGCGGACCCAGCGGTGCGCCGTGGCACAGGCATTGATGCCGGAGGCCATGTACCACTGGCCGGGCATGATATGGGGGTAGCAGGACACCGGCGGATGCACCTCTGGCTTGCCGGTCGTCAGGAAGACGACCCCAGCGGTGGCCAGCTTGATCGCCCCCTGGCCCGGCGCGACAGCCCCGGCGCCGTACAGCTCCACCGTCGTGTCGTTGGAGCCGACAACGACCGGCGTGCCTTCTTTCAGGCCGGTGGCCGCCGCGGCCTCGCCGTGAACGGTCCCGGCGATGTCGCTGGGCTCACGGACCGGCGGCAGGCGCTGCATGTCCCAGCCGATCAGGGCGCAGAGTTCCGGCGACCAGCCGCGGCTGTCGACGTCGGACATCAGCGCGCCCAGGGCATCGGAGTAGTCCGTGGTCCAGTCCCCGGTAAGGCGGCTGCGCAGCCAGTCCTTGGAGATATAGAGCCTTGCCGTGCGTTCAATGGCCTCGGGCTCATGCTTATGCAACCAGGCAAGCTGGCAGAGCGTCCAGGTCGGGTTGGCCCGGTTCAGACCCTTTTCGATGATCTGGTCGCCGGCCCGGTTGTGGAGTTCTTCCGCCTCGGCGGCGCTGCGTTGGTCGTTCCACATGATGGCCGGGCGGATCACCTGCCCGGCGGCGTCTTCCAGTACCGCGATATGGGCGCCGCCGGACAGACCGACGGCGGCGATCTGTTCGGCAGAGATACCGGCTTTCCGGATGACGGCGGGAACCGCCGCACAGAGCGCGGACCACCAGCCCGCCGGATCCTGTTCCGACCAACCGGGTTGAGGGGCAGAGGTTGCAATAGGCGCCGCCGCCTCGCCCAGTGTTTCGCCGGTCTCGTCGACCAGGGCGGCCTTCAGGCTGCCGGCACCGAGATCGATACCTAGAGTAACCCGCCTGTTTGCAGCGGTGTTCATGCCGGGTCCTCAGGCGTCACGTAGGCCGCCGTGATGCCGCCGTCCACCAGCCAGCCGGCGCCGGTCACATAGCTTGCCGCATCGGAACAGAGGAAGCAGGCGACCGCCGCCACCTCCCCCGCCTCACCGAAACGGCCGAGGGGCATGTGCACGCGCCGCCGTTCCAGCTTTTCCTCGGTGTCGAACAGTTCCGCCGTCAGCGGCGTGCCGATCGGGCCGGGCAGCAGCGCGTTGGCGCGAATGCCCTGGCGGCCATACTGCACGGCGATCTCCCGCGTCATTGCCATAACCCCGCCCTTGGACGCGGTGTAGGCAAGCTGCGGCACGGCAGAGCCCATGACCGCGACCAACGAGGACATGTTGAGGATCGCGCCGCCGCCGGCCCGGCGCAGCGCCGGAAGGCCGAAACGGCAACAGTGGAAGACCCCGGTCAGGTTGATGGCGATAGTCCGGTCCCAGATCGCCATCTCGGTATCTTCAGGCCCACGGTCCGCCGACAGCATCACCCCGGCGTTGTTGAACAGGGTGTCGACCCGCCCGAGACCGGCCTCGGCGGCGGATATCATGGCCTCCACCGAATCCGCCTGGGCGACATCGACAGCCAGCGCCAGCGCCTTGCCGCCATCGGCCGTGATCGCCGCCACGGTTTCCTCGGCCGCCGCCAGATTCAAATCGGCAACGGCGACAGTCGCCCCTTCGCGGGCGAAAAGCAATGCGGCCTCACGGCCGATACCCGCCCCGGCGCCGGTGATCACGGCATGCCGCCCCGCCATCTGCTGTCCGCTCATCGTCTTCCCCCGCCTGAACCATCGATCCGCCAAACCGCCGGGAATCCGGGCGCCCATGATAGGCTCACCGATTGGCCGGCGCTCTCGGCACCAAAAAAGCGAAGGTAGCTTGCGTCACTTGGCAACTGCAACATATTGTTGGCAAGTACCAACTTTCGAAGCAGCCGAATAACAAACAAAGGTCTTGAGGAGGCAGAGCATGGCGGGGGATTCAGTAAAGGAAATGATGGCGGCGCTGAAAAAAATGGGCGCGCGCTACGTCCGTTTCGAGCTGCCGGATCTGCACGGCACCAGCCGCACCAAGGTGATCCCCATTGCCAAGGTGGAGAGCTACGCCCGCAAGGGCCTGAACTTCTACGGCGGCACCATCGGCCTCGACACCGCCTCCAACGTCATCGGCGGCAGCGGCGTCCATGAGGAAGTGAACTACCGCGACCAGATGCTGATCCCCGACCCGGCGACCCTGCGCGCCGTGCCCTGGGTGGAAGATACGGCGAAGGTGATCTGCGATGCCCTCTGGGCGCCGGGCGAGCCCATCGCCGCCACCCCGCGGACCGTGCTGGCGGGCCTGCTGCAGCAGGCCCGGAAGATGGGCTACGACGTGATGTTCGGCCTGGAATACGAGTTTTATCTGTTGGACCCGGAGACCAAGGCCCCCCTCTTCGGCGGCGTCCATATCTTCAACGCGACGCGCAATCACTACGTGCCCTTCCTCGACGATCTGCTGGACACGCTGCAGGCGGCGGGCATCGACGTCATCACCCACAACTGCGAGTACTCGCCGTCGCAGTTCGAGATCAACTACGGCCCCGGCGTCGGCCTGGAGGGGGCGGACAAGGCTTTCACCTTCAAGAATGCGATCAAGGAACTGGCCCACCGCGACGGCTATCTGGCGACCTTCATGTCCAAGCCGGCGAGCGACATGGGCGGTTGCGGCTGCCACGTCCACATCAGCCTGATCGACCGCAAGACCGGCAAGAACGCCTTCTACACCAAGGGCGCCAAAGAAGGCATGAACCCGCTGATCCGCAAGTTCGCCGCCGGCCTGCTGACCCATGCCAAGGCGATGCAGCCGGTGATCGGCCCGACGCCGAACTGTTATCACCGCCTGAAGCCGCACACCTTCGCCCCCTCCAACATCTCCTGGGGCGTCGAGGACCGCACGGCCATGGTGCGCATGAAGGACGTCGGCCAAGAGAACTGCCACATCGAAATGCGCGCCGCCTCCGGCCTCGCCAACCCTTACCTCGCCGCCGCCGGCGTACTGGCCGCGGGCCTGCTGGGCCTCAGGGAAAAGGGTGAGCTGCCGACCCCTTCAACGGGCCCGTCGGAGGACGATCCCAAACATCCGAAGCTGGCCGGCAGCCTGGAAGACGCACTTGCCGCGCTGAAGAAGGACAAGGCCCTGCAGGACATGTTGGGCGCCGACTTCGTGAAGCTCTTCACCACCGTGAAGGAAGCCGAACTGGCCCGCTTCCGCAGCCACGTCACCGACTGGGAGCGCGACGAGTACCTGGAGGTTTACTAAGGAAGATGCGGCAACGGCCTCACACCGAATGGGTCAATCCGCCGTCCACGCGAAGGTTCTGTCCGGTCATGTAAGCGGCATCGTCGGAGACCAGATAGGCAATCAGGGAGGAAACCTCTCCGGCCTTGCCATAGCGGCCCATGGGGATGCGGGCACGGCGGTCTTCGGTTTCCGGCAGGCTGTCGATGAAGCCCGGCAGAACGTTATTCATGCGAATGTTGTCAGCGGCATATTTGTCGGCAAAGAGTTTGGTGAAGCTGGCCAGGGCAGCACGGAAAACGCCCGAGGTCGGGAACAGCGGGTCCGGCTCAAAGGCGGCGAAGGTGGAGATGTTCACGATGGCGCCACCGCCCTGGGCGGCCATGATCGGTGCGACCAGGCGGGCGGGCCTGATCACGTTCAGCAGGTAGACATCCATCCCGCTGTGCCAGTCCTCGTCGCTGATCTCCAGCACCGGCCCCTTGGGCCCGTGCCCGGCGGAATTGACCAGCACGTCGATACGGCCCCAACGCTCCATTGCGGCGTCAATCAGCTTCTGCAGGTCGGCCGGCGACTGGTTCGACCCCGTGACGCCGACACCGCCAAGCTCCTTAGCCAGGGCCTCCCCCTTGCCCGACGACGACAGGATCGCAACTTCATAGCCCTCTGCGGCCAGGCGCCGTGCCGCGTCTGCGCCCATGCCGCTGCCGCCGGCGGTGATAACTGCTACTTTGGGGGAAGCCATGACCGTTTCTCCATTGTCGGTATTCGGTTTCGTTATCTGGCCCAAACATGGACCTCCAACGGCCCCTTGACCAATCATGTCTCGTCGCGCGAGACTGTAGAAATTCTACTGCCTTGTGAAAGAAGAAATCCTTGCGAACGCCGAACCTGAACGCCTTGCGGATGTTCGATGCCGCCGCCCGGCATCTGACCTTTCGGCAGGCGGCGGAAGAACTGAACCTGACCCAGGGGGCCGTGGCACAACAGGTGCGGCGGCTTGAGAGCGACCTGGGACTCCAGCTTTTTCATCGCAAGGCGCGCGGTCTTGCCCTGACCGGGCTCGGGCACAGCTATCACGGCCCGATCCGACAGGCGTTGGCAATGATCGATGACGCCACGCAGAAACTGCGGCCGGAGGGCGCGCGCATAACCCTCAGCGTGACGCCGTCGTTCGCCACGAAATGGCTGGTGCCGCGCTTGGGCAACTTCGCGCGGGCGCATCCCGACATCGACCTGCAGACCGTCGCCAGCGAACGGCTCGCCGACTTTCAGTCCGATGGCGTCGACATCGCCATCCGCCTGGGGCGTCCGCCCTTCGAAAAGGGAATGCAGACCGCCCTGCTCGCCCCCCTCGAACTCTGCGCGGTCTGCAGCCCCGGTTACGCGAAGGACGCAATGCCGATCAATCGCTTCGAGGATTTTGCCGGCCAGCGACTCATTCAGGACAGCCATGCCTTCTGGGAAAAGCTGTTCGAGAACAACGGCACAAAGGCGCGGCATCGGATGATGCAGTTCAATCAAACGGCCTTGGCGATGGACGCGGCGGCGAATGGACAAGGTATCGCACTGGCACCGCGCCTTCTTCTGGATGACGAGATTTCAAAGGGCAAACTCGTCGCCCTCTGGCAGGACACAGGCGAAGACCAGGGCGGCTACCATATCGTTCATCCCCTCACGCAGAGACCGAACCCCGCGAGAGATGCGGTGATCGCCTGGGTTCTCTCCGAGGTCGCCTGACCCGGGCCGGGAGGCGCGGCGCAGCGAGCCGCCGGAACCGGCAGTTGAATTTCCGTGGCGTGAGTTCCACGACGCCACTTAAGGCAAACTCAACCTCTCTCACCGAAACTGGTGGCGCTTAAGCTTTCTCTAAAGAGTGACCATCTTGGGCTGAGATGAAAATCGAACACCGAACCAACGATCAAGGCCAGAAAGATCGTGCGCGTGACGACCTGTCGAAACTGCTCGACGCCGGTGTCGATGCGCCACCGCCCTGCGCGGCCAACTGCCCCAATGCCTTTAGTCCCAATTGCTCGCCTTCCTGCCCGGATGTTCCCCGCAGGTTGTCTTCGGATCCGGAGAAACATCCGCTTGAGCCTTTGATCGCCCCTCTGGTTTACGAATTGCAGCGGCTCAAGGTCTTTCAGCCCTGTTGGTCCTGCGAAGGACACAACGGTCCCGACGGCGCGCTTTGGAAGATCCCGCGTGTATGGTTCTACTGTGACGGTCTGATCCATGTTCGCGCACTTGCCGGTGCCATAAGGCAGTTGGAGTTGACCCACAGCCTTCATGCATCCTGGCAGGTGGTGCTGGTGTCCTTGGACCAGACGGACCCGGACTGCTGCTTCTCGCTCGAACCGGGCCCGGTAAAACCGGAAACCGCGTTGAACGAGCTTCACGCGGACATCACCACAATCGCCACCCGGCTTCACGATATGATGGCCAAGATCGCCGGCGGCCTGGTCAAGGCAATCGACTAAATGTGCATCGGATTGAGCCCAGCGCTCCTGCAAAGCTTGCAGGAACAGCCGACGGAGCCTTTGCGGGGCCGTGCCGGCGGCGCCGACTTCGAGATCAGCGTCATGATTCCCGAATACCGGCGCCGTCTGGTAGAGCATTACGAACCGGACTGCGGCAGCCCGGTGACCGCCCCGCCGTTCCGTCATTTCGGTTTGCTGGCGGCCTTCAGCAGCCCGGTCGAGTTACCCCTTCACGACCGGACCAAAACCCTTCACGCAGAACTGCGCAGGCTGGTTCACACCTTCGGCCCGGTCATCCTCCGCAACGTTCACCTTTCCGATGAGGCAAGATGCGCGGATCAGCGCAATGTCTTCGCCAACCTGGAATTTCACATCGACAGAGGTCCCACCCAAGCGGATCACTATACGCTATTCTGGCGCGATCCTTTCGATGCCATTCAACGCCAACCGCGCAGCTCCTCCACTCTGGTCTTGGCTAATGCTGCCGCCTGTCTGCAGGCCCAGAAGGAAGGCCACGGCGGCAGCGAGTTCAAGAAGAGCTATCGGCTTTTTGAGAAGGAGCCGGTCGCAGAGCTTGTCAACAAAGTGCTGGTGGAGATTCCCTGGCGCGCGGCGGAAGGCGTTGGCGAAGTCGCAATCCTCGACAACAGCACCGTGCTGCACGCCAGCTATTACGCGCATCCGGAGTTGCGGGGTTACCCGATCTCCGTTCGCTATCTATTCTAAGGGTACTGGATCAGGCCACGACCGTCGTGATGCCGGCTGCTTTAGCCGCCTCGGCCAGCTTCGCCGGCAGGGGCTTGTCGACCACCAGATCGGTGAGGTCGGTGAGCGGCATGACGATCTCCAACAGGCGCACGTTGAACTTGGCGTTGTCCATCATGAAGAGGCGCCGCTCAGCCCGCTGGAACATGGAACGTTTGATCCAGCAGGCATTGGAGTCGACGTCCGTCACCCCGCCCTCGGTAATGCCGCCGGCGGAGGTGAAAGCGACGTTGGCGTGGAACCGTGCCAGGAAATCTCAGGTGTCCTGGCCGTAGCCCCCCTTCTCGTGGGCCGAATAGGCGCCGGGACAGAGGATCACGCGCACGGCTGAGGAGGCCCCGACCTCCTCGGCGATTTCCAGACCGTTGGTGATCACCGTGGCCTCGACACCTGCAGCGGCAATGGCCTGAGCCAGGTGATCGGCCCGACGCCGAACTGTTATCACCGCCTGAAGCCGCACACCTTCGCGCCCTCGAACATTTCCTGGGGAGTGGAGGACCACACGGCCATGGTGCGCATGAAGGACGTCGGCGAAGAGAACTGCCACATCGAGATGCGGGCCGCCTCCGGCCTCGCCAACCCCTACCTCGCCGCCGCCGGGGTACTGGCCGCGGGCCTGCTGGGCCTGAACGAAAAAGGTGAGCTGCCGACCCCTTCAAAGGGCCCGTCGGAGGATGACCCCAAGCACCAGAAGCTGGCCGGCAGCCTGGAAGATGCCCTCATCGCCCTGAAGAAGGACAAGGCCATGCAGGAAATGCTGGGCGCCGACTTCGTGAAGCTCTTCGTTACCGTGAAGGAGGCCGAGCTGGCCCGCTTCCGCAGCCACGTCACCGACTGGGAACGCGACGAGTATCTGGAGCTTTATTGAGGAACGTCCGCCAGCCGCGCAACGCCGCGTGGGTCAGGCCGCCGTCGATGCGCAGGTTCTGGCCGGCCATGTAGGTGGTGTCATCTGAAAGCACATTGGCAATCAGCGAGGAGACCTCCCCCGTTTTGCCGCAGCGGCCCACGGGGATGCGGACCAAAGCGGCTATTACTTCGTTCATCCGCTCTCCCAGAAAGCGTACGCTGCAAGGGATGCGGTGATCGCCTGGATGCTCTCCGAGGTTGCCTGCCGGGTGGACAAGAGTAAATTGGCTTGGCGAATGCCATGTTGCGCAGTCCCACTTCGGATTGGAACCCACCGCATATCTGAAGCTGTCGCGAGAATGGAATCATCGCGACGAAAGTCCACAAACCTATCAATCGCGGTCGGCTTTTCAATTGTGCTTTGGTGAAATACTTTACAACGGCAACGCCGTAGAACGAAGTGTGTATCCGCACGCAGCCTATCGACGACCGAACCTGACAATGAACGGGCAAGAAATGAGTACTCGTCATGATGCAAAGGTATTCTGTATCGGTCGAAACAAGACCGGCACAACTTCGCTCGGCGCGGTTCTAAAAAAAGCTGGTTTTCTCCTTGGAAATCAGGCTGCCGGAGAGAGCCTCATATACGATTGGGGAGCAGGAAGGTTCGACCGCATCGTTGACCTTTGCAAATCGGCACAGGCATTCCAGGATATTCCCTTTAGTCTCCCCAAGACCTTCGAAGTACTTGATGCTTCGTTTCCCGGATCCAGATTCATACTTTCAGTGCGCAAAAACGCCGATGAATGGTACGGCTCTGTCATTCGGTTCCACACGAAAATCGTCGGTAAGGGCAGAGTTCCAACGCCGGAGGACCTAAAGAACTTCGGTTACCGGCATAGAGGATGGATATGGAACAACATGAAGCTTGTCTATGGGATTGACGAAAATACTCTGTACGATGAGCGGATCTACAAGCAGCACTATGATCAGCACAATGAACAGGTCATCGAACATTTTCGACAGCGGCCCGACGATCTCTTGGTTGTCAATCTGAGTGACGAACAAGCAGAATGCCGACTTGGTACTTTTCTGGGACTGTCAAACTTCGAAGGCCTTCTACCACACCTCAATCGAACGCGCTGATCATGCGAAAAGTCGATTGCGCTTCAACATAGAACTGCCGACCCTACGCGACCCAAAGTACCCTAGGCCACCACCGTCGTGATGCCGGCCGCCTTGGCGGCCTCGGCGAGCTTCTCCGGCAGGGGTTTGTCGACCACCAGGTCGGTGAGATCGGTGAGCGGCATGACGATCTCCAACAGGCGCACGTTGAACTTGGCGTTGTCCATCATGAAGAGGCGCCGCTCAGCCCGCTGGAACATGGAACGTTTGATCCAGCAGGCATTGGAGTCCACGTCCGTCACCCCGCCCTCGGTGATGCCGCCGGCGGAGGTGAAGGCGACGTTGGCGTGGAACCGTGCCAGGAAGTCGCAGGTGTCCTGCCCGTAGACGCCTTTCTCGTGGGCCGAATAGGCACCCGGACAAAGGATCACCCGCACGGCTGAGGAAGCCCCGACCTCCTCGGCGATTTCCAGGCCGTTGGTGATCACCGTGGCCTCGACACCTGCAGCGGCGATGGCCTGAGCCAGGTGATGGGTGGTGGCGCCGGAATCGATCATCACCACGTCGCCCGGTGCGATGGCCTGGATGGCGACCGCGGCGATGCGCTGGCGCTCTGCGACCATGGAGGCCGTACGCTCACGCACCGTGGGCTCGCGCCCCATAGGGGCGGCGGCACCGCCGTAGGTGCGCTCCACCAGGCCGCGCGACGACAGGCTGTCGATGTCGCGGCGTACGGTTTCGGTGGAAACACCGAAGGCCTCGGCAAGGTGGGAGATACGGACTGTGGGGTTCGACTTCAGCTCGCCGATGATGCGGCGGTGGCGCTCGTCGCGGTCCAGCCGATCGCCGGCCTTGGCAGCGGCCCTGTCCGCACCGGCTTTCGCGGCCGCCAGACTCTTGACCGACGCGCTCATGCGGCCGCTTCCAGAATGTCCCCCAACTGCGAGGCCAGGGCGCCCTTGCGCGGCGAAAAGGAGCCGTCGAAGGCGGCGGAACCCACGGTGAAGGCGTTGGCCCCGGCCTCCGCCAGCGCGCGGATACGATCCGGCGAGTCGACGCTGCCGGCCACCACAAGTGTGCCCTGGGTCGCCCGCCGTGCGGCCTTTACCAATTCCAGCGGATCGGCCTCCGTCGCGCGGTAGGCCAGAAGGTCAACGCCCGAACAGCCCAGGGATTCGAACTTGCGGCAGTCCGCTTCAACGTCGGTGGCCGTGCCGCCCAGCGCCGTGGGATGGCCGATCGGCCGGCCGGGGAATGGCAGATACCCGATTCCGCTGCCGTCCAGTACGCTCAAAATGCCCGCCGCATCGGTACCGCCCATCACGCAGTCGACGCCGATATCGCGGGCCGCGCGGGCCGAATTCAGACAAGCCTCCGGCGTGGTGGATACAACCTCAAGGTAGCTGGTCGCCCCGGCATCCTTGATGCGGCGATTCAACTCCACCAGGGTATCGAAACTCACCCCCACGTCCTTGAAGCCCATGTGCTTTACGCCGGCGGAGACAACAACGTCAAAGACCTCCAGGCAGTCCTGCACGGTCTGGTCCGCGCGGGTGAACATGAAAATAAAGTCAATCGCCGGTCGCGCTATGGGTCGCGTCATCTCGGGGCTTTCCCTCTTCGCAGTCTGTCCGCTGTTTCCGGCAAACGCCTTGCTTCGGTTATGCCCCAACTTCGTGGTGAGTACAACAAATCATGTTGGAATTACCAAATTTTGCGTGGTACTTTCATCAAATGGATCTTTTAGGGAACCATCGGCCGGGCGATCGACGAAGATCAGACCCCACGCCGCTGGCTGCCCTTCGGATGGTCCGGGGCAAAACAAAAAAACGGGGAGCGTGATCATGCAGTTCGACCGTCGCAGTTTGTTGAGGTACACCGCCGCCGCCGGCGCGCTCGGGCTTGCCGGGCCCATGGCGGGCACAGCCTTCGCCGCACGAGAGAAGGAGCTGAACATCCTCTGTTGGGAGGGCTACAACTCCGACGAGGTGCTCGACCCCTTCCGCCGCAAAACCAGCGCATCGGTCAAAGCCGAGAGCGGCACCTCCGACCCGGACATGATCAACAAGCTGCGCGCCGGCGAGGTGAACGTCTGGGATGTCATCAACCTGAACCAGCCCTGGGCGCGCGACCAGATGTGGCCGGAAGGTCTCATCAAGCCGCTGCCGCAGGAACGCTTCGAGCCCTACTTCGCCAACATGATGGCGCCCTACGGCAAGGAATATCCCTGGTGCTATTCACCCGACGGCAAAGAACTGCTGGGCATGGTACAGCGCTTCGGCCCCTTCAATTTCGTCGTGAACACCGACAAGGTGAGCCGCGCCACGGCGGAGGACGAAGGCTTCAACCTTTTCAACGAGGCCTCCAATGCCGGTCGCTACGGTATCCTCACCTACGACAACTGGAACATCTACCACATGTGCATCGGCGCCGGGCTCGACCCCTTCGTCAAGCACAGCGAGGCCGAGATTGCGGCCTTCGAGAAAGTGGCCCGCGCCTGGTTCAAGGGCGCCAAGCTGCTGACCGACGATCTGGTGGCGATGAACCTGGCGCTGATCAACGGCGAGATCGACTTCTACCTGACCGGCGGCACCTACACCGCCAGCCCGGCCCGCCTGGACGGCGCCACCAACATCCGCGGCATCACCCCCAAGAAGGGCCCGCTGGCCGGTGGCAAGGGCGGCATTACCTGGGTGGAGATCACCTCGGTGGTTAACAATCCCAACGGTTCGCCCCTGGCCCTCGACTTCCTGGAGTACGTTCAGGACCCGGAGGTCTGTCACGCCGTGGCTTTCGCCGAGGGCACCTACAATCCGGTCACCCAGATGGCCAACCCGCAAGTCTTTGAGAAGTTCAGCTCTGAAGAGCTGGACGCCATCCAGTGGGATAGCCTGGAAGAAGAACTGTCGAACACCGTCGACTACCAGATCAATCCGGACTACGACGTCATGGATAAGATCTATAATGCGGCCAAGCGCGAGGCTTAAACGGTACCGAGAGCGGGCGGCCCGGGTATCCTTTTCTGAGGGATCACCGGGGCCTGCCCGGGCACCGCATGCCGCGGGATCTGCGGGCCGAAAATAGGGAGTTATTGTGGCCGACCCAATTCTGAGGTTGTCACAACTGTCCAAGCGTTTTGGACAGTTCGAAGCGGTGAAGGAAATCGATCTCGCCATCCAGGAGGGCGAGTTCTTCACCATTGTCGGCCCATCGGGCTCCGGCAAGACCACGCTCATCCGCATGCTGGCCGGCCTGGAAGAGCCCAGCGGCGGAGAGATCCTGCTGCGCGGAGAACGCATCAACGAAACCCCGGCGAACCGCCGTCCGACCTGTATGGTCTTTCAGTCGCTCGCCCTGTTCCCGCACCGAAGCGTCGGCCAGAACATCGAGTTCCCGCTGAAGATGCGCGGCGTGCCACCGGCCGAGCGGAAGAACCGCGCCGACGAGCTGTTGCGCCTGCTGCGCCTGCCGGAGGATTACTATAAAAAGCAGGTCAGCCAGTGCTCCGGTGGTGAGCGCCAGCGTATCGCGCTGGCCCGCGCCCTCGCCTTCGATCCCGAAATTCTGTTCTTCGACGAGCCGCTTTCAGCCATCGACTATCGCCTGCGCAAAACCCTGGAAAAGGAACTGAAGGACCTGCATCGGGAAACCGGCAAGACCTTCGTCTACATCACCCACAGTCTGGAAGAGGCCATGGTGATGTCCGACCGCATCGGCATCATGCGGATGGGCGAACTGGTTCAGGTCGGCGCGCCGGATGAAATCTATTCGCGCCCGGCCAACCGCTTCGTCTCCGAGTTCATGGGCGAGGTCAATGTGCTGGAGGTACAACCCAACGGCGCCGGCCTGCACTGCCCGGTCCTGGGTTCGACCCTTCAGGGCCCGGACGCCAAGGCGGACTTCGCGAGCGGCTATCTCGTCATCCGCCCCGAATACCTGCGCTTCATCGGGCCGGGCGAGACGGCGGAAAACACCGTCACCGGCGTGCTCTACAACGAATACGCCCTGGGCAGCCGCATCCAGTATCAGGTCCGCGTCGGGGAACAGGTCTTCCTGGTCGAGAAACTGCGTGAGCAGCGCTACGGCGGCAACCTGGACGACGAGGTCATCATCGGTTGGGAGGCACGAGACAGCGTGCTGGCAACGGAATGACCGCAACAACGGAGGTCAGAACCACGGAGGCCGCCAAGCCAAGGCTACGCCGGGGACGAAGCCTCCGCGTCAGTCCCGGTCTGCTGGCCGCCCTGCCCGTCCTGATCTTCCTGGCGCTGGCCTTCGCCGCGCCGTTGCTGGCGGTGTTCGGTTATTCCTTCATGCCAGAAGGAACCTTCGACTTCACCTTTCCGCCGACCTTCGAGAACTATCTCGCCGTCTTTTCCGGCAGCTACTACATCTCCTTTGCCAAGTCCCTCGGGCTGGCGCTGGTTACCGTGGTGCTGCTTATGGTGATCTGCTGGCCGATCGCCTACGGCATGGCCAAGCTGTTCGGGCGCTGGGCCAACCTGATGACCCTGGCGATCATCATTCCGCTCTTCGTCTCCGAAAACATCCGGCTCTTCGGCTGGATGCTTTTCCTCATCAAGGGCGGCGTCTTCCTGGGCGGCCTGAAGGCCTGGCTGGGCTTCGACGGCGAAAGCATTCTCTATGACGTGCCGGCCATCGTGCTGGGGTTGGTTTACGTCTACCTGCCCTTCACCCTGTTCCCCATGGTGCTTGGCATCTCGATGGTCTCGCGCGAGGTCACCGAAGCGGCCTTCGATATGGGCGCGTCGCGCTGGCAGGTGTTTCGCGAAATCGAACTGCCGCTGGCCACGCCGGGCATCCTGATCGGCGGGCTGCTGACTTTTATCCTTTCCCTGGGATCGCTGGCCGAATCAAAGATCCTGGGCGGACAGGCCGTCATCATGATCGCCGACGAAATCGAAACCGCCTTCACCTTCGGCCAGAACTGGCCGCTGGGCTCGGCCCTTTCGGTCATCCTGATTCTGTTCTCCGGTACCTTGGTCCTGACCCTGCTGAGCTGGGTCGACCTGGACCGCATCCTGGGGCGTGGCGGCAATGACTGACGGCCGCAAAAAGCGCGTTACCCACAATCTGATCGCGGTCTGGTCGGGATCGCTGATCCTCTTTCTCTATCTGCCGATCTTCTGCGTCGCCCTGGCTTCCTTCTCCAAGCAGCGCTACTTCCGCTTTCCGATCCCGGCCTTCGACACCCAGTGGTACGAGAGGGCCTTCACCTCCCTCACCGTGCGGGATCTGGTTTCCACCTCGCTCTCCATAGCGCTCATCGTGGCCCTGGTATCGGTGGTGCTCGGCTTCTTTGGGGCGCTGGCTTTTGCCCGCTTCGACTGGCGCGGCCGGCGCCTCTATCAGCGCCTGGTCCTGCTGCCGATTTTCTTTCCCCAGGCCGTGCTCGGTCTGGCCCTGCTGATTTGGTTTTCTTCCGTCGGGATCATCCCCGACTGGCGGACGGCGGTGATCGCGCACTTGGTATGGATTGTGCCGATCGTGACCCTTGTCATCTCTATCCAGGCATACTCGTTTGACCCCGCTTTGGAGGAGGCCGCCTTTGATCTGGGCGCAACCCGCTGGCAGACCTTGAAAGAGGTCACCCTGCCGGTGCTCTGGCCGGGGGTTGTCTCCGGCGGGCTGTTCGCCTTTTTGCTGTCCTGGGGCAATTTCCCCCTGTCGCTCTTCACCACCGGCGCCGACCAGACCGTTCCGGAATGGCTCTACGCCAAGATGGTGTCGGGCTACACGCCGCTGGTGCCGACCCTCGGCGCCCTCACCACCGCCAGCGCGGCGCTGATTCTGGTGCTCGGTTACGGCGGCTGGGTTTTCATGCGGCACAGACAGGCCAGATAAGCCGTGAGCAGAGGTAAGCCATGAGCAGCAGTGTTGAACTGGACGACAGCCTGAAGGGCGCGCGCATCGCGCTGGAAGAGATTCCGGTGATCGACTTCGCCGACTTCCTGACCGGCGATCTGGCGCAGCGCCGGGCGGTGGCGCGGCGGATCGGCACGGCCTGCCGCGATATCGGCTTCTTCTATCTCGTCAACCACGGCATCGCACCGGCCCTGATGACCCGGACCTTTGCCGAGGCCAAGCGCTTTTTCGACCAGCCCCTCGATGCGAAAATGTCTATCGACATCGAGAAGTCGCCCTGCCATCGCGGCTACTTCAAGATGGGCGGCGAGAACCTGGACCCGAAGAAACAGAAAGAGGCCGGCGACCTGAAAGAAGGCGTCAAGATCGGGCGCGACCTGGCCGCCGACCATCCCATGGTGCAGGCCGGCCTGCCGCTGCACGGACCTAATCTCTGGCCCCAAAATCTGCCGGGCTGGCAGGGCGCGATGCAGTCCTACTTCGATGCGCTGAGCGGCCTCGGCCGCCAGATCATGCATGCCTTCGCGCTCTCCCTGGACCTCGACGAGTGCCACTTCGACCGGGATCTGAGCGACCCCATGGCGACCCTGGGACCGCTGCACTACCCGCCGCAGCGGGGCGCCATCACCGAAGCGCAGATCGGCGCGGGCGCCCATACCGACTTCGGTTGCCTGACCATCCTGGCGCAGGACATGAACGGCGGGCTTCAGGTGCGCAACGCGGCGGGCGTCTGGATCGACGCCCCGCCACTATCAGGCGCCTTTGTCATCAACATCGGCGACATGATGGCGCGCTGGACCAACGACCTCTTCGCCTCTACCCAGCACCGGGTGGTGAACGTCTCCGGCGCCGAACGCTATTCCATCCCCTTCTTCTTCGATCCCAACTTCCAAGCCAGGGTCGAGGCGCTGCCGAGCTGCAGCGGCCCTGACCGCCCGGCCAAGTTCGCGCCGACCACGTCCGGCCAACACCTGCTGGACATGATCAACGCGACCTTCGACTATCACCGGGAGAAGGCGGAGAGCACGTAACCATGCCCAAGACGGCCGAGGCCTGCGATTTCACCCTGACGGCAGGGAACTCAGCCCTGCTGGTGGTCGACCTGCAGCGCGGCTTCTGCGAGCGCCCGCTGGCCGAGAAACTGGGTTTCTCTGCCAGCCAACACTACTGGGACCGGGTGGACGGCGCCGTGCTGCCGAACGCCGCACGGCTGATCGATCAGGCGCGCAAGGCGGGTGTGGAAGTCATCTACACCGTTATCGAAGCGCTGACCCTGGACGGGCGCGACCGCAGCCTGGATCACAAGCGCTGCGACTTTCTGGTTCCCAAGGGATCCGAAGGCGGCCGGGTGATGCCGGCCCTCGCACCACAGGGTGACGAAATCCTGCTGCCCAAGTCCGCCTCCGGCATCTTCAACGCCACCAACATCGAATACCTGCTGCGCAACCTGGGGGTCGAGCGCCTGGCCATCTTCGGCGTTTACACCAACCAGTGCGTTGAATCGGCCGTGCGCGATGCCGCCGACCGCGGCTTCCTGGTCACCCTGGTGGCCGACGCCTGTGCCACCAAGACGCCGGAGCAGGAAGCGGCGAGCCTGGCGGTGATGCAGGGCTATGCGCGGATCGCCGAGACGGCCGCCCTGCTGGACGAGATGCGGCCACGGGGAGCCTCCGCCGCATGAAGCGCCCCCTCGTCGGCATCACCGCCGATTTCCGCACCCACGATTCCGCGCCCTATCACGTTGTCGGCGACAAGTATGCCCGCGCGATCTGGGAAGCCGCTGGCTGTACCCCGCTGATCATCCCGGCCATGGCCGAGAGCCAGGAGGTCTCCGACATGTTGGATTCTCTGGACGGCCTGATGTTCACCGGCAGCCCATCGAACGTCCACCCGACCCGCTATGGCCGCGACGCCGACGAAAAGGCCGAGCCCTACGACGAGGCGCGTGACGCAATGACCTTCGGCCTGATCGACCGGGCCCTGGAGAAGGGCCTGCCCAGCCTCTTTGTCTGTCGTGGCTTCCAGGAGTTAAATGCGGCCCTCGGCGGCACCCTTCATGCCTGCGTTCACGAGGTGGAGGGCCGCATGGACCACCGCATGCCCAAACACGACGACCCGGACGTGCGCTACGGCCCGCGCCATGCCATGAACTTTACGCCCGGCAGCCTCTTCGCCGGGATCGCCGGCGCCAGCGAGATCGAGGTGAACTCCCTCCACAGCCAGGGCATCGACGTCGTGGCGCCCGGCCTGGAGATCGAGGGCCATGCCCCCGACGGCACACCGGAAGCTGTCTCGGTCACCGGCGCCAAGGCCTTCGCCCTCGGCGTCCAGTGGCACCCGGAATACAAAGCCCTGGAAAACGACTTCTCCACCCGCCTGTTTCGTGCATTTTCAGAGGCCGTGCGCGGCTAGCGCCGCCTGCCGGCCCTATTCAAGCTCGAAGGGATAGACGACCCGCCAGTCGCGTTTCATGTCGACGACGGTCCAGCCGGCGGCTTCGGCCTGGTCGAGTGCCTTGTCGAGGCGGCCGATGTGACTGTCGCGATCGTAGATCCACTCCCGCTCGGCGTCACTGTGGCGCACAATCAGGCCGAAACGAAGCCCGGTCCCGGTCGTGGTGTACTGCAACATCTGCAGGTCGCCGTCCGAGTTGCCGAAGGCCGCAAGCGGGCGCCGTCCGATGTGAAGATTGATGGCAATCGGCTTACCGGCCTTGTCGTCGATGAAATCCAGCGCCGGCATCTTGCGGAGGGATGCTGCGCCGGAAGCCTGCTCGAATGCGGCTTTGATGCTTGAGCCGACCACCCGCTCCGGCGGAATGCCGTAAACCTCTTCCGCGAAGACGCGGATGAAGTCGACCCCACCGCCGGAGACGATGAAGGTCTTGAAACCCTCGGCGCGCAAATAGCTCAGCAACTCCAGCATGGGCTGGTAAACCATCTCGTCATAGGCCCTGCCGCTTCGCGGATGGCGCGCCTTTGCGAGCCAGTCCCGCACCGCAGCCTTGAAATCCTCGACCGTCATGCCCGCATGGCTGACCATGACAACCTCCATCAGCCCGGCCTTGCCGTTGCTCAGAACGCCTTCGACGTCGCCGTCCATGGCGGCCTTGAGAACCGGGTTGTCGACCCATTCGGGATGCTGCGGGGCCAGCGCCCTCACCCGGTCGAGAGCATAGATGAGTTGGAAGTACATCGGTTGTTCCGACCACAGCGTCCCGTCGTTGTCGAAAACAGCAATGCGTTCGCTCGGCGGCACGTAGTTTCCGCCGTCGGCATCGGTCACCCGCTCAACAAAAGAAAGGATGGCCGATTTGGTAAGGCCGGTATTCCATGACGGCAAAGGGTCGGCCACCGCAACCCCGGAAAGCTGCGAGACTGCGACAGCCAGAAGCAAACTGCGAAGATACATCATGGATGTTCTTCCGGTTGCCAAGCATTCGGCCCTATTGCGATCCCGCTCCCGCCTGCAGCTTTTCCATCACCTGATCGATACTGAAGCTGGCGGCTTTCTGCCGGGGCGGAAACTCCTGGAAGGTCGAGAGGAAGTTGCCGACATAGACCTGCGCGGGGATCATCAGATAAACACGATCTATGACCCAATCGTAGTAGGTGTTGGAGGTGACCTGGGATCGCTCATAGGGATCGCGCCGAAGATTGAAGAGCAACGGGAAACGCAGTGGTATGAAGGGCTCCTGCCAAGCCTGCAGCGTCGCTTCCACCCGCTGCTCCATGAAAATGAGCTTCCAATCCTGAAACCGCAGCGCCGTCAGATCGCCATCGTCAGAGAAGTAGAACACCTCGTTGCGCGGTGACTCTTCATTCTCGCCGGTCAGATAAGGCAGGAAGTTGTAACCATCGAGGTGGGTCCGGTAGCGTCGCCCGATGGCCTCAACGTCACCGTCGAGAAGCTGCTGCTTGATGTTGGGTGCGCCAGCCGCCGCCAAAAAGGTCGGCAGCCAGTCCATGTGATGCATGATGTCGTTGGAGACCTGTCCCGGCTCGATACGCCCGGGCCAACGCACCATGGCAGGCACGCGCCAGCCGCCTTCCCAGTTCGTATTCTTTTCGCCTCTGAAGGGCGTCATAGCGGCGTCGGGCCAGGTGTTCATGTGCGGCCCGTTGTCAGTGGAATAGAAGACGATGGTGTTGTCGGCGATCCCCAACTCGTCGATTTTGTCCAGCAGCTGCCCGACATGGCGGTCATGCTCGACCATCCCGTCGGCATATTCGTCCTGGCCGGAGATGCCACGCAGTTCTTCCTTCACATGGGTGCGGAAGTGCATGCGGGTGCCATTCCACCAGAGGAAAAAGGGCGCATCCGTCTCAGCCTGACGCTCCATGAAGTCGAGGGCGCCGGCCACGGTCTCATCGTCGACGGTCTCCATGCGCTTCTTGGTCAGCGGGCCAGTATCCTCGATCGCACCCTCAGCAAAGGACTTGATCACGCCCCGTGGGCCGAAGCGCTCCCGGAAGCGCGGATCCTTGGGATAATCCTCGTTTTCCGGCTCTTCTTCTGCATTCAGATGATAGAGGTTGCCGAAGAACTCGTCGAAGCCGTGATTGGTGGGCAGGTGTTTGTTCTGGTCGCCCAGGTGGTTCTTGCCGAACTGCCCCGTCACATAACCCTGCGCCTTCAAGAGCCCGGCAATGGTCGGGTCTTCCACCTGCATGCCGAGCGCGGCGCCGGGCAAGCCGACTTTCGAAAGACCGGTTCTGTAAACGCTTTGACCCGTGATGAAGGAAGAGCGCCCCGCCGTGCAGGACTGTTCCCCATAGTAGTCCGTGAACATCATCCCTTCGGCCGCAATGCGGTCGATGTTCGGCGTGCGGTAGCCGACGACACCGAAACCGTAGGCGCTGACGTTGGTGATGCCGATGTCGTCGCCCCAAATTACGACGATGTTCGGCTTGTCGCTCTGGGCCTGGGCCGGCAGAGCGGAACCGACGATGAAAAGTGCCGAAGCGGCGGCGAAGAAGGCCGTGGAACGGCGGTGCGGGATCTGCATCAGCATCTCGTAACTCCACACTTTTCGTTTTTGCTTATCCGAAGCGTAGGACAATCTGATCAATAAGGCTACAGTCACTAGGAAATATTTCTACCTAAAGAAGTGATCCTTTTGTGGCGCGACCATTAGAAAACCCTGAAAAAAGACCCTGGCTGACCGTGCCGCTGGCGGGCCTGTCTTTCATCATCTTCTCCTTATGGGCGTGGCTGGCGATGCCATCATCCAACACTGCCGCGCAAAACAATCCGCCAGCGGCAAACGCGCCGGGCTATGTGACGACGGCCGTCTGTGCCGGCTGTCACGTTGAGGAACATGCCGAGTGGCAAGACTCCCATCACGACTGGGCACTGAAGGAAGCAACGGAAAAAACGGTGCTCGGCGACTTCAACGGCGGCAGCTTCGAACAACAGGGCGAGGTCTGGCGATTCTCCCGGCGTGGCGACAACTTCATCGCCGAGTCCCACGGCGATGACGGCACCTGGGTCGAGCACAAAGTACTCTACAGCGTCGGCGTCGCGCCTCTGCAGCAGTATCTGGTGATGCTGGACGGCGGCCGCCTGCAGGCCCTGACGGTCGCCTGGGATGTTCAGGCAGAGCGCTGGTTCCATCTCTATCCCGGCCCGAAGGTCGCAGAGGGCGACGGCCTGCATTGGACCCGGACCTTCAACAACTGGAACAGCCGCTGCGCCGACTGCCATTCAACCGGCTACATCAAAGGCCTGGATCCGCGCGGCGGCACCTTCGACAGCCGTTGGAGCGACCTGAACGTCGGTTGCGAGTCCTGTCACGGCCCCGGCGAAGCCCATGTTGCCTGGGCGCAGAAACCGGACGACACAACCGGGCGGGGTTTCACCGCCAAACCCGGCAATGAGATCGAAGTCTGCGCCGCCTGTCATGCCCGCCGTCAGGCACTGGGCGCGGAAAGCCGGCCGGCGGGCGCGCCCTTCCTCGATCACTTCGTCCCGGCCCTGCTGCGCGAGGGGCTCTATCATGCCGACGGCCAGATCCTCGACGAAGTCTATGTCTACGGCTCCTTCCTGCAGAGCCGCATGTATGCCAAGGGCGTTACCTGCAGCAACTGCCACGCCCCCCACACGGCACGGCTGAAGGCCGAGGGCAATGCGCTCTGCACGGCCTGTCACAGCCCCACCGGCAACGATGCCTTTCCGAGCCTCAGGAACGCGCTCTACGACTCCCCTGATCATCACTTCCATGAAGCCGGCAGCGACGGAGCCGCCTGCGTGAACTGCCACATGGCCGAGCGCACCTACATGATCGTCGATCCGCGCCGTGATCACAGTTTCCGCGTGCCCCGGCCCGACCTTTCCGCAGCCTTGGGTACGCCCAATACCTGTACCGACTGTCATATGGACAAAGATCCAGCCTGGGCCGCCGCGGAACTGGAACGCCGCTTCCCGACCGGGCGCAGCGGTGAGCCGCATTTCGGCAAAGCCTTGGCGGCAGGACGCCGCAGCGAAGGCGGGGCGGAAAGCACCCTTCTGTCTCTGGCTTTGGACGAAGCCCAGCCGGTGATCGCAAGGGCGACTGCGCTCGACCTTCTACGCGGCTACGGCCCGTCCCCTGCCGAAGCGGCGGCGGCCTTGTTGAGTCACAAGGCACCGCTCCTGCGGCGCGGTGCCGCCCTGCTTCAGGAAAGCGCCGCAGGCGAGCGGAGGATCGACCGTCTTGCTCCCCTTCTTGAAGATCCCATCCGCGCGGTGCGGATCGCGGCAGCGCGCCTTCTGATCGACGTCCCCGACCTGGCTTTTCCCGCCCAGGCCGTGCTGCCCTTCGAAAAGGCAGCGGCGGAGTACCGCACCAGCCTGCTGGCCAGCGCCGACCTGCCGGAAACCCAGATGAACCTGGCAGCGCTTGCCCTGCGCACCGGCTACCCCCAGGCGGCCGAAGCGGCGGTGAAGCGGGCCCTTGCGCTCAACGGCCATTTCGAAGATGCCTGGCTACGCCTTGGCGAACTGCAGCACAGCCGGTCTCGCGGCGCCGCCGCGGTCGAAACCTTCCGCAGCGGGCTGACCGCCCTCCCCGACTCCGGTCGTCTGCACGCCGCCCTCGGGCTGCTGCAGATCGAACGCGGCGCTCTGGCAGAAGGCATTAGCGAACTGAAGACAGCGGCGGATCTCCGACCCGGCGATGCACGCCTGCGCTACAACCTTGCCCTGGCCCTTTCCCGGTCGAACCAGCCCCAGGCCGCTGAAAAACGCATGCGCGAGGCGCTCTCCCTCGCGCCCGACGATCCCGAGATGCTCTATGGCCTCGGTTTTCTTCTGGTCGAACAGGGCCGGACCGGCGAAGCATCGGAAATCGCCCGCCAGCTCCGCCGCCTCCATCCGCAACGCCTCGAAGGACCAGCCCTTGTGGACGAAATCGGGCGACGCCGTTCGCCTTAGCCGCCTTGCACCTTTCGCTATCGAGGCTTTGCAACCCGCTGCTCGATGGCGCCGAAGATCGACTTTCCTTCTGCATCCAGCATCTCAATGCTGACGCTGTCGCCCTCTTTCAGAAAACCCGTCTTCGCTTCGCCATTCAGGATGGTTTCCACCATGCGGACCTCGGCGATGCAGGAGTAGCCACGGCCGCCGTCGGCGATCGGCTTGCCGGGGCCACCCGAAGCATCGCGGTTGGAAACCGTGCCGGAACCGATGATGGTTCCGGCAGCCAAGGGCCGCGACCTGGCGGCATGGGCAATCAGCTGGGGAAAGTCGAAGGTCATGTCCTCCCCCGCCTCGGCCTTGCCGAAAGGCTGGCCGTTCATCTGCACCAGAAGCGGCAGGCTGAGCTTCGCGCCGTCCCAGGCCTCGCCCAGTTCCTCCGGTGTCACGGCGACGGGTGAAAAGGCCGAGGAGGGTTTGGCCTGGAAGAAGCCGAAGCCCTTGGCCAGTTCGCCAGGGATCAGGCCGCGCAGGCTGACGTCGTTGACCAGCATGATCAGCCGGATCGCCGCCGCCGCCTGATCGAGGGAGGCACCGGGCGGGACATCATCGACAACCACCGCTACCTCCGCCTCCAGATCCAACCCCCAGGCCGGATCGACGAAGGGAATGGGATCGCAGGGTCCCAGGAAGGAGTCGGAACCGCCCTGGTACATCAGCGGATCGGTCCAGAAGCTTTCCGGCATCTCCGCCCCGCGGGCCTGGCGGACCAGCGCCACGTGGTTCACATAGGCCGAGCCGTCGGCCCACTGATAGGCCCGTGGCAGCGGCGAGTGGCAGAGCGTCGGGTCAAAGGCAAAACCGTCAGCACGCTCTCCGGCTTCCAGGGCCTCAGCCTCCCCCTGCAGGCCGGGGAGCGACTGCGCCCAGTCGTCCAAGGCGGCCTGCAACGTGGCCGCTGTTTCCGCCTCCACCGCGCGGCTGAGGTCCCGGGACACGATCAGCAAGCGGCCGTCGCGGCTGCCGTCCTTCAAGCTCGCGAATTTCATAACCCCGTCCGTCCCCGTTTCTCACAACTGTTATCCACCGCACTCGCGGCCGTCACGGCGTCCCGTCGAAGAGCTTCTCCAGGCCCGACCAGCAGTCGACATAATCTTTGTCCAGAGTCTCAAGTTTGGCCGCGAAATCCGTGACCTGCTGAGGAAATCTCGTTTCGAACATGAAAGCCAAGGTGCCGCTCTGTTTCATCGGCTGCAGCGCTTCCCGGCTGGCTTGATCAAAAGCCGCCTGATCGGGGCCGTGGGGCAGCATGGCGTTGTGGAGGCTCATGCCGCCCGGCTGAAAGCCGTCCGGCTTGGCGTCATAGATGCCATAGATCAGCCCCATGAATTCCGACATGACGTTCATGTGGTACCAGGGCGGGCGGAAGGTCCCCTCCGCCACCATCCAGCGTTCCGGGAAAATGGCGAAGTCCACATTGGCGGTGCCGGGGGTATCGGAGGGCGCGGTGAGGACCGTGAAGATCGACGGGTCCGGATGGTCGAAGAGTACCGCGTTAACGGGAGAAAATCGTTTCAGGTCATACTTATAGGGCGCGTAGTTACCATGCCAGGCGACCACGTCGAGGGGCGACTGGCCGATGTCGCAGGCATGAAAGGCGCCGCCCCACTTCACCGTCAGGCGCGCCTCCTCTGCGCGATCTTCGAAGGCCGCCGCCGGGGTCTGGAAGTCCCGCGCGTTGGCCAGACCGTTCGCCCCGATGGGACCGAGGTCGGGCAGATTGAAAGCGGCCCCGTAGTTCTCGCAGACATAGCCTCTGGCTGATTTATCAATGAGTTCCACCCGAAACTTCATCCCGCGCGGCAGAACGCAGATATCACCCGGCGCGACCTCCAGAACGCCCAGTTCGGTGGCAAACCGCAGGGATCCTTGCTGCGGCACCACCAGCAGCTCGCCGTCGGCGTTGTAGAAATAGTCCTGCGCCATCGACTGCGTGACGAAGTAGAGATGGGCCGCCATCCCGCTCTGCACCCGGGCATCGCCGGCCGTGGTGATGGTCCGCATGCCGGTGACGAAGGTCAGCGCCTCGGAAGGCATCGGCGGTGGGCCCCAGCGCAGCGGGCCGAGCGCCAGGCCCTCCACCATCGGGGTCGGCGCGGAGCGCCACAGGGGCAGGTCGATCCGGCTGAAGCGGCCCTGGTGCTTCACCGACGGCCGGATGCGGTAGAGCCAGGAACGCGCATTGTCGGCGCGCGGCGCGGTGAAAGCCGTGCCGCTCAATTGCTCCGCATAGAGGCCGTAGGGGCAGCGCTGCGGCGAGTTCTGGCCGACCGGCAGGGCGCCGGGCAGAGCCTCTGTCTGGAACTCGTTGCCAAAGCCCGAGAGATAGCTCAGCGCCATGAAACACTCCTTCTTCATCCTACAGCACCTTAACGCAGGACCCTTGCGATCCCCGGCCCCTTTGTGATAGTTGCAAACGTAACTATCAAGCAAGGCCTGCAAAAGACCGCCTGAGCGGCGCTGGCCAGCCGAACTGGGAACTGGGAACCAAGAATGAAACTCGAATCGTTTCTGCCTTACCGGCTGAACCGTGCAGCGGCAATCGCCAGCCGTCAATTCTCAGCGATCTACCGCAACGACTTCAACCTGACGGTACCGGAGTGGCGCACCCTGGCCACCCTGGGTCAGTTCGGCGCCGCCACGGCGACGGAGATCGGTGAACACTCGGCCATGCACAAGACGAAAGTAAGCCGCGCGGTCGCAGCGCTGCAGCGCCGCCGCTGGCTGGTGCGCCACACCAACGAACAGGACCGCCGGATCGAGCACCTGTCGCTTTCCGCCGCCGGGCGCAGCGCCTACGCCAAGCTGGCGCCCAAGATGCTGGCCTTCGAAGACGCAATGATCCGCAAACTCGACCCGGAAGATCAGGAAGCCCTGGCCAAGGGGCTCGTGGCCCTGGAGCGGGCGCTGGGGATCGACCGCAAGACCTCCCTGCTCTCGCAGCGCAGCGAGAATGAAACACCGGGCGAAGATGACCTCCGGGATCGGCGGCGAAGAGTCGCCTGACCGCCGCCGCTACGTCGCGCCATGGCTTGAAGGTTACAAAAACGAAATCCAAGCTCTGCGCCAAGAATAACAACTGGCCCGGCACCGCCGAAAGCCATGGTGATCCGAAATTCAGGGGGGCCGCATGACCGCGACGATGTTCTCAAGGCAGACTTTCATCACCCTGGCCAGCGGGGCGGCGCTGCTGCTGACCGGCGCCCTTGCCGGCCCTCTGCCCGCAAGCGCAGAGACCACACTGGCGCTGTCGTCCTGGCTGCCGCCCAAGCATCCCGTCGTCACCGGCGTGATGCGCCCCTGGGCCAAGCAGGTGGAGGAAGTGACAGAGGGTCGCGTGAAGGTCCGGGTACTGGCCAAACCCCTGGGCCCGCCGCCCGCGCATTACGACATGGCCAAGGACGGGGTCGCCGATATCACCTACGGCCTGCATTCCTTCACCAAGGACGACCGCTTTCTGCGTTCGCGCATCGGTCAGTTCTCCTTCCTCGGCGACAACGCAACCGATGCCTCCGCCGCCTACTGGCAGATCTATGGCGATACCCTGAAGGCCCAGGAGGAACATCAGGGCGTGAAATTGCTCGGCCTCTTTGTCCACGGACCCGGCATGTTCCACAACAACCAGCGCAAGATCGCCGCAGCGGCCGACTTCGACGGCCTGAAAATCCGCACCCCCGGCGGCTATGTCGCCGGCCTCGCCGGGGACCTCGGTATCACCACCCAGTTCATGGGGCCGGGTCAGGTTTTCGAGAAGCTCTCCCGCGGGGTGATCGACGGTGTCACCTTCCCGATGGAGGCACTGAAGGCCTTCAAGCTGACCGATCATCTGAAATACTCCATGCGCGTGCCGGGCGGGATCTACAACACCTCCTGGTTCCTGGTCATGAACCAGGCGAAGTGGGACGCCCTTTCCGACGCCGACAAGGCCGCGATCGAGGGAGTCTCCGGCAGCGCCTTTGCCGCCCTGGCCGGCGGCGTCTGGGACAAGGCCGACACCAGCGGCGCCGAGTTCGTCGCCACCACCGGGGTTGAGGTCTATGACGCACCGGCGGAAGTGATCGCGGCGATCAAGGCGGTTGCCGAGAAGCGCGAGGGCGCCTGGGCCGAGGCGGTTGCCGCCCAGGGTTTCGACGGCAAGGCCGCCCTCACCGCCTTTCGCAGCATGACCGGCGTCGCTTACTGACGCGGTTGCGGACTTGGCCTCGCATCACGATCAGGAGCCCAACCGCCAAAGCCGCCTCACAGCGGCGCTCGGCCTGCTCTGCGGACTGCTGCTGTTCGGCCTGATCGGCCTGACCTGCGTCGACGTGGTCACCCGCTACTGGTTCAACGCGCCGGTGAACGGCGCCTTCGAGCTGACCGAACTGCTGCTCGCCGCGCTGATCTTCGCCGCCCTGCCGCTTACCACCGGCGCCGGGCAACATGTCGAGGTCGACCTGCTGGCGGGGCTTTCCGGGCCCCGGCTGCAACGGGCGATGCGATGGCTCGCGGCGGTGGTCGCCGGGGTGGTGCTTTTCATCCTTGCCTGGCGCCTGGCACTACAGGGCCTGCGCCTCTCCGAAGATGGCGCGGTGACCAACTCCCTTGCCCTGCCGCTGGCACCCGTCGCCTGGCTGGCAGCCTTGTCCTGCGCCGCCTCCGGCCTGATCGCGCTGCTGCGCGGCGCCCTGCCGGCCGACAAGGCCTGACGCATGCTTGAATCCCTGCTCGGCTTTGCCGTGCTGCTTACGCTGATTTTCCTGCGCGTGCCCATCGCCTTTGCCATGGCGCTGGTCGGCATGGTCGGTTTCGCCCTGCTGCGCGACTGGCATGCGAGTTGGTCGATGGTGGGTCAGGTCGCCTTCGACAGCGGGCTTTCCTACACCCTTTCCGTGGTGCCGCTGTTCATCTTCATGGGCAACCTGCTGTCGCGTTCCGGTATCTCCCACGGCCTCTTTGCGGCAGCCGACCGCCTGATCGGGCGGGCGCCCGGCGGCCTCGCCATGGCCTCCATCCTGGCCTGCGGCGGTTTCAGCGCCGTCTCCGGCTCCTCCCTCGCCACGGCGGCCACCATGTCGAAAGTGGCCATGCCCTCCATGCGCCGCTACGGCTACGCCGACAGCCTGGCCGCGGGATCGATTGCCGCCGGCGGCACCCTGGGCATCCTGATCCCGCCCAGCGTCATCCTGATCATCTACGGCCTGCTCACCGAAACCGACATCGGCAAGCTGTTCATCGCCGGCATCCTGCCCGGCCTGCTGGGCATCGGGCTCTATCTCCTCGCGGTCTGGGTGACGGTCCGGCTCTATCCGCAACTGGCGCCGAAAGCAACACGGCGCGAAGCCATGACGCAGCGCGAACGCCTGGGCGTCATCGGCATGCTGGCGCTCTTCGCCTTCATCATGGGCGGCATCTACGGCGGCTTCTTCACCCCGACCGAGGCCGCCGGCATGGGCGCCGGGGCCGCCTTGCTGCTGTCCTTCGGCCTCGGCGGAATGACCCGGCGGGATCTCTACCAGGCAGTGCTGGAAAGCGCCCGCACCACGGCGATGATCTTCGCCATTATCATCGGCGCCGAGATCTTCACCAACTTCATCAACTTCGCCGGCCTGCCCGATGGCCTGGCCGCCTGGATCACCGATCTCGACGTCCATGCCTTTGTGGTGATTGCCGCCATCATCGTCATCTACCTGATCCTCGGCTGCGTGCTTGAGAGTCTCTCGATGATCCTGCTCACCGTACCGATCTTCTACCCGCTGATGTACGAACTGGACTTCGGTATCGAGATGCTGGCCGACCCGGAAGCGGCCCTCATCTGGTTCGCCATCCTGGTGGTGGTGGTGACCGAGATCAGCCTGATCACCCCGCCGGTGGGCCTGAATGTCTTCGTTCTGCGCGCCGTCCTGCGCGATGTGCCGTTGAAGACCATCTTCCTGGGGGTCACGCCCTTCTGGATCGTCGACATTCTGCGCCTCGCGCTGATCGTCGCCGTTCCCGGCCTCTCGCTGTGGCTGGTCGGCGCGATGTAGATTCAGACGCCGAGATAACGGTCCTGCAGTTCGGCATCGGCCGCCAGATCTGCGGGCCTGCCCTGCCAGACCGTGCTGCCCTTCTCCAGGATCACGCAGGCGTCGGAGAGCGGCAACAGGTCCTTCAGATTCTTGTCGACCACAAGGATGGATTGCCCCCCGCCCTTCACATCGCGGATCGCTGCCCAGATCTCCTGACGGATCACCGGCGCCAGGCCCTCTGTCGCCTCGTCGAGGATCAACAGGCGCGGATTGGTCATCAAGGCCCTGGCAATGGCCAGCATCTGCTGTTCGCCGCCGGAGAGGGTGCGAGCCGACTGCTCGGCGCGTTCCTCGAGGCGCGGAAAAAGCTTGGCCACGGAAGTGAGGTCCCAGCCCTTGCCGCGCGCCGTCGCCAGCAGGTTCTCACGCACCGTAAGGTTGGGAAAGCAGCGCCGCCCCTCCGGCACCAGACCCAGGCCCAGCCGCGCGATGCGGAAAGCCGGAAGATCGCGCAGATCCCGGCCCATAAACCTGAGCGTCCCGGCGCGCGCCGGGGTCAGGCCGCAGATGCTGCGGATGGTCGTGGTCTTGCCCATGCCGTTGCGGCCGAGCAGCGCCAGCATCTCCCCCTCCGCCAGCGCCAGGTCGACCCCGAAGAGCGCCTGGGAGGAGCCATAGAAGGTTTGGACAGCCTGCAGCTCTAGCATAGGGAGTCCCCCAGGTAGGCTTCGCGCACCGCGGCGGACTGACGGATTTCCTCGGGCGGTCCGGAAGCGATCACCCGGCCGTAGACCAGCACGGAGATGCGGTCGGCCAGCGCAAAAACCGCATCCATGTCGTGTTCGACCAGCAAAATCGCCGCTTCCTCTTTCAAACCTCGTAAAAAGGCCGTCAGATTGCGGGTGCCTTCCGGCCCGAGGCCGGCCATGGGTTCGTCGAGCAGCAGCAGCTTGGGCTGAATCGCCAGGGCCAACGCCACTTCCAACAAACGGCGCTCGCCATGGGACAGGGAAGCGACCGGCAGTTCGGCGCGGTCTTCCAAACCGACCCGCGCCAGCACCGCCATGGCTTCGTCACGCAACCGCGCATTCCCACGCAGCGGCGACCAGAACCGGAAAGCGCCGCCCTCGCGCGCCTGAAGCGCCAGCAGGACGTTACCGAGGGCCGAGAACTCCGAAGCCAGGGAGGAGACCTGAAAACTGCGGCCCAGGCCCAGGCCCGCCCGCGCGGCGACCGACCAATGGGAAACGTTCCGGCCAAGCAGGTGAACCTCGCCGGCATCGGAGTGCAGCCAGCCCGCGACCTGGGCGATCAGGGTGGACTTGCCGGCCCCGTTCGGCCCGATCAGGGCATGAATCTCGCCGGGCATGAGGGTCAGATCGACCGCGTCGCTGGCCTTCAGCGCGCCAAAGGCTTTGCTCAGCCCTTTCAGTTCCAGCAGAGCCTCAGTCATGACGCACCTTGCCGGCCAGAAGACCGATCAGGCCGCCGCGCGCGAAGAGCACGACGGCCAGCAGCATGATCCCCAGGAACAACTGCCAGCGGTCGGTCATGCCGCCGATCAGGCTTTCCAGGAGGATGAACAGCGCGGCGCCGGCCAGAGGGGCAAAGAGCCGACCGACCCCGCCCAGAATGACGAAGATCATGATCTCGCCGGAACGGTGCCAGGACAGCATGGAGGGACCGACGAAGCCGTTCAGGTCAGCAAAGAGCGCGCCGGCGATACCGGTGATGACGGCGGAGATGACAAAGGCCGTCAGCTTCACCGGGAATGGCGCGATGCCCGATGTCGCAAGACGCGTTTCGTTCATGCGGGCGCATTGCAGCGCGACGCCGAAGGGCGCGGCAACCAGACGCGCGGACAGGAAGAGCGCCGCCAGCAGCAGCCCATAGCAGACGAAGAAGAACGTCAGCGGATCGTTGCTGTCGCCCAGCGGCAACTGGTTGCGCAGATAAATCGACAACCCGTCCTCACCGCCGTAGGTCGGCAGCGAGATCGCCAGGTAGTAGATCATCTGGGCAAAGGCCAGGGTGATCATGATGAAGTAGACACCGGAGGTACGCAGCGAGATCGCGCCGATGGCCAGGGCAACCAGGGCCACGACCACCGCCGCGACAGACCAGACGACGAGCAGTTGGTCGCTGCCTCCGACCGACCAGGGCCAGGTCATGAAGTCGCTGCCTTCGAAGGCGTGGAGCGCGGTGATCCCGGCGACGTAGCCGCCGAGGCCGAAGAAGGCGGCGTGACCGAAGCTGACCATGCCCCCATAGCCGAGGGCGAGATTGAGGCCGACCCCGGCCAGCGCCAGGATGGCGACGCGGGTGGCGAGCGAGACGTAGAAGGGTTCGTCCAGCATCTGGGCAATCAGCGGCGCGGCCAGGAGTGCCAAGGCCAGAACGGCATTCACCAGGGTCTCGCGCGGCAGCGCCCTTATGGCGGCGGTGGACATCTAGGCGTTCACCGGAAACAGCCCCTTGGGGCGCCAGGCGAGAACCACCGCCATCAGCAGGTAGATCGCCACCGAGGCCAGGGCCGAGCCGACGGTGGCCGCTTCCGAAGCCGGCAGCAGCAGCTTGAAGGCCTGGGGCAGGAAGACGCGGCCCAGGGTGTCGGTAAGCCCGACGAGAACCGAGCCCACGAGCGCCCCTTTCACCGAGCCGATCCCGCCGATCACGATAACTACGAAGGCCAGGATCAGCACCGGTTCGCCCATGCCGACCTGCACCGACTGCAGCGCGCCGACCAGGCCGCCGGCAAGACCGGCCAAGGCGGCACCGAGGGCGAAGACGGCGGTATAGAGCGTACGGATATCGACGCCGAGCGCCCCGATCATCTCGCGGTCGGACTCCCCGGCGCGGATACGCATGCCGAGCCGCGTCTTGGCGATCAGCAGGTAGAGGCCCAGCGCCGTTACCAGCCCGGCAAAGATGATGGCCATGCGATAGACCGGATAGCCGCCCCCGCCCGGCAGGGGCAGCGCCCCGGACAACAGCGGCGGGATGTCCAGATAAAGCGGCTGATCGCCGAAGACCCAGCGCACCACCTCGGAAAAGATCAGGATCAGGGCGAAGGTCGCCAGGACCTGATCCAGATGGTCACGGTCGTAGAGGCGGCGAATCACGGCGATCTCGATCAGCGCCCCGGCTGCCGCGGCGGCCAGGAAACCACCGCCGAGACCCAGCCAGAACGACCCGCTGATCTCGGCAATCCAGGAGCAGAAAAACGCGCCGAGCATGAAGAGCGAACCGTGGGCGAGGTTGATCAGGCCCATAACCCCGAAGACCAGCGTCAATCCGGCGGCCATGAGGAAAAGCATCACGCCGAACTGCACACCATTCAGCAGTTGTTCGATCAGGAAGGCGACGGACACGGTCAGACGATCAAATACAGAGTTATCAGAAAGGAAAAGGGGGCCACCCGAAGATGGCCCCCGATAGGATGCTGCCGGACGGCATTACATCTTGCAGTCGCCGACATAGGCATTGGCATGACCGGCCAGCCCAACGCCGACGATCTTGTTGGTCAGCACATCACCCTCTTTCACCACTTCGCGGACATAAATGTCCTGAACCGGATGATGGTTGCTGGCGAACTTGAAAGCGCCGCGTACCGAAGCGAAATCGGCCTGTTCCAGCGCCGCGCGGAAGGCCGCCTTATCGCCGGTGCCGCCGGCCTTGGCCTTGGCCGCCAGAATCAGATTGGCCGCGTCATAGCCCTGGCTGGCATAGAGCGACGGCAGACGGTCATACTCGGCCTGGAAGGCCGCGACAAAGGCCTTGTTGGCCGGGTTGTCGATGTCCTTCGACCACTGCGAGGTGTTCTTCACCCCCAGCGCCGCATCGCCGACCGCTTTCAGAATGCCCTGATCGAAAGAGAAGGCAGGCCCGAAGACCGGCGCATCGATACCGGCCTGGGCGTACTGTTTCATGAAGGCGATGCCCATGCCGCCGGGCAGGAAGAAGAAGATCGAGTCCGGCTTGGCTTCGCGGATCTGGGCGATCTCTGCCGCGTAGTCTTTCTGCCCCAGCTTGGTATAGGTTTCCCCGGCAAGGTCGCCCTGGTAGTAGCGCTTGAAACCAGTCAGCGCGTCTTTTCCGGCCGGGTAGTTCGGCGCCAGGATATAGGGCTTCTTGAAGCCGTTGGCCTGCACGTAGCCGCCCATCGCCTCATGCAGGTTATCGTTCTGCCAGGCAACGTTGAAGTAATTCTCGTGACAGCCCTTGCCCGCCAGCGCCGAGGGCCCGGCATTGGGGCTGATATAGAAGATGTCCTGACGGACAGTGGACGGCACGACGGCCATGGCCAGGTTCGACCAGATGATGCCGGTCAGGATGTCCACTTTATCGCGCTGGATGAACTTGTCGGCGATCTGCTTGGCGAGATCGGGCTTGCGCGCATCGTCCTCGACCATCACCTCGACATCCTGGGCGCCCGACTGTTTCACCGCCAGCAGGAAACCATCGCGCACGTCGATACCCAGGCTCGACCCGCCCCCGGAAAGGGTGGTGATCATGCCGATTTTCAGATCTTCCGCCTGCGCCGCCCCCAAACCGGCCAAAAGGCCGA
Source organism: Pelagibius litoralis (assembly GCF_011683915.1). Classification (GTDB taxonomy): domain Bacteria; phylum Pseudomonadota; class Alphaproteobacteria; order Kiloniellales; family Kiloniellaceae; genus Pelagibius; species Pelagibius litoralis. Next base: position 68,285 of record NZ_JAAQPH010000008.1, read on the forward strand.
GGGTACCGAGCGCCAAGCGTTGTAATCCCTTTTTCATTATCTTACCTCCTGTTCTCCCCTGTGGCCGCCCAAGGGCGACCGCGCTTTCCTAGCTGCCAAAGGCACCGCCGAGCCCCTATCCCTGCGACATCGCAGGAACATCGGGATCTCAGCCGCATCGTAGAGGAAGCCCCTCCCCCTGGCCTGCCGGGCCTTCAGGCCCATCTTGCTTGACCAAGGATATACCGCGTTCCGGACGGTTCCGCCATAGACCCGCTAAGGTATTGGAATACAGCTTTATTAGTGGGTTCTAAGCGACCCGGTCGCCCGGCTCCCGCCCCGCAAAGAAGGCATCCAGGTTGTCCAGGGCCCGAAAGCCCATGGCATCGCGGGTATCCCGAGTCGCCGAGCCGATGTGGGGCAGCATGAAAATGTTGTCGAGGGCGGCAAAGGCGGGGTTGCCGCCCGGCTCGGTCCGGAAAACATCGAGACCCGCCGCCGCCAGCCGCCCGGATTGCAGGGCTTCGACCAGGGCCTCTTCATCCACAAGGGCGCCGCGGGCGGTGTTCACCAGAATGGCGCCCTCCGGCAACTTGGCCAAGCGCTCCCGGTTCATCAGCCCAGTGGTTTCAGGCGTTGCCGGGCAGTGCAGCGACAGAAACTCTGATACCGCCAGCAGGTCATCCAGATCCTCATGGAAAACCGCCCCCGCCTCCAGCTCCGGGGCGAGGCGTTTGCGGTTGTAGTAGTGAACCTCCATGTCGAAACCGCGGGCCCGCCGCGCCATCACCTGCCCGACCCGGCCCATGCCGACGATGCCCAGGCGCTTGCCCGTCACCTGCTGTCCGACCATGAAGCTGGGGCTCCAGGAATTCCAATTGCCGGCACGCAGCATGCGGTCGCCCTCGGGCGCGCGCCGGGCGGCACCGAGCAACAGCAAAAAGGCGATCTCCGCCGTCGCGTCGGACAGCACATCGGGCGTGTTGGTCACCACAATGCCGCGCGCTTTAAGGGCGGCAAGGTCGCAGTGATCGACGCCGACAGAGTGGTTGGCGATGATCTTCAGGCGATCCGACAGCTGGCCGGTAACCTCCGCGGAGAAAACTTCTGAATGGCAGGGCAGGATGGCATCGACCTCACCGCTCATGGCGATCAGTTCCTCACGGCTGAAGAGCCTGTCTTCAGGGTTGAGGACGACGTCATAGTCCCGGGCCGCCCGTGCCTCCGTCGCGGCTGAAAGTTTGCGGGCAATCCAAAGGCGGGGCTTATCGCTCATATCGGTTTTCTCTGCATGTTGTAGGAAAAGGGAAACACGCGGCAGCAGCCGTCAGCGGTTGCCGACCGCATGGGTGAGCGCGGCACCCAGTTCATAGTAGGCCTGTTTGGCGCCCGCCAGGCTTTCGCGGTAATCAGGCAGCAGCCCGCCCGGCAACACCGTCTCGTCACCCCCGGCGAAATAGTCGGCAACCGCCTTGCCGAAAACCGTGCCCGGGGCGATGCCACGCCCGCTGTAACCGAAGACCGAAACGCCGCGCTCGCCGAGCCTCACCACCTTGGGCATGTGGTCACCGGTCACGGCAATACGGCCGAACCAGGCATGCTCCAGGCCGATGCCGGCGAGAGCCGGAAACAGCGCCGCCAGCTTGCGCGCGGCCCAGGCGCGGTGGACCGCTCCGCCGACGCTTTCCAGCGACCCCACCGCGCCGATCAGAAGACGCCCGGCGGCGTCCAGGCGAAAGGACGACATGACCGTGGCGGTATCCCAGCAGCCCTGGCGTTCGGGCAGAATGGATTTGCGCAGGTTGTCGCTCAAAGGCCGGCTGGCGAGTTGAAAGTAATGCAGCGGTGCATAGGCAGGCGCCGGCACCCCTGCCACGGGGCTGCCATAGGCGTTGACCGCCACCAGCAGCGCGGGGGCGGTGACGGAGCCGCCGGGCGTCTCGACAGACCAGCGGTCTTTCTCCCGGGTCACCTGAAGCGCGGGCGTTTCTTCGTGAACCACCGCACCACGGGAGAGCGCCGCCCGTGCCAGGCCGCGACAGTAAGCCAGGGGCTGGATGCTCCCGGCCCGGCGATCCAACAGCGCGCCGTGAAAGGCACTCGTGCCTGTACGGCTGGCCGTCTCCGCCGCGCTCAACAGCTCGACCGGAGCACCCTGGGCCTTGAATTGCCGCAGCCGCTCGCGCAACCCGGCAACCGCCGCTGCCGAATGGGCGCAGTGCAGCGTGCCGTTGCGGACCGCCTCACAGTCGATACCCAGGCGATCGATAAGGCTGAAAACCAGGTCGGGGCCGGCCGCCAGCGCCTCGTTGAGCTGCCCGCCAAGTGCCGGGCCCAGCGCAGCCTCGACCTTCTCCGGTTCCAGCCAGAGCCCGGCATTCACCAGACCGGCGTTGCGGCCCGAGCCGCCGAAGCCGACGGTCTTTGCCTCCAGCAGCCGGACCGTCATGCCGGCTTCCGCCAGATGCAAGGCCGCCGAGCAGCCGGTAAAACCGCCGCCGACGATGACCACATCGGCCTGCACCCTGTCGTTCAGCGGCGGCGCCTCAAGAAGGTCGCCCGCGGTGCTGCGCCAAAGGTTGCGGTCGGTTGGAACATCGTTCATTGCCGAGGGCCATTCGCCTTCGCGGTGGAGGCGCGTTCAACGAGGGCGGCCTTCAGTTTCACGTGCGGCAGTTCGCTGTCATTGTCCAGATAGTCGACCAGCGCATCGGCGGTGCAGCGGCCCATGCGCGCCGTCGGCAGGCGCAGTGTCGTCAGCGGTGGCTCACAGACCGCCGCCCAATCCAGATCGTCGAAGCCCATGATCGACAGGTCGGCGGGAACCGAAAAACCACTGCGCCGTGCCTCAAAGAGAACGCCGAGAGCCAGTACGTCGGAAAGACATAGAATAGCCGTTGGCCGCTCCGGCCCTTCCAGCAGCCGGCGCGTGCTCAAGGCTCCGCCTTCGGAATCCAGGCTGGTTTCGACAAGGTCCAACACGCAGTCTTTCCCCGCGCCGCGCTTGACGCCCTTCAGCCGCAGCACCGTGCGGTCGTTGTTCTCCAGCGGCCCATGGACAACTGCAACCCGGCGATGCCCCAGCCCGATCAGGTATCGCAAAGCCTCCCGCCCCAGGGCGGCATTGTCATATCCGATGGTCGGCAACACGTAGCGCGGATCGTGGATGCTGGTACAGACCGTCGGCAGGCCGCGCTGTTCGATCAGGCGGAGCAGTTCCGGCGGATGCGTGGCGCCGGAGAGGATCAACCCCTCCGCCCCCATGTTCAAAACCTCGCCGACCCTTACCATTTCCTGCTGGGGATCGCCGTCAGTCGTAGCGATCACCAGGGCGTAACCACGCTCCGCCAAAGCCAGTTCGACAGCGTTCAGGAAGCGGGCGAAGATCGAATGAGACAAGGTGGGGATCACCGCGGCGATGGTACGGGTACGACGGGTCGCAAGGGCACGCGCCGCCGCGTTCGGCGCGTAGTCCAGCTCACGCATCGAAGCGATCACCTGTGCACGGGTTTCTTCGCGCACCAAAGTCGAGCCATTCAACACCCGCGATACGGTGGCCACCGAAAGGCCGGTCGCCGCAGCCACCGTCCGCACGCCCGGCTTCTTCTCGGTTGTCCTGCGCTGCTTCGTCACGGTGTTTCCATGGTCGATTCCTTTGGTCTCCGAGCGGGCAGCAAACCAAGGCCCGGCGCCTGCCTGAACGAAAGTACTTGACGCTCGTCCCAAGTTACAATTGAATTACTGAAATGTAACCGGTTACACAAACAAAACCGGAAGGGAGTTGGTGATGCAGATCCATGCGCCTGCACGCCAGGGCTTAACATCGAGGGGCGCCCGCTATCCGGGCCATCGGATAGCAGACAGCCTTGAAAAAACCGGCTCTGAGCAGCGTTTTCTGCGCGCCGGTACAGCCCTGCACCTCGGCCTGAAGGAAGGCGACCTGGTCGATCTGGTCGACGAGGAAGGCGCCACGCCCGCCCGCCTGTTTGCGGTCGACGGGCGGGGAGAACCCGCCTTCGCGGCCCTGGGCCTTGCAAGCCTCGCTACCGAGGTTCTTGATCTCGCAGCCTTCGATTCCGGCGCCCTCACCGCCTGGGTTGCCGCCCGGGGCGGCAACCCACAGCGGTTGACCTGCCTGACGCCGTTCGAGGAGGACAGCCCGGCGGGCACGCGTCTGACCCTGCGGGTCTCAGCCGACTGCGACCTCTGGATCGCCCTGCCCTGCCTGCTGGAGCGGGTTATCGCCGGCGGCGCTGGCGGTTCCCTTGAGGTTTCGGTCCAACGTGCCGGCATCAGCGCCCCGGCCCTACCGCCGCTATTGGGCGATCTTCGTGAGGAACTGCGCATCGACCGCGCGACGGCACGGGCCTACGAACTGCGCAAGGGCGATTACGTCCAGATCATCGATGTCGAAGGACGGCAGTGCTCCGACTTCACGGCGCTCAGCGCAGCGGCCCTGGACCGGGGCCTTGAACGGCATATCGATTCCACCGTCACCCGCACACTGGTCGGCGGGGCCTATCCTGCACCGGGACTGTTCGACAAGTTCTTCGACCAGGATATGAGCCCCCTGCTGCGGGTAACCCGCGATACCGTCGGGCGGCACGATACCTTTGCCCTGGCCTGCACGGCACGCGGCTATGAGGAACGGGGCTTTCCCGGCCATGTCAACTGCTCGGACAACATCTCGGAGGCCCTGGAGCCCTTTGGGGTCGGCCACCGTTCCGCCTGGCCGGCGATAAATTTCTTCTTCAATTCCTGGATCCCGCAGCATGACAACAGGCTTCGCGTCGACGAGGCCTGGTCGCGCGCCGGCGACTACGTGGTGATGCAGGCTTTGAGCGACCTGGTCTGCGTCTCAACCGCCTGCCCCGACGACGTGGACCCGATCAACGGCTGGAACCCGACAGACATCCATGTCCGCATCTACCGGCCCGACCAGCCCATCCGCCGGGCCGTTGCCTATCGTCCTACGCCCGATTCGGAGGCAATCTTGACCGCAGAGTCCGCCTTTCATCCCCGGACAAGCAAGCTGACGCGCGCCTTTCAGGTGGCCCGCGACCTCTGGCTGCCATCCAGCTACGAAGCGACACGGGCGCTTGACGAATACTGGGCCTGCCGCTCTGCGGTGACCCTGCAGGATATGTCGTCCCTGCGCAAACTGGACATCATGGGCCCCGACGCCGAGGCCCTGCTGCAACATGCCATGACCCGCGATGTGGCCAAGCTTTCGCTCAATCGCGGAATCTATTCGCTGCTCTGCGACGAGACCGGGGCGGTGATCGACGACGGCACCTTGTTCCGCATGGCGCCGCAGATATTTCGCTGGTGCTGCGGCTCGGATGAGAGCGCCCGGCAATTGAAGGACCTTGCCCGGGCACGCGGCGACAAGGTCTGGATCAAGTCGCTGTGGTCGTCGATGCCCAACCTGGCCCTTCAGGGCCCGCACAGCCGCGACCTGCTCAGGGAGGTCGTTTTCACCCAACCAACCCAACCCTCGCTCGATAACCTGAAATGGTTCGGCTTCACCGTCGCCCGCCTGAACGACCGGGACGGCGCGCCCTTCATGCTGACCCGCAGCGGCTTCACCGGCGAGCTGGGATACGAGATATTCTGCGACCACCGCCATGCCCTGGAAATCTGGGACGCGCTGATGGAAAAGGGGCGCGGCTTCGGCATCCTTCCCATGGGCCTGGAAGCCCTGGAGACACTGCGTATCGAAGCCGGCCTGATGGTCGCCGGCGCCGAGTTCCTGCCCGGTGTCGACGCTCTTGAAGCCGGTCTGGGTTTTGCGATCAGCAAAGGTAAGACCGGTTTCGTCGGCAGCGAGGCGCTGCTCCGCAACGGCACGGCGCCAAGCAAGCGGCTGACGGGGCTGCTGTTCGATGGCGACGAAGTGCCGGCGCACGGCGACGGTGTGTTCCATGGCCGCCGGCAGATCGGTCAGGTCACCAGCGCCACCCGCTCGCCCTCGCTGCAGCGGGCAATCGCCATGGCCCGCCTTGCGGTGGAGTTCGCGGAACCGGGCACGGCCTTGGAGGTGGGGCAGCTGGACGGCCAGATGAAACGCCTCTCGGCGAGGGTCTGCGAAATCCCCTTTGTCGACCCGAAGCGTGAGCGCGCCCGCGCCTGACGACACGCAGCGACAGAAGGTCAGAGGGACAAGAGAATCGTTCGATACAAGCAACAGGAAAGACCTAAGTGAAGGAGTAGGGAAATGAGAAAATGGATGCTTGGCGTCGCCACTGCGGCGCTGGTCGCCGGAGGCAGCGCAGCCCAGGCCGAGACCGTCATGATCGGCGAGCCCTCCTGGCCCGGCGCCAAAATCATCGCCAACCTGATCAAGGAGGTGATCACAACGAAACTGGGGGGTGAAGCCGACCTCGTGCCCGGCGCCAATGCGGTAATTTTCGCCGCCATGGACGGCGGACGTGGCGACATCGACGTTCACCCCGATGTCTGGCTGCCGAATCAGCAGAGCCTCACCGACGAGTATGTCGACGGCAAGGGCACCGTCGCTCTATCCAAGGGGGCCTACCAGGGGCGCACCGGCTTCTGCGTACCGACCTATATCGCAGAGCAGCATAACATCAAGTCGATCTATGACCTCGGTACGCCCGACGCCCAAACACTTTTCGATTCCGACGGCGACGGCAAGGGCGAGGTATGGGTCGGCGCCTCCGGCTGGGCTTCGACCAACATCCAAAAAGTTAAAACACGGGACTACGGCATCGAAACCTTCCTGGAGCCCGGTACGGAGGATGAGACCGTCTTCTATGCCAAGCTTCAGAACCTGATCTCGCAAAAAAAGGGCGCGGTCTTCTATTGCTACAAGCCGCACTACGTCCATGCACTCTATGACGTCACCATGTTGGAAGAACCGGCCTATGAAGAAGCGAACTACAAGATAGTCCAGCCGAACGAAGATGCCGACTGGTTCGACAAATCGAAGATCACCACCGGCGATGCGGTAAAAACGGTCCGGATCGCCCATTCCAAGTCGCTGGAGACACGCGCGCCAAGCGTCGCTGAGTTCCTCAGCGCCATCGACCTGGATAGCGATACCGTTTCCCAGTTGACCTACGAAGTGGTGGTGAACGACCGCGAACCGGCAGAGGTCGTGAAAGAGTGGGTCGCCGCCAATGGCGCCACCGTCGACCGCTGGCTGGGGATCAACTGACAAGTCAGTCGCCAAGGCACAGCCGGGGGAAGATCAGCCGCGTTCTTCCCCCGGCGACATCCCTGCCCCAACCGTACCGGAAGCGCAGATCATGAACAGCCAAGCCCAAAGGGCCTCCATTGAGATCCAGAACGTCTGGAAGATTTTCGGCGACCGCGAAACCGAAGCACTGGCTGCGATCAAGAACCAGGGACTGGAGAAGGCCGAAGTGCTGGAGCGGTTCGGCTGTGTCGTCGGCGTCGCCGACGCCAGCTTCTCGGTCGACCAGGGAGAAATCTTCTGTGTCATGGGTCTCTCCGGATCCGGGAAATCGACGCTGGTGCGCCACATCAACCGCCTGTTGGAACCCAGCGCCGGCAAGATCCTGATCGAGGGCGAGGATGTAATGGATATGGGCCCTGCCGCCCTGCGCGACCTGCGCAACCGCGGCGTCGCCATGGTGTTCCAGAACTTCGGGCTGATGCCGCACCGTACCGTGCGGGACAACGTCGCCATGCCCCTGGAAATCCGGGGCACCGGCAAAGGCAAGCGCTGGGAGGAAGCCGACCGGGTTTTGGAGATGGTCAACCTGACCGGCTGGGAAGACAAATACGCCCACGAACTTTCCGGTGGCATGCAGCAGCGCGTCGGCCTGGCGCGTGCCATCGCCTCCGACCCTTCGATCCTGTTGATGGACGAGCCCTTCTCGGCCCTCGACCCGCTGATCCGGCGGCAACTGCAGGATCAGTTCATGGAGCTGGCGTCGGAGTTGCACAAGACCACGATCTTCATCACCCATGACCTGGACGAGGCGATCCGTATCGGCGACCGCATCGCCATCATGAAGGACGGCCGCATCGTCCAGACCGGAACGCCGGAGGATATCGTGATGAACCCGGCCGACGACTATGTCTCGGATTTCGTCGCCGGTATTTCGAAACTGGGGCTCGTCTACGCCCACTCCATCATGATTCCGATAGAACAGCATGTCAGGGAAAGAGGGCCGATACCCGACGGCGCCCCGCGCGCGCCTCACAACGCGGACCTGAATCACCTGATCGATCTGTCGGTGGAACGCGACGGCCCCATCGTCATCACCACCGATGCGGGGGCGGAAGTCGGCGTGGTCGACCGGGTCGATCTGATGCGCGCAATTCAAGGCAGCCGGGGGGGCGAAGAATGAACGATCAGAGCCAGGGACAGGCCTTGTCCGCAAACCAGAATACGAATCATAGTGCGGCCGGCGGCAAGCTCGCGGCGCTGATCGCAGATTTCGCCGGCGCCAACGCAGGCTACTACCAGCGTGTCTTTGCCTACATCACCGAGGCGCCGGGCTATCGCCTGACAATCAACCCCCTGGCCGGCCTGCTGAGCCCGGTGTGGTTTGGCGCCCGCGGCCTCTGGTCCTGGTTCCTCACCTTTTTGATCGTCGAGACTTTCGCCTATATCCAACTGGCCCGCGGCCTGATCGGCGACCTGGGGCGCGACCAGCGTGAGCGCGCCGAGAGCATCGCCATAACACTGGAAACCCGCCGCCAGCAGATCGAAGAGGCGACACGCAACAACTCCGGCAGTCTTGACGCCTTGAAACGCGCGACGGAGTCCCTGGAGACGGCTTTGGCCAATGCCTTGCAGCAATCTGAGGCGGCGGCAGCCGACACCCTGACTTTCATAGTTTTCGGTCTGGTGCTGCTGATCGCGGCGAAAGTCTTCGCGGCCTGCAGCGCCAACTGGGCGCTGGAACGCCATTTCACCCGATGGCGCGCCGATCGGAACCTTAACGCCGGCCTTTCCTGGCCGCGCGCGGGCGTCGCCCTTGCGGTCTTCGTCCTGGTCGCCGGCCTCTCCGCCCTGCGCTTCGCCCAACCCGACCAGGTCCCGGTCCTGCTGGACTTTCCGACCGACAAGGCCTGGCGCATCGGCGTCGGGGACTGGATCAAGGATGGTTTCAGTTGGGCCAAAACCGCCGGCGCTGACTTTTTCAACACCATCAATCTGGCCGTGCGCTCACTGCTCGACGGCCTGGAAACCGTCTTTGTCGGAACCCCCTGGCCGGTGATCATTCTCGTCGTCGGCATGCTGGCCTGGCTTTCCGCCGGGCCCCGCGTCGCCGTCTTCACCCTCGCCGCCCTGGCCTATCTCGGGGTGCTGGGCTTCTGGGAGAAGGCCATGACCACCATCTCGCTGCTTGGCGCGGCAGCGATGGTCTCCATCACCCTGGGCATCCCCCTGGGGATTTACTGCGCCCGGCGGCCCAAGGTCTACGCCTTCGTACGGCCTGTGCTTGACTTCATGCAGTCCATGCCCTCCTTCGTCTATCTGATTCCGGTGATCGCCTTCTTCGGCGCCGGCAAGCCGGCGGCTATCGTCGCCACCCTGATCTTCGGCAGCCCGCCGGTCATCCGCTTCACCGTGCTGGGCCTGCAGCAGGTTCCCCATGCGGCACGGGAAGCCGCCATGGCCTTCGGCGCGACCAACAGCTATCTGCTGTTCAAAGTCGACCTGCCGCTGGCCGCGCGCACCATCATGGCCGGGGTGAACCAGACCATTCTGCTCTCCCTCGCCATGGTCGTCGTCGCCTCCCTGATCGGCGCCAAGGGCCTGGGTGAGGACGTGCTGGAAGCGCTGCAATACGCCTCCGAAGGCCAGGGCATACTGGCCGGTCTGGCAATTCTGTTCTGCGCTTTGATCCTGGACCGCATCGTCGCCGGCAATCGCGCCTAGCAAGCCTTGGCCTAGGCAGCCCGTTCGCCTTACCCTGCCGCCGGCTGCGACAGAACCGAGGGAACAACGGACATGACGGAAAAAACACAGGCCCTGGGCGAAGCCCTGGCCGCCCGCTTCTGCGATGGCAGCGCCGTCGACAGCGACCTTGCCGGCGCAGCGGCGGAGCCATTGACGGCCCTGGCCGCCCGCGGATCGGTCCGGCACTTCAGGTCCGCCCCCGTCGCCCCGGCCCTCTTGCGTCTTCTCTCCGCCCTCGCCCTGTCGTCACCGACAAAGAGCGACCTGCAGCAGAGAGATATCGTGCTGATCACGGAGCCGGCGCTGCGGCAGCGGATCAACGCGTTGATCGGCGATCAGCCCTGGACCGGCGAAGCGCCGGCGCTGCTGGTCTTCTGCGGCAACAACCGGCGCCAGCGTCAGGTTCATGCGCTGCGCGGCCGTCCCTTCGTCAACGACCACCTGGACGCCTTCTTCAACGCCGCAGTCGACGGAGGGATCGCCCTCTCCGCCTTTGTGATGGCGGCGGAGGCCTTGGGCCTCGGCTGCTGCCCGATATCAGCGATCCGCAACGAAGCCCAAGCCGTCAGCGACCTTCTGGACTTGCCGGAGCATGTGTTTCCCGTCGCCGGCCTGGCGGTGGGCTGGCCGGCGGCAGCGCCGGAAATCAGCCCACGCCTGCCCCTATCCGTGACACTGCATGAGAACCGCTTCAGCGAGGAGGGAATCGAAAAGGCCATCGCAGACTACGACCCCCTGCGCCGCTATGCGACGCAACGCTTCGTCGAAGACTATGGTGAGGATACCGCCTACGGCTGGTCGGAAGACAAGGCCCGCCAGTACTCGAAACCGGAAAGAGCAGGCTTCGGCGCTTTCCTGCGCCGCAAAGGTTTCCGCCTGGACTGAACCTTAAAGCAGAACGCGCAGCATCATGTTGATGCCGAGACAGAACAGCACCAGCAGGATGAGCTTGCGAAAGCTCTCCGCCGGCAGCCGCCCGGCCAGCCGGTTGCCGACCCACATCCCGAGGCCGGCCGGCAGCGTGCAGGTCAGCGCCATCAAGAGGCGGGGACCGTTCATGATGCCGATGAACCAGAAAGATCCGGCGATCAGGAATCCGGAGAACAGGAAAAACAGGCCGAGGGCGGAGATCATGACCCGGCGTTCGGCGCCGATGCCGGTCAGATAGGTAACGAAGACCGGGCCGTTGGTACTTGTCAGGGTTCCGAGAATACCCGCCGCGACGCCCGACAATCCTTCGGCCAGCGGCCGCCGGGATTCTGGAATCCGCAGCCTTGGATTGATGCCATTGAAGATCGCGAAGACCGCGACGAAGAGTCCCAGGCAGAAAATCAACAGCTCCTCATCAAGCCCGCTGAGCAGCAGCGCGCCCATCGGCACCCCCAGCAGAATGCCCAGCAGCATCATGGGGAAGCGGCCCAACGTTTCCCGCATCATCCCGGCCTGAACGAACTGGAAGACGTTCATGATCGGGAAGACCACGACATTGACCGCCAGCGCAAGACCGGTCGGGATCACCAGCGGCAGCAGCGCAATGGTGACCAGCGGCAGCCCGAAGCCGAGGGCACCCTTGATCAGCCCGCCGAGGAAGAAAATGCCCAGCACCGCCAACCAGACAATGAGGTCTAGAGCCTCAACCACTCTCGCCGGCCTCTAGCGCAGTCACATAACCTCGTCTTCGCGGTCGTCGGTTTCACCATAGCGATGCAATGCCGGCGGCTTCAGGCCCTCATAGAGTTTGGCGATGCCCTGATTGACGATGTCGCCCTGCTGCGCGAAGAGCGAATTTCCCTGCAGGTCGCTGTCGACGATGAAGGGGCCGAAGTTCTCCACCTCGAACAGCCAGAGCGCCTGGGCGATACCCAGTTCGTCCAGCCAATGAACCGCGCGCACCGCCTTGACTCCGCGGCCAAGCAACGCGCCGGTACCGTAGCCGACGGTCGTCAGGTAGACCGCAGCGCGCGACGCCAGGACCTTCTTGTAATCGTCGCGCGGCATGCCGCCCTTGCCGATGACGATCTTGGTGCCGGTGAGATCGAGCCAGTCGCCCAGGTACTTGGAAAAGCGGAAACTCGCGGTCGCCGTCACGCCACCGATCACGTAGCCGCCATCCGGCTGGGGCGCGGCGGCGGGCGAGCAGTGGAAGTTCACGTTACTGGCTTCGATCAGCCCCTCCGGCAGGGCCTGCCCCTCGACCAGCACCCGGTTGTAGACGCCTTCACGCGCGGTATAGACCAAGCCGCTGAGGAAAACGACGGAGCCGATTTCCAGCGCCGCAATATCCTCCGGCCTGGCCGGCAGGGTCAGGCGGACCTGTTTAAGCTTGTGTCCTGGCTTGGCCATTCCACCGTCTCCCTGCGCATGTAAGGGGTGAACCAGAGCGGGTCTGTCCGATAGGTCACGGAACCATCCGCCATGAGGCGCGCCGTGGCACGGCGCGATGACAGGCAGAAGGTGTGAACCGAGACCGGCATCCCGCCGGTGTGTGTGTAGCCCACCTCGATATGACAGTCGACCACCATGGACGAACCGACGAAACCCATGGCCCCCATGCCGATGTTGTTGCCCAGTTCCTTCAATTCCTGCTCTAGAGCAGCGATCTTGGGGTCGGGGTTGCGGTCGCCGACGACGCGCAGGCAGGCCGCCTGTTTGCCCAGGACCATGCAGGTGTCCTTGGAACCGCCGATACCGATGCCGACGATGGCCGGCTGACAGGCCAACCCCCGCTTGCCGAAGGCAATCAGGGTATCCAGCAGAAAGCGCTTGATGCCGTCGATCCCGTCACCGGGAAAGAGCATCCGATAGTCGGAGCCGAAAAGCCCGCCCTTGTGCACCGTGGTGACGTCGATCCAGTCCGCCTCCGGCTCGAAACTCCACTCGATTTCCGGGGCATTGATGCCGACATTGTTGTTGTGCTCGGTTCGCCAGAGCGGATGAACCCGGTTGGGGCGCAGCGGCACATCCTGGGTCGCCCGCGCCGTGGCGCTTCGGAGCGCCCGCTCTATCCCGGTGAAACCGCCGCCGAACCTGGCCTTGTCACCCAGCTTCACGTAGTAGCGCGGCAGGCCCGTGTCGGCGCACATCGGCCGCCGGTCTTCGCTGGCGGCTTCCCAGTTCTCCACCATGGACTGCAGCACGAAGGTCGAAAGATCGCCGCTTTCGACATCGATCATACCTTTGATGCCCTGAAGGTAGTCTTCCGGGATGTCGATAGCGGCCTTTTTCATGATCTCATAGCCGGCCGCTTCGATCGCTTGGTTCTCGATCATCAGATCCTCCCTCGTTCAGGCCGTTGCTGCCGGCGGTGCACCGGCCTCGCCATCGATCAGCGACTCTCCGGGCTTCACCAGATCGAAAGTGACGGGCACCATCTCGGTTTCAACCGTATCGTTCCGCAGCCTGCAGCGCGTGTAGGCGCTGCTCACCAGATCGCCGGTTTCCGGATGGTCCTCGCGGAAATGCGCGCCCCGGGAATCCTCCCGCGCCAAAGCTGCCCCGGCGATGACGCTGCTGGTCGTCAGCAGACTGTCCAGATTGAGCCAGTCATGCCAGGTGAGGTTAAAGGCCCTGTCGCCATCCGCAAGACCCGTTTCCTGAAGCGCAGCCGCCAAACGCTCAATCGCCGCGCTGCCGGTCTGAAGACTCTGTGCCGTTCGCATAACGCCGACGTGATCCCACATGTCCTGCCAGAGCCGCTCGCGCAGCCCACCCAGATCACCCGCCGGCAGGGCGAAAGGCCGCTCCGCCCGGGCGACACCTGCATCGACCGCCGCTTCATCCGCGTCGCGCCAGCCGGCCTCAACCGCCACATAGGCCGCCATGGCATCGCCGGCGATACCGCCGAAGACGGTGGAATTGGCGACGCCGTTGCCACCCAGCCGGTTGGCGCCGTGAACGCCGCCGCAGTCTTCCCCGGCCGCAAAGAGGCCCGGGACAGCCGTGGAACAATCAATGTCGAATTCCACGCCGCCCATCATGTAGTGAGCGGTGGGCACCACCTCGACACGGCCCGCCGCAAGATCGAAACCGCAGTCGGCACAGCGTTTCACCATGCCCGGAAACCGCTCGCTGACCGTCTCGGGGCCCAGGTGCGCCATCTCGATGAAGACGCCGCCCATCGGCGTTGTCCGACCGGCGCGCATCTCCGAATAGATGGCGCGGGAGACGATGTCACGGGTCGCCCGCTCACCGGCGGGGTGATAGCCTTCCATGAAACGTTCTCCGGCCCCGTTCAGCAGATAGCCGCCGGCGCCGCGCAACCCCTCCTCCAGCACCGTGCCGGTCATCCGCGTGTCGGGGCCGCCGAGCAGCCCGGTGGGATGGAACTGCACCATCTCCATGTCCCGAAGACTGAGGCCATAGCGCAGTGCCATCGCCAGGCCGTCGCAGCTCTTGTCGCCGGAGGGCGTGTGGTAGAGATACATGGTCGGCCCGGCACCGGTGCCGAGCAGCACCGCCTTGGCCTGAACCAGGCGGTATGTGCCCTCGCGCATATCGATCATCAACACCCCGGCGATACCGGAGCCGTCGCGGGCCGGGATCAATTCGATGGCCCGGTGCTCCTCGAGCCTGGTGACGTCGAGCGCCCAGACCTGCTCCATCAGGCGGTTGATGATCTCGATACCGGTCAGGTCGCCCTTGTGCACCGTGCGGTCGAAGCTCTGGCCGGCAAAGGCTTTTTGATGCATCGACCCGTCGGCGTTGCGGTCGAAGAAGCAGCCGACCTCGTTCTCCAGTTCGCGAACACGTTCCACCGCCTTCACGCAGAGTTCCCAGGCGAGATCCTGGCGCGGCAGCCATTTGCCGCCGACGATGGTGTCCATGAAATGCCGCTCGACTGAGTCGCCGGGCGCCAGGGCGACGTTGTAACCGCCCTGCACCATGCGCGTGCAGCCGCATTTGCCCAGCAGCCCCTTGGCGGCAATGGTCACGTCAAGGTCCGGATTGGCCTGTTTGGCGTGCAGCGCGGCGAACAGCCCGGCGCCCCCGGTGCCGAGGATCAGGATGTCGGTCTTGTGGTGTTCGATCCGCATGCTTCAGGCAATCTGAACAAAGAAGACGAGACCGACGACAAAGGCCGCCGCCGCGCCCGGGAAAATCCACCGCAGACGCGGATCGCTAGGGAACGGCCAGCGCAGGAATTCCAACGCCAGCACCCTGATACCGAAACACAGATGCAAAGTCAGCAGGGTGACCAGCCCCCATTCCGCAACCTTCACCAGCGGCAGTTCGGCAAAGGCCAGGAAGCCATCGAGCCGCTCGGCCCCCTCCAGCGCAAGACCCAGGGCAAGAAAATGAAACGGCAGGAAAACCGCCAAGGCCAGCCCCGACAAGCGATGACCGAGAAAGGCGAGGTAGCTTTCGTGGCTGCGCAGCGGTTGCATGATCTAGGCGACCACCGCAACGACGGCCCGCAAACCGAGACCGGCAAGCAGGAGGCCGAAAACCAGGGAGAGCAGGTTTATCAGCCTCAGCCCCACGCCGGTCCACTCGCGCAGGATGTTGCGCAGACCGAGCGGCGCATGAACAGCCGCGGCGAGAACGAAGGCGCCGTAGAACAACGCCCAACCCAAACTGCCCTGAGTGCGCCCCAGGATTTCCGCCGCCGTCAGGCCGTCGCGCACGGCATAGAGGATGAGACCCAGGTGGACCAGCACCAGAGGCGCCAGGACCATCGCGCTGAGACGTTGCAGAATGAACAGGCGGCGCTCCATCATCCCGGCTCCCCGACCTTGGGCGGCCCGAAGAGGGTGCTGCGCTTCAGGCCGGCAATGGATTGCGAAGGACTAAGCTCGACGGGGCAGTGACGCGTGCAGTTGCCCTGGCTGTGGCAGGAGGCGCAGCCACCCGCCGCGAAGGCCCGGTCCAGCGTTTCCTCGCGGGCGCCATGACGGGCATCGTTCACCAGGGTCCAGGCACGGTTCAGGGCCGCCGGACCCAGGTAATCCTGGTCCCAGGCCACCACATCACAGGCGCTGTAGCAGACCGCGCAGTTGATGCACTCGATGGCAGCAGAGGCCGCCAGCCGCGACGCAGACTGGGGATCGACACGCTGCGGCGGATCCTGCCGGCCTGCGGTGCCGGCAAAGCGCCCGCCAGCCTTGTGCCACTTCTCGAAGAAGGGTGTCAGGTCGCTCACCAGGTCTTTGATGTGCGGCAGGTTACGCAGCGGCTCCAGCGTCAGGGTTCCCTCGCCGCCAAGACGACGGACATGGGTGCGGCAGGTCCAGCGCGGGCGCCCGTTCACCGTCATGGCACAGGAGCCGCAGACGCCGACGCGACAGGCGAAACGATAGGCCAGCGCCGGTTCCAGGCTGCGCTGCACCTCGGTGACCACGTCGAGGACGGTCTGATTGGCGCGCGCCGGCACCTCATAGCTTTCGAAGCGACCCTCCGCCTTGCCGCGCCAGATGCGAACCGTCAACGTTTCCGTCATCCCGGCGCCTTCACCGCTATTGCCGGGGCGCGGCTGACCTGAGGTGCCGCCCGGGCTTCAATGGCAACGTCGATACAGACGGGGCCCTTGCAGCCCAGTGCCTCTGCGAGGGTACCCGGCAACGCGTCCGCTTCGGTAACATGAAAACCCTGACAACCGAGGGCGACCGCGGCCTGATCATAGCGCGCGCCGGGGCTCAGGTCGCAGCCGATCTGGCGCTCCTTGCCATAGTCGCGGATCTGGATGACCTGCTCGGCGTTCCAGCGCGCGTCGTTGCCGACGATGGCGACGAAGTCCGTCTCTTCGCGCGCCGCCGTCTCAAACTCGCTCAGATGAAAGCCGGCGGTACCGTCGCCCATCAGGGTGATGATCCGTGCCCCGGGCCGGGCCAGGCGGGCACCGATGGCGTAGGGCAAGGCGGCACCGATAGCGCCGGAGGGGCCGTTTATGATCCGGGTTGCGGCGTTTGCCGTCGCCTGAACCCACTGGCCGAACTCGCCGCCGTCACAGATCAGGATGGCATCATCCCGCCCCTTGAGCGCGGCCTGCACGGCACCGCCCACCTGTTCTGCCAGGACACCGCCACCACCTTGAGCCGTGACCCGGCAGGCCAGGGCCGCGGCAACATCGTCGCGCCAGGCAGTGCGCACCGCGCCGCCGGAACCGGCAGCCGCCAAGGCCTCGGCGGCAGGAAGGATGTCGGCCTCAGCCGAGAAAACCAAGCGCCGGCCAAGGGCCTCCACCGCCCTTGCGATCACCGCCGGGTCCGGGTCCAGTATCATCACTTCGGCACCCGGGGATTGGCTTTTGCCGGCAAAGCCGGACATGAAATCCACGGCCTTTCCAATGAAAAGCAGGCCGTCGGCCTGGGCCAGTACTTCGGCAAAAGCACCCAGCGCCGGATCCCGGAGCCCGCGGGGACTTTCCAGGCTGATCGCCGGCAGATTCAGGGCCGCAGCCAGTTGTGCCAGGCGGTCGCGCCCCCGTGATGGGCTGAGGCACGGCCCGGCCAACAGCAAGGGCCGTTTGTAGCCCGTCAGGCGCGTCACCACCGCATCGATAACGGCTTGCTCTGGTTGCCTGACGGACGGTGCGAACGCATCAGCGGCCAGCGGCAACAGGGGCCCGGCATCGTCATTCAGCACATCGAAAGGCAAGGCCAGATGGACCGGGCCCGGACGGCCGGCATGCGCGAGGCGCACCGCGCGGGCAAAGGCCGCGGAGAGGTCAACCGCCGCGGTCACCCGCTCACTCGCCTTTACGAAAGGCTTCGCGGCCGCAACCTGCGGAAACTCCTGAAAGGCCCCCTGACCATCCAGCGACGTGGGTGAATCGCCGGACAGGAGCACCACCGGGCTCTCCGACATGGCGGCGGTATAGAGCGCACCCAGTGCATTGCCGAAGCCGGGCGCAGCAGTCACCAGGGCAACCCCGGTACGGCCCGACACCTGGGCATAGGCATCGGCCATGAAAACCGCCGCCGCTTCGTGGCGGCTGTGGACGATACGAATACCCGGCTCGATCAAGGCATCGTAGAGCGGCATGATCTGGTTGCCGGAAAGGGAAAAGACCACGTCAACGCCGGCATCCGCCATGGCGCCCGCCAAGTGATCCGCACCACGCATAAATCTCTGCTCCGAAGATTGTCAGCCGTTTCGGCCCGTCGGAAGGCAAGTTTAATCTTTTATTTTTCTCAATCAAGATTTATGTAAGTTTACGTATTCGGGATCAATTATGCAGCGCCGAACTCTATGGACGTCAAGTCGCTCTATACGCTGATCGCCGCCGCCGACTGCGGCAGTTTTGCGGAAGCAGGCCTCAGACTGGGGGTCTCGATCTCCGCCGTCAGCCTTCAGCTTCGCGCGCTTGAGGAAGAAACCGGTCTCGCGCTGTTCGACCGCCGGACCCGCCCCCCGCAGTTGACGGACGAAGGCCGCGACTTCGTGGCCCGCGCCCGCGAAGTCCTTGCCCACTGGGAAACGCTGAGCGACGGCCTTTCGCGCGATCCGGCGGGCGGCGTGCTCCGGGTTGGCGCCGTACACACCGCTGTCGCTGCGGCGCTGCCGGCGGCATTGCTGCAGCTGCAAGGCAGCCGCCCCGAGCTTTCGGTGCGCCTCGCCACCGGACTGTCCCACGACCTGGAAGAACAGTTGAAGCGCCGGATCATCGACTGCGCGGTGGTGACCGAGGCCGAAGCGCAGTCGGAGGAACTGACCAGCCACCGGATCGGCAGCGAGCCACTGGCGCTCATCGCCCACCGCTCGATCAAGGGGCGCGATATCCGCAAGATCCTCGAATCCCAACCCTATGTTCGTTTCAGCCGCCAGGCGCGGGTCGCGCGCCTTATAGAGAGCGAACTCCAACGCCGCGGGATTGCCGTGGCGTCGCGCATGGAGATCGACACGCTCGACGCGGTGGTGTCTCTGGTAAGAAACCAACTCGGTGTCTCCATCGTCCCGCTGAATGCCGGGGGCGATCCCTTACCGAAGGACCTCCGCAGCCTGCCCCTCGGCTCCCCGCCCATCCTGCGTCACCTGGCCGTGGCGGCTCGCAAAGACAGCCCCAAGGCGCATCTGGTGTCGTTGTTGGTGGAGGCGCTCCGCAGCGTCTACGCGAACCGGGCGGCGGCATAAGCGGCACAGCGCCGCCGTTTTCCCAAGCTGCGCCTTGCATCACATTATGGCCGTCCAAACCACCAGGTTGATAAGATTCACAACCTTTGAGCATTAACATTTTGTGTAGATTTGCCTTCCATAGTTGGCCGTTCTGTTGAGTTAGATGGGTATTTTAGCCTAATTCCTGCTCCTCGGGACCAAACGGGCGCGGCCCCGCGATTTCACGGGCTGAGCACTGTTTCATCTGGGCATGGTTGCTGGGCAACGCCGCCTCAGGAGGGCATTGAGTATGAAGGGCATCATCTTCACCGAGTTTCTTGAGATGGTCGATGCAAAGTTCGATCCGGAAACAACGGAGAGAATCATCGACATGGTCGATGTCCCTTCAGGCTGTGCCTATACCGCGATCGGAACCTATGACCATACCGAGCTGATTCAGCTCGTCGTCGCCCTGAGCAAGGAAACCAAGGCCGAGGTCACCGATCTGGTTCGTGCTTACGGTTTCTACCTTTTCGAACGCTTCGTCCGCACCTACCCGCGGTTTTTCTCCGGCATAAGAGACGCCTTCACCTTCATGGAGGGGGTGGAGAGCATCGTTCACACCGAGGTGCGCAAGCTCGACGAAGCGGCCAACCCACCACGGATTCTCTGCACCCGCGAGAGCGGCGAACGGCTCGAGGTCATCTACGAGTCGGAGCGCTGCCTTGCTGACGCCGCCCACGGCCTGATCCTGGGTTGTATTGACTACTATGGGGAAAACGTCGAGCTCGAGCGCAGCAATCTGGATGATGAGTCCGGTAAGAGGGTTCGTTTTCTCCTGACCAGGAAAAGCTAACCGCATGGATATCGACGTCCTCAAAAAACGCCTGTCCCGGGAAAAAATCGCCCGCCGCCAGGCGGAATCGATTCTTGAATCCAAGAGCCGCGACCTCTTCCTCGCCAGCGAACAGGTTTCCAAGTCGGCACAGCTCATCAAGGCCCAGTCGCAGCAGCTGCAGGCGGTTCTCGATCACGCTATGGCAGCCATCTTCCTGGTCGACGAAACCGACAAGATCGTGCGCGCCAATCGCGTCGCCGAGCTGACCTTCGAGATGTCGAAGGAAGACCTGCTGAACAGCAACCTCTTCGACCTCTTTAGCGCGGATGCCAAGGAAGCCGCACGAAAATACGATGCCGTCTCGGAACTGAACCAGGCGACCGATACGTCTGATGCCGCAATCGAGTCCATCGGCCTGCGCAAGAACGGCACCACCTTCCCGATGGAACTCTCGATCACCCAACTCGATCTGGACGGCAACAGCTTTACCGTTTGGATCTGCAGAGATATTTCTTCGCGCAAGGAAGCAGAGGAGAAAAGGGCAAAGCTGGAGCAGGAACTGGGCCAGGCGCAGAAGCTTGAATCCCTCGGCACCCTGGCCAGCGGCATCGCCCACGAGATCAACACGCCGGTCCAGTACGTCAGCGACAACGGCCACTTTCTGAAGGACGCCTTCGCAGACCTGATGAAGGTTCTGACTGCCCAGGATGCTTTGCTGCAGGCCGCAGAGGAAGCCGGAGTGCTGGGTGATCAGGCCGCCGAGGTGCGCAAATCCCAGGAAGACGCCGACATCGACTTTCTGAAGGAAGAAGTTCCCGGATCGATCGACCAGACCCTGGACGGCGTTTCCCGCATCAGCAAGATCGTCACTGCAGTCAAGGAATTCTCCCACCCCGGCACCACCGAAAAAACCCTCGTCGACCTGAACAGCGCCATCGAAACGACCCTTACCGTGGCCCGTAACGAATGGAAATATCTGGCCAAGGTCGAAACGATCTTCGACGACAGCCTGCCGCAGGTGCCCTGCCTGCCGGGTGAGTTCAATCAGGTCATCCTGAACATGGTCGTCAACGCCGCCCATGCCATCGAAAGCAGCAGGGAGGGCGAGGAACTTGGTGAGATCACGATCAAGACATCGCGGCAAAACGGCATGGCGGAAATCCGTGTATCGGATAGCGGCTGCGGTATCTCCGAGGAAAACCTGAAACAGATCTTCGATCCGTTCTTCACCACCAAAGGCGTCGGCAAGGGGACCGGCCAGGGCCTCTCGATCGCCTATAGCAGCATCACCCAAAAGCACAACGGCACGATCTCGGTAGAGTCCAAACTCGGCGCCGGCACGACCTTCATCGTGCGCATCCCCCTGGAAGAAGCCGCTGCCATGAAGGAGGCCGGTTAGATGAAACCCAGCATTCTCTTCGTCGACGACGAGAAGAACATCCTCCAGGGGCTTCGGCGTATGCTGCGCGGTCTACGCGACGAATGGGACATGGACTTCGCCGAGGGCGGCGAAGCGGCTCTGGCGAAGCTATCGGAGCAGACCGTCGACGTCGTCGTGACCGATATGAAAATGCCGGGCATGAACGGCGCAGAGCTTCTCGACCGGATATCCGGGCTCTACCCGCACACACTGCGTCTCATACTCTCCGGCGAAGCCGATACCGAAGCAACCTTCCGCACCGTCACGACCAGTCATCAGTTTCTGCCCAAACCCTCCAACAGCGAGCGTCTGGTCGAGATCATCCGCTCCGCCCTGCGCCGCCGCGACGCTGTTGGCAATGCCAAGCTTCAAGCACTGGTGACCAGCGTCGGCTGCCTTCCCGTTTCCCAGGCGACCCACCAGCAACTCACCGACCTGCTCGACGAGGAAACCGCCTCGCTGGATCTGGCCGCTGATATATTCTCAGTGGAGCCGGCCCTCGCCGCCAAGGTAATGCAGCTGGCAAATTCGGCCTACTTCGGTATCGGGGACCCGGCTGTCAGCCCCAAAGCGGCGGCGACCCGTCTTGGCTGGGATGTTCTTCGTACCCTTTTGCTGAACCACGAACTCGCCCTTCCCTACCCCGCAGATGCCTGCAAGGCGCTCTACGAGCGCACCATCGCCCAGGCCCAGGAAACGGCCGAGCTTGCCGCCTGGATCGCCAAGCAGGAAGGTGCCGCCGCAGCCGATGTTGCGCAGGCCCAGCTTGCCGGCCTGCTGCACTGCCTTGGCCGACTGCTGTTGTGCCACCAGGCGCCGGAGGACTACGCCAAGGTCCCCGCCCTGGTAACCGCCGGCCAGATGGTGGACGAAGCGGAGCATCAGGTCTTCGGAAGCCATCACGCCGCGCTGGGGGCCTATCTCGCGCAAGCCTGGGCATTGCCGCCCGCGGTCGTCGACGCGATCCAGCACCTCCACGAGCCAAGCAACCTTGCAGCCGACGAAGACCGGGGCATACCGCTGCTCGCCGCCCATGCCGCGCTGGGTATCGTTACAAGCCAGCACGCCGTCGACCCCAAAGCGGCCGCCTCGGCTCAATTGGACGCCGACTTCGTGGCCCGACAAGGTTGCGAAGCGAAGGTCGATGCCTGGGTCGACGGCTGGATCAATCGTGGAACCGCCGCATGACGGAAAAAGTGCTCTTCGTTGACGATGATCCTCAAATCCTGAACGGGTTCAAAAGAGGGCTTCGAAAACGCTTCGACCTTAAAACCGCCGAGGGCGGCGCTGCGGGCCTTGATACCCTGAAGCAGGACGGCCCTTTTGCCGTGGTCGTCAGCGATCAGCAGATGCCCGAAATGGACGGGATCTCCTTCCTGCGGCAGGTGAAGCAGAAATCGCCTTTGACGGTTCGCATGATGCTGACCGGCAACGCCGATCAACAGACGGCGATGGATGCCGTCAACGAAGGGCACATCTTCCGCTTTCTGACGAAACCCTGCGCACCGGAAGACCTGGCCGTCGCCGTCGAAGCGGCGCAGCAGCAGTACCGGCTTGTCTCTGCCGAGCGGGAGCTTCTGGAGAAGACCCTGGCCGGCAGCGTGAAGGTTCTGGTCGACGTTCTCTCGCTAAGCGACCCCGATGCCTTCAAGGAAATCGCCCGCCTGCAGCGCTGGGGACAGGCTCTCGCCAAGGCCATAAAGCTTGATGATGCCTGGGCGCTGAACATGGCGACGATGCTGCACGGGATCGGGCGCATCACCCTGCCCGACGACGTGACCGCGAAGCTGCGCAGTGGCGGCGACCTGAACGAGGTCGAGGCCGATATGGTGGCCCGCACGCCGGAAACCGCGCGGGATCTCATCAAGAACATCCCCCGGCTGGAAGGCGTTGCCCAGGCGGTCTACTACCAGTCCGCCGGCTATGACGGCAGCGGTTTCCCGGGCGACGGTACCAAGGGCGCAGACCTGCCCATCGAAGCCCGCATCCTGCGCATCCTGATCGACCTTGCCTGCACCTCAACGCGCGACAAACCCGGACCCGAGATCTTCGACAGGCTGGCCAAGACCGGAAACGCCTACGACCCCGAGATCCTGAAGGCGGCAAGGGCCTGCCTGACGCCCGAGGAAAGCGCGGGCACCGAAGCGCCGCCCGAACCGGAGGTTCTGAAGGTTCAGCTTCATCAGCTGACATCCGATCACAAGCTGGTGGAGGACGCGGTAACCGAAACCGACGTCCTTGTGCTCGCCGCGGGACATCGCCTGTCGCGCCCGATGATCCAGAAGCTTCAGCAGTACCACAAGTTACGAACCCTGAAGATGCCGCTCTCCGTCGTCCAGATCGCCCCTGAAGACGAAGAAGAGGCCGCCGCCGACCAGCCGCAGGCCTGACCCTCCCGGCAGCGCTGCTTTTTCCGTTTTTGTTCATAACCTTGACGCCTGCAGTGGTGGAAAGGGGTTGTCGTCCGCCCGGCGGAATGGCATGACCTTTTCAGCCAAGCTGCGACCGCTTTTTCGAGTCGCGGACACCGGTTCAGGGGGCCAAATTGACCGAAAACCTCATGGTAGCGCTCAGCAACAGATGACCGATGCCAAGCAGCAGGTCCTGAAAGAGGTTTTCGGCTTCGACGACTTTCGGCCGGGCCAGGCCGATATCATCGACACCCTGCTGGCGGGCCGTTCCGCCCTTGCCGTCATGCCCACCGGGGCCGGCAAGTCGCTGTGCTTCCAGGTTCCCGCCCTGGTGCTGGGAGGCCTCACAATCGTGGTTTCCCCCCTCGTCGCCCTGATGCAGGATCAGGTCGCGGCGCTGCGCCTGGCCGGGGTTGAAGCGGAAACCATCAATTCCTCGCGTTCACGCGAAGACAACATCGCTTCCTGGCGGCGTGTCGCGGCGGGGGAAACGCGCCTGCTTTACCTGGCGCCGGAACGCCTGATGACGGAGCGTATGCTCACCGCCCTGGAGCGCCTGGACGTCAGGCTGATTGCGGTCGACGAGGCGCATTGTATCTCTCAGTGGGGCCCGGCCTTCCGACCGGAATACGAGGATCTTGCGCGATTGCGGGAAATCTTCCCCGGCGTACCGATTGCAGCGCTCACCGCCACCGCCGACGCCACCACCCGCAAGGATGTGGTCGAACGGCTCTTTGGCAATCAGGCGGAGAGTTTCGTCCTGGGCTTCGACCGGCCGAACCTGCAGCTTGGTGTCGAGGTAAAGCGCACCTGGAAAAACCAGCTGCTCGCCTTCGTCCAACGCTACGAGAGTGCGAGCGGGATCGTCTACTGCCTGTCGCGCCGCAAGACCGAAGAGGCTGCGGCCTTCCTGGCCGAAAACGGCGTGAAGGCGCTGGCCTATCACGCCGGCATGGATAAACAGCTGCGCGATGCCAACCAGAATGCCTTCATGACCGATGACGGTGTGGTCATGGTGGCGACGATCGCCTTCGGCATGGGCATCGACAAACCGGACGTGCGTTTCGTCTTTCACTGCGATCTGCCCGCCTCCGTCGAAGCCTACTATCAGGAGATCGGCCGCGCCGGGCGCGACGGCCAGCCGGCGGAGGTGCAGATGCTCTATGGGCTGGACGATATCCGCATGCGCCGCGTCTTCATCGAACAGGAAGACGGCGGCGACGACCGCCGGCGGCGCGAGCACCAGCGCCTCGACGCGCTGATCGGATACTGCGAGTCGCCGAGCTGCCGGCGGCGGCTGCTTCTCGAATACTTCGGCGAAACCATGGAGAACTGCGGGAACTGCGACCTCTGCCGCAACCCGGTGGAACTCAGCGACGGCACGGCGGAGGGGCAGAAAATCCTGGCCGTGATAGACCAGACCGGCCAGCGCTTCGGCGTCGGCCACATCGTCGACATCCTGCGTGGGACAACGACGGAGAAAGTCACCAAGGCTGGCCACGACAGGCTGCCCGGCTTCGGCGCCGGCGCCGAGGGCAAGAAAGAGGCCTGGCGCTCCTTCCTGCGTCAGCTCGTCGCCGCCGGGTTCCTGCGTCTGGATATCGCGGGCTATGGCGGCCTGGGGATCACCTCAAAGGGGCAAGCCCTGCTGCGCGGCGAGGTGCCGTTCCACTATCGCCTCGACCGTATCGCAACCGGCGGCGGAAAAGCCGTCCGCAGCCGATCAAAAGCGCCGGAACAGGATATGACAACCGTGCAGTCGGACCTTCTTCACAAGCTGAAGGAGCTTCGCCTGCGCCTGGCCAAGGACCGCGGTGTTCCCGCCTATGTCATCTTCCCCGACCGGACCCTGATCGACATGGCGCGGCGGCAGCCGCAGACACATGATGAGTTCGCCGAGGTAAACGGCGTAGGCGCAGCCAAACTACGCGACTTCGCCGATATCTTCCTGGGCGAAATCGCCGGCGCCGGTTAGGCGACCGAACTTTCGGCCTCGCTGCTCAGACCGCCAAGTTTTTCGACGAAGGCGGCGATCTCACTCACACCCTGTCCCGCCTTCACCTGGGCAAAAACGAAAGGCCGTTCGCCCCGCATCTTCCTGGCGTCCCGGTCCATGACCTCCAGGCTGGCACCGACCAGAGGCGCAAGATCGGTTTTGTTGATGACCAGCAGATCGGAGCGGGTGATGCCCGGCCCGCCTTTGCGCGGAATCTTATCGCCCGCCGACACGTCGATCACGTAGATCGTGATATCCGCCAGTTCCGGGCTGAAGGTCGCCGCCAGGTTATCCCCGCCGGATTCAATGAGCACCAGGTCGAGCCCCGGAAAGCGCGCCGACATGTCGGCAACGGCGGCCAGGTTGATCGAGGCGTCCTCGCGGATCGCGGTGTGGGGGCAGCCACCGGTCTCGACGCCCATGATCCGTTCCGGCGGCAACGCGCCGGAGCGGGTCAGGAACTCCGCATCCTCGCGCGTATAGATGTCGTTGGTGATGGCGGCGATGTCGTAGCGCGGCGCCAGGGCCTTGCAGAGCGCATCCATCAGCGCCGTCTTGCCGGAACCGACGGGCCCGCCGATGCCGACCCTGAGAGGGCCTGTTGCGGAAACAGTCATGAGCGGAACAACCTCGTGTATTGGGTTTCGTGTTTCATGGCGGCGAGATCGGCGAGAACCGCCGCGCCGCCCAGGTCTTCCAAAGAAGCATCCAGCGCCGCCTCAACTGTTTCGGCAATCGCCGGCTCCAAAGCCGCCGTTACCCGCTGGCCGTCGCTCTGTCCCAAAGGAACGAGACGAACCCCGGCCGAGACCAGATTGGCCGCGAAGCCGTGGAGAAAGGCATGGAGACTCGCCCGCAGCGGCAGCCCATGGCCGGCAGCGGCCACGCCGACAACGACGGGATAGACCAGAGGGCCCTGCCAAGCGGCCTTCAGGCAATCCAGGGCCGGACAAGGCCAGGCGTCCGCCGTCGCCATCGCAAAGGCGCGACCCTGAGCCGCCGTTTCAAGCTGCCGCTCAGACGACGCAGCAAAGGCCGCCGCCAGCGCGGCGACTTGCGCCAGCGCCGCCGGGTCTTCAGCCGCCTCGAAGGCATGGCGGAAGAGGATGGCATCGTTGCGCCCGGAACCAAGCATCAGAAGATCGGTGAGCCAGCTCCGCAGCCCGGCGGCATCGGTCACAGTTTCCTGCTCGACCACGAACTCCAGGCCGTGAGAGTAACTGAAAGCGCCCACAGGATAGGACGGCGACAGCCATGTCATAAGGCGATAGAGCCCGGCGGCGTTCAGCCCCTCAGTCATGGTGTTCGTGCCCCTGCACAGAGCCATGCCCATAGGCGCCCCCTTCCGGATCGAAGGGTGCCTCGATCAGTTCGGCGCGCGCACCCAGTTTGGTGAGCATCTCGAGAATGACATGATCCTCGCGAATTCTGAGGCAATCGCCGAGAATCTGGGTCGGCAGGTGACGATTGCCGAGATGCCAGGCAATGCGGACCAGATCGATACCGGCGCCGGCCCGCACCTCTATCAGGCGTTCCGACGCCGCCACCACAGCGACGATACCGCCCTCCTCCAGTACCAGTCCGTCGCCGTCCGCAAGGGCAACGGCCTTCGGCAGGTCGAGCAGAAACGCCACACCGGTCTGACCGTGCATGGCGATGCGCCGGCGGTGGCGCGCATCGAAATCCAGAATCACGGAATCGCAGGCCTCCACCAAGGGCCAGGTTCCCGCCGCTTTCACCGATGTCGCCCGTAACATGAGCATAAGCCTAGAACAGGAAATAGCGTTGCGCCATGGGCAACGCTTCCGCGGGCTCACAGGTCAGCAACTGACCGTCGGCGCGCACCTCATAAGTCTCCGGATCGACCTCGACCTCAGGCGTGTAGTCGTTCAGGACCATATCCTTTTTGGTTACCTTACGGATGCCGGAAACCGCGAGCACCTTGCGCGCAAGACCGAGCTGGCGCCCGAGATCCGCTTCGGCGGCCGCCTGGGAGACGAAAGTGACGGCGCTCTCGGTCATCGCCCGGCCGAAGCCGGCGAACATCGGGCGATAGTGAACCGGCTGCGGGGTCGGGATCGAGGCATTGGGATCACCCATGGCCGCTGCGGCAATAGTGCCGCACTTCAACACGATATCGGGCTTCACACCGAAGAACATGGGCTTCCAGAGCACCAGGTCGGCAAGCTTGCCGACCTCGATGGACCCCACTGCATCGGCAATGCCATGGGTCAGCGCCGGATTGATGGTGTACTTGGCGATGTATCGCCTGACCCGGAAGTTGTCGTTGTCGCCCTTTTCTTCGGGCAGGGCACCGCGCTGCTTCTTCATTTTGTCGGCGGTTTGCCAGGTGCGGATGACCACCTCCCCGACGCGGCCCATGGCCTGACTGTCGGAGGCGATCATCGAAAAGGCACCGAGGTCGTGGAGGATATCTTCCGCCGCAATGGTCTCCCGCCGGATACGGCTTTCGGCGAAGGCAAGATCCTCCGGGATCTTCGGGTCCAGGTGATGGCAGACCATCAGCATGTCGAGATGCTCGTCCACCGTGTTCACCGTGAAGGGCCGTGTCGGGTTGGTCGAGGACGGCAGGACGTTCAACTCTCCGCAGACCTTGATGATGTCGGGCGCGTGGCCGCCACCCGCCCCTTCGGTATGGAAGGCGTGAATCGTCCGGCCCTTGAAGGCGGCGATGGTGTTCTCGACGAAACCGGACTCGTTCAAAGTGTCGGTGTGGATGGCCACGCCGATATCCATCTCGTCGGCTACCGAAAGACAGGTGTCGATGGCCGAGGGCGTGGTGCCCCAGTCCTCATGCAGCTTCAAGGCACAGGCACCGGCCTGGATCTGTTCGATCAGGGCGTCCGGTTTGGAGGCATTGCCCTTGCCGAAGAACCCGAGGTTCATGGGAAAGCCCTCTGCCGCCTGCAGCATGCGGCTGAGATGCCAGGGACCCGGCGTCGCCGTCGTGGCGTTGGTGCCCTCCGCCGGCCCCGTCCCACCGCCCAGCATGGTGGTGATGCCGGAATAGAGCGCGTCTTCCATCTGCTGCGGGCAGATCCAGTGGATGTGCGCGTCGATGCCACCGGCGGTGAGGATGCGCCCCTCACCGGCGATGGCTTCCGTCCCCGGGCCAATGACGATATCGACGCCGGGCTGCACGTCGGGATTGCCGGCCTTGCCGATGGCGGCGATCCGCCCGTCCTTCAGACCCACGTCGGCTTTGACGACGCCCCAGTAATCGACGATCAGGGCATTGGTAATCACCGTGTCGACAGCCCCCTGGGCGCGGCTGGCCTGGGACTGGCCCATGCCGTCGCGGATCACCTTTCCGCCGCCGAACTTCACTTCTTCTCCGTAGGTTGTGCGGTCTTCCTCAACTTCGATAACAAGGTCTGTGTCGGCCAGACGAACGCGGTCGCCGGTTGTCGGGCCGAACATGGCGGCATAGGCCGCGCGGTCGATCTTCTGCGGCATGTCTCTAGTCCTCCAGCGGCCCGTTGACCTTGGCGTTGAAGCCGTGGACTTCGCGCGCACCGGCATAGGCAATGAGGGTCACCTCACGGCTCTGGCCGGGCTCGAAGCGCACCGCCGTGCCGGCGGCGATGTCGAGCCGGCAACCCAGCGCCCTGTCGCGGTCGAAGACCAGGGCCTCGTTGGTTTCATAGAAGTGGTAGTGGGATCCGACCTGCACCGGGCGGTCGCCGCTGTTGGCAACCAGCAGGGTGATGGTCTCCCGCCCCTCATTCAGCAGGATGTCGCCCTCGGCAACCATGATTTCTCCGGGTATCATTTCGAGTACCCTCCCTAACGGATCGGCTGATGGACGGTCACCAGCTTGGTGCCGTCGGGAAAGGTTGCCTCGACCTGGATCTCGTGGATCATTTCGGCAATGCCGTCCATGACCTGATCGCGGGAGATAACCGTGCCGCCGTCGCGCATCAGCTCGGCGACGGAGCGGCCGTCGCGCGCACCCTCCACAACGTAGTCGGAGATCAGGGCAATAGCCTCCGGGTAGTTCAGCTTGCAACCCCGGCCCAGCCGGTTGCGCGCGACCATGGCGGCGACCGAGACAAGCAGCTTGTCTTTTTCCCGTGGTGTCAGGTTCACCCTTTCCTCCTCCTTGCTTTGATTTCCTGTTCGCTTACAGATGCCAGAGGCGCGGCAGCTCTGCCGGCAAACCGGCCAGATACGCCCGTGCCGCCGCCCAAAAACCGCCATAACTCCCGCGAACAGCCCGGGCCTCCCCCAGAAAACGCCCGACGATCACCCCGTTGACGGCGGTCAGGGCGTGCCGGGAACCCTCGTCTTCCTCCGGCAGCAGATCCCGAAGCGCCGCCAGCTGTTCGGCCGCATCGTCGGCCACGAAGATCACGCTGGCAAAGGCCGTGACACCGCCAAGACAGGCGCTGGAAACCAGCGGCCGCTGCAGATCGCCCTCCAAGTGCAGGGCGTCGGCCCAGACGAGCCGCCCCCCGGAATGCAACTGCCAGGCATCGCGAATCAGACCGCGGGTGAGCGTTTCGCCCGAGGCGCTGCGGCCGAAGACCAGGAACTCGCCGGCCAGCACCCGGCTGCCCGCCTCGACCTCCAACCGCGTCTCGCGCCGCAGGCGCGCGCCCTCGAAAAGGATCGTTTCCTGGGGCAGCCACTCCAGCCAGGCGCCCGGCGACGCTCTCAGGCTGACGCCGATGCGGCTGTCGGCGCCGATCGAGCGATAGACCTTCTCCGCCGCCTGGGGATAGACGCGCAGCTGTGCATCAGCATCTGCCGTTACAGCGACATCTAAACAGTCACCGCCGACGATCCCGCCGGAGGTTGTGATGAGACTGGCTTCGAAAATGTCGCCGCGTGCCGGCCGCGGCAGACGCAGCGACAGGGGATCACGCTGATGCAGATCGACCAGCCGCGTTACGCCCGCCTCGGCGCGGACCGAAAGCGCCGCCTCGCCGCGAACCGCGGCCCGGCGCAGTGCCACCACGGGAGCAGCGGCCGGCTCGACCGGTAAAAAATCAGACGGCGATGTAGCGACGGACATCGGCCTCGACCATTTCATCTCCCCGCCCGGACAAAACGATCTCGCCCCGGTCCATGACAGCATAGCTGTCTGCCAGGTCTCTGGCGAAGTCGAAATACTGTTCGACCAGAACGATGGCCATATCGCCCCGGCTGGCCAGCAGACGGATCACCCGCTCGATGTCCTTGATGATGGAGGGCTGGATGCCCTCGGTCGGCTCGTCCAGCACCAGCAGGCGGGGCCGCATGACCAGTGCGCGGGCGATGGCGAGTTGCTGCTGCTGCCCGCCGGAGAGGTCGCCTCCGCGCCGACCCAACATCTCCTTCAACACCGGAAAAAGCTCGAAGATCTCCGCCTCCACCCGGCGTTGTCCCCGGGGCAGCGCGGCATAGCCTGTCCGCAGGTTCTCCTCGACCGACAGCAGCGGAAAGATCTCTCGCCCCTGAGGCACGAAGGCGATGCCGCGTCTGGCGCGCTGATGCGGCGGTACGCCATTTAGAGTCTCATCTTCCCAAAGGATGGACCCGGCCTTTACCGCCTGCTGGCCGGCGATGGCACGCAGCAGGCTGGTCTTGCCGACACCGTTACGGCCGAGAACGCAGGTCACCTCGCCTTTAACCGCGTTGAGGCTGATCTTTCGCAGCGCCTGGCTGGCGCCGTAGAAGAGATCGATGTCCTGAACCTGCAGCATCTTTCCGTCAGCGCCCGAGATAGACTTCGATAACGTCGCGATTGTTCTGCAGGCTGTCGAGAGAGCCTTCGGCCAGGACCGAGCCTTCGTGCAGCACCGTCACATGACAGTCCAGCGCGCGGATAAATTCCATATCGTGCTCCACCACCACGACGGAGTGGGAGCGTGCGATCTCCTGCAGCATGACAGCCGTCTTCTCGGTTTCCGCGTCGGTCATCCCTGCCGCCGGTTCGTCCACCAGCAGCAGTTCCGGGTCCTGCATCAGCAGCATGCCGATCTCCAGCCACTGTTTTTGCCCGTGGGACAGGTTGCCGGCGCGTTGGCCGCGAAAGTCCGTCAGGGCGATACGCTCTAAAACTTCGTCGATCCGCTCAAGCTGCGCTTTGCCCAAGCGCGCAAAGAGGCCGGCGAAGACGCGGCGGTTGCCTTTCAGGGCCAGATCCAGGTTATCGAGGACGCTCTGGCTCTCGAAAACCGTCGGTTTCTGGAATTTGCGGCCGATCCCCAGATTGGCGATGGCGGCTTCGTCGAGCTTGGTGAGATCGACCGAGCCATTGAAGAAGAGTTGCCCGCTGTCAGGCCTGGTCTTGCCGGTGATGACATCCATCATCGTGGTCTTGCCGGCGCCGTTTGGGCCGATGATCGCGCGCAACTCCCCCGCCACAACATAAAGGCTGAGGTTATTCAGCGCCTTGAAGCCATCGAAGCTGACTGATACGCCGTCCATATAGAGGATCGTATCCGCCGCCGCTTGAGACGCTGCCCGCTGTTCCACGGGCACAGCTTCCGTGTCGGGTAATGGTGAGACGGCCTCACTCACCCGGCACCTCCCTCTGGAAAGGGTTTCGCATTATCGCTACCGGCAGGCGGTCCCGGAGACTCGACAGGGACCCGATGATTCCCTTGGGCAGGAAAACGGTCACCGCGATAAACAACCCACCGAGGAAGAACAGCCAGATCTCCGGCAGCGCGCCGGTCAGATAGGTCTTGGCGTAGTTCACCAACACAGCGCCCAGAATTGCGCCATGCAGGTAGCCGCGACCGCCGACCGCGACCCAGATCACGATCTCGATGGACTGCGCCGGGGAGAACTCGCTGGGATTGATGATCCCCACCTGGGGAACGTAGAGCGCCCCGGCGAGACCCGCCAGCATGGCCGAAAGCACAAAGACGAAGAGTTTGTAGAACTCCACTCTGTAGCCCAGGAAGCGCACGCGGCTCTCGGCATCGCGGATCGCAATCAGGACGCGCCCGACCTTTGAGCAGATGATCCAGCGGCAGAGCAGATAGCCAAGCGCCAGGGTGACCGCAGAGGTGGCAAAGAGCGCCGCACGGGTGCCGTCGGCCTGCAGGTTGAAACCCAGCAGCTCCTTGAAATCCGTCAGGCCGTTGTTGCCACCGAAACCCATATCGTTGCGGAAGAAGGCGAGCAGCAGCGCGAAGGTCATCGCCTGGGTGATGATCGAGAGGTAGACCCCGGTCACCCGGGAGCGGAAGGCCAGCCAGCCGAAGACCAGGGCCAGCAGGCCGGGCACCAGCACCACCATCAGCAGGGCGAAGGGAAAAGAGTCGAAGCCGTACCAGTACCAGGGCAATTCCTTCCAATCGAGAAACACCATGAAATCCGGCAGGTCCGGATTGCCGTAGACCCCGCGGTCGCCGATCTGGCGCATCAGGTGCATGCCCATGACATAGCCGCCCAGCGCGAAAAAAGCGCCGTGACCAAGGCTTAAGATGCCGCAGTAACCCCATATCAGGTCGACAGAAAGCGCCAGCAGGGCAAAGCAGAGATATTTGCCCATCAAGCTGACCAGATAGGTCGGCACATGAAAGAACGAGCCCGGCGGCACTGCGAGATTGAGCAGCGGAACGAGAACCGCAACGGTCAGCAGCAGGCCCAGGGTAATCCTGCTGCCCAGCGGCGACAGCAGGCGGCCGTGATCGTTGGAAAGCAACATGATCTAGCTCTCCACCGCGCGCCCGCGCAGGGCGAAGAGGCCGCGCGGGCGCTTTTGGATGAACAGGATGATCACCACCAGCACGATGATCTTGCCGAGCACCGCACCGGCGTAGGGTTCCAGGAACTTGTTCACCAACCCCAGGGAAAGGGCGCCGACCAGCGTGCCCCAGAGGTTGCCGACTCCGCCGAAAACGACCACCATGAAACTGTCGATGATGTAGCCCTGGCCCAGGTTGGGGCTGACGTTGTCGATCTGGCTGAGCGCGACCCCCGCCATGCCGGCAATGCCGGAGCCCAGGCCGAAGGTCATGGCATCGACCCAGCCGGTACGAATGCCCATTGAGGATGCCATGGGGCGGTTTTGGGTAACCGCGCGCATCTGCAGCCCGTAGCCGCTGAAACGGATCAGCGCCATCAGCAGCGCAAAGACCATCAGGGCGAAGAGGATGATCCAGAGTCGGTTATAGGTCAGGGTGAGACCGCCGGCGACTTCCCAAGCCCCGCTCATCCAGGCCGGATTGCCGACTTCGCGGTTGGTCGGCCCGAAAATGCTGCGCACCATTTGCTGCAGAATGAGGCTGAGCCCCCAGGTGGCCAGCAGGGTCTCCAGCGGCCGGCCATAGAGGAAGCGGATGATGCCGCGCTCGATCCCGATGCCGACAAGTCCGGTTACGAGAAAGGCGGCGGGAATCGCCACCAAGAGGGAGTAGTCGAAGGCGCCGGGAAAGGAGGCGCGAAACACCTCCTGCACCGCAAAGGTGGTGTAGGCGCCGATCATCACCATCTCGCCATGGGCCATGTTGATGACGCCCATGACACCGAAGGTGATGGCCAGGCCGATGGCGGCGAGCAGCAGGACCGATCCCAGGCTGATACCCTGAAAAATGCTGGCGATGACGCCATTGAAGGCAAGCGTCGCCTCGATGGCTTTAAGGGTCTCGGCAGCAGCGGCGCGAACATCGGCGTCACGCTCCGCCGGCTGCCCTTCGCCATCGGTGACCAGCAGCCCGGAAACAAGGGCGCGGACATCCGGGTCGGCAAAGGCTTCCAGTGCCTTCAGGGCGGTAATCCGCGTGACTTTATCATCGGCCGTCGCCAACTCCGTGGCAGCCAGCGCTCGGCCGAGGCGGGCTGCAACCTTGGGATCGCTCTCGCGCACCAGGGCCGCTTCCAGCGGGGCGATCATGTCGGCCTGGGCCGACCGGAAAACCGCATCGGCGGCATGCCTGCGTGCTGCCGGGTCGGCACTTGCCAGCGTCAAAGCGCCGAGACCGGCCTTCACCGCCTGGCGCAGCCGGTTGTTGATTCTCACTTTCCGCAGCGCGCGCTTGCCGACTTCGCCCAGCGCCTCGCCGGTCATCGCATCGAAAATGCGATAGCCCGCCGCGCGGTCCTCGGCAATGACGATGCGGTCGTCCTCTTTCACTTCGAAAAGACGACCGGCCAGAAAAGCCTGGAGGATCGGTACCGCGCGCTCATGGCCATCAGCGGCCAGGCTCTCCACCGCCGCCGCCTTGATGGCGTTCGACTTGTCGGTCAACGCCTGAAGGTCTTCCGCCAAGCCGGCCAAGGCGACCGACGGCAGCAGAAGGACGATCAGTGCCGCCAGCAGCCTCAACCTGAATACCTTGAACAAGGCGGGCATCGATCGGCATTCCCTAAAGTGACTAAAGTGGATGGCAGGCGGGCCCGGCGAACGGGCCCGCCCCCAGTCCGTCAGATGCTAGTTAGCCGTTACGTACTTCGGCGCTTCGCAGTTGCCGCAGACCCAGGGATAGGTCCAGTCGGCGGTCAGCTTGGCGCTTTCCGGAATGAAATCGCTCCAGGCATCGCCGACCACTTCCTTGTCGGTCGACCAGACGGTCTCGATCATGCCGTCGTCCTGGATTTCACCGATCAAGACCGGCTTGGAGAGATGATGGTTCGCGTTCATCACCGCAGTGCCGCCGGTCAGGTTCGGCACCGTCTGGCCGTACATGGCCTGACGCACCGCATCGACGTCTGTACTGCCGGCCTGCTTGACGGCCTGGGCCCACATCTTGAAGCCGATGTAGGTCGCCTCCATCGGGTCGTTGGTGACACGGTCTTCGTTGCCGATGAAGGCGTGCCACTGCTCGATGAAGCCGTCGTTCACATCGGACTCGACGCTCATGAAATAGTTCCAAGCCGCCAGATGACCAACCAGCGGGCCCGTATCGAGCCCGGCAAGTTCCTCTTCGCCCACAGAGAAGGCCACCACCGGGATTTCCTCGGCCTTGATGCCCTGGTTGCCCAGTTCCTTGTAGAACGGCACGTTGGCGTCGCCGTTGATGGTGGAGACCACCGCGGTCTTCTTACCTTGCGAGGCAAAACCCTTTACATCTGAGACAATGGTCTGCCAGTCGGAATGGCCGAAGGGCGTGTAGTTCTCCATGATGTCATCGTCGGAGATGCCCTTGTCGTTCAGGAAAGCACGCAGGATCTTGTTGGTCGTGCGCGGATAGACGTAGTCGGTGCCCAACAAAACGAAACGCTCGGCCCCGCCACCGTCCTCGCTCATCAGGTACTCGACTGC
This sequence comes from Pelagibius litoralis, assembly GCF_011683915.1. Lineage (GTDB taxonomy): Bacteria > Pseudomonadota > Alphaproteobacteria > Kiloniellales > Kiloniellaceae > Pelagibius > Pelagibius litoralis. The sequence goes on from NZ_JAAQPH010000008.1 coordinate 104,085, forward strand.
CGGGATCGCCTGCTGGTTCGGCGCCGCCCCGGTGTAGAAAACGTTGCGGGAACTCTCTTCGCCCTCGTACTGCACGGGATAGAACAGCAGGCCGTTCAGCTCCTCGAAGACCGGCAGAACCGACTTGCGGGACACCGAGGTCCAGCACCCGAAGACCGCGGCCACCTCCTCGCCCTCAAGCAGTTCACGCGCCTTCTCGGCAAAAAGCGGCCAGTCGGATGCCGGATCGACCACCACCGCCTCGACCCTTTTGCCCAAGAGACCGCCGTTCTTGTTCAATTCATCGACCATCATCAGGACCGTGTCCTTCAGTGTGGTCTCAGAGATCGCCATGGTTCCTGAAAGAGAATGGAGCACCCCGACTTTGATGACATCGTCGGCCGCCTGGGCCGCCGTACCGCCGGTGACAGCGACAGCCAAAGCTGCAGCGCCTATCGCCCCCCTGATTACGGATTTCATTGCTTGGACTCCGCTAGAAGTTGATGTTGCACTGCAAAATATTGCTAAACAAAGACACAGTCTGTCAAGTTGATTGATAAAAAATACTCTTCATTCGTAAGTATTTATCTTTTCTATTATTAGTTCTTTACAATAGAAAACCAGCGCAAAAGTGAAATCACCTTTACGTTATCTTCTTCAATCACTTTCAGGCGCGGCCTTGAATTTCCCTCTCACCCGAACCTTCAGCGGTCAGCTTGACGATCAGCCCGGTACCGCCTATTGCCCTGAGGACGGATCGCGAGATCCGCTAGAGGCTGATGTTGCACACTTGAGGCCTCTCGGCCTCCAGGGATTCTGTAGGATTCCTGGAGGTCATCCGACCGCCGGTTCGCGTTCCCGAGCTCTCTTCCCCCCTACTCCCTGTCGTTTATGATCTTCACCATCTCTTCCAAACCCACGTCGCGCCGCTCCCGCAGCGAGACATAGGCAAAAACCATGTCGGCGCGCTCACGGATCATGTTCGCCGGGAACGGCAGATAGACCAGTTCTTCCGCGCTGAAGGCCGGCGATGCCGTCGCCACCTGATAGGCGTAGCGCAGTTCCACATCGACCAGCCGGAGCGTCGACCCGTCCGCGCCGTGAAGGTGCTGCGGAATACGGGCCATGCGCAGAAAACTTGCTTTATCTTCCGCCGCATCGAAGCCATCCATCAGGGCATCGGCGAGCAGAGAGTCGTCGTCGCGCTGCCGGCTCGGCGATGCACCCTTGGGACCTTCGTGGGGATGGGAATGCAGATGCTCGTGATCAGGCGGATGGTTGTGGCCCTGCGCAGGCTCGGTCCGTACTGGGCGCGCCATCACGCCGCCTCCCCGGAAAAGTCGACCGGCTTGTCGATGATCCCGCGATGCGCGCCCATCTTGCCGTGGGATACCAGGGTCCCCAGCACATCGACCATCACCCGGGTGGCAAAGAGCGAGGTAATATCGGAGGTGTCGTAGGGCGGAGAGACCTCGACCACCTCCATCCCGCAGATGCCTTCAGCGGCAACCTTGCTGACCAGGCTCAGCGCTTCGCGCGGCAGGAAACCTCCGGGCTCCGGCCAGCCGGTTCCCGGCACGAAGCCGCAATCGACAGAGTCGATATCGAAGCTGAGGTAAACCGCATCGGCGTCCTTCCAGGCCGTCTCCAGCGCAATCTCCGCCACCTTGTCGAGGCCGAGTTCTTCGACGTCCGACATCGTGATGATGGTGGTGTCGCGCTTGCGCGCCTCAACGACAGCTTCACGCGGCACCTGCCAGCCGCCGATGCCGATCTGCACGAGGTTGGTCGCCGGCACATTTTCCAGGTTGGTGGCGTGGAACCACGGCGTCGTGTGCATCCGCTCATCCAGGTCCTTCTCCTGGATATCGGCGTGCCGGTCGAAATGGATGATTCCGATTTTCTTCGAGGTGCACTGAGCAATGCCGCGCACCGTGGCAAAGCCGATGGAGTGGTCGCCGCCCATGATTATCGGCAGAGCGCCGGAAGAGAAAACATGTCCGACGGCACGCGAAACCTGATCGAAGGTCTTTTCAATGTTCGCCGGAATGGTGAAGACGTCGCCGACGTCGCAGAGCGTCGTCTGCTCACGAAGGTCGACGCCCATTTCATAGTTGTAGGGGGTGTAGAGGGCCGAGATGCGCCGGATCCCCTGCGGCCCGAAGCGGGTGCCCGGGCGGTAGGTCGTGCCGCCGTCAAAGGGAACACCCAGCGCTGCCGCATCGTAGTTGCCGACCTTGGCGACATCCTCGATATAGGGCGCCTTCAGGAAGGTGTTGATGCCGGCGTAGTGCGGCAGTTCGCCCCGGGCAAAGGTGGAGATGCCCCTGTCATCGATGCTCTCCGCGGCGGCAAGGCCAACCTTCACCGCCCACTGCCGCTCCTTCTGCCAACCATCCTCCGGCAGATCCGCTTCTTTTTGCGCCGCACGCCAACCCTGCAGCTGCATTTTGTCGAAGTCAGGATGGTGGTATCGGCGGCCCTCCGCCCTGGAAGTCATGGTTCCCGCCACGGCGGTGGTCCGCCGGCAGGGATCAGTGCAAAACATCTCTAGGTCCTTCGTTCCCGAAAATCGGTTTATGGGGTGGTTCTTCGTTGGAGGCCGCTTCGATCAACTCGGGCGGCAAACTGCGGCGGTCGTCGAGCGGCAGGTCGTAGGTAATGGTCGCGCCATAGGCTTCCGGTGCATGGGGGTCCCAGCGCAGCTTGTCGAAAACCAGAAGGCGGGTGCCCAGCTTGAAACCCTCTTTCAAGTCATGGGTGACCATGAAGACGGTCATCTTCTCCTCCTGCCAGAGCGCCAGGATGATCTCGTGCATACGCGCACGGGTGCCCGGGTCGAGCGCACCGAAAGGCTCATCCAGCAGCAGCACCTTGGGTTTTGAAATGATCGCCTGGGCAATGGCGAGGCGTTGCTGCATGCCGCCGGAAAGCGTCTTGGGATAAGCATCCCTGACGTGGGACAGGCCAACCCGCTCCAGCAGATGTTCTGCCTTGTCTTTCGTGGCCCGGCGCTGCGCCCCGAAGAGCCGCCCGAGGAGCCGGGACGACCTGATCTCCAAGGGCAGGATCAGGTTCTCCATCACCGTCAAATGCGGAAAGACCGAATAACGCTGAAAAACGACACCACGGTCCGCCGTCGGCTCATCGGCCAGCGGCGCGCCATCCAAATGGATCTCACCGCGACTGGGCTTTTCCTCGCTCAACAGCAAACGCAGGAACGTCGACTTGCCACAGCCGCTGGCCCCCACAATGGCGCAGAACTCCTGCTCCGCCACCTCCAGGTTTATCCGCTCCAGTACAGTATGATCACCGTAGGTCTGGCTCAGGTTGCGCACGGCGATCAGGCTCATTGCCGCTGCTCCTCAGGCATCCAGTCAAAAGCCCGGCGCGACAGCCGCCGCAGCAGGAAGTCGAGCATGAAGGCCAGCAACGTGATCCAGGCGACGTAGGGCAGGATCACATCCATGGCGAGATAGCGCCTGACCAGGAAAATCCGGTAGCCCAGGCCCTCGGTCGCGGCAATCGCTTCGCCCGAGATGAGGAACAGCCAGGCCGGGCCGAGTGAGAGCCGCAGCCCGCCGATGAGGCGCGGGAGGATTTGGGGCAGGACCACCCTGGTGGCGATCTGCCAGGTTGAGGCACCAAGCGTCTGGGCCTTGACGAGTTGCTCGCGCGGCAGCGCGGCCACCGACATGGAAAGATCGCGCATTAAGAACGGCGTAATACCGATCACGATGAGCGTCACCTTGGCCAGCTCGCCGAGGCCGAAGACGATGAACAGGATCGGCAGGACCGCCAAGGGCGGGACCATCGACAACGCCGCCACCAGCGGCGCGAAGGCCGCCCGCACCATTGGCAGAAGTCCGATCGCCACGCCGGCCGAGAGGCCGATGCCGGTAGCGATCACAAGACCCAGGCAAAGACGCAACAAGCTCGCGGCTGTATCTGCCCATAGGATGTAGGTTCCCTTGCGTGAATCGGGTTGGAAGGCCAGACGGTCGATGGCCTCAGTGAAACTCTGAAGCGACGGCAGCAGCTTGTCCGCAGGGTTAATCGAAAGACGGGCGTCGGAAGCGGCAAGATAAACCGCGGCCAGGACGACGAACGGCAAGGCGCCGAGCAAAAGCTGCAGGCCGCGTCCCGGCCGCCGGTTGATCACCCGCCCCATCGTGCTGTCGCCGGTCCCTTCTTGCCTGCCTAGAGCGCGCCTTCTGCCGCCATGCCCATGAAATCCGCATCGAAGCGAAGCTTGGTGTTCGCCTGATCACCCAGCGTCGCGCCTGACGGAAAGGTCATGCCGACGTAGTCGGGGCTTGGCGCACCTTCGCCCAGGATGCCGTGATCGAAGAGGAACCTGCGCACCACATCCATGGTCTTCATCAAGTCTTCGCTCTTGGCAAAGGCGATGGCCTCAGCCGGTTCATAGAACATCCTGGTCGTCGCCAACTGCGCCTCATAACCGGCAAGATCGGTGCCCGACTTTTCACCCATAAAGGTGCGGGCCGCCTTGCCGGCTTCATCATCCGCAGACATGACGGCCATGGTTTCGTACCAGGCGCCGACCAGGGCTTTGCCGAAGTCCGGGTTGTCGTTCAGTACCTCGGTATTCACGACCATCATGTCGATGATCTCTCCGGGGATATCGGCGGAGGTATAGAGCAGCTTCGCCCCGGGCTCCGCCGCGATTTCGCTCAGCAATGGATTCCAGGTGACCACGGCTTCCACATCGGCGGTCTTATAGGCTGCCACCATGTCCGCGTCGGATGTGTTGACGACGGTCAGTTCCCGCTCAGTCAGCTTGGCGCTGTCCAGCGCGCGGGCCAGCAGATAGTGGGAAACCGAAAGTTCGACCAGATTGACGTTTTTGCCCTTCAGCGCCGCAATGTCGCCCTCGCCCTTCACCACAAGGCCGTCGTTGCCGTTGGAGAAGTCGCCGATGATCAGCGCCGTGGAATCGAGCCCGCCGCCGGCCGGAATGCTGAGCGCATCCATGTTGGTCATGACGGTGCCGTCGAAAGCACCGGCGGTGAACTGGTTGATGGACTCGATATAGTCGTTGATCTGGACGACCTCGATCTCGATGCCGTACTTGTCGGCCCATTTCTTCACGATGCCCATCTCGTCGGCGTAGGCCCAGGGCATCCAGCCGACGTAGATCGACCAGGCGATACGAAAGCTCTCCTTCTTGGCGGCCTGGGCCGGTTGCAGTGTCGCCGCAAGAGCGAGAAGAAAGAGCCCTAATAGCAATCTGCTGGATAGCAGCTTTCTGGAAAGGATTCGCAGCACGCCAAACCTCCTGTTCGATCTCGTTTCGCCGTTCTGAGGTCGAAAACAGGCAAAGAGAATTCCTGAAGACGGCCACAGACCTCTTGCAGTGATCTCCCGGGATTTTGGCCCGCCGTGGCTCCGGGTTGATGTTCCCGGAGTGCATCTCTCGGACCAGACACCGTCGCTTTCGACGGTCGGAACCCTAGACGCCCTGCGTCCGGACCATCCGCAAACAACGTGCCAGTTCAGCGCTAAGCTCCGGGGTCTTGGAAAAGTACGAAAAAGCTGGCGTAATGAGCTGCATGCCTACAAACATTTGTAATATAACGATTATTACGAATGCATAGAAATTGGGCAGAGGTTCATCGACGCCCAATCGTTAGGCAGGCAGGTATCCCGCGACCGCCTGGATCAAGATGCTGGCGGACGAAGAAGCCGGCGCGGACCTGCTCACGGACCTGGCCTTGGCGCCCCCCCCCCCACCGTCGACAACGTTATGCGGGTTCACTCCCTGCGCCCGAATACCATGCGGGGTCATGTCGCGCTTTATCGCGCAGCGCTCCAACGACGAGATCAACAGCCTGCCGACCTGGCTGCAGGAAACCGTCTCGTCCTATGTCTCGATCCTCAACGACTGCCCCTATTCCCTTGCCAACCATTGGGCCAATGCCCGTCACCTGATCGCCGACGATCAACGCGCCGACGTCATCGAAGCGGCCTTGAAAAGCGACGCACCGGAGAATGCCTTTGACGGCGCAGAACTGGCCATCATGCGCTATGCAAGAAAGCTGATCCGCACGCCCGGACAGATGGCCCAGAGCGATGTCGCGGCCATGCGCGATACCGGTCTGGACGACGGCCAAATTCTCGAGGTCAACCAGATCGTCGGCGACTTCAACTACGTCAACCGACTGTTGAACGGCCTTGGCGTGACGACCGAGGGTGATGTCGTCGGTTATTACGCAAAGCCGGAAACAACCTAGCGGCCCGCCATTCAGGCCTCGTTGCGATACGCAAAGGACCTGCCGAAACGCCAGGTAAGATAGTCGCCGCAGGTGATCGGCTCATAGTCGGTTTCGACCCCCGTACCGAACACCTGTCGCGGATCGACCAGGATCTGCGGCGCCGGATCGTAAGCCAGCACCAGCGAAAGCCTTTCACGGCCTGAGGTGTTGATCACCCGGTGCGGTGTCGAACGGTAGCATCGTTGGTCCAGCAGGCGAGAAGGTCGCCGACGTCGACGATGGGGACGGCGCTTCGATCAAGCGGTTCGGCGGTCGCAGGGGTCATCACGGCGGCAATCTCTGCTGAATGTGACTTGCCACCGCTTCCTATCACCGAATCCGGCTTCATTCAAACGAAGCGGCCCAGGTCCCTCCTTCCATTACCCAGGCCCCTTCCCTTACAGGGTGGATCGGTCTAATGGTGTTCTTATGAGCGAGCTTGAGGATTCCCCGGCTTTTCTGACCACCAAGGAAGTGGCGGCACTGCTGCGCGTGAAGGAGCGCAAGGTCTACGACATGGCGGCTGAGGGCGATATTCCCTGCCGCCGCCTGACCGGCAAGCTGCTTTTTCCAAGGGTTGAGCTGGAAGCCTGGCTGGCCGGCGCCCCCGCCCCCCAGCCCGAGACAACCATAACCGGTGCCAACACCGGCACCGCCAATGTCATCGCCGGCAGCCACGATCCGCTGTTGGACTGGGCGATCCGGGAGTCCGGCTCCGGCATGGCGAGCTTCTTTGACGGCTCCCTCGACGGCTTGGCGCGCGTGGCCTCCGGCGAAGCTGCTGCCGCCGGCATTCATGTCTTCGAACCGGAACGAGACGGCTGGAACCGCGACCACGTTGCCTCGGAACTCGCCGGCCGTCCGGTGGTCCTGGTGGAATGGGCAAAGCGCCAGCGCGGCCTGATCGTTGCGCCCGGCCTGGCACAGGAAATCTCCGAGGTTGCAGACCTGCGTGGCCGCCGTCTGGTCCAGCGCCAGGCAACGGCGGGCACCGCCCTGTTGATGCGCCATCTCCTGAAAACCGCAGGCATCGGCGAGAACGAGATTACCCTGCTTCCCGAACTGGCCCGCACCGAAACCGATGCCGCCGCCGCGGTGGCCGGCGGCCAGGCCGATGCCGCCCTGGGCCTTCAGTCCATGGCCCGGCAATTCGGCTTGCCCTTTGTTGCGACCATCGAAGAACGCTTCGATCTGGTTGTCGACCGGCGAAGCTGGTTTGACCCCCCCCTGCAGAAACTGCTGGCGTTCAGTCGTACGACCGCCTTCGCCGAGAAGGCAGCCGGATTAGGCGGCTACGACATTACCGGGCTCGGCAAGGTGCACTGGAATGGGGCTTAGCTCATCCGGGCGTTGGGGAAGAAAAGCTGCTGGCCGTCGCGGGTGTAGTCGGCGATGGCGGACTGGCCGTCGTCGGAAAGGATCCAGTCGATAAACTGCTGGCCGAGATCCGCCTTCACGTTGTCGCAGATCTCGGGATTGACCAGGATCACGCCGTACTGATTGAACATCCGCTCATCGCCCTCAACGGCGATCTTATGGTCGCCCTTGTTGGCGAAGGCGATCCAGGTCGCCCGGTCGGTCATCGCATAGGCGCCCATGCCGACCGCGGTGTTCAGGGTGGCGCCCATACCGGAGCCGGTTTCCCGGTACCAGCCGCCGCTGTCGCCGCTGGGATCGACGCCGGCCGCTTTCCACAGCGCCAGTTCCTTCTTGTGAGTGCCGGAGTCGTCGCCGCGCGAAGCAAAGGCCGCCGAGGTCTGCTTGATCTTCGCCAAGGCCGCCGTCACGTCTTTGCCGCCGGCAACACTCGCCGGATCGGCGGCCGGGCCGACGATGACGAAATCGTTGTACATCACATCGGCGCGGCTGACGCCGTAGCCTTCGCTGACGAATTTCTGCTCCGAGACCTTGGCATGGACCAGCAGCACATCGCCGTCGCAGTTCTGCGCGTTCTTGATCGCCTGCCCCGTTCCCACAGCCACCACCCGCACCTCGATACCGGATTTCTCCTGAAACTTCGGCAGCAGGTGGTCATAAAGGCCGGAATTCTGAGTCGAGGTCGTCGACTGGACGATGATGAAGTCGTCCGCGGCCAGGGCGCTGCCCTGCATCAGGGACGCGGCTGCAAGCACTGGGATCGCAAACCTTAGGGCCTTCACTAGCATCTCGTTATCACCTTTTTGGTTGATTGCATTGGTTGATTGCAGAAGTCAAAGAAGCAGGTCGCCGGCCAGGTAAGCCTTGGCTTCGGCGGTCTTCGGCGCCTGGAAGAAACGCGCGGCGGGCGCGGCCTCAAGCAGGCGCCCTTTGTGCAGGAAACAGATGTCGTCGGCCAGACGCCCGGCCTGGCCCCGGTCGTGGGTGACCAGGATCACGCGAACCCCCGCGGCAACGGCGCGCGCCACCAGCGTCTCGATAGCAGCCGTCGCCTGCGGGTCGAGGCTCGCCGTCGGCTCGTCCAGCAGCAGGTATTTCGGATTAGCGGCCAGGGCGCGGACCATGGCTACGCGCTGCTGCTCGCCGCCGGAAAGAACCCGGGCCGGCCGCTCCGCCAAAGGCTCAAGCTGCCCCAGGGCCAGCAAGTCCGCCAGACGTGCAGGCCTTTCCCGGCGCGGCGTGCCGAAGGTCTTCAACGCATGATCGAGATTGGCCCTGACAGAACGGCGCAGCAGCACCGGCTTTTGAAAGACCAAGGCAATCTGCTGCGGCAGGGGCACCCCTTCGGCAAAACGGATGCGGCCCGCGGTCGGCGCGATCAATCCCGCGATCAGCCGCAGGGTCAGGCTCTTACCCGCGCCGTTCGGGCCCATGAAGGCTGTTACGCCCTTCGGACCCAGGGGCAGGCTCAAGCGGTCGATCACCGCCTTGCCGCCACGCTCCAACACCACATCGTCCAGCAGGATCGCGGGGGGCGATGCTTTCTCGTCGCCGAAGTCTATGGCCAGCACCTCAGGCATAGGCCATGCGCTCCGCCGTGCGGCGCAGCCCCATCAGGCCCGCGTTGATCAGGATGGAGAGACATACCAGGATAATTCCAAGGCCGAGCGCCAAAGCCAACTCTCCCTTTGACGTTTCCAGCGCGATCGCCGTGGTCATGACACGGGTCACATGGTTGATGTTGCCGCCGACGATCATCACCGCCCCTACTTCCGCCAGGGCGCGGCCGAGACCGGCCAGCGCCGCCGTCAACAGCGAGTAGCGGGCATCCCAAAGCAAGGTCGCGACGGTACCGAGACGGCTGGTTCCCAGGGAACGCAACAGTTCGTCATATTCGCCGTGCAGGTCCTCGATCACCTGACGGGTCAGGGCCGCCACGATGGGCGTCACCAGGATCGCCTGGGCGATGATCATCGCCGTCGGCGTATAGAGCAGTTGCAGAACGCCGAGCGGGCCGGCGGAGGACAGCAGCAGATAGACCGCCAGGCCCACCACCACCGGCGGCAGGCCCATCAGGGCGCTTACCAGCACCACCAGGGCCGCGCGTCCCGGGAAACGGCCAACGGCCAACAAGGCACCCAGCGGCAGCCCGATGGCGCAGGCAATCAGCACCGCGGAGAAGGTAACCCGCAGCGAAAGCCCGATGATCGCCATGAGCTCGGCATCGAGCCCGGCGATCAGCGCAAAAGCCTCGGCAAAAGCCGCCCCGAAGTCCTGCATACCCTATTCTCAGGCCGTTTATCTGATGAATCTATGCTTTATCATGCATTTTATGTCTTTTTCTCCGAATTGAGCAAGCCCGCAGCCGCCCGGCCTGCGACAAAGGCCGACCACGGTAGGGCTGAGACTGCAGGGTTTCAGGAAAGATGTCGGGATCTGATACCAAAGCGCGGCGCCGATCCGGAAGGATCGGACACCGCGCTTTGAGGCAGAGAAGCCTACTTCTGGTCGGCCCGGCGGAAACCGCCCTGTACGATGCGGTCGATGACCATGGCGCAGAACAGGATGGCGAAGCCGCCCAGCAGCCCGGGCCCCTTCGCCGCGTACTGCAGAGCTTCCAGGATCACCTTGCCGAGCCCCCCGCCGCCGATCAGCGAGATGATCACGACCATGGAGAGGCACATCAGGATGGTCTGATTGACCCCGGCCATGATCGACGGCAGGGCCAGAGGCACCTCGACATCCCTCAACAACTGCCAGCGGGTCGCCCCGAAAGCGGTCGCCGCCTCCTTGATGTTCTCCGGCACGCCGCGCATACCGAGCGCGGTCAGACGGATCACCGGCGGCATGCCGAAGATAATGGTCGCCAGGATGCCCGGCGGATTGCCGGTACCGAAAAAGGCAATGATCGGAATCAAGTAAACGAAGGCCGGCAGGGTCTGCATCAGATCAAGCACCGGCTCGGCGAACTTATAGGCGCGTTTCGACTTGCCGAACCAGATACCGAAGGGAATGCCGAAAGACACACAGATGATAACCGCCGCGCCGACCAGTGCGACGGTCTCCATGCTGATTTCCCAATACCCGAGAAAAGCGATGTAGGCCAGAGCACCCGCCGTGAAGATCGCAACCCGCGGCCCCGCGGCACGCCAGGCGACGACGCAAATCACTGCCATGACGACGGGCCAGGGCGTCCCAATCAAGGCGATCGTCAGGGCGTCGAGCACCGCGCGAACCGCGGCGACGATTGAATCGAAAGCCCCTGCGCCCCCCAGGGCGGCGGCGTCGATGTGCCCTTCCAGCCAGTTGGCCGTGTTGACGTAGTGGTCCTTATCCGCCGGGAAACTGTTGAGGAAATCAGGCGTCCCACTGATCGTAAACTTATACACCGTCAGCGGCGCGATGGTGAGAACAAGGACTATTCCCAGGATGAGGTTGCGCGGCTTCAAACCCGACTCCACATGATCGGGATCGATCCGCCAGCGCGAGTATTGCTTTTCATAGACGATGTTGGACCAGACACCCTGGAACAGCTTCAAGAGCAGCAGCAGGACAAGGCCGACAATCAGAATAGACAGCGCCTCCGCCTGGGCTGCATCGGCCGCCACTTGGCTGTTTTCGGCCGCCTTCGTCAGGTTGGCAGCGAGAGTTTCAAACCGGGCCGGGTCTTCGCCCGCCTGCCGCGCCTGATCGGCGCGCTCCAGAAATCCGGCTGCCCGCTCGCGCTGACGCTCCGCCCTTTCAAAGATGTCAGCACCCAGGTCGCCCCAGGCGCCCCGGCCGATCTGCACCCAGGCGATCATCTCCAGCAGCAGGAAGCCCCAGAAGAAACCCCAGACACCACGCATGGCGGCCCAAACAGGACCAAGAACCGCCGCCGCCAGATTGAACGTCAGGGGTACCGCCCCCGAAGACTCATGGATCTTGTGGAAGGCGGCGGCATAGTAGCCGCTGTTGCTTCCGGTGAACTCCGCAATCGAGGCATCCAGCGCCTCGCGATCGATCTCGATATCGGAAGCCGCAGTTACTGTAACATCGGTCATTCCTTGCCCCCCTGAATGCCGCGCAGCAACCGCGGTTTCGTTACCACCCCGACGTCGCGGCCCGATTCTGTGATTACCACGGGAAGGTCGCTGTCGACCGAGATGTCGATAAGCTGGTCGAGATCGGCCCCCTCGTCAGCACGCGGTGCGCCCTCCAGGCTGCCGTTGAATTTCTCCAGCGGTTGCATGATCGTATGGGCCTTTACCAGCTTCAGTTTCGATATGCCCTGGACGAACTCGCGAACATAGTCGTCGGCGGGGTTCGCTACGATCTCCTCCGGCGTGCCGATCTGCACGATGATACCGTCTTTCATGATGGCGATGCGATGGCCGATGCGGATGGCTTCGTCGAGGTCGTGGGTGATGAAGAGCGTGGTTTTCTGCAACTGCGCCACCAGCGCCTTGAACTGATCCTGAAGCTGCAGACGGATCAGCGGATCGAGCGCCGAGAAAGGCTCGTCCATCAGCAGGATTTCAGGGTCCGAGGCCAGCGCCCGGGCAATACCGACCCGCTGTTGCATCCCGCCCGACAGTTCCCTGGGCAAGCGGTCTTCGTAACCCACCAGATCGACAAGGGAGAGCGCATGATCAGAGATGGCCCAGCGCTTGGACTTAGTCACCTTTCGGATTTCCAGGGGATAGGCCACGTTGTCGCGCACGGAACGATGCGGCATCAGCGCCATATGCTGGAACACCATGCCGATGGTCTGCGCACGCACCTGGCGCAGTTCGCCCGGCGACATGTCATTCACATTCTGGCCGAGCAGCTCAATGGTTCCGGCGGTCGGCTCGATAAGACGATTTACGTGACGTACCAGAGTGGATTTGCCGGAGCCCGAAAGGCCCATAATGCAGAAGATCTCGCCACGGGGAACTTCAAAGCTCGCGTCCTGCACGCCGACGACACAGCCGAAACGTTCCAGAACTTCGGGCTTGGTCAGTCCCTCGGCCTTGATCGCGGCCATGGCCTCGTCGGCACGGGGGCCGAATACCTTCCAAACACCCGATACTTTAACAGCGGGGTCGGTCATAATATCACCTGCCTTCGTAAGAGAAATGCGGCCGCCAAGAGACTTGGCGGCCGCGGCAGGCGCTACTGGCTCAACCAGCCAAGAACACGGTCTTCATTGTCCTTGACCCAGGCTTTCGCGTAGGCGTCAGCCTCTTGCTTCTCGATCACCAACGCATAAGTCATGGCACTGACCTCTTCGGTGGTCAGCTTCATGTTCGCCATGATGGCCGCTACCTCGGGAAAATCGGATTCCAGCGACTTCGCATAGTGAAGATGCAGGTAGGCCGTATCCCAAGCCATCGCGGCGGAGGACTTTTCAAGCCATGCGGGGTCATCGGTCGGCTGAAGCACATTCCACTTGGCCGCATCATAGGCCGGCTCTTCAAGGGCATGCAGTTCATGCAGGGCGAACACATAGTGCGGCGTATAGCAGAAACCGACCCAGGGCTGCTTTGCCTTGATCGCGGCGTCGAGATTGGCATAGGCCAGGGTCTCGTCCATTTCCGTCTGCACCATGGTCTCGTCATAGCCGTAGGAGCGCGCCCGGACCTTCTCGACAGAGGTCGAGGCCCAGCCCGGCGCACCGATCCAGACTTCACCCTTGCCGTCGCCGTCGGTATCGAACAGCGCCGCCTTGTCCGGATCCGTCAGATCGGTGATCGACTTGACGCCCATTTCATCGGCGACGAACTTCGGCACGCACATACCCTGAAACGCGGCAACGCCGTTTTCGTTCTTCACGACAGTGCCCTTTTCCTTCACGTAGGTGTCGTGAAGGTTCGACTGGTTCGGCAGCCAGACCTCAGGATGCGCATGCATCGATCCCTTGTCCATCGCTTCGAAAACGATCGGATTGGTGCCGTTCTGCAGCTCGACCGAAAGGCCGAGATTCTCTTCGATAGCCACCTTCAGAATGTTCGCCGTCGCATTGACCGAGGGCCAGTTCGGCACGCCGATCACCACGTCTGCCGCTTGTGCGGGGCCCGCCATCGTCAGGATGGCTGCCACCCCGACGCTCGAAAGTGCTTTATTGATTTTCATAGCCTCATACTCCTGCTCGTAGTTCGTTTTGTCGTTTCGTCCGGCATCCGTCGGTTTACCCGCTCTCAACCGTCCCCCAATTCACTCTGCCAATGCCGGGCCAACAGACTTCCCGGTCCGCCCGCCATCTCCGGCTATATCGCCGAAATTCCCTGTCCACCTCTACACAGTACTCCTCTACGCATAGAGCTTAACCGCGGCCGCCCTGGCTTTGGCCATGGCTTCGCGCAAGACAACCGCAATCGTATGACAATCCTCGTCGCTCAGCCATAGCGGCAGCCTGATGTCGCAAAGCTGATGCAGCAGCCGATCGGCATTGGGCAGACCACCGCCAGCGCCCTCGCCGAGATAGCGCCAGTGGTCGTGACGGCTGGTGAAGCCGACAGGATCTGCTGCGCCGAACCATTTGATGTGAACGCCGTGGGCAATGGCCTCATCGACGAAGAGCGCGATCTGCCTGTCGTCAAGCGACCGGTCGGCAACTGAGAACTGCAGCGAACTCGGTGCAAAATCCTCTTCAGCCGGCCGCTGCGGCAGAGAAATCCCCTCAATACCGGAGAGTTCGTCGGCCAGCACCGCATAGATCTGCCGCCAACGCGCATTGCGCTCGTCCAACAGGGGCAACTGCGCCCGCAGGAGGGCGGCCACCAGACCGGACATCCGCATGGAGCAGTTCGGCGTGGCGAAGCGATGACGCTCAAAGACCTCAAGCGGCGGGCGGGCGCGATGCTGGGCGTAGAGCATATAGCTGCCGGAGAGAAGAATGGCGCGTGCCGCCAGATCCTCGTCATCCGTCACGATCAGTCCGCCCTCGCCGGAATTGATGTGCTTGAAGGTCTGGGTGCTGAAGCAGCCCGCCTTGCCGAAACTGCCCGTCAGGCGGCCGTTCCAACCCGCCCCCATGGTATGGGCGCAGTCCTCGATCATGACGATCCCGTGGCGCGCGCAGAGCGCGGTTACCGCATCCATATCGGGAATATGGCCGCGCATATAGGAAAGCATGAGAAACCGCGCACCGCTCTCGGCGGCCTTGCGCTCCAGATCATCCAGGTCGGCAACAAGGCGCTTATCGATGTCGACCAGGACCGCCTGGGCGCCGGCGTGGGCAACCGCCCCGGGTACCGGCGCCAGGGTGAAAGCATTCACCAGAACCTTGTCGCCCGCCTCGACTCCCGCCGCCTTCAGCGCCAGAAACAGGGCGCAACCGCCGGAATTCACACCGACGCAGTACTTGCTGCCCATGTAGTCGGAAAATTCCTGCTCCAGCAATGCCGCTTCCGGAATGGTGTCGCGGTCTTCGCCGTAGCGGAACAGTCGGCCGTCGCGCATCAGTTTTACCGCCGCTTCGATGCCGGCCTCGGGGATCGGGTCGGGCGCGCTCAGATCGCCGCGGAAAACCGCGCCGCCATCCGGCTCAGAGCGCGCATCCGAAACTGTCATTGGGCCTTGGCCTCCGGTTCCAGCTTGAACACCTCGTCGGGAAAGTACTTGGCCAGGCGCACATCCCCGGTCATGGCATGGCCCTCCATGCCCTCAAGGCGCGAGATCCGGCTGGCAACTTGGGCGACACCGCGCGAAGCCCCTCTGGTCATTCGTTGATAGGTCAGTACCTTAACGAACTTCTGTGCGTTCAGGCCACCGGAATAGCGGCCGGCGCCACGGGTCGGCAGAATGTGATTGGGACCGGAGCACTTGTCGCCGAATGCCACCGTGGTCTCCTCGCCCAGAAACAACGAGCCGTAGTTCTTCAGCGAACGCAGCCACCAATCCAGATCTTCAGCCTGCACCTGCAGATGTTCCGGCGCATAGCGGTCGCAGACGGCGCAGGCCTCCTCGCGCGTATCGGTGAGGATAACCTCGCCGAAGTCCCGCCAGGCTGCCGTGGCCGAGTCACCGGAAAGACCGGGCAGTGCGGCGATGATGCCCGGCATCAGTTCGATCACCTTCTCGCCCAGTTCCCGGCTGGTGGTCGCCAGCCAGACCGGGGAGTCCGGTCCGTGTTCAGCCTGTCCGGCCAGATCCGCAGCGACGATCGCCGGGTCCGCCGTGTGGTCGGCGACCACCATCGATTCCGTCGGTCCGGCAATGACATCGATACCGACACGGCCGAACAGCATCCGCTTGGCCTCGGCAACAAAGCTGTTGCCAGGTCCGACGATGATATCGGCCGGGTGCCCGGTGAAGTGTCCATACGCCAGGGCCGCCACGCCCTGTACACCGCCGAGCGCCAGCACCCTGTCGGCACCGGAAAGCTTCATGGCGTAGAGGATCGCCGGATGGATGCGTTCCTCGCCCTTGGCCGGCGAGGTCGCAATGACGTTTTCAACGCCCGCCGTCTTGGCGGTACAGACGCTCATGATTGCCGAGGCTGCATGCGCATAGCGACCGCCCGGCACATAGCAGCCGGCGGTCGTCACCGGAATCAACCGCTGGCCGGTCATCAGACCGTCGAGCAGTTCGATTTCAAATTCCTGCTGGGAATCCCTCTGCCGCTGGGCAAAGTCGCGCACCCGCGCGTGCGCATAGCGCAGATCATCTTTCGTGGACTCGGGAAGCATCGCCTCGGCATCGCGAAACCAGTCCTCCGGCACAACGATATCGCCCTGCCAGGCATCCAGTTTCTGCGCAAACTCCCGGCTCTTGGCCTCACCGCCCGAGTCGAGCTCGGACAGCATCCCGGCAACGGTCTCCGTCGTCCTGGAGCCAGCCGCGTTGTCGCTGCCAGGCGCCTGCTTCAGGTAAACCTCGCCCATCGCCTATATGTCCCGTTTTGAGCTGCAATGCATTGCGGCTGCCGTCCCGGCCTTTGAAAGCGCTTTCAAATAACGCCCTTTTCATTAGGAGATCACATAGTTTAGCATCGAGTCAACCGGCAAGCGCCCACCCCGGGTTAGCCATTGTTTTGAAATGAAATTGGCTTTCTATGGCCACGGATTACGAAGGGATACAGGTTGCTTTGGGCCGAAACGCCAGCGCAGGGGCGTTGACGTGGCCGCCGGAATGGAAGGGCTTTCAAATTGAGCCGTAGGGAAACCACAACCCTGGAAGACGTTGCACGACTGGCGGGCGTATCGCCGGCAACGGTTTCACGCTGCATGAACCAGCCCCAATCGGTCAGGGCGGAAAAGCGGGTGCGCATCCAGGGCGCCATCGACCAGCTGGGCTATGTACCGAACGGCTCCGCGCGGGCCCTCGCCTCACGACGGTCCCGGATGATCGGCGCCATCCTGCCGTCGCTCGACAACATGCTGTTCGGCGGCCCGCTGGAGGCTTTTCAGAAAGAAGTCGGCAGCGCCGGCTATACCGTGGCGGTCGCCTGCTCGGAGTACGACCAGCAGCACGAGCGGGTTCACATCCGCAACTTCCTGGAAAGTCCTGTCGATGCGTTGCTGTTGGTCGGCGGGCACCGCGACCCCAACATCTATCGTCAGATCGAGCGCCAGGGCATTCCCTATGTGCTGACCTGGGTGTCCAGCGGCGACCGTGAAGAACACTGTGTCGGCTTCGACAATGCTGCCGCCTCTGCCGACCTGGTCGACTACCTGGTGTCCCTGGGCCATCGGCGCTTCGGCATGATCTCGGGCTTCACCGAACACAACGACAGGGCCGGCGCCCGGCTGGCCGGCGTCCGCAAAGCCCTCGCCCGGCATGACCTGTCGCTCGACGACGATCAGTTGCTGCACCGTCCCTTTGAGCCGGAGGCCGGGCGCGATGCCTTCCACATCCTGATGTCCGGCTCCAAACCGCCGACGGTCGTGATCTGCGGGGCCGAACCGCATGCCTACGGGGCGCTCTTCGAAGCCCGCGATATGGGCATCGATGTGCCGGGCCAGGTCTCGGTCACCGGTTTCGATGACATGTGGCTGGCAAGCCAGACCATGCCGACGCTCACAACCATCCGCACCCCGCGAGAGGAAATGGGCCGGCAGGCGGCGCATCACCTTCTCGCCCAGCTGCGCGGCGAACGCGTCGCCGCGCCCCGGCCGCTGGAAACGACCCTGGTGGTGCGGAAGTCGACAGCCGCGCCCCCGGAGCCCTTTCCCGGGCCGACAAAGGGCCTTAAGCGCGGACAAGGCTGAACGCCGGATCATAGAGGCAGATCTCGCCGACCCGCGCCGCTACCGCCTCGCCCAGAACCTCAACCGACAGCAGACTGCCGTCCTGGGCAAACGGTGGATCGACGAAGGCCAGGGCAAGGTTGCATCCGACACGGTGCCCCCAGCCGGCCGAGGTAACGCTGCCCACGACCCTGTCGCCTGAAAGGACGGAGTCCCCCGGCTGCGCCGGTGCCGAAGCGGTATCGAGGGTCATGGACACGAAACAGCGGCGCGGCCCGCTTGCCGCCATGTTTTCAAGCGCCGCTTTGCCAACGAAATCCTTGTCCCAACGCACGAAACGGTCGAGCGCGGACTCCAGCGGGTTGTACTCGGTGATCAGGTCCGCCTTCCAATGCCGAAAACCCTTTTCAAGGCGAAGGGATTCCGTGGCGTAGAGGCCGAAAGGCCGGATCCCGAAGGCTTGACCCGCCGCCCAGAGTTTCTGGAAAACCGCCGTGAGCTGTCCATTGGGAATGTGCAGTTCCCAGGCCAGTTCGCCCGAGAACGACACCGACATGGCCAATACCTCGGCATCGCCGACAGCGACCGGGCGGACCGACAGCCAGGGAAAGGCTTCCCGCGACCAGTCACAGCCCGGCGCGGCCTTGGCAAGAACATCGCGGCTGCGCGGCCCGGCGAGTACCAGGATCGAAAAGTCATCGGTCAGGTTTTCGAACCGGATCGAGCCATCAGCGGGAAGCCGCTCGCTCAGCCAATCCAGATCATGATATTCGGCCGCAGCCGCCGCGCCGTACCAGGCCCGGTCCGGCGCCAGCCTGGCGATGGTCGCTTCCGCTTTGATGTTGCCCTGCTCGTTCAGCAGATAGGTCAGGGCTACCTTGCCGGGCCGCCGCGGTAGCCGTGAACAGACAATACCGTCAAGCCAATCGTCCAGACCCTCGCCCGTAATCTCATAGCGGTTGAAGCCGGAGACCTCCATGATGCCGACGGCATTTTGAACCACCGCCACCTCTTGCGCGACGACATCGAAGGTATTGTTGAAGCGGAAGGAGTGCTGCTCTTCGAAATCCGGCGCCGGTTTGAAATAGAGCGCCCGCTCCCAGCCGTTCACCACGCCGAAGGCAGCCCCGATCCCTGCCAGAACGGGATAAAGCGGGGTTGTCTTCATCTCTCGCGCCGCCGGCCGGTACTCATGGGGCATGTGGAAGCGAAACTCGTTCTGATAGTCTTCCACCGCCTTCAACGCGGTGTAGTCCACCGTGGCGTGACGCGTGAAGCGCCGCGGATCGAGCGGCCAGGTGTCGTAACAGGCCTCCCCCCGCACCATCATCTGCGCCAGCAGCCAGCCGTGTCCCCCACCCTCGCCCAGGCCGGCCCGCAGACCGGTGATGCACCAGGCATTGCGCTTGCCCGGTATCTTCCCGACCAGTGGCAGACCGTCCGGCGTATAGGTGATCGGCCCATTGATCACCGAGTGAATACCGGCCTCCATCAGACAGGGAAGACGCCGGAAGGTCCCTTCCATGGTGTCGATACAACGGTCCAGATCGTCAGGGCAGAGCGCGTTGGTAAAGTTCGGGTCGATGCCATCCAGTCCCCAGGTCTTGCAGCCCTGCTCGTAGAACCCGACCAGCAGGCCCTGCTTCTCCTGACGGGAGTAGAAATCATCGGCCGGACAGCGCAGCAGCGGCACCCTGAAGTCCAGTTCCGCGATCTCGGGGATCGGCTCGGTCAAGAGGTACTGATGCTCCATCGAGGCGACCGGCAGTTCGACCCCCATCATGGCGCCAATCTCGTTGCAGCGGTATCCGCCGGCGTTGACGATCATCTCGCAGTGGATGTCACCTTTATCCGTGTGGACGATCCACTCACCGTCCGGTTTTTCAGTCAAGGCAGTGACCGGCGTGTGCCGGTAGATCTCCGCGCCGGCCTTGCGGGCGCGCCGCGCCAGGGCCTGGCAGAGCTGGGCCGGATCAATGTCCCCATCAAGCGGATCCCAGAGCGCGCCCAGCAGATTGTCGGTGGTGATCAGCGGGTGGCGGCGCCGGCATTCCGCCGGATCGAGAAGCTCGAAGTCGACCCCCATCCCCTTGGCCAGCGAGATGAAATGACGATAGCCGTCGAGGTGATCCTGGGTCGAGGCCAGACGCAGTCCGCCGGTCGCGTGATGGTAGTTGATCGGATAGTCCGGATCCTCGGCCAACTCCTTGTAAAGCCGGATCGAATGGCTTTTCAGCCCGACCATGACCTGATTAGCACCGAAGTTGGTGACCTGGGCGGCAGAGTGCCAGGTGGTGCCGGAAGTCAGCTCGTCGCGTTCCACCAGAACCACGTCGCGCCAACCTTCTTCGGTCAGGTGATAGAGCGCGCTGCAGCCGCCGATACCACCGCCGATCACCACAACCCGGGCCTGCGATTTCATGGTCCCAAACTCCCTCAAAGCGATCCGGCTCAGCCGCTTTTTCGTTCAACCTCCGTTCAACATGCGCGCTCAAAGAAACTGATTTAATTGCTAAATCTCAGATTAAGGAAAATCGCATTACCGCTTCGATTTTCCTTAACATGAGAGTTCACGCCCTGCAGCCAGCCGCCAATTCAGGCAGACTGAGACCCGGGACCCAACGGCAAGGGGAATGGGAGAGAGGGGGCATGACCTCCGAGGAAACCAGGATCGGGCGCCGCGGTCGTGGCAGGGCCGCCCGTGTTGCCGCGCGCTCGGCGCCGGAAGCCGAGGTCGATCCCTGCCCTCCCGGCCAGACCGGCGGCAGCTACCGGCCTTTGCCGGACTCCGATCTGAAAACCATCTGTGCCGAGGCCTTTCGGGTGCTCGAGGAAATCGGCATGGGCGAGGTGCCTATCATCGTACGGGACAAGGCGCTGGGGTCCGGCGCACAACTGAATGACGCAGGCCGTCTCTGCTTTCCCCGACCGATGGTCGAAGACATCATTGCCGGGGCCGCCAAACGCTTCGTCTATCACGGTCGCGACCCCCGGCATGACTTTGAGATCGGTGGCGACAAGGTCTACTTCGGCACCGGCGGCGCCGCGGTTCAAACCCTCGACCGTCAGACCGGGCTCTACCGGCCCTCGACCCTGGCGGACCTCTACGACTTCACCCGGTTGATCGACACCCTGGCCAATGTCAGCTGGTTCACCCGCTGCTGTGTGGCGACCGACATTCCCGACAACTTCGATCTGGACGTGAACACCGCCTACGCCCTGCTGGCGGGCACCACCAAACCCGTCGGCACCTCCTTCACCCAGCCGGACTACGTGGCGCCTGTCATCGAGATGTTCGACATGGCCCTCGGCGGCGCCGGCAGATTCCGCGAGCGGCCCTTCTGCAAGGCCCACATCAGTCCGGTGATCTCGCCCCTGCGCTATGGCGAGGATGCCGTCGGCGTCACCCTGGAATGTATCCGTCTGGGCGTTCCCATCAACGCCATCATCGCCGCTATGTCCGGCGCCACGGCGCCGGCGACGCCCGCCGGTTTCCTGGTTCAATCCACCGCCGAGACCTTGGCGGCCCTTATCCTGGTGAACCTCTTTGCGCCGGGCTATCCGATGATCTTTTCCAACTGGCCGCTGGTCATCGATCTCAGGACCGGGGCTTTCTGCGGCGGTGGCGGCGAGATCAGCGTGATGAACGCCGCCTCGGGCCAGATCGGCCGCCACCTCGGCCTGCCCTGCGGCGTCGCCTGCTCGATGTCCGATGCGAAAGCCGTAGATGCCCAGATGGGTATGGAAAAGGCGCTCTCCGCCCTCGCCGCCGGGCTCGGCGGCGCCAACATGATCTATGAATCCGCGGGCATGATGGCGAGCCTGCTGGGCGCCTCCTTCGAGGCCTTCGTCGCCGACGACGAAATGCTGAGCCACGTGCATCGCACCATCAGGGGTATCGAGGTGAACGCGGAAACCCTGGGCTTCGAAACCATCCGCGAGGCGGTCGCCGGTGAAGGCCACTTCCTTGGCGCCCCCCAGACCATGGCTGCGATGCAGCGCGACTACTTCTATCCAAATCTGGCCGACCGCAACGAACCCCAGACCTGGGCCGAGGCTGGCGCCCACGACCTCATGACACGCGCCAGAACCCGCTGTGACGGCATTCTCTCAAGCCACTATCCGGCCTATATCGACCCGGCTGCCGATGCTGCGATCCGCGACCGTTTCAACATTCTGCTGCCGCGGGCGCGGATGCAGCCGGCCTAGCCGGCTCGGCCAGAATCTCGAACAGCTCCTCCGGCATCGGCGCAAAACGGCTGAGGCCCGGCACCACGGTCTCTTCCAGCAGGCCCCGGATCAACGCGGCGACCGTCACCGGCAGACCGCCCAGCTCGCCGCGGCGCGCAACCAGATAGACCGAGCGCGTGAGACGGGTGAAGGGCGACGGCAGAATTTCCACTTCATCCGAGAAGCGCGCGCTATCCAGAATGTTGAGAGGCGTACCCAGAGTCCATCCGCCGACCATCGCCACCATGGCGAGGATCGAACGGGAAGCCTCAAAGGAAAAGCGGCGTTCGGCGGAGAAACGATGGCGCCGCAGATGCTGCTCCACGAGGCGCCCGATCGGCATCTTCTCATGATGGTGGACGAAGGGCTTCTGCTGCAGCTGCGCCAAAAGAGGCGCTTCGCCGTCAAGCACTCCCCGCGCCGCAACCAAAGCGAAGGTTTCCGCCAGCAAAGGCAGAACGTCGTAGCTCGAAGGATCTTCCGGCGGCAGCCCGGTGATCGCGATGTCCGCCTCCCGGCGGACGAAGAGGTCGGTGATGGAGTCCGAGCGGCCGGAAACGGTGCTGAAGGCGGTGGTCGGATGGGCACCGTGCAAGGCATTGATCAAACGGGGTGTGATGGAAGCGTCAAAATCGTCGATGACGGCAAAACGCAGCTGCGGCAAAGATGAAAGGTTCAACTCCATCATCTGGGCCTGTGCTTCGGCCACCGCCATCAACACCTTGCGGGCATGGCTGAGCAGAAGAGCGCCGGCGGGGGTGGGGCGGATCGGGCGTTCCGAGCGGTCCAGCAAGCGGGTGCGGGCAAAGCTCTCCAGGTTGGCGATCTGCTGAGACACCGCCGCTGCGCTGGCGCCCAGGCGTTCCGCCGCTCTGGCCATGGAGCCAGCCTCGTCCACGGCGACCAATACCCGCAGCGCACGGATGGAAACATCAAGCGGGCCGTCCGGGTTCACAGGCATCTTTCCGACCTCCTCTGACTTAAGCACAACTTACGGCTCCCATAAGCAGCATTTAAGCATAGGCTTCCTTCCCTCCGACACGCCAGGGGTCTCTCAGAAGCCAGAACAGGCCGCTGGCCAAAGGGCGAAAAAGGCCTTGGGGAACCAGAATGCGCCTGATAGGTCCAGATGGCGGCATCCCAGCCGCCCAAGTTGCAAGGGAAACGAGAGAGATGACACGGCAGCCCAACATCCTCGTTCTGATGGTCGACCAGATGACGGGCACCCTCTGTCCGGACGGGCCGGCGGACTTTCTCCACACGCCCAACCTGAAGGCGCTTGCAGAGCGCGCCCGGCGCTTCGCCAATTGCTACACGCCCAGCCCGCTCTGCCTGCCGGCGCGGGCCTCCTTCATGACCGGGCTGCTGCCCTCGCGCACAGGGGTCTACGACAATGCTGCCGAGTTCGCCGCCAGCCTGCCCACCTTCGCCCACTACCTAAGGCGCGCCGGCTACCGCACCGTGCTCAGCGGTAAGATGCACTTCGTCGGCCCCGACCAGTTGCACGGTTTCGAGGAGCGTCTCACCACCGATATCTATCCGGCCGATTTCGGCTGGACGCCCGACTACCGTAAAGCCGGCGAGCGGATCGACTGGTGGTATCACAACCTGGGTTCGGTGACCGGAGCCGGCGTCGCGGAAACCACCAACCAGCTGGAGTTCGACGACGAGGTGGCCTTCCACGGCGAAGCCGAGCTTCTTCGCCTGGCCAGAGGCCGCGATCCCCGCCCATGGTGCCTGACCGTCAGTTTCACCCACCCGCACGACCCCTATGTCGCCCGGCAGCGGTTCTGGGATCTTTACGAAGACTGCCCGGCCTTGATGCCGGGTGTGCCGGCCATGCCCTTCGAGTCACAGGACCTGCACAGCAAACGGATCTTAGAGGCGAACGACTTTCGGAACTTCGACATTACACAGGACCAGATCGCCCGGGCGCGCCGCGCCTACTTCGCCAACATCTCCTACCTGGATGAGAAAATCGGCCGGCTCCTCGACACCCTGCAGCGCTGTGGCATGAGCGACGATACGGTGGTGGTGTTCTGCTCCGACCACGGCGACATGCTGGGCGAGCGCGGTTTATGGTTCAAGATGAGCTTCTTTGAGGGCTCGGCGCGGGTCCCGCTGATGATCGCCGGGCCGGGCTTCAGCGCCGGGCGGGTGGATACGCCGGTCTCGGCCCTCGACATCGCGCCGACCCTGACCGAACTCGCCGGTATCGCGCCGGACGGGATCATCACCGGGCTCGACGGCCAATCCCTATTGTCCCAGGAGCAGCGAAGGCCGGTTCTCATGGAGTACGCGGCCGAGGGTTCCTACGCCCCCATGGTTTCCATCCGCGATGGCCGCTTCAAGTTCAATCACTGCGAATTGGACCCGCCGCAGCTCTTCGATCTGGAAGCGGACTCTCAGGAATTGACCAACCTTGGCGATGACCCGGCCCAGGCCGGCAGGGTGGCCGGCTTCATGGCCCGGGTTCGGGCGCGTTGGGATATGCAGCGCTTCGATGCGGAGGTGCGGGAAAGCCAGGCACGCCGTTGGATCGTCTATGAGGCGTTACGCCAGGGCCGCTACCAGCCCTGGGACCACCAACCGGACACCAAGGCCGCGGATCGCTTCATGCGCAACCACATGGACCTGAATGTGGTCGAGGAAGAGGCGCGCTTCCCCTAGGCCGGCAAAAAAAAGCAGAGGCGTCGGATCAGCCTCGAGCGCGTTTCTCATGAACCCCGCCGAGGCTCGAGAACCGGATAGGCCGCCGTCGACAGGTGAGAATTGATACGGCGAAAGTCCCGCAGGATATCGAGATGCAGGACAGAAGTATTCATCGACTCGACCCGGCCCTCATTGAGCCGCTGAAAGTGCTGTCTGTTGGATTCTTCGACCCGCTCGCGGTAACGGCGTTTTTCGATCAGCAACTGCTCGGCCAACTCTCCGTCCTCTGTCAGGAAAACGTCGAGAGCCAGCTTGAAATTGCCGACGAGTTCTTCATGGAGCCTCAAAATCTCCGCCCAGCCCTCGGGCGAGAACTCTTCTTCCGCCAGCTTACGATTGCCCGCCAGATCCATCAGGTTGTGGTCGACGATGTCACCGATGTGTTCAAGGTTGGTGCTGAATTCGAAGATCGCACCAGCGCGCGCCGCCTGCTCCGCCGTCAGACGTTCACGTGTGATCATGGCGACGAAGAGGATGACCTCTCTGTGCAGAGAATCCACAATTTCGTCGCGTTGTCGGATAACACGGATCAGTCGTTTATCGCGAAACGCTTCAATGGTGTCGTTCAGCATCTGATGAACGGCTTCGGCCGCCCGCAGCACCTCGCGCGAGCAGTTGGCCAGGGCCCGCTCGGGGCGCTCCAGGTCCGCTTCACGCAGATAGATCGGTGCGCGGGCATCCGTCTGATCGGTCACCGGCTCCATCGGCCTCACCCGGGCAACGCCCTTGCATATCGTCTCGACAAAAGGCAGGCAGACCAACACCAGAAGCGCGTTGAACGACAGATGAAAAAGCACCACCGAAGTTTCCGCCGGCAAGCCGAGTTCGCCGACCAACCTCGCCAGCTGGCGCGCAAAGGGCGCAAGGGCAACGGCACCTGCCATCCTCAGGACAAGATTGGCCAGGGGGGTCACCCTGCCCTCCCAGCCCTCACCCCAACTGGCGATCAGAGCCGGCGCACCGGAAGCCAGATTGACGCCGAGGACCAGCGCGAAGCCGGCCTCGATCCCAATCAGCCCCTGCGCCGCAAAACTGGCCACCAACAGCACGGTGGCCAGGCTGGAATAAGTCGCCACCGTCAGCACCGCCCCCATCAGCACCGCCAACGCCAGATCTTCACCCAACGCCGTGAGGATCAGGCCGACGGTTTCAGATGATTTCAGTTCCTGCGTCGCCCCGGAAATCAGCGACAGCGCCAGCAGAACGAAACCCAGCCCCAAGGCGAAGCGCCCGAGGTTGCGATGGGTCTTACTGGAGGTGATCATGAAAACGGCAACACCGACCATGATCAAAAAAGGCGATAGAGCAGATACGTCCTGGGACAACACCACCGCGGCGACGGCCGAGCCCACATCCGATCCCAGCGCCGCGGCAAGGCCGAGCGCCACCGCCAACTTTCCACGGGAAACAAACCCTGAGACCATGGTAACGACCGCGGTCCCCGATTGCAGCGCCGCAGCGGTTCCCACACCGAACAGCAGGGCCGAGAAACGATTGCCCGCGACCTTCCCAAGAGCGCGCTCAAGCTGAGAGGGAAAGGCCCGCTCCAGCGCGGTTCGCACCGTGCGAACGCCCCAAACGAGAAGCGCAACGGCGCCCAAAAGTGCGAGAAGTGTCTGCATGGGTTAGACTGAGCGCCGGTACTGGCCTGCAGCAGGCAGTCCTGGAATCGCTGCGCAGACCGACCGACAGGTCAACGCGCACAAGATGGCCGGACACTGCCAAGCCCAGCCCAAATGTCTGGTATCGCTCAAAATTTCCCCAGTTAGTGTTAGAACCGCGAATCTAGAAGTAACCCCTAATACTAAGATATCGCGGTATATCGGCCAAGCCGTGCTTTTGCCTCTCCATAATCGCGCCGTAAGCGACTCATCTGAGGTGCCGCGCCGAATACGGCGCAGGCCCACTCATCCAGAGATTTTGTGAAAAGGCCGGGCGAGGCATTGACCTGTCGAGCCAGACGGTTCGGTGCTGACTCCTCACACTCGGCCGGCCGATTGCCGGATCAAGCGGTCAGATCGATCCAGATGGTCTTGAGTTCCGTGTATTGCTCGTGGGCGTGGATGCCGTTGTCTCGGCCACCGAAACCCGATGCCTTGAAGCCACCGAAGGGGGTCGAGATCTCGCCCTCGGAATAGGCGTTCACACCGACCGTTCCCGCCTTCAGTTTGCGCGCGAAGCGGTGAGCCTTGGAGATGTCTTTGCTGTAGAGCGTCGCAGCCAGGCCGTATTGCGTCTGATTGGCGAGCTCGATCGCATGCTCGTCGCTTTCGGCCCGCGTCACGCCAACCACCGGACCAAAGATCTCCTTCTGGAAGATCTCCATTTCCGCGGTGACCTCGGCAAACACCGTGGGCCTGAACAACATCCCACCCGCGCCTTCGCCGCCTTTCACGACCCGCGCGCCCTGCGCCTTGCCGCTTTCGACAAGACCCGACACCTTGGCGAAATGCTCCTCGCTGACGAGGGGGCCGTTCTGCGTCTCCGGGTCAAGCTGATCGCCCAGCTTCCACGCCGAAGCCTGTTGCGCCATCTCGGCCACAAGCTCGTCGTAGACATCCTTGTGGGCGATGATCCTGCTGTTGGCCGTGCAGTTCTCGCCCATGTTCCAGAAGATCGCGTTGGCCTGAATCTCGGCGATACGGGCGATGTCGGTGGCATCGCTCAGCACCACGGCGGCGCTCTTGCCGCCCATCTCGAGGCAGACCTCCTTGAGGTTGCTCTGCGCCGAGTATTCAAGGAACCGCCGCCCCACGTCGGTCGACCCGGTGAAGGTGAGCGCGTCCACGTCCATGTGCCGTCCGAGCGGCTCGCCCGCCTCGGGGCCCATCCCGGTGACGACATTCAATACGCCCGGCGGCACGCCGGCCTCCAGCGCCAGCTCCGCCATGCACAGCGCGGTGAGGCTGGTCTGCTCGGCCGGTTTCACCACGACCGAATTGCCGGTGGCAAGCGCCGGGCCGATCTTCCAGGCCATCATCAGGAGCGGAAAGTTCCACGGCAAAACGGCCGCGACGACGCCGATGGGCTCGCGCACGATCAGACCGACGGCGTCCGGCGACGTGGGCGCGATCTGGTCGTAGAGCTTGTCCTGCGCCTCACCGTGCCAGCGGATGCAGTTGGCGGTTTCCGGCACATCGACAGAAAGGCAGTCGGCCACGGGTTTGCCCGCATCCATCGCCTCCATCACCGCGAGCTCCTCCAGGTCGGCCATGATCAGGTCCGCGAAGGTCGACAGAACGGCCTTGCGCTCGGAGGGGTGCTTTCCCGACCACACGCCCGCCTCGAAGCTGCGGCGGGCCGCGGCGACGGCAGCATCCACATCTGCGGCCCCGCAAGCCGGCAGGACCGCGATCACCGCGCCGGAATAGGGGTTGCGCGTCTCGAAAGTCGCGCCGTTGATGGCGGGCTTGAGGGTCCCGTCGATGAAGGTGCCGCTGGGCAGCCGGAGCCCATTGGCGATGGAAGCATATGCGTTCATGGTCACCTCTCTTGGATCGGCGGTTGTCAGATCTTCGGGCGCGCGAAGCATCGAGGTCTGGTCATGGCCTAAATCCCCACCCGGTCGAGCATGCGAAAAGCGGCGACCGTGGCGCCAAGCGCGATGCGGCGGAAGCGGTGAAACGGGATGGGCCTGGCGGCGGTGATCGGGAAATCGAGCTCGGCCCCGGGGCGGCCCTGCGCCCATTCCGCAAGGACCCGGCCCATCGCCGTCGCCATGCCGACGCCGCGCCCGTTGTAACCGAGGCCGGCCATGACCCGCGGCGCGATCAGGTGCAGGCCCGGCGCGTGGTCGCGGGTCAGCGCCACGTCGCCACCCCAGGCGTAGCGCCACCGAACCCCCTCGAGTTGCGGGTAGAGCCGCACCGCCGCCTCGCGCAACGCCGCCTGGCGCTTTCCGATCGAGCCGTCCCCCAAGGCGCCACGCCCACCCATGACAAAGCGGCCCGCGTCGTCCTTGCGGAAATAGAGGAGCAGCCGGCGCGTATCCGAGGGCGCATGACCTTCAGGCAGGATCGTGCGCCTTAATTTGTCGCTCAGCGGCTCCGTTGCCACCTGGACAGAGGTGACCGGAATAACGCTTTGGCCCAGCGGCGCGGCTAGGCCACCGGTATAGGCATTCGTACATATGAGGGCCGCGCGCGCCGTTACCCTGCCTTCAGGCGTCGACACCGTCACACTGTCGTCTGTCGACTGGACGCCGCTCACGCGGCTGTGCCCATGGATACGCGCGCCTGCACGCTCGGCCGCCTCGGCGAGCCCCAGGGCGTAGTTGAGCGGATGCAGGTTGCCGCCGCGCCGGTCGATCAGTCCGCCGGGATAGGCCCGGGTACCCAGAAGCCGCTCCATCTCATCGGCATCGAGCGCGTCGACTACTGCACCGCGGTCTCGCCATTGCCGCCCAATCTCCTGCAACGTCGCCAAGGCCTTCGGCGTGGTGGCGGCCCGGATCCAGCCGCAACGCGACGCAGCGCACTGGATGCCATGGCGCGCGATCAGGTCGAAAACGAGGTCTCCTGCCCCGCCCGACATCGCCACCATCCGGCGGCCGAGATCAGGGCCGAACCGCGCCTCGGTTTCCTCCGGCGTGGCCTTGAGGCCCGGGTTGACCTGCCCGCCATTGCGGCCCGAAGCCCCCCAGCCTGGTGTCTCGGCCTCGAGCAGCACCACCGACTTGCCCGCCTCTGCCAGATGCAGCGCCGCCGAAAGCCCGGTGAAGCCACCGCCGATCACCACCGTATCGGCCTCTGCCTCGCCATGAAGCGGCGGGCGTTCGGGGGACGGGTTGGCCGTTGCCGCCCACAGGCTGTCGGCCAGCGCCGCGCGTTCGTTGGCGATCATGCCCATCAGGTCACGCCGCCCGCGGCGTTGCCGCCGGCGAACAGATGAAGAGTACGAGAGGTTCGGTGCTGTTCGGGTCGCCCGCGGCCTCGCGCTCGAGGAAGTCGATGGCCACGACTTCGTGCTCGGTCATGCATTCCAGCACGGGCAGGTCAGCCGCCGGGGCCATACCCTCCAGCGCCTTGAAGTCATCTATGTATTTCGGATAGGTGGCCCGCATGTACGCGATCATCCCGGCCCAGTCCTGTGGACCGGCATCGGCGTCCGCGCGGCCCATCGCCTCAAGCTCCGCGCGGCTTCGCGGCTGAAGGCCGTAGCGTTCGATCAGCGGGCGTACGATTGCCGCCGTATGCCGTTCGACCTCGGCCAGAAGAATCATTTTTTCCTTCTGTCTGGCGACCGGCAGGCGGTCGGCCAGCGCGCGGAAATATGACTGGCCCGCAAGCTCTTCCTCATAGTACTGAAGAAGCTTGGCGAGATAGGCCGCATCCGCGGTCGCCGCGGGCACCATCGTGGCAGGCGTGACCTCAGGCACCCTTTGCCCGGTCGCCGATACGGCGCCGACATCCGGCCGGTCGTGCCTGAGCGGCATGTCGATGTCGACCGGGGCATCGGTCTCGAGCGCATAGCTGTGGCCGGCATAGACCGCGGCTGCGATGATCGCCGGAGCCTCGCAATCACCGATCCGCTTGAGCGTAAAAGGCAGCTTGCCGGCATCGCCGCCGGCCCGCGCGAGAATCTCGTGATAGAGGTCGTCGCACGGCGCGCGCTGGGTGACCAGAACCGTGCCGGTGGCGGGCACCTGCCGCTCGGCGCCGGTATATTCGCAAGCAAGGGTCGCGGCTTCGCCGTCGAAGGCGGTCAGGCTGTGGGCGGTGACGATCTCTATGCCCAGTTCCATCAGCCGGGTGCGGATGCGCCAGCGTTCCGAGGTGTTTTCCGCCCATTCCGAGACGCTGTCGGCCTCGGTCACATAGGTCACGGGCAGGCCCTTGGCGCGCAGCCGTTCGGCAATCACGCCGGCCATATAGTAGTTGTCCCCGTCGAAAACGACCGTGGGGCCCGAGGGCAGCCGACCGGACATGATGTCGTCGGGGATGAGAACCTCGGCACCATCGATCGCGACCGGCACGTAGGTCTTGCCGTCGAAGCGGTCGCGCCGCCAGGTTGCCCCGGTGGCGATGGCAACGTGATCGGCCTCGACCGCAAAGACATCCTCCGCCGAGAGCGCGCTTTCGCGGAAGATCTCGACATTGGGCATCTTCAGAAACTGCTGTTCGCGGTAGTCGCGCACGCGGATGTATTCGCTCATCCCCGGCAACGAGGCTTCACGCGTCACGCGCCCGCCAAGCTCGCGCGTGGCTTCGGCCAGCATCACCTGATAGCCTCGGGCGCCGAGAGCGCGCGCGGCCTCGAGCCCCGCCGGGCCCGCCCCGACGATCAGCACCCGCGCGTCCGAGCCCTTCGTCGGCACCTTCTCGGGGTGCCAGCCCTTGCGCCATTCCTCGCCCATGGTGGGGTTCTGCGTGCAGCGGACCGGCACGCCCAGGCTGTCGCCCGAATAGCAGATGTTGCACCCGATGCATTCCCGGATGTCCTCCGGACGGCCTTGCTCGATCTTCTTAGGCAGGAACGGATCGGCGATGGAGGGACGCGCGGCGCCGATCAGATCGGTAATCCCCCGGCGGATCTGGCTGACCATCGTATCGGGCGAGGTGAAGCGGCCCACCGTCACCACGGGCTTCGTCGTCACCGACTTGACCCAGGACATATAGGGTTCGAGCGCGCCTTCCTTGGTGAAGCGCGACACACCCATCTCCAGCGTGTAGTCGGCAATGTTGATGTCCCAGAGGTCGGGCAGTTCGGCAAGCAATTCGAACATCTCTCGCCGCTCGCCGTGCGCGGGTACGCCGTCCTCGCCGATGGTCTCGTCGGCCTTGAAGCGCACCGCGACGCCGCAACGGTCACCCACGGCATCCTTGGTTTCCTCGATCAACTCGCGCGTCAGCCGCACGCGGTTTTCCAGCGATCCGCCGTATTCGTCGCTGCGGGAGTTCGTCCGGGGGTCGAGGAAATTGGCCACGAGATAACCGTGCGTGGCATAGACATAGACGATGTCGAACCCGGCGTCCCGCGCCCGGATGGCGGCCTTCCGATGCCAGCGGCGCAGGTTGCGGATGTCGGTCTTGTCCATCGCGCGGGTCTGGAAGGGATGGCCCGCAAGGTTTGGCAGGCTCGCCACATCCATCGAGACCAACCGGGTGTAGTGGTTCGAGCTTCGCGCGCCGCCGAACCAAAGCTCGGCCCCCGCGAGTGCACCGTGTTCATGAACCGCGTCCGTCATCAGGATGTGCGCGCGGATATCGCTGTCGTCCCAGAGCGATGCCGAGACATGGGGCAGGTCATCCGACGCGGGATGAATCGAATTGTACTCGGTACAGACAACGCCCCAGCCACCCTCGGCCTTCACCCCGCGCATCGCCGCCAGGGTCTGCGGCCGCAGGTATCCCATGCCGGTGCAATGAGGTACCTGATAGAAGCGGTTCTTCGCGGTGACGGGGCCGATCTTCACCGGCTCGAAGAGGATGTCGTATCTCGGATCGCGGGCCACGGGTGTCAACTCTTGTATCAATCAGTTGGTTGCGAGCTGCGGCAGTTCGCGCCGGAAAGGCACGGCATCCGTCACCGGCTCGCCCAGTTCGCGCGCGTAGCGGTGCCCGCCATAGACGGCCGCCGCGATCGTTCCCGGGGCAAGGCAGTCGCCAATCCGGCCAAGCGATTTCGGCGCGGGTGCTTCCCCGGGACCGGTCAGCCGCAGAATCTCGTGGTAGAGCGTGTCCACCGGGCGGCGCATGGTGACGGGTACGAAAGTACTGCAGGCAATCTCATGGCGGCGCTCCGTATAGACGCATTGGAGCGTGGCAGTATCCCTGCCGAGGGCAACGACGCTGTGCAGCGGCCGGATGCGCACGTCCATCTCAATGAGGCGCTTCTGGATGCGGGCCTGTTCCAGCGTGTTGTGTGTCCAGTGCGAAACATCCGCCGCCGGCGTGACCAGCGTCACCTCATGGCCTTTGCCGCGCAGCAGTTCCGCCAGCAGACCGCCCATGAAATAGTGATCGTCGTCGAAGATCACGACCGGCCCGTCCGGTACCGGCCCTGCCGCAATGTCGTCGGGCGTCAGGATGCGCGCCTCCTCGGCCACCGGGATCGGCGCCGTGTTGGCCCGCCCCACCCCGGTCGTGCACCAGCGGGCACCCGTGGCGACCACCACGTGATCGGCCTCGAATTCCAGCACCTGCTCGGCGGTGAGCCGGCTGTCGAGGTAGGTCTCGACATTGACCATCTGGTTGATCTGGTATTCGCGGTAATCGGCGACGCGCTTCCATTCAGACAGGCCCGGGAGCCGGCTCTCGACCGCGACGCGGCCGCCCAGCACCTTGCCGGCTTCGGCAAGCGTCACCGCATAGCCCCGCTGTCCGAGCGCACGGGCCGCCTCCAGCCCGGCGGGCCCGGCGCCGACGATCAGCACGCTGTCCTCCGAGGTCTTGGGCGCGATTCGCTCGGGATGCCAGCCCTTGCGCCATTCCTCGCCCATGGTCGGGTTCTGCGTGCAGCGCATGGGCGTGGCCAGAAAATCGCCCGAGACGCAGATGTTGCAGCCGATGCATTCGCGGATGTCCTCGACCCGCCCCTCCTCGACCTTCTTGGGCAGAAAGGGGTCGGCAATCGACGGGCGGGCGGCCCCGATCAGATCGAGCGCCCCGCTTTTTATCAGCGCCACCATGGCGTCAGGTGACGTATAGCGGCCGACGCCGACGACCGGTTTGCTGGTGACCTTCTTCACGAAAGCGACATAGCTGTCCTGAAACCCCTGAGCGGCAAAGCGCGAAGTCGCGCTGTCATTGCTCCAGTCGCTGACATTCACGTCCCAGAGATCAGGAATCTCGGCCAGCGCTTCGACCACCTCGCGCCCCTCGCCCCCGGAAGTGAACCCCGCGTCGCCGAGCAACTCCTCGACGCCGAAGCGCAGGGCAACCGCGCAGGTGTCGCCTACGGCCTCCCTGGTATCGGCCAGCACCTCGCGTAGGAGCCGCGCCCGGTTTTCCAGACTGCCGCCATACTCGTCGCCCCGGTCGTTCCAGCGGCGCGACAGAAAATGAGACAGCGCGTTCAGGTCATGCCCGGCATAGACGTAGATAATGTCGAACCCGGCGAGGCGGCTGCGCCTGGCTGCGTCGACATACCAGCGCCGCAGGTTGCGGATATCCGTCTTGTCCATCGCGCGGGCCTGAACCGGCTCCAGGTAGGTAACCGGGCGGGCGGAGGGCCCCATCGGGATCTCGCGGCTGTAGCGATTGGGCGTCGCAAGCCCGTCATAGCAGGGCTCAATCCCTGCAAGGCTGCCGTGTTCATGGATCTTGTCGGTCATTTTTTGAAAGACCGGCAGATCGGCATCGTCCCAGAGCCGCCCTTCGATCACGGGACTGAGTTCCGAGGTATGGTGGATCTCAACCTGTTCGGTGCAGACCACACCCCAGCCGCCTTCGGCCTTCACACCGCGCATCTCGGCCATCGACGAGGGATAGGCCCGCCCCATGCCGTTGCAGTGCGGCACCTGGTAGAACCGGTTGCGCGTCGTGACCGGGCCGATCCTGACCGGCTCGAACAGTATGTCGTAGCGCTTATCGCGGGCGGAGGTACGACTATCCTTGCCGTACCCTGTCATTCCGGGGTTTCCTTGATGCGGACACGCTGCCTGCCGCGCGCGTCGCAGGAACCGCAACCGGACGGCCCGTCCAGTATCGCGGTGACGGATTCAGCCACCGCATCGCCGCTCAGATGCGCACCCGAACAGAGCGCGATATAGGGGCCGGCCACGGCCTCTCCGGCAAAGAACACCCGGTCGCCCAGCGGTTCGGCCAGCACGGCACGGGCATCGAACCGGCCGGGGCGCGCGGCGCCATAGGCGCCCAGCGTCAGCGGGTTCTCCGCCCAGTCGCTCATATGGCCCTTGACGAAGTGGCGGCGTGCATCGCTGCCCATTATCTTGACGAATTCGCCGAGGGCAAAATCCACCGCCGCGGCCTCGCCGGCGCGCGAAAGATCCCATCCGAAGCTGCCACCGACGAAGCCCACGGCAATGTCCCAGCCGGTGGGGAAGGTCAGGAAATAGCACGCCTCAGCGGGCACCTCGTTCGGGATCACGTAGGTCAGGAAGTCGCTCTCGGTCAGGCCGAAGCGTTCGCCATCGAACTGCAGCGCGATCTTCGTCAGAAGCCCCATCGGCACGTCATCGATCGCCTGCGCTTTCGACGCCGGCAATTCAGGCGTGAAACGGATAGCGCCCGAGGCGAGCACCCCGGTGGAGACCGTCACAATACAGGCGCGAGCCTCGATCGTGCCGGCCGTGGTTTCGACGCGCACGCCATCCCCGCTCCAGTCCACGCCGGTTGCCGCGGTGCCAAGCTGAACGGGCAAACCCGTCCCCAACCCGGCGACCAAGGTTCCCAAGCCTTCGCGGACGAGATAGTTGACTTCCTCATCGGCGTAGACGTTGTAATCGGCGGTCGAAAGATCGGTTAGATCGACGCCGAAGTCGAGCGGCCCCATCCAGGTCTGAGCGACGGCCGACAGCGGCATGTCCGACGGCACGACCGTCGAAGCCGCCACGTCCCCCTCGGCCTCTTCGAGCGCATCTTCGAGATGCGCAAAGGCCCGGTCGTACTGACGCCGCTCGGTCCGAGAGGCGCGGCCGTTCCCGGAAAAGAGCACGTCGCGTGCGTTGTCGTGATCGACCAGCTTGAACCCGAGTTCCCGCGCGAGCGAGACCTGCGGCAGGTCGTCCGGCCCTTGGAGCCAGGCGCATCCCTGGTCGTAGGGCACGCCGAAAGTCGTACTCTCGGTGTAGGCGCGCCCGCCGATCCGGTCCGCGGCCTCGATCACGATAACGCTTCTGCCGCCGGCGATCAGCCGCCGCGCGGCGGCAATGCCGGCGGCGCCTGCGCCGATAACCACGACGTCGGGGGACGCCGGCAGCGCCCGCGCCGCCAACGGCAACCCAAAGCTACCAGCCAAGCCTGCCATAAAGGACCTCCGTGTTGGTTGCCAGCCGCTCATTTTGCACAACCCCCCGCCGCGATGGGCCCATCGGCTGTGTAGTGACGCGGGAAGTGGGTCACCAGAAGGTCGAAGATCTGTGCCTTCGACTGTTCGAGCGAGATCCATTTGGGATAAAGCAGCAGATTAAGCCAGAGTCCGTCCGCCAGGCTTTCGATCGACTGGGCCAGCGCATGCGGATCGACACCCTCATAGCCGCCCTCATCCTTGACAAATTGGCACAACTCTTCGACTGCCAAGGCGCGCTCGGTGTCGAAGTCCTCAACCATTGACCGGTAAATATCGCGGTAGCGCGCCTCACCGAAAAACGCGAACCAAACGGCGATCTTCAGTGGTGTGCAAACGCGAGGATGGAAATTCGCGTCGATGATCGCCCAGAGCTTTTCTGCGGGTTCGAGGCTGGCGTCCTTCTGGATGGCGACCCACACCGCCCGATGCTCCTCGGCAAGATACCGGAGCGTCGAGGTCAGCAGATTTTCCTTGCTCTCGAAATGCAGGCTGACGATGCCCATCGACAGGCCCGCACGGCGGGTCACGGTCGCCATTGTGGTGCCGGAGATACCGTTCTCAGCGATCGAATCCATGGTTGCCTCGATCAACTGTTGGCGCCGCACTTCCTTCGGTGCCGTACGCCGCAGCTTCACTTCTCTTGCCGCTTCTATGCCCACGCCTAATCCTTTCCCAGAACGAACAGCGCATCGTCGCGCCACGTCAGCCACACCGGGCGGCCGGATGCCTGACCCTCACCACCTTGGATCGTATTGTTCTGCGCGGAGACGGAAAAGGAATTGTCACAGCCCGGAACACGAACATGGAAATGGCTTCGCTCGCCCAGATAGGTGGTCATCTCAAGAGTACCGGACAGCGCGGGCGCATCTCCGCCCGGCCGGTCCTTGTGCAGGGTGATCTTCTCGGGCCGAATCGCCACGCAAGTACGGTCGCCCTCGGAGAGGGGCGTCCCGCCAGCCGGCAGATCCAGTTGCCCCAGCGCCTCGATATCAAGCCGCAGATGCCCGTTCGCCCGAGAAACAACGCGGGCGCCAAGGAAGTTCATGGTACCGATGAAGTTCGCAACCTCCCGGGACCGGGGCGCTTCATAGAGTCGGCTCGGCGTATCGACCTGCAACACTCTACCGCCGGCCATCACGGCAATGCGGTCCGACAGGGTCAGCGCCTCTTCCTGATCGTGGGTAACGAAGACGAAGGTGATCCCGACCGAGCGTTGGAGACGGCGCAACTCCACTTGCATCTGCTCACGCAGCTGCTTGTCCAGGGCGCCCAGGGGTTCGTCGAGCAAGAGCACCTTGGGGCGTAGGATCAGCGCCCGCGCCAGCGCGACACGCTGACGCTGCCCCCCCGAAAGCTCGTTGGCGCGGCGATCTCCGTAGCCTGGAAGTTTCACCAGATCGAGTATCTCTTCGACCATCTCGTGGCGTTTCGAGCGCGGCAGCCTCAGCCTGCGCAGACCGTAGGCAATATTGTCCCGAACATTCAGGTGCGGGAAGATCGCGTAGTTTTGAAAGACCATGTTGACGGGTCGGAGGTAGGGCGGCACCTCGGACATGGGCTGACCGTCAATGCAGATTTCGCCCGACGAGGCGCTTTCGAATCCCGCGAGCATCCGCAGAAGCGTCGTCTTGCCGCAACCCGACGCACCGAGCAGCGAGAAGAACTCGCCGTGGCGGATATCCATCGACACGTTTGCGATGGCCTGGAACGAACCGTAGAACTTCTCGACCTCGCGGATCGCGATAAAGGCATCTGTCGACGTCATGGGTTCAATCCGCTCCGTTGCTGCCGGCGCCCGGCTTGCGCACGCTTCCCAGACGCCCGATCCGCAGAGCCAGGAACACGAGCGCGAAAGAAACCAGAAGAATGATCGACGAAAGCGCCAGCACCGACGGGAATTCCCTTGGGAAGCGCAACTGCGACCAGATGTACATCGGCAGCGTCGCGTCCGTACTCGACAGGAAAAAGGCCATGATGAACTCATCGAACGAGATGGTGAAGGTCAGGAGAAAGCTGGCAACCACTCCGGGATAGACGATCGGGAAGGTCACGCGCCAGAAGGTCCACCACGGGTTTTCGCCCAAATCGGCCGAGGCCTCTTCCATCGACCGGTCAAAGCCTTCGAAGCGTGGAAGGAGCGTGGCGACCGCAAAGGGAAGACAGACGATCAGGTGACCGAGCGCGACTGTGTAGAGGGAAAGCGGAACGCCCATCCGGCTCATCAGCACCAGCAGAGCCACGCCGAAGATGATGCCCGGAATGACCAGCGGCAGCATTATGAAGGCGACGAGCGCGTTTTGCCCGGCCAGCCGATATCGGGTGATCGCGCGCGCGGCAAGCACCCCGAGAAAAGTCGAGATCACCGCCACAGACAGACCGACTCGCAGGCTGTTCATCAGTGCCGCCCAAAGCGGGTCCCGCCGCATGAGGTCCGCATACCAATTGGTCGTGAAGCCCTGCAACGGAAACCGGACATAGATCGAATCATTGAAGCTGAAGAGCGGAATGAACAGTACCGGCACGTAAAGCACGATCAGGAAGATGCAGGCGTAGATCTGCAACAGACGATTCGGACGGCGGATGTAGGAGACGTCGCTCATGCCAGTCGCTCCTGCGCCTTGCGGGTCACAAGCAGGAAGACGAGCGCCACTGTCGCGATCCAGAGCATCAGAACGATCGAAAGCGCCGCGCCCATGGGCCAGTTGTTGACCGCACCGAACTGCAGCTGGATCAGGTTGCCGATCATCGCACCGTCCGGCCCGCCGAGCAGCGCGGGCGTGATGAAGTCGCCCGTCGTCGGGATGAAGATGAGGAACACGGCGGCAATCACGCCCGGCATCGACAGAGGCAGGGTGACGCGCAAGAACCGCCACGCCGGACCATCGCCCAGGTCGGTCGCTGCCTCGAGGAGCGAGCGGTCGATCTTCTCCAACGACACATAGAGCGGCAGGATCGCGAAAGCCGCCCAGGCATGGGCCAGCGTGATGATCACCGCAGTCTGGCTGTAGAGAAGAAACTCGAGGGGCGCATCGATTAGGCCCATGCTGAGAAGTGCCGAATTGATAACGCCCTCATAGCCCAGGATCACCTTCCAGGCGAAGACACGCAGCAGATAGCTGGTCCAGAACGGCAGCGTCATCAGGACGATCCACAGCATCTTGTTCCTGTGGACATGAAAGGCGACGTAGTAGGCCATGGGATAACACAGCAGAACGGTCGCCACGGTAGCGATGCCGGAAACCCAGAACGAGCGGGCAAGGAAAGCGCCGAAGATCGGCTCGCTCATGGCGCGGGCATAGTTCGCAAAGGTCGGCGTCGTATCGAATTCGAAGCCCTGCCGGGTCCAGAAACTCATCGCCAGCAGGATGATAAACGGCGCGAGGATCCCCACCGCCATGACCAGCATGGTCGGGGACAGCATCGTGTAGCCGCGCAGGGATTCGCTGCGATGGAAAAGGCCGGCCAACCGTCCTGGACGCCGCTCCTGCACGACGGCGGGCCGCGTGCCGGTTAGGGGGGCGTCAATCATACCTGGCCGACCGCCCCCGTAAATCGCTCCCGACGACCACGCGGAAATCCTGCGGGCCCGGGCATCGAATCAGAATCCCGCCTTGATCATCTCGAAGGTCTCGTTCATCCGTGTTTCCCACTCCTGGGACTGCGGGACCATGAAATGACCGGCGTTAAGAATATCTACCGGGTTCTTGCTCAACCCCAGGCCGGCCAGCGTCTCGTCGTCGAAGGCATCGAAGGCTTTCTGGTTCGAATGCCCGTAGCCGTAATCGTTGATCATGAATTGGCCGGCCTCGACGCTGAGGAGGGAATCGATGATGTCATAAGCGCGGTCGAGGTGCGGCGCATCCTTGTGGATCATAGGGCCGCAGACCCAGGTCAGTGCCCCTTCCTTGGGTTGGGCGAAGCGCACAGGTACATCCTCGCTTTTCAACAGCACGGCCGAACTGTTCCAGGTCATCGCCGCCGCCATCTCGCCCGACGACAACGCCTGTTCAAGAGTGGTGGTGTCGTCGGTGTAGACCCGGATCAGTGGGCGCTGCGCGCGCATCACGGCCGCGATCTTCTCAAAGGCCTCGTCGGTCGTGATATCGTCGAAACCGACGCCGGCCTTGATCGCACCGCACCACCACGCGTCCCCGCCGGAGGCAAGCGAGCCGAGCCGACCGGCGTAGCGCTCGTCCCAGAGCATATCCCAGCTCTCCTCGCCCTCCAGTTCGAAGATGTCGGTGCGATAGGTGATCGAGGTCTGGCCCCAATCGAAGGGAACGAGCCACGGCTTGCCGCTCGCGCTCATGTTGCCTTCGATAGCGGCGAGTTCGGGAATGACGTCGGGCCAGTTCGACAACCGCGAGGTGTCAATCGGCTGGAAGAGCCCCGACGCGACCCATCGGTTCAGGCCCGCGTTGCAGGGATGCGCGACATCGACCACGAAACCGCCCCGCATCTTCGTCAGCGCCTCTTCGGAGCCGCCAAAGATCGAGAAGTTGGGAAGTGTCCCGTTCTTGGCCTCGTAGGACCCGAACAGCTCGGGGACATCGAACCCGCCCCAGGTGAAGAAGGTTCCCTGTTCCCCCTCGGCAGCCAGTACCCGACGCGGCGCCAGAGGCATGGCGGCAAGCCCGACCCCAGCTGCCAAGAGCGAGCGGCTGAAGGCCCGCCGGCTCAGTTTTCCGGATCTGACCGCGTTTAGTTGGTCGACGACGTCCATGATCTATACCCCCGCTGTTCGTTGTTGTTGGCCGGTGGCGGCTTCTCTATGGCCGCCATCTCTTGTTATCCGGTTATCAGCGCCTCGGTATCGTCGCCAGGAACAGCAGGCGACACCACTGAATGATCATTCATTCAATGTTGAATTGACATCTTGTCGCAGTCAAGTTTTTTCCGAACGAGCCGGCTCTGGGACTTCCAGGCGAAAGAAAGCGATACTTGTGCCGCTATTCACGCCCGGTTGCGGTGTATCGCGCGCCATGCCTTCGGCGGGACGTCCATAACTAGAGCAGAACCCGGTCGGATGGAATCGCCGGAGGCGATCTCCTGGGATATCTGGCGACCGGGTGAATCTGCTCTAACTGTTTGATGGCGATCGGATTCACATGTTTTGGCGCAACCACAAAGTGGTTCCGTCAAAACATGATCCGATCTAGGTGTTTAGTCCCGGCATTTGATGGTGCATTGCTTTAACTCTGCACCATCAAAACCTGGCATCAAACAGCCGTAATTGGTCCAGGGGCTCATTGCCCATCCGCTGGTTGCTGCGCAGGGGGGCGAGGATAGGCACCCACGAGGCGCGCGCGCAGCAGCACCAGCGCGATCACAGTATCAAGCGTCGGTGTCGGCACGGCGCACTGCCGGGCAAAATCCTGGACGCTCCGCAGGATCGTATCAATCTCCATGGGGCGGCCGCGATCGACGTCTTGGCTCATGGACGGTTTCTGGCGCGCGCCACCGCCGACGCGGAACACGTCGGGCGCCTCCTGCGCAAGCTCCGAAAAGCCGTGGGTGGCAGCAACGGCGGCACCCTCCGCAAAGAGCGCTTGGGCGACACTGCGCGCGTCCGGATCGTTCAACACATCATAGGCCTCACCGCCGGTGAGGACGGAGGCCGGGGCCGACGACAGGTTGCGCAAGAGCTTGCGCCACATGACGCGGCGAATGTCCGCATCGGCCAACATGGTCAATCCTGGGCCGTTCAGCGCATCGGCGATGGTTGCCGCCGTTGCCATGCTTTCGGCGGTCGGGCCACCGATCACGAACCGGTTTTTGGCACTGCGATTTTGCACCACACCCGGAGCGATCACCTCGTTGGTAGAGTGGATGACGATTCCCATCGCACGCTGCGGCGGGATCGCGGCGAGCGCGCCATCGGGGTCGAGCCGGCGCGTGTCGGCCTCCTGGCCGCCGACCTTGAAGCCGTGGCCGTACCACCAGAAGACACCGTTCATCGCCGCCGCGAGCGGTGCCCCTGCCGCAAGGGCCGCGCCAAGGCGCGGCAGCATCGAGGGTAGCGCCGGTGCCTTGAGCGTCGTGATCACCAGATCCTGCGATCCGAAGCGTTCGGGCCCATCGTCCGCGGCAACCTTTGCGATGATCTCGGCGCCGTCCGGGCTGCGAAGCCGCAGTCCATCCGCCTGAATTGCCGCCAGGTGCGGACCGCGCGCGACAACGCACACTTCATGCCCGCCCTGGTGAATCTTCGCCGCCAAGAAGCCTCCGATGGCGCCAGCGCCTACGATCATCACGCGCATGAAAGAATCCGCCGTTTGAGTGCTTTGATGGGGTTCATCATGAATTCATCCCGATTTTACCGGCTCCGGCACTGACCGGGCGGCTGGATTAACTGATCGAAAACCGGCTGCTATAGGACTAAATGCTGGGCTATCAGCCTATTGGCCCAAATTACGCGCCTGTGTAGGGTTTGCTCTCCAACATTCCAGTTCGGCCTGCGCCTCGCCTTGACGTCGGGGAAGACGTCAACTAGTAAATGATATCGATAACTGTTATCGATAACAACAAGCGCGAGAGCCAAGGCGGATCCCGTCACCGGTAACGGCGCCACACCACAATTCACGGTGTCAATTCAGGGAGGAATACAATGCTGAGAGCCATCACCTTAACGACACTTGTTTTCGCCGCGGCAGCGCCTGCTGCGCTGGCGCAGACAGTCACCATGACGATGACGCCCCCCGCGGTGGAGACGAACCGCTACTGGAACACGCCCGGCGACTTCGCGCTCGGCCCCGCACTGCAAGGTCTCGTCGGCCACAACCCCGAGACCGGCGCGTTCGACAACAGCGGCCTTGCCGAAAGCTGGACCAACAACGACGACCTCACAGAGTGGACGTTCAAGCTGAAACCGAACGCCGAGTTCCACTTCGGCTACGGCCCCGTAACCGCGGCGGACGTGGTGCACAGCCTGGAGCTTCACACCGGACCGGACTCAATTCTGAACGGCATAAGCCAGCTCGAAGGTGCCGTCGCCGAGGCGATCGACGACCACACCGTCAAGTTCACGCTGCCGGCGCCCCAGGTGGACTTCCTTTTCGTCCACGGCGGACGCGGTTCGCTGGTGATCTACTCCAAAGCCCAGTTCGATGCCGAAGGTCTTGAGGGCTACGACACGAAGCCCGCCGGCAGCGGACCGCTGCAATACGCCAGCCGGGATGTGGGCCGCGGGCTCAACTTCGAAAAGGTGGAAGGCCACTGGTCCGGCACGGATGTCGGCTATGACCGGCTGGAACTGGAGTTCGTCGCCGAGCCGGCGACACGGCTCGCAAGACTCCTCGCCGGCGAGGCCGATATCGCGGTGCTGCCGCGCGAAGTGCAGGGCGATGCCATTGCTGCCGGCATGGCGGTGATCCCTTCGACGCGTGCCTCCAACCAAACAGCGATGCTGTTCAACGGCACCTTTCTTCAGCCGGGTGACGAGGCGCTCGACAAAAGCCTGCCCTGGCTCGACATCCGCATTCGGGAGGCCATCAACCGGTCCATCGACCGCAATACGATGATCGACGTGCTCTATGACGGCCGCGCCGAAGTTCTGCCCGTGTTCGCCATGGACCCCCGCCACGAAGGCTACAGTCAGGCACTCGCCGACAAGTTCGACGCGGCCTACGGCTTCGACCTCGACAAGGCACGCGCTCTGATGGCGGAGGCCGGCTATCCGGACAAGTTCGAAAACCCGGTGATCCCGATCCTCTCCTCCAACCTTGCCGGCAATCCTGAGTTCCCAACGATGGCCGAGCTGATGCAGGTTTTCCTTGAGGAGGCCGGTTTCCAGACCGAGATCGTGGAAATGGACTGGGCCGGGCTTGGCGGGCTGCGCAATGCCCGTGCGGCCAAGATGTTCCACCCCATGCGCAACATGCCGGTGAAGCCAAGCGCGGTAGGCATCCGCAACTACTACTCCGCCGCCGGCCGCCCGCGGAACAACTACGAAGACCCCGAAGTCGAAGTGCTGATGGACGAGTACATGCAGTCCACCGACCCGGACCGCCGCAACGAACTTGCCGCCGGAATCTTCGACCGCGTCTTCCACCAGTATGCCGTCGTGCCGCTTGCGAGCATCTCCGCTGAGGTGGTGGTCAATCCGAAGACCATCGAGGGATGGCTTTATCCGGGCGTTACGTCGGTAGGCTTCAGCCACTTCGAAAACGTCGACGTCAACGAGTAGACGCTGACAGCGGGCCGCCGGCTGCGGCCGGCGGCCTGTTTTCGGCTGCGGCGCGCCTTTTCTGCCGGCGCAGAAGACCATTCACCGCGGAGGCCTCTTGCGAATGGCGCGCTTCATCACCACGCGATTTCTTCAGGCGCTGCTGTCGCTGTTGGTGATCACGCTGATCGTCTTCAGCCTCAGCCACCTCACCGGCAGCC
Source organism: Pelagibius litoralis (assembly GCF_011683915.1). GTDB lineage: Bacteria > Pseudomonadota > Alphaproteobacteria > Kiloniellales > Kiloniellaceae > Pelagibius > Pelagibius litoralis. The sequence continues at coordinate 148,168 of NZ_JAAQPH010000008.1, forward strand.
CGATCGACGCGTTGCTCCCAGACGATGCCACGCAGGCGCAGATCGACAACCTCACCCGCGAGCTTGGCCTCGACCGCCCCCTCCACGTCCAGTACTTCACCTTTCTGCAGAACGCGGCCCTGGGTGACTTCGGCGATAGCACCAAGTGGAAGGGAAGCAGCGCCGCCGAGGTGGTGATCGACCGCCTTCCCGCAACCCTTCAGCTTGGTGGCTTGGCGCTTCTCATCAGCGTGGTGGTGGCGATCCCGCTTGGCGTCGTCGCGGCGGTGCGCAAAGGCTCGTCCATCGACGCGGTGGCGAGTGTCATCGCGCTGCTTGGCCAGTCGCTTCCGGCCTTCTGGCTGGGGCTTGTGCTGATGTGGGTCTTTGCCGTGATCCTAGGCTGGTTTCCCACCTCCGGCTATGGCGGGGTCACCCACATGGTTCTGCCGGCTATCGCCATGGCCTGGTTCCAGATCGCGGCGCTGACGCGCCTCACCCGCTCGGCGATGCTTGAGGTGCTTGACGCGGAATACATCAAGCTTGCCCGCGTGAAGGGGGTGAGCGAACGCGCCATCGTCTGGCGCCACGCCTTCAGCAACGCTGCTATCGTGCCGATCACCTATTTCGGCGTCCTGGCCGGCTCCCTCCTCACCGGCTCGGTGGTGATCGAGACCGTGTTTGCCTGGCCAGGTGCAGGGCTCCTCGCCATAGATGCGATCCGGGGGCGTGACTTTCCCGTGGTGCAATCGGTGGTGATGTTCTTCGCGGTGTTCTTCCTGCTGGCGAACTTCCTGGTCGACATCCTCTACGCGGTGATCGACCCGCGCATCCGGCATCAGGGCTAGGAGGAAACCGATGCGCAAGCGCCCCTTCTTCGACGGCCTTCCGGTGATCTCGCTGACCATTCTCGTAGTGGTCCTGGTGATACCGGCGCTGTTCGCCGACCTCATCGCGCCCCATGACCCCTATAAGGCCTATCTGCGGAACCGCCTGGAGCCGCCGCTCTTCTTCGGCGGCACGACCGAGTTCATCCTGGGGACCGACCGGCTGGGCCGCGATATCCTGAGCCGGATCCTCCACGGCGCAAAATATGCGTTGTCGATCTCCATCGTGGGCATTCTTCTGGGCGCGGCGGTCGGGACGGCGCTCGGCCTCATCGCCGGCTACCTGCGCGGGATGGCCGATGCCGTGATCATGCGCGTGGTCGACATCACCTTCGCGCTCCCCAGCATTTTGCTTGCGCTGGCACTGGCGACGCTGTCGGGCCCAAGCTTCCAACTCGTCATCTTCGTGGTGATCTTTGTGATCTGGGGCTATTTCGCTCGGCAGGTGCGCGCCGAGACCTTGGTGCTGCGCGAGGCGGATTTTGTCGCCCGTGCGCGTGTTGCCGGCGCATCGGACCTACGCATCCTGCGCAAATACATTCTGCCCAACATCGTCAACACCATCGTGGTCCTCGCGACCTTGCAGGTGGGCGTCGTGGTCATCCTGGAGGCGACGCTGAGCTTTCTCGGCATCGGCATCCCGCGGCCGACGCCGGCATGGGGTCTGTTGGTGGCCGACGGGCGGCAGCTCATCGTGTCGAGCTGGTGGATCTCCTTCTTCCCGGGCCTTGCGATCCTGTTGACGGTTCTGTCGGTCAACCTTCTGGGCGACTGGTTGCGCGATCGGCTCGACCCGAAACTACGGCAGGTGTGACATGATCGGCGAGCCTGTTCTAGAGGTCCGAAACCTGAAAACGCATCTCATGGTGAAAGCCGGACCGCTGCCGGTGGTGGACGACGTGAGCTTCTCGGTCAGCGCCGGCGAAACCCTTGGGATTGTGGGAGAATCGGGTTGCGGCAAGTCCATGACGGCGCTGTCGATCATGCGGGTTCTGCCGCGCCCCATAGGCCGCATCGTTGGCGGAGAGATACTTTTGCGCGGCGAGGATCTGGTTAGCAAAAGCGAGGCTGAGATGACCGCCATTCGTGGCAGCCGCCTAGGGATGATCCTGCAGGACCCGCACACCTCGCTGAACCCGCTCCACACCGTCGGTAACCAGGTGATCGAGGCGCTGCGGATCAACGATCGCAGGGGCGCGGGCGGCTCGCTGCCTGCCCGGGCGGTGGCGATGCTGAAGAAGGTGAACGTCGCGGATGCCGAGCGGCGCGTCCACGCTTATCCGCACCAGATGAGCGGCGGAATGAAGCAGCGTGTGGTGGGCGCCATCGCCATCTCCGGTGCGCCCGACGTGATCATCGCGGACGAGCCGACCACTGCGCTCGATGTCACCATTCAGCTCCAGTATTTGCAGCTCCTGCAGGAGATCCAGGCCGAGACCGGCATGGCGATGATCTTCATCACCCATGACCTCGGCATTGTCGCCAACCTTTGCCATCGGTTGATCGTGATGTACGCCGGCCGCATCGTGGAAGAAGGGACCGTGCGCGACGTCTTCAAGGCGCCCTCCCACCCCTACACCGAAGCGCTCCTCAACTCCGTGCCGGCGGTGAACCGCAAGGTCGACCGGCTCTACGCCATCGACGGCCAACCGCCAAAGCTTACCCAGACGCGCGTCGGATGCAGCTTCGCCCCCCGCTGCCCCTATGCCGACGACACCTGCCGCAGCCTTGCGCCCAGCCCCTCGCCGGGCCTCAGCGGGTCCGGCGACCATCGGGCGAGTTGCTGGAAACAGGAGCGCGGGGCATGAGCGACGAGCCGGTGGTCGAGGTCGAAAATCTGTCCCGTCACTTTGCCGTCTCGCGCGGACTGTTTGGCGGCGGGGCCGCGATGTTGCGGGCGGTGGACGGCGTCAGCTTCTCGCTCGCCCGCGGCGAGACCATGGCGCTGGTGGGAGAGTCCGGCTGTGGCAAGACCACGCTCGCCCGCATGCTGCTCAAGTTGCTGGAGCCGACGTCAGGGCGGATCCGCATCAATGGTCACGACCTTGAAGGTCTCTCCGGCGAGGCGTTGCGCCGGTTCCGCACCGACGTTCAGGCGGTGTTCCAGGACCCCTGGGCCTCGCTCAGTCCGCGCATGCGCGTGTTCGACATCGTTGCCGAGACGCTGGTGATCAACGAGCGGCTCACCCGCACGGAGTTGGAGCGCAGGGTCCACGAAGCGCTCACCGCTGTTGGGCTGCCCCTGGACGCCGCGCGCAACTATCCGCACGAGTTCTCCGGCGGTCAGCGCCAGCGCATCGCCATCGCGAGCGCGATCATCGCGCGGCCGAGTCTGATGATCCTCGACGAGCCGGTATCGGCCCTCGACGTATCCATCCGCTCGCAGATCATGAACCTGTTCAAGGACATTCAAGACGAGTTCCACTGCAGCTACGTAATCGTCGCCCATGACCTTGGAACGACCCGGTTCATGGCTGACAGATTAGCGGTAATGTACCTGGGACGGCTCGTGGAGTTCGGACCGACGGACGATGTGTTCGAGCGGCCGGTACACCCCTACACGCAAGCCCTGCTCTCGGCCTCGCTGCCGCTGGACGTGGACGGCACGCACAAGCCTATCATCCTCAAAGGGGAGCTGCCGTCGCCGCTCGCGCCGCCCTCCGGCTGCCCGTTTCATCCGCGCTGCCAGAGTGTGATCGGCGAGATCTGCTCCACGCAGGAGCCGCGAACGACTGCGGTCGGCAACGCCGGCGCCACAGTCGCCTGCCACTTGGCAGAGGCCGCAGGAGCGCCCAGCGCATTATAGCGGAGCTTCAGGCGGCGGTGCTGCCGCGCACGATCAGCTTATAGGGGATTTCGATCCGATCCGGGAGGCTGGCCGGACCGCCCTTACTGAGAGCGTCCACGATCATCTCGGCAGATTTTCGGCCAATGTCTTCGGCGCTCATGTCGAGTGTGGTGATATCGGGCAGAGCATACTTCGCAATGTCGTAGGCACCGAAGCCGCCGATAGCGATGTCCGCCGGCACCGACAGGCCGCACCTCTGCGCCGCGCTCATGGCGCCGAAGGCGGAAAGGTCGGAGACGCACATCACCGCCTTCGTGTCCGGCCAGCGGTCGAGGAGCTTGGTCATCGCCGCGGCGCCTTCGCCCATGGAGAGCGGCGGGTCGCCTTCGCTCAACACCCGGTCCTCCGTAACACCCAGCTCGTGAAGTGCCGCCAGAAAACCGCGCCGGCGGTCGGCACCGCGTGTGTCGCGCATCCCATCGCCACCGATAAAGCCGAACTTGCGATGCCCCTGGCTGTGAAGATGGTGAGCCATGAGGCGGCCGGCCTCGGCATTGGAGAAGCCGACCACTTTGTCGATGGGATCGGCCGGCAGATCCCAGGTTTCGATCACCGGGACGCCACTTGCTTTCAAGAGCGAACGGCAGCGGGCCGAGTGTGCGCCGCCGGTGACCACGATCGCCTCGGGGCTACGGCGCAGGAACGCTGCAATCAGGCGCTCCTCCTCGGCCATGTCGTAGTTGGTATAGCCGAGCAGCAGCTCGAATCCGCTGCCGCGCAACCCCTCGGTCAGCCCACGCGCCGTGTCGGAGAAGTTGGAGTTGTTGAGCGAGGGAACGGTCATCGCTACGAAACCGGAGTGGCGCGAGGAGAGCCCGGCGGCGGTGCTGTTCAGGACATAGCCAAGCTCTTCCGCAGCGGCCTCGATGCGGGCGCGGGTGCTTTCGCTGACCGGCGTCTGGGGTTTGAGCGCCCGCGAGACCGTCATGACCGATACGCCCGCAACGCGGGCGACATCGGACATGGTGGGTCGTCGCGAGGTGCTCATCGGGGTTCTCGGGCGCAGCAGACCCCGCAGTGCGGCGTCACGTCGGAATCCCTTCGGGGTCCGGCCCCTCGAAAAACTCCATGAGCGCCGCCTGATCGGCGTCGCCCAGGCCGGCCGCCGTCATCAGCCGGTGCACCTCGGCGCAAAGGGCGGTCAGTGGCATGGCCGTGTTGGTGAGCCGGGCAAGATCCTGCGCTCCGTTGAGGTCCTTGACCATGTTGGCGATTCGGCCGGTGGGCGCGTAGTCCTTCACCGCCATGCGCGGCATGTACTCTTGCAGGATCGCGCTGTCGGCCCTACCGCCCTTCAGGGCGACCGGAATCTTTTCCGCATCGACGCCCGCGTCCTGCGCGAGACGCGTGGCCTCCGCCACGGCCATAAAACCCAACCCGCACAACACCTGATTGATGAGCTTGGTGGTCTGCCCCGCGCCGGATGGGCCCATGTGGGTGAAGTTGGCGCAGAGATGATCCATGACGATGCGCGCCGCGGAAAAATCCTCCGCCGTCCCGCCGGCCATCACCGTGAGCTCGCCGATCAGCACCTTCGGCGCGCCGCCCGAGAGGGGACAGTCGAGCCACCGCAGCCCCTTCTCCGCGGCCATCGCCGCGAGCGCCTTGGTGCTGGTTGGATCGATGGAGGACATATCGATGATGAGCGAGCCGGGCCTGGCCCCCTCCCCCACACCGCCTTCGCCGAAGACGGCCGCACGCACGATCTCGGCCGAGTTGAGGCTCAAGATGATGACGTCGGACGCAGCGGCTGCTGCGGCCGCCGAGGATGCCGCCAGCGCGCCCTTGTCCACCAGCGTTTGCATCGCGGCGCTGTTGAGGTCGAATACGGTAAGGGTCTCGCCGACTTCCGCGAGCCGTGTCCCGATTGCCCCACCCATGGCACCGCATCCGATGAGTGCAACTTTGTTTGGCATGTTAAACCTCCTCAACGTTCGCCAGTCGGGGCACCGCCGCGCGAAGGGCATTTGCGTGTCGGGGTGACCCGGCGGTGGAACCGCCTGAAGCCGCCCCGCTCGTCGTTATACGTCGGTGATCTGACCGCCGGCGGGCGGCTGGTCGGACCCCGCCTTATGCTTCTGCAACGCGATCACCGCGCGGCCCATCATCGTCAGCGCTTGAAGCAGCAAGAGTGTGCCGCCAATGGGCAAGGCCGCGCGGGCGTGCGAGACCATCAGGTAGCTGGAGGGCGTGGTCTGGCCGGCGCCGAGCGCCACGAATTTCGCCCCGTACTTGATAAGGTAGACCGCGAAGGCCGCTACCAGAATGTTGAGAAGCACCACATGGACGAGCCGAACCCGCTCCGGCAAGAGCTCCACCAGGAGCGTCACTTCCAGGTGGAAGCTGGCGCGCAGGCAAACCGACATTCCCACCAAGGCCACATAGCCGGAAAGGTAGATGGCCACCTCCTCCACCCACGGCACCGGGAACGGCAGGATGTAGCGCACCAGAACCTGGAACACGAGCATCACGAGAATGCCCAGAAGCGCAGCTCCCATGAACCAGCGGGCGGCAAGGTCCACCCAGCCTGTGGCCCGGTCCCATAGGGCGAAGGCGCGGTCGAGCGCGCCTTTCCCGCGGTGCGTATCAGCATTCATGGTCACACCCCTCCCAGCTCGAACAGGCGCGGCAGCGCGGTGGAGAGCGGCGAATACAGCAAGATGATGATCGCCAGAACTATTTCGAGGATGATCACCGGCCACATGTATTTCATCATCTCACCCATGGAGACGCGGCCGATGAGACATGCGGTGAGGATTGCGCCGCCCACCGGCGGCGTCAGATGCCCGACACCAAGCACGATGATGATGATGATCCCCGTGTGCACCGGCGCGTAGCCGAACTGATAGAAGATCGGGATGATGATGGGACCGAACAAAAGGATATTCGCGGTGCGCCCAACGAACATGCCCGCGACAAGCAGGATGAAGATGATCATTCCGATGATCACATTCGGGTTCTTCGTGAGTGACAGCATCGCATCCAGAACGACTTCCGGAATGTTCTGGATGGCGACGATGTAGGAAAAGGACAGCGCCACGCCTGAGATGATGACCACCGCGGCGGAGGTAATCGACGCGGAGATCAGAATGCCGCCGAGATCCTTCACCGAGACGGTGCGATAGATGACCATCGTGGCGATCACCGCATAGAGTACGGCAATGGAGGCCGCCTCCACGGTGGTGAAGATCCCGCCAAAAATCCCGACCAGAATGATGACCGGCATGCCGAGCGGCACTACGCCTTGGCGCAGGCTCTGTCCCACCATGGCGAGCGAAGCGCGCGGGTGCTTGGGGATCTTGTATTTCTTGGTCATGAAGTAGGCGAGGATCATATAGGCCACCGCCATGAACGCGCCGACGGTGATCCCGGAGGCAAACAGCGCCCCCACCGGCACACCGAACACCGCGCCGTAGACGACCATGACGATGCTGGGCGGGAGCGTGGGCGACAGCGTTGCCGATTGGGCCGTGACCGCGGCCGCATAGCCGCGCGGATAGCCCTCTTTCTCCATCGCCGGCATCATCGTGGAACCCATTGCGGCGATGTCGGCCTGGCCGGACCCCGAGATGCCCGCGAAGAACACGCTGGATAGGATATTGACCTGTGCGAGGCCGCCCTGGAGATGACCAACGAAGGCGCGGGCCACATCAAGAAGGCGGTCAATCAGCGCGCCGCGGACCATGATTTCGCCGGCAAGGACGAACATCGGCACAGCCAGGAAAGTGAACGAGGTGACGCCATCGAAGAGGCGCTGGTTGAGAATGATCAGCGTGGACTCGCGACCGGTCTCAAGATAGTGCGCCAGGGTAGAGAGGCCCATCGCCGCAAAGATCGGCAACCCGATCAGGACGCCCACGATCAATGCCAGCAGCATGATTGCTACGACCATCACGCATCCTTTCGTGGGCTGACAGGGGGTGAGGACGCGGGTATCCGCGATGCGCTTGTCAAAGCAAATGCGCCTAGGTGGGCGCGTCGTGGCTTGAAGGCACAGAGTACCTTCAAGCCATCGCGGGGCGTTGCTAGTTCAGCTTCGCGCGAACACCTTCGAGCGCGCCGATCACCGTGTCGCGGAATGTCGGATCAACATTCTCGGTGACAAATTTCTGGCCGATGGGATAGGCAACCTCTTGCCATTGGCCGAGGCCTTCGGGCGACAGCACGGTGATGGACTTGCCTTCGGATGCCAGCTTCTCAAGCGCGGCAAACTCTTCCGACATCGCCGATCCGTTCTGGACGATGATCGAAAGGTCGATAGCCTCCTGGAGAATCGCCTTGTTCGCGTCAGACAGGCCTTCATAGAAGTCGTTGTTCAGAAGGTAGGCCATGTACGAGTAGCTGTGGCCGGTCATCGTGACATGGTCCAGAATATCGAGGTGACCATTGCCGACCGCGCCGGAAAGGCTGCCCTCCACACCGTCGATAAGGCCGGTCTGTAGTGCTTGGTTACGCTCCGAACCGGACAGGCCGACCACGTTGCCCACGCCAAGCCCCTGCCACACAGCAATGTTCAGCGGTCCGGGCGGTACGCGAAGTTTCACACTGCCGAGATCATCCGGCGTCTGAATGGGACCGGCTTTGGTGTAAAGGTTGCGCACGGAGTTTTCCGCAGCCCCCTCGAAGCGGATGGTGCCGCCGGTTTTCTCCAGAAGATAGTCGCGCAGGTAAGAAACCAGCGTCTCGTCCTGCATGAGACTGTAGAATTCGCGGCGGTTTTTGAAGACGAAGGGCGCGTCGAACAGCTGAAAGTCCGGCGCGACAGCGGACAGGCCATGGACACCGACGACATAAAAGTCGAGCTCGCCGAGGCGAAGCTGATCGACCACGTCCCGGTCGCTCCCAAGCGCGCCATGGATGACGCGGTTGACCTGGATTTCGCCCTGCGAGAGCCCCTCCACGATAGCCTCGAAGGCGACCGCCGCAGTGACCGAACTGGGGTTTTCTGAGTGCGCATAGGTCATCTCGACCTCCTGCGCGATGGCACCGCTGGCAAGCGCCGTGGTTGCCGCAAAGGCCAAGGCACGGCCCGCAAGGTGCAGCTTTCCAATCGTCATAAAATGTCCTCCCTCTTCTGATGTTTCGCGGCCGAGTTGAGATTCGGCGCATTGATTGTTATCGATAACATTCCAGATATCGGGAGTGCCGTCAAATGCTTTCCAAGCAGGGTGAATTCGATCGGGGTTTGGAGCAGAGGTCCGCCATCGCGGTTTGCCGGCAGCACAGATTGGGGCAAGCCGGCCGTCACAACGCGCTGCATTCTGGACATTCACGATAAAGAGTTGACTGACGATGAGGGGGACATGTTATCGATAACATGACCTACTCATCGATCGTCACTACACCAGGAAGCAAGATGACCACGCCAACACCAGGATTCGTGACGATCGACGAGGACAACGCCATCCACGTTCTCCATGCCCGGCCACGCGAAGGTCTGGCGACCTTCGTCTTTCTCAACTCCATGGGCGCGACGACTGCGGCTTGGGAGGCCGCCATCGCCCCCGCCCTTCGCGAACAGGGGTTCGGCACGCTGTCGTTCGATTATCGCGGTCAGGGTGAGACGCGCTTCGGGCCGGATGCCGTGCTTGAGCCCGCTGAGATCATCGCAGACATCGTGCGCGTGTTCCGGACCGAGTCACCGATACGGCCGATCATGGTGGGGCTCTCTATCGGCGGTCTCTTCGGTGCCCAGGCATTGCGGCAGGGCGCCGACGCACGCGGAATCGCCTTTATCAACACCCTTCGCAAACCAAACGCCCAGGTGGAGTGGATCAACACGCTGGAAGCACGGCTTATCGCCATGGGCGGCATGCCGCTCGTGCTCGACGTGCTTCGCCCGGTGCTCTCCGGTCGCGACCAACTGGCGCTGCTCCGCCCCACCCATTTGCCCGATGAGGGCTACACGCCTTGGCCCGCCGACAACCCCCGTCGGCGGTTGGCCGATGGCGTCCACAAGGCAGACTGGGACTACCCTTGGGCCGAGTTGAACGTTCCAGCGCTGGTGCTGACCGGCCTGCACGACCGCCTGTTCCGCATCCAGGAGGACGTCGACGAGCTGGTCGGCCAGATCCCGGACGCTACGGTCGTCACCTATCCAGATGGGGGCCACGCCCTCCACTCTGAGCATCCGGCCCGCTTCGTGGGTGATCTCAGCGCCTTCGCCCACGCCATCGCCCTCAAGGAAGCTGTCTGATGTCGATTGCCTACCGCCGTCTTCGCGGCACGTCGCTCGATGTGTCGGTCCTTTGCTATGGCCCGATGCGCCTTGCCACCACACCCAGCGATCCACTCCTGCCGGTACACGAACGCGCCATGCGGGCGGCCCTGGACGGGGGCATCAACTTCGTCCATTCCAGCTACGAGTACGGTGTGCGCTGGCTGATGAACCGCGTCCTGTCGGACCATCCCGCCCGCAACGACCTTCATCATGTAATCAAGGTGCCGGTTCCGGATTGGGACGATGGCGCCTTCGATGGGCGGAAGTACGAGATGCGCATCGACGAAGCCCTCAAAGAACTGTGCTGTGAACAAATCGCGCTGGTCCAATGGATGTGGCGTATCCGGCCCCATGACGAGACCCACCGCCTGCCGCTGCTGGCAAGGTGTATCGACGGCTTGCGGGAAACCCACGAGCGCCTGGCGCAGGCGGGTAAGGTCGGCGAACTCGCAACCTTCCCTTACTTCCCTCAAAGCGCAGCGGCCGCCATGATGTCATCGGCCGACTTCAAATGCCTCATCGGTTACTACAATCTGCTGGAGGTAGAGCTTTCACCGGTTGCCGATATGCTGGAGGCCGACGGACGAAGCTTTCTCGCCATCCGCCCGCTCTATGAGGGTGTTCTCACCGACCGCTACGCCGATCACGCATCGGTCCCGCACGACCATCGTCTGAAGGCCGCCAAGTACGCGGCAGCGTTCGAGAAGCGGGCCGCGTTAATGAAGGCATTCCCGGAGATTGCCGAACAAGGGCTGACGAAGTTCGCCCTTCGCTTTCCGTTGTTGTCGCCCAATTGCGCCAGCGTCATCGTCGGCATAAATACCGAAGAACAGGTGGAACAGCTGTTGGGTATGTGCAGCGACGTGCCGCCCGACCCTTCGCTCGCCGGCCGCGTCCGGGCCGAAGCGGCAAGCCTCGTCAATCTGACCTGACGCCGAATGGACACTCGAGCCGAAGTTGGCCCGTGACGCTGTGGCATGCGAGCCGAGTCAGGCTTTGCCGATACTGGACAAACCACTGCTCTAACTCGACGACTATCTTGGCGCTAATTGGATCTGGTTACAGGGGGACGCTGCTGGCTTTTTAGGGACGGGCGAACGGCGAGACGATTCCCAGACAAACCTCGGGGATTGCGTCAGTTCGGCACCAGGGCCCCCGGCTCGCCGACGTTGAGGATGCGGCGGATCTCGTCGGTCTTGAAGCCGAGCGCCATGGGGCGAACGGCGCCGGGCAGGATCACGACGTCATAAAGTTCCTCGACCACGCCCTCGATACGCAACCAGTGGACGATATCGCCGCTCTTCAGATCGATCACCATCAGACCGCAGCGCGCGTCGCTGTCGGCCTTGGCCAGGTTGTCGTCCAGCGCCAGGCCGCTGAAGGTGCGGTTTCCGCGCGGCCGCGACAGGCCGACCACGGCAAAGTTGCCGATGAAGCTCAGCCCGCGCAGATAGCCGGGGCAGAAGGCCACCCGCTCGAAATTCCCCTTCTCGGGATCGACATAGCCGAAATACCCGGTCCCTGAATCCAGCAACCAGAGCCGCCCGTTGTGCAGACGCGGCGAGTGGGGCATCGACAGACCAGAAACAACAATCTCGCCCGAGGCCACGTCGATCACGCAGCCGCCGTCGTTGCGGCGGTCGCGCCAGCCGTCGGCGACGTCGGACTGGCTGACCGCCGTCACATAGCGGGGCCGCCCGTTCTCCATCGCCAGGCCGTTCAGGTGGCAGCGGTCCTCCGCCGCCAGCTTGCTGAGAAAGGGCGGCTGCCACAGCGGAATGAAACTGTGCTCGGGGCTGACCGTCGCCAGACAGCCGAACAGGGTGTTGACGAAGATCGCCCGCCCCTCGGCATCGACGGCGACGTCATGGATGTCCAGATCGCCGGTCGTATAGGCCATCTGCGGGATGTAGACCCGGTCATAGCCGTTTGCCGCCTGGCCCGGCTGGGCCGCGTTCTGGAAGCGCCAGAGCTGGTAGAGCGTACTCATCCACAGACTGTCGCCCGCCGCCCAGAGGCCCATGCAGCGGTTGAAGGTCCGTTCGAAAATCGACAGGCGCCCATCGGGCTGCAGGCCGATCAGGAACAGCTTGCCGGCCTGGTAGGTGGTGAAGGCCAGGCTGGTCTTCTGCTCGGCCAGCCAACTGGGGAACTGCCGCGAAGCCGACAGCTCCACCTTGGTCGCCTGGGCGGTCACCTGGGCCGCGCCGCTCGCCGCTATCGCCGTCTCGGTCATCCTTGCACCATCCATACCGTTACACCGCCTCAGACCACCACAAGCGTGACGTCGACGCCGGTCTCCGCCAGCAGCCGGGCTTCGGTCCCGGCGGAGATATAGACGTTGTAGGTGGTGCCGTCGACATCCGCGGTGCCGTCCGCCGCGAAGTCGCCGGTCAGCGCGACCGTGTCACCGCTGTCACCGAAAACGAAGAGATCGCTGGTCTCGTCGGAGAGCTGCAGCAGATCCTGAACGCCCAGGGCCAGACTGTTGTCGCCACTGCCGGTGAGGTCGACAGCCTCGATACTTGTCACCTTGGAGGAACTGTCGATGGCGGTGAAGTCGAGATCCAGGCCGGACCCGTCCAGCGCCAGGGTGTCGAAGCCGCTGCCGCCGTCGATACGCGCGAAATCGAGATCGGAGACGGTCAGCAGATCGTCGCCGGCGCCGGAACGGATCACGTCGCCGCCGCCGCCGCCGGTCAGGCTGTCGTCGCCGAGGCCGCCGATCAGGATTTCGTTGCCGCCGGTCCCCACCGTGGTCACCGGCGTCGCGTCGTCAAAAGCCCTGCCGAAGATCACATAGGCCTCCCCAGCCCGGTTGCCGCCGTCGTCGCCAGAAGGCGCGCCGACGATCAGGTCATCGAAACCGTCGCCGTTCACGTCGCCCGCCGAGGACACACTCCGGCCGGCAAAGTCACCCGCCGCGTCGCCCTGGATGACGAAGCCGTCCGCCGGGGCCAAGGCGCTCAGGTCGACAGTCCCGAAACCATCGGCCTTGCCGAAGACCACGTAGGCCTCCCCGGCATTTTCGCCGCCGTCGTCGTCATTGGGCACGCCGACGATCAGGTCGTCGAAGCCGTCGCCGTTCACGTCGCCCGCCGAGGACACACTCCGGCCGGCAAAATCAAACGCCGCGTCGCCGCGGATGACGAAGCCCTCCGCGGCACTGAGGTTCGTCAGATCGACAAGGCCATTAATCCCGAACCCGCCGGCCTTGCCAAAGACCACATAGGCCTCCCCGGCCGAGTTGCCCCCGTCGTCACCCCCGAACGCACCGACGATGAGGTCGTCTAAACCGTCGCCGTTCACATCCCCGGCCGTGGAAACGCTGTAGCCGGCCTGGTCTCCCGTCCTGTCGCCCTGGATGATGAAGCCGTCCGCCGGGTCCAGAGCGCTCAGGTCGACGGTCCCGAAGCCACCGGCCTTACCGAAGACCACGTAGGCCTGCCCGGCGGCAGGGCCGCCGTCGTCGCCGCCGGGAGCGCCGACGATGATGTCGTCGAAGCCGTCGCCGTTCACGTCGCCCGCCGAAGAAACGCTTGCGCCGGCCTGGTCTCTGAATACCTCGCCCTGCATAATGAAGCCGTCGCTGCCGTTCAGGTCCGCGACATCCACGGTGCTGAAGCCGCCGGCCTGGCCGAACACCACATAGGCCACCCCCGAATTGAGCTCCCCGCCATCGCCGTAGCGTGCACCGACGATCAGATCGTCGAAACCGTCGCCGTTCACGTCGCCAGCCGAAGAAACGCTGAAGCCGGCCTGGTCGGACGCGGCATCGCCCTGGATGACGAAGCCGTCTGCGGCACTGAGACCGGCCAGATCGACGGTCCCGAAGCCACCGGCCTTGCCGAAGACCACGTAGGCCTGCCCGGCGCCGCTAAAGGGCGCGCCGACGATGACGTCGTCGAAGCCGTCACCGTTCACATCCCCGGCCGAGGACACGCTGAAGCCGGCGGCGCCGTTCGCCACAGCGCCCTGGATGATGAAGCCGTCCACGGCGCTGAGTCCCGTCAGATCGACAGTACCGAAGCCGCCGGCCTTGCCGAAGACCACATAGGCCTCCCCAGCCCGGTTGCCGCCGTCATCACCTCCTCGCGCGCCGACGATGATGTCGTCGAAGCCGTCGCCGTTGACGTCGCCCGCCGAGGAAACGCTGACGCCGGCCTGGTCGCCCGCCGCGTCGCCCTGGATGACGAATCCTTGCTGCGCGTTTAGAAGGCTCAGGTCTATGTCCTGCAGGGACGAAATCGAGATGCCCTTTTCGACCCGCACCTCGGCGTTGCCCAGGACGTAGCGGTCGTAGGTAACACCACCCTCATCGATGCTGCCGGCATTGGCCCAGCCGGTCTCGGCGAAGGTCACGCCGTCGCCGGCGTCGCCGGTGACCCGCAGGATCGCCGTGCCGCCGCTGCGCTCCTCCGTGATATCGAAGACGTCGAGCTGCGACAGGGTCAGGCTGTTGGCGCCGCTGCCGGTCAGGTCGATGGCCTCGATGCTGGCGATCTCCGCCGGCAGCACCTGGGTCAGGTCGAGATGCAGGCCGGACCCGTCCAGCGCCAAGGTGTCGAAGCCCGTGCCGCCGTCGATGCGTGCGAAGCCGGTATCGGAGACGACGAGCAGGTCGTCGCCGGCGCCGGAACGGATCACGTCGGCACCGCCGCCGCCGGTCAGCGTGTCGTCACCGAGGCCGCCGATCAGGATCTCGTTGCCGGCGGTGCCCACCGTGGTCGCCGGTGTCGTGCTGCCGCCAAAAGCCCCACCGAGGACCACATAGGCCTCCCCGGCCTTGTCGCCCCCGTCGTCGCCATAGAGTGCGCCGACAATCAGGTCGTCGAAGCCGTCGCCGTTCACGTCGCCCGCCGAGGAAACGCTCCGCCCGGCCCGGTCGAACGCCGCGTCGCCCTGGATGACGAAGCCGTCCGCCGGGACCAAGCTTGTCAGGTCGACGGTGCCGAAACCGCCCGCCTTGCCGAAGATCACATAGGCCCCGCCGGCCCAAGTCCCGCCGTCACTGTCCCGGGCCGCACCGACGATCAGGTCGTCGAAGCCGTCGCCGTTCACGTCGCCCGCCGAGGAAACGCTGTAGCCGGCCGCCTCGCGCGCGCCGCCCACGATGACGAAGCCGTCGGTCGGACTCAAGACTGACAGGTCGACGGTTCCGAAACCGCCGGCCTTGCCGAAGACAACGTAGGCCTCCCCGGAAGTGGTTCCCCCGTCGCCGCCAAAGCGCGCGCCGACGATCAGGTCGTCAAAGCCGTCGCCGTTCACGTCGCCGGCCGAGGAAACGCTGTAGCCGGCCTGGTCGTTCGCCGTGTCGCCTTGGATGACGAAGCCGTTGCCGGACGCTGCCAGGCCCGTCACGTCGATAGTGCCGAATCCGCTGGCCTTGCCGAAAACCACGTAAGCTTCCCCGGCGTCTCCGCCGCCGTCGTCTCCCCAGTACGCACCGACGATCAGGTCGTCGAAACCGTCGCCATTCACATCCCCGGCAGAGGAGACGCTCCAGCCGGCCCGATCGCCCGATGTGTCGCCGACGATGACGAAGCCGTTCGCGGCACTGAGACCTGTCAGGTCGACAGTGTCGAAGCCGCCGGCCTTGCCGAAGACCACATAGGCCTTGCCGGCCTGGTCGTCGATGCCGTCGTCGCCAAAGGGCGCGCCGACGATCAGGTCGTCGAAGCCGTCGCCGTTCACGTCCCCGGCCGAGGAAACGCTCCGGCCGGCCTGATCGCCGCCCCTATCACCCCGGATGACGAAACCGTCGGTCGGTGTCAGAGCAGACAGGTCGACGGTGCCGAAACCATCCGCCTTGCCGAACACCACATAGGCCTCCCCGGCCGAGCCGCCCCCATCGTCCCCGCCGGGCGCGCCGACGATGATGTCGTCGAAGCCGTCGCCGTTGACGTCGCCCGCCGAGGAAACGCCCGAGCCGGCCCGGTCGCCCGATCTGTCGCCGACGATGACGAAGCCGACGGCGGGGTCCAAAGGATTGGACAGATCCACGGTGCCGAAACCGCTGGCCTTGCCGAACACCACATAGGCCTCCCCGGCGGCGTCGCCCCCGTCGTCGCCAAAGGGCGCGCCGACGATGATGTCGTCGAAGCCGTCGCCATTCACGTCCCCCGCCGAGGAAACGCTGGTGCCGGCCTCGTCGCCCAGTTTGTCGCCGACGATAACGAAGCCTTGCGGCACGGTCAGACCGGCCAGGTCGATGACCTGCGGGAAGGAGACCGCCACGCCTTGTTCGACCCGCACCTCGGCGTTGCCCAGGACGTAGCGGTCGTAGGTAATCGTACCCTCGGCGATGCTGCCGGCATTGGCCCAGCCGAACTCGCCGAAGGTCACACCGTCGCCGGCATCGCCGGTGACCCGCAGGATCGCCGTGCCGCCGCTGCGCTCCTCCGTGATATCGAAGACGTCAAGCTGCAACAGGGTCAGGCTGTTGGCGCCGCTGCCGGTCAGGTCGATGGCCTCGATGCTGGCGATCTCCGCCGGCAGCATTTCCGTCAGGTCGAGATGCAGGCCGGCGCCGTCCAGCGCCAGGGTGTCGAAACCCGTGCCGCCGTCGATGCGCGCGAAGCCGGTATCGGCGACGACGAGCAGGTCGTCGCCGGCGCCGGCACGGATCACATCGCCGCCGCCGCCGCCGGTCAACGTATCGTTGTCCCGCCCGCCGATCAGGATCTCGTTGCCGCCGGTTCCCGTTGTGGTTACCGCGCCGCCGAAGGCGCCGCCGAAAATCACGTAGGCCGCGCCGCTATTGCCGGTACCCAACACGCCGGGCGCGCCGACGATCAGGTCGTCGAAGCCGTCGCCGTTGACGTCGCCCGCCGAGGAAACGCTCCAGCCGGCCAGGTCGTATGCGGCGGCGCCCTGGATGACGAAGCCGTCGTCGGCGGCAAGGTCGGTCACGTCGACGGAGCCGAAACCATCGGCCTTGCCGAAGACCACATAGGCCTCCCCGGCCCTGTCGCCGCCGCCGTCGCCACCGGGCGCGCCGACGATCAGGTCGTCGAAGCCGTCGCCGTTGACGTCCCCGGCCGAGGAAACGCTCCGGCCGGCGTTGTCGAACGCCGCGGCGCCCTGGATGACGAAACCGTCGCCGGACCCTGCCAAACCCGCCAGGTCGATAAGGCCATCGCTCCCGAAGCCGTCCGCCTTGCCGAAGACCACATAGGCCGCGCCGACATTCTCATCGTCCCCGTCATCGCCAAGAAACGCGCCGACGATCAAATCGTCGAAGCCGTCACCGTTCACATCGCCGGCCGAGGAAACGCTCCAGCCGGCCCAGTCGTCTGTCGCGGCGCCCTTGATGACGAAGCCGTCGCCGGAGCCTGCCAGAGCCGCCGGGTCGACAACACCATCGCTCCCGAAACCGTGCGCCTTGCCGAAGACCACATAGGCCTCCCCGGCAGCTCTGCCGGTGTCGCTTCGATCGGCCCCGGGCGCACCGACGATGATGTCGTCGAAGCCGTCGCCATTCACATCGCCGGCAGAGGAAACGCTCCAGCCGATCCGTAAGGTCGGCAAGCCCTCAATAGCAAAGCCCTCCGCCGGGGCGAGCTCAGCCAAGTCGACGGTGCCGAAACCTTCCACTTTGCCGAAGACCACGTAGGCCGCCTTGAACGCGGGGTCGAATTTGCCGCGCACGCCGACGATCAGGTCGTCGAAGCCGTCGCCATTGACATCGCCGGCAGAGGAAACGCTGAGGCCGGCCTCTTCAAGTCTTGCGGAGCCCTGGATAATGAACCCCTCTGCCGGAGCGAGCTCAGCCAGGTCGACGGTGCCGAAACCATCAGCCTTGCCGAAGACCACATAGGCCTCCCCGGCATCGGTTCCGCCGTCGTCGCCATCGGGCGCGCCGACGATCAGATCGTCGAAGCCGTCGCCGTTGATGTCGCCGGCCGAGGAAACGCTGAAGCCGGCCCGGTCGTTCGCCATGTCGCCTAGGATGATGAAGCCGTCCGCCGGGGCCAGAGCGCTCAGGTCGATGGTCCCGAAACCCTCGGCCTTGCCAAAGACCACATAGGCCTCGCCGCCATCATCGCCATAGGGCGCGCCGACGATCAGGTCGTCGAAGCCATCGCCGTTGACATCGCCGGCAGAGGAAACGCTCTCGCCGGCCCGATCGCCCGACCTATCGCCTTGGATGACGAACCCTTGCGGCACGGTTAGACCGGTCAGGTCGATAATCTGCGGGGAAGAAACCGTCACGCCCTGCTCGACCCGCACCTCGGCGTTGCCCAGCACGTAGCGGTCGTAGGTGACACCGCTCTCGGCGATGCTACCGGCATTGGCCCAGCCGATCTCGGCGAAGGTCACGCCGTCGTCACCATTGCCGGTGACCCGCAGGATCGCCATGCCGTCGCTGCGTTCCTCCGTGATGTCGAAGACGTCGAGTTGAGACAGGGTCAGGCTGTTGGCGCCGCTGCCGGTCAGGTCGATGGCCTCGATGCTGGCGATCTCCGCCGGCAGCACTTGGGTCAGGTCGAGATGCAGGCCGGCACCGTCCAGCGCCAGGGTATCGAAGCCGGTGCCACCGTCGATGCGCGCGAAACCGGTGTCGCCCACTACGAGCAGGTCGTCGCCAGCGCCGCTGCGGAACACGTCGGCGCCGCCGCCTCCGGTCAGCGTGTCGTCGCCCGAGCCGCCGATCAGGATTTCGTTGCCGCCGGTGCCCGTCGTGGTTACCGCGCCGCCGAAGGCGCCGCCGAAAATCACGTAGGCCGCGCCGCCACTATAACCTTCGGCAGTGCCATAGGGCGCGGGCGCGCCGACGATCAAGTCGTCGAAGCCGTCGCCATTCACGTCGCCCGCCGAGGAAACACTCGCGCCGGCATAGGCGCCCTGATCGAGGCCCTGGATGATAAAGCCTTCGTCAGCGCTCAGACCGTTCGCCAGATCGATGGTCCCGAAGCCCTCCGCCTTGCCGAAGATCACATAGTCCGCGCCGCCCGAACCGGCATAGGGATTGCCGAGCGCGCCGACGATGATGTCGTCGAAGCCGTCGCCGTTGATATCCCCGGCCGAGGAAACGCTGAAGCCGGTCCGGTCAAACGCCCCATCGCCCTGGATGGCGAAACCCTCCTCGGCGGTCAGGCCGGCCCCAAGGTCGATGTCCGTATGGCCGCCGGCCTTGCCGAAGACCACATAGGCCGCGCCACTTGCACCGGAAAGGGCATTGCCAATCGCGCCGATGATCAGATCATCGAAGCCGTCTCCATTGACATCTCCGGCGGAAGAAACGCTGTTGCCGGCCCGGTCGCCCGCAGCGCCCCGGATGACGAAGCCCTCGCCGGCGGCCAAACCGGACCCGAGATCGATGTCCGTAAGGCCGCCCGCCTTGCCGAAGACCAGGTAGGCCGCGCCCTGGTTATTCGCCCCGTTGCCGTTCGCGCCGACGATCAGGTCGTCGAAGCCGTCGCCGTTGACGTCACCGGCGGAGGAGACGCTTAAGCCCGCCCGGTCGAAATTCTCGGCGCCCTGGATGACGAAGCCGTCGCTCGCGTCGAGGTTCGAGAGATCGACGGTCCCGAAACCTCCCGTCTTGCCGAACACGATATGGGCCGCGCCGCCATCGCTAAAGGGTGCGCCGACGATCAGATCGTCGAGGCCATCGCCGTTCACGTCGCCGGCGGAAGAAACGCTGAAGCCGGCTTCATCGCCCGGACCGGCCCCCTGGATGACAAAGCCCTGGTCAACGGCAAGACTGCTCAAGTCGACGGGGCCGAATCCCCCGGCTTTACCAAAGACAACGTAGGCCGCCCCTTCCGGATCAATGAAATAGTTATCGCCCGGGACACCGACGATCACATCGTCGAAGCCGTCGCCGTTGACGTCGCCGGCGGAAGAAACGCTGTGGCCGGTCCGGTCAAAATTCTCGAGGCCCTGGATGACGAAGCCGTCGCCCGTGCCGAGGTTCGCAAGATCGACGGGGCCGAAGCCGCCGGCCTTGCCGAACACCACGTAGGCCGCGCCATCTGCGTTACTATATTCAAAGAAATCGCCGGGGACGCCGACGATCAGGTCGTCGAAGCCATCACCGTTCACGTCGCCGGCGGAAGACACGCTGACGCCGGCCTGGTCGCCCGCCGCTTCGCCAATGATGACGAAGCCCTTGGACACGTCGAGGTCGGTCAGGTCGATGACCCGCGGGCCGTCGTTCTCGAAGGTAATACGGTTGCCGACGTCGACGGCGGCGGTGGTTTGGTCGCCGTCGCCGTCGGTCAGCGTGACCGTGACCTGCAGTGCCTCGGCAGCCAGGGCAATGGGCTCGCCGACCGTTTCCGGCGTGGCATCGTGCAGCAGCGACAGCCACTGCGCCAGATAGACCGCGCCGCTGGCGGGATCGATGGCAATGGCGAAGGCCGCCGGATCGGTGGGGCCGGCGCTGCCGTTGCCGTCCTGGTCGACACGCCCGACCACGACGCCGTTGTCCTGCAGGAACAAGAAGATGCTCTGCCCATCGGCGGTGTCGAGGCCGGAGTCGACCGCGCCGTTGTCGCCGCCGATCGCCAGGGCATAGACGGTCGCGGCAGCGGCATTGCCGCCGGCCGGCCCGTCGGCGCCGAAGTCGGAGGCCGTTATGGTGACCAAGGCAGCGGGGTTGGCGGCGAAACCGAGGGCGCCGTTGTCCTTATCTACATCCGCTACATTCGGATCGTCGCCGGGATTGCCTACGGCGTTGAACAGATCCTGGATCTCCGTCGACAGGTCGTCAAAGACGATATCGTCTTCGCCGTTGAGGCCCTCGATCTCGTCGTGGCGCAATGTCTCGTCGCCATTGAGCTCCGCGGTCACGCTCGGCCCATCGTCCTCGAAGGAGATCACGCTGCCCAGGTCGACCGAGGCGCTGTCCACATCGCCGTCGCCGTCGGTCACCGTCTGGATCAGCGCGACCAGGCCCGGGTTCAGGCCGATGCTGTCATCCGCATCGCCCGTATCGCCGTGCTCCAGCGCGCGGAACTGGGTCACCGTCACATCGCCGCTGTCGGCATCGACCGCGATGGTGAAGACCAGCTCGCCCCCGGTCTCCGTGCGACCCTCGATGATCCCGCCAACGTCGACCAGCACCACCGCCTCGCCGGAGGCGGTGTCGGTCAGGCCGCTCGCCCCCGCCGTCAGGTCCAGCGTATTGACCTTGCTCTCCTGGCCGTCGGAACCCGCATCAGCGCTGTCGGTGAAAAGGTCGGTGCCCAGGACCGTCACCGCGCCCAGGCTGGCCGTCTCGTCCTCGCCCGGGTTCTCCCCCAGGCTTTCATCCACCACGATCGCCGCGCCCGGCAGCAACGCCAGGCCCGCCGCCGGCCCATCGTCCTCGATGGTCAGCGTGACACTGGCGGGCGGCGAGACGTCGCCGTCGGCGTCGGTCACGACGTACTGCAACACCAGGGAGACCGGGTCGTCGAAGGGGTCGGGCGTGGCGCCGGGGTCCTGCGCGCCGGCGATCGGATGGTTGATCGGCTGGAAGGCCACGAACCAGAAGTCCGCCGTGCCCGGGCCGGAGGCCAAGCCCCCGAAATCCGGGATGAAGGCAACGAAAACCAGGGCACCACTGTCGGCCCCGATGCCCCAGACGATACGGCTGTCGCCGGGATCGCTCCGCAGCAGGATATCCTCGGGGCTCGCCCGGCCGCCGCTGTCAAGCCCGCTGTCGACATCGGCATAGCCGATGAAGTCAACCGCCTGCGCCGGCCCGTTGAGGCCGGCATCGAAGGCAAGGGTGCCGTTGGCCGCGCCCTTGACCGCCGGCAGGCCGCCGGCACCGGGGAAGCCGCTGTCGAAGGCCGCCGCGAGGGCGCCTTCAATGCCGGCGGGCAGGACCGCGTCGTTCGTGGCGCCGTCGATCCCCGGCGTTTCGTCAAAGATGAGGGGGCCGCTCTCTGCCGTCGGGATAGAATCCGGGATCTCGTTTTCAAAGGGAAAGAAGGCGTCCGCATCAGCCGCCGCGCTCTGGGTAAGCGGTGTCAGCACGCCCTGGGCCGTGGCCAGAACAAAATCCAGAAGATCGCCCAGATTGTCGCTGTACTGCGTGGCGCCGCCGCCCTGCGGACCCGGATCACCCGCCGTATCGAGGGCGGTATCGGCCGCGGCGGCAAGCGCCAGGACCTGCGCCAGCAGCACATCTGCCCCCACTTCGGCGCCGGCAACCGTGAAGGCCGGTGCGTCACCGCTCTCCGCCAGGGTCACCAGGTCGAGAAAGACGATCCGGCTGCCGTCATCGAAAATCAGGATAAAATCGGCGCCGTCGAGCTCTACCTCTGCCTCCCCAGGGGCGAAATCCAGGCTGTAGCTCTGACCGGCCAGCGCCTGGACCTCAACGGTTAGGCCGGCATCGGGGCGCGACACGGCCACCGCCGCCCCCGCCTGTCCGGTCATGGTTGTGTCGCTGGCCGAACCGCTGGCCGGATCGCCAAATGTCACGATATCCACTGCGCTTGCGCCAGGCTCGATTGCCGGGCCGTCCTGACCCTCGTCGCCACGGCTGAGATCGTCCGTCATGTTCGTCTCCCACCTGTTCCCAAAACCGCCCCGGCAGACGCAAAAGCCGGCCTTGACGGACCGGCTTTCGCATCAGCGCCTACCCAAGGCCTCAGACGCCTCTGCAATCAGAGGGTCCGGAGCCGCTGTCGTATCGGACCGCGCTGTTTTCGGGCGCTCTCAATATCCGCCGAAAAAATCCGACAGATCATTCTCCCGCACACAGAATAGGAACGGGGATTGGCATAAATAAACGTGTAATGATGGGCGGTTGGGTGTTTGTGACGTTCTTCGGATGCTTCATCCGTTTTTTGGATATCTACGTATGGTTAAGCGCGTTTGCGCAGCGTCTCCGAGGGGAGTTCACCAAATTCTCGGCCATAGGCTTCGGCGAAACGCCCCATATGGGTGAATCCCCATTTCTTCGCAACGTCGGAGATCGCGCCCCCGCCCTGGCCCGTGAGCAACTGAGCTCGGATACGCTTTAGCCGCACAAGGCGTAAATAGGCCATAGGCGAAACACCGTAGGCGTCCATAAACCCTCTCTGCAGCCCCCGATAGCCGCATCCGGCCGCGCGCGCAATGTCAGCAAGCCCCAGTTTTTGATCTGCATGGGCGTAGATGTATTCGCGCGCGCGCTTGACGTGATAGGGAACAACCGTTGTCACGGAACGGCCATTGAGAAAGTCCTGGTAGCTGTTGGGCAACAGAGTCAGGAACTGGGTCAGCAACAAGTCTTCCATCTGTGTGGTAATGATCGGGTTGTTCAGTTCGCGCAAAGGACCGTCCAGGATTTCAGAGATATAGTGAACGGTATTGCGAACAACCGCTCCACCCGGCGCGGTGAAATCAATCTCGGGGTCGAATGCCAGTTCCATCGGATCCGCCTCGTCCCCAATCAAAGTACGCGCATGAGCCTTCAGTCTTTGTTTGGACAAGGGAATTATAAAGGACCCAAAGCCCTCCTCACTGGCGTTCATGGGTACCGCCAAATCGCGAAAGAACCCTCTGCCCACTGAGAACTCTATGTCCTGCGCCCCATGCCGCGCGTTACCTGCGCCACTGGTAAGCAAGAAAAGCAGCAATCCGTCCGTATTTTCCTCCCGCGACTTCAGGTCGACCCTGACGTCTCCGAAAGTCGAATGCATTAAGTTGAGATCACCGCATTGCGCAGCCATCACGCGGGCATCCAACACCGCGCGTTTACCTTTGACGTCAAAGTCATGAGGTGAACTCAAACTCTTGATGGTTTCACGAACATCATCGACGTCCGTTGAAGATAGAATCACGTGATTTTGCAGATAGTGCATTGGCCCCACATCCACCGTCCGAGATCAACCAGACAGGACGCAAACAAAGTGGCCCTGACACCCGGCTTCGTTTGCTTACATTTGCTGTTGTATGTCGGCTCGCATCATGCGCCAAAACAATGGAATGGTATTATCTTTTTCGTTAATTCTTTGCAAATCAACACGAAACACGCCCCTCGACACACAACTGAGGGGAACGTTAAGCATAAAAAACCAGCTTTTCTTGCAGGTGTCCTTCCAGGGGATTTTGCTGATGCGCGCATAAACAAATAGCCTTGGGGTTTCCCAAGGCTATTTGAAGTGCCGATCCGGCTTGTTGGTCGCGGGGGTAGGATTAATTCAAGCCCCTACAATAGAACGCCACGTCTAAACTTAGTTGCGGGGGCCCGCAACCACCTTTACCGAACAAAAATCTGGATGCGATCAGGAGGCAGCCACTACCGAGGCCTGAACTCGCTTATAATACCAATCTGATGATTGGCAAGTATCCAAAAAATTCATCCAAATCTCGTCTCCTAAGACATCAACAGATTGCCGATACCATCTGCAAAGAGCAGCTTTGTGAATGGCAACGGCATAGGATTTGAGCTTGCCCGTGGTAACGCGTTTCGGCGCAAACCCCTGCTTCTTCAGCCGCTTTCGCAGTAAACGCCTCGTCGATCGAGCACAACGTCGACACCGCACCAGGAGGTCGAGCACCGTGTCTTTATCGCCGACCGCCCGCCAGAGCCGGCAGGGGGTGCTCCGCCAAGCTATGGGCTCACACCCGCGTCCCGGCACCGAAAAAGGGCCCGGCGCAAGGCCGGACCGGAGGCACAGGGAGGAGCCGGAAATTCAACCATGGCAAAGCATCTACGGTGAAGTACTGCCCGCTTTTGCCCGCATTACAGAATCGGCCGATGGACCGTCATCCGACCGACGAATGGCTTCAATGACCCTCTTTAAGGCAACCATGCCCGGATCGTCCTGACCAATGCCCTGCCGTGGCGCGAGCCGGGCGCGGCCGATTCTCGATGGCCTGTCGCGAAACGTATCCAGACTGCGCGTGACCGCAGCATCCGCCAAGGCCGCCATAATCGTGGGGTCGGTCTCCTCCGAAACAGCCTCCGCCACTGACATAAGGCCATCGATAACCGACTTGTCGCCCAGATCGGCTCCGCTGCGCTCCTGCATTGACTTCACGGCCAGTTGAAGGAGGCCACCAAGCGCCGGCCAGGGCACCGTGGTCCGACCCTTCGTCTCCGCCGCCATCCGGTGAAAGCCCGTCATCGCAACCGCACTGAGGCTTGAACCTGAGGTTGCGCCAATCACGCGGACAACTCCACCGAAGCACTCACCGAGTTCTTCGGGCAGGTCCTCGATCTCGTCACAAAGAGCCTTTGAGATCGATGCCAGTGTCGATCCCATGTCGCCATCGCCGGTTCTTGCGTCCAGGTCGTTCAGTTCGGCGCTACGGCGTTCCAGTTGCCACGCCGCGCGCCGCAGCACAGCCTGAAGATCCGCTTTATTCATTCCGGACATTGCAGATCCTTCCAGTGAGGGCAGCGCGCCGGCGCCTGTAAAAGCGACGCCAGCTCGTCGTCAAGCTTCATAACCGTCAAGGACGCGCCGGCCATCTCCATGGACGTCGCATAGTGCCCCATCAGCGGAAACGCAATTTCAACCTCCATCGACGCCAGGCGGCCGGCGAGATGACGGTAAAGAATGTAGAGTTCGTCAAGCGGCGTCGCACCGAGGCTGTTGCAAAGAACAGCGACCCGGTCACCGCCCTGCAGAGGACAATCGGCCTGGAGACGGTCCAGCATCTCGTCCGCCAGGTCGTCAGCGGATCTGAGAGCCCCACGCCAGACACCCTGCTCGCCATGAATCCCCATGCCCATCTCTATGGCATCGTCTTCGAGCTCGAAGGTCGGTTTACCAGCTTTGGGAACCGTACAGGACGACAAAGCAACACCGATCGATCTGCAACTCTCCAGCGCCTTTCGCGTCACTGCGGCAGTATCCCGAAGACTGCGGCTGCTTTCAGCAGCAGCACCGGCAATCTTGAAAGCCAAGACCACGCCGGCAACACCACGGCGGGTGACGGCATTCTCAGGCGGCGCGCTCGCCACATCATCCGCTACAACAACGGTTTCGATCTCCACTCCCTCGGCCTCAAGCGCCTCCGCCGCCATGCCGAAGACCATCTTGTCTCCACCATAGTTGCCGATAACACAGAGAATGCCTGCGCCGAGGTTCGCAACGCGAAGCGCTTGTTCCACATCGTCAAGAGACGGCCCGGCGAAGACATCGCCAACAGCGCAACTATCAAGTAAACCAGTACCGACGTAGCCGGCGAACAAGGGTAAATGACCGAAACCGCCGCCGCTTGCTATGCCGACCTTGCCAACCTCCTTCGTGTAGCGCCGGGCAATGACGCGCCCCTTGGTCCCCGCCTGCCGATAGGCCGCCGGATGGGCCAGCACCATGCCTGCAAGTGCTTGGTCGACGTAACTATCGGGGCTGTTGAGTATCTTCTTCATCGTTCCATTCCAAAGAAAGTGGATTCCAGGTTTGAGGCAGTCGCGCTCCAGGGGCTACGTGCGATGTCATGGTTCCGGAGGTCTCTGTACCAGGCCGCCTCTCGCCTTCTCGAAAGCACGTCCAATACGCAAGGCGAGCGGATCGTCGAAGCGCCGCACGACGACCTGCATCCCGGCGGGCAATCCGGCATCGGTCAGGCCGATCGGCAGGGAGAGGCTGGCCAGGTCGAGGAAATTCACGAAGCGGCCAAAGACATTAGGCGGCATGTCTTCGTCGACCTGATCGACGGGGATAGAAACTTGGTGGCAGCCGGGCACGATGAGCGCGTCAAGCCGGTCCAACCGTTTGAGGAAGTCGGCCTGCGCGGCACGGCGCGTCTCCAGCAATTCCATATAGGTGGGTGCCGATATCTCGCGGCCCCGCAGGATCCGCGCCCGAATAACCGGGTCCACGGGACTGTTCGTCGGCTCGGCGTAATGGCCGAGGTGCTTATAGCTCTCAACACTCATGATGTCCCCACCGCCGGCCAGATATTCTTCGATCGACAGTGGCAGGCGGATCTCCTCGACCCGGGCGCCAAGGCCCTCAAAATCCTTGAGCGCCTTGTCGAAAAGCAGCCGAACTGCCGGTTCCATAGAGGTGAGATCGTCTTCACCCAAAACGCCGAGCCTGAAGCCGTCGATGTCGCGCTCGATTGCCGCAAGGGGCGCAATTTGCGGCGCCTCTGCCGTCGCCGGGTCTCGCGGATCGAATCCGGCGAGCACCTCAAGAAGAACCGCAGCATCTCGGACCGAGCGCGTAAGCGGACCGACGCTATCGTGCGTCGGGCAAAGCGGCACCACGCCACCCCGGCCAATCAGGCCCGACGAGGTCTTCATGCCCACGATCCCGTTCCAACAGGCCGGCGTCCGCACGGACCCGCCTGTGTCGGTGCCCAGCGCGGCCGGCGCGAGCCCGGCGGCCACCGCCACGGCCGAGCCGCTGCTCGACCCGCCCGGAACCCGGTGCGTCTCAAGGTCCCAAGGGTTCCAAGGAGTGCCCTTCACCGGATTGGTTCCCCAGCCGCCAAAGGCAAACTCGACCATCTGAGTCTTGCCCAGCACGATCATGCCGGCAGCTTCCAAGCGTTGTACGGCTGTTGCCGAGATGGCGGGCTTGCGATCCGTCAAGGCAAGCGAACCGGCCTCCGTCGGATGGCCGGCATAATCAAAAATGTCCTTGATGGCAATCGGTATGCCGTGAAGCGGGCCAGCCGCTCTACCGGCCACCCGGGCCGCATCGCTGGCCCTTGCCTCCTTCATCGCCTGTTCGGGATAAACGCTCACAAATCCATGAAGCTTGGTGTCGAGTTTTTCTATCCGGCTGAAATAAACCTCGACCAGAGCCTCTGACGTCACTCTCTCCTCAGCCAGGGCGGCCGACAGAGCCTCCATCGGCCGGAATGAAAGCTCAGAGTCAGGTAGCAGCTCTTCATTCTTCACGTCAGTACGACTTCCACCCGCGGTGTCAGCTTCCTCAACCTGCTTCACTTCCACTCCTTTACGACGCGCTACCGGAGATACTCTAAGCGGCGGACAGGTATTTCCCCATGTCGACTATGGTCTGATATGCGACCGACACCCTCATCGACCGCTGCAGAAAAATATGTGTGACGCCGGAAATCTGGCGCGCCATGACATTCTTTCCCTGGTCTCTCAAGGACTCGGCCAGTTTGATGGAATCGTCCCGCAGCAGATCATGTTCGGCATACACGACGAGGAAGTCGCTGCAGACCCCCTGGTGGCTATGGACGGGGAAAACCAGAGGGTCACGCCGAGAGATGGCCCCCGGCGCATAGGTCTCAAGAATATCCAACAGGCGGGCCTTCGAACTTCCCAATACCGTGTTGTCGTATCGGCTGTAGCTGGGCAATCCAAAATCGCAGTCATATACGCCGCAGGCAAGGCCGGCTCTCTGGAAGTAGTCGGGCCCAAGTTCCTCCGCATAGGCGGTCAAGGTCGAGACTATGAGGTTTGCGCCCGCCGAGTATCCGGCTACGCTCCTGCACGGTCGGTCAGGGAAAAGTACCTTCGATATGTATTGAAACGCCGAATACAGCTCATTGAGCTGCGTTGGAAACTGGGCCACCGGCGCTTTGGTATAACCAATCCCGACGACGGCACAACGCGCCGAATTAGCCAAGATCCGCATCAACCGCTCATACCCATCCAGGCTGCCTTCGTTCCAGCCGCCGCCATGAACCCAGACGATGTATCTGTCGGTCATGTCACCTTTCGGAAAAAACGTCCGCAGCTCGATGGACCTGTCCGCAACGACAATCATCTCACTCTTCACAAAGGCAACAGGCGGTTTCTCGGAACTCCAGTAGAGGCTCAGTTCGTCGTTGAGCGCCAGTTGCCCATCAGCCGCCAGAAGGTCGAAGTTTCGCTGCTCTAGAAAGGCAGCGTCATGCTCCAGCGCCGCGCGCATATCATCGTCAATGACGAACGTGTCGGGTTGTATCATGTCAACGTGCAGCCTTTTGAGTTCCGAAGGCCTTGTCGACGATCAGAATCACAGCGATGTTTATGACGATCATCAGAGACGAAACGGCGAATATGGCCGGACTGAATGACGTATTGCTTTGCTGGAACAGCCAGATCGAGAGCGGGAAGACGTCGATGGTGTAGAGAAAGTAGCTGAGCGTGAACTCATTGAAAGACAAGATAAAGACAAGAAGAACACCAGAGGACATACCGCCGCGGATGAGGGGCAGTATGATCTCTGTAAAGGCCCTGATGCTGGAGGCGCCGAGTGTCTTTGCCGCCTCCTGAAGGGAGGGATCGATCCCGTGCAACGCTGCGACGCAGTTTCGCATCATAAAGGGCAAACCAATGATCGAGTGAGCGACTACAATTTGGAATATTCCCAAGTCCAACCCACTCATGCTCACGATCACAAGCAGGGCAACGCCGAGGACGACGGTGGGGAAGATGATCGGTACACTAAGAAGCAGCTCTTCAACGACACGATGTCCGAGAAACCGGAACCGAACCAGCGCATAAGAAGCCGGCACCCCAGCGACAAGGCACACCAAGGATGTTGCTGCGGCGATAACAAAACTGGTCTCAAACGACTCCCGAAGGCGCGTGAAATCGTTCTGTTCATCGCTCACCATCGACCAAACATCGGCGTACCACCGTAGGCTCAACTCCGGTGGCGGAAACTGCAGGGTGGTGACTGATGTAAATGACATGGCCAGCACCATCGCAATTGGAAGCAAGAGCAGTAGCAACAAGAACCAGGTCAGAGCCTTGATGACCGTGGCTTCCACGCCCGCGCGGCCGATGGATGTGTTTTCATCCATGGCTATTCTCCTCTGTGGAAACGCGGCGGCCAATCACATTCTGCAAGGCCTGCACGGTCAGCGCGAAAGCAATCAGGATCACCGAAAGCGCGGACCCCATTGGCCAATTCAACAGGACGCCCATTTGATCTCTGATGACCAGGGCCAGCGTCGTCACTTTCAGTCCTCCTAAAAGAAGGGGGACCACGAATGCGCCGGTATTGAAACCGAAGACAAGGACCAGCCCAGCGGCAATACCCGGCCAGGCCAGTGGCAGGATGACGTTGGTGTAGACCTTGGCGCGGGACGCGCCCAAGACGCTCGCAGCTTCTTCAAGGCTCAGCGGTATGGCTTTCAGCGATGCAACCATCGGCAGGACAGCCAGCGGGACCGTGGTCTGGATTAACCCGAGCAATACACCGGTTCGATTGAAGAGGAGCGCCAGTGGGCGCTCGACATCCAAGATCGCTCCTACGATTTGGTTAGCCAATCCGTCGGGGCCTAGGATCGCGACCCATCCGAAGCTCTGAACAAGTAGGCTGACCAGCATCGGCAGCATGATGCAGATCAGGACCATTCGCCTTGCCACTTCAGACCTGGTCCTTGCCATGAAAAGCGCAACCGGGAAGGAGATCACCGAGGTGATCACAGCGCTCAAGAGAGCGAGCCACAGCGTATCGGCCAGTATGTTGACAAAGTAAGGATCGGCCAGTGCGACATAGCTATCGAAGCTCCAGTCCGACCATTCGGCGTTCTTCCGACCAAAGCTCATCCGTAAGACAGCTAGGCCACAAACCGTGAGCAGACCGACAAGGAACGAGGCCGGCAACAACAGCATCGTCACCGTCCTTAGTTTGGACCGCGACGGGCTACTCACTGCCGTTTGCGCTCCTGCGCTGCGTTGCCGATTCGAGACAAGCGCGGTCACGATCTGAGCATCCTTGCGCGCCCCTGCTTGATCTTCAGCCAGATCTTCGCCCCCACACCGCAGACAACCGCTGTGTTCTCCGTGCTTCTCGTCAGCACCTCCTGACCGTCACTCAGGCAAATGCGCGAACGGTAAAATCCCGAGCTAAATTGCGTTTCTGAAATTCGCCCGGACAGACCGGGGCCGTTCGGCTCGAGCGTCATCAACTCGACATGCTCCGGGCGAACCATAACCGAGCCGCCCTCCCGCCGCCCCGAGATCTCGTCGGCAACGACCAGACTGCCGTCGGCTATATGGACCGTTCTGGAACCGTCACTCCAAACCCCTACGGAACCAGCCTCCAAAAAATTCATGTCGCCAAGAAAGGTGGCAACGAAGCGATTACCCGGCCTTTCATAAACCTCCTCCGGCGTACCCACCTGCACGACTTTGCCGGCTTCCATAATCACAATGCGATCAGACATCGCCGACGCCGTCTCTTGATCATGGGTCACGTAAACAGCAGCAACATTGAGGCTTTTTTGAATACTGCGAAGTTCCACAGCCATGTAGTCGCGCAAACGGCGGTCAAGCGCGGCCATAGGTTCATCGAACAGGACTAACGATGGTTCGGTGGCCAGCGTCCGCGCCAATGCGACCCGTTGGAGCTGACCGCCGCTGAGTTGGCTCGGCATGCGGGCGCCATATTCTGCTGCCGGCAAGTGCACGAGATCGAGCACCTCTTCGACCTTTTGATCGATTGTCCGGCGCTCGACCCCTTTCATACGCAGCCCAAAGGCGACATTCTTGTGAACCGACATATGGGGGAAAATAGCCAGTGACTGGAAAACCAGCCCAATATTTCTGCGATGCGGCGGTTGTCCGTTTACGCTCTTTCCGAAAACCTCTATGTCGCCCCCTGTCGGTTCGTCGAGACCGGCAATCAAGCGCATTGTCGTGGTTTTTCCGCAACCGGATGGGCCGAGAATGGAAACGATTTCGCCCGGATAGACATCGAGGCTTAGGTCATCAACAGCAACGATTCTGCCGCTGCCGAATGTTCGGGATATGTTTTGCAACCGAAGTACAGGCAGGTTTTCACCCGATATCGTTGGATCGCTATCCATTAGTGTCGTGTTCGTAGCCAGCATGCGATGAGCCCAGTTTCTTTTGAGAATTCAGGCCGAGGAGTTTCCCCCTCGGCCTGCCTGTTGGTTGTCACCCGCCGACAGCGTTGGTGTAGCGCTTAATCCAGTCCTCGCGGACGCTTGCCAGATAGGCGCTATCGACCTGAACTGTTCTATTCTTGATGACCTCGGGTGATGGCACGTTGGGATTGTTTCTCGCAGAGTCGGAGAGAACAGCGTCCTGATTGACTGGCCCGTACCAGACTTCTTCCGCCATCGTGCCTTGCACTTTCG
Organism: Pelagibius litoralis; assembly: GCF_011683915.1. Taxonomy (GTDB): domain Bacteria; phylum Pseudomonadota; class Alphaproteobacteria; order Kiloniellales; family Kiloniellaceae; genus Pelagibius; species Pelagibius litoralis. Next base: position 180,068 of record NZ_JAAQPH010000008.1, read on the forward strand.
AATCAAGCGCGAAATCGTAGAGGGCGTGAATGACTTCCGAATCACCGGGATGGCCCTTTGGTGCGACCATGTACTGCAGGTCAACGAAGAACCCTTCCTCGAGATCATAGGTTCCGCTGAGATTGTAACCCGGATCACGGATGAACTTCGACACCACAAGCGGCGAGTACACACCACCGGCATTGAGCGATTTCGAGCGAAAAAGGTCAGCCAGCTGATTTGGGTTGGTGGAAATTGTCAGCAGACGGTCTTTCAGCTCGCCGAGAAGCTTAAAGCCAGGTTCCGGGTCACTAAAGGCATCCCCGCCTGCGAGCTTTGTCGCAACAATGACAAGCTCCATCGCGGCGAGGTTCTTTGCTTGCGGCACAAAGATCTTGTCCTTGTTGGCATCATCCCAAAGCACGCCATAGGATGTCGGCGGCGACGCATAGGCGTTCGTGTTGTACAGGAGGCCATCGCTCCACAGGAAGTAGCCGACACCAAACCCGTCTGCTCCAGTTTGGTGCTTGGCGGCCACGCGCTCGATGTTCGGGATTTCCGTCAGGTTCGGCTTCGCCAGCAAGTCGGCCTCTACCAGCGCATTTGCGCCAAAGCCGGACAAGATCACCACGTCGTACTGCGGACGGGCGGCCGATGCTTTGATTTTAGCGATCATATCCGACGTTGTACCGGTCAGATCGGCAATGATGCGCGCGCCGGTCTTTTTTTCGAACGGCTTGAGAATATTGCGGACCGCCGCCTGTCCGGTTGCGTCAGACCAGGTAAGAACCCGAAGTTCCTTGCCCGAGAATTCGGCGGCAGAAGCGCGACGAACCCATGGGGCCTGCAGCGCGGCAGCGGCAGCAGCCGTTCCAGCCAGAACGGTCCTACGCGAAATAGGCTTGTTCATTGTTTTTTTCATATCAGATCTCCCTGTTGATGGTCTTGCGGGCACGATCGCCCCCGGCAGTAGTTCCAGTGTCCAACTCTCTGCTTCCCGGCACCTGTTATTTGACCAGAAGCTCCCGTGCATTGGACGGCGTGAGACACTCGATTCCGCTATCCGTGATCACCACGGTCTCGCTGATACCGAATCCAGACGCCAGCGCGAGCATGTGAAAGACCATTCCTTGCTTGATCTCCCAGTCATCTTGTTCGTTGAAGTCGAGCGCTTCCCATTCCGCCGTGCGTGGCGGGAAGCCGATGCCAGTGGAATAGCCGCTGCGATTGAAGTAGTCGGGTCGAATTTTGCGGATTGGCGCCCGCACCAGGGCATCAACCTCGCGCGCCGAAGCTCCGGGCTTCATGGCGGCGAGCGCCGCGTCCTGCGCGGCGATCACGATGTCAGTCGCCGCTTTTACCTGATCGCTTGGCGGCCCCATCGAAATGGTACGCATCTGGGTGGCATGATAGCGCTCAACACAGCCGTATAGCTCCAGAAGGACCAACTCACCCCGCCGGATAACCTTTGGTCCCCAGTTCGCATGGCAGACATCGTAGCGATAGCCGGACATGATGTGATGTGGCAGCCCGGTGTACTCGCAACCCGCCGCGACTCCGGCATGAAAGACAGCCGCTGCGACATCTGCTTCCGTAACGCCGTTGGCGATAGCTTCCGCAGCCGCGCGTTGCTCGACTTCGGCAATAGCGCCCGCCTGACGGAGATAACGAACCTCGACCTCCGACTTGATCAGCCTGACATGGTCGACCAGGAGACTGGCATCGACAATCATGTGCGCCGACAAGCCGGCAACCAGCCCCTCAGCAACGGCAGCGGTCAGAAACCAGGACCGCTTTTCCAAGCCGATCGTCTTACCCTGCCCTCCCGCTGCGCGCAGCAGATCGAGCGTTTTCTCCACAACATCATCGCCTTCTTTCCAAGTTTCCGCCCCCGGAAGCCAGGAATACTCGTCCACGTTGCCGCGTTCCAGATAGCGCAGCAACAGCTGTGGATCCGAATGAGGAGTGAGAACTACGGCCTGATAGGCAAAGTAACCGGAAGTCTGGTGCCCCGTGAGATAATAGATGTTCTCGGGTGAATGGATCAAAAGCACATCGATTCCGCGCTCGCCCATTTCCTCCTGCACGCGCCGAACCCGGCCCCGAAACTCGCCGGTAGAAAATGCCTGTCGATTGCCTGTCATCTATTCGATTCCTAGTACCAGCCGTGGCAGCCAAAGCGACAGGGCGGGAATAAAAGTGGTGAGAAGAAGAACTGGCAAGTAGCCAAACACAACAAAGACCAGAGACGGCTTGAGCATCTTCTGCAGTGGTACCTGACCGATCCGGGCGCCGAAGTAGAGAAGTGGGGCCGTGGGCGGAGTGATGTTCCCCATGCCCAGATTGACGCCGATAATCGCCGCGAAATGCACCGGGTGGACGCCGATTTCCTGGGTGATGGGAATCAAGATCGGCGTGGCCAGCAGCAGGCCACTGAAATCATCCATCAGCATGCCGAGGATGACGAGAAAGAGATTGATCATCAGCAAGATCAGAAGCGGATCTTCTGTAATCGAGAGCAGCGTTTCGACAATCTGCTGCGGCACCCCTTCCATTGTGAAAAGTCGGCTGAGCATGACGGCAAAGAACACCAGGACCATGACGACGCCGACCGTGGTTCCGGCATTGTGTCCGATCCGCCAGAGGTCCTTCATCTTGATGTCGCGATAGATCACTACGCCGATCACAAGGGCATAGGCGACAGCGACAGCCGCCGCTTCGGTCGGCGTCGCAAAGCCACCGTAGATCACGGTCAAAATGAGGATGGGCATAACCAGCGCAAGTGTCGACCGTTTACCCTTTTCCGCCACATCCAGAATGATTTCGCGCGGCGGTGCGGGATCCGGTTGTTGGATCGGCATAGAGCGGGTCAGGAAGAAGTTCCAGAAACTGAACAAGAAGACGAGAATTGCCGCAGGTAGGATCGGCGCAAGAAAGCAAGCCGCGATCGACGTTCCGGATATCCAACCATATACGATCTGGGCCGAACTTGGCGGGATCAGAAGGGCAAGAACAGACGAATTCGCGACGAGGGCGGCAGCATAACCACGGTCATAGCCGCGTTCGACCATGCGCGGCACCATGATGGTCCCCATTGCCGCAACCGCCGAGGATGCCGTGCCCGATATCGCCCCGAACACGGCGGTTACGACAACGACAACAACACCCAGACCGCCCTTCAGGCGACCGAAGATACTATCGCAAAAGTCAACGAGCCGACTGGCCAGACTGCCAGTGCTCATAATTTCACCGACCAGGATGAACAGCGGCATCGCGAGCAGAATGATCGATGAAGTTTTGTTGAAGCCTGCCGCCACCAGGAAGTTGCTGGAACCATAATCGCCGACAACGAAAAGGAATATGACCGTGGCACCGAACGACATCGGAACCGGGACGCCGATCACGAGAAACAGCACAAGCAGGCTGATGGCCAGGAGGATGATCGGTTCCATCAGCGTTCACCCAGCAGAGGCAGTACGAATGCCGAGCACGCGCAGCAGATTGTCGACAAATTCGATAGCGAAATAGAAAGCCATGAGCCCAAGCCCGACGAACATAGAGGCATGAGCCCAATAGAGCGGCGCCTGGAGTTCCAGGGATCTCGGCTGAAGTCTCAAGCTCCACTGAAAATACTGGAAGGTCCAGACCGTCGCCCAAACAGCAACCACCACCGTGATCGCGTTGGCCAAAACCTTGATCCAATTGCGGGCAACCTGGCCCGCAATCACCATCTCCATCAAGCTCGCCGAAATGTGAGAGCGTTCATAGGCACCGTAAGCTCCCCCAATAAAATAGGTCCAGACCGCGGAATAGACGGCAATTTCTTCAAGGCCGTGCATTGGGATCACGAGGAAGTAGCGGACAACGATCTGAACAATGACGACCACAGAAAAAAGGGTGCAGGTGATCACGAGTGTCAGGCGTTTCAAGAACAGCTTGAAATGCCAGATGCGCGCCAGGAGTAGCATCGTCGTTCCTTTTGAATCATGCATATCGGCCCGTCGCGTTCCGGCGGAGTTTTCGGGAGGGCGAAGGTGCGGGATCGCTGCAATCCGATCCCGCACCGCGATGCGATCAGTTGATGTTCAGTTCGGACTTCAGACGACTGTAGAGCTCATCGCCGATCTCGCCCTTGATTTCGGGCCATACATCTTTTCGCGCTACGGCCGCAAAGGCTGCGGCTTGTTCCGGCGGGAAGGTCACAACCTCAACTCCTGCATCCCGCATTTGCTGCATGTAGGCTTCGTCAGATGCTTCAGCCAGCGGGAAGCGCTCGTTCATGATATCGATGGCCACCCGCTCGACCGCCGCCCGGTCTTCCGGGGGAAGCGATTCAAACAGATCTCGATTGACCATGATGTAGTGGTTTTCGAAGTGGTTGTTGTATTGGATGTACATCTTGGTGATGTCGAGGAAGTTGGTTACCGTGAGCTCCGGATTACCCCCGATCACACCTTCAACTACCCCCGTCTGCATCGCCGTATAGACTTCGTCCCAAGGGATCATGGTGACGCTATAGCCAAAGCGTTCCATCAATGCGCGTGCGGTTACGCCGCCTGGCCAGACGCGCAGCTTCATGCCTTGCTTGGCATTTGGATCGTATGGATTTGGCACGATCTCGGAAAAAGCACCCCCGCCCATGCCTTTTGCCCATGTGCTCAGAATCTTGACACCCTGACCGGCGACGATCTCATCGACGATTTCATAGAGGTAACCGCCTGGTGAATATGCCTTTTGTGCTTCTGCATAGTCTGTGACAGCGTAAGGGAAGGAATCAATGGCAAGGCGGGGATCAAAGGTCGACGGCACGGCACCCATGGTCAATTCGACAGCGCCGCTCATGACTTGCTCATAAACCTCCACCCAGTCCCCCAGCTGGTTTGCAGGATATACCTCAACATCGATGCGGCCATCCGTCGCCTTCATGACGCGTTCCGCGAAATCCAGCGAGCCCTTGTGGCCATCGGAGCCGGGCTGATACGACGTTGAAAGCCGCCATTCCGCCGCTGCCGCTGTAGAGATGCCGACGGCAAAAGCGGCCACAACCAGCAGTGATCGTGTACTGATGCGAAATCCGTGCTTTAGTTTGTTGTTCATTCTTGCCTCCTTGTAACGACATGGTTGCTATGTTGGGCCTAGGTGACCGGTGACAGCCGGGTTGTGCCCGACTGCCGCCCGGACTGCATCCCAGACTGCCGCCCAGGCGAACTGGCGGCAGACCCGGCCCTATGCCGGGAAGTCCCGTCGTTCGAGAATCGACCTATCCGGAAAGGATCGATGGGCACCGTCGTTGCGACATCGATAGCCAACTCGGACAGAACCGCGCCCACGCCCGGGCCTAATTGAAACCCATGACCCGAGAAACCGAAGGCGTGGATCAGACCGGGCGTCGTCTCGCTCAGGCCAACGACCGGCAGCCCGTCAGGCATAACGCCCTCGATTCCGGTCCAGGTCCGGATGATCTGCGCGCTTGCAAGCTTTGGCACCAGATCGACCGCGAGCCTGACGGCGCCAGCGGTAACATCGGCCAAGGGACGCGCCACTATTTCATCCCGGTCGGCGACGCCGACCCCGGCGCCGAAAATGACATTACCCCGGCGGATCTGACGGACATAGACACCACCGCCGCAAACGCCGAGATTCGGCACCAGGAAATATGGGATGGGGCCTGTAACGCACATGTTCGGCGCCATCACCTCTTCGGGCACCGGCTCACCGAACCAGGCGGAAACCGTCGAACCCCAGGCGCCGGCAGCATTGATAAGCCGGCCTGCCCGAACCGATGTTCCGTCGGAAAGACAAAGTTCGAAGACTTCACCGTCATGGCACGCGTGGAGGACTTCGATCTCCTCACGAATATCGGCCCCCGTCGCGACAGCCGCGCGGGCGAAGGCCGGCGCGACGAGCCTTGGATTGGCATGACCGTCTTCGGCGCAAAACGAGCCGCCGACAACGCCATCGCCGAGCCAGGGAAATCGCGTGCGAATCCTTTCAGGTCCTATCGTTTCGAGTTGCAGGCCGAATTCGCGGGCGCGACTCGCATAGATTTCCAGTTCAGCCATCTCGGATTCCGAGCGGGCCAGCTTCAGGTGCCCCGTAGCCTCGAACTCGCAATCAGTACCGACCAGTGCATCGAGTTCAGCCCAGATCCGCCGGCTGCGCCTGGCCAGCGGCAACTCCACCAGGTCCCTGCCCTGCTGCCGCACGCCACCGTAGTTCACACCGCTGGCCTGACCGCCGCAGCGCCGTCGTTCCAGCAAGACAACAGATGCCCCGCGCCGGCGCAGGTGGAGGGCCGCTGAACAGCCCACCAGCCCTCCCCCAATGACCGCCACGTCAACCTTCGTCATGACACGGCACCATCGAGGAAGGCAGTCATCGGGACCGGCTTAACCGGCGCCTGCCCGCGCAGCCGTCCGACCGCTTCAAGAGGCACCCCGAGGCTCTCGGCGAGTATCTCGGCTGCTGCGGGGCCGCAGACACGGCCCTGGCAGCGGCCCATGCCAAGGCGCGTAAAGGCCTTGGCCCGATTGAGCTCGGTTGCCTTGAGCTCACAAACGGACTTGCGCAGTTCACCCGCCGTGACGGCTTCGCAGCGGCAGATCATAAGGTCGTCAGCGGCTCCGGCCGCGAGATCGGCGGGGAAAGGAAAAGCCCCTGCTTCCAGTGATCGGCGAAAACGCTCAGACCGGGCGAGCCGCCGGTTCAATGCTTTGAGCTCTCTTGCACTTTCGGCTCGGCCGAGATCGTAGAGAAGAGCGTGCGCAGCACGTGCGCCACTCAACTCGGCAGCATCCGCTCCCTTTACGGCCGCTCCATCGCCGGCGAGATAGACACCCTCGATGTCGGCGCGCCCCTCGCCATCCTGGCTAGGCAGCCACTGGCGTTGGACCGGGTCGAAGACAAAGGAGACACCGCAGAGATCGGCAAGCTGGGTCTCCGACCGCAAGCCGAAACCTGCGGCCAGGGCGTCGCAGGCCGTCCGTTTCTCCCGGCCGCGACGGTCATGCCAAACAACCCCTGAAACCGTGCCGTCAGGTCCAGGATTAACAGCGACAGGCCGTATGCCCGCCGCTAGTTGGATACCACGCGCGCGTAATCGGAGAACATAGTAGAGGCCTTTTAGAAAGGTCCGACCGCCGCTCATAAGCCCCGGTAGCGCGCGGCACTTGGCGGCGAACGGCGCCGTATCGAGTACGGCCCTGACATCGACACCCGCAGCGGCATATTGATACGCGGCGAGGTAAAGCAACGGCCCCGTGCCGATAAAGACAGGATGCTCCCCGATGGCACAAGCCTGGTACTTGAGGGCAACCTGCGCGCCGCCGAGGGTGTAGACACCGGGCAGTGTCCAACCCGCGAAGGGAACGACCCGGTCCATAGCCCCGGTCGCCAGGATCAAGCGGTCCCATCTCAACTCTTTCGGACCCGTCTCGGTCACAACACTCAAGGTCCGTCCCTGCGCAGACCAGACAGCGGCGTTGGGCCAATAGTCAACCTGGTCTCTCAGATTGTCGAAGGTTCGGTGCTGGTCACCGGCCCGCTTCGCTTCGAAACCGTAAAGCGCATTGGGATCACGGCGGAATACCGAAGGTGGTCTCCGATAGATCTGGCCGCCGCTTATGGAGGCCTCGTCGATCACAGTCGGGCGAATGCCTGCCTGCACGAGGGTCTCGGCGGCGCGAACGCCCGCGGGACCGGCGCCGACGATGACGGTGCTAGGCATTCCCGGTACCTCTCGGCGCAATTGCCATGCTAGGCCCCGTGAGAATTGCGGAGTACAGGAGGGCCCAACGGTTCATCCGATGAGATGGCCTGCCCATTTGCCACTCAATCAAGGCCAATTTTGTAGACCTTTCCCGGATAAGGCGCGTTGTCGCCATCGTCCACCGCCGTCACATAGATGAACTTGCCAGACGGGTCGAAAAAGAGGTTTGGAGCGTATGGCGATGGCACGTCAAGCGTTCGCAGAAATTTTCCTTCGGCATCGACAACGAGAATTTTTCCCAGACGGTTATAGAGTCCGATGTAAAGGTTCCCTTCGGCGTCGAACTCCATTCCGTCCGGCGTAAGGCCCTCCTCGGTGGTGTCGTCCATCACTCTGTCCAGGCGGACAAATTCGCGCCGATCCGCAAGCGAGCCGTCGTCTTGAACAGTGAATTGGACGATCCTGCCGGCATATGATTCCGAGCAGTAGAGGGTCTTGCCATCTGGTGACAAAGCGACGCCGTTTGCATAGTGAAGGTCATCGGCTAGCTGACGGATCAAACCGTCCGCACCGTAATGGAACACCCCGCCGACTATGGGCGCCGTCTCCCAGGGCCCGGATGTCGTGACGTAGAACCCGCCTTTGCCGTCAGGCGTAATGTCGTTGGGACCAATGAGCGCTATTCCGCTCTCGCTTTTCTCATAGGTCTGAAGCGTTTTTCCGGCACTGCTGATCTTCACCAAGCTATTGCTGTCATAGCAGGTAACCAGGAAGGCGCCTTCACCGTTCGGCTCTACAGCAGCGGGCCCACAGCCGTCCAAGGTCCAAACAACCGCGCTGTCCTGACCATCCCAGGACATGACCGTGTGGCCGCCATACTCGACATAGTAAAGCTTCCCGTCATGCCAAACCGGGCCCTCGGGAAAACGGGCATCCGCATCAATAACTTCGGCATCGGCTGCCTGCGCCCCTGGTGCCCAAACCAAAAGTCCGGCCAAAGCGGCTGCAACAATGAAAGGCCGCCCTGCGCGGGAAGCCAGGCGCCCTTTCCGGGATTCATTTCTATTCTGGACTATTGTCATTTGGTCCAATCTCCCATGTTCATGAATCGCTGGCAGGCCCCTGCCGGCGGAATGGCCGTTGGAAACGTTCCGCATAGTGACATCCCGGGTCGCTTCAAAGGCGTCCAAGTGCCACTGAGGAGCTCAGGCAACATTTGATGGCCGGCGCGGACCGTCGCGGCGCAGGAAATGATGCTAGCCACCGTCAGCGCCTCTCGTCAGAAGCGTCATGCCGGACTCGATCAACGTAGTGCAGGCGCGCAAGGCCATACCGTCACTCTGACGGACCCAACAATCCTGACAGGCGCCCATCAGGCAGAAGCCGGCGCGCGGTTCGCCATTGAACTCAAAGCGGCGCAGATACCGCGAATTCGTAAGTATTGCCGTGAGGATGGTATCTCCCTCCAGCGCCTCCAGCAGGGCGCCATCGAGGGTGAATGCGATCCGTGGCCGGTCCGTCGCTGCGACACGCCGCAACTGTCCCTGGGAATGCCCCGCCAAGCCCATGTCGTTCATCTCCCCGGCGCTTCGCTCACCGGTTGGTCCGGCGTTGCAAAACGCTCATCTGCCCTTCACTGACTCATATTTTATAATCCATAGTATGGAATATACAAGTAGAATCTATCATTATATGATGATACTGGATACCTTGATGAAGCGGCACAGATTGACGGAACGACCGCATCCCTTGGAGAACAGCATGACGATTGCCCAGGAACTGGCGCATTTTGTGAGCGAAACCACGTCGGTACCGCAGGCGACACGAGAAATGGCCGTCAGTGCTGTTTTCGACCTCATGACGGCAGCCATTGCGGGGCATGAATCCCCGGGTGGGCGGGCGGCCAGGGACGCCGCGCAAGCAATCTGGGGAGCGGGTGAATCTGCGGCTTGGTTCTCGCCGGTGCGCCTGACGATCACCGGCGCAGCGTTTGCCAATTCCGCAGCGGCGTCGATGATGGATTTGGACGACGGCCACCGGGCAGCGGCCGGCCATCCCGGCGCCTGCATCATCCCGGCCGTGCTCGCAACGGCCGAATCCTGTGGAGCGGATGCAGAGCGTGTGTTGACCGCCATAGCTTTGGGGTACGAGATAGCCATTCGGATTGCCGCCGCACGAGACATGGACAATCTCGACACCCTTGTAACCGGGCCCTGGTGCGGTCAGGGTGCGGCAGCAGCAGCCAGCTGGCTCCGTAAACTCCCACCGAGCAAAATTGCCCAAGCTATTGCGATTGCCGGTTCGACAGCCCCGAACCTGGCGGCAGTCGCTTACTCGCGGGTCATGGGTAATCATGTGAAGGAAGGCATAGCCTGGGCGACGGCGACGGGCCTTGCGGCGGTCGATCTGGCGCAAGCAGGGTTCACCGGGCCGATCGATCTCTTCGACAACGACAAATTCTACGATCCCCTTAAGCTTTCCCGGGCGCTCGGTAAAAGCTGGCTGATCGATGGCATCTACTTCAAACCCTATAGCTGCTGCCGATGGGCCCATGCCGCACTCGACGCCTTATTGGAACTTCAGACTGAGGGAGCGGTCAACTTGGCCGCCGTACAAAGGATCGACGTTCACACCTTCAGCCGGGTGTTCAGGCTCAACAACGATCTGGCCCCAGCCAACCTCGAGGCGGCTCAATACAGCGTGCCCTTCTGTCTCGCTCTCATGGCATTGCGCGGGGTCGGCGCTTTTTTACCGCTCACCGAAGAGTCTCTTGGAGACCGCGAGGTCATAGCGCTGGCGAAGCGCGTCCACCTGTGGGTCGACCCGGAACTGGATGCCATGTTCTCGAAGGCTGTACCGGCACGGCTGGAGGTTACGATGCCGAACCGGCGTGTCACACGGACAATCATCGAGCCCAAGGGTGAAGCGACCAATCCCATGACCCGAAACGATCTCAAGGCGAAGTTCGAGACGGCGACCAAAGATCTCATTGATTCCAGCCTCGCCTCGTCTCTGATATCCGCTATCGAGAAGCTTGATGAAGGTCACGCCCAGCCGCTTTTTGATGTTCTCGCAAATTCACCGGCTCTTGGGGACTCGCAACAAGGTTCTGGATTGACGGTGCAAAATGCCTAAAGTTGAAATCCCGGTGGCAGGCCTCCGAGTTCGGCAATCGGGTTCGAAGAACTCCGGGCAGGTGCCAGGAGACTATTGAGTTCGTCGTCCGGCAATGCCGGACTTAAGTCTACAAAGCAGCGGTGGCCTATTGGCGGCCGTGTCGATGTTGCAGAGGCAAGGTTTGATTAAGGACAAGGCAACTGAAAAAGCGACCGGGACCCAGCTCCTCGATCGCGCTGTTGCGATCTTGAGCTATCTGGGCAGTGCCGGAGAACAAGGGGCCAAATCCGCTGAACTGGCCGAAGCCGTGGATCTGACTCAACCGACGGCCCATCGGATCATTGCCGCCCTTGAACGGCACGGCCTTATCGAACGCGAGGAAGCGACCAGGCGATACCGCCTCGGGCTTTCACTTTTCGTGCTCGGTGCACAGGCGGCGGATGGCACTGGTTTCCGGCGGATCTGCCATCCCGCGCTCCTCCGCCTGGCCGCTGAGACCGGCGACACGGTCTTCCTCATGGCACGCAGTGGTTTCAACACTGTGTGCGTAGACCGCCAGGAAGGCAGCTACATGATCGATAGCCTGACCGGCCAGGTCGGCGGACAGATCCCACTCGGCGTTGGTCCGGCCAGCCAGGCAATCCTCGCGTTCCTGCCGCCCGAGGAGGCCGAGATCATCCTGGAAACCAATGCGCCCCAGTATGACAACTTCAACGGCTTATCGAACAGCGAAATTGCCAACCGCCTGCCTGAGATAAGGGATCAAGGCTACGCTTTCGATCATGGCCGCCTGGTCGAAGGAATTTCAGCGATCGCCGTGCCAATCCTACCCCATGGCCGCGACGTCGTCGGCTCGCTCGCAATCAATATGACCAGTGCCAGACTGCAGCCAGAACGCCTGCCACAACTTATCGATCTGCTCCAACGCGAGGTCAAGGCAATCGAGGAAAGCATCAACCCTCTCGATCTCGCGATCAAACGCCGGCGCTGAATGCCGGAAATCCACGGAAGCATGCGAGAACGACGATCTCGGCATTGAGACGCGCGAGTTTTCGATCTGTTCTGAAGTTCCAAAACTCCGTTTCCAGAAACCAACAAAGCCCCGTCTTTTGGACGGGGCTTTTATTGGTTGCGGGGGCCCGCAACCACCGAAACCGACATTTGCTTAAGGTACTGATCTAACAATCGAATTCTGCAGTAAATCCAAGGCCGACTTAATGCTGCCCTTTGCTTGTCGCCGATCTAGGACATGCAGCTAGAGCAGATCCCGGTCGGATGGAATCGCCAGAGGCGATCCATCGACCGGGTGAATCTGCACTAACTATTTGATGGCGATCGGATTCACATGTTTTGGCGCAGCCACAAAGTGGTTCCGTCAAAACATGATCCGATCTAGACACCTGGGCGTGGAGCATCACAGACACAACTGCCGGTGATTTGGATTTTCGAGTTCAGGGCGAACGGCGCTGCCCTCGACTGAGTTGCTTCTCGCCAGAAGCGATCATTCGGCGGTCGTGCATCTGCGGCCTGGCAAAAGCGTCTCAGTTCGGGATCAGGGCGCCGGGTTCGCCAACGTTGAGGACGCGGCGGATCTCGTCGGTCTTGAAGCCGAGCGCCATGGGGCGGACGGCACCGGGCAGGGTCACGACATCGTAGAGTTCCTCGACCACGCCCTCGATGCGCAGCCAGTGGACGATGTCGCCGCTTTTCAGGTCGATCACCATCAGACCGCAGCGCGCATCGCTGTCGGCCTTGGCCAGGTTGTCGTCCAGCGCCAGGCCGCTGAAGGTGCGGTTGCCGCGCGGACGCGACAGTCCGACCACGGCAAAGTCGCCGATAAAATTCAGGCCGCGCAGATAGCCGGGGCAGAAGGCCACCCGCTCGAAATGCCCCTTCTCGGGATCGACATAGCCGAAATGGCCCGTGCCCGAATCCAGCAGCCAGAGCCGCCCGTTGTGCAGGCGCGGCGAGTGGGGCATCGACAGAGCGCTGACGACGATCTCGCCGGAGGCCACATCGATCACGCAGCCGCCGTCGCCGCGGCGGTCACGCCAGCCGTCGGCGACGTCGGACTGGCTGACCGCCGTCACGTAGCGGGCCCGCCCGTCTTCCATCGCCAGGCCGTTCAGATGGCAACGGTCCTCCGCCGCCAGCTTACTGAGGAAGGGCGGCTGCCAGAGCGGGACGAAGCTGTGCGCCGGGCTGACCGTGGCCAGACAGCCGAACAGGGTGTTGACGAAGATCGCCCGGCCATCGGCGTCGACCGCCACGTCGTGGATGTCCAGGTCGCCGGTGGTATAGGCGAGCTGCGGGATGTAGACCCGGTCGTAACCGTTGGCCGCCTGGCCATCCTGGGCCGCGTTCTGGAAGCGCCAGAGCTGGTAGAGCGTGCTCATCCACAGGCTGTCGCCCTCCGCCCAGAGGCCCATGCAGCGGTTGAAGGTGCGCTCGAAGATCGACAGGCGGCCATCGGGCTGCAGGCCGATGAGGAACAGCTTGCCGGCCTGATAGGTGGTGAAGGCCAGGCTGGTCTGCCGCTCGGCCAGCCAGTTGGGGAACTGCCGCGAGGGCGTCAGTTCCACCTTGGCCGCCTGGGTCGCGCCGGTCGCGGCCGTCTTGGTCATCTCTCCGCCATCCATTTGGTGATGCCGCCTTAGCTTATCTCGACCGTAACGTCGGTTTCCGACAGCAGTCGGGCCTCGGTCCCGGCGGAGGTATAGACGTTGTAGATGGTGCCGTCGACGGTCTCGGTTCCGGCGGCGCTGAAGTCGCCGGTCAATGCCACCCTGTCGCCGGTGTCGCCGAAGACGAAGAGGTCGCTGGTCTCGTCGGAGAGCTGCAGCAGATCCTGGGTATCCAGCGCGAGCGTGTTGTTGCCGCTGCCGGTGAGATCGATGGCCTCGATGTCCGTCACTTGAGAGGAACTGTCGATGGCTGTGAAGTCGAGATCCAGATCCGCACCGTCCAGTGCCAGGATGTCGAAGCCGCTGCCGCCGTCGATCCGCGCGAAGCCGGTATCGGATACGATCAAGAGGTCGTCGCCGGCCCCACTGCGGATCACGTCGGCCCCGCCGCCGCCGGCCAGGCTGTCGTTGCCCCGGCCGCCGATCAGGATCTCCTGTGCGCTGGTCCCGGTCGTCGTCACCGGCGTGTCGCCGCTACCGAAGGCGCCGCCGAAAACCACATAGACCGCCCCGGCATCGGTCCCGCCGTCATCATTACGCGGCGCACCGAGGATCAGGTCGTCGAAGCCGTCGCCATTCAGGTCACCGGCCGAGGAGACGCTGTAGCCGGCCCTGTCACCGGGCACATCGCCCTGAAGGACGAAACCCTCGGCCTGAGTGAGGGCCGCCAGGTCGAGCACCCCCGGCGTTCCGGACGAGCCGAAGCCATCGGCCTTGCCGAAAACCACATAGGCCGCCCCGGCATCGTCCCCCCCGTCGTCATTACGGGGCGCGCCGACGATCAGGTCGTCGAAACCGTCGCCATTCAGGTCACCGGCCGAGGAAACGCTCAAGCCGGCCCTGTCGTCCGTCGCTGCGCCCCGGATGACGAAGCCGACAGCGGGGTCCAGAGGGTTCTCCAGGTCGATGGTCCCGAAGGCCTCGGCCTTGCCGAAGATCACATAGGCCGCCCCGGCATTCGTGCCCCCTTCGTCGTTATAGTGGGCGCCGACGATCAGGTCGTCGAAACCGTCGCCATTCACGTCCCCGACTGAGGAAACGCTCACGCCGGCCTGGTCGCCCGGAACGTCGCCCTGGATGACGAATCCATCCGTCGGAGTGAGGTTCGCCAGATCGATGTCACCGAATCCGCCCGCCTTGCCGAAGATCACATAGGCCGCACCGGCATAGCCGCCGCTTCCGGGCGCGCCAACGATCAGGTCATCGAAGCCGTCACCGTTGACATCCCCGGCAGAGGAAACGCTTCCGCCGGCTATATTACGCCCCACAGGGCCCTCGATGAGGAAACCGCCGGCGGAGGCCAGCGGGTCCGCCAGGTCGATGGTCCCAAAGCCATCCGCCTTGCCGAAGATCACATAGGCCGCCCCGGCCAAGCCGCCGCCATAGGGCGCGCCGACGATCACGTCATCGAAGCCGTCGCCGTTGACGTCCCCGGCCGAGGAAACGCTTCCGCCGGTCCTGTAGCCGCTATCGGCGCCCTGGATAACGAAGCCATCCGTCGCAGCCAGGTTCGCCAGGTCGATGGTCCCAAAGCCATCCGCCTTGCCGAAGACCACATAGGCCGCGCCGGCAAAGAACGCGGCGTCGTTGTTAAGCGGTGCGCCGACGATGAGGTCGTCGAAGCCGTCGCCATTGACGTCTCCGGCCGAGGAAACGCTTCGGCCGGCCCAGTTGAACGACGCAGCGCCTTGGATGACGAAGCCGACGGTGGGGTCCAGAGGGTTCTCCAGGTCGATGGTCCCAAAGGCCTCCGCCTTGCCGAAGATCACATAGGCCGCCCCGATGCCGCCGTCATTACCGAACGCGCCGACGACGAGGTCGTCGAAGCCGTCTCCATTTACGTCACCCGCCGAGGAAACGCTCCAGCCGGCCTGATCGCGGTCCGCGTCGCCCTGGATGACAAATCCCTGGGGGTTGCCCAGACCGGTCAGGTCGATGACCGGGGCGATGGCGATGGCGCCGTTATCCTGGAACTGGACAAGGTTGCCGATGTCGGCGGCGGCGCGGACCTGGTCGCCGTCGCCATCGCTCAGCGTGACCACGACCTGAAGCGCATCCGCGGCCAGGGCGATGGCCTGGTCGAAGGTCTCCGGGCTGTTGTCGTGGGCCAGCAACAGCCACTGGGCCAGATAGATCGCGCCGCTGGCGGGATCGACAGCAATGGCGAAAGCCGCCGGGTCGTCCGGCCCGGCGCTGCCATCGCCGTCCTGATCGACCCGGCCGACCACCACCCCGTCCGCTTGCAGGAACAGATAGATATCCAGGTCATCGGCGGTGTCGAGCCCGGAATCGACCAAGCCGTTGTTGCCGTTGATCGCCAGGGCGAAGCTGGTCGCGGCATCGGCGTCGCCGCCCAGCGGTCCGTCGCCGCCCAGCGGTCCGTCGGCGCCGAAGTCGGCGGCGGTCACCGTGATCAAGCCGCCGGCGTTGGCAGCGAAACCCACCGCGCCGTTATCCTTGCCGGCCGCATCCGGATCGTCGCCGGGGTTCTCGACCGCGTTGAAACGGTTCTGCACCGCTTCCGACAGGCCGGCAAAGGCGATGCCGTCGGCATCGCCGTCGGGGGCCGGCATCTCGAAGTGCAACAGGGTCTCAACCGTGCTCGCCGTTACCGTCACCGCCGGCCCGTCGTCCTCGAACCTGATCAGGGAACCCAGTTCCACCGCGGCGTCATCGGCATCGCCGTCGCCGTCGCTCACCGTCTGCACCAGCGACAGCAGATCGCCGTTCAGGCTCACGCTCTCATCCGAGCTGCCGGTATCGCCGTGCTCCAGCGCGCGCAGCTGGGTGATCGTCACGTCGCCGCTGCCGGCATCGACCGCGACGGTGAAAACCAGCGCATCGCCGGTCTCGGTGCGGCCCTCGATCACGCCGTTGTTGTCGACCAGGATGACCGCCTCGCCGGAAGCCGTGTCGGTCAGGCCGCTCGCGCCCGCCGCCAGTTCCAGCGTGTAGACCTTGCTCGCCTGGCCGTCGGTACCGGCATCGGCAGAGTCGACGAAGAGATCGGCGGCCAGGACCGTCACCGCGCCCAGACTTGCCGTCTCGTCCTCGCCCGGGTTCTCCCCCAGGCTCTCGTCCACCACGATCGCCGCGCCGGGCAGCAGGGCCAGGCCCGCCGCCGGGCCGTCATCCTCGAAGGAGATCACACTGCCCAGGTCGACCGAGGCGTCATCGGCATCGCCGTCGCCGTCGCTCACCGTCTGCACCAGCGACAGCAGATCGCCGTTCAGGCTCACGCTCTCATCCGAGCTGCCGGTATCGCCGTGCTCCAGCGCGCGCAGCTGGGTGATCGTCACGTCGCCGCTGCCGGCATCGACCGCGACGGTGAAAACCAGCGCATCGCCGGTCTCGGTGCGGCCCTCGATCACGCCGTTGTTGTCGACCAGGATGACCGCCTCGCCGGAAGCCGTGTCGGTCAGACCGCTCGCGCCCGCCGCCAGTTCCAGCGTGTAGACCTTGCTCGCCTGGCCGTCGGCACCGGCATCGGCGCTGTCGGTAAAAAGGTCCGTGCCCAGGACCGTCACCGCGCCCAGGCTGACGCTCTCGTCCTCGCCGGGGTTCTCCCCCAGGCTCTCGTCAACCACGATCGCCGCGCCGGGCAGCAGGGCCAGGCCCGCCGCCGGACCGTCATCCTCGAAGGAGATCACACTGCCCAGGTCGACCGAGGCGCTGTCGACATCGCCGTCGCCGTCGCTCACCGTCTGCACCAGCGACAGCAGATCGCCGTTCAGGCTCACGCTCTCATCCGAGCTGCCGGTATCGCCGTGCTCCAGCGCGCGCAGCTGGGTGATCGTCACGTCGCCGCTGCCGGCATCGACCGCGACGGTGAAAACCAGCGCATCGCCGGTCTCGGTGCGGCCCTCGATCACGCCGTTGTTGTCGACCAGGATGACCGCCTCGCCGGAGGCCGTGTCGGTCAGACCGCTGGCGCCCGCCGCCAGTTCCAGCGTGTAGACCTTGCTCGCCTGGCCGTCGGTACCGGCATCGGCAGAGTCGACGAAGAGATCGGCGGCCAGGACCGTCACCGCGCCCAGGCTGACGCTCTCGTCCTCGCCGGGGTTCTCCCCCAGGCTCTCGTCAACCACGATCGCCGCAGCCGGCAGCAGGGCCAGACCCGCCGCCGGACCGTCGTCCTCGATGGTCAGCGTGATGGTGGCGGGCGGCGAGACGTCGCCGTCATTGTCGGTCACCACGTATTGCAGCGTCAGGAATACCGCCTCGTCGAAGGGGTCCGGCGTGGCGCCGGGGTCTTCCGCCCCGGCCACGGGGTGGTTGATCGGCTGGAAGGTGACGAACCAGAAGTCCGCCGTGCCGGGGCCGGAGGCGAAGGCTTCGAAATCCGGAATGAAGGCGACGAAGACCGGCGCGCCGCTGTCGGCGCCGATGCCCCAGACAATGCGGCTGTCATCGGGATCGGTCCGCAGCAGGATATCTTCGGGGTTCGCCCGGCCGCCGGTGTCGAGCCCGCTGTCGACATCGGCATAGCTTAAGAAATCAACGGCCCGCGCCGGCCCGTTGAGGTTGGCATCGAAGGTCAGGCTGCCGTTGGCCGCCCCCGTGACCGCCGGCAGCCCGCCAGCGCCGGGAAAGCTGTTGTCAAAGGCACCCGCAAGCGTGCTTTCGATGCCGGCGGGCAGGTCGGTGTCGTCTGAGGCGTCATCGACTCCCGGCGTTTCGTCGAAAGTAAGGGCGCTGTTCTCCGCCGTTGGGATCGAATCCGGAATCTCATTTTCGGGAAGGGCGGCCGCGCCCGCCACGGCGGTCGGGGTGGCCCCTGCCAGCGTGCCCACCGCCGCCGCCAAGAGATCGAGAGTCTCGCCCAGATCATCGTTGTACTGCGTCGCACCACCACCCTGGGCGCCCGGGCCAGCGGCGGTCTCGAGGTCCGCCTCGCCGGACCCGGCAAGCGCCAGGGCCTGGCTCAGCAGCACGTCCGCACCCACTTCCGTGCCTGCCATGGTGAAGGTCGGGGTATCGCCGCCCTCGACCACTGTCACCATATCGAGGAAGACAATCTGGCTGTCCGGTATGCCGTCGTCGTTGTCGTCGAAGACCAGGACGAAGTTGGCGCCCTCCACCTGCACCTGCGCCCCATCCGGCGGGAAGTTCAGGTTGTAGATCTGGCCGGCGACAGCCTGGACCTCGACGGTCTGGCCGGGCGCCGGGCGCGCGATGTCCACCACCGCGCCGGCCTGGCCGAGCAGGACCGCGCTGCCATCGCCAATGGCGAATCCCACGGTTTCTGAAGTATTCTCGGTAAACTTGTCCGTGAGGTCGTCCTGACCCTCATGGCTACGACTGAAGTCGTCCATCACTACCTGTCTCCCACTTGACCTCGACATCTCTTTATTTGGCAAGACCAATAAAAGAGGGCAGGTTATTTCTTTTCTGTGCGCTCGATTTCAATGCGCCCATTCAGCCAGAAAGATAGATCGACGTTATCTACGCCGTATTTTTAGGATTTACTTACGGCAGGCAATTCAGAACTCTGCCAACTGGTTGCCTATTGTAATAAATTCCTCAAAATGGGCACTTGAAACAACTACAATTACAAATAGAAAAACTTATGCGAGACGCTAAATCCTTGAGCTCCACCGCCAAAAGCATCACGCCTTGTACACCGCACCGGGCAGAGGCAATCTGAGGCGTTGGAACACGGTGTACGCACCTCTTCAGGGCTGATACGATGCAATTTGAATTGATCATAAAGATTCTTGACGGTCAAGTTAAATGAATGAACAGGATCCCCTTCTTGAAGAGCTCACGCAGGCGAGCCGGGAGGTCTATGCCGCCGTGGATCTGGTCGAGGACCAGATAGCGAAAATGCTGGGGATCCATCGCAGCGACCTGCGCTGCCTTAACATTCTGGAGAACGGGCCACAGTCGGCAAGCGAGATCGGCCGGCGTGCAAACCTCACCAGCGGCTCGGTAACGGCGCTGGTAGACCGCCTTGAACGTGTCGGCTTGGTCGAACGGCACCGGTCAAGCACCGACCGCCGGTCGGTGCTTGTCAATATCCCGGATCGGAGTTACCCGCGCGTCGACGCCCTTTACAGCCAGGTCGGACGCGCCATTAAGGAAAGCTTCCAGAGTGCAGACCCCGCGGGCCTGCAGGTCGCCACCGAAGTGCTGAGGACCTTCGCCGCAGCATGCCACAACGCCCAAAACCGTATCGAGGAATCCAAGACGCCAACTGACCAATAACCCTGCCCCCCGCGCAGATACAACTTCCGACGGCCAAGGTCGCCGAACACTGCGCCGAGATGCCGAGGGTCGCCGACTGTTCCAAAACGCGCGAGCCCAGCCGCATACCATCTCGTCACTTACATCTATAGCCTGCCCAGCAAACAAGTTGGCGATATCCCGAAGGTTCAGATTGAACCTGAGATCGCCAGGAATCCGGGCAAACGCCGAGCAAGTCCTTCAAATCGGTGAAGGCTGCGGATTAAAACGGGGCCTTGGCGTCGGCGGCGCGGCACAAATTTATTGGCTGCGGGGGCCCGCAACCACCGAAACCGACATTCACTTGCAATGCCAATCTGATGATCACTAAGCATCAGAAAATAGCCCAAATTAAGCGTCCTACGATATCGCTGGATTGCAGTTCCTTCCCTTACATATCAAGGCCCCTGTCAGTGTGACAGTGCCCTCACAGAGCCTAACGGCTTGGGGTTCCCGTTCGCGCTGAACCATCCAGCGCGCGATCCGTCACCCCGTCGATCAGGACAAAGGCGATCACGCAGGGTTCGGTTCCGCGGTTCGACCAGGCGTGATTGGTGCCGCGCTGCACCACGATGTCGCCTGCCGAGAGCCGCACCTCCTCCTCATCAAGCAGCATAAAGATCTCGCCCTTGAGGATCACGGCGTAGTCGACACTGTCCGTGCGGTGCATGAAGGGGTGGCGCGCGCCCTCGACGATGTTGGCGCCCGCCCCCATCTCGGCGAAGGCAGACTTGCCGTCCAAGCTCGCCAAAACCTCCGGGTCCTCAGGCAAAAACTCGACACACCTGAAAACAGTCCCGTTTGCGGGAGGGTGCAGGACAAAAGGCCCATCGCAGGTCTCCGTGGCGGCGTCGTACTCCGCCGGGGTGCCGTCGGTCTGCCAGAAATTCGTCAGGGTTACGCCTGGCCGGTTCGGGCGTTGAAGGATGTGACCGGCATCTTGGTCCGAGACCACGCAGGCAACGCCCTTGGCATCATGACCGGTGACGACGCGGCGGAATTTCTGGGCCATGGCTTGCTTTCCTGAGTTCTAAAGTTTCGTAGCGGCCCGCAGGGACCGGCTTTCAATCACGATGAGTCCCAAAAGAAGGACCGTGCCCAAAAGCGCTGTCGCCGGGATCTGTATGATCAGGCAACCGCCGCCGGCACAGGCAAGACACCTGGAAAAAGGGCTCAGAGGTCGCGCGAGACACCCGATGACCGCCGCCGCCACAGCACCGGTCCCGACGATCCCGGTCACGACAGCCAGGAGGTTCTCCCCGATGCCATCCTGCAGCAAAAGCCCGGGTCCGAAAACGAAGGCAAAGGGCAGGAAAAAGCTGGTGACGGCATAGGCCGCGGCGGTCCACCCGACCTTGTTGACGTCGGCCTTTGCGATACCGCCGGCGACATAGGCCGCCAGCGCGACAGGCGGGGTGATCGTCGATATGCAGCCGTAATAGAAGACGAAGAAATGCGCCGTCAGCATCGGCACATCCAACTTCACCAAGGCGGGTGCGACGACAGTCGCCAGGATCAGGTAAGCCGCCGTCGTCGGCAGCCCCATGCCCAGAATGATCGAGGTGACCATGGTGAAAAAGAGCGCGACAAGCAGGTATCCGCCGGAAGCGATGTCGATCAGGACCGCAATCTTCGACCCAAGCCCCGTAATTCCGAGGGTGCCCGAGATGATCCCCGCCGCGGCGCAGGCCGCCGAGATCGTGACAACGCCCCGCGCGCCCTCGGCGATACCGCCAAGGATCTTGCGGACGTAGTCCAGATCGAACTTTCTCTGCCAGGCCAGGTCGAGACCGATCAGAACCAGCATGGCCCAGAGTGACGCCTTGAAGGGCGAATAGCCTGCAAGCATAAGCCCGATCAGGGTTCCGAAGGAGGCGATGAAGGGAAACCCCTCAATCAGCACCCGCAGCGTGGAACGATCATCCTCGGCGTCGATCTTAACCGGCTCGAGGCCCGATTTGACGGCCTGAAAGTGAACGACGAAGAAGATCGAGCCAAAGAACAGGATCGCCGGCAGAAGCCCCGCGCCCATAATCGATATATAGGGAACCCCTACGATTTCCGCCATGATGAAGGCCGCCGCCCCCATTACAGGCGGCATCAGTTGCCCGCCGGTCGAGGCTACGGCTTCGATCGCACCGGCTTGGTGCGGCGCATAGCCTTCCCGCTTCATGATCGGAATGGTCAGCGTTCCCGTGACGGCGACATTGCCCGCGGCGGAGCCCGACACCATGCCGATCAGAGTCGAAAAGATTACCGCAGACTTGGCGCTGGCCGCCCGTAGCCCGGCAGTCAGCCGAACCGACAGCGCAAAAAAGAAATCTCCGGCCCCAAAACGGGACAGCAATGCCCCGAAAATCGTGAAGACAATGATGTAGGTTGACGCAACGCCGATGGGGATGCCGTAGACGCCTTGCGTGTCGGTGGTCAGAAAGATCACCATGCGCTCAAGGCTGTAGCCCCGACTGTTCAAAAGACCCGGCAGGTAGGGACTGACAAAGGGATAGCAGAAAAAGACCAGGGTAATCCCGGCCAGGATCAGACCGATGCCCCGCCGGGCAGCCTCAAAGACAACCACAATGATGACGAGTCCGGCATAGAAATCCCCGGGTTCGGTCAGACCGCCGCTGAAAGCGATGGCTTTCCAACGAACCAACAGCCATAAACTGGCAGCAAGGGTCGCCAATACGAGAACAAAGGAAACAAGGCGATCGGCGCGCGATCCCGACAGGTCCCGCCGCAGAGGCTTCAGCGCAAAGACCAGCGTGAGCGCCAGCATCAGATGCACAAGCCGCGTCTGCATCGTGGAGACCGCGAGAAGACCCGACACCACCATCAAGTGGTAGACGCCAAACCCGAGAGCGATCAGGAAGAGAAGGTTCTCGGATTTGAAATACCGATGCACGGCCGCTCGCTCCAGCTTCTCGTTGTCAGGGCCCGGATGACCTGCCCGGGATCGACAGCGGCGCCTCTAGATAAGGCGCTTCGCACAAACCACGTTACTTCTTGAAGTAACGTGCCGCACCTTCGTGGAGCGGAATGGCCAGCTTCAGGCTGTCGGCGGGATCGATTTGCTTGGCATTCGCATTCTCGGCGCGAAACTCTTCGATGTTGTCAAAGACCGCGGCAGTGATCTTCTCGACCACGTCGGCATCCATGGTCCTGGAAACAACCAGCACGTTGTTCACGCCGATCAGCTTGCCGGCTTGCTCGGTACCATAAACCTCGGACGCAACCTCGACCGCCTTGTAGGCGCCGTTTTTGGCCAGCGCTTCGGCCAGCTTGCCCTCAGAGAACGAGATGAATCGCAGCTTGCTGCCCGCAGCAGCCTGCATAACGGCACCGGCCGGATAGCCGGACAGTGCGAAAGCAGCATCGACATTGCCGTCGGTCAGCTGGCTGAAGCCATCGGAGTATGACAAAAAGCTGGGTGTGATGTCGTCCATCGACATCCCGTGCAAGGGCAGAAGGAAGTTCATGAAGCCAAGCGTTCCACCGCCTGCCGGCCCGATGGCAACCCGCTTGCCTTTAATATCCTCGAATGTCCGGATGTCGGAGCCCTCAAGCACAATCATGTGCAAAATGCTCGGGTGCAGCGCGGCGACTGCAGTCAAATCGATCGCACCGCTCTTGTAAGGACCCTTGCCGGCCAGCGCGAGCACTGCAAGATTGTTGTTGGTGATTGCAATCTCGACCTCGCTGGAGTCGATCAGACGTGGGTTCTGAACCGACCCGCCGGTCACCACCGGAGTCATCGTAAGGCCATCACCGGCATACTTGTTCACCAGGTTTGAAATGCCCTGACCGATTGGATAGAACGCGCCGCCCAGGCTGGCAGTACCAATTCTGAGCTCTTCAGCGCTCGCTCCCGCCGCCGTCAGGCTGACGGCAACGGCAAGTGCGGCAGCTTTCAGTGAGACTCTCATGACATCCTCCCTTTATTTGCCAAAGACAGTAGACGACAGGGAGTCACATTTCAATAAAATATCGATTTTTTATATATACTTATTATTTTATCGTTTTAGATTGCCTATGAGATGACGTTATTGGGCCCAGATGTGCTAGGATTCGCTGGCTTGAGGGGCCGATTCTTTAGGGTCAGCGAAGTGACAGGGGGCTTCCAGTGTTGCGAACTGTATTGGAAAAGATGCAAAAACTCGATATTTCGCCGCTATGAACATCAAGACCCTCTCTCCTTCTCCCGAAGCATCAACCCAGGACGCCTCGGCAACGCAGAGGGCCTATCTGGCGATAAGGCGCATGATCGTTGTCGGCGAGCTGCCGCCCGGCGAGAAATTGAAGATCGACAGCCTGCGGTCGATGCTCGATACGGGCGCCTCGCCGATCCGCGAGGCCCTGAGCCTTCTGACCTCCGATCAGTTGGTGGAACGGATTGACCAACGCGGCTTTCGTACGGCGGCTACCAGCCTCGAGAACTTCGAGGAGATCCTGGCGCTACGGTGTTCGCTGGAAGATATGGCGCTGCGTCAGAGCATCGCTAACGCCTCCGAGCAATGGGAAGAAAGCCTGGTCCTGAGCCATCACAGAATGGTCCGGGAATCCCGCGACAACATCGAAAGGTTCGAAGAACGCCACAAGGCCTTCCATATGGCCCTGCTCGACAACTGCGGATCATCGATCCTCTTGAGATTCTGCAGTCAGCTTTATGACCTCAATATTCGCTATCGCTACCTCGCCGGGAAATCGCTGAACTATCAGAAAAAACGCGACGTATCCAAGGAACACGAAGACATCCTGAATGCGGCGATCGAAAGAAATGCGGATCTGGCGTCCGAGCGGCTGCTTAATCACTATCGGCAGACCGGCGCGTTCCTGACCGGGCTGTTCAGCACCGCGTCAGAACAGCGCTAGCGGGCAACCTAGTCGCCGTTTCAGGGGTTTCGCCGGGCCGCCGGCAAGCGGGTGAGAACCAGGTCAAAGTCCACACGAAGATAGGGGCCGTCGACTTTCCCCGAGAGATCGAAACCAGCGGGAAAGCTGCCCGCGGGCTGTTCGACATAGGTCATCACCAGATCGTCGCGAACGCCGAACACGGTGTCCTCGTCAAGATAGGGGTCATCGTCGGGAAACACTTCTGTCACCAGAGGACGGTGTCCCTCCGCCTTCACGATGAAATGCAGATGGGACGGACGCCAGGGATGGCGGCCGGTCGCGTTCAGGATCTCACCCGCCGGCCCGTCCGTCGGAACCGTGTAGCTGACCGGCTTTACCGTGGTGAAGGCGTAACGTCCATCTGCATCCGTGGTCTGAATGCCATGGAATGAGTAGGTTTCCTGTGCCGGATCCTGGCTGGAATAGAGCCCGTTCGGTGCCGTTTGCCAGATATCGAGTTCGGCGCCCGCGATAGGCTCACCATCGGGATCTTTCACAAAACCCTCGACCAGCAGGATCTCTCCTTCATAGTCCCGCTTCATGTCTCCGCCAATACTCAAGGGTGGCGCTCCCGTAATGTGGAACGGCCCCAACACGCTGGAGGATGTGCCATCGGGCACCGAGTTCACCATGTCGACAAGCGATGACAGGCCCAGAACATCGGAAAGCAACACAAATTCATGCCGTTCCTTGTCCGAGATATCCCCTGCCCATTCAAGAAACGCGATCCCCTTCTGCCATTCGGCATGGGTCAGTTTGGTCTCTACGGCAAAGGCGTGCAGGTGGTTGGCAAGGCTCTGCATGATCTCCAGCAGGCGCGGGTCGGTATCTTTTCCGAAATACCCCATGAAAACATCTGTGATGTTCTCCTTTGTGACGTTTCGCATGGAGGTCTCCTTAGTTGAGTAAGGCAAGGCTGAGCGACGGGAAGCGGATCAACGCGATGAGCACGATCAGCATCACGACCGCAAAGGGAAAGGCGCCCATAAAAACGTCCTTCAGACTGATGCGGTCATCATTCAGTGTCGCTTTGATAACGAAACAGGATATGCCCAGCGGCGGTGTAAGAAGCCCGATCTCGGCACCGACAACAGTGATGATACCGAACCAAACGAGCGACAGCCCCATCGGTTCGACCAGCGGAAGGAACAGCGGCACGACAATCAGGATGATGGACGCCGTATCGAGAAGCGTTCCCAGAAAGATCATAAGGCAAACATAGATAAACATGATCCAGAAAAAACTCATCTGCGACTGGGACAGGATATCACCCAGTTCGTTCGGCAAGCCGGCCAATCCCAGCATTCGGCTGTAGATCGATGCGGTCGTGATCAGGAAGAGGATCGCGGCGGTGATGTGACCGGTTTCGAGGAGCGCCTCCCAGAAGGCCTTCAATGTCATCTTCCTGCGCAGCGCGGCGATGGCCAGACCCAAAAGAGCGCCGGTTGCCCCCGCCTCGACAGGGGTGAGCCAACCGGTATAAATGCCGCCGAGGACAACGACGATCAGCAGCAGGATGGGAAGCGTTTTACCGGCGATCTCACGGGCCGTCATCCACTCGGTTTCGCCCACCGAACGCCCGCCGACGAAAGCCGGGGCCACCCGACCCATGGTCCAGATCGCGATCACATAGGCGGCTGCCAACAGAAGGCCGGGCAGGATACCCGCTATAAACATGTCCCCGACCGATTGCTCAGCGACAAAGGAATAGATAATCAGCATCGCAGAAGGCGGGATGATCATCCCAAGAACCGACGAGCCCGCGACCACGCCTACAGCAAAGCGCGGGTTATAGTCGTAGGTCAGCATCTGCGGTACCGAGACCTTTGCGAAAACCGATGCCGAAGCAATGGACGACCCCGTGACCGCGGCGAAGACCGCGTTGGCGCCCACCGTTGCAATACCGATCCCGCCTTTCACTTTTCGAAAGCCGGCGTTCATGACCTGATAGATGTCCGTGCCCAGCCCCGCCTTGGAAACGACCAAGCCCATGAAGGTGAAAAGCGGCACGGTCGCGAAGGTGTACTCCATGACGCTGTCGCCGATGGCGATCTTCAAAAGGTTCATCGCCAAGTCGAAATTGTCCCGCATCAGCCAGATGGAGACAAAGGAAACGACCCCCAGCGCAATCGGGATGTAAACCCCGATGTAGACCAGCACGATGATCGCGATGACTGAGACCAGGCCGATCTCGATCGGGGTCACGACGGGTCCTCGGCGTGTTCCGGGCCCCTTACGGGTGAGATGTCCCTGTCAGGCGCGATGACCTTGATCACAAACACAATCAGGCAAAGCGCCGCGCTTGAGAAGATCACCAGTTTTACCGGCCACCAGGGGGCGGTGAAGACCCCGGGTATGCCGAAGTAATCGCGGGTCTCCAGCATCTCGAGAAATTCCGGCCATATTGCGATGGCGATCAGCGCCATCATCATGGCGGAAAGCGCATTGATGGCGCGGCGAATGGCGGAACTCGCCTTCGGGTATTTCACGCCGAGGACCGTCAGGAAGCCGTCGGAACGGGTCAGGCGGTTGACCCGGATCACGTCGGGCAGTTGAAGAAAGACAATTAACACCATGGAGAACTGCACGACCTCGACCGCCCCCAGGAACGGGGCATTGAAAACACCCCGCGCCACCACGTCATAGTTCACGACCAGCACAAGAAGCAGCACGACGAGGGTGCCGGCGGCATTCGCACCAACGGCAATGCCATTGACCAGTTTAGAGACTGCGTGCGCAGCGATGGAAAGCACGTGGGGCATGTTTTACAGCCGCCCGTTTCCTCGCCTCAGTTGGAGGCGAGTTCGGATGCCCAATCGCGCAGGGGCGTATAACCGGCAGCTCCCAATTTGCCAATGTAGGCCCGCAACATCTCCGAACCCGGCTCGCCGCGCTCGTCGAGACCGGCAGCCCATTCGATTGCGATGTTCGGCATGGCTTTCGCCCAGCCTTCCCGCTCAGCCGGATTTAACTCGACGATCGTTCCGCCCGCGGCAACGAAAGCTTCGCGGCTCGCCTGCGCGCGGTCCATTGCGATTGAGGCCAGATGATCACGGTATGCGACCGCCACTTCCTGCAGCACAGCCTTGACCTCGTCCGGCAACCCATCCCAATAGTCCTTGTTGACCGTGACCGTCTTGGTGTTCACCGCCCCTAGATCGGCCCGCAGCATGTAAGGCGCGACTTCGGCAATCTTGAAGGTCTTGGCGGCCTCGGGCCACAGCATCGCATGGTCGACCAGACCAGTCTGAAGCATGTTATAGAAATCGGTCAGGCCACCGCGCACACCGGCCGCGCCGTCGATGCCTTCAAGGTAACGCAGGTTCATCCCGGCGCCGGCAACCTTGCTACCCTCAACATCCGCCAGCGCGCTGACCGGCTCTTTCGAGAACACCTGATAAGTGTCCAGCACGACGCCCGTGGCCAGATACACCTGATTCTGCGCTGCGAACTCATTCTGCATGGAAGGGTATTCCTTGGCAATCTCATCGACCGCCTTGGCAACGGCACGCGCGTCGGGCGCAATAAACGGCGTGACGGCGGAGATCGCCTGGCTGGGAAGCTTCGAGGAATGGAAGATCGTGGTGACGATGCCGATATCACCCAGGCCCAGCTTCACGCCATCCAGAACGCCCTTGGGCTTGACGATCGCGCCACCGTAGCTTTCCTGCCAGTTCATCTTGTAGTTGCCGGTTTCGGCGAGTCGCTTGTCCACCTCGGGAATGAAGAAGTTCGAAAACTCTTTAACCCAGAGTGCGCGCGCCGGATAACCATCGATGACGACAGCGTTTATCGTCTCCGTCGCAAACGACGGAAGCGCCGTCAAACCGGCCAGGGCCGCGCCCAAAGCCGTTCCTGTGATCCATTGTTTCATTCTTTCCTCCCTTTTTTTTTGCGGGCACCTGCGCCCGGCTTTTCGATCAATCGTTGCGCCAACTGACCTCCAGGTTGGTGCCTGCGTTGCCAAACAACTTGGAAAGGGGGCAGTACTTCTCAACTTCCGCCCCTACCCTTCGCAGGTCTTCTGCCGACGCACCGCCACTGCTCTTCACGACCAGGATGATCGACTGGAAGGGCACTTCGACTTCTTCGTCGAGCGTGACGCCCCGGCGATCGAACGCGCAGCTTGCGTCTATGGCCAAATGCCCAATATCGACACCCAGCCGATCCGCACACTTGTGGCCGATGACGTTCATACAGCCGATCAGCGCCGCCAGAGCCATGTCGGTCGGGGTGGGGCCCATGTTTGCGCCCCCGCGCTCTACCGGCTCGTCGATCACAAAAACCAAGTCGCGAACGCCGACATAAGCGCGAGAGTGCGATGGGCAGTCCGCCTTTGCGCGCAGCTCTACGGATGTTTTCATTCGCAGGCCTATCCTGTCTTCATAAGAAGCTGCAGACATGTTCAAACGGGAACCTTGGCAGTCTCTGGAAAAGCGCCGTTTCATCAGCGTAGCCGAGATTGCAGAGGAAATTGGACTTCCAACCGCTTTCGGAAAAAAACTCCTCGTCCACAATCGCATTCGAAAAGCCGGACATCGCCCCGACATCCAGACCGACAGCCCGCGCCGCGATCATGAAGTAGGCGCCCTGCAGGGTGGAATTACGAAAGGCGGTATCCCTGGAATGCTCCGGCTTGCCCTCGAAATGAGGCCGACGGTCTTCATGAGGGAAAAGAAATGGAAGCTCGGTCCAGAAATCCGGATCGTAAGCGATGATCGCGGTCACCGGCGCCGCCATCATCTTGTCGACATTCTTGGCCTTCAGCGATTTTGAGAGCCGCCTTTTCCCATCCCCGCTCGTAACGAAGACAAACCGCGCCGGGCAGCAATTCATGCTGGTCGGACCGGCGATCGTTATCTCGTAGATCAAGCGCAGGAGATCCTCGGAAACCGGCTTGTCGTGCCATGCATAGTGCGACCGCGCTTTCCGCAGGATCAGATCGATCGATGAACCGTCAAGCTCGGCTTTTCCCGCACGCACCGCCCGAACGGCGTCCTGCGCTGCGTGCCGGGCCTGCTGTAATTCTTCTCCCGTAAGCGCCATCATTCAGCCGCCGTGGATCTCAACCAATCGGCCTCGTCGACAATCGGGTTGGCGCAAATGCCGATCCCTTCGATTTCGACCTCGACTGTTTCTCCAGGCCGAAGCCAGCGCGGTGGAGTCTTCGCGTGGCCCACGCCAGGCGGCGTACCCATGGCGATCAGATCTCCGGGCTCCAGGGTCGTGAATTCCGAGATCGTTGCGATGGTTCGCGCAACGGACCACAACATGTCAGACGTATTGGCGCTTTGCAGGATCTCGTCACCGACCCGGCTTTCGATTTTGAGCCCGGTCGCCCCGTCTGGCAGTTCGTCGGGTGTAACGACGAAGGGGCCGATAGGGCCCGTCTGATCGAAGTTTTTGCCCGGAGTCCACTGATGGGTCTTTCGCTGGTAATCGCGAACCGAACCATCGTTGAACACGGTGTATCCGAACACATGATCCAAGGCGTCGGCCTCGGCGATATGCCGGCCACCCGTACCGATGATCAGCATCAGCTCGGCCTCGTAGTCCAGCCGTTCGGAGCAAGAGGGACGAACCATAGGCTCACCCGCCGCCATGAGAGAATTGAGGGATCGCATGAAGAGCGCCGGGTAATCCGGAACGTCGTAGCCGCCCTCTTTGATGTGATCTATATAGTTCAGGCCAAGGCAGATGACCTTCCCCGGCTTGGCCACCGGAAGCGCTGGCGTGATCGAGGCAACAGGCAGGGTCTCTCCCGACAAACCAACCCGCGCGATTTCAGCCATCAGGGCCGGCGCGTTGATAAGCCCCATGAGATCCGCCCCGACACCGGGATGAGCCAGGGAAAGGTTCACCGCCCTGTCATCCTCAACAAGAAACACGGCCTGGGCGCTGTTATGACTGCCGACAACAAATCTCATCTTGGCTCCCCTGTTGCGTTTTCCCTATCATTGGCGATTATTCATGATATAGTCAAAGAAAATCGATTTTCTTACGCAACTGTCGAGAAAAGTCATTAAATGCCTTCCTGGGAAGCCTACAAACGCACGGCAAAAGAGCGTGGGGCCTTGGCCCTTGAACTTTTCGTTGTGGAATCGGTGCCCGCGGAGACATCGGACGAAGTCCGCGCCAACCTGCCCGAACACCTGGAATACCAGCGATCACTTGAGGCAGCCGGAAAGCTCGCCTTCGCCGGACCTCTGTCCGACCCGACCGGCGAGCTGATGCAAGGCACCGGCCTGATTGTCTACCGCGCAGGATCGTTTGAGGAAGCACAGGAACTTGCTGCTGACGACCCCATGCACAGATGCGGCGCACGCCGCTTCACGCTGCGCCGGTGGCTCGTGAACGAGGGGTCTCTGTCTCTCTCCGTCGGACTTTCAACGAAGTCCGTAGACCTCTCGTAATCCGGGTCATAGCCCGGACCGCCTGATGCCGAGAACCATCGTCATCTGAATCGCTACCCCAGAAAGCATGATGCAAGGACACCCCCCATGATCATCCGCCTAGCGCTATCAGCCGCATTGTCATTTGGCTTCGTCTCGGCCGCCGCCGGTCAGGAGGCCGCAATGAGCTTTTTCATCACCAGTGAAAATCCCGGACAGGGCGCCAATCTCGGAGGCCTTGAGGGTGCGGACGCTCATTGCGACAACCTTGCTGCAGCAGCCGGTGTCACGGGCAAGACCTGGCGGGCCTACCTGTCATCCAGCGCAGAAGATGCTAGGGATCGGATCGGCAGCGGTCCCTGGTACAACGCGGCGGGAGTGAAGGTTTCAGACGATGTCGAGGCGCTGCACAGCGAGGACAACGGGCTCAGCAAGGCCGCGTCGCTGAACGAGCGGGGCGAGGTGGTGAACGGGCGCGGAGACGACCCGAACCGGCACGATATCCTTACAGGTTCAGGCCTTGATGGCCGGCTGGAGGGTTCTGCCTGCGCCGACTGGACAAGCGGTGGCGAGGGCTCGGCGATGGTCGGACATCACGACCGGACGGGCGGCGGTGCGAACCCGACCTCCTGGAACGCCGCCCACCCGTCGCGCGGCTGCAGCCTTGCCGACCTGCAAGGCACGGGCGGTGACGGTCTGTTCTATTGCTTCGCCACGGACTGACCTGTCCGGCAGGATGAGGGGCGAGATATGAGCGTTCCCCTATCAGGACGGCCCGGTCTGAGATTCTCCGCGCAGCATGCGCTTCAAGGTCAGATCCGTGTCGTGGAAATGGTGTTTCAGCGCTGCTGCAACATGAACCGTCACCAGGGCGGCCAGCCCATAACCGACAAACTGGTGGGTCGCCGAGCCGAGTGAAGCCAACCAGGTGATCTCCGTCTGCGCCGGGATCGCAAACCAGCCAAAGACCTCTACGGCGCGCCCGCGGAAGACAGACGACAGGACACCCGATAGCGGCATGAGAAGGGTTCCCGCCATCAGTCCCCAATGCGCAAACTTCGATGCCGTTTCCTGCCATGCCGGCATCGCCGATGCGGATGCCGGAAAGCCCTGAACGATCCGCCACAACACACGCCACACGCCAAAGCCGAAGACCAGAACACCGATAGATTTGTGAATGGCAATCAGAGGCCCCCGGTCTTCGCGCGCGAGACCGCCGTATGCGAGATAGAGACCGAAACCGATCATCCCGATTACAACAAGCGCGATGACCCAGTGATTGACACGGGAGATGAAATCATATGTCGAGGTCTTGGGCATGGTTTTATCCTTCCGGCTGCGGACCTATGGGCGCCCCTTTTGTGTACAGTCGCGCCAAACCAGAACACCGAGCACTCTCTATCGCGCAGGCAGGCATCGACGCCGAAAAGGCTAAGGTGCTTGGGGATCTGACTTTGGAATTGCGGAATGCATTGCGCGCAGGCGCGCCAAACGAGGTTTGATGGGGAATCTGCGTCGAATTCCACCCGCGGCGACGCTCACCTGCTTCGTGGTCGATGGCGACATCAGTTGTGAGCATATGGTCTTTGCCCCGACGATAAATGGCTTGGCAGGATGCTCCTGCAATCACTAGAGATAGATGTTGTTTCACAGCAAAAAAGCTGGCCGGCAGCAAGTTTGTCGCAGTTTGTCGCAACCTCGGTCGCCGTTACATTTTGCGACAAACTTTTATCCGAACCGCTCCTCAAAGCAGGGTATTGACGTACATCGATCGTGAAATCAAACGCTCTCCGGGGGTTGACTTCGACACTGCGGAGCGCACTGGGTAGACGCGAGAAGCGAGGTATGATGGGAAGTTTGCGCCAAATTCTGTCCGTGGCGATCCTCGCCGGCCTCGCTGTCGGGGGATACCTCTACTATGAGGAAATGATCATCGCCCCGGCGGAGACAGCCGCTCCGTCGAAGCAGCGCACACCTCGAAGCATCGGCATCGAAGTCGCCCCCGCCGAGGCCCGCAAGCTGAGCGTGGTTATGGAGGCTGTGGGGACCACGCGGGCCCTGCGCTCAGTAGACATCGTGCCGCACGTCGAGGGGCGCATGGTCGAAATCGATATCGTGGCCGGCCGCGAGGTGGCGGCCGGTACGGTGCTCGCGCGGCTGGACGACGAGATCGAGCAGGCAACCTTGGCCGAATCTGAGGCCATACTGGAGGAGAGAACCCGGGCGTTGGAGCGGTCCGAGGCGCTGCTCAGCCGCAACAATGTCAGCCACGCCACCATCGATCAGGTGCGCTCCGAGGTGGCCATCGCCCGGGCGGCGCGCGAGCGTGCGCAGCGGCGCCTTGCCGATCGCACCGTCCGCGCGCCCTTCGCAGGCGTCCTGGGCATCACCGCGGTGGATCTGGGCGCGAGGGTGGAGAGCGACACCGTGCTGACCAGCCTCGACGACCTGTCGGCGGTGGAGATCGAATTCCGTCTGCCGGAAACGGTCTACGGCCAGATCGACGAGGGTCAACCCGTCACCGCCTCTACCGCGGCCTTCCCCGGGCGCAGCTTCACCGGAACCGTTGTCGTCGTCGACAGCCGCGTCGACCAGACGTCACGCGCCTTCAGGGTGCGCGCCCGGCTTCCCAATGAGGATCGTGATCTGCCGGCCGGTATGTTCATGCGCCTCACCCTGGCTATGGGTGAGCGTGATGCCGTGGTGGTAACGGAGGAGGCGATCCTGGTGCAGGGGGGCGATGCATTTCTGTTCGTAGTCGAGGACGGAAAAGCGGTGCGCCGGCGCATCACCACCGGGCTGCGCCGCGAGGGCGTGGTGGAGGTGGAAACCGGGGTCACGGCGGGGGAACCGGTGATCTCGCGCGGCATCCAATCGCTGCGCGACGGCATTGCCGTCGACGTGATGAACGCACCGCCCGCCGTTCCCGCCCCGGACTCTGGCCCCGTCCCTGCCAAGGAGGACGTCCCGCCGTTGGCCACCGAGGAAACGCCAGCAGCGCTAACAACGCCAACGGCTGAAGGGAGCCACTCCTGATGCTGTCCGACATCGCCGTCCGGCGCCCGGTGCTGGCCGCCGTCGCAAGCCTTCTCATCATCGTGTTCGGCATCGCTGCGCTAACCCAGTTACCGGTCCGCGAGCTGCCCGACATCGACGCGGCCATAGTCTCGGTGCGTACCGAATACACCGGGGCCGCACCCGAAATCGTCGACACCGATATCACTGAGGTGCTGGAGGGTTCCATCGCCGGGATCTCCGGCGTCAAGACCATTAGCTCCCAAAGCCGCCGTGGGCGGAGCACCGTCACCATCGAGTTCGAGGTGGGCCGTAGTATCGACGAGGCGGCTAACGATGTACGCGACGCCGTCGCGCGGGTGCGTGCCGAGCTCCCGGAGGACGTGGAGGAACCTCAGGTGATCAAGAACGATGCCGATGCCGACCCGGTGATGCGTCTGGCGGTGGTGAACCCCAACATGACACCCGACGAGATTACCGACTACGTGGACCGCTACGTGGTGGACCGCTTGGCAACGGTCCCGGGGGTTGCGAGCATCGACCTTTACGGCGACCGGCCGATGGCGGTGCGGATCTGGCTCGACCGAAGGGCGATGGCGGCCCGCAACCTGACAGTCGCCGACATCGAGACGGCGCTTCAGCGCGCCAACATCGAGCTGCCCGCCGGAGAGCTCGAAACCGCCTCCCGCCAGCTCACGGTTCGCCTCAACAGCCGCATTCCAACGGTGGAGGCCTTCTCCAACGTTGTTATCGACCGGGTAGCGGGTCACCCGATTCGGCTGGGCGACATGGCGCGGGTGGTGGCGGGCGTCTCCGACGACAGCACCATCGTGCGCAACAACGGGGTCACCGCGGTGGGCCTCGCGGTGGTGCGGCAGAGCCAGTCCAACACCATTGCCATCTCCAACGGGGTCCGCGCCGAGATCGCGGCGATGGCCGGCGGCCTGCCGGAGGGCATGGCCATCGAAGTGGGCTCGGATGACGCGATCTTCGTCGGCGCGTCAATCCGGGAAGTCGCAACGGCACTCGGCATCTCGCTGGCCCTGGTGGTGGGGGTCATCATCGTGTTCCTGCGGTCCTGGCGGGCGACGCTGATCCCGGCGATCACCATTCCTGTGGCACTCATCGGTACCCTCGCACTGATCGCCGCCATGGGTTTTTCCATCAACGTACTGACGCTTCTGGCACTGCTTCTGGCCATCGGGCTGGTTGTCGACGACGCCATCGTGGTCTTGGAAAACATTCAACGGCGCATCGACCAGGGGGAGAGCCCATTGAAAGCCAGCGTGCTCGGCTCTCGCCAGGTGACCTTCGCGGTGATCGCCACCTCGCTCACCCTGATCGCCGTGTTCGTGCCGCTGTCCTTCCTCCAGGGACAAGTCGGGCGCCTGTTCACCGAGTTTGGTTTTGTCATGGCAAGCGCGGTGCTGATCTCCACCTTCGTGGCCCTCACGGCCTGCCCAGCGCTGGCCTCCAAGGTTCTACGCGGACCGGCCTCGCTGCCCGAAGATGTCCTGAAACTACCCAGACACGAAGGCTGGTTCCTGCGCGGCTTCCGCGCCTGCGTGGACTATGCCATCAGAATCCCGATTGTCGTCATCGCGCTGGCGCTGGCGATCGCGGGGATCGGCTATGGGGTATACGGCACAATTCCGCAGGAACTCAGCCCCAGTGAGGACCGGGGCGTGGTCTTCGTCCCGCTGACAGCCCCCCAGGGAAGTACCGTCACCTTCACCGACGGCGCGGCGCGGCAGGTGGAGCGGATCGTCCAGCCGCTGCGCGATTCGGGCGACGTGGAGACGGTTTTTACTTTCAGTGGAAGTTTCGGCCGCGAGAACCGCGCCTTCATTGTGCTGCGGCTCGCCGACTGGTCGGAGCGCGAGCGCAGCCACCGAGACGTGGTGACGGCGATGAACCCCAAGATGCGTCAGATCACCGCCGCCAGCGGCCGTCCGGTGACGCCGGCGGGGCTTGGGTTGCGGGGCAGTCGCACGCCTCTACGCGTCGTGGTCAGCGGCGCCGATTTCGAAAGCGTGAAAGGCTGGGCGAGCGATCTCCTCGCCATCGCGCAGGACAACCCCAACCTGCAAAACATGGAGATGGACTACGAGGAGAACCAGCCGCAGATCGATATCAACGTCGACCGTGACCGCGCCGACGACCTGGGGATCAACGTCGACACCATCGCCGCCACGCTGCAGACCATGCTGGCCTCCAGAGAGGTGACACAGTTCGTGGACCGGGGCCGCGAATACCCGGTGCTCCTGCAGGCCGATGAGAGCGATCGCGCCTCACCCTCGGATATCGACTTCATCTTCATTCGTGCCGGCGACGAGACGTCGCTGGTGCCCCTCAGCGCGCTCATCGACGTGGAGACGGTGGCGGCGGCGGCGGAACTGCGGCGCTACAATCGCTTGCCCTCGATCCAGGTGGAGGGATCGCTCGCGGAGGGTTACACCTTGGGCCAGGCAGTCGCCTTCATGGAGCAAGCCGCAGCGGAGGCACTGCCCAGCGAAGCGAGGATCGGGCTTGCCGGCCAATCGCAGCAGTTCAGGGAAACCTCCAGCGGCGCCATGACCACCTTCGTGCTGGCACTCCTCATCGTGTTCCTGGTGCTTGCGGCCCAGTTCGAGAGCTTTGTGCATCCGCTGGTGATCATGCTGACGGTGCCGCTCGGCATTGCCGGTGCGGTTTTCTCGCTGGCGCTCACCGGGATCACGCTGAACATCTACAGCCAGATCGGTATCATCCTGCTGATCGGACTGATGGCAAAGAACGGTATCCTCATCGTGGAGTTTGCCAACCAGCTCCGCGATCAGGGAATGAGCCTGCGCGACGCAGCGGTGGAGGCCACGGTGCTGCGCCTGCGCGCCATCGTGATGACCCTGATATCGACCATCTTGGGGGCGGTGCCACTGGTGTTGGCCAGCGGCGCGGGCGCGGAGAGCCGGATGGCCATCGGCACGGTGATCGTCGGCGGGTTGCTGTTTTCCGGTGTCCTGACGCTATTCCTCACACCGGTGCTCTACAGCCTGCTGGGCCGTCTCACCACGCCGCGATCCACGATCGAAAAAGCGATTGAGACCGAGTTGTCCGGCCTCGACGGTCCCAAACCCGTAGCGGCGGAATAGGTTGCCGACCCGTCACTCAGTTACCGTGACAGCACCGTTGCAACGTTATCTCTAAGCCGTCAACCGCATACCCGATGTCAGGTTCTCCGGCGCCTTGTGGAACTTGCCGTCCTTCATGATCGCCACCAGGCGTTTATGATCCTGAAGAACGCGGACATCGGCCAGGGGGTCTCCATCGACCAGCAGCAGGTCGGCGAGGTAGCCCTCGCGGATCTGGCCGAGCTCAGAGCCCATGCCCATGATCTGACCGCCGTACTTGGTCGCCGCCTGAATGGCTTCCATCGGCGTAAAACCAACCATGTCGACGAAGTACTCCAGATCCTTGGCGTTGGTACCATGCGGTGTCCAGGCAAAGCCGTAATCGCCGCCGGTCAGCACGCGGATGCCGCGTTTGTGCATCTTTTGCATCGTATCGATGGCGTTTTCCAGTTCGCGCTCATAAGCAATGGTGATCGGAGTCCCCGGCTTGATGCCGTAGTCGCCGGCATTGCGCGCCGTGTTGATCAGCCAGGCCAGGCCAGGCGCGACGAAATGCTTGTCCTTGTTGGCCTCCAGCATATCCAGGGCCTCCTCATCCGCGAAGGAGGCGTGGTAGATGATCTCGATGCCGAACTCGACGCACTTCTTGATCGACTCCTTGGAGCGGGCATGGGCGGCAACCCGGCGATGGCGGCGCTTCGCCTCGTTCACCGCCATGGCGATCTCCTCGTCGGAGAACTGGTTTTCCTCCGCCCCCATGCCGGTGATCTCTTCGCCCGAGAGGTTGATCTTGATGGTATCCACCCCCCACTTCATGAGCTGACGGACTTTCAGGCGGATGTCTTCCGGCCCGGAGACCACGATCCCAAGGTTCAGGCCTTCGTCGGGGATGTGCGGCTTCGAAGCATCGCCCAGACCGCCGACGGCGGTGATCTCCGGGCCCGCTGCGGTATAGCGCGGCCCCGGCACCCTGCCCTGGTTGATCGCATCGCGGATCACCACGTCGAGCCGCGGCTTGGCCGCCGCCGCGCCGTAGCCGGCGGTAAAGCCGGCATCGAGCACTAGGCGCGCCATCTGAACGCAATTGATGACATGCTCCTCCACCGGCATCATCTGGATCGGGTCGATGCCCGGCGCGTTGTTCCAGCT
The DNA here is from genome assembly GCF_011683915.1 of Pelagibius litoralis. Taxonomy (GTDB): domain Bacteria; phylum Pseudomonadota; class Alphaproteobacteria; order Kiloniellales; family Kiloniellaceae; genus Pelagibius; species Pelagibius litoralis. Next base: position 218,340 of record NZ_JAAQPH010000008.1, read on the forward strand.
CAGATGCAGATGGGCATCGATAAGTCCCGGCATCAGGGTCATACCGCGGCCGTCGATGCGCTGGCCGCCGTTCGCGCTCCAGCCGAAACCGCCGCCGGAGCGAACAATCGACTTTATCCGATTGCCGGCGACGGTGACCTCGCCGGCATAGGGTGGCTCGCCGCTGCCGTCGAGGACACGCACGTTGGTGAAGACGATCTCGCTCTCGCCGTTTCCAGTGCTGCTGGCACCGCCCCAGCCGCCGAAACTGCTTTCTGCCATAGTCCTGTCTCCCTCTATCTCGCGCTCACGGCGCGGTTGCATCGAGATGCGATCGCAACAGATCTGCAGACCGCTGTGGCGCCTCCATCATCATCCAATGTGCGACCGACGGAATGATCTCCAGCGTCGATCCGGCGATCTGCGCGTTCAGTTGCTGCGCCATGGCAACCGGCGCGACGGGGTCGTTCTCCCCCGCCACCAACAGCGTCGGGGCCTGGATGGCCGGATGATCGGCCGCCTCGGCCGTGCTCAGCGCATCACAGTGTGCGGCGTAGCCGGCCGGGTCCTGGCGCATCAGGCTTTCGCGCACAAAGGCCGTGACCACGGGGTTGGCCGCGCGCGAGGCGGCAGCGACGCTGCCGCCTGCAACCGCCCCGGCGATGCCAGCCATGCCCTCGGCACGCGCCGTTTCCGCTCTTTCCTTCAAGGCCACCTTTGCCGCCGCCGGCGGCACCAGGATCGGCCCGAACAAAGTCAAACTTAGCACACACTCTGGGGCCGATACCGCAAGATACTGACAGATCAGCGTACCCATGGAATGTCCGACAAGATGCGCCCGCTCGACACCCGCCGACCGCAAGGCATCGCCGACGGCGCTGGTCAGACCGCGCAGTCCAGGGCGTCCCGGGCGCAAGGCCGAACGGCCGGCCCCCGGCAGGTCCGGGCGCAGCACGCGGTAGCCCTCCAACGCCCCCATCAGCGTCTGAAAACTGTTGGAGCTGCCACCGAGGCCGTGGACCAGGACGACCGCCGTCCCTTCTCCATGGCCTTCCCCATGGTCCTCCATGACCAGACTGCCGAGATGCAGGTCAGGCATGGCTCAATAAGCCTCCACCGGGTTCTCCAGGCTACCGATGCCGGCGATCTCGACCTTCACCCGATCACCCGGCGTCAGGTACTTCGGCGGCGTGAAACCGATGCCCACCCCGGCAGGCGTCCCCGTGGCGATGACATCGCCGGGCTGGAGCGTGATGCCGTTGGAGATCGCCGCGATGATCGTTGGTACATCGAAGATCAGCAAGCCGGTGTTGGAATCCTGACGCAGGTCGCCATTGACCCAGCAGCGCACCGCCGTGTCGGAGAGGTCGAGCGCATCGGCCGTCACCACCCAGGGACCCATGGGACAGAAGCTGTCCTGCGACTTGCCGATCAGCCACTGGCTGTGCAGGCCCTGCAGGTCGCGCGCCGTGACGTCGTTGACGATGGTGTAGCCCCAGACATAGGACAGAGCTTCGGCTGCCGGAATGTTGCGCCCGGCCTTGCCGATGATCACCGTCAGCTCGGCCTCGTAGTCGATCGCCGTACTGACGGCAGGGTCGATCCTGATCGGTGCCCCGGCGGCAGCAACAGACTCCGGCAGTTTCGAGAAGACGATCGGCGCCTCCGGCACCGCGCCCTTGGCCGCGGAGCTGTCAAAGCCGGAGGAGGCAAACTCCTGGGCATGCTCGTGATAGTTCTTGCCGACGCAGAAGACGTTGCGCCGCGGCCGCGGGATCGGCGCCTGCAGGCTGACCTCGTCCAACGGCAGCGTCTCCGCCAGCGGCGGCAGGTCACCGCCAATCAGGCTGGCGACGCCGTCGTTTGCCAGGTTTTCGGACGCGACGTCGAAACGCTCGACAACGCCCCGGCCCTCATCGATCCGGCCGACATGGAGACCGTCTTGCCATGCGAACAGCGCAAGTTTCATCGGATGCCTTCCTCGTTTTCATTCGGTATCAGGATGGTCGAGGCCGTGGTCTGGCGGCTTTCCAGGGCGCGGTGGGCCTCCGCCGCTGCGGACAAGGGATAGCGGCGGCCGATCTCAACGGTGATCACCCGCCGCTCGATGGCGTCGAACAGGCGCTCGGTGATCGCTGCGACCTTTTCCGGCGTGTCGGTGTAGTGGGCGAAATTCGGGCGGGAAATCGTCGCCGAGCTGGCAGCCAGGGTGCCGATGTCCCAACTGCCGACCGGCCCGGAGGCCTGGCCGAAGCTGACGAGATGCCCGCAGGGCGCCAAGGCCGCGACGGAATGGGCAAAGCTGTCACGGCCCACGGCGTCATAGATCACATCAGCGCCGCGCCCCTGGGTGAGACTGCGGACCTGCTCTTCAAGGCTTGTCGTACCGGGCAGAATAACATGGCGGGCGCCGGCAGCCCGGGCCAGACGGGCCTTTTCCTCGCTCGAAGTGGCGCCGATGACCGTGGCGCCGAGATGCGTCGCCCACTGGCAAAGCAATCGCCCTACCCCGCCGGCCGGGGCATAGACAAGCACCGTTTCGCCCTTTCGGATTTCACGCACCCGGTGCAGCAGGAATTCGGCGCTCATCCCTTTCAGCAGGCCGCCCGCCGCCATCTCATCGTCGATGCTGTCCGGCAGCGCCACGACCAGCGCCGCCGCCATGGTGCGGACGCTGGCATAGGCACCGACCGGCGGACAGGCATAGGCAACACGCTGGCCCGGCCTCAGATGGCGCACGCCGGGTCCGACATCGACCACCACCCCCGCTGCTTCCATGCCCGGGGCGCCCGGCGGCTGCAGCAGATCGAAAGCGCCGCTGCGGCTGTAGATATCGATGAAATTCACCCCGATTGCCGTATGGCGCAGGCGCAGCTCGCCGGGCCCCGGCGGCGGCGCCGACACCGCGACCGGATGCAGTTCCTCGGGGCCGCCGTGGCGCTCGATCACCATCGCCATACCATCGATGGCGGCAGCCCCTGAAGCGCTCGGTGTTGGCGCGGACAAGGCGGGTTGGTGGCGTTCGACCCGCGCCCGGACCGCCTCGAAGCCGGCATCGTAGACACCCTCGGCCACAAGCTGCGCCAGCTCGCGTTCGCGCCCCTCCGGCGTCTCGAACTTCGAGGTCCAGGACCAGAACGTCCGGTCACCATCGGTCACCGGTTTCAGCGCCACCTCGGCAACATAGTTCATCAGCGGCACATCGCTTTCGACGATGGCATAGCGCAGCCGCCGGTCCTTGTCGGAAAGGCTCAGCAGACGCTCACGGATCCGCTCGCCGCCGTCGAGCACGAAGTTGCGCACCGACCCGATCTGATCGGTTTTCCTGCCTTCCTCCAGCGCGCTGCGGTCGACCGCCGGATGCCAGCGGTCGTGCCCGTTGAAGTCGCGCAGAATCTCCCAGACCGCCGCAATCGGCGCATCGATGATGGTGCTGCGGCTGATGGCGACCATCTCAGCTTCCGAACCGGCTCTTCAGCGAATCAAAGCCACCCTGAAAGACGTCCTTGCCGATCATGGCGACCAGTTCCGCCTCGCGCTCCGGCGCGCAATCGAATGCCGCCGACCACTCGGCAAAGCTGCGCGCACCGTCGGTGACCGGCGTTAGCTTCAAGGTGGCGATGTAGTTCTCCACCCCCATGGGGCTTTCCAGGATCGCGTAGCTGCAGCTGTAGTCGTAGTCGGAAAGCGCCAGCAGGCGTTCGCGAATGACGCCACCATCCTGCAGCCGGAAAGCGCGCACGCAGCCGACCTGATCGGCGGGCCCACCGCCCTCGATCCGGCTTTCCACAATGCCCGGATGCCAGTCGGGCAGGCCGTTGAAATCGCGGATCGCCGCCCAGACCCGCTCCGCCGGGGCGCCGATGACAGAGGAGGTGTAAACCTGCGCCATCCTCAGTCGTCCTTCTTCTGCGCTTCGGCATCCTTGGCGAGGCTTTGAGCGTCTCGCGCAGACCGGAAGATATCCCCCATGCGCGCGACATTGGGGTTCTCGACACCGATCTCCTTCATCATCTCGTCGATCAGCGGCGCCTGGGCGCGATAGCGCAGGGCGCTTTCGATCACCTCGTCGGTCGGCGTACGGTTACCGCTGCCCCCGCCGCCGGCGAGGCCGTCAACGTGCAGGATCTTGATGCCGTCGATCTTCTCCATCGGCCGCACGCTCTCGCGGACAATGCCTTCCAGACGATCGATCATCTTGGAGCGCAGCATCGTTGCGCGGGCATCCTCGCTGAGAATATTTTCCGCCTCGTTGCGCAGACGCTGCGCTTCGGCGGCAACAGCGGCGCTGACTTTCTCCGCCTCGGCGGCGATCTTCGCGGTATCCGCATCCTTGCTCGCCAGCAGCCGGTCGATCACCGCAATCCGCTCGGCGACTTCGGTCTCGCGGGTGGTGACGACCCTCTCCTCCGCCGCCACCGCCTTGGCGCGGGACACCTCGGTTGCCACACGGACCTCGGCTTCATCGGACTGTTTCTGCAACACCACGATCTGCCGCTCGATCTCGGCCAGCTCCAGGGCCTGGGCACGTTCCACCTCAAGGCGCTTCAGGTCGCGATCCTGCAGAATGCGGGCTTCTTCAAGGCCGCGGTTGGAGGCAATGCGCGCCCGCTCGATTTCCTCCTGGGCGGAAATCTCGCTCTCGTCGATGGACTGGCGCTGGGCGATCTGTTGCGAGCGCAGCAGCCGGTCGCGCTCGATACGCACTTTGTCGAGCAACTGCTCCTGGGCGATGCGGGCGGACTCCACCGCCTTGTGTGCGGCGATCTTCGCCGTCTCGATCTCCTGCCCACGGGCGATATCGCGACCCTCGGTCTCCTCCTCGGCAATGATACGCGCCTCGCGCAGCTGGCGCTCCGAGACGATCTTCGCACGCTCGACATCTTCGCCGGCGGCAATCTCCGCGGTCTCGACATCGTGGCGCTGCTTGATCTGCTGCTGACGGATCAGACGTTCCCGTTCGATGCGGGCCTTCTCCAACGCTTGCTCCTGCGCAATCCTTGCCTGCTCCACCTCTTCCTGCGCCTTGATCTCGGTCTCTTCCAGGCTGCGGCGCCGGGCGATATCGTATTCCCGGGTTTCCTGTTCGCTGGCGATGCGGGACTTCTCCGCCTCGGCATCTTGCACAACGCGGCTGCGCAGGATCTCGGTCCGTTGCTCGGCGCGCAATGCCTCCAGCGCCCGCTCCTGGTTCAGGCGGGAGCTCTCGCTCTCCTGTTCCAGCTTCAGGGTTTCCTTTTCAGCCTCCAGGTTGCGGGTGCGGATCGCCACCATGGCGGACTGTTCGATATCGTTGCGCAGCTCGCGGCGGCCCTCGATGGTCTGGATCAGCTGGGTCAGGCCCTCTGCATCGAAGCGGTTGGAAGGATTGAAGAATTCCAGATTGGTCTGATCGAGATCGGTGATCGCCAGGGACTCGAGCTCCAGGCCGTTACGCGCCAGGGCGTCGGCCGCCCGCGCCTCGACCATGGCGACGTAGTCGCCGCGTTTCTCATGCATTTCATCCAAGGTCATCTCGGCAGCGACGGAGCGCAACGCGCCGACGAACTTACCGCTCAGCAGATCCGCCAGGTGATCCGGCTCCAGCGTGCGCTGACCCAGGGTCGAGGCGGCGGCGGCCACCGCTTCCTTCTGCTGGATCACGCGCACGAAGAACTCGGCCTCGATATCGACACGCATGCGATCGCGGGTGATCACCGCCGCTTCGCGGGCCCGCGCGACGGGAATGCGCACGACATTGAGATTGACCGAGGTGACCTCGTGAACAATCGGCAGCACAAGCGCCCCGCCGTTGATCACCACCGTTTCGCCGCCGAAGCCGGTGCGCACGAAGGCGACCTCTTTCGTCGAGCGGTGGTAGAGCCAGTTCAGCAGATAGACCCCGACAACGATCACGATGATCGCGACGATGAGCCAGAGAATGATCGATCCGATCAGGCCGCTAGTCATGACCTCACCCTCCCTTTGAACCTAGTGTCAGTGCCTTAAAGGCTTTTGTCTGTTCGGTCAGTGCCTGTTCCGTCGGCAGGCGCTCCATCGAGGAGGCGCCGTAGAACCCGTGGCAGTGTTCGCTGTTGTCCAGGACATACTGGGCATCTGCCGGTATCGCGACCGGCCCGCCGTGGACCAGGATAATGGCGTCAGGATTGACCGAGAGCGCCGCCTGCGCCCAGGCGTCCACCAGCGCAGGACAGTCGGCCAGCGACAGCGCCGTCTCGGCCCCGATCGAGCCGCCGGTCGTCAAACCCAGATGGCAGACGACAACATCGGCGCCAGCCCCGGCCATCGCCTTGGCGTCCTCTTCGTTGAAGACATAAGGCGTGGTCAGCATGTCCTTTTGGTGCGCCAGGCGGATCATGTCCACTTCCTGACTGTAGGACATCCCGGTCTCTTCCAGGTTCGCGCGAAAGGTACCATCGATCAGCCCGACGGTTGGAAAATTCTGGACGCCGGAAAAGCCGATCGCCTTCACCTGATCCAGGTAGTGGTCGAAGATGCAGAAAGGGTCGGTGCCGTTCACCCCGGCAAGCACCGGGGTCCTGGTCGTCACCGGCAAGACCTCATGGGCCATCTCCATGACCACATCGTTGGCATTGCCATAGGCCATGAGGCCGGAAAGCGAACCGCGCCCGGCCATGCGATAACGCCCGGAGTTGTAAATCACAATGAGGTCGATGCCGCCGGCCTCCTCGCACTTGGCGGAGAGGCCGGTCCCGGCACCGCCGCCGACAATCGGCTCGCCGCGCCTTTTCATTTCCTGGAACCGCTCCAGCAGTACTTTCCTCTCAAAACGCGGCATAACGGCTTGTCCTCTTGGTAGGGTTTATCTCTTCCAGCGCAGCGACGACCGCATCGGCGAACGCGGGGTCGTTGATGTTGTAAGGGGTCCGGATCAAGCGGCGCGTCGCGGTTTCCTGAAAACGCCCGGCGAGAGCATCAAACAGGGCACGATCGGCCTGCGGGTCGTGGAACGGCTGACCCGGCGCATCGAGGGCAGAGACACCGCCCTCGGGAATCAGGAACCGCACCGGCCCGGTCATCTCGTTCAGGCGGCCGGCGATCCATTCGCCCATGCGCGCGTTCTCCGCGGCCGTGGTGCGCATCAGGGTTACCTGCGGATTGTGTTCGACGAAGAGCCGGTCGCGATAGCGCTCCGGCACCGTGTCAGGGGCGCCGAAGTTCACCATATCCAGGGCCCCGAGCGAGCCGACATAGGGGATGCCCGTGCGGATGAAGGCGCCGAAGCGGTCCTCGTCGGCGGCAAAAACGCCGCCCATCATCATGTCGCAGACTTCCGTGGTGGTGAGATCGACGACGGCCGCCAGCAGGCCGCTGTCCGCCAGCTTCTCCATTGAACGTCCGCCGGTCCCGGTGGCATGAAACACCAGACAGTCGTAGCGGTCTTCCAGCTGTGCGGTGATCTGCTGGATCGCCGTGGTGGTGACGCCGAACATGGTGAGCCCCAGACCGGGCTTTTCCACCTCCTCCGCCTGGGCGGCGGACGACTTCCCGACATCCCCCACCATGCCGGCAAAAGCCTTTGCCCCGTTGGCCAGCACCCGCCGCGAGATCTGGTTCAGCCCCTGCACATCGGTCACCGAGTACATCATCATGATGTCGGTCGGGCCGACGTACTGGCCGACGTCGCCCGAGGCGACGGTGGAGATCATCACCTTGGGAATGCCGATGGGCAGGCTGCGCATGGCCGGCGTCGCCAAGGCCGTGCCGCCGGACCCGCCGGCGGATATGATGCCGCCGATCCCCCGCTGACGCTGAATCCAGTTCCGGAAAGCCAGTGCCATGGCCCCGACCGAGGCACCCCGGTCGCCGGTGAAAACCGCACTGCCGCCGGAGGGATGATAGGCGGCAACCATATGCGGCGGGACATCGGCCGACGACGGTTTCCCGGAGGTCGAGAGATCGACGGTGCGGACCGCCTGCAGGCCGCTGTCCAGAAGGCAGTTGCGGATGTAGGTCAGTTCCGCGCCCTTGGTATCGAAGGTGCCGGCAACATAGACCTCCTCCCCGAACAGCGCCCCCAGGGGCGTCGGCGGCTCCTTGAACAGGGGTTCGGGCTTGGCGTCGAAGGGCCGCAGCGGTGTCTGGTCGCCGCCCGGCCGCGGTAGCGACTCCTGTGGACCCTTGCCTTCCTGCCAGGCGGCGCTCGACCAGCGGGTCGGCGGTACATAGACCAGGCTGGAAGGCCGCGCAGGCTCAGGCGCCGACGCCACCGGCATCTCGGCTGTCTCTACAGCGGTCGGAGCCTCAACGGTTTCTGCTTCCGCGCTCGGCGCCGCTTCTTCCGCCGGAACCTCGAGGTCGAGGTCCTCGTGGGAATGACGGCCTACCCCGAGCAGGCGTTCCTGCAGAGTGCGGTCCCCGGCCAACTGGCGCGCCGGTATCACACGATTGATCCGGCCATTGACCATGATGGCCACGTCCTTGGAAATCGACGTCGCCACGGCGATATTCTGTTCGATCAGCAGGATCGAGACGTCTTCCTCCTCCGCCAATCTGGCGAGAAGCTGCTCGACCTGCTCCACCACCACCGGCGCCAGGCCTTCGGTCGGCTCGTCCAGGACCAGCAGCCGCGGGTCCTGCAGCAGCGCCCGCGAAATCGCCAGCATCTGCTGCTCGCCGCCGGAAAGCTGGGCGGCGCCGTTGCGGCGGCGTTCGGCCAGGCGCGGGAAGTTGTCGTAAATACGTTCGATGGACCAGTTGCCGCCGCTCTGCGACAGCCTCAAGTGTTCATCCACCGTCAGGGACGGCCAAAGGCGGCGCCCCTGGGGCGTATAGCCTATGCCTTTCGCGGCAATTCTGTGCGGCGCGAGGCCGGCGATCTCCGTGCCTTCGAAGCGGATCGAGCCGCGCTGCGGCTTCAGCAGCCCCATGATGGTGTTGCAGAGCGTCGTCTTGCCCATGCCGTTGCGGCCGACCACGGCATGAACGCCGGTCTCCAGGCTCAGGTTCACGCCCTGCAGGGCGTGCGACTGACCGTAGTAGACGTGCAGATCCCGGATCTGCAGCACGGCCCGGTCATTGGCACGGCGATGGTCGCGCTCAGCCATGGCCCTGCCCCAGGTAAAGTTCCTGAACCTCGGGATCGTTCTCGATTTCCTCGGGCGTGCCTTCTTTGAAGATGCGCCCGTTGTGCATCATGGTGACGCTCTCTGCGGCACGCAGAGCCACATCCATGTCATGTTCGATAATGATGTAGCCGATGTGATCGGGTAGCGACTGCAGGATCTCCACCAGTTCTGTCCGCTCGGTCGGCGAAAGCCCGGCCGCCGGTTCGTCGAAGAGGATCAACCGCGGCGCCCCGGCCAGGGCCAGCGCAATCTCCAGTTGGCGTTGCTGGCCGTGGCTGAGGGCGGCCACCAGCATGTCCCGGGCATCGTCCAGATGAACCGCGGACAACAGGGTTTCGGCGGTATGAAAAGCGCTGTCGTCACGGCCCGGACGCTTCAAGGAAAACCGCCGCCGGCTGACGCCGCGGCAGGCCAGATAGATATTGTCGATCACGCTCAGTCCATCGAAAAGCAGCGAGATCTGGTAGGTCCGGCGCAGGCCGCGGCGAATGCGTTCATGCACCGGCAGATCGGTCACATCCTCCCCGAACAGACGCACGCGACCGGTGGTCGGCGGGTAGTCGCCGGTGATCGCGTTGAACAAGGTTGTCTTGCCGGCCCCGTTCGAGCCCAGAACCGCACGCCTCTCCCCCGCCCGGACGGTGAGGTTGATATCCGCCAGGGCCACCAGCGCACCGAAGTGGCGGCTGACGGCTTCAAGCTCCAGCGCGAAACGGCCGGCCCCTTGAAGGCGGGAGAGAGCGTCGGTTCTGGACGTCGACATCGGGTTAAGATCTTACTTCCAACAACTTACTCGCAGACAGGGTTCTCTCGGCTGACGGCGCCGTACTTCAGGAACTCGTCATAGGAGAGGCCCAGGGTCTGGCTGACCTGCGGAATGACTTTGATGGTCTTGTTCAGCAGATTGCCGTCAGGCCCTTCGGCCACTTCCGTGAGGAAGATGTCGGCGACCGCATTGCGCCGCTCGTCGAGCTTCACCATGCCCGTGGGGGTCTCGAACTCCAGCGCGGCGAGCGCCGCCCGATAGGCCTTGCCGCCGTCGGAGAGATTGCCGTCGACCGTATCGAGGGCCAGCAGGGCTGCCTTGGTGTTGACGTAGTAGGCATGGGCGAAGAGCGATGGTGACGGGAAGCCGTCCGGAAACTGCTTCTTATAGGCGGCGACGAAACCGGCCCAGCGGGAATCGTCCCAGGTGTCGGAAATCGGACCGGCCGAGGGCGTGCCGACCACGAAGTCGCGGGTCCGGCCCTTGGAGCCGAGCACCGTCTGATCCACCGTGATCGAACCGCCGATCAGCGGCAGTTCGCCGCCGGTCTGCTCGTACTGGGTCAGGAAGTTCACCGCATCGGCACCGCCGAGAGCGACGTAGATCGCATCGACGTCATCGGGCAGGGCCGCGATCACCGAGGAGTAGTCCTTGTTGCCGATCGGAACCCAGAAACGGGCGTCGGCAGGCGCCTTGCCGCCGAGCCGGCAGAACGGCTCCAGGAAGCCGAAGACCTGGGTGTAGGGGAAGGAGTAATCTTCCGCGAGAACCGCCAGTTTGCGGTAACCCTTTTCCTTATAGACATACTCGCCAAGGCCGGCCATCCACTGCGCACCCTCGGTACCGAAGCGGAAGAAGTTGTCGGCCGGATCGCGCAGCGTGGTGTCCTGTGCGGCGGAGCTGCCATTAAGGAAGGTCACATTGGGTTGGGTCTTGGCGTAGTCTTTGACCGCAAGCCCCTCAGATCCGGAAAGCGGACCGACCATGACCTGGACGCCGTCCTGCTCGACCAGCTTGCGGGTCGCGCGGATGGCACTGTCCGGCGAGGCGTCGGAAGAACCGGTAATCAGCTCGATCTTTTTACCACCGGCCGTATAGTTGAACTCTTCCAGGGCCATATAGACGCCGCGCATGCTGTCTTCGCCAAGCACCGTAAAGGCGCCTTCCAGCGTCGCCAGGGCCCCCATTTTGACCGTCTCCTGCGCAGCGACCGGGCTTGCCATAGCCAAGACCGTCGCCGCCACCAGCGTCGTTTTACCTAGTCTGAACATCATTCCCTCCCATTCCTTGGTTTTTGAGTTTTCAGGTTTGTTCGAGCGATTCGGCCGGCTGCCGCTCGCCCCCTTCTCCGCGCCTGGCGTCCTGCCGCGCATTTCTTCCAAGTCGAAGCTTGTCTCTTAGCCGGTTCCAGATCCCCAACAAGCCGTCGGGGGAGAACAGAACGACCAGCAAGAAGGCCAGCCCGATGACGGTGTTGAAACGTTCCCGGTCGATCAGGTCGATAGCAAAGTTCTCCAGCAGCACAAAGGCGATTGCGCCGATGAAGGGGCCGACCGGATGGCGCATCCCGCCGACCACCGCGATTACCAGGATGTCGATGGCCACGTCGATTCCGACCGATCCCGGTGAGATCCGGCCGTTGAACCAGACCAGCAAGACCCCCGCCGTTCCGGCAATCAGGCCGGAGAGAAAATAAGCGACGATGCGGTGCAGGGTGACGTCATAGCCCAGGGCGCGCATGCGCCGGGGATTGTCGCGGATCGCCTGCAGGCTGAGCCCGAAGGTGGAACGCGAGGCATAGAGGACGGCCAGGAAGAAACCGCCGGAGAGGGCCAGGGTCAGGTAGTAGAAGGGCGCGGGATCGCGCCAGTAGAGCCCGAAGATGGCGGGCGGCTCAACACCTGCAAATCCGGTGAAGCCGTTGAAGATGACGTAGTTCTGCCGCACGAAGTAGAAGAAGGCCACCGCAATGGCCAAGGTGATCATGATGGTGTAGATGCCTTCGGTGCGCACCGAGATGGCGCCGACGAAGACGCTGAAAAGCGCGGCACCGAGTATGGCGACCGGAACCGTCAGCCACCAGGGCCAGCCCAGACCCATGACCCCGACGCTGTTGTCGCCGAGGATCGCCACGAGATAGCCGGCAAGACCGGCCACCGTCAGCTGCGCCAGGCTGACCATGCCGCCGTAGCCGGCCAGCATCGTCAGCGACAGGGCGATTGTCCCGAGAATGAGCGAGTAGGCGCCGATCTGGAAGATGAAGAAGTCGCTGGCAAAGGCCGGATAGGCAAGCAGGAAGGCAACGGCGACAAGGGGCCCCGGGCGAAGCTCGGAGAGCAGGCTGTTTCCCGAAAAGAGCTGCCTTGCATCCATCGCCTAGCCCTCGCCCATAAGGCCCTGCGGGCGCACCGCGAGCACCACGACCATGATCAGGAAGGTGAGGACCACGCCATAGGTCGGGAAATAGGCGAGGCCGAACTGCTCGGCCAGGCCGATGAGCAGGGCGCCGATGGCGGCCCCGGTGACCGAGCCGAGCCCGCCGACGATCACCACGATCAGAGAGGCCAGCAGGTAGCGGATGTCCTCGCCCGGCGCGATGGAAAGCGCCGTCCCACCGACAACCCCGGCAAAGCCGGCAAGCCCGGCGCCGATGGCGAAAACCAGCGCAAAGAGCAGCTGGACGTTGACGCCGCTGGCCGAAAGCATCTGGCGGTCGTTCACCCCGGCACGGATCATCATGCCGATCTTGGTGCGGTTGAGGAACAGCCAGAGCCCGATACCGACGGTCAGGGCGACGCCAAGCACGGTCAGTCGGTAGATCGGATATTTGATAAAGACCGGATCGCCGGAGGCCTTGACGACCGAGACGATCGGCAGCGTGGTCGCGCCGAAAAGCCATTCCGGCGGCGCAAACTGATAGGTCGTTCCGGTCCAGACCGCGAGCATGAGATCGGCGGCGATGATGGAAATGGCGATGGTGACCAGGGTCTGGCGCAGGTCATCGCCTTCCATGCGCCGGAAGATCAGCACCTGCATCAGCACACCGCTGGCGGCCATCGCGAGGAAGGCGACGGCGAGACCGAGAAACCAGTTGCCGCTCGCTTCGGCGACTTCGTAGCCGATATAGGCGCCCAGAAGGTAGAGCGAACCATGCGCCAGGTTGACGTTGCGCATCAGGCCGAAAACCAGGGTAAAGCCGCTGGCGACCAGGAAATAGAGGCCGCCGAGGGTCACGCCGTTCAGCAGGGTGTTGACGAAGGTCTTCTTGCGGCCGATTGCGGAAATCAGCCATTCCGGCCAGACCGCGAAGATCATCCAAAGCAGCACTGCGGCTGCGAGCAAAATGATGATCGCCCAGAAAGTATGGCGCTCGACGAACTGTCTCATGCCGCCCGCCCCGCTGTCGCCCATCCGGTCGTCACCGGTACGGCCGATTGGGCATGGACGGTTTGGTCCCAGAAACCCGGCGTCCCCGCCATCGCCTTGCTCCTCCCTTGAGCCCGGCGCCCTTTTGCGGGTGCCTTAAGCTCATGCCATCGCCCCATCTCGGCTTGCACCTGATTCTCTTGGGGCCGCAACAGCCGTCCGGCTGCAAGACAAAGCCTGTCCCGTCTCGAAACGCCCCGCAACTGCTTCTGACTGCCAATCTGGGTAAATTTGGGTAAGATCTGGTCCGTTATGTTGAATCTTATGTTCTGGAAGATCGTGCTTCGCAGCGGAAGTGAATGGCCCGGCCATCCACTTCCGCCAGCTTTGGTGACGATTGCGCCGCCGTTGCGGAGCGACGATCTGCCTGAGGAAGTCGGCCTCTTGCTGCCCAACAAAGACAGCCTGGCCGCGACCATGCGGGCGCTCGAGGCGGCGCCGGAGACGGTGTCCGGGCATGCCGTCGGCCTGTTCCTGGCCGATCCATTCCTCAATCTGCGCCTGGAGATCAACCGGCTCGACCGCCTTGGCGTGCGCTGGGTGACCAATCTGCCGAGCACAGAACAACAAGACGCAGAATTCACCCAGCAATTGAAAGATGTCGGCCTCGATTGTTCCTTGGAATACACGAGGCTGGCGGCCTGCCGCGACGCGGGTTTTGGCGCGCTGGCCGTCGTCGCCGACGGCAAGGGTGCAAAGCTGGCGGTGGCCGCCGGGCCAACGGCCTTGATCGTCATGCCGCGGGTGGCCGACTTCGCGGCCGGCTTTCCGTCCTTCCGCCAGCGCGGCGCCGCGGCGCTGGAGGTTCGGCGCGCAATCGACGAGACGGTGTGGACCGGGCCGATCCTCGGATTGGGGGATAAAAGCGAAGCCGAACATGAAGGCATTTGGCCGGAAGCCGTCGACGGGCTGGTCTGCCGGCCGGTGCCGGCATGACGCGATGCCGGCTTTGCCTGATCACACCGCTTGCGAAAACAGGTCACGCGGAGCCTGAGTCGTAAAGAAACCCATGCCGCTCTAATCGTAAGCCAACCGCAGGGCTCGAAATCGCAGCCAAGAACGCGCCTAAGCCACGCTCTAACATGGTACCGCCTCCCTGATTTTTCTTGGCCCTTTATTGAACCAATTTCTTTTTAATATTGATGGTATTTCGCCGCACAAGGAATTGTCAAAAAAATCCGTTGTATATCAGCTTTTTGTATTATTGATCCTTCTGAAGTAATGGTACAATTGGATCATTATTGGATCAGTTAAGAGATAGATTGCCATGCCGAGACTGGTAGCCGACGAAGTGGCAAAACAGCTACGCCAGAGAATTGATGCCGGCGAGTGGGCGGCGATGGGCCGAATGCCTCCTGAAAGACAACTGGCTGACGAGTACGGGATCGCGCGCAATACAATGAGGCGCGCCGTGTCACTTCTCGAAGACGACGGTATTGTCACCAGACAGGTCGGGCGCGGCACCTTTTTGGCCAATCCGGAAACCAATTCGTTTGCCGCCATCATTGGACGCATCCAGGGCACAAGTCCCGCAGATCTGATGGAACTGAGGCTTTTGCTGGAGCCCGCCGCCGCTTCTGCAGCCGCGACCGCGGCGAGCGACACGCAACTCGAAGCGATCGAACTGGCCCACAAGAATGCATGTGAAGCAGAAGACATGCCGACTTTCGAGGACTGGGACGCAGTGTTCCACCAGCGGATCTTTGACTGCACGCGCAATGAGTTGCTGAAGGAGACCCATAATCTGTTGCGGCTCCTGCGCAGCCAGCCCTTGTGGTTCGACATGAAGAAGCGGGCATTTTCAGAAGAGCGCATGAGGCATTACTGCAAAGAGCATGAAGCGCTTCTCGACGCCCTTATGCGCCGTGACCGCGAGGCGGCCAGAAACGCCATGACCGTCCATCTCAAGACCGTGCAGCACAATCTGTTGGGATAAAAAGACCCGCGCCGCCGAAATCCACCCTTGCCGGCCTAGCATCGCGGACCCCGGCGGAAAGAAGACGGGTCGCCTCAGCCGTCCAAGCCGTACTTCCGGATCTTGTTGTAAAGGGTCTTGCGCGAAACACCCAACACCTCGGCGGTACGGCTGCGGTTGAAGCCGTGCCGCCAGAGTGCATCGACAATCCGGTCCTTCTCTGTGCGGCTGGTGGAAACTTCGCCGCCTTCCTGGTGAAGCAGGGCCGACAGCTCGCCGAGTTGTACCGGCACATCCCCAGCGCGCGGCACCAGGGCCCCCAGCAGGGCGCGCACCTCCGCATCGTTTTCGGGCCAAAGGTGCGCGTGGAGGTGCTGCAGGGCGGCGGAGGTAAAGAATGACCGCGCGACCTCGACGCCCAGGCTCCGGAAGGCCTGCGCCTCGATGACCGCCATCAGGTCGTCGATGCGCTCGCGCAGCGGCGGCAGGCGCAGGGTCCAACCCGAGAAAGCGGCAACCAGTTCCGCCTCAAGGCCAGCGCCGAGAAGGCTTTCGGTTTCGCGCCCCGCGGTCACCGGCGCCTCGCTGACAAGGACCACACGCGGCAGGATCGGCAGGCTGCGGCGGCGGCCCGGTGCGCGGAAAACCCCTTCGCGAAGAGCGCGGGCCAGCCGCTTCTGGGTGGCCGCCGGCAAACGTTCGGGCGCATGGATTACCAGCAGGGCGACAGAGCTGTCGGCCAGCGCCGGCGGCTGCTTGGCGGTGCTTTCTCGGTGACCGAACAGCAGATTTCTGGCGCGAGCCGGAAAATCCTCACCGGCAAGATCAACGTGCAGAACGTCCTTCCAGCGCTCTCGGTTTTTCAGGCCGCAGAGAGCATTCAGGGTCGGCGTCTGAACAAGACCCTTTTCGGCGAGAAGCAAGACAGGCTCGGCAGCCCCCGCCATGCTGCGCAGCCTGCGCAGAAAGGCGAGATGGGCGTTTGAGCGCCCGACGAAGCCGAAGCGCCGCGACCAGACGACAAGGCGGGCGCTGGCGCGGTCCAGTGCCGCCCGCCGCTGGCTGGCGTGACGAAAGCGGTCGATCTGATCGGCCACCGAGTCTTCCAGCGGCATGCGCTCGAAGGTCGAACCGCCCACGTAGCCGTCGATCGGCGCCAGGCTGAGGACGCGCCCGAGATCCTCGGCAGTGGCGATCGGACCGCCTTCCAGGAAAAACCGGGTCTTCGGGTGGATGCGCTTGATCAGCCGGCCGATCTCCCGCGCTGCGGTGGCGACTTCCTCCAGGGTGCTGCGGCTGCGATGACCGAGAACGCCCCCTACATTCCAACCCAGATTGAGGCATACCATATCGATCCCGGCATCTGCCGCAAACCGCGCTTGCGTGCGCGTTGCGCAGTAGAAGATCGACGTCAGGCCGGCGTCCTGAACAGCGCGCAGTTGTTCGACTTCCCGTTCGATACCGCGCCCGGCACGCGCCAGGATCTGCTGCATCGGCCGCGAATAATGCATGCAGCTCGGGAAGTTGACCGCGCCGGCAAAGCCGGCCTCAAGAACCGACTGCGCAACCGCAGCGGGCTCGAAGGTAGCGCCCCAGACGTTCACGCCCAACAGAACCGGTATCTTGCACTGGGCCAGCAACTCCTCGCGGGCGAAACGCCGGCTCAAAGGCCCGGCGTCGAAGATCGGCAGCATGCAGGCGATGGACGGCGCGCCCATGTTGCGCAGCCGCCCGGCGTTGATCGCCAACAGAAAATCGGCGCCGCCGCGCTCGGCGGCCAGGGCCGTCGTGCCCGAGCCGATGGCGGCACCGATCAGGAACCTCGATGCAAACCGCGGGGATTGCCGGCTGGTCTCAAGTCCGCTGTCCATCGCCCAGTTTAAACAGATTATCCGCCTCTCCGCCATTTCCGGTTATGAGATGTCTTGTCTCCGTCCAACGAACGCCCGAATGAGGTCGAGATCATTTGTCGGCGCTGGCGGCACCCGATAGCCAAGGCCGGACACTTGACGTGTCATTATCGTCCTAGCCGGGCCTTGATACGCTCGCTAAGTCGCTGTTTCCTGCTTGTCCAAAGCCCGCGCCCGCGATGAGCGGATCGCCGTCACCAGAGCCAGCGCCATCGGGATGACGAACACACAGAGAGGCACGATCACCGGCACGACGTGGACATAAGGAATGTCCAGGAACTTCGCAAACAATGGGATCGCGCAGCCTCATCGAGCGCGTGGTCTTGAGCCCCAGGGATGAAGCCTTCGAGATCGAGCTGGTCGGCGAGATCGCCCGGATGGTCGAGGTGGTCTTGTCTTCAGGCAACAAAAAAGCCGCCCTCGATGAGAGGACGGCGTGTTTGGTAAAGGTGGTTGCGGGGGCTCGCTACGCAAGTAATTTGGGTGCTGACCGGCACCAGATATCTTCTGATTTGACCTGATATGATGCGGTTTTAGGCGATATTATCTGATTTGATGGTGTGGACGGCCTCCTCGATCGGCGTCTAGGCGCCATAATGGAGCTGTCATCGACTGCATTAGAAGGAGGCCATCCACCATGACGATTGCCACGATCGGCTTTGATCTGGCAAAGAACGTCTTTCAGGTACATGCCGTTGACAGCGACGGGACGGTTGTTGTTCGCAAACAATTGGGCCGCAAC
>NZ_JAAQPH010000009.1 GCF_011683915.1 Pelagibius litoralis
CTGGGCCTTCACCCTCACCGCCACCGCCTGCAATCTTGTGCGAATACCAAAGCTCCTGGCCCAAACATGAGACCAACGCTCCACCAAAGCGCCGATCACCCGGGATAGACCAGCACCCAAAACCACCCTCATAGGGGGCTGACCTCAAACCAAGGCCCAAAACCCTATACGTCAGACTTTTTCAGCAGCCTGCTAACTGTTTGATGGCGATCGGATCATGTTTTGGCGCAACCACGAAGTGGTTTCGTCAAAACATGATCCGATCTAGTCGCCGAGAACTTCCTTCACCTTGCCGGCCAACTGTTTGAGGCTGAAGGGTTTGGGCAGGAAATGGATGCCGGCATCCTCGTCCAGGCGCTTGCGGAAGCTGTCTTCGGCATAGCCTGAAATGAAGATGACTTTCAGATCCGGCCGCTGCGCCCGGACCTGCTTTACCAGACTGGGCCCATCCAGACGCGGCATCACCACATCGGTTACCAGCAGGTCGATGGGCTCGCGCTCGCCCGCCAGCATCTCCAGCGCCGTCTCGCCGGAGTTGGCCTCCAGCACATTATAGCCCTTATTGCGCAACGCCCGGGCGCTGAAGGCGCGCACCGCATCTTCGTCCTCGACCAGCATCAGCGTGCCGGCACCGGTAAGATCGCGGCGGTCCTGCGCATCGGCATCGGCCATGCTCTCCACCACCTCTTCCTCGGCGGCCTGGGGCAGATAGATCGAAAAGACCGTGCCTTCATCAATAGTACTGTCAACGAAAACGTAACCGCCGGTCTGCTTCACGATGCCATAGACCGTTGACAGACCCAGGCCGGTTCCCGCCCCGACCTCCTTGGTCGAAAAGAAGGGGTCGAAGATGCGGACCAGGTTTTCCGGTGGAATGCCGCAGCCGCTGTCCACTACCTCAATCAAGGCATAGTTGCCCGGCGGCATCGCTTCGTCTTTGGATTTGCGCTCCACGGTAACCTGCTCGATGGCGGTGCGGATGGTCAGTACCCCTCCCCCCTCCATGGCATCGCGCGCGTTCACGGCAAGATTGATGATCACCTGCTCAAGCTGGCCCTGGTCGGCCTTGATCATCCCCAGATCGCGCCCATGGCTCATCTTCAGCTCGATGTTCTCGCCAATCAGGCGGCGCAGCAGATGAGACAACTCGGCCAGGATATCGGTAATGTTGAGAAGCCTGGGCTGCAGCGTCTGCTGCCGCGAGAAGGCGAGCAGCTGGCGCACCAGATTGGCGGCCCGGTTCGCATTCTGCTTAACCTGCATGATGTCCGCGAAAGACTGGTCACCCGGCCGGTGGCGCAGCAACAGCAGATCGGAGAAACCGATCATCGCGGTCAGCAGATTGTTGAAGTCGTGCGCGATCCCGCCGGCCAACTGACCAACGGCCTGCATCTTCTGTGACTGCGCGAACTGCTGTTCCAGGTTCTTCTGTTCGGTGCTGTCGATGAAGTGAACGACAAACCCGTCCAGGGAACCATCGACCCCCTCCATGCGGTTGACATAGAGCGAGCAGATCTGCTCCTCCTCACCCGCAAGATGAGCTTCAAGAGGCCCGGCAAGGCCGGCATCGCCGCCCTTGCCGCTAGGCGCCAGAACCTGACGCAGGGCTGCAACGTCGTCTTTGGCCAAGAGGTCGAAGGTCGAGACAGAGCGGAGCTCGTCGGCCGGTTTGCCGATCAGCCTGCCGAAGGCATCGTTGCACTCCTGAACCGCACCCTCCGGATCGATCAGCACGATACCGGCCGGCGCCTTGGCAAACAGCTGCTCGAAGCGGCGCTCGGATTGCTCAAGAGCCTCGGCCATGGCCTCTTCGCGAGACAGGTCGCGCACGACGGAACGGGTGCGCAGCACGGCCCCGCCATCGCCGTGGACCACGTCCTGGCGTATCGATGCGCGAAAGCCCTCGCCGTTCGCCCCCTTCAGGATAACTTCACCCTGGGAACGCCCCCCTTCGCCGAAAGGATCAAAGGGCGAAGCACCACCCGGCAAGGTATCCTGCACCACGTCGTGCAGCCGGATGCGGCCCAGCTCCAGATCGTTCTGGGCCAGGCCCAGCCACTCGCAAAGCGTATGGTTGGCGAAGAGAAAACGCCCCTGCGCATCGCAGGAATAGAACCCGACCGGAGCGTTTTCCAGAAGATCGACGAAACGCTCCTGCTCCTCGCGCATGATCTGTTCCATCTGGCGCCGCGGTGTGATGTCGTCCACCACCCAATAGACGCAGCCGGGATGATCCGGCAGGGGGTAAGCGGCGACAAAGCGCCAATCGTAACCCTCGTCACCGGCGCCCTGATCGTCGCCGGCCCGACGCGAAGGCACCCGGATCTCGATAGAACCGGCTATGCCCGTGCGGGCCTGCTCAGCCAGTTGGCGAATCTCGCCGCTGGCCTCTGCGTCGTCTGCGACCTGTTCGCCCAGCAGATCGGGGATGGGACGGGTATCCCCGACAAAGAAGTGATCCAGCGCCGGGTTTGCCAAGAGCACACGCCCCTCGGCGGAAACCACCTGCCAGGGCTTCGGCACAGCGGCGAAAACCGCACGGCAGAGGCTGCGCCGTTGCAGCCAAAACCAGGTCACTGCTGCGCCGGCCAAGCCACCGAGCGTAAAGCAAAGCAGTTCCAGCACTAGTGGCGCCCCCGCCGGGCCAAGCGCAGCGGTTCAGCGGCAAAAGCCGGCAAATTCGGATATCCTCGGATCATCCCCTCGATCCTACTCTTCCAATGGTTAACCAAGATTAACCACGACGGCGGAGTCTTGGGCAAGATGATTGGCGTCAGGGGATTGGTTTCGGTGCCAGTGTCGCAAGCCGGGATCCCTGGTGGAGCGCCCTGGTATCAGCGCCGCGTCCGGCCTTTGAGGCCACGCCTCATATTCATCACGTAACCGATGATCTCAGCCACTGCCTTATAGTGCTCGGGGGGGATCTGATGGTCGATCTCCACGGCAGCGTGCAGGGCACGGGCGACCGGCGGATTCTCGACAATGGGAATATCGTATTCCTCGGCCAGCTCGCGGATCCGGAAGGCGACGTTGTCGACGCCCTTGGCCAGAAGCTTGGGCGCCTCCATGGTGACCTGATCGTATTTCAAAGCGACCGCGAAGTGGGTCGGGTTGGTAATCACGACATCCGCTTCGGGCACCGCAGCCATCATGCGTTTGCGGGCACGCTCGGCACGGATCTGCCGCAGACGCCCCTTGACCATGGGATCGCCCTCGGACTGCTTGTGCTCGTCTTTGATCTGCTGCTTGGTCATGCGCAGCTCTTTGTGGTGCTGATAGCGCTGATAGAGCACGTCGATCAAGGCGATGATGCTCATCACCGACAGGACCCCAATGATGACCTTCACCGATTCGTACTTCACCATCAGCAGGACAGCCGCCACATCCATGCTCGGCATATCGAGCACCATGTTCCGGTCCGGCCAGATGATGAGCGTGACGACCACCCCGACGATTGTAAGCTTCAAAAGGCCCTTGACGAAGTCGGTCAGCGCCCGGCTGGAGAACATCTTTTTGAAGCCTTTCTTGAACCCGATGTTCGAAAGCTTCGGCTGGATCTGCTCGGTGGTGATGATGATGCCGTTCTGGATCGTGCCAGCCAGCAACCCTGCCAACAGGATGATCGCCAGCGGAATGGCCGAGACGCGCAAAATATCCACGGCCGTGCCGCTCAGCATCTCCTTCAGCGCGCCATTATCCAGGGGCATCAGGTGGGGTTGCTGGAGGTAGGGCTGCAAAAGACCGCCGAAGTCCGTCATCAGCGATTCGGAAAAAATGCCGACGACGATGGCCAGGGCAAGAATCATAAACCAGTGCGAGACTTCCTGCGAGCGGGCCACTTGGCCCTTTTCGCGCGCATCGCTTAGGCGTTTGCCTGTCGGTTCCTCTGTTTTTTGTGAGTCGTCGTCTTCACCGGCCATCTTCCGCGCGCCTCACCGCGGTCCGACGAAGGGTAGCGTAACTTCCTGAAAGCCGGTCATGAACCAGCCCATGACCGCCGGCAGGGCGATCATCAGGACCGCCAGGCCGATCAGGATCTGCAAGGGGATCGCGATGAAGAAAACCTGCATCTGCGGCATCAACCGCGACAGCAGGCCGAGCCCAAGGTTGAAAATGAGCCCGATAGCGACGAAAGGCGAAGCTATCTGGAACCCGAGCAGAAAAGCCTTAGAGACAACGCGGGAGATCATCAGCGACATATCGCCGGCAAGAAGCGGCTGGCCCGGAACGAAAAGCTGATAGCTGTCGATCACACCGCGCAGCAGGAGATGATGCAGGTCGAGGACAATGATGATCAGCAGGGCCAGGGTCGACAGGAACGAACCGGCGATCGACCCTTGCTGGGCCGCCGTCGGGTCGTTGGTCAAGGCATTGGCCAAGCCGGTCACCGTCGCGATGATCATGCCCCCGATCGAGAGCGCCGCCATCAGGATCCGCGCCACGGACCCCAGAAACAGGCCGATGAAGGCCTCACCAAAGACAAGAAGCAGCAGCCCGGTCGGACTGGCCGGCAAGGCCGGCAGCGATGGCGCAATCGCCGGATGGATCACAAGGGAAACGAGGAGCGCCAGCAACAGCCGGATCCGCATTGAAATATAGCTTTCGCCAAACCCCGGCATCAGCATCAGCGCGGTGCCCATACGCGTGAAAATCAACAGCAGCGCGAAAACCTGGGCAGGAAGCAGTTCGGCCAACATGCCGGCTAACCCAGGGCGATCATACGGTCGAAAAGGGTTTGCGAGAAAGTCGTCAGGCTGGTCAGCATAAAGGGCAACAGCATCATGAGCCCGACGAACATGACGATAATCTTGGGAACGAAGGTAAGGGTCATTTCCTGGATCGACGTCAATGCCTGAAACAGCGCAATCACCAGGCCGACCCCAAGCGCGATCAGCATCAGCGGGGCGCCGATCTTCAGCATCACATAAATCGTATCGCGACCGATCTCGATCGCTTCAGTGCCGTTCACTTTGCGGGTTTCCTGCGCTGCGAGAGGAGATTGACGTACACCTTCGCGCGGGCCTAGATCGGCATGCGCAGGATGTCCTGGTAGGCTTGAACGACCTTGTCGCGCAACGTGACGACAGTCTGCAGGGTCATCTCGGCCTTGGACACAGCCATCACCACCTCGGTCAGGTCCGCGGTACCGGCAGCCGCCTGCAGGGTCTGGCTCTCGCCCTCCAGCATGGTGTCGGCGGCCCGTTCAGCGGCACGGTGCAGCATCGACGAGAAGTCGGCCCCCCCCTGGTCACGGGCCTCCAGACCGGCGGCCCCGCCCTGACGCAGCATTTTGTCATAGGCCTGTACGGCCCCACTGGGATTCGTAATCATGGCACACTCCTTGAGGCATCAAACCTGCCTCTGGGAGCCATCCTGGCGGTCGGCACCGCCATCCTGGCGGTGCAATAAAGCTGCGCGTCTAGCGCAGGATATCGATGGTCTTCTGCAACATGGCGCGCGAGGATTCGATGACTTTCAGGTTCGCCTCGTAGCTGCGCTGCGCCTCTCGCATGTCGGACATTTCCATGAGCGAGTTGACGTTGGGTGTCAGGACATAGCCGTCCTCGTCGGCGGCCGGGTGGCCGGGTTCGAAGCGGCGGCCGAAGGCGCCGCGGTCTGCGACGATCGAATCGACCCGCACCGTTTCCACGCCGATCGCATGATCGAGAACGTTCTCGAAGGTAACCAGCTTGCGGCGATAGGGTTCGCCGCCCGGCGTCTGGGCAGTCGAGCCGGCATTGGCAATGTTCTCGGCGATCACCCGCAGGCGCGTTCCCTGCGAGCGCATGCCGGCCGCCGAAATGTTCAGTGACTTATCCAGATCCATTCTGCTCAGGCCTCCTGCTCTAGCGTGACCGGCTGACCGTTACCGGCGCCCGTCACCTACTGGCGCCCCTCACCTATTGACGCCCCGTCAGCGCCATCTTCATCATCGCCACCTGCTTGCGGTAGAGATTGGTGATGGCGTTGTAGTCGTTCTGCGTCTGGGCGACCTTGATCAGCTGTTCCTCGACGACCACCGCGTTGCCGGAAGGCGCCGTCTCATAACGCTCCTTCTGCTCCACACTTCGGTTGTCGACACGCAGGCTGGAGGTCTGGATATGCCCGGCCTGTGTCGCTTCCGGTGTCGCCAGCGGCATGGCACTGCGTTCGACCATCCGGCGAAACTGCTGCGGCTTCAGATCACGGGGAACGAAGTCCGGGGTATCGGCATTGGCAATGTTCTGCGCCAGCACTTTCTGGCGCTGCCCGAGCCAGTCCATACGGCTGGCAAGCAAACTGAAGATTCCCGGTTTCCCGTCCATGACGTTCCTGATCAAGCATCGACAAGTCTCAGAACCCTAGGAAACCCCCCGTTCCACGGGTCTCTAGCCCCTATGATCAAGCCTGCCTTGTTAAGAATCCGTAAAACGCGCTAAATTGGATATATTAACCATGGTCGGGGGGCCGGGGAGCCGAGAGGGCGATGCTTTATCTGACACGCAAAATCGGCGAGTCCGTGATTATCAACGATGATATCGAGGTCACCGTGGTGGATATCCGCGGCAAATCGATAAAGCTCGGGTTTACTTTTCCGAGTGATGCAACGGTCTTGCGGCGCGAAATTTTTGAGCGCATCCAAGAGGAAAACCGGGCCGCCGCCGCTGTCGGCAGCGAGGCGCTGGCTGATGCTATCCGGGATGCCGGCGGGACGGGTGTGCCATCTGACCCGCCAAAAAGCGAGACCGGCTCCTAAAGTATTCTAGGTCTTCGGTTTTTCTCGTCTACTGGCGGCCATCTCTAACCATTCATTAAGCATGATGGGTCACCATCGCTAAACCAGCGAAGCGGGCTTCGTTGGCGATACTTGTTGCTCTGCCCCTACGAGGCGGCCAGGGCAGGAAGATAAAGCGACACAGGACCCGGTGTGACCCAGAAAGACCGACCAAAACAGACGAAGCTTGGGGCCGCTGCAGCGGCCTCGAAGGGCGCCGCGCAGGCACCTGCCAGCCTGGCTATCGCACTGGAGAACGTGACCCCCCGGGCGCTGGAAAGGCTGTCAGAATCGGGGGAGACGTCAGGCGGCGACCGCGTATCCGGCGCCGGGCCCAAGATTACCGCATCCGGCCGTGGCGCCGTCGCCGAGCAGATCCTGCAGATCGCCTTTGAGCGCGGGGTCAAGGTGCGCAAGGACAGCGATCTGGCCGAGATTCTTTCGGTGGTCGAGGTCGAGAGCGAAATCCCGCTGGCCGCCCTCGCCGGCGTCGCAGAGATCCTTCGCTACCTCTACCAGACAGACGCGGGAGCCGGCCCCACATCGGACGCGGCGGCGCAGCCCGCAGCAACCTCATTCGAAGAGAAGAGATCATGACCCAGGAAGAACTTATGCAGCGCAATTCCATCGAATCGGAGATGGGCGCCCTTGCCAACCGTCTGCGTACGGCCCGCCAGACCCTGGCCAAGGGAACGATCGTCGATCTCGCCCCTATCGAGCAGGATGTGCGCTGGCTCTGCAGCTCGATCGAATCTCTTCCCGGCGCACAAAAGCGGGAGCTGCATCCCCGCCTGGTCGGGCTGCTGGAAGAGATCAACTATCTGGGCGAAAACCTGCGCGCCGGGCTGGGGGAACTGGCGCAGCTGCTGGGCGCTGCCGGCGAGCGCACGCGCGCGCTTTCCGCCTATGCCACACAAAAAATGAACAAGCCCTAAGCCGCCGCGGTCCCGGAGAGCCTTTATGGATTTTGCGGAGTACATTCGCTTCTTTATGGCGCTGGGCTTTGTCCTGCTCCTGATCACCGTTCTGGCTGCCCTGGTGCGCCGCTCGGGCCTTGGTGATCGGCTTGCCGTGACCAAAGGCGGCAGCGACCGCCGCCTCGCCCTCGTCGAGGTACGACCCTTGGACGCCAAGCGTAAGCTGGTGCTGCTGCGGCGCGACGACCGCGAGCACCTTGTACTTCTGGGCAGCGGCAGCGATCTGCTCATCGAAACCAACATACCGGCGGCGGCCGTACGAAACGACGAATCCACGGCTGCCGAGCCCACCGCACCTGCCGCAGGCGGAACCATCGTCGAGCGCGTCCTCACCAAACTGCGGGCGACACCGTCATGACCGGGTGGTACGCCGGCCAACGGTTTGGCCTTGCTGCGGTCGCCACGCTGGCCTTGCTGCTGGCGCCGGATCCGGCCTGGGCACAGGCCCTGACCTTCGACCTCGGCGCCGAGACCGCCGGCACCACGACCGGGCGGATACTGCAGTTGATCGCGCTGATCACGGTGCTCTCTCTGGCGCCCTCGATCCTGGTGATGATGACCTCATTCACCCGCATCGTTGTGGTCTTGTCGTTCCTGCGCACCGCCCTGGGGCTGCAGCAGACGCCGCCAAACTCGGTCATCGTCAGCCTCGCGCTCTTCCTCACCGCCTTTATCATGATGCCCACGATAGAGGCGGTCTATGACGAGGCCCTGGAACCCTTGATCGCCGAGGACATCACCGAATTCGAAGCGCTGGACCGCGCTCAGGGCCCGGTCCGCGACTTCATGATGAGCCATGTGCGCGAATCCGATCTGCGTCTCTTCCTCGATCTGACGGATACGGAGACCTTGGAAGACCCGGAAGCAACGCCGATGCGCGCCCTGATTCCGGCCTTCATGATCAGCGAGCTGCGGCGTGCCTTTGAGATCGGCTTCCTGTTGTTCCTGCCCTTTTTGATCATCGACATGGTGGTCGCTTCGATTCTCATGTCCATGGGCATGATGATGCTGCCGCCGATCATGATCTCGCTGCCCTTCAAGCTGATCTTCTTCGTCCTGGTGGACGGCTGGTACATGGTTGCCGGCAGTCTGGTCCAGAGCTATGGCGGATAACCTCGGATAAGCTGAGCCGGGTTGGGCGGAAATTCTCCGCCGGTTGATTCCTGTCGCGACCTTCCGGGGCCGGATAAACCGCGCTAAAGTGGATGCCGCTCAGCAGCAGCGCCATCTTTTCCGGAGGACCTCTTGCTCAGGATCTCAGCCGCCGTCGTCGCCGCCCTCACTTTGGTAGCGACGGCCCTGCCCGCCTCCGCTTCTGAGGCCGCAAACCGGGTTATCAATCAGGCGCGCCAGGACTGCCGCATGTTCGAGGAAGGTATTCTCGAAACAACGCCGCAGGCCATCGCCTTCGCCGACCTGACGGGAGATGCAATGCCCGAGGAAATCGTCGACGCCAGCCAGTTCTCCTGCTCCACCGCCGCCTCCCTGTTCTGCGGCACCGGGGGGTGTACCATCACCGTGATCGTAGATGGGACTGCCACCGAGTTCCTGGCGAAGGGCTGGAAGGTCGTCGACTGGGGCGGCCAGCCGATCCTTCTGCTGGCGGTTCATGGAAGCGCGTGCGGCGGCACAAATCTGCGGCCGTGTTTCGAGGCTTTGGTCTGGAGCGAGGGTGACTTCAGGTCGGTCGATCCAAGACCTGACAACGACCGATAGCTGTTTCAGCGTCTTCGATCAGGTTTTTCAGTTGACCTGACTGAGCTCACCATCCTTCAGGCGTTCACGGTAGTTGGCCATGAAATCCTGGGCCTGGGCCACTTTGCCCAGCTCATCGGCGATCGATGAGATCGCGCTTTTCTCGCCGTCGCCAACCAGCAGGTTGAAGGTGTCACTGTGCGGCCCCTTGGCCATCGCAGCGCCGTAACGCCGGTTGAGGTCTTCCAGCTCGACAGCCTGATTGGAAAGCATCAAAGCGACCGCCAGGTTGACAACCTGTTGGCTTTCGGACAGCAGCATCGCCCGCGCGGGCGGCAGCAGGGGAACCAACTTGGCAAGCGAATCAACAGCTTGCGGCCATTGACGCAAGCGCCAGTGAATGTCCGCGCGCAGCATCTCCGCGTCCAGGCTGTCGTCGCCCTCCAGCATTTTCAGACCGTCGTCTGCTCTATTCAGATCTGAAAAAGCCCGCGCGCGGAGTTGCCGGCGCTGCGCCATCAAGGCCGCATCGCCCCCTTCGGCCTCGCTGACCTCAAGCGCCGAGAGGCTGGCATCGGGATTATGGTTCAGCAGATGGATAAGGGCCAGGCGCGCACCGATCCTTGCCTTTTCTTCGCCTTCCAGGCGATAGCGAACCTGACCTTCCAGCAGCTCAGCGGCGCGATCCAAAAGGTCCACCTCGACCAAACGGTCTGCAAGGCCGGTGATCAGCCGATCACCCTCGGCACCGGCAGGCGTGAGTTCCTTGAACTCCTGGTAAAGCGCCAAAGCCCGAAGGGGCGGCACATCGGGGTCGCCGACGTCGCGGTAGATCTCAGCAAAGGTTTGGCGCATCTTCTGTGCGGAATCCCTGGCGCCGGGACTGTCGGGAAAGCTGGTCACCGCCTGTCGCAGCGTATAGAGCGCTTCACGGTGCCGGTTTTCCGCCACGTACAGATCCGCAAGGCGGCGCAGCAGGGTAAATTCGAACTGGTCGCCGCGCCAGGCGAAGCGCAACCGCTCCAATTCCGCGATGGCATCATCGGCGGACAGGGACCCGTCTTCCAGGCCAAGATCGACCAGAGCCAGGCGCGCGCGCGCCTGGGAGGGTCCATGACGGCTGTCGCGCGCGGCATTCCATAGCCTGCGCGCCTCCTCGGCGTTACCGCGAACGAGCTGCAAAGCACCCTGTACGACCTTCACCTGGGCCTCTTCCCTGCGATTGAGGTCTTCCCGGCGTAGAGCGCCGAGTTGCAGGGTCGCGGCAGCGTCGTCGCCCGACATCAAAAAGGCGTCCGCCGCGGCCAGCCGCAGCCGCAGTCTTATCCGCCGGGCATAGCTGTCGATCAGATCATCGGTGGCGGCGAAGCCGTTCGCCGCGGCTTGCCAGTCCTCGGCCTGAGCCGCGAGGGCGGCCTGCCAAAGCAGAGCTTCTCGCTCGCCGGCTAAAGAGGCATGCGCAAGCCCGGCCGCTGCTGCCCGGAAATCCCGTATAAGCCACTGGCTGGCTGCCTGCATCAGTCGAATTTCGGGGTCCAGGGCCAGACGCGGATGCTTTTCCTCAATAACCCCAAGCGAACCAAGGGCTTCGCTGTCGAAACCATGCGCAAAATGAAAGCGCGCCAGCTCAACTCTCTGGACTCCCAGCTGATCGCCGCTGCTGCCGATCATCGCGCCCAACAGGTCACGGCGCTGAACCTGGTAGTCGTCCAGAGAACCGCGACGCCAGGCGACAAGATCGAACAGGCGCGGTTCTGTCTGCTCCGCTTCGCCGCGCCGCACGGCCTGGCGTTGCTGCGGATCGGAAACCAGAAGGCCGTTGGGGTCTCGAACCAGAACGCCGCTGCGGATCACGGCAACCTGCAGGCTGGATGCAAGCGGCTGCAGGACCACCCCCTGTTGGCTCTGAAGGCTGCGAAACTGGGGATAGGCGTAGGGCAGCGTCATCCCCATCCCCGCTCCGCGGGTGGGCACAATGACTAGACGATCGCCGGCGTCGGGGTCGGTCACCCAATGCAGCCGTTCGGCGCCCGACAGGGGAAAACGGACCCTGCTGTACTCCTTCTTCTCGACGACCGGTGCGGCCAAAGCCTTTTGCGGCAGGGTACTGCGGGGCCGCAGATCGACGATCCAGCTGTTGCCGTCCCGGGTAAGACGCGGGGCCACGGTCGGCAGAGCGCCGATCACCATCACTGTCGCACTGCCGGCTTCCACAAGGCGAACACTGCCAAGGTGGGGCGCGGTCGCTGCGATAAGCTTCACCAGGTTGCGTGGCGGTGGGCGATCAAAGGTGAGCCAAAGGTTCTCACCCCGTCGGAAAGCCGCCGCCGCAGTGGGTCGGTCCCAATCAAAGGTCAGAATCACCGGGACAAAACGGTCGGCAGTCGGGCCCTGAGCGGAAGAACTCTCGAATGTGATGACAGGCTCGAGCGCCACCGTCAAACGGCTGCGGGCAGAGTCAGCAAAGTCTACCGCCGTCGCGGACGTTTGCCCGTAGAACTGCGCGGCGGCTTTTTCATCGGTAGCCGAATCCTTCCCGGCCGATGCGCCAACCGATGCTGTCTGCAGGCCTGCCGGGGGCGATGAAGCCGCCACCCTGCCCTGCTCCGCCGACTCGTTCTCAACCACCTCCGGCGCCGGTGCTCCGGCTTTACCGCCCATGGACTCCGGAACCAGGGATGTAGGGCTGGCGGCCTTCGCTTTACTGTCGGCGGCCTCGGCCGGACCGGTGGCCGCCTCTGTCGGCAGAGCTGCCTCCTTCTCCGCGGCGGCGGCGGGCGCGGGCCGGGGCGTCACATCCGCGACCTTGGGCTTATCCTTTTGCGGCGCTACGGCCGCCTTGGCCGGCGCGGCCTGCTTGGCGGCAAGGACATCCAGGATAACCTTGGTACCACTGCGCTGGACGCGCAGTTGCGAGCTCTCAGGCAAGGTGATGCTGACGCCGTCGGGCTCGGCCGAGACCGCAGCGATCTGCGGCAGGCCTTTGGGTCTCACGGCCGAAGTATCGAAACGCGCCTGCCGGTCGAAGACGATGCGCGCGCGGCCGGGGCTCTCCTCCAGCCGGCTGGCGACCGCATCCGGCCAATCGAACACCAGGCGGCTGTACTCGGGATGCCTTCCGCCCCGTACCTTTACCGTCGGAAGCGCCGCCGTCTTCGCATCGGCCACAGTTTCGCCAGCAGTTTCGCCGGCAGTTTCAGCAGCGGCTTTGGCTTTCTGCGGTGCAGCCACGTCCTCGCGGCGTAATTCCAAGACCACCTTCGGACCGGCGCGGAAATGGTTCATGGCGAGCGCGCCGGTCAGACCAAAGCTGAGGCTGCGACCGTTGTCCGACACCTGCGGCGGCTCCGCATAACCGCGCAGGCCGTTGCGCAGCGGCTCACCGGCAAAAGCGGCTTCCTCCGCGAAACTGACGATCAACCGTCCCTCTTCAAGACGGGCTTCGTAACCGACCTCACGGGGCCAATCGAATACGATACGCCCATGGTCCGGGTGTAAACCGCCCCGCATGGTAACCGGCTCGGCCGCCTGAAGAGGCGGCCCCCAAAGACCAAGTATCAGGAAAAGCCCAAGCAGCCGAGGAAACATCATCGCCGCTCCGCCGCATAAGCATGGATGATGATATCCACCCGCCGGGCCGCAGCCATGCTGGCGGCAGTATCGCCGCCGTCGGGTGGCGCCTGATACTGGGCGTGACCATAGCCGCGCACCAGAATCTCACCCTGATACCCCGAAGTCGCGAGCATTTCGGAGAGCGCCGCTGCCCGGGCCAGCGAAAGCTCCCAATTTGTCGCAAAAGTACGCTTGGGCGGCGCCGGGTCGGCGTAACCGGCGACTTCGACGACATTGCTGAGATTGCGCAACACGCCCCCCAGGGCGAATATCGCGGCCTGTGCTTTGTCGTTCAGGGCCGTGGAGCCGGAGGCAAAAAGAAGGTCGCCGGGCAACGACAGGACGATCCGCTCGTCCCCTCGGTCGATCTCGGCCTTGGCCAGGATCTCGTCTTCTTTTACCTGATCTTTCAGAAGATTGGCGAGGTAGTCCAGATCCGTACCGGGAATACGTTCGACAGCTTCCGCGTCCCGGTCGCTGCTCGGCATTGCCACTGTGACTTCCTGAACACTGGACAATCTTGGCGACAAGGCCTCAATCAGATTCTGCCAATCATCGTCGTTGATCGTCGACATCGAATAGAGCAGCACGAAGAAGGTCAGCATCAATGCCGTCAAGTCGGTAAAGGTCAGCAGCCAGGCCTGACCGCCGTCATTCGCCTTTCCCCGGTAGGCTGGAGACCCTTGAGACAGGTCCAACCAGACAGGGCCGCGTCCGGGCTGTGCTTCGCCTGACCGGGACATGATCCTATTCGCCCCCTGAAGAGTCGGCAGCACCGCCGTCACGGGCCGGCGGAAGCGTGAAATGAATGCGGATGCTATCGGCAAAGGACGGCAACAGACCTGTCGAAAGACGCGCTGGAGGCAGCGCCTCGCGCTCGAGCGCCGTTACCAGGGCGCCGGCACGGCGCAGGGCCAGAAGCCGACCCTGGCTATCGCTGCTTCCCCCCGCAAGCCCATAGAGAAGGTCGACACGGTAATCCTCTCCGGCAAAGCGGTTGTCGCTTAGCACCACCGCAATGGCCGCCAGGGTATCAAGTGCCTCTCCATCGATCACCGCACTGCCGTCGGCGAAGAAATCCGCGATCGGCATGTCGATCTGCAGGATGCGATTGTTGGCTGAGTCGTTGCTCTCCACGATCGGCAAAGTCTCGTCGAACAGGCGCCCAAGTGCCTCGACAACGTCGTCTGAGCCATCCATGACACCCAGGCCGGCCGCGCCGATGGAAACGCTTTGCTGAGCGGGAACCACGCCACGGAAGGCTTCACGAACGCTGTCCAACACCGCTGTGCTGCGCTCGACCTCGAAACTCGAAAGGGCGTTCAACAGAATGAAAAAGGCAAGCAACAGCACCTTCAAGCTCAACAGCGCCATGATATGGCTGTTGCTCTGCCTTTGGCCGGTATGGTGTTGCACACCCGCCATGCCGGGTTCACCCGAAAAGGGCGTCGATGTCGTCCTGGCTGATCGCAGCCTCCGGCATTTGCGGCCCGTTCAACAGATCCTCGTCGGGGCGCGCGGGAGCACCGCTGGGTGTGGTGGTTTTCTTTTCCGGCTCTTTGGGTCGCTCGCTGCGCTTGATGTCGTCGCCGAAGGCATGAAGCAGGGCATCGACCTTCTCTTCAACCTTCTGCAACGCCGTCACCACCTTGGTGATCCGCTGACCGGTGATATCCTGAAAGCCGCAAGCCTCGAAGATCGACGTCACTGCCAGGGAGATTTGCTCCGCAACCTCCGGCGGCATCTTATCGGTAAGCCCCTCGATGCTTTCAACGGCTTCAAAGATGGTGTTGGTCGCCTGCTCGGTCGATCCGACAATGGCTGTCAGCTCATCGGTCGCCGCAGGAATATGCTCATCATTGATATCGTCCGGACGCAGATCCGCAATCTCGGCGCGGGCCGTATTGATATAGAGAGCCAGAGCCTCAATATCGGCATAAACCTTCAGTCCATCCGCAGACAGGTCACCCTGAACACTGTCCACGATCGACTCGACGATCGCGACAAGCTCTTCAGGATCGACCGACCCGTCAGCCTTCTGCAACACTTTCAATTGTGCTGCTATTTTCTCTTTGACCGCCGCGACAGCCATAATACGGCTCCTTACGCTGATGGGGGAGCTTAGAAATTACCGAGAACAGCAGAAAGTTTGGTCTTCAGCGTCGCCGCGTTGAACGGCTTGACGATGTAGTTGCTCACACCCGCTTCCTTGGCGGCGATCACATTCTCGGTCTTGCTTTCAGCCGTGATCATGATGAAGGGCAATTCCTTCAACTTGGTATCGGCGCGCACTTCGGTCAGAAGCTGCATGCCGCTCATCGGCTCCATGTTCCAGTCGGAGATGACCAGATGATAGTCCTTGTCACGCAGCTTCTGCAGCGCGGCGCTACCGTCGGTCGCCTCGTCCACGTTGTTGAAACCAAGCTGCTTCAGCAGATTGCGAATGATCCTAAGCATGGTCTTGTAATCGTCCACGATCAGGATCGGCATACCCATGTCGACTGTCGACATAACTCACTCCCGTAAAAGAATTCAGCCCTAGAAGGCGCGTATCCGTCTGCAGCGAAACTAGTCAATCGGCGTTAATAGTCAGTAAAAGGCACTGGAAAAGCTTGTGAATCGCCCTAATTCCGCGGGATCGGCAGCTCCCGCCGCTGCGCCAGTTCAAGGGTGACGGTCTTGGCGCGCTGCGGGTTCATCTGTGCCAGGATCGGCGCGGACTTACGCTCTTTCATGCGTTCGATCACCTCCAGCAGCACTTCCATATCGAGCTCTTCGAAGATGCGGGCCGCCTGTTTGGGCTTCATGCTCTCGTAGATCTTGACGAGGCTCTTCATCTGGGTCTCGCTCTGCTCGTCGTGCTCAACCAGCAGGGCCTCGATCGACTGCTGAAGACCTTCCAGCTCGCGGATCTTCTGCTCGATACGCTGCTCCGCCGCCTTCAGCAGAACCTCACGCTCGTCCACCTCGCGGGCGCGCTGTTCGAGCTCCTCGCGACGCTGGGACAATGCCTGGAGAAGCCCCAACTCCTCGTCGGTCAGATCGAAGAGGTCAGAGGAGAGGTCGGTGATCTGTCCTGCAGGCACGGGCGTATCCGCCACTGTAGCCAGCTCCTGGGGCGCGTCCCCCGTCGAAGCCGCTGCATCCGCCGGCTCTGCCGCCAAAGCCAGCGTGGGGCCGCCGACGCCCTGCCAGATGCCGGCAAGCTTCGCCGTCATACCAAGGCCGGCAATCAGGATAAAAACAGGCAGAAGCCTAAGACGCATTGTGAAAACTCACTTGGTAAAAACTCACTTGGGTTTCACCTCAGCGCATCGCCTGAAGCGTGCGCATCAGCTCACTGTCCGACCCTGAGAGCTTTCTCTTGGCCAGCTTGGCGAGCCCGCTCACCGGCTTGGCAGTCTCCGATGCAGCGGCGTGCTGGCTCTGGGACTGCGTTCTATCCATCTTGGTGATATCCATCGGCGCGCGATGAAGCTGCTGCTTGGCAAGTTTCTCGACAGACCGCGACTCCTCACGCTCCAGCTTGCGCGAAGCCGCGACGGCGACCTCCAGCCGGTCGGCAATCTCATGGCCTTTCTTGACCAGGAAAGCCATCTCGTCAGCCAGGCGGCAGGCATCGTCCACATTCTTGGCCAGACCTTCGCCGGCATCGACGCTGCGCTTTTTCAGCGTTTGCAGGCCGCCCTCCGCCTGGCCGGTCGCGGCCGTGAACTCGGTGATCATCTTTTCCATGTCACCACGTGCCGAGCGTAATTCGCTCAGTTTGCGGTTCAGGACCATCGCATAGCCAATGGTCGTCACCAGCAAAACGCAGATGGCGATATCGAAAACAAGACCGTAATCCTGTAACCAGATCATTAGGATTCTCCCTCACGCACAATCTTGTCGGCCACCTGCACGGCGATATGGCTGTTGCGGCGGCCCATGCGTCCCTTGAACATCGAGACGTCGCCGCAGCGCAGTTCAACTTTCGAATTGGGGCTGCAGTTCAACTCAAGTTGACTGCCTTCAACCCACTCCAGAATCTGTCCCAGCGGCATCTCCACCTGATCGAGAACCGCATCGATGCTGACATCGGTCTGCCAGAGTTCCGCCGTGAGATGGCCTTCCCAGATCGAATCCCGGCCGAACTTCTCACCCATGAACATCTGCAGCAGCAGCTCGCGCACCGGCTCCAGCGTGGCATAGGGAATCAACAGCTCGATCAGTCCACCCCGGTCTTCCATATCAACGCGCAGCGTGACCACGATGACCGCGTTGGCCGGGCGCGCGATGGTCGCGAAGCGGGGGTTGGTCTCCAGGCGGTCGAAGCGGAATGTAACCGGTGAAAGCGGGTCGAAAGCGGCCGAAAGGTCGGCCAGCACGACATGAACCATGCGCTCGACGAGATTGCGCTCGATGGTCGTATAGGGCCGCCCTTCGATCCGCATCGCCGCGGTCCCGCGCCGCCCGCCCAGAAGGACGTCGACGATCGAGTAGATCAAGGCGCTGTCGACGGTCATCAGGCCATAGTTGTCCCACTCCTCGGCCTTGAAGACAGACAGCATCGCCGGCAGCGGAATTGAGTTCATATGATCACCGAAGCGCGCCGAGGTGATGTTGTCCAGGCTGACTTCCACATTGTCGGAGGTGAAGTTCCGCAAGGAGGTGGACATCATGCGGACAAGGCGATCAAAGACCACCTCCAGCATCGGCAGGCGCTCATAGGAAACCAGGGCGGAGTTGAGAATCGCCTGGATACCGGATTCGTCGCCCTCGTCCTCACCACCACCGGCAACGCCGAGAAGACTGTCGATCTCGTTCTGATCGAGGACACGCGCAGAGCCGGCAGGGGCGGCCGCCTCGGACGCGTCGCCACCGCCGTCGCCGTCGGTCTCGTCCTCGTCGGCCATGGCTTCCCACTCGGCCATCATTGCTTCATCGTCGGCCATCTAGCTCAGCATTCCTCGTTCATCGGCCTTAGTATTGCCCGTGGTTCGATGCGGCCCCTACTGAACCAGCATCTCTTTGAACAGGACGTCTCGTACCTGAATCGGCTGCGCTGACGTGTTGACCCGGATCAGCAACTCTTCACGCAACCGCTGCAGGCCCGCCGATCCGCGCAAATCTTCGATCCGGAGTTCGCGCAGGTAGACCTGGAAGTTATCGACGATGCGGGGCAGCAGCGTTGCGAGCTCCGCGCGATCCTCTTCGCGCGCCAGCTCCAGGCTGATGGAGATCTTAAGGTAGGTGTTCTTGCGGCCGCTGGAGTTCAGGTTGACCAGCATCTCCGGCAGGTCATAAAACACGGCTTTGCTGGCGACCGGCGCGACTTCTTCCTCGGCTACCAGCTCCGGGTTCTTGCCCAACAGCGGGTCCAGAAGCCCCGCCAGATAGGCGCCAACGGCACCACCGACCAGCAGCAATATCGGTAAGATAATGAAAAGAACGAGCTTCTTGCCATTCATCCCCGATTTCGGGGTGGCTTCAATCTCTATATCGCCTGTCGCTGCAGCCTGATCGGCCATCACTGTCAACCTATTCAGTTATTTTGAGTTTTCGACTGCCAAGAGCCTACGGATGGTTGGTTAAGACTTTGTTGAAAGAAGCGGATTCCGGCGCTTTTAGCGGTCACGGCAAGATCTGCCCGGCAAGCCCTGCCAGATGTCGATGAAACAGTGGATCGAAATGGCCCATGACAACCCTAACATACTGAAAATACTTATTTTTCAGACTGGCATGGCGCTTGCGTCAGTGACAGGGCCGGGCAAGCAGCCCGACAACTGCCCAACTGCTAACAGCCCAACGAGCGTCAGGTAAAATCATGGAGAATGCAGGTTACATAGCGCTATCGCGCCAAATGGTCCTGAGGCGGGAGATGGATGTGATCGCCAACAACATGGCGAACCTCAACACCCCGGCCTACAAGGGCGAAAGCATGCTTTTCGTCGAGTACCTGGAAAAGACCGATTCCGGGGAAAAGATGAGCTTCGTTCAGGATATCGGCCTGGTCAGGAACCTGACCGAGGGAAACCTGAGCGCCACCGACAATCCGCTGGATACGGCTATTTCCGGCGATGCCTACTACGAGGTGGAGACCCCGCTGGGCCCCCGCTACACCCGTAACGGCGCATTCCGGCTGAATGCGGAGGGTGAACTGATCACCGTGAACGGCGACAAGGTCCTGGGTGACGGCGGCAATCCCATCACTCTGCCGCCCAACAGCCGCGATGTGACCATTACCCGCGACGGAACGGTATCCACCGACCAGGGCCCGGCCGGCAAAATCCGCCTGGCCCGCTTTGAGAACGAGCAGGCCCTGATCAAACAGGCCAACGGCCTCTACGAGGCGGACGGCCAGGACGCCCTGCCCGCCGAAGGGTCGGAAGTCGTCCAGGGCATGGTCGAGGACTCAAACGTCGCCGGCATCATCGAGATGACAAAGATGATCGCCACGGTGCGCAGCTACAGCTCGACCGGCCGCATGGTCAATAACGAACACGAACGCCTGCGCCGGGCCATCCAGGCGCTGGGCAGCCCCGCCCGATGATAAGCCCCGGGCATAGGTGAGGATGAAATCATGAGATCATTGAATATTGGCGCAACCGGCATGCTGGCTCAGCAGCTGAACGTCGAGGTTATCTCGAACAACATCGCCAACATGAACACCACGGGTTACAAGCGCCAGCGCGCGGAGTTCCAGGACCTGCTCTACCAGAACATACGCCGCGTCGGCTCGGCCTCCTCGGATGCGGGGACCATCGTCCCCACCGGCATCCAGCTCGGTCTCGGCGTGAAGTCGGCCGCGATCTACCGCCTGTCCGGCCAGGGCAATATCCTGCAGACGGAAAACCCCCTCGACCTGGCGGTCAACGGCCGCGGCTTCCTGATGGTCGAGCTGCCGAACGGCGATACCGCCTACACCCGCGCCGGCTCACTTCAGCTCAGCCCCGACGGCGACATTGTCACCTCCGACGGCTATGTGGTGCAGCCGGGGATCACAGTGCCGGAAGACGCCCAGGCCATTACGATCAACGAAAGCGGAGAGGTCTATGCTGACCTCGACGGCCAGACAGCCCCGCAACGTGTGGGGCAGCTGGAACTGGCGAACTTCGCCAACGAAGCCGGCCTGGACGCCATCGGCAACAATCTGCTGCTGGAGACCAACGCCTCAGGCCAGGCATCGGTGGCAACGCCGGGGTCTGCCGGTTTTGGCCGGATCATTCAGGGTGCTCTGGAAACCTCGAACGTCAATGTGGTTTCAGAGATCACCAACCTGATTACCGCACAGCGCGCCTACGAGATGAACTCCAAGGTCATCGAATCATCGGATGAGATGAT
Source organism: Pelagibius litoralis (assembly GCF_011683915.1). GTDB lineage: Bacteria > Pseudomonadota > Alphaproteobacteria > Kiloniellales > Kiloniellaceae > Pelagibius > Pelagibius litoralis. The sequence goes on from NZ_JAAQPH010000009.1 coordinate 20,362, forward strand.
GCGCAGTGTGAGTCAGCTTCGCTAAGGATTGAAATTGTGATGCACAAGTTCCTTTCCACATTGCTGATCGTCTCGTCCCTGGCGGCAGCGCCGGGCGCCGGTGCCGCCAGTGGCGGCGCGATCAATGGCGATGCAGAAAATGTCGACACGAAGGTCGCGACCTTGATCACCCTGAGAGGCGAAGCCATCGTCGAGGATCGGGTCGTGCGGCTTGGTGACCTTTTTGACGGCATCGCCGAAGCTGCCCTCGCGGAAACGCCGGTCGCCCATGCGCCCCGCCTCGGCGACACGGTCGATATCGGCGCACGTTGGCTGTTCGCCGTTGCCAAAGCCCACGATCTGGCATGGCAGCCGCGATCCCGCTATGACCGCATCACGGTGCTGCGGGCAAGCAGCAAGATCGTCACGGCGGACATCGAGGCTGCAGTCCGCCAGGCCCTGGCCGAGCGCGGACTGGACGGCCAGTTGCAGTTGGCGCTGGATAACCCGAGCGTGGCAATGCAGGTGCCGACATCCAGTGAACAGAGCCTGGCGGTCACCGGCCTCACGGTGGACCGCAACAGCGGCCGCTTCATCGCCCATGTCACGGCCCCGGCGCACGGCGAGCCTCAGGCACGGGCCTCGGTGACCGGCCGGGCCTTGAAGCTTGTCGATGTTCCCGTACTACGCCGCAACCTGAGGCCCGGCGACGTGATCCGCTCCGGCGACATCGAGTGGATCAGCATGCCGATCAACCGCATGACCCGCGGCACCGTCAGTGAGCAGCAAGCCCTGGTCGGCATGAGCCCGCGCCGTCCGATCCGGTCTCAGCAGCTCATCCGTACCTCAGACCTGCAAACCCCTGTCGTGGTGGCGAAAAACAGCTTGGTGACCATTCGCCTGCAGACATATCGCATGGAACTGTCGGTCAAGGGCCGGGCCATGGAAGACGGCGCCGAGGGTGACGTCATCAGGGTGATGAACACCAAATCCAACAGCGTCGTAAACGCCGTCATCATTGACGCCGGCAACGTGACCGTAACCCCGCTCACGACCGCCAGCGGCAATTGAGGAGAGCAAGAGAGATGACATCCGATATTCTGACAAAGCCGACGAAGATCCTGCCCCTGCTGCAGCGCAGCCTGTTGCTGGCCCTCATCGGCTTTTCCCTCAGCGCCTGCAACATGCTGACCCGTCTCTCCGAGGTCGGCGAGGAACCCAAACTTTCGGCGATCGACAGCCCCGCACCGTTGGCCGGGCCGCAGGCCGTGTCCCTGCCGATGCCGGCACCGGTCGAGATCGAGCGTCAGCCGAACTCCCTCTGGCGGCCGGGCTCTCGTGCTTTCCTGAAGGATCAGCGCGCCAGCAATGTCGGCGACATCCTGACGGTGATCATCGAGATCCAGGACAATGCGGCGATCAACAACACCACGACGCGGACCAGAACCAACGCCGAGGATTCCTCTGCCAGCGCCTTCCTGGGCTACGAAGCCAGCCTTGCGCAACTACTGCCCGAGGCGGTCAACCCAACCAACCTGGTCGATCTCGACAGCACCTCAACCTCTGAAGGCAGCGGCGGCGTCAACCGCAACGAATCGATCAATCTGCGCGTCGCGGCGCTTGTCACCCAGGTTCTGCCCAACGGCAATCTGATCCTGGCCGGCCGCCAGGAAGTACGGGTGAACTACGAAAAACGCGAGCTGCAGGTCGCCGGAATCATTCGTCCGGAGGACATCACCTCGCAGAACACCATCGGCTATGACCAGATCGCCGAAGCCCGCATTGCCTATGGCGGCCAGGGCCAGATCTCGGATGTCCAGCAGCCGCGCTACGGCCAGCAGGTCTTCGACATCATCTGGCCGTTCTAAGGCGCCCTTTCCGCCTTCAACGCATAAGCAAAGGGCCGCGTCGATGACGCGGCCCTTTGACTGTTTGATCTTCTGTTCTGCTGCGTAACTGCAGCCCGGCGGCTGTCTCAGTCGTCGCGATGCGTACGTTCCATACGCTCGTGACGCTCCTGCGATTCGATCGAAAGCGTGGCAATGGGCCTCGCTTCCAGACGGCGCAGTGAGATCGGTTCACCGGTTTCTTCGCAGTAGCCGTAAGAATCCTCTTCGATCCGGCGCAGTGCCGCATCGATCTTGGAGATCAGCTTTCGCTCACGATCACGTGTCCGCAATTCAAGCGAACGATCGGTTTCCAAGGAGGCGCGGTCGGCGATATCTGGTTCATGCAACGACACCTCCTGCAGGTGCTGCAGCGTCTCTCCCGATTCGCGTTGCAGCTCATCCTTCCATTGCAGGAGTTTCTGGCGGAAATACTCGCGCATACGCGGGCTCATAAAAGCCTCGCGCTCGCTGGGTCGATAGTTTTTAGGCAGCTTGACAGTCATCCCTGGTCCTGTTGATGAGTACCAAAACGCGCCGGGAGTATATGGAATTTGCCTTCCCCGGCAAGCCTCTGAAATCATCAAATCTTCTTGCGTCCGTAGCCGCGGCCGCAAAAGCGGGCAGAAAGCCTCCTACCGGGCTTGCCGATGCCGGTCAGCGCCCTCTCTTGGCCAGCTCGACGGCTGCGCGGATCTCGATTTCGTTAATGATTTCAGCTAGTTTAGGGTCTTCGACATCATCTTCCCGCTGTGCGAGCAAATCGGCAAGCTGTTCTAGTTTGCCGATAGATACCGAGCCAAGAACAAGCGAAAGTCGCAAATCTTCCAACTGGTCGAGAATATCTTCCGCCCGCTGTCGGCCTTTGCTGGGCTGTTCGGTGGCATCGCCCACCTCTTGCAGGGCGAGCAGCGCATTGACCGTTTGGGCCGGCGCGGCCGCTGAACTGCCTTGGCTCTGCGACGTCGATCCAGCCAATGCCTTGGCAAAGCCGCCGTCCCCCGTGGCGGAAGAGGCGCCGCTGCGCCGCTTTGAGGAGGTGCGTGCCCCTGAAAGGCGATCGATCTTCATACCCTGCCCTGCGCTCGGTGTTTCTAGGGCGACACTGCGCCGACGCGGTTAACAAGCAGTTAAACCTCTGAAAAAGCGGCAGAATTTTCCTATGCCTTCAGGACGTTTTTTGCCCCTGGGACGAAGCCCCTTCCGGCCCCGTACCACCAATCTGGCGGGAAACCGCCGTTTCGGGCGCTTTTCCCGACTTGGCACGCCTTTCGCATTCACACCACCGAGTACAGAACCTTTTCGTTGGAAGAACCTGATGACCTTTGCCTTGAACAAGCCCCAGTCCATCCAGCCCAAACGCCGAATCGGTGCCGGCCGCCTGCCGCTGGTCCAGCTGCTGTGCTTTGCGATGTGCCTGCTGCTGGGGGCCACCAGTGCCGCGGCCCAGGGGCAGTCGAGGATCAAGGACGTGGCCGACTTTGAGGGTGTACGTGACAATATGCTGGTCGGCTACGGCCTGGTGGTCGGCCTGAACGGCACCGGCGACGACCTCGGCAGTGCGGTTTTCACCCGCGAGAGCCTGATCGGCATGCTTCAGCGCATGGGTGTCAATGCCCGCGACAACGACCTGGACACCGACAACGTGGCGGCGGTGATGGTGACCGCCGACCTGCCCCCCTTCGCCCGCCAGGGCACGCGCATCGACATTCAGGTCTCGGCAATCGGTGATTCAGAGAGCCTGCTGGGCGGCACCCTGCTGGTGACCCCACTGCTCGCCGCCGATGGCGAGGTTTACGCCGTCGCCCAGGGCGGCATTGCCGTCGCCGGATTCAGCGCCGCCGGCAACGGCGAAACGGTCGTGCGCGGCGTCCCCACAGCCGGCCGGATCGCCAATGGGGCCATCATTGAGCGCGAGCTGGGCTTCGAGCTGGAACAATTGCGCTCGGTCAAGCTGTCCCTGCGCAATCCGGACCTGACCACCGCGCGGCGCGTTGCCGACGCGATCAACAAGTTCACCGGCGAGACGGCCGCCCGCTCTCTGGATCCGGCGACCGTGCGCATCTCGGTTCCGGCTAAGTACAACGGCGACACCGTCGCCATGATGACCGATATCGAGCAGTTGCGCATTCGCGCCGACCAGCCGGCCCGCGTCGTGATCGACGAAGCCTCTGGCATCATCGTGATGGGCGAGAACGTGCGCATCAGCACTGTTGCAATCGCCCAGGGAAACCTGACGATCCGCATCACCGAGACCCCCCAGGTCAGCCAGCCCAACGCCTTTTCCAACACCGGCGACACTGAAGTTGTGGACCGAACGGATATCCAGATTGACGAAGATGCGGACAACCGCCTGGCCGTCGTTCCCGCCGGTGTCAGCCTGCAGGAGTTGGTGAACGGCCTGAACGCCCTGGGGATCGGGCCGCGAGACATGATTTCCATACTTCAGGCAATCAAGGCCGCCGGTGCTCTGCAAGCCGAGATCGAGGTGCTTTGATCATGATCGAAACCTCAGGCAATCCAATCCTCGCCGGCCTGAAATCGGGCGCGGCACTGTCGGAAAAGAACCGCACGGATGTCACGGCAGAAGAGCGGGCGGCGATGAAAGCGGGCGAAGAGTTCGAAGCCCTGTTCATCGCCGAGATGCTCGGCCCTGTCTTTGAAGGACTGAAGTCAGATGGCATGTTCGGCGGCGGCTCCGGCGAGGAAATCTACCGCTCCCTGATGGTTCAGGAATACGGCAAAGCCATCGCCCGCTCCGGCGGCATCGGCATTGCCGAGACGGTTCAACGCGAAATGCTCAAGATGCAGGAGATGCAGTCATGACCGAGCAAGATCTTCAGACAGTTCCCCCTTCCCCGGCGGAACTGCGCCAGATCATCCAGCTGGTCGAGGACCTGACGGCTGTTATGAGCCGGGAAGTCGATCTTCTGCGTGCCATGCGGGTGCGCGACTTCGGCGAACTTCAGGATCACAAGCTGTCGCTCGTGCAGAGCTATGAGAAGCAGACCGCACCGCTGCGCAGCAACCCCGCCTTCGCCAAGCTGATCGACCCCCGATTGCGTGATGAACTGACCGATGTCATGGAGCGCATGCACGCCGTCATGAGCGAAAACGAAATGGCGATCAACGCGGCCCGCAGCGCCAATCAGCGCATCGCGACCGCCATCGTCAACGCCGTACAGGGTGAGCAGAGCGAAAACAGCGGCTACTCGAAGAGCGGCGGCGTCAACCAGTCGACATCTCAGCCGCCGGTGTCGGTACAGATCGATCAGCAGCTCTAAGCCGATACCAGTGACCCAGCGGATCAGACCAAAGCGGGACGCATAACATGTCGCTCAGCATCGCCCTTTCCAACGCCCTTTCCGGGCTTCAGGTGAATCAGACCGCGTTGCAGGTCACGTCCAGCAACGTGGCGAACGTCAACACCCCGAACTATGCCCGCAAGATCCATGACCAGCAGGCGCGGATACTCAGCGGCCAGGGCGTCGGTGTCGACACCGCCCAGATTATCCGCCGGATCGACCAGTTCCTGCGCCGCGATCTGATGACCGAAACCACCGTACTGGGCAGCGCCACGGTCACATCCGATTACTACAATCGCATGCAGTCCATGTTCGGATCGCTTGGCAACAATAACGCGCTCGGCAATTCGATCACCGATCTTTCGGTCGCGATCGAGAATGTCGCCAACAGTCCGGAGGTCGCCGCCCATCGCTTCGATGCGGTCAACGAGGCGGTTGAAATGGCCCAGTACTTCAACAACATGGGCACCGACGTTCAAAAGCTCCGCGCCCAGGCAGATGCGGAGATCAGCGCCGCCGTCGACATCATCAACAGAGAGCTTGAGGTCATCTCCGACCTCAACGCGCAGATTGCCAACAACGGCGTCAAAGGACTGCCGGTAGGTGACCTTCAGGATCGCCGCGACGTCGCCGTCAAAACCATATCGGAATACATGGAGCTGCAGGAGTTTACGGATTCTTTCGGTCAGATCAGGCTTTTTACCGCCTCCGGCCGCTCGCTGGTTTCCGGCACCTCTTATGGCACCCTCTCCTACACCACCACACCCTTCATGACGGCCAACGAGGACTATCCGACCACGATCAGCGGCATCTTCCTGAACGGCGGTGCCGCGCCGCCGCCAAGCGCCGACATGACCACGGAAATCCGCGGTGGAAAACTCGAAGCGTTGATCCAAATGCGCGACCAGACCCTGCCGGCGATGACCAACCAGATCGACCAGCTTGCCGCACAGATGCGCAATGAAGTGAACCGGGTCCACAACCGCGGCGCCAATACACCTTTCGGCCTGGGTACGGGGGCCGGCGATCCGGCCGCCCTCTACGGTACCCGGGTGATCACGACGCCGGGCGATGCGCTCACCCTGGGCTCCGACGTCAACTTTGCGATTCTCGATGCGAACGGCGACTCGGTCATCCCGCCACTGACCATCCCCGCCGGGGCGACGACGCCCGATGCCATCCTCGCGGCAATCAACGGCCACCTCACCACGGCTCCGGGTTACGGCACCGCCGTCTGGAACAACGACCGCATGGAAATCAAGCTGGAGCCTGGTCATCGGCTGGCCATCCTGGACAATGGGCCGGCTGCCGATATGGGCGATGCGACGATCCAATTCGATGCCGACGGCGATGCGGCACAGGAAGATTACCTTGGTTTCTCGAATTTCTTCGGTCTGAACGACATGTTCGTGACGCCGAACCTCGTCACCGGCACCCCAGCCCTGGCCAACCAGGGAAGCCAGGTCGGTATTTCCAGCACCATCGCGGTGCGTCAATCTATCGTCGACGACCCTTCTTACCTGTCGCGCGGCAGCCTGCGCGGTACCCCGCCAGCCATGACACTGGGCGTGGGCGATAACGAGATCGCCCAGCAGCTGGCCGGTGCTTTCGGAGAAAACTTCAGCTACGCCAGTATCGCCGACGGCCCCTCGGCCACCAGCACAACCTTTTCCGGTTACGCAGGGGTTATCCTCTCCTTCAATGCATCGGCAACGGCATCAGCCGACGATGCCTTGAACTTCCAAACCTTCTTCTTTGAGGACCTGCAGGCAAAGTTCCTTTCGGAAGCCGGCGTCAATATGGACGAGGAATTGGCCAACATGACGATCTTCCAGAACGCTTACAACGCCTCGGCCCGGGTGGTTCAGGCCGTTGATGAGATGTTTGAAACACTTTTGAACCTGTGATGAGGATAGGAGGCTTCTGATGTTTCGCGTTGCAGATTTTGCGCAGTACCAGCTGACCATGTCCTATACCATGCGCACCCAGGGACAGGTGGCCGAGCGGCAGATCGAGATGGCCAGCGGTTATCGTGCTCAGCAGTATTCCGCCATCTCTTCAGATGCCAGCGAGCTGGTGAACATCGAACGCTCAGTGGCCCGATCCACACAATTCAACCGTAACATCGACCAGGCGCTGACACGGCTGGGGATCATGGAATCCTCCGTCGCGATCATGGTGCAGCGTTCCACCGAAGTTCTGGCAATCATGAGCTCGGCCATTTCCGGCGAGAACATCAATGATGTGCCGCTGCAGGAATTCTCCGCCACCTTCCTTGCAGAGATGGAATCCCTGCTCAACACCCAACACGAAGACCGCTATCTCTTCGCCGGATCGCAAACCGATGGCGCGGCCGCTGACCTGAGCGATGCGGCCTATACGCCCCAGGCCGGCCTGCCGGGCGTCTTCAACGTGGACACCGGTTACTATCAGGGCGACAACGTGACGTTGACGGTCAGAACCGACGAAACCTTCGAGACCGACTATGGCATCACGGCTGATGAGCCGGCCTTCGAAGAGATGCTGCGCGCGCTTTCCTACATGGATTATGCCGGCGCCAATCTGGACGTCACGGTCCTCGAAGAGGCCTATACGATGATGAAATCCGCCGTCGACGGGCTCAGCGACGTTCGCGGCCGTATCGGCGCCAGTTCCAAAGTGCTGGAGGCCGCCAGCGGCGGCCACGACGATTACCTGACCTACGCCGGCAACCTGGTCTCGGTTCTAGAAGAAGTGGACATCGCCGAGGTCACGACCCGCCTTGCGCGGGACGAAGTACAGCTTCAGGGCTCTTACCTGTCGCTGTCGCGGATCAGCCAGCTGAGCCTTTTAAATTACCTGAGATAGCGATTTCGTAACCAGATAGCGGCGATAATAGGGCCGTCAAGAGTAAGGAGTTAACCATGCCCCGCGAACAAATGGCAGCCAAGATGGCAGCACCAGCCGCCCCTGGAGCGATCGCCTCGGCAACGCCGTCCGAAGGGGTTAAGACAAAGACGATCGATACCCGCTTCGGGACCATCGAATTCGATCTTAATCAGGCCTTAACCTTTCCCAAAGCGATTCCGGGTTTCGTCGGCTATCAGTCTTTTGGCCTGGCGATGGTGCCCAGCGAGACGCAATCCAGCTTCATGCTGCTGCAGGCGCTGGAGCCGACCGACCTTTCCTTCATCGTGCTGCCCTACGATCCGGCCGCCGCGCTGATCGAGACCAAGGACGTCGAGGCCGCGCAGCAGCAACTGGGCATAGCCCCCGCGGACTGCGCCGTCATGCTGATCGCGACCTTCCGCAAGCTCGGCAGCAGCTTTGAGACCTCGGTGAACATGCGTGCGCCGATCTTCATCGACACGACCAACCGCCTGGCCTGGCAGCACATCATGACCAATGATCGTTACGACGTGCGCCATACTCTCTAGATCGGATGTGCGCCAAAACATGTGAATCCGATCGCCATCAAACAGTTAGAGCAGATTCACCCGGTCGATGGATCGCCTCCGGCGATTCCATCCGACCAGGATCTGCTCTAGGCGGAAACCCAACCAAGCGCAAAACCAAAAAAAGGGCCCGCTTAATGCGGGCCCTCTTTCGTTCGTCGCAACGGCACGAACCTTGGTTCAGCGGTTCGCTTCGAGCCTCGCTTCCAAAGCCCGGGCCATGCGGGCGATCAGGACCTTCCAATCCTCCGTCCAGTGACGCCGCCAGACGATGCGGTTCTTCACAGCATACTCGCCTTCCGGCGGCTGCATCGGCTGCCGGCCACCAGCCGTCATCAACCAGACCTCGACACCGACAGCATCGGCGATGCGTTCCGGTGAGGTGGAGGTTGAAATCACCATGTCGAGCTGCGAGCTGAGAGCAAAGGCGCCCTCCAGATCGTTCCTGAGATCCAGATCCGGCCAGCGGTGAACCCTGATGCCAATTTCGTCCTCGACCGCCTGCAGTTCAGCTTCACTCTGCTCATAGTGAACATTGACAAAGGTGATGCCGGGAATCCGAAGGATCGGCTCCCACATCTCGAGCTTGGTGTAGTGAATGTCGCGGTCGCGATGGCTGTACTGGCTTCGCCAGCAGACACCGATCTTCAGGCCGTCGGGTAGCTCGGCGAGCCTGGTCTTCATCTCCTCGACACGCTCGGGGTCAGGCACCAGATAAGCCTCGGCCTCCTTGCTGCGCTCCCCTATGACGAAGGCCGCCTCGATATCGTCTTCCGGGTAGTGAACTAATTCCAGCTCTTCCTGTGTAAAAGGAAAATACTGAAGCAGATTACCGGCCGACAAGTGGAGATCGCAGTCGTTCCGGTTCCAATCGTTAGCAGAATCCAGCCGTTCAGGCAGGAAAGTGGCATCCGGAAATGAACGTTTGAACAGCGAAACCAGACGTTTGTCCGCCTCGATAACCGTCGCACCGGCTTTGTCGATCACATTGCGGAAGCGCCGGGCGAAAGCAACCTCGTCACCGACGCCCTGTTCGCGCCAGACCAAAAGGCGCTTGTCGGGGATGTCCTCGCCCTGCCAACGCGGCACCTGGAATCGTCGATGTGGCAATCTCAGCTCAGCGGCCAGGCCAGCGTCAAAATGCTTCCAGGATTCCTCGAACTGGCGGTTATGCCATAGCGAACGAGCCAGCGAGAATTCCAGGCCAAGGTGCTTTGGTGCGAGCTTATGGGCCAGGCGGAACTTCTCAAGAGCCGTCTCATGTAGTCCCTGTTCCTGGTAGACAAGCCCCTGGTTGTGATGAAACTCGCCGCGCTCCGGCTCCAACTCAAGTGACTTTTCATAGGCCGCATGGGCCCTGTCGAGAACGTGGAGCAAACGTAGCGCGTTGCCGTAGTTGAAATAGCTGCTGGCAAAGCTCGGGTGGAATTCCATGGCTTTGCGAAAGCAGACCACTGCCTTCTGGTACTGATGCAAATCCATATAGACGTTGCCGAGATTGGATTGTGCGGCGCCGCTCAACTCGTCCAGATCAGCGCCCAGCTGGGCATGAACCAGAGCCTCGTCGAACCTCTTCATCTCCCGCAGGACCATTCCGAGATTGACGTGAGCCTGACCCAGCTTGGGGTCGGCGTCGATCGCCCTGCGGCAAGACCGCTCGCCGAGTTCCATTTTCCCGTTGTCGATAGCGATCTTGCTGAGATTGACCAGGGCCTCCGCGTAGTCCGGCCTGATCCCGACAGCGACGCCGTAGGCTTCGAGCGCCTCCCCGTCCTTCCCTTGCATCTTCTTGACCAGACCGAGATGGTAGAATGCGGCCGCATCCTGCGGATTCAGCTTTATCGCCATGACCAGCGCTTCAACAGCCTGGTCGAGCACACCGGCATCAATCAGTAGGACCGCCAGTTCCCGGTAAGCATCCGCATATTCCGGGTTAAGCTGCAACGCCTGGGTATAGGCGTTTGCGGCCTGATCCATCTGACCGCAACCGTGCAGGAATTTGCCATGCTGAAGATGGACCTCAGGCTCCTGCGGACCGGCCTCGACCGCCTTTCTTATCATCTTGCGCGCTTCATCGAACTTGCGGTACTCAATATAGGCTCTGCCCAGAAGTGCCATTATCACCGCATTGCCACGATCAGCGCTTAAAGCGCGTTTCAGAAAATTGATAGCTTCCTTCGGGCGCTTTGCCTTCAGCTTCTCACGCGCCGCCGCGACCATCTTATCGGTGTTGCGCAGGGGTTTGGCGCCCGCTCCTTCGCCACGGCGACCCTTTTTACCGCTTTTTTTGGATTTGGGAGATTGCCGGGCTTCTTGGGCCGCCTGCTCGTAGCTCATACTGTCCTGCTCATCAGATGCTGAAAGATGCAATCGAGCGGCGACACGACCGGGGATCGACATCGGGCCCGCTACCAGCAAGTTAAGCCATCATTTACTAAAAGAACCTTTCCAGGCGTTAACTTGATCACCGGACAGACCACCGGGAGCGAGAAAATGCCGAAAAGTGAGGCTGAAACGCCGGCCAGCCCTTTTCAGATCGAGAGCGTCAGCGAGGAGATGTCGACCGGTTTCTCGGGTTCCTGGGCCGCTTGGGCCTGGCGGGGCTTGCCGTCGGCGGAGCCGGTGCGCTGCTCGTTCTTGGCCAGTTCCGACCAGCTGGTCCGCACTTCACTCAAGGCGGTGATGATTTCGTCGCAGCCCTTGGCGGAGTTCTTCATGTTGACCTGCTGCAGGTCGCGGAAGATCGTGTGATAGAACTGATCCAGCATCAGCGACACGTCGCCGCCTTTGTCGAAATCGAGGTGCGACTGCAGCCCTACCAGGATCTTGCAGGCCTTCTGGGTGGCGTTGAAGCGGTCTTCGATCCGCCCTTCCTCGATCGCCGTCTTGGCCTCGGCCACCTCTTTGATCATCGCATCATAGAGCAGGACCACGGCCCCCAGGGAGCTGACCATCTTGGAGGCCGCCTTGTAGGCGGAAAGGGCGTTATAGGACTGCGTCAAGTTCCCGAACCTCGAACATAAACTGGGGAAGCGGCGATAGCGGCCACTTAGTCGTCGCCGGCATTCAGGAAAGCCTTCAGCTGGCTGGAGGCCGCTTCAGCAGCGGCGATCGCCCGCTCCATGGCCGCGTACTTTTCGATCAGCTTGTTCTGGAAGATCACCAGGCGCGCCTGGATCGTTTCGATCTCGTCGACAAAATCCTCGTTCTGCCCAGCCAGACGGTTGACCTCCTCGGTGATCAGACCGTTGCCCTGATTGGTATAGTCGTCAAGGCGCTGGAAGAGCCGTTCGGCGATGCCCAGGCTGGTGGAGATATCGATGTTCTGGGGGGCGGCACCTGCATCCGTGGTGTCCCGGTTGTAAGCCAGGACCATGCCTTCATAGGCCGTCCCGTCCAAACCGCGCAGCAAGCCGCCATCAACTTCGAAGGCATCGACGCCGCCGACCTGAAGGTTCGTCCCGTCGACCGCTCCGCCGGGGTCGACAATGGTGAAGTCACCGACGTTCAGCAGCTCACCGCGGGCAACCATGCGGATGTCCGGCGAGCTGGCCTGGAAGCCGAATTCGAAGACGCCGCGCACCTCATCGATTTTATCGACCAGATTGGAGTTCAACGTTCCCTCGTCGATGGTCAGCAGGCCCGCCTCGTTGATCTCGATACCGATGTTACGCAGTGTCGACAGCGCGGAGGGATCGAGCCCCCCCACCAGTTCGGCGAGGTCGGTGCCCAGGTCCCGGCCGAGGGAGCGCAGCAGGGTGTCGCCGAAGAGGATCGCCGAGGCGTCGACCTCACCCTCCTCCGAGACGACGCTTTGGGACTGCATGAAAAGTTTGACGTCGTTGTAGGATGCGACAAAGGCGTCGATCTGCGCCCGGACCCCGGAGAGATCCGCTTCGATCTCAAGAGTCACGGTGGTGATAGGATCACCAGCCCCATCGACATCCGCCTTGAAGAGATCGATAGTGACGTTGTCGATCAGATCGTCGATCTCATTGTTATCGCGTTCGATTATCGTGGCAATGCCGTCGAGCCTTAGTCGGGCAGGCTGGGCTGCCTCAAGCTCCGTAGGCGTTGTGGCGTTCAGAGCGATCAGGGTATTGGCGCCGGTGAGCTCAATATTTTTGTTGGTCTCTTCGGCAGTGAAGACAATGCGGTAGTCATTCTCCGCAATCTTCAGCGCCGAAGCGCGAACACCGGTGGTGCCGCTGACCGCATTGATGGCAAAGACCACGTCGGACGCCGTCATACCCGGGACGATATCAATGTTCGCAGTCTCTTCGGCGGTGGCGCCGGCAAGGTTGATGGTCAGGGTCTCGGTTACGTTCAGATCCGTCGTCACGTCAGCCAGGGTATCGCTGGAGATCTTGTGCGCTTCGGCGATCTGAAGGACCTCGATCTCGTAGGTGCCGGACGCGGCATTGTTCGTCGCCGTGGCGCCCAGAATATCGGTCGCCGGCGTGGTCGTGTCCGACGAGGCGAAGGCAGACTTCTGCTCGAAAATATTGTTCAGAATGCCGACGGAGCCCGGCGGATTGCGCAGGCCGTTAACCGCCGACTGCATGGTTTCCAGCAGCGCCTTGAACTCGTTGAAAGCCGCGGCGCGCGTGTCGTTCTCGGAAATCCGGTTGTTCAAGCGGTCGATTGGGATCCGCTTGACGGCCAGCGAGGCCTCGATGATGGCAGCCGTGTCCAGACCGGAAAACGAACCGGTCAGAAGTGGGGAGTTTCCTATAAAGGAAACTGTGCCTTGGGTACCTGCAACCATCAGACTCCTCCTATCCGCCCAATGCTACTGCCCCAATCGCTTAAATTTCATTAAGAATTATTGGTTATCAATGAGTTAAGTTATGCCAAAATGGTGGTCCTGGGCTTCCCCACAGCACTCGCCGGCGGGTTCCCGGCTGGGCGAAATGCCTTCTCAGGTGGAAATTCGACCAAAACATCTCCGCTCTCACGATCATACACGCGGACGATCAGACGCCCGCTCTCCTGATCGCGGTATGTGGTCAGTGCAGAGTTCGGTGCAGACTGGCGCAAAACCGCGTTCTGGATCGATGCGCCGGCGGCAGCCGATCCACTATCCTCGATAGCCGATACCGGGCCGGACACCGCTGCGGCAGCGGCAATCTTTCCCGACGCCTCGCCAGCCGCCACGCTGGGCGCCGGAACGCTGGATCGCGTCTGGCTATGGGATTGCGGCGCGACCAGCGTCGTTGACGCCAAGAGTTTCGTATCCATGGTACAAAGCCCTCCTTATGCGGGCTCGGGTTCCACCCCGGCTCAGCGGTGGGCGACGCCGGATGACGCCGCCCCCAAACTGAAAACCCAAGCTAGCTCCCGGCTTACTGGAGCACTCTCAAGAGAGACTGCGGGATCTGGTTGGCCTGCGACACGGCCGAGACCGCCGCCTGAACAAGCACCTGGTTGGAGACCAGCTTGCTCTGCTCAGCCGCTAGATCGACGTCCATGATCGCGGACTTGGCCGCATCGATGTTCTCGAGCGAGGTAGCGATCTGCTGACCGCGGAACTCGAAACGCGAAATCAACGCACCGGATGTCGCCCGCGCTTCGGAGACCGTATTGATCGCCGTGTCGATGGCCGCCATCGCCGCCGAGGCCCCTCCCGCGGTATCCACTGACACCGCAACCGCAAGAGCGGTCGACGTGAAATTAGACGTCGCCGCAAGCGTGTTGAAGTTGACGGTGATGGTGTCCGAGACATCGGTACCGACGAAGTAGTCAGCGATTGCCACACCGGCCGTACTCGAAGTGCCCAGCAGAGACTGGCCATTAAAGCGGGTGGTATCGGCAATATCGGTGATCTCGCCGACGAGCTGCTGGAACTCGGCGTCGATGAAGCCACGTTCCGTGTCCGTCGGAACGCCCGACAGAGACTGGGCCGCCAGGGCCTTCATACGCTGCAGCACGTCACCGATACGGCCGAGACCGCCGTCGGCAACCTGCACCACCGAAGCACCCTGGGAGGCGTTAATCCCCGCCTGGGTCAGGGCCGTCACATCGGCCATCAGACGGGTGCCGATGGCCAGGCCGGCGGCATCGTCAGAGGCCTTAACAATGCGGGAGCCGGAAGCCAGCTTACCCACGGAGGCCGAAGCCTCTGAAGAGTTGTTATTCAGATAACGGAGGGCCGAGTTGGCCGCCGTATTCGTAGCAACAACAGGCATAATTTTAATCCTTCTACTTGAAGTCTTGCCGCCCGCCCCTTCCTGGGGCGGGCAAAATCAACCGGCCTACTTGGCCAGAAACCTAGACTACTGAAGCACCCGCAACAGGGACTGCGGGATCTGGTTGGCCTGCGATACGGCGGAGACCGCCGCCTGAACAAGGACCTGGTTTGATACCAACTTACTTTGTTCAGCCGCCAGATCGACGTCCATGATCGCAGACTTGGCCGCATCAATGTTCTCGAGCGAGGTGGCGATCTGCTGACCGCGGAACTCAAAACGCGAAATCAACGCACCGGATGTCGCCCGGGCCTCGGAGATCGTATTGATCGCCGTGTCGATGAGGGTCATCACGTTTCCAGCAGATGCCGCAGTACCGACACCAAAAGCGCCGGCCGTAACAACCAGGCCCAATGCTGTAGCCGTAAAGTCGGCCGCAGCACCGGAAAGGGTATTCAAGTTGACGGTAATGGTGTCAGAAACATCGGTACCGACAAAATAATCGGCGATTGCCACGCCAGCCGTACTAGCACTACCCAACAACGACTGACCATTGAAACGGGTGGTATCGGCAATATCGGTAATTTCCGCCGACAACTGTTGGAACTCGGCATCGATGAAGGCACGTTCCGTATCCGTCGGAACACCCGACAGGGACTGAGCTGCCAGGGCCTTCATGCGCTGCAGCACATCGCCGATACGGCCGAGACCGCCGTCGGCAACCTGCACCACCGAAGCACCCTGGGAGGCATTGATCCCCGCCTGGGTCAGCGCCGTTACGTCGGCCATCAGACGGGTGCCGATGGCAAGGCCGGCGGCATCGTCAGAGGCCTTAACAATGCGGGAGCCGGAAGCCAGCTTACCCACGGAGGCCGAAGCCTGGGCCGAGTTATTATTCAGATAACGGAGGGCCGAGTTGGCCGCCGTATTCGTAGCAACAACAGGCATATCTCAAATCCTTCTACTTGAAGACTTGCCGCCCGCCCCTTCCTGGGGCGGGCAAAATCAACCGGCCTACTTGGCCGGCGCCTTAACCTAGTCCAATGCTTACTGGAGCACCCGCAGCAGCGACTGCGGGATCTGGTTGGCCTGCGAGACGGCGGAGACCGCCGCCTGAACAAGCACCTGGCTGGATACCAGCTTGCTCTGCTCAGCCGCCAGATCGACGTCCATGATCGCAGACTTGGCCGCATCGATGTTCTCGAGCGAGGTGGCGATCTGCTGACCGCGGAACTCGAAACGCGAGATCAACGCACCGGCCGTCGCCCGGGCCTCGGAAACCAGATCGATCGCCCGGTCAATGGCAATCATCGAGTTAGAAGCAGCACCGGCGGACGCCACGCTGCTCGTAATGCCGAGCAGAGCGGCTGTGAAGCCCGCGACACTGCCCGCCAAAGCAGAAAACGTCACCGAAATCGTGTCGGAAACGTCCGTACCGACGAAGTAGTTCGCCGTCGTCGAGGCAGCAACGCCACCATCCAGCAACGAAGCGCCGTTGAAACGGGTCGTACCAGCGATATCCGTTATTTCGAGCGCCAGCTGCTGATATTCGGCATCGATGAAGCCACGTTCCGTATCCGTCGGAACGCCGGACAGCGATTGGGCCGCCAGGGCCTTCATGCGCTGCAGCACGTCACCGACACGGCCGAGACCGCCATCGGCAACCTGCACCACCGAAGCACCCTGGGAGGCATTGATCCCCGCCTGGGTCAGCGCCGTCACGTCGGCCATCAGACGGGTGCCGATGGCCAGGCCGGCGGCATCGTCGGAAGCCTTAACAATGCGGGAGCCGGAAGCCAGCTTACCCACGGACCCGGCCGCCTGGGCCGAGTTATTATTCAGAAAACGGAGGGCCGAGTTGGCCGCCGTATTCGTAGCAACAACAGGCATATCAAAAATCCTTCTACTTGAAGTCGTTTCGTCCGCCACTGCCTGCAGCGAACAGTCTCAACCGGCCTACTTGGCCGGCGTCTTAACCTAGTCCAATGCTTACTGCAGCACCCGCAGCAGAGACTGCGGGATCTGGTTGGCCTGCGACACGGCCGAAACCGCCGCCTGAACAAGCACCTGGCTGGAGACCAGCTTGCTCTGCTCAGCCGCCAGGTCGACGTCCATGATCGCAGACTTGGCCGCATCGATGTTCTCGAGCGAGGTGGCGATCTGCTGGCCGCGGAACTCAAAACGGGAAATCAACGCACCCGCCGTCGCCCGGGCCTCGGAGACCATATCGATCGCATTGTCGATCAACGTCATTGCCGCCGCGGCCCCCGTGGCAGAAGCCACAGTGATCGCTGCGGTCGTGAAGATCGCCGTGGCCGTAAAGCCACTCACCGCAGCAGCCAGATCGGCGAAGCGTACCGAGATGGTATCGGAAACGTCCGTACCGACGAAGTAGTTCGCCGTTGTCGTCGCCGCCGCCCCACCATCCAGCAACGAAGCGCCATTGAAGCGGGTCGTACCGGCGATATCGGTAATTTCGCTTTCCAACTGCAGGAACTCGGCGTCGATGAAGGCACGTTCCGTGTCCGTCGGAACGCCCGACAGGGACTGGGCCGCCAGGGCCTTCATGCGCTGCAGCACATCGCCGATACGGCCGAGACCGCCGTCGGCAACCTGCACCACCGAAGCACCCTGGGAGGCGTTGATCCCCGCCTGGGTCAGCGCCGTCACGTCGGCCATCAGACGGGTGCCGATGGCAAGGCCGGCGGCATCGTCAGAGGCTTTAACAATGCGGGAGCCGGAAGCCAGCTTACCCACGGAGGCCGAAGCCTGGGCCGAGTTATTATTCAGATAACGGAGGGCCGAGTTGGCCGCCGTATTCGTAGCAACAACAGGCATATCAAAAATCCTTCTACTTGAAGTCTTGCCGCCCGCCCCTTCCTGGGGCGGGCAAAATCAACCGGCCTACTTGGCCGGCGCCTTAACCTAGTCCAATGCTTACTGGAGCACCCGCAACAGAGACTGCGGGATCTGGTTGGCCTGCGACACGGCGGAGACCGCCGCCTGAACAAGCACCTGGCTGGACACCAGCTTGCTCTGCTCAGCCGCCAGGTCGACGTCCATGATCGCAGACTTGGCCGCATCGATGTTCTCGAGCGAGGTGGCGATCTGCTGACCGCGGAACTCAAAACGCGAAATCAACGCACCGGATGTCGCCCGGGCCTCGGAGATCGTATTGATCGCCGTATCGATGAGCCCCATCGCGACGCCCGCCGCCGTCGCCGTCGACACAGCCGCCGGAGCCGTTGCGAAAAAGCCCAATGCCGTAGACGTGAAATCGTTCACAGCAGCGGAAAGGGTATCGAAGTCGACGGTAATGGTATCGCTCACGTCGGTACCGACAAAGTAATCGGCTGCTGCAGCAGCAGGCGCCGCGGTCGTACCGGTACCCAGAAGAGAGGCACCGTTGAAACGCGTCGTCTCGGCAATGTCCGTGACCTCGCTTTTGAGCTGCTGGAACTCGGCGTCGATGAAGGCACGTTCCGTGTTGGTCGGCACACCCGACAGAGACTGGGCCGCCAGGGCCTTCATACGCTGCAGCACATCACCGATGCGGCCGAGACCGCCGTCGGCGACCTGCACCACAGAAGAACCCTGGGAGGCGTTGATCCCCGCCTGGGTCAGGGCCGTCACGTCAGCCATCAGACGGGTGCCGATGGCCAAGCCGGCGGCGTCGTCGGAGGCCTTAACAATACGGGAGCCGGAAGCCAGCTTACCCACGGAGGCCGAAGCCTCTGAAGAGTTATTGTTCAGATAACGGAGGGCCGAGTTGGCCGCCGTATTCGTAGCAACAACAGGCATATCTCAATTCCTTCTACTTGAAGTCATTGCGTCCGCCGCTTCTTGCAGCGAACAATCCCAACCGGCCTACTTGGCCGGCGCCTTAACCTACTGCAGCACTCTCAAGAGAGACTGCGGGATCTGGTTGGCCTGCGACACGGCCGAGACCGCCGCCTGAACAAGCACCTGGCTGGAGACCAGCTTGCTCTGCTCCGCCGCCAGATCGACGTCCATGATCGCAGACTTGGCCGCATCGATGTTCTCGAGCGAGGTGGCGATCTGCTGACCGCGGAACTCAAAACGCGAAATCAACGCACCAGCCGTCGCCCGGGCTTCGGAAACCAGATCGATCGCCCGGTCAATGGCAACCATCGACGCGGAAGCCGCACCAGAGGTCCCCACGCTGCCCGTAATGCCGAGCAGAACGGCCGTGAAGCCCGCGACACTGCCCGCCAAGGCAGAGAACGTCACCGAGATGGTATCGCTGACGTCGGTACCGACGAAATAGTCCGCCTGAGTGGCAGCGGGAGTGGCGCCGTTCAGAAGCGAAGCGCCATTGAAGCGGGTCGTACCAGCGATGTCCGTTATTTCGAGCGCCAGCTGCTGATATTCGGCGTCGATGAAGGCACGTTCCGTATCCGTCGGAACGCCGGACAGCGATTGGGCCGCCAGGGCCTTCATACGCTGCAGCACGTCACCGACACGGCCGAGACCGCCATCGGCAACCTGCACCACCGAAGCACCCTGCGAGGCATTGATCCCCGCCTGGGTCAGGGCCGTCACATCAGCCATCAGACGGGTGCCGATGGCCAGGCCGGCGGCATCGTCGGAAGCCTTAACAATGCGGGAGCCGGAAGCCAGCTTACCCACGGACCCGGCCGCCTGGGCCGAGTTATTATTCAGAAAACGGAGGGCCGAGTTGGCCGCCGTATTCGTCGCAACAACAGGCATAGTTTTGTTCCTTCTACTTGAAGCGTCCCCACCACCTCCTGCGGCGGGGTACGGGAGACGCCCTACTTGGGCATCCCGGAGATCTGCGTCGGACGGAGTCCGGGCGCAAAGATCCGGCAAGCACTGAGCAAAACGGATGCCATCATTAAGACTATGACGAAAAGTTATTTATTTATAATCATTTATATATGTCAGTTGAGTAATTAAATAGATATTCTATCTGTCCAAATCGGCAATATCTACCTGATTGCTCGGCAAGATTTGCCGACCAAGGGCCACGATGCGGCAAATTCTGCCGCCTGCGGGTTCCTATTCTCACGACGGTGCCAGGGAGACCGCCAGCGATGAAAGCGACTGCCCAGCACCAAGCGCACCGCATCCGGGCCTGCGACCGGCCACTACGGTGTTCTTCAGACGACTTGGGACAGCTTATTGGCCCGGCAGAACGCCGAGCCCTGGCCCTGCACAAGGTTTTTTTTGGAGAGGATTTCAGTGTGTTGATGTCATCGCGCCAAGCAGTGATCTGCTGAGCACGGACCTCAAAACTGGAAATCAACGCACCAGATATCACCGACGCTTCGGCGAGTCAGACCGATTGTATCGGCAGACGCCCGGGGTATTGTCATCTGGAAACGGGGGTGGGGATTGAACCGGCCGCCATACCTGTCGCGACGGCGGGCCCATCGATGCCCTTGCTTGAAGACGTTCCGCCACGGAAATAGTCATGCCTGGCGCAGCCGGACTACTCGATCGACCAACAACAACAAAAAAAGGGGGCGCCGGCAAACCGGCGCCCCCCAAAAAAGGTACTTCTTATCGAATTTACTGGAGCACCCGCAACAGAGACTGCGGGATCTGGTTGGCCTGCGAGACGGCGGAAACCGCCGCCTGAACAAGGACCTGGTTTGATACCAACTTACTTTGTTCAGCCGCCAGATCGACGTCCATGATCGCAGACTTGGCCGCATTGATGTTCTCGAGCGAGGTGGAGATCTGCTGACCGCGGAACTCGAAACGGGAAATCAAAGCGCCAGCCGTGGCCCGGGACTCGGAAATCGTATTGATCGCCGTGTCGATTCGAGCCATCGCGACACCCGCCGCCGTCGCCGTCGCAACGTCCGTCACAAAAGCCGTACCAGCGCCTGCAGACCCAACGAAGCCCAATCCCCGAGACGTGAAACTGGTCGCAGAAGCGGCAAGGGTACTGAAGTCGACGGTGATGGTATCGTTCACGTCGGTACCGACAAAATAGTCGGCTGCCGGCGCGCCAGCCGTACCCAAAAGAGAGGCACCGTTGAAACGCGTCGTCTCGGCAATATCGCTGATTTCGCCCAACAACTGCTGAAACTCGGCGTCGATGAAGGCACGCTCCGTATCGGTCGGAACACCCGACAGAGACTGAGCCGACAGCGCCTTCATACGCTGCAGCACATCACCGATACGGCCGAGACCGCCGTCGGCAACCTGCACCACCGAAGCGCCCTGGGAGGCGTTGATCCCCGCCTGGGTCAAGGCCGTCACGTCGGCCATCAGACGGGCGCCAATGGCTAGGCCGGCAGCGTCGTCGGAGGCCTTAACAATGCGGGAGCCGGAAGCCAACTTGCTTACCGAGCTCGCTGCGTTGGCAGTGTTATTGTTCAGAAAACGAAGGGCGGAATTAGCCGCCGTATTTGTCGCAACAACAGGCATAGTTTTGTTCCTTCTACTTGAAGTGCCCCCACCGCCTCCTGCAGTGAGGTGCATTGTTCGTCCTACTTGGACAAACCCCTATGGCCCTACGCTGGACAGACCCAGCACAGGATGCCTGTCGCCTACTCCGCAAAACAGATGCCAGATTCCGCGCCCATAGATTGATATTGTTTTACAGCAATATGTTATCGGCACTTGCTATCAGAAAACACGAGAAATGAAATTGAAAAAGCGGCAGATTTTGCCCAGCTACCTGGGCAAAATCTGCCGCTTTTCAAGCTTAAGCGGTAGAGCCTGCCGATGCAAAACTCTTATAGCGATAATGTTTCCACTATAGCGACAACGTCATAATCTTGTCCTAGAGGTGCGATCCTGGCCACTATGACTGGGCCTTTTGACGAACGCCCCCTCGCGGAAATGCGTTGTTACTGCAGCAGTCTCAACAGTGCCTGCGGTAGCTCGTTGGCCTGGGATAGCGCCGAAACCGATGCCTGCACAAGGACCTGGGAGGAGACCAATCTACTCTGTTCCGCCGCTAGGTCGACGTCCATGATCGACGACTTTGCCGCCTCGATGTTCTCCAGGGAGGTGGCTATCTGTTGACCACGGAACTCAAACCGGGAAATCAACGCACCGGCCGTCGCCCGGGCCTCGGAAATGATGTCGATGGCCGCATCGACCACACCCATGGCTGACGCCGCCGCCGTCGCCGTCGACACAGCCGCCGGAGCCGCCGTAGCCATCAGGCCTATGGCCGTAGCGGTGAAGGCAGAGGCCGCCGCCGCCAAAGAAGAGTAGGATACGGAGATGTTGTCACCGGCTTCACTGCCGACGAAAAAGTTCTGCGGCGACTGGCCGGTTCCGTCGAGCAGCGAAGAGCCGTTGAAACGGGTGGTCTCGGCAATCGCCGTGATTTCCTGCTTCAATTGCTGGAATTCCGCATCGATGAAACCGCGCTCAGTATTCGAGGGCACGCCCGACAGGGATTGGGCCGCCAGGGCTTTCATGCGCTGCAGCACATCGCTGACGCGCGCCAGGCCGCCGTCGGCCACCTGCAGCACCGAGGCACCTTGCGCGGCGTTCACCGATGACTGGCGCAGCACCGTCACATCGGCCAGCAACCGGGTACCGACGGCCAGGCCGGCGGCATCATCTGATGCTTTCACGATACGCGAGCCGGAGGCCAGCTTGGAGACGGAAGAGCCGGACTGCATCGAATTGAAGTTCAGGAACCTCAAAGCCGAATTGGCGGCGGTATTCGTCGTTACTGTAGGCATCGTCTACTCCAATTACCTGCTAGGGCCAGTGCCCGGGAACCGGCTGCCTGCCGAAGCCCCGCACCTGCAGAATGCAATGCGCCAAGGGACATAGGGTTATGAGCACAGATCGTGCCAACTCTGGATATCGATTATTAATGTTTAAAAACAATAGCTTAAATAATTAAACCGGAACTGTTCCGTGATATCCGGTCGACAGGGGGGCAGTTCTTTCTGCCCTCCCGGAAAGCTTTG
Organism: Pelagibius litoralis; assembly: GCF_011683915.1. GTDB lineage: Bacteria > Pseudomonadota > Alphaproteobacteria > Kiloniellales > Kiloniellaceae > Pelagibius > Pelagibius litoralis. Next base: position 43,085 of record NZ_JAAQPH010000009.1, read on the forward strand.
CCCAGCGGTAGGACGTTTCCTGAGCGGCACACACGCCGCCCGGTATCGCCGAAGGCGCAACAGCCTTGCCTGAGGGTGAAAAAGATCGGGGCGAGCAACCTGACCTGGTTGCCCGCCCCGTTCACCTCTGCCCAACGAGGTTATTACTGAAGTAGTCTCAAGAGCGCCTGTGGCAGCTCGTTCGCCTGGGATAGCGCCGAAACCGATGCCTGCACAAGGACCTGGGAGGAGACCAATCTACTCTGTTCCGCCGCTAGGTCGACGTCCATGATCGATGACTTTGCCGCCTCGATGTTCTCCAAAGAGGTGGCGATCTGCTGGCCGCGGAACTCAAATCGCGAAATCAAGGCACCCGCCGTGGCCCGGGATTCTGAAATAAGATCGATCGCCCGATCCACCACCGACATAGCCACCACGGCGCCAGTGGCACTCGCCACATTGACTGCAGCGGTGATCCCCAGAGCTGTCGCTACGTAGAAATCGACGCTCGCAGCCAGGGCCGAGTAGGTAACGGTAATGTTGTCACCCGCCTCGCTGCCGACGAAGAAATTCTGCTGCGTCTGACCCGACCCATCGAGCAGCGAAGAGCCGTTGAAGCGCGTGGTTTCGGCAATCGCCGTGATTTCCTCGGTCAGTTGCCCAAACTCTGCATCGATGAAACCGCGCTCAGTATCCGAGGGCACACCCGACAGGGACTGGGCCGCCAGGGCCTTCATCCGCTGCAGCACATCGCTGATACGGGCCAGACCACCGTCGGCGACCTGCAGCACCGAAGCGCCCTGGGCGGCGTTCACCGAGGACTGCCGCAGTACCGTCACGTCGGCCAGCAGCCGCGTACCGACTGCCAGGCCGGCGGCATCGTCTGACGCCTTCACGATGCGCGAGCCGGAGGCCAGCTTCGAGACCGACGATCCGGACTGCATCGAATTGAAGTTAAGGAACCGCAGCGCTGAGTTGGCGGCTGTGTTGGTTGTTACTGTAGGCATGGTCCACTCCAATATCCTGCTAGGGCAGAGGCCCGAAACCTGCTTGCCGTTTACAAGCGCTGGACCGCCAAGAGGCACGATCGCAGTCGGGCAACAGGCATTCAGCACAGATCATGCCAAATTCCCGATTCGAAATTTTTCATATATAAAACAATTATTTAAATGACACCCTTGGCATTTACGGAGCGGCAAAAACTGCGGCTGCCGGAAAAAGCTGCAGCTTCATGGAGGCAAACAATTCCCCTTTCAGGCGAGCAACCATCGCGATGGCAGAGCCAATACACCTTCGCTACGCACCTTATGAATCTCCGGTGGCCAGGCTGCCCCATCTGAAAGGCCTGTTGATCTCAGGCGTCTTTAAAGACCTCGGGGCTCGGTTCCTTACAAAGCGGCACACGGCCCTGCGGGGAAGCCGATAGCGAACCGGCGGACCCGGCAAGCTTGTCCGCCTGGCAGCAAGAACTGCAGGGTAAAATCCGTCTTCGCGCCGAGTTAGTGCGTAGAGCGCATCATTTTCTATAACAGAATCAATCACCTTGCTTGGTTTCAGCAAACTGGCCCGGGGCTTGCTTTCATCTCATCAGAATTGGATTGACCAGACGGATGTCGCTGGCCGGTCCGGCGACCGGGCCCGCCAAGAGCGCAAACCACGGCTCGCTGTTCTGGAAGCAACACGGAGAGAGATCATGCCGCTTATAGCAACTGACGCATTCCGTAGCGAAGTCGCCCGGGCGCGCCCCACGCGCCTGGTGGTGATGCTCTATGACGAAGCCATCAACGGCCTCGCTGCCGCCATCAACGCGATCAGCGATAACGAGATCGAGGAACGCTGCAATCGCATCAACGTAGTGACCGAAATTGTCGCTACCCTTCACCTTGGCCTGGATATGGACAAGGGCGGCGAGATCGCCGAGCAGCTGGGAAGCATCTATCGCTTTATTCTCGGCCAGTTGATCCGCGTTAACATCCATAGCGACTCGCAAGGCGCCGCACAGATCATCGACGTTCTGAAGCCACTGCGCGATGCCTGGGTCGAGGTGGATAAGCGTCTCGCGGAAGGCGAGGACATGTCTGCAATGGAAGCCGCCATGCTGCGACGCGTTGAGGCTGCCGGCAATCGCCTGACGATTCACGCTGCTTAGCCGCCTGGAAATCCCCACCGTCCCTTTGAACGAAAGCGTGCAGATCAAGCGATGCAAGTGAACAATCCCGACTTCTTCACACCTCCAGGCTCCGGCTCCTCGGCCCCCAGGGAGAATTCCCGTGACGGTCTCTTCGATACTTTACTGCGCGAAGAAGAGGCGCGTTACGAGAACGCACCTCCGCCCGCAAGCGAGCGCGGCGATGACTACCGGGACGACCACCGGCGGGACGACCACCGGGATGATTATCGGGCGGATGACCATCATCGGGACCGCGACCGGGATGAGCCGCCTGTCGGTCGCGATGATAGCGGCGATGACGAAGGATGGCAGGACGACGACGGGGAACCTGTGGTCGCAGCTGACGCCCCCCCGGGCGATGAGGCCGACGTTCCTGAAGGCCAAAACCAGGCCTCCCCTGGTGAGCAGCCGAAAGAACCGGCGGAACAACCCAACAGCACGGCCGATGCCGGATCCAAGACTGAGGGTGAATCGCCAGGCACCGAAGCGGGCGCTGGCAGTCAAGGTGTGGCTGGTACTGCGCCGGCCACTGACAGCACGGCAGCCCAGGCCGCCAATGTGCCCACAACCCCAGCGGTGCCGGGTGCTGCTACGAGCCAAACAATTTCCAGCGGCGTGGCGGCCTCGGCCAGTCAGACGGCGGCAACGAACGCCTCTCCGACTCAGGCTGTCACGCAAGGTGCTGCAGCGGCCGCTCAAGGGGCCGGTAACCCCACCAAGCCGGCCGCCAAGGAAAATACTGCCGAGAAGACGGCACCGCTGGCCGCTGCGAAGCAGACCGCGGCGGCACAGCCCAGCCAGCCAACAGCGCAGAACACCGGCGGTACGGCTAATACGGCGCAACCCAGTAGCACCACGGAAGACCTATCGGTCACTGTCACCAATGCCGGCCTTACCTCTCGGCCCTCGGCGGCCCTTGGGGGTGCAGCAGCCACGACTGTCCTGGCGGAAGAAGCCAAGCCTGGGACCCCTGCCCTAAACAACGGCAACCCGGCGAAGAAGAAAGCCGGTCAGCCGGGCACCCCAGCCATCGGCGCTCAATCGAACCCGAGTGCGCAGGGCGCCAAGCCGGGCCATATGACAGACTCCGCCACTTCGGGTCCAACCGCAGGCACAGACAAAACTGCCGGTGAGGTACGGGCTCCGGGGCCGCTTGGGTCCGGGGCCCCTGGTGCAACCGGCGGCAACGCCCAGATGCCCTCGACGAGCCCGGCCGCGCCCGGCTTGAGCGGTGGCTCGGTTCAGAACGCATCTTTCGCCGATAGCCTGACAACGGCGCGTGGCAGCAGTTCTTCGGCACCGGCCGAGCAGATTGCCGTGCAGGTACACAAAGCCAGCGCCGCCGGCAAGGAGCAGATCAACATCAAGCTTCACCCGGCAGAACTTGGCCGTGTCGAGGTGAAGATGGAGAACGGCACCGACGGCGTCTTGCGCGCGGTCATCTCGGCCGAGCGGTCTGAAACCCTGGATCTGCTGCAGCGCGACGCCCGCGGGCTGGAAAGAGCCCTGCAGGAAGCCGGCGTAAAAACAGATTCCGGAAGCCTCAGCTTCAATCTGAAGGGCCAGCAGCAGCCGGGTCAGGAACAATCGGGGGGACAAGCATCGGCGCAGCCGGATGGTGTCTCCGGCGAACCCGACGAATCAATGGCACCACCACCAGCGTCCGCGGCCCTGTCAGGTCATGACGGCGCACTCGATATCCGGGTTTAGGTCGGGAAGGAAAGCAACATGGAAATCGGCCAAACACGCGCACCGGTAAATGGGGTGCCCTTCATTGACGCTGAGAACGGCGGGTTGAGCAACGGCAACTCGCTTGCGGATACCTTCGATACCTTCCTGACCCTGCTGACCACCCAGCTGCAGTATCAGGATCCGCTGGACCCGATGGACGCCAACGAATTCACCTCGCAGCTCGTGGAGTTCACCGGCGTGGAGCAGTCGATTGCGACAAATGGCAAGCTGGATGAGTTGATCGCCCTGCAAGGCGCCGCCCAGCTGAACGATGCGGCGGCCTATATCGGCAAGACCGTATCGGCCGACAGCATCATCCTGATGCTTCAGGACGGCAAGTCGACCATCAACTACGAACTGGGGGCGAAAGCGGCGGAAACCAACATCCTGATCATCGATGAACTCGGAAACACCGTCCGCACGCTTGAAGGCGGCACAGAGTTCGGGTCCAACGAAATGGTCTGGGACGGCCTGGACGACGACGGTAAACCGCTGGAGGACGGTCTCTATGGCTTCCTGGTCACCGCGATCGACGCTGACGACAAACCGGTGCCGCTGGTGCAGGGAACCGCCGGCGAGGTCACCGGCGTGAAGTCGGTCAATGGTCAGGTGATCGTCGAGATCGGTGAACTGGAGATTGAACTCACCAAGATTCTATCGGTCCAGCAGACCGCGGCCGTAGAGACACCTGATGAAGAGACGCCTGATGAAGAGACGCCGGATGAAGAGACACCGGATGAAGAGACACCGGACGAGGAAACCGATCCGCCCGCCGATAGCTAGCGCGGTGCGACAAGACAGAATGAGAGATTGAGAGTCGATATTCAGGTCCGGGGCATGCCCAGCAACAGCACGACCCCGGCTGTAACCAAGGAGACGAAGTCATGAGTATCTACGGCGCAATGTTTGCCGGTGTGTCGGGCCTAGCGGCCCAGAGTAATGCCCTGGGCATGATCTCCGACAACATCGCCAACGTGAACACCGTCGGCTATAAAGGCGTGAGCGCGCGCTTTTCGACCCTGGTCACGCAGGCGGCGACCCAGACGACGCATACCCCTGGCGGCGTTTCTTCTGCACCCTATTCCTTCATCGATCGCCAGGGCCTGCTCCAGGGCTCAGCTTCCGGCACCGACCTGGCCGTCGCAGGACAAGGTTTCTTCGTCGTCAACGAGTCCGCCAACCCAGGGTTCGGCGACGACTTCTACTTCACCCGCGCTGGTTCCTTCAATCCGGATGAGAACGGCAACCTGGTGAATGCGGCGGGCTATTACCTGCAGGGCTACGACCTGCGCAACGGGACTGCGCCGCCAAGTTCCAGCACCTTCACCGGCCTTTCCACCGTGAATATTGCCAACCTTTCAGGCAGTGCCGCGGCAACGACCAACATTTCCTTGGGCCTCAACCTGCCTTCAAATGCCGCCGACGGTGACTCTCATTTTGTAACCACCCAGGTCTTCGACTCGCTGGGCAACTCCCATGACATGAACATCACCTTCACCAAGGTAACTGCCAACGAGTGGACCTGGACCGCATCGGACCCCACGCTTGACGGCGGCGCCACGTCCTCCGGCACTGCCGTGGGTAGCGGTGCCATAATCTTCGACGGTACCACTGGCTCGCCCTCGGCGTTCTCACCAGTCACGCCCACCATCACGCTTACCGGCTTCACCACCGGTGCCGGCAATGAGGTAATCACCGTCGATCTCGGCACCATCGGTTCCACGAACGGCTTGAGCCAGTTCGGCGGTAACTTCACCATCGGCAACATCGACCAGGACGGCGTGCGCTTCGGCAACTACACCGGCATAAACATCAATGATGAGGGAATCGTGACAGCCGTCTTCGATAACGGGCAGAGACAGGACATCTATCAGCTGCCCCTGGGCATGTTCCGTAATCCCAACGGGCTGCAAGCCCGCTCCGGCAACGTCTATCTGGAAACCGACCGCTCTGGCAACTTCCAGCTTAACCTTGCAGGCGCCGGCGGAGCTGGTGACATCGCCCCCGCAGCGCTGGAAGCTTCCACCGTCGATCTGGCGGAGGAGTTCACCAAGATGATCATCACCCAGCGCGCCTACTCGGCGAACACCAAGGTGATCACAACCGCGGATTCAATGCTCGAAGAGCTGATCCGTGTGAAACGATAAGTTAACAGCCTAGGGCCCGACCGGCGCTAAGCCTAGCGTTAGCGGCGGTCGGGTCATTAAGGAAGCCTTCAAGTTCTCTAAAGCAAGCCTTAACTACCTGATTTAGCGAATTTTAAACAGCAGCGGCCTATCCTTGTAAGTGATGAGAGATTGTGATGAACCACGGGAACTGTTTGATGTACTCCGACAGCTCAGGTAGGCCCAACAACATCATTGGTCCGGCAGGCAAGCCGCTGACCCTTGATGACCTTCCCCCGCCGTCCACGCGGCGCTGGGTGATTCGTCGCAAGGCGGAGGTCGTGACGGCCGTACGCGCCGGCCTCCTGACCCTGGAGGAAGCCTGCGAACGCTACAGCCTCTCCGTCGAGGAGTTCCTGTCCTGGCAGAGCCTGATCGACAAGCACGGCATGCGTGGCCTGCGGACGACGCGGCTGCAGCAATATCGTCGGGTTACCGGGCGGATGACCGCCACGGAGAAGGTAGACGACAATCACTCCGGCTCCTGAACCGGCGGCAACAGGTTAACGCTGCAGCCCTATAAATTAACCCAATCGCGCTCACCGCCGCCGACCTTCTCCGACTATCCTTCGGTCCATTGCCGCGCCGCCTCGAGGGCGGAAAAAAATTCCTACCGAGTAGGCAATATTTGCCCGCCGTTAACGGCACATTTACCGGAACCCCCTAGCCTGAAAAACATAAGCCAGCCAATACGATGAACCGAGGCCGCTGGCTTCCGAGGTCTTTTTGGTCGAGGACTTCGTTCTAAGGTCGGTAATGTTTCAGGACGGTACATTTTGAACTCTCTATTAGAGACGCTGAAGAACCTGGGTCCCGCCAGGCTGGGCACTATGGCTGCGGTGGCGGCCGGTATCATCGCGTTCTTCATCTATCTGACAAGCCGTCTGGCTTCCCCGGAGATGTCGCTGCTCTACGCCGACCTTGACGCGCAGGACAGCGGTCAGATTACCGCGCGCCTGGAGCAGATGAATGTCCCCTACCGCATCACGGAAGACGGCGGCAAAATCCTCGTACCGCAGGATCAGGTCGGACGTACACGTCTGGTTATCGCCGAGGAAGGCTTACCCAGCGGCGGCTCAATCGGTTACGAGATATTCGACCGCTCCGAAGGGCTGGGCACGACCAACTTTGTTCAGAACATCAATCATGTACGTGCACTTGAGGGGGAACTGGCAAGGACCATTCGCTCGGTTTCCAATGTAAAGCAGGCAAGGGTCCACCTCGTCCTGCCGCGCCGCGAACTGTTCAGCCGTGATCGCCAGGAACCAAGTGCTTCTATCGTACTCATGATCGGTGGTGCGCGGGGCATCGACCGTCAGCAGGTCTCGGCGATCCAACACTTGGTCGCGGCGGCGGTTCCCGGCCTGAAGCCCTCCATGGTTTCCATCGTTGATGACAGCGGTAGCCTGCTGGCCCGCGGCGCCGCAGAGGGCGCGGTTGAGCAGTCTGCCTCGCGCGCCGAGGAGATGCGGGTCGGCTACGAGGCCCGCATGGTGCGTACGATCGAGGAGCTGCTATCGCGGTCCCTGGGCGCCGGGAACATCCGGGCCCAGGTTTCGGCGGAAATGGACTTCGACCGGATCACCGAGAATGCGGAGATCTTCGATCCCGACGGCCAGGTGGTGCGTTCGACCCAGGTCGTGGAGGAGAACGCGAACAGTCAGGACGGTGCCCCGGCTGGCGTAACCGTCGGCAACAACCTGCCGGACGCCCTGCCCGACCTTGACGACGGCAACGGCAGCCAAAGCCAGACATCGCGTACCGAAGAAACCGTGAACTATGAAATCACCAAGACCGTGAAGACCCATATCCGGGAGGCTGGCATGGTACGCCGCCTTTCGGTCGCGGTCATGGTCAACGGCAAGACTACGGTCGACGCGGAAGGTCAGACGACTTACGAAGCCCGCCCGGAAGAAGAGATCGAGAAAATCAAGGCCCTGGTTCGCTCCGCCGTCGGATTCGACGAGGCCCGCGGCGACACCATTGATGTTGTCGAAATGCCCTTCGTTCAGCTTGACGGCTCGGACGGCACCATCGACACCCAGTTCCTGGGCCTTTCCAAATCCGACTTTATGCGGGCCGCTGAGTTGCTGGTCTTGGGTGTTGTGGCCATTCTCGTACTGCTGCTGGTCGTACGTCCGCTGCTCGGCCGGCTTCTGGAGGTCGACGAAACCGACGGTGCCGAAGGCGCCCTCGCTCAGTTGTCGGGGGATCCGGCTCAAGCCGCCCTGACCGGCCCCGACGGTCAACCCGTACCCCGCTTGGCTGGCGACCCGGCAACCGCCGTGGCAACCAGGGTCGATGCCGACGGCAATGTGGTCGAGCAACACAACATCGCAAGCGAGATCGACCAGATGATCGACCTGAACCAGGTTGAAGGCCGGGTGCGCGCCTCCTCGGTTCGCAAGATTGCCGAAATCATTGAAAAGCACCCGGAAGAGGCAGTCGGCATCATCCGCAGCTGGCTCTACGCCGAAACCTAGGCCGGAGAAGAATCGACAATGGCGCGCGAAGACCTACAAAGCATGAGTGGCCCGGACAAGGCCGCGCTTCTGATGCTGGCCGTCGGTGAAGACAACGCGGCCCGCCTGTTCGGCATGATGGAAGACGACGAGATCCGGGAACTCTCCCAGGCCATGGCCAATCTCGGCACCGTCACTTCCGAGCTGATCGAGCAGATGCTGGTCGAGTTCGCGGATCGGATTTCCACAACCGGCTCGGTCACCGGCAACTACAGCAGCACGGAAAGGCTGCTCGCCAAGGTTCTCGACAAAGACAAGGTCGACGGCATCATGGAAGAGATCCGTGGCCCGGCCGGCCGGACGATGTGGGACAAGCTGGCCAATGTGAATGAGATGGTGCTCGCCAATTATCTCAAGAACGAGTATCCGCAGACGGTCGCTGTCGTTCTCTCGAAGATCAAGCCGGAGCACGCCGCGAAGGTTCTTGGTGTCCTGCCCGAACCTTTCGCCATGGAAGTCGTCATGCGCATGCTCCGCATGGAAGCAGTCCAAAAGGAAGTTCTGGACGACGTGGAACGCACCCTGCGCAACGAATTCATGTCGAATCTGGCCAAAACGAACCGGCGCGATTCCCATGAACTGATGGCAGATATCTTCAATTACCTGGATCGCACCCTCGAATCGCGCTTCCTCACCGCGCTGGAAGAGCGCAACCGCGATTCGGCAGAACGCATCAAGGCCCTGATGTTCACTTTCGAGGATCTCGGTAATCTCGATCCCGGTGGCGTACAGACCTTGCTCAGTGCCTCCGACAAGTCAAAGCTCGCGATCGCTCTGAAGGGTTGTTCCGAATCCCTGCGCGACTTCTTCTTTTCCAATATGTCCGAACGCGCCGCGAAGATGATGCGCGAGGACCTGCAGTCCATGGGCCCGATCCGGCTGAAAGACGTCGACGAGGCACAGATGTACATGGTGACCACCGCTAAGGACCTAGCGGACAAGGGTGAAATCGTGATCAGCGAAAGCAAGGGGGAAGACGAACTCGTCTACTAGACGGGCTTCGGACCACACCATGGACACATACGAGAAATTCCTCTTCCAGACTTCGTTCGAGGTGGCCGCGCTCGCCAGCGCCGCCGAAGCGAAGGCGGCTGAAGAAGTCGCGGCGGAAGAACTCCCTGCCCCGACATTCAGCGAGGAAGAGCTTGCCGCCGCCAAACAGTCAGCTTTCGCCGAGGGCAAAGCGGCAGGCCTGACCGAAGCAGAGGCCGGCATTGCCCGCCAGACCGAAGAACGCCTCGCCGCGCTGACCGAGCGATTCGAGTCTCTGGCCGGCATTATCGACGAGAAGATCAGCGAGAATCATCAGGAATCGCTGCTCGCCGCCATGACGGTGGTGCGCAAGTTGTTCCCGCAACTGAGCAACTCCGAGAGGTTGATGGAGGCTCAGGCTGTGGTCGAAGACTGCCTGGAACGCCTGCGCGAAGAGCCGCGCATGGTCGTCCGTGCAGCGGATCAGGATCTCGACAGCCTGAAAGACCACATCGACACCTGCATCGCGCGCAGCGGCTTCAACGGCAAGCTCGTCTTTCTTGCCGACAACCGCCTAAGCCCCGGCGACATTCGGGTGGAGTGGGCAGATGGCGGGGCCGAACGCGACCAAAACGCGATCTGGCAGGAGATCGACGGCATCATCGCCAGAACACTCGGTGCGGCCAAGGAACAAGACGGCAAGTCGCCCCCCACAGCGGGGGCCGACGGCACTGAACAGAAAGATACTTCGCAGCCGGCACCGCCGGCTGGAACCGAGCCGCTGCGGCGGGCAGAGACTGCATAGCAGCGGAAAGTTGAGAGGAGGTCTCCATGACCGACGAAGATAGCCTTGACCTGGCCGACCTGGACCTCGATGGCGCGGAGGTACCGCCCGAAGAGAACCAGGAAGATCAACTGCCTGACGGCGGTCGGCCCCCAACCAACGCCAAGGAACTGGAAGCGGTCTACGACATTCCGGTTCAGGTCTCGGCGGTTCTCGGCAAGGCCAACATGCAGGTCAGCCAGTTGCTGAAGCTCGGGCGCGGTGCCGTGGTTGAACTTGACCGCAAGGTCGGCGAGGCCATCGACATCTATGTGAACAACCGCCTGGTTGCCCGCGGCGAGGTCGTCGTGGTCGAGGAACACCTCGGCGTGACCATGACGGAAATCATCAAAGTAGATCGCAACTAGGCAATGAAGGCATTGGAAGCAAGGTAAGATGGCGAGTACGGAAACATCGGGCAGTCGCGAGCAAATCGCTGCAGCGCCAAAGGCGCCGCGGTTGAGCCCGACTGTTGACTTCGCCACCTTGCTCGGCATCAGCGGCGCCTTTGCCATGATCGCAGGGGCCATGGTGCTGGGCGGGCAACCTTCGGCCTTTCTGGATATCCCTGCGGTCCTGATCGTTATCGGCGGCACCTTCCTGGTGACCACCGTCTCATTCAGCCTGGGTGAAGTAGGTCATGCCCAGGGCCTTATGTTCAGGGCGGCGGTCTATCATGCCGAAACCCAGGAGAATGCGGTCCTGCAGGCGCTTTACCTTGCCGACCTGGCCCGCAAGCGCGGCCGCCTCGCCCTTCAGAATGTCACCGACGAGTTGGCGGACGCCCCTTTCCTCCACCATGCGATCTCCCTGGTGGTCGACGGACTGCCGGCAGAGGAGGTCGAACGCATCCTGGCGCAGGACACCCAGGCAACCTACGAGCGCCATCTGCGTTCCGCCGGCATACTGCGCCGCGCCGGCGAAGTCGCGCCGGCCATGGGGCTGATCGGCACCCTCGTCGGCCTGGTCCAGATGCTGGGCAACCTGGACGACCCTTCGACCATCGGCCCGGCCATGGCTGTGGCCCTTTTGACGACTTTTTATGGCGCGGTTCTCGCCAACATGGTGTTCACACCGCTCGCCACCAAGCTTGAGCGCAATGCCCAGATCGAATCTGTGGTGCGCCAGATTTACACGATCGGGGCGGCTTCCATAAGCCGCCAAGAGAACCCGCGACGCCTGGAAATGCTGCTGAACACGGTCTTGGCGCCCAGTCAGCGGGTAGATTACTTCAGTTAGAATTCGGTATCGGAAACAACAGTTAAGACTTGGAGAGAAGGCATGCGGCTTCTCATAGTGGGAACCCTGGACGGACACCTCGCGACAGCGGGCAAGCTCGCGCTGCAAAGCGGCGCAAAGGTTGCTCATGTCGACGATATCGAGGACGCGATGAACGCCCTCAGATCAGGGCAAGGCGCCGATCTGGTGATGGTCGAAGTCAACCTGGATGTCGGGAACCTCTGCAGCTGCCTGACGAGGGAGCGCATTGCGGTGCCGGTCGTCGCCTGTGGAATCGGAACCGAGCCGAGTGCCGCCGCAGATGCGATTCGAGCCGGGGCGCAGGAGTACATTCCCCTGCCACCGGATGCTGAGTTGATCGCCGCCGTGCTTTCCGCCGTCGCCGAGGAGACCAGCACCGTCGTGTTCCGCGATCCGGCCACGAGCGAGGTGCTGCGCCTGGCCGAGCAGGTCGCCCCTTCTGACGCCAGCGTCCTTATCACCGGTGAGTCCGGCACCGGTAAAGAGGTCATGGCCCGCTTCCTCCACACCAAGTCCAAGCGCTCAAACGAGCAGTTCATCTCCGTCAACTGCGCGGCCATTCCTGAAAACCTTTTGGAATCAGAGCTTTTCGGTCACGAAAAAGGTGCCTTCACCGGGGCGGTCACGCGCCGTGTCGGTAAATTCGAAGAAGCCAACGGCGGTACGCTGCTGCTGGACGAAATCTCCGAAATGCATCCGCGTCTGCAGGCCAAACTGCTGCGTGCGATCCAGGAGCGGGAGATCGACCGGGTTGGTGGCGGCAAGCCGATCAAGGTCGACATCCGCCTTCTCGCCACCTCAAATCGCAACCTGGAGCAGGCCGTTCGCGACGGCAGCTTCCGGGAGGACCTCTACTACCGTTTGAACGTGGTCAACATTCCGCTGCCGCCGCTGCGCGACCGCCCTCAGGACATCCCGATCCTTGCCCAGCACTTTGCCGCCAAGTACGCCGAGGCGAACGGGGTGCCACCGCTGCAGGTAACCGCAGCAGCGCAGGACATCCTTTCCAAGCATCACTGGCGCGGCAACGTTCGCGAACTTGAGAACACCATGCATCGCGCAGTGCTGTTGGCGCGCGACGGCGTCATCGACCCGAACGCCATCATCCTGACCGGCCAGAGCCTGATGCCGGCAGAGGGTGACGGCGCCGATAGAGCAGCGGCCAGCGCCGCCGAGGACGAGACGGCTGCCGGTGACGTCAAGGTACTGGTGGGCCGCACGGTCGCCGACGTGGAAAAAGACCTGATCCTGGACACCCTGCAGCATTGCCTGGGCAACCGCACCCACGCAGCCAATATTCTCGGCATCTCGATCCGGACCCTGCGCAACAAGCTGAAGCTCTACAGTCAGGATGGCGTCGCCGTTCCTATGCCCGGCGAAAACGAGCGCGCACCAGCCTGAGCTAGGTCGGATCGCGCAGCGAGATAGCCAAGATGGCAGAAACCAACGCAGAGCAGACGGGTCCCGGCGGCGGCCAGCTGACCGCAATCGTCAATATACTCAAGCGCGGCGACGTGGCGCTTGCGCTGGGTGTGACGACGATCCTGGTCGTCCTCATCCTGCCGATGCCCAGCTGGATGCTGGACGTCTCCCTCGCCGTCTCCATTACCTTTTCAGTCTTGATCCTGATGACCGTACTGTTCATCGGCAAGCCGCTGGAATTCAGCTCTTTCCCAACCGTCCTGCTGATCGCCACGATGATGCGCCTGGCGCTGAACATGGCGTCGACGCGGCTGATCCTCTCCGAAGGGCACGACGGCACCGATGCCGCCGGCAAGGTGATCGAGGCCTTCGGCAACTTCGTGATGAGCGGCAGCTTCGTCATCGGCATGATCATCTTCGGCATCCTGGTGATCGTGAATTTCATCGTGATCACCAAGGGCTCCGGGCGCATCGCCGAAGTGTCGGCGCGCTTCAGCCTGGATGCCATGCCCGGCAAACAGATGGCCATCGACGCCGATCTGTCGGCCGGCCTGATCGACGAGGCAACGGCCCGGACAAGGCGCAAGGAGTTGGAGGACGAGAGTAACTTCTTCGGTTCCATGGACGGCGCCGCCAAGTTCGTCCGTGGCGACGCCATTGCCGGTTTGATGATCACCTTCATCAACGTCATCGGCGGCATGATCATCGGCGTCGCGCAGAAAGACCTCAGCTTCGGGGAAGCTGCAGAAACCTACACACTGCTGACCGTCGGCGATGGCCTGGTAAGCCAGATACCGGCCCTCATCGTGTCCACTGCGGCCGGCCTCCTGATCACCAAGTCGGCCGGCACCGGCTCAATGGACAAGGCGCTGATCGGACAGCTCAGCGGCTATCCGCTGGCGCTCGGCCTCTCGTCCTTCCTGATGATGGCGCTTGCTATGCTCCCCGGCATTCCGGCCCTGCCCTTCCTCGCGCTCTCGGGAATCGCCGGCGCGGGCGCCTGGTTTGCCAGCAGACGAAACGCAAGGGTCGTCGCGGAACAGGCGCAACTGGTCGCCTCGGACGCCGCCGTTCCGGTGGCTGAGGAGCCGATCGCCAGCGCCCTGCAGATCGATCACGTCCGCCTGGAGCTTGGTTACGGCCTCCTGCCGATGATCAACGGCCAGGGCGGGCAGCGCCTGACCGATCAAATCAAATCTCTGCGACGCCAGTTGGCGCAGGAAATCGGCTTCGTCATGCCTTCCGTGCGCATCCAGGACAATCTGCAGTTACCGGCCAACACCTATGTTATCCGGGTAAAGGAGATTGAGGCGGGACGCGGAGAACTGCGCCCCAACATGATGCTGGTCATGGACCCGAGGGGCGAGAAGATACCGCTGCCGGGCGAGGAAACCGTGGAGCCGACCTTTGGCCTGCCGGCGCTCTGGTGCGATGAGAGCAGCCGCGAGGAAGCGCTCTTCCGTGGTTACACGGTGGTCGACCCGCCGACCGTGGTGACGACCCACCTGACCGAGATGATCAAGGACAATATGGCCGAACTACTGTCCTATGCGGAGACCCAGAAGCTTCTGGACGAGCAGGACAGCGAGCAGCAAAAGCTGATCGGCGACCTGATCCCCAGTCAGATCACCGTGGGCGGTCTGCAGCGCGTTCTCCAGAACCTGCTGTCGGAGCGGGTCTCCGTACGCGACCTCCCGACCATTCTGGAAGGCGTGTCGGAGGCTTGCGGCTATACCCGCAACGTCACGGCCATCACCGAGCATGTCCGCGCCCGGCTTGCGCGGCAGATCTCCAACGAGCAGCTGAATCAGCAAGGCTTCATTCCCATGATTACGCTGTCGCCACAGTGGGAACAGTCCTTTGCCGAAGCTATCGTCGGCGACGGCGAGGAACGGCAGCTGTCGATGGCGCCCAGCCGCCTGCAGGAGTTCATCGCCGCCGTCCGCCAGACGTTCGAACGCCACGCCATGCTGGGTGAAAGCCCGGTTTTGCTGACCAGCCCGCCGGTACGCCCTTTCGTCCGCTCGATTGTCGAGCGCTTCCGGCCGGCCACGGTTGTGCTCTCCCAGAATGAGGTCCACGCCAAGGCGAAGATCAAGACGCTGGGTCAGATCTGATGTTGCTGCGTAGCTTTACCGCCAAAACCCTACCCGAGGCGATGGATCAGGTGCGCAGCCTGCTTGGTGACGAGGCAATCATCCTCTCGACCCAGGATGACGGCTTGAAGGGTGTCAAAGTCACCGCGGCCTTGGAAGCAGAAGACGGCACCGGTTTCGAGCCTGAGGTGCTGGAAGGCGGGCTTGAAGTCGCTGACCGTATTTCCACCGTCCTGGATCATCACCGGGTGCCGCAAGGTCTGGCGGATCGCCTGCTCAATGCCGCGAGCAACCTGCTGTCCGACGACTGGATGATGGCAATGGCCGCCGCCCTGGATCATGAGCTTGGCTTCCTGCCGCTTTCCGAAATCGGTCCGGAGCGGCCGATTATGCTGATCGGCCCTTCCGGCGCCGGTAAATCGGTGACCTCCGCCAAGCTTTGCGCCTGCGCCCGCCTCGCCGGTGCGCGCAGTCTGCTAATCACCATGGACTCTGACAAGGCAGGCGGGCGAGCCCAGGCAGAGACCTTTGCCGAGGTCCTCGGCGCCAGACTGGTATGCGCCAACGATCCCGAGTCGGTTGCGGTCGCCGTGCAGCAGCGCGAAGCCGACGAAATGGCCGTGATCGACACGATCGGCAGCAACCCCTTCGATGAATTCGAACTGCGGCGCCTGAGCGAGACCGCAGAGGCCGCCGAGGCCACCCTGGCGCTCGTCCTGCCGGCCGGCGGTGATCCGGCCGAGGCCGCCGATGCAGCCCTCGCCTACGCCAGCACCGGCGCCAGGACAATGATTCCGACGCGCCTGGATGCAGCCCGCCGGTTCGGTGGCCTGCTTGCCGCGGCCCATGTCAGCAGCATGAGTTTTCTTGCCGCCGGCGTCTCACGGCACATCGGCGCCGGTTTGGTGGCCGTCAATCCCGTTTCTCTCGCTCGCCTGCTCAGCACCTGCGAGCCTTTTGAGCCTTCTTCACTTCTCGCGGCGGACTAACAGCATGATTGAATCAACCTTGATCGCCTCAGAAAAGCTGCCGCAGAGCTGTTTGAATATGCTGGCCGTTGCATCCGGCAAGGGCGGCGTCGGCAAAACCTGGCTCTCGGTGACGCTGTCGCAGGCTTTGGCGCGGCAAGGCAAGCGCGTGCTGCTCTTCGACGGCGACCTGGGCCTCGCCAACGTCGACATTCAACTGGGCCTGCAGCCCAGCCGCGACCTTGGGGGCGCCCTGGCCGGCCAGTATGCCCTCGCCAAGGCGGCGACCCGCCACCCCGATGCGGGTTTCGAGGTCATTGCCGGGCGCTCCGGCACCGGCGGCCTGGCCAGTCTGCCGGGGCCGCGCCTGGCGGGCCTGCTGCACGACCTCGCCGACCTCTCCACCGGCTATGACCGCGTCGTTCTGGACCTGGGGGCCGGCTTGGAGCGAACAGTGCGCCAGCTCGCCGCCCTGGCCCAGACGAACCTGATTGTCGCCACGGATGAACCAACATCCCTGACCGACGCCTATGCCTTCATCAAGCTGGCGCACCAGCTGAACCCGAAGAGCGACATCCGCGTCGTGATCAACATGGCCGGCTCCCCGGCAGAAGGGGAACGGACCTACGCTACCCTGTTGAAGGCCTGCGAATCGTTTCTGAAGATCTCACCGCCTCTGGCCGGCGTTATCAGGCGCGACCCCAAGGTCAAGGATGCCATCCGCCATCAGGTTCCGCTCCTGACCCGCCACCCGGCCTGCGAAGCGGCCGACGATGTGGAAAAGCTGGCGGGCCGGCTGATCCAACGGAACTGACCGGATCACCCCGATGCGTGACCTCTTCACCAGTTCAACGGCAGGCTCCGCCAGAACCCCGGGGATCACGACAACCGATTTCACCGCCCGGCTGGTTGACCCGCCGCCCGAAGTCGCCCGCCTTTCCAGCGGTCAATTCCTGCGCGGACAGGTACTTGGTCAGGACGAGGCCGGACTGATGATCGTGCAGACCCGGCTGGCGATCGTAAAGCTGGCCGTCGCGCGCAACCTGGCCGTCGGCAGCGAGGTGATCCTGCAGATCCGTCCCGGTGGCCCGCAATCCGGCGTGACCCTGCTGCCGTTGGACGCTGCCCCGCCACAACAGCCGGCACCGCCCGCGGGCGGCGAAGTCGGCGGACCCAGAGGTGCCGGCCATACGCCGGCCCTGCCCCTGCCACAGGTGAACCTGGCCCAGGCGGTTCAATCAACGGCCCTCTCTGCCGACTTCATCACCCGGGCATCGCTTATCAGGGCAACCCTGCAAACCGCACCGCCCCTGCCACTGCTTGCCGGGCTGCCGTCCGCAGACCGGGGGACCGAGCTGCTTCTGCGCGTTCTCTCGATCGGATCGCCGGGCCAGAGCACCGGGCCCAACGTCGCCAGTGGAAGCCCGGGCGCGCGCGCCTCCGCACCAGGGACAGGCCCTGCCGCCCCGCCGGCAGGCGCCACACCGACAGGCGCCCCGCCGGCAGGCGTCGCGTCGCCGCCGGGCAGCGCGGCGGGCATCGGAAAACCCGCCGCCCAGGTCGCCACAGCCACCCTCAGCGGAACACCCCCCGCCACAACCACTGGCCGGGTCACCGCGTCGCCCGGCGGCCCATCGCTTCAAGGCCCCTCGCCTCAAACCCCGGGCGCCCCGGTTGCGCCGACCGCGGGACGGGCCACGCAAATCCCCACTGCGCCGCCAGTGGGCACCCCGGCGGGCACCCCAGAGGCAGGCCTGCGTCTGGCCCCTCAGGCAACGGTGATCTCCGCCGGGCGCAGCGCCGCGGCTGCACTGCAGAGCCTCACGCCGGCAGGGGTCGCCCAGGCAATTGGCAGCACTGCGGGGCAAAGCGGTGGCGGCGCAGTAGACAGCACCGCGGGCGATGGCAGCGCGGTGCGCCTGACCGGCCTGGTGACCGCCAAAAGCAGCGCCGGTCCGACGATCCTGCATACCCCTTTGGGCACCCTCACCTTAAAGGCTGCTGTCGATCTGCCCGCCGGCACCAGCCTGGCGCTCGAGGTCCTGCTGCCGAGCAGCAGCAAACCACCTCTTATCCCGGCTGGTTTTGCCACCGCCTGGCCCGGATCGCAGATGGTGGAGGAAACCCTTCTGGCCGGCCTTCCCGGCCCTCAAGCGGAGGCGCTGCAGCGCGCCTTGCCCCAGGTTGGCCCGCGCCTTGGCTCCGGCATACTCTTTTTTCTTTCGGCCATCACACAGGGAAATCCATTGGGATGGCTGGCAGGTCCTGCTGCCGCGCTTGAACGCGGTGAACGGGGTGAGTTCCTCGACCGTCTTGGGCGTGAACTCGCCGGTCTGAGCCGCAGCGTGGAAACCAGCAGCGGCGAATGGCGACTGCTTCAACTTCCGATCTGGAGCGATGAGGGTCTGCGGGAACTCCGCCTTTTCCTGCGCCAGCAGGACCAGCACAACGGCGCCGACGGCAACGAGACCGACGACAAGACGACACGTTTTGTCCTGGAACTGGAACTAAGGCAACACGGTGCGCTGCAGTTGGACGGCCTGGTGCGGCCTCAGCACTTCGATCTCATCCTGCGCAGCCGCCGACGCCTTCCGGCGGTAACCCGCGGCGACCTTCTGGCGCTCTTTGAGGAGACCAATGCGATCGCCGGCTATCGCGGACATTTGCTGTTCCAGACGTCACAGGACTGGATGCAGCTGCTGTCCGCTCAACCATCAAAGAAAGAGGCTGCCGGCCTGGAAGTCTGAGCGTCGGCGTCGGTCAGCTTCCGCTGGCCACCTGCCGGCGGTGCAGTTCCAAACCGATCTCGTCGGCAACCGCTTGCTCGCGCTTTGAATGCTTCTGCGCTTCGCGGCGCTGATGGTTGCCATGGGCGGTTTCGTACTTCTTGAACTCCTGAAAGGCGTCGGTGATCTCGTCACGCGCAGCAGCGATCGAGCGGTCGACTTCAGCGACTGATTCCTCGATCTTCTTCCGCCGCTCCAGAGTGGCCCGGATGAAAGCCGGCAAGGCAATGCTGGTCACGTCAGAAACTGCCGCGACCTCCTTCTCACGCTGCAGCTCAGCATCAAGCACGGAGATATTCCCCACCAGACGCTCGCGCAAGCGCTCAAGCTCAGCCAACTTCTGTCGTTTTTCGTCCAGATTCCAACGGTGCACGCGCACCAACTGATCAAGAGCCGTCACAGTTTCTCATCTCCCCGAAAGTACCGTTCACCGAGTCGTCCCTAGTCCGGCATCCGCCGGGGCTACATCAACCGATTGAGGCGGCGGATCCGCCGCCTGCTTCAACTGCCGTAAGCTAAGCGCCTCGGCCATGCGCTGACGCCGTTTTTGAAAGTCCTTTGAATTTTCACGTGGGCTCGGCGCAGCGGCCTCCGCATCAACCGCATTATCCTCTACAACGGAATCAGCTTCGCCGCCGGGCTCCGCTGCCGGCTGCGCGCCCACCTCTTCATCGTGACTTTCAGGAACCGGCAGGCCGAGCAGGTTTGCCAAGTCGGCATAACCCTCGGCCATATCGCTGCGCTCCTCTTTTTTCTGGCTGAGGAAAGCCTCGAGATCTTTGTAGTAGTGAATGGCTTCGTCGATCGCCGGGTCGCTGCCCTGCTTGTAGGCGCCGATGCGGATCAGCTCCGCCATATTCTCGTAGGTCGAGAGCAGCCGGCGCGCACGCTCAACCAGGGTGTTCTCGGCTTCATTGTTACAGGCCGGCAAGGTTCGCGAGACGCTGCGCAGAAGATTGATAGCCGGATAGCGGTTACGCTCGGCAACGGCGCGCTCAAGAACAATGTGACCGTCCAAAATGCCACGTACCGCATCCGCCACCGGTTCGTTGTGATCGTCGCCTTCCACCAGTACCGTAAAGAGCCCGGTAATCGATCCTTTCTCGACCCCCGGCCCGGCGCGTTCAAGAAGCCGCGGCAGTTCTGCGAAAACCGAGGGAGTATAACCCTTGCTGGCCGGCGGCTCACCGGCTGAGAGACCGATTTCGCGCAGCGCCATCGCAAAGCGGGTGACGGAGTCCATAAGACAGAGAACGTCGCTCCCCTGGTCCCGGAAGTATTCACTGAGGGTGGCTGTAAGGTGCGCGGCCTGACGGCGCATCAGCGGCGGCTCGTCAGATGTCGCAACTACCACGATGGAGCGGGCCAATCCTTCGGCGCCCAGGTCGTCTTCAAGCCACTCCTGAACTTCGCGGCCGCGCTCTCCGATCAAGCCGATCACGTTGACATCGGCCTCGGCGTAGCGCGCCAGCATCGACAACAGCACCGATTTACCGACGCCGGAGCCGGCGAAAATGCCCATCCGCTGTCCGCTGCAGCAGGAAAGGAAGGTGTTGATGGCGCGAACGCCCAGATCGATCTTGCCGCCAACCCTTTTGCGGCTGTGCGCCGGCGGCGGCGCCGCGCGCAGTGCATAAGCCAAAGGCCCGTTCGGCAAAGGTCCCTTCCCGTCAATCGGTTTGCCCAAAGCATTCACCACGCGCCCCAGCCAGGCCGGCGACGGGCGAATCACCGGATCGCTTTCGAACACCTCGGCCTTGCAGCCCAGGCCGACCCCTTCAAGGGAACCAAAAGGTAGAAGCAGCGCCCGCTTGTCGCGGAACCCGATGACTTCGCAGGTCACCCGGCGGCCGCCCTGAGCAAGGATGACACAGCGTGAGCCGATCGACAGCGCCTGGTCCAAGCCGGCGACCTCCACCAGCATCCCCAGAACGCCGGCAACACGCCCGTAGAGGCGGTAGTCCGCCACTTGACCAATTTCCTTAACGAAAGCGGAAACCACCATCCCTGATCGACCTTAGAGGGGCCTTGACGCCCATTGATACCAACCTCGACAGACAGTGTCCGGCATCGGGCTTAAGGTTGAGTAAAGTCAGGGTGATCGTTGGCAGGCCGGCGAGGTTTAACGCCCAGGGGCGATCGTTTAGCGCCGCCTATACAAAACAGTGCCTTAGAAGTCACCCCCGGTAAGAATTTATTAACAAAGACTTGGGAAAATGGTTAATAATCAAATCCCAGGCGAATTATACAGGCATTAGGTCAAACATCATGCGAGTTCTGCTTGTCGAGGACGATACAGCTACGGCTCAAGGCATCGAAATGATGCTTCGGTCAGAAGGCTATGTTTGTGACACGACCGATATGGGCGAAGACGGCCTGGAAATCGGAAAACTTTACGACTACGACATCATCATTCTTGATTTGATGTTGCCGGATATGGACGGCTATGAGGTCTTGCGGCGCCTGCGGGCGGCGCGTGTGAAGACGCCGATCCTGATTCTTTCGGGCCTCTCGGGCCTGGACGACAAGATCAAGGGCCTTGGTGTGGGGGCTGACGATTACCTGACCAAGCCGTTCGACAAGCGAGAGCTTGTCGCACGCATCCAGGCTATCGTGCGGCGCTCCAAGGGGCATTCCGACTCAGTGATCTCGACCGGCAAGTTGACGGTCAACCTGGATACCCGCACCGTCGAGGTGGACAGCCAGCCGCTGCACCTGACAGGCAAGGAGTACGGAATCCTGGAGCTGCTGTCGCTGCGCAAGGGCACCACCCTGACCAAGGAGATGTTCCTCAATCATCTCTACGGCGGCATGGATGAGCCGGAGCTTAAGATCATCGACGTTTTCGTTTGCAAGCTGCGTAAGAAGCTGGCGAACGCTACCGGTGGCGACAATTACATTGAGACCGTTTGGGGCCGTGGTTATGTCCTGCGCGATCCGGTCAATACCGAAGGCGCGGAACCCGCCAAGCAAGCGGCCAACGCCTGATCTTACCAGAACCCTGCGGCCTTGATGGCCGCAGGATATGCTCCCCACGATACAAGAAAAATGGCCGGCCTCCTATTGGAAGCCGGCCATTTTTCTTGTGTGTTCCACGGCCGTAGCCGCCTTGGTGTGATCTGTATCTTAGTCGACCGTCAGGCGAAATGCTGCCGGATCGGTCTCGGCACCTTCAAATACTCTAACAAATCCCGCGGTGGTCAACCGACCTTGAGTTCCAAGGCGGCGTCGCTGCCGGTCAGGCGGTAAACACCGCGCTGGCCCGGAATGACCTCAAAAGAATCAGAGATCCCGAGGACGGTTTCGGCACCGCCGAGATAGAGAAACCCGTCACCGGGCATGATCTTGGCAATCCGGTCAAGCACCTGGCCCTTGGTCTCCTGATCAAAGTAGATCAGAACATTGCGGCAGAAAATCACGTCGAAGGTTCCCAGGCCCGCCGGGCTATCCAGCAGATTAAAAGGCCGGTAGGTCACCATCTTCTTGATCTCGTCGTTGATCCGCCATCTGTCGCCGTCCTGGGTGAAGTACTTCATCAACAAGGTAATCGGCAGACCGCGCTGCACTTCGAACTGTGAGTAGAGACCTTCCTGCGCCTTGCTGAGGATCTCCTTGGAGAGATCGGTCGCGAGGATGTCGATGGTCCAGCCCGGCATCTGCGCGGCCAATTCCTTCAGAATCATCGCGATGGTATAAGGCTCCTGGCCACTGGAGCTTGCCGCGCTCCATATACGGAGCTTTTTCTGCGCCTTGCGGGCTTCCAGCAGATGCGGCAGCACAATGTCCCTGAACTGATCGAAGGGCCGGGTATCACGAAAGAAGAAAGACTCGTTCGTCGTCATCGCCTCAGTGACGTCGACGATCATCTGTTCATCTTTCTTGGTCCGCATCGCCGTGATCAGCGCCTCGAACCCATCCAGGTCCCACTTGCGGGCTACCGGGTTGAGGCGACTTTCCAGCAGATAGGCCTTTTCCTGCGTAATGACCAAGCCAGAGCGCTGATACAGCAGTTGGGCAATGTATTCAAAATCATTCACATTCATGCCGCTGACCTCATGACCATCTTGCGGACGCTGGGCCCAATTTCTTTAAGCGGAAGAACCGCCGAACAAAGGCCGCTCGTCGCGACAGCCCCCGGCATCCCCCAGACAACACTGGTCGCTTCGTCCTGCGCTATCACAGAACCTCCAGCTTCGACAACAACAGATGCCCCCTTCTGACCGTCGCTGCCCATTCCGGTCAGGATGACAGTCAGCAGGCCCGCCCCATAAACCGCGGCCATTGACCGCAGCATGGGATCGACCGCAGGTCGGCAAAAATTCTCCTGCGGGTTCTGATTGAGGCGTATGCGTGAAGACGCGCCACTCGCCTCGACAACCATGTGGTAGTTGCCCGGCGCGAGGTAAATATGCCCGGCCTCGACCTGATCGCCGTCGACCGCTTCTCTGGTCGGCACCCCGGACGCGCGGCCGATATGCTCGGCCAGTAGCGTCGTAAAGGTCGCCGGCATATGTTGGGTAATGAGGATCGGCAGCTTTACGGTTGCGGTCATGTCCACAAGGACCTCCAGCAACGCCTGCGGACCGCCGGTCGAACTGCCGATCGCAATCACCCGAGGGCTGATGATCGGCGCCTTACGCAATACGATATCGCGGCCGCCATAAAGGCTGCCGGATTGCCGGGCAACTGCCTTTCCAGTTCCGGTTCCCGCCACCGGCTTGACGGCCGGTTTCGCCTTGGGAGCACTACGGGTGGCCGCCGCAAGGGCCTTGACCTTCTCCGTCAGCTCGCGCTGGAAATTATCGGCGGAAGTCAGCTCGCTTGTCGAACTCGGCTTGGTGACATAATCGGCCGCACCGGCTTGCAGAGCGCGCAGACTGACCTCAGCGTTTTTGCGGGTCAAGGCGGAAGCCATCACGACTTTCACACCCGGTTGCGCAGCCAGCAGCTTGGGCAATGCGGTCAGGCCATCCATAACCGGCATCTCGATATCCAGGATGATGACTTCGATATCGTGGCGCCCCAGAGTCTTGAGAGCAACCTCCCCGTTCCCAACGGAAGCGATCACCTTGATACTATGATCGGCTTCGAGCGAACGGGTCAGAAGGCCGCGGATGACGGCGGAGTCGTCCACCACCATGACCCTGTAGCGGTCATCACTACCTGTATCGCCGCTGCCGGAAGCGGGACTTTCGTCTTGCATTAGATAAGGCCTACCTGGACGAATTTTGATTCGATGATGTCACTGTCGAAGGGCTTCATGATGTACTCATTCGCACCGGCTTCCATGGCCTGGCGAATGTGGCTCATATCGTTCTCCGTTGTGCAGAACACAACGATCGGCTGGGCGTCACCACCCAGCGCCCTTAATTCATGGAGGAACTCCAACCCGTTTTTCACGGGCATGTTCCAATCGAGCAGCACCGCGTCGGGCATCTGACGCTGGCAAGCCTCAATGGCTTTCTGGCCGTCTTCGGCCTCTTCAGTGCTGAAGCTCAGGCCCTCAAGGATCTTACGCGCAACCATGCGTACGACCTTTGAGTCATCTACGATCAAGCAGGATTTCATTTCATAGCTCCAACTTACTCTCCGGTTGCAGGCTACGTCGGACCACCCCAGTGCCAAGCATTCCGGTTTCCCAATCTGCGACTGCCGCCTTAAGCGGCCTGCTCCCGGCTGTAGTCCAGCAAGCGGTTCACATCCAGGACAACCAAAAGCTTGGCGTCCAGGCGATAGATGCCTACGGAGTAGTCACGGAATTTTGGATCCAGGGTCGGAGGGTTACGCTCGTAGTCGCCTGATTTGAGCGCCAGAACTTCACCCACGGAATCGACCATCAGGCTGTAAAGCTCGCCGTCATGCTCGGCCACGATGCTCATCGAATCGCGACCTTCCTTCGGCGGCAGGCCCAGACGCAGCCGCACGTCCATCGCGGTCACGATACGACCGCGCAGGTTCAACGACCCGGCAATCTCCGGCGGCGCCAGCGGAATGCGGGTGATGTTGTAGGCACTGAGGACATCCTGCACCTTCAGGACCGGGATACCGAAAAGCTGATCGGCAATTACAAATGTAACGAAGTCCTCGGCGTCCGAGAAGGCGTTCGCCAGCACACTATGTTCGTCGTGCTCGCCTGAATCCTGGCTCTCATTGCTCATGCCGCACCTCTCAGGTCAGAAAGCGTCTCATGCAAAGTATTCAACAAGGCGTCGCGATCCGTCTTGGCCACATAGTCCGTGAAGCCGGCGTCCCGTCCCCGCTGAAGATCGGCGGGATTTGAGAAGCTGGACAGAGCGACGATCGGCGTATCCGACCAACGCGAATCGGTGGTCACCTTCTTGGCAAACTCGAAGCCGTTCATGCCCGGCATCTCGATATCGGAAATAATGACATCGAAGGCTTCCCCTGCTTCGCAGAGTTCCATCGCAGCATCGGCCGAGTCCACGCAGATCACTTCGTAGCCGGATGCGGAAAGAAGCGGCTGCAGCATGTTTCGGAAGAACGGGCTGTCATCGACCAGCAGAAGGCGGCGACTGGTCGCGTCGTCTACCGTCGAGTTGCGCTCGGCGGCGAACCAGTCATGGAAAGCCTGGGTCAGATAGTAACTTGCGTCAACAACATCCGTCGCCTTCTCGCCGATCACTGCAGTGCCGATATAGCCCGGCCGGTCGGTCGAGAGTTCGATGTTCATGCGGTCCTCGACAATGTCGACGATTTCCTTGACCACCAAACCCATGGTCCGGTTGCGGTCGGAGAAGACCAGCACCGGCTGCCTGCCCTCCTCAGCCAGCTTCTCGCCTTCTTCCATGAGAACCAAGGGCATCAATTGGCCGCGGTACTGAACCACATACTGGCCGTTGGACGATTCGACCCGCGACAGATCAATCTCCTCAAGCCGCGCAACCAGCGCCAGAGGTACTGACTTGGGTGTGTCATCAACCGCATGGAATACCAGCATGGCAACACTGTCGCCGGCGCCGATGCTGGCGTGGTCCTTGACACCATCTTCGTTACCCTCGGCCACCGCGATCTCACCTGTCGTCGCGGCAATACCGTTAGGATCGAGGATCATCACCACGCTACCGTCACCCAGAATGGTGTTGCCTGAGAACAGATGGATATCGCGCAGGATCGGCGCAACCGGCTTGACCACGATTTCCTCGGTATCGAAGACGCGATCGACGATGATGCCCATCGAATAGGTGCCGATCTGGGCAACAACGATGAAAAATTCCTCTTCGTCGGCCTTGTCAACTGCGCTGGCCTCGGTCACAGCAGCTTCGACAGCTTCCTGTTCGGCTTCTGCTGCTTCCGGGGCCGCTGCCTCGGCACTGGTCTCTTCAGACGCCGCAGTCTGGGCCACCGTGCTTTCGATGACCGGGGCGGCCTCAACAACAGGCTCAAGTTTCAGCAGATCGCGCAGATTTACCAGGGGCAGCAACCGGTTGCGCAGGCGCAGCACCGGCGTGCCATTGATCCGCTCGATCGTGTGCTCAGTGTGGGCTGAGGCACGCACCAGCTCAACGACTGAAAGCTGCGGAATGGCAAAGCGCTCGTTGGCGCACTCAACAATAAGGGCCGAGACGATGGCCAGGGTCAGCGGGATCTTGATCACGAACTTTGTACCGCGGCCTTCGACCGAAGTAAGCTCGATCGTGCCGCCGATCTTCTCGATGTTGGTCCGAACAACGTCCATGCCAACGCCGCGACCGGAGACCGAGGTCACTGCAGCGGCGGTCGAGAAGCCGGCCTTGAAGATGAACTGCTGTATCTGCTGTTCAGTCATGGCTTCAAGGTCGGCTTCGCTTGCCAGGCCGTTATCGATGCACTTCTCTTTGATCTTTTCGCTCGACAGTCCCTTACCGTCATCGGCAATCTCGATGATGATATGGCCGCCTTCGTGGTAGGCGTTGAGGATCACGCTACCGGTCTCGGGCTTGCCGGCGGCAAGTCTGTCCGCAGGGATTTCGAGACCATGGTCCGCCGAGTTGCGGACCATGTGGGTCAGCGGGTCCTTGATCAGTTCAAGAACCTGCCGGTCAAGCTCAGTCTCAGCGCCCTTCATCACCAGGTCGATCTTTTTATCGAGCTCGTGGGCCAGATCGCGGATGATGCGGGGCAGCTTGGCCCAGGCATTGCCGATCGGCTGCATTCGGGTGGCCATCACACCTTCCTGCAGCTCCGAAACCACATGGTTCAGACGCTGCAACGGTGCAGCAAACTCACTCTCACTCTGACTTCGCAGGATCTGCAGCAGCTGGTTGCGGGTGAGCACCAGTTCCGAGACCATGGTCATCAGATTCTCAAGCACGTCGACGTTGACACGCAGGGATTGATTGGCGACCGACCCCTCCTTCTTGGGCTCCCCGGCCTTGGCATCCGCAGAAGCTTTCGGTGAAGCTTTCGGCTTGGCCGGCGCGGGGGCCGCGGCAGCTTTGGGCTCTGCCGGAGCGGGAGCGACCTCTACCTCAGCAGCCGGCTCGTCATCAACAGGTTCTGCAGCAGCGGACTCGGCTTCGACGGCCTCTTCTGCCACCGGCTCATCGGGCTTAGCTTCCGCTTCCTTCGCGGCCGCTTCGGCGGCCAGCTCCGCCGGGCCCTTGGCATTGGCGAAGGCCGCCTCCAGTGCGTCGATCTCGGGATTGCCGCTGCCACCCTCGTCCGCAGCTTCTTCAGCCGCCGCTTCCGCCGCTGGCGCTGCGGGTGCGCTGCCACCGTCGGCAAAGGCGTTCAAACGCGCAATAAGATCTGAATCGTCTCCTTCGGGCTCAGCCTCCGTGGCCTCGAGCTGCTCGAGCAGCAAGCGGATCTGATCGATCGATTCCAGAATAACCGTGACCGATTCCGGTGTGACTTCCATTTCGCCGTCACGCACCTTGCCGAGCACGTTCTCTCCGGCGTGCGCCACGCTTTCAAGCCGCGGCAAACCCAGAAAGCCACAGGTGCCCTTGATGGTGTGCATCAGGCGGAAGATGTTCCCAAGAAGCTCCTGGTCGTTTGGATTCTGCTCAAGCTGAACCAGCTCGACATCCAACTCAGCCAGGCTTTCATTGGTTTCGGTCAGAAATTCACTAAGAAGATCGTCCATGCGCCTCTGTCCTACTCTTTGCCCGGCCACCGGGCATCCAACAGGGGCTGATACGGCTGTTAACCTTTGCCCCCAAAATGACGCCGAACTGTGGCAAACAGAAATTAAGATCCTCTTACTTAGGCCGCAGCTAACCGACGAGAACCTTAGGGAAAATCTCTGATAGCCAGCATTTGTGCCAAGACAGAGCGATTATCCAAGATGACGTCAGCCGCACGTTTTGATGAGAAAAGACCTCCGCAGATCGCTCAGAAGCATCCCCAATCATGAGATTGCTTCTCATTGTCAGATTTGTTCGTTAGTCTTCTGACTGCCGGGTGCCCCCCGGGTCCGCCCGCAAGGTCCGGCTTGCCGGACCGCCGCGTTCGGGCTAACAGACCGGCAAACAGTAGCAATCGCGTTTCCCTCGCGCTCTCGTCCGGGCCACAGGGTTGAGTCTGCACATACAGTGAGCAATCTGCCGCCCCCGGCCTCTCCAATCGGTCAACCAGAACAGTCGCTGGGCCCGCTGCGCTTCCTGCCCGCCGTTTCCAGGGCGGCGCGCTCGGTTCTTCGCGGCGGCCCTTTGACCTGGTTATCGGTGGCCGTCGCCGGGCTCTTTCTCATTCCTATTATCGGCGTGCTCATGAGCCTCGCCCAACCGAGCAGCGCAACCTGGACCCATCTGGCATCGACCGTTTTGCCGCGCTATCTGGTCAACACCGCCGTTCTGGTCCTGGGCGTCGGCCTGGGCGTGCCGATCATCGGCACCGGTACCGCCTGGCTGGTGACAATGTGCCGGTTCCCCGGCCGACGCTTCTTTGAGTGGGCGCTCATCCTGCCGCTGGCGGTACCCGCTTACGTCATCGCCTATGCCTACACCGATTTTCTGCAACCCGCAGGATCGGTACAAACGCTGCTGCGCGATATGACCGGGCTTTCCTATCGGGAATACTGGTTCCCGGAGGTGAGATCGCTGGGCGGAGCCGTCGCCATGCTTGTCCTGGTCCTCTATCCCTATGCCTACATGCTCTCGCGCACCGCATTTCTCGACCAGTCGGTCTGCGCCCTGGATGTCAGCCGAACCCTGGGATGCGGGCCCTGGCGCAGCTTCTTTCGCATCGCCCTGCCTTTGGCGCGGCCCGCCATCGTTGCCGGCACCGCCTTGGCGCTCATGGAGACGCTGGCGGATTTCGGGACCGTATCGTTCTTTGGCGTTCCGAACTTCACCACCGGGATCGTCCGCGCCTGGATTGCCTTCGGCGACCGTACGACCGCCGCACAACTTGCCTCCGTGCTTCTGATCTTCGTGTTTCTTGTCCTTCTTCTGGAAGCGCAGAGCCGCGGCAAAGCCCAGTTTCACCAGGCAACCAACCGCTACCAGCAGCTCCCCGGGCACCCGCTCAGGGGGCTGGCGGCGACAGCGGCCTTTACCGCCTGTTTCCTGCCGCTGTTTCTCGGTTTCATCCTGCCGGCGGCCGTTCTCTTCTCGATGGCCCTGGAAGCCGGCGACCAACAGTTCGGCGCCCGTTACTTCGAACTGATGGCCAACAGCATCACCCTGGCATTGGTTGCTGCCGTCCTGGCAGTCGTTCTCGCCACCCTTATGGCTTATGGCCGCCGCCTCCAGAAGAGCGTGCTGGTGCAGGCAGCAAACCGTCTTGCCTCGATGGGCTATGCCCTTCCCGGAACGATCATAGCCGTCGGTGTCCTGATCCCCTTCGCCGCTTTCGACAATGCGCTGGACGGCTGGCTGCGTAACATCCTGGGTGTTTCCAGCGGCTTGCTCCTGACCGGCGGTATCGCCGCCCTGGTCTTTGCCTATCTCGTCCGCTTCCTGGCAGTGTCCCTGAACACCATTGACAGCGGCCTGTCGAAAATCCGGCCATCAATGGACGATGCCGCCCGTACCCTGGGGGCAAGACCTCTGGCCGCTCTGCTGCGCGTGCATGCGCCGATTATGTGGCCGAGCCTGCTGACGGCGGGGCTGATCGTCTTCGTCGATGTCATGAAGGAACTGCCGGCGACTTTGGTCATGCGTCCCTTCAACTTCGATACCCTGGCGGTCCAGGCGCACAACTTCGCGGCCGACGAGCGCCTGACCGAAGCGGCCACCCCGGCGCTGACCATCGTTATGGTCGGTATCCCGCCGGTGATCCTGCTGAGCCGCGCCATTGCCCGAGGACGCCCCGGCGACCGAAACGACGCCCGATAGCCACAGCGGATTAGCCATACGGGAATACCGACACCAGGGTGGTGCCGGCGACGGGCATCGCGCCTCAGGGCATCAAGCCCCCCACTCGGCCCCAACAAAAAGGCCCCCACCGATGGTGGGGGCCCGTTGTCGATCCGCTTTGATGCGGACTAAACCCTCTGCCGGAATCAGTTCCAACCGATGCTGTCGAAGATTCTCTGCGCCTTCGGCTGGTTCTCACCGTAGACCGCCACATTCAGCGAGTCCGACTTGAAGTCTCCCAGCGACTTCAGGGCCGGGGTCGGCTCTACATCGGAGACGACCGGATACTCGTTGTTGCCGTCGGCGAAGTAGCGTTGCGCCGCGGGGCTGGCCAGATACTCCAGGAACTTGACGGCCGCTTCCTTGTGCGGCGCGTGCTTCAGCACACCCGCGCCGGAAACGTTCACATGGGTGCCGCGGTCGCCCTGGTTCGGGAATACCCAGCCAATTTTATCGGCCAGGCCTTTGTCCTTGTCCGACGGGTTGATCATCAGGCGCACGAAGTAGTAGGTGTTGGCGACAGCGACATCGCACTCACCGGCGCCGATGGCGCGGATCTGATCCGTGTCGCCACCGACCGGATTACGCGCGAGATTGCCGACAATCGCCTCCGCCCAATCCTGCGCGGCCTCTTCGCCGTGGGCTGCAATAATCGAACTCATCAGCGACTGGTTATAGATGTTGGAACTGCTACGAATGCAAATGCGCCCCTTCCACTTCGGGTCCGCGAGATCTTCGTAAGACGTGATCTCGCCGGCCTGGACCTTTGCTTTGTCATAGTAGATAACCCGTGCGCGGGTTGAGAATCCGAACCAGTGCCCCTCGGGATGGCGCAGACTTGCCGGAACGTTTGCCACCAATGCGGCGCTATCGATGGGCTGGAACAGGCCGGCCTGGTCGGCCCGCCAAAGCCGCCCGGCATCGACCGTCAGGAAAACGTCGGCGGGGCTGTTGGCGCCCTCGCTCTTGATCCGCTCGATCAAGGCATCGCCCTTGCCTTCGATGCGGTTGACCTCAATACCGGTTTCCTTGGTGAAGTTCTCGTAGAGCGCTTCATCAGTCTGATAGTGACGCGACGAATAGAGGTTCAAGACCTCCTGCGCCTGGGCCGACAAGCCAACACCCATAACCGCAACGCAGACCGCGGCCCCCAGGACCGTACGCCGACGAGCTTTCATCTTATTCCTCCGTGCTGTCCGTCCCGGTTCCAACAGGAAACGAGTACGAAATGAAATTAATTCTCAGTTGCGAAGTAAATGCAAATCACTCGCATCTGTCAAGCATTCTCATATCTATGGAATTGCCGCTGAACGCGATTTCCGCAGAAGCCATTTCCCAAAACTCATCATTATGATTATATAAAAATCAACTACTTAAACAGACGATATAACTATTAGGCGAACTGGAAGGCTCTTCTGCACGCTAACGTAAATTTAAGTCAATGCTACTAACTCTGGCGCAATTGAATGTAGGCGTGAGCAGTCGCGAGCGTCTGACTTGGGGAAATCAATTGGAGCCAAGATGATGTCTAAGACCAACCTTTTGCGGGGAATCCTTACCGGTGCCACGGCATCGCTGCTCGCTTCTACCGCCTTTGCCGCGGAACCGCATGTTGCCCCGATGACCGACTTTGCCAACAGCACGGTAAAGCAGTGGATCGCCGATAACATTGTTATCGAGGCCATAAAAGCCCAGAACGCCAAGCACGCCGGTCTGAGCCAGGGCGACATCGATAAGCTGGATCAGGACTGGCGCGCCCAGACTGATGCCGGCAGCAAGCCGATGATCGATGCCGTGCTGGGCAACGCCCTCTCCGCCTATCTGGTGAATCAGAAGAACGGCGCTCAGGGTCTGGTGACGGAAGTCTTCGTCATGGACAACCGCGGCCTGAACGTCGGGCAAAGCGATGTCACCTCGGACTTCTGGCAGGGTGACGAGGCCAAGTGGCAGAAGACCTACTCTGCCGGCCCTGGTGCCATTTTCGTTGATGAAGTGGAAATGGACGAGTCGACCCAGACTTTCCAGTCCCAGCTCAGCATGTCGATCATCGACCCCGCCAGCGGTGATGTGATCGGCGCCATTACCGTCGGCATCAACGTCGACGCGCTGTAACACAAACCGAAACCGAAAAAACCCGACCAAGCAGTTAGTGCTGTAGAGGAACGTGTCCTATGAGTAACGTTGACGCGCCGGCAACGAAGACGCCTAAATCGAAGTCAGCAGGCGGCTTTCCCTTGGTCGGGTTTTCGAGGCTCTCTGTGGTCCGCAAGGTCATTCTGACTGCAGCGGCCATGGCATCCCTGATCCTGATCACCCTCGTGGTGATCGGGATCAGTGAGACAAGACAGGTTCTGCTGCAAACCGGCGAAACCGGCTTCAGCACCATGACGCGCTTGATTGCGAACAACGCCGCCGGCGGTATCCGTTGGAAAAAACCGGAATCGATTGAGACGGCTTACATTGACTTCGCCAATGCCGCGGACACCGCGATCGCCAACGTGGTCGCCCTCGACAAGGAAGGCAACGAACTGATCCGCTTTGATTCAAAAACCCTGCCGCAAACCGACCTGACTGCTTTCATCGGCAAGGCCAAGGGTTTCGAAGAGCGGATGATCGAGAACTCCGCCTCGCATATCCTGATTTCAAGCCCTGCCCTCTCGCCCAAGGACGGTTCCTTCATCGGATCGGTCATCATCGCCTGGTCGATCGAAGAACTGAATTCAGAGATCCAGGCCGCCATGGTGCAGCAAAGCGTCATCGCCCTGGTTGCCCTCGCGCTGCTGGTGGTTCTGCTGAGCTTTGTGACCACGCGGCTTGTCGGCAAACCTTTGAAGGTGATGACCGACACCATGGAGCGGCTCGCGGACGGCGACACCTCCGTCGAGGTGCCGGCCATGAACCGCAAAGACGATATCGGCGACATCGCCCGTATGGTGCAGACCTTCAAGACCAACGCCATTGAGCTCGATCGCTCCACCGCGGCGCGCGAGGCCGAAAAGGCCAAAGCCGAGGAAGAGAAGCGCCGCGCCATGCACAAACTGGCGGACGACTTTGAATCCAGCGTCAAGGCCGTGGTGAGCGGCGTTACCACTGCCTCCGACGAGGTTCAGAACACCGCCCAGTCCATGTCTGAGACCGCAAAGCGTGCAAGCAATCTGACCTCTTCCGCCGCCTCGGCAACTCAGCAGGCGGCCAGCAACGTCCAGACCGTCGCCAGCGCGGCGGAGGAGCTCAGTGCCTCGATTCAGGAAATCAGCCGGCAGGTGACCCAGTCGACGACGATTTCCAATGCCGCCGCCGAACAGGCGCGCACGACCAACAGCGAAGTCGAGGCCCTGGCCGATGCCGCCCAGAAAATCGGCGATGTTGTCACCATGATTCAGGATATCGCCGAGCAGACCAACCTGCTGGCGCTGAACGCGACGATCGAGGCGGCGCGGGCCGGCGAAGCCGGCAAGGGCTTCGCGGTGGTCGCTTCCGAGGTCAAGCAGCTGGCCACCCAGACCGCCAAGGCGACGGAGCAGATCCGTCAGCAGATCAATGACATCCAGGGCGCCACCGGCGGCGCCGTCAGTTCGATCGCCGAAATCACCACGACGATTGAGCAGGTGAACGGGATCGCCGCCAGCATCGCCTCTGCGGTCGAGGAGCAGAGCGCCGCAACGCAAGAGATCTCCCGCAACGTCCAGTCGGCCTCGGCCAGCACGAACGAAGTATCGTCCAACATCGGCGAGGTAACGACCGCCGCCCAGGAATCCGGAAACTCAGCCGCTACGATGCTGGGCGCGGCCAACGATCTGGCCAGTCAGTCATCGAGCCTGAGCAGTCAGGTGGACAGCTTCCTGGCCAGCATCCGCGCCAGCTAGCCGGCCGACGACAGCGTCGCCTATTCAGCCGCCGCGACCACCCTGAGTCGCAGGCTGTCTTCGCCCGGCGTATCGATTTCCAGGTCGCTTCCAAGACGCTTGGCAACCATTCTTGTGAAGTAACTGTGGACCCCACGGGGACTCAATGCGCCGACGTCGACCTCGCTGTCCAGACCGGCCAGGGTCTCCGGGCGTAGATGGGCATCCTGGCCGGCAGCGGTGACAACCATCTCGCATTTGCCCTGCCCGCCGGAAACGGCAACCGAAAGCTTGCCGCCGCGTGGCAGGGCTTCATGGGCCAGGGCGACCATGTTCAAGATCATCTTGCCGGCGCCGTCAGGGGTCCCCTCGGGGGCCTGCACCGTCGGCCAATCAAGCTCCGACTTCGAACTGGTCAGCAGGGCCGCGGTCAGGTTGCGGAGCTCGCTGAGGTCCGATCCCACCCGAGCGCCCGCCATGCCATAAGCCAGGCGAAAGAACTGCAGAATTGCGGAGGCCTGGCGCGCCGAGTTTTCGGTAAGTTGCATGGCGTCGTCGGCCATGCCGAACTCGTCGTCAGCCAACAGTTCCAACCCGTTGCCGACAGCGCCGATCGGTCCGACCAGATCGTGGCAAAGACGCGACGCGAGCAGCTCGGCAACGCGCAGATCGATCGATATTTCCATACTCTCTAACCCTCAGTAGCTGGCCTCTGATTTCACTTCCTTATACACTATGCACGAAGGGAAAACAGCGAGGCGGAGCATGGCCTTAGATCTTAGCACCGGACATCTCAGCCCCGGCATGCGTGTGCGCCATCCCGAGCGGCCGGATTGGGGGATCGGACAGATCCAGTCCGTGGTGTCGACGCGGGTCACCGTGAACTTCGAGAACGCCGGCAAGCTTTTGATCATCGCAACAGAGGTCGATCTGGAAGTGGTGGGCGACGATCGTGCCTGACAACCATAATGCCCGGTCTTGGGCGCTGCGGCTGATTGCAGCCTGTTGGATGGTGCTTTTCATGACCTCGGCGGCCCCGGCCCAGACCGTGGCGGACCAGGCCCTCCATCAGGCGGCACGCAGCGACGACGCTGCCCTGGCCGCCTTCGCGCTTGAGCAGGGCGCCGATCCTGAAACCCGGGATCAATTGGGTAACACCGCGCTGCATGTCGCGGCCACGTTCGCCAGCGCAGAGGTTACCGCCTTGCTGCTGGCAGAGGGCGCCAACCCGGCCAGCGCAACGCCCGACGACGGCTGGACCGCCCTCCATTATGCCGCTTACGAAGGCCATGACCGAGTGGCCCGCCTGCTGGTTGAAGCCGCCGCCCCCCTGGAGGCGCGTGAAGGCGACTACGGCAACACCCCCCTGCTGTTGGCGGCCAGACGCAACAAGCGCGCCGTCGTGGCGGTCCTGCTGTCCGCCGGCGCCGACCTCTCGGCCAGGGATCGGCGGGACGGAAACACCGCCCTGATCAACGCCGCCTTCGATCCGCTGGGAACCCCTGTCGTGGCCGAACTGCTGGCCGCGGGTGCCGACCCCAAAGCCGCAGCCGACGACGGAACCACCGCGCTCATGGCGGCCGCACGCTCCGATGCCGAAGGCAGCCTGCAACTGTTGTTATCCAGTGGCGGCGACGCAACGGCGGCCCGGCGCGACGGCTGGACCGCTTTGCACCTGGCCGCCGCCTACGGGCGAACCCGGCTTTTCGCCGTTCTACAACAGGCGGGTGCCGCCATCGACCAACGCGCAGCCCGGGGTGAAACGGCACTCGGCCAGGCTATCCAGACCGGACAGGTTGATAGCGTGATCGCTTTGCTGAAGGCGGGTGCCGATCCGGGTCAACCCGGCCTCAACGGCCGCCCGCCGGTAGCCCTGGCGGCTATGAGCGGCCAGGCCGGGGCCCTTTACGTTCTATTGAACGCCGGCGCCGATGCCGATGCGCGTGAAGCGGAAAGCGGCAATACCGCGCTGATGCTGGCGGCCAACCGTGCCCGCCTGGAGGAAGTGCGCCTGTTGCTGAACGCCGGCGCCGACGTAAACCTGAAAGCCAGGGACGGCTGGACCGCCCTGCAGGCGGCTACCATGATCGGCGATGACGAAATCGCCGCCGCCCTGCGCGCAGCCGGGGCGAAGGAATAACTCCCTGGCGGCTGGAGCCTCCAGTCGCTCTAAGCGTCGCGTCAGAGGCGCACGTTCGACGTCGAGAAGACGTCAGCCGAGTCCAGCCCATACATGCTGAGAATGACGGCGCTCAAGATAGCGATCAGAACAGCGGCAACGCTGCCGATGATAACGGATTTCATGGCTCAAACGATCCTTGCAAAGGCGCGGCCCAAGAGGGCCGGTTTCATAACTGTGAATCTAGGTTGCAACAGGCTCAGCGTCCAGCCCCCTCACCGGCTGTGATCTCCCGCAGATAGGCGATGAGGTCCGCGCGGTCCTGCGCCGAGGGCATTCGTTGCAGCGGCATCTTGCTGCCGGGCGTATAGCGGTCCGGGCCTTCGGCGAACAACCGGTCGATGGTCTCCGCGCTCCAGATCAGGGGGTTGCCGCGCAAAGCCGCCGAATAATTGTATCCCTCAACGGTACCGGCACGCCGGCCAAAAACCCCAAACAGCGTTGGTCCCGCGCGGTTGCCGCCGTCAGCCGTAACCGTATGACAGGCAACGCATGTTCGGAACAGTTTCGCACCGCGGCTGTGGGTTCCCGCTACGGCTGCCTGCTGCTCTTCGGGTGCCGCGCTGTCGCCACCCACTTCGCTGCGGGCTTCGAGATCCCACAGGCGCGTGACGGAATCCGCCCCGCCGGAGAGAAGCTGCTGCCCATCGGGTGTGAAGGCCAGAGCCCAGACGGGCTTTCTATGGCCATTGAGGGAGGTCACGATGCGGCGTCCCTCGATATTCCAGAGGTTCACGGTTCCATCAACCCCTGCCGAGGCGGCAAAGCGGCCATCAGGGGAGACCGTTACCGCAAAGACAGGGCCGTCATGGCCGCGCAGAACGGCAACCTCCTGTCCCGTCGTAAGGTCCCAAAGCCGAACCGTCTCGTCGACCGAGGCCGAAACCGCAAAGCCACCGCCGGGCAGGAAGGCCAGGGCGTTGACGCCAAAGTCATGGCCGTCCATGACCTGCAGCAGCCGCGGCCGGCTGCCGTCGGCCTGCAACGCCCAAAGGCGGATGGAAGAGTCGTAGCTGCCGGTCAGCAGGTATCGCCCGTCCTGGGAAAAGGCGACAGAATTGACGTTGCTGCGATGCTCGTCGAGCACATGGGTCGCCTCACGGCCCTCCAGGTCCCAAAGCCGCACGGTCTGATCCCAGCCGGCTGATGCCGCAAGACGATCGTCGGGCGAGATTGCCACGGCGGCCACCTTGCCGCTGTGGCCCTCAAAAACATGCTCGAGACTTCCGGAGGCCAGATCCCACAAGCGCAGAGTCCCGTCATCGCTCGCCGAGATCGCCTGGCGTCCCTGACCTGTCAACGCAACGGCGTTCACCGCCCCCTCATGGTCGTCAAGCACCTGCAGCGCCCGCTGGCTCTCCAAATCCCAAACGATCAGGCTGTAGTCGAAACTGGCCGTGATCGCCCGGGTCCCGTCGGGCAGCACCGCCACGCCCTTCACAAAGCCACCATGGCCGCGCAGTTCCGCGACAGCCGTCGTGGCAACCATCATCAGGGCCAGGAAGATCGTCGGGCCGCGCAGCAGCAGCGCTGCAACGCGGTACCGGAGCGGCGGAGCGAAACGCCGGTTACTGAGCTTCGAAGGGTTCATTCGCCGCGGATTTGCCCAGATTGTCGACCAGCAACGGCACCATGGACCGGGCGATCCTTTCGGTATCCGGCGTCTGCAGCTCGTAATAGGCGTCGCCCTGCCACAAAACTTCGCCGTTCGACTGATCCCGCAACACGGCGTTCATGTGAAAGACGCTGGCCCCCAGCGCCTGCGCCTCCTGGCGTCCGCCGAGAACGCTGTCCTGGGTGTTGGACCAGACATTCACATTCGCCTCGACCTCAACACTGTCTTCGCTTTCCCGCGTCAGATCCCTCTCGTTGCCGGAACTGGCCCGCACGCTGCCCAGACTGGGTCGGCGCGGTGCCTGTTCAGCCGGAATGACCTTGGTCTCGAACAGCAGCAGCAGACCGGTCTTGGCCTCCGTCACAGTTCGCTCCTGCGCTGCCAAAGCCGACTCGAAGTCCGCTTTCAGCTGAAGATTGAGATCGTTGTCGTCATAGGGTGTGACCGTCACCGTGGCACTGTCGGAGACTTTCTTGAAGGCGCGGGTCGTCAGCATGCCCGGCGCCTGTACCGCGTTCGCCGGGCTCTTTCCCGGCTCGCCGTTGATCGATTGGCCGCCTTGCGGCTGGACCGCCTCCGACTGGGCCAGTTGGGTGACCGCCGGCCCAGCGGCAAAGCTCAGGCCTTCAGGCGAAACGATTGATTTCCCAATCGCCGGCCCCCCTCCGAACAGGGCCAACCCGGCCGTCATCACCAAGGCTGTCGCTTTCATTCCAAAGGCTCCATCTGATCCGGTTCAGCCGAAAGACCGGCGTAACAAGGTATGAAAGTCAAGAATCCTATTTTGGCCAAAGACCCGTTTTCACTCTGTGACCGGGCTTCGGCCTACTCCTCGTCGCAGCCGAGAAACCACCGCCCGCATCAGGGACGCCCGCCACCCGCCGCAGGGGGCGGGCTCTCATAGCCGCTGGAGCGATGCCGGAAGGATGGCAGCAGCCTGCCGCTTTCCTGGTCGACGGCCAGAATGTGCACCTGGAAGGTCGCGTTACTGGAACCCTCAGGCTGCATTACGGTCACAAACCAAACCGGGCGACCGTCCAGATCGCCCGCTCTGATCCGCAAGACCTCCACACCAAACTGCTCGGTGATGAGCTTGGCCGCGGCTTCCTCGCTGACAGCCGCCTGCGAGGGGGTTGCGGCAAAACCCAACGCGAGGGCGCAGAGCCCCGCAAGCCAGAAACTGCGAAACCGGCTGGAGCGCGGCATATCAGGGATTCCTTTCCGGGTGGCTACTCAGCCGCCTGTGATGTGCCACCGCCGGACACCTTGGCGGCCCAGACCGAATGATGCTCGCGTGCCCAGTTGGTGTCGACCTGACCTGTGCCCATCGCATCGAAGGCGCCCTCCATACCCACGGAGCCGATATAGATGTGCCCGACAATGATGGCGATCAGAACCAAGGCAACGATGGTATGCCAGAGCACCGAAAGCTGTGTTTCCTGCAACATCGAAAGTTCGGTCGGAAGGTTGAAGCCAATCAGGTTGAGGGCCGCGAAGGTCTTGCCGAAGAACGCGAACTCGAAGGGGAACAACATCGCCAAGCCGGAAAGGCTGATGGAGATGCCGCCGAGGATGACGGACCAGAAAATCAGCTTCTGGCCGGCGTTGAACTTGGCCGCCGGCGGGTGGACGCCCTTGACGAAAAGGCCGCCTCCCTTGGCCAGCCATATCAGGTCCAGACGGTTCGGGATGTTGTCCTTGATCCAGAGGACAAGCATCATCACCACGCCGACCATGAAGGCGAAGGACAGGAAGTTATGCGCATACTTGCCGGCAATGGTGATCGCCGTGAAAATCTCCGGCCCCAGGATGGGCAGAAGTACGTGGCGGCCGTAAAGCAGGTTCAGGCCGGTCACGGCCAGCACGATGAAGGAGGTTGCTGTGATCCAGTGCGCGACCCGCTCCACCAGGTTGAAGCGCTCAATGGTCGTTCCACTGGGCCCGGCATCGATCTTGATGCGCCCCCGCACGGCAAAGAATAAAGCAACGATCGCAACGATGCCAAGCATCGCCCAGGCGCCGTAGACCGTTATCGGCCCGTTGCGCCAGGCACGCCAGTTGTCGCCCTCTGACTGAATGAGCTGTGCGGCGCGCGGATCGGGAATCGTTACCCTGCCCTGCACACCCTGGCGCACCGCCCGCCACATTTCACTATCTGCCTGGTTTCCCAAGACATTCCCAGGAACCTGACCACCGGTCGGGCTTTCGCTGACCACGGGCTCGCCGGACTGGCCCCAGGCCGTGCCGGCCAGGCTGCTGCCCAGCAGCGCTGCGGCGAGCAGCAGGACGGCCAGTAGAAGCGGGTTGGGCAGGTGTTGGAAGCGCGACACATGGGCTCGCATGGTTGTTCCTTTGAAAGCGGGGTCTCGCATCACAAATACTCGTTTCTATCGGTTTTCCGAAAGCGGCTGATGACGATCTGCTCAGCTACCACCCTGCAGCGTCGCACGGGCGCGCAGCGCATCGCGCGTTTCTTGAGAAAGCTGCGTATCGGTCGGACCGAGATAGGTCCCTTTCTCATAGCGAAGGATGCGCCCCTGTTCGTCTTGGTCGCAAGCAGCAAGACCAAGAACAAGAACCGCACCGGCGGTCAGGTAGATGAATTTCTGCAACACCATGGGATTTCTCAAACCTCCAATCGAGGCGAAAAGCACAACCGGATATGGTTAATTTT
The DNA here is from genome assembly GCF_011683915.1 of Pelagibius litoralis. Lineage (GTDB taxonomy): Bacteria > Pseudomonadota > Alphaproteobacteria > Kiloniellales > Kiloniellaceae > Pelagibius > Pelagibius litoralis. Next base: position 83,595 of record NZ_JAAQPH010000009.1, read on the forward strand.
TCCTTACCCGGCGATTTGCGGCCGACTCATGCAACCGGATCGGAAGGGGGGCGACGCAAAGCGCCGCCCCCTACCCTAGACAGGATCTCCGGCAAGGAGATCACGCCCTTCTGCCAAAAGCCGGATCAGGATCCTGACTTCTGGTCATAGGCCGTGCCCCAACCCCAGGCACCGGACCCGAAACCACGGGCGACGACGCGCTCGCGATAGATGTCGGACACCATGTCGCCGTCACCGGCGAGCAGAGCCTTGGTCGAACACATCTCCGCACAGAGCGGCAGTTTGCCTTCGGCCAGACGGTTGCGTCCGTACTTGGAGAACTCGTCGGAGGACATGTCCTCCTCCGGTCCGCCAGCACAGAAGGTGCACTTGTCCATCTTACCGCGGCTGCCGAAGTTACCTGCCTGCGGATACTGCGGCGCGCCGAAGGGGCAGGCATAGAAGCAGTAACCACAACCGATGCAAAGATCCTTGGAATGCAACACCACACCGTCTTCGGTCTCGTAGAAGCAATCCACCGGGCAGACCGCCATGCAAGGCGCATCCGAACAATGCATGCAGGCCACGGAGATCGACCGCTCACCGGGTTGGCCATCATTGATGGTCACCACCCGGCGCCGGTTGACGCCCCAAGGAACCTCATGCTCGTTTTTACAAGCTGTGACGCAGGCGTTGCACTCGATACAGCGCTCAGCGTCGCAGAGGAATTTCATACGTGCCATGTTTCAACTCCTCCCTTAAGCCGGCTCGATACGGCAGAGCGTGGCTTTGGTTTCCTGCATATTGGTCACCGAATCGTAGCCATACGTCTGTGCCGTATTACTCGCTTCACCGAGTACATAGGGATCAGCGCCCTTTGGATACTTGTGACGTTGATCCTCACCCTGCCAATGGCCGCCGAAGTGGAAGGGCATGAAGGCCACGCCCTGCCCGACTCTTTCGGTGACCAAGGCCTTCACCTTCACCTTCGCGCCTTCAGGGCCATGCAGCCAGACCATCGCCCCGTCACGCACGCCGGTGTTGTTGGCGTCCACGGGATTGATCTCGACGAACATGTCCTGCTGCAGCTCGGCCAGCCAGGGGTTGGACCTGGTCTCGTCCCCGCCGCCCTCGTATTCGACCAGACGGCCGGAGGTGAGGATGATCGGGAAGTCTACTGAGAAGTCCTTCTCCTGGATCGACTTAAAGAGGATCGGCAAGCGATACATCTTGCGGTCCTCGTAGGTCGGATAGTCGGCCACAAGATCGCGCCTGGAGGTGTAGAGCGGCTCGCGGTGCGTCGGCACCGGATCCGGGAAGTTCCACACCACCGTGCGGGCCTTGGCATTGCCGAAGGGCGCGCAACCGTGCTTGATCGCAACCCGCTGGATGCCACCGGAAAGGTCGGTCTTCCAGTTGGTCTTGTCGCCGGCCACCTTCTCGATAGCCGCTTTTTCGTCGGCGGTCAGGTCCTTGTCCCAGCCCAGCTTCTTCAGCATGGCCATGGTGAACTCGGGATAACCGTCCTTGATTTCCGAGCCAACGGGATAGGAGCCCTCGGCCAGCAGGTTGTCGCCTTCCCGCTCCACGCCGAAACGGGCTCGGAAACAGAGGCCGCCTTCGGCCACCGGCTTGGAGGTATCGTAGAGCACCGGCGTGCCGGGATGCCCCATCTCCGCCGTGCCCCAGGATGGCCAGGGCAGACCGTAGTAGTCACCATCGGCCGGACCGCCGCGTGCCTGCAGCGTGGTCTTGTCGAAGGTATGCTGGTTGGCCATGTGGGTCTTCAGGCGTTCCGGCGACTGGCCGGTGTAGCCGATGGTCCACATGCCGCGATTGAATTCGCGGGTCACATCCTCGATCAGCGGGATGTCGTTCTCAACCTTGATGTTCTTGAACATCTCGTCGGCGAAACCAAGCTTCTTGGCCAGGAGATACATGATCTCGTGGTCGGTCTTGGATTCGAACAGCGGGTCGAAAATCTTGTCACGCCACTGCAGCGAACGGTTGGAGGCCGTCACCGAGCCGTGGGTCTCGAACTGAGTCGCGGCCGGCAGCAGATAGGTGCCGTCCTTGCGGTCGTTCATCACCGCTGCCATCGTCGGATAAGGATCGACGATGACCAGCATGTCGAGCTTTTCCATCGCCTTCTTCATGTCGGGCAGGCGGGTCTGAGAGTTCGCCGCATGTCCCCAGAAGACCATGGCCCGGAGATTATCGTTCTGGTCGATATTCTCCTTGGCTTCCAGCGCCAGATCGAACCAACGCGAGACCGGCACGCCGCTCTTCTCCATGAAGTCCTTGCTGGCGAAGCGGCCTTTCAGCCACTCGTAGTCGACATCCCAGACGCGCGACCAATGCTTCCAGGACCCTGCCTTGAGGCCGTAGTAGCCCGGCAACGTGTGGCAGAGCACGCCCAGATCGGTCGCTCCCTGCACGTTGTCGTGGCCGCGGAAGATGTTGGTGCCGCCACCCTGGGTGCCGACAACACCGAGGGCAAGACCCAGCACGCAGTAGGCGCGGGTGTTGTTGTTACCGTTGGTGTGCTGGGTACCGCCCATGCACCAGATGATGGTGAAGGGACGGTTGTTGGCCAGCGTCCGCGCCACGCGCTTCAGCTGAGAGCCCGGCACGCCGGTGACCCGCTCGGTCTCTTCCGGCGTCCACTTGGCAACCTCGGCCTTGATCTGATCCATGCCCCAGACGCGCTGGCGGATGAATTCCTTGTCTTCCCAGCCGTTCTCGAAAACGTGCCAGAGGATGCCCCAGATCAGCCCGACATCGGTGCCCGGGCGGAACCGCACGTATTCATCGGCATGGGCGGCCGTGCGTGTGAAGCGCGGATCGCAGACGATGAAGGGCGCGTTGTTCTGTTCCTTGGCCTTCAGCATGTGCTGCATGGCTACCGGATGGGCTTCCGCCGGATTGCCGCCGATCTGGAAGATCGCGCGGGAGTTATGGATGTCGTTGTAGCTGTTCGTCATCGCACCGTAGCCCCAGGTGTTGGCAACACCCGCGACCGTGGTGGAGTGACAGATACGCGCCTGGTGATCCCCGTTGTTGGACCCCCAGAAGGCGTAGAACTTGCGGAAGAGATAAGCCTGTTCGTTATTGTGCTTCGCAGAGCCAAGCCAATAAGCGGAGTCAGGGCCGGAGGTCTCGTAGATCTCCAGCAGCTTGTCGCCGATCTCGTTGATCGCCTGATCCCAGGAGATCTTGGTCCACTTACCATCGACCATCTTTGTCGGATGCTTCAGGCGGCGCTCACCGTGGGCATGTTCGCGCACCGATGCGCCCTTGGCGCAGTGAGCGCCCAGGTTAAAGGGGCTGTCCCAACCGGGCTCCTGCCCGACCCAGACCCCGTTCTGCACCTCGGCTATCACCGTGCAGCCGACCGAGCAGTGCGTGCACACGGATTTAACGAGCTTGATATCGCCTGTCGCCGCAGAGGCCGCTTCGGCCTTTTTCACCATTCCGAACGGAACCGCAGCCGCGGCAACACCGCCGGCGGCAAGCCCGGATCGTCTCAGAAATGTGCGACGGTCAATAGCGCTTCCGGTAGAACCGGCTAACGCCTTTGACAAACGGGGGCCATTCGCAACCCCATTCGTCCTTTTGGTAAGCATTGACCTCTCCCTAATCTATCGGTCAGTACGGACGGGCCATCGATGAACCGAGACCCGACTTTCAATACAGGCCTTGGTCCTAAAACCGGGCCAGATCGTAGAATTTCCGCACGTGGTCGGTTTCGCTGTAGCCGGCAGACTTCTTCTGCGGCGCCACCGCCTCGACAGCCCCTGCTTGCGAGGCTGTCACGGCAATCGTCGCCGCACCGGCACCGAGGCCGGCTTTTTTGAAGAAGTCACGGCGACCAACGTCGATCTCTTCCTTTTTGCTCAACGGTTCACCCTCCTTTTTGCGTGGTGACCAAAACTACCTGCAACGAAGATGCCTAGTGGGTCGTCGCCTTCCCCGGAGTGACGGCCTTGCGGCCGCCGGCGCTAGGCCGCCATCTCGAATGCCTGGCTTTCGATCTCCATAAACAAACGGCCGATCGTGCCGACAGGCATGTAAAGCACCGCTGCCTGGGCTGCCTGCAGATCCTCAAAGAACCGCGGCGCCCAGCAGCCGATATGGGTGTCGAAAAATTTGCGCTGTTCGGCCAGCCCCGCCGGATCGCCGAAACTGCCGGTAATGAGGCCCGCCATCATCTCGCAGAGGGCTGCGACATGATCTTCCGGCTCGCTCACGTCGTCGGCGCGCGCGATCTGCAGCCGCGCCATGTCGCCGCGCAGCCGCGCCAGAGGCTTTTCGTTCAGAAAGCCCGTCAGGTAGTAGGAAGCGTAGGGAAGGAGCTCGCCCTGGCCGAGCCCGACGAAGAGATCGAAGTACTCCTGCCTCGCGGCATCGACGGTTGTGCCCTTCGCCGCCGCGGCCAGGGCCTTGATCGCCTGGCCAAGCTCGGAGTCATCGCCACTGAGCCCACGCATCATGCGCAGCGCCGGCTCTCCCGGTTCACCCGAAAGCAGCTGCGCCAGCAACGCGTACCATCCGGCGCGAAGCTGGTCTTCTTCAGCAATGGGTATCTGCGCAGCCATACTGCCCAAGCGCGCGACTCTCCCAACCTAAAGTAGAACCCTTAAACCACCAAACCCAAAGGCCCACGGACTGCTGCCGCTTGGTAAGCCTTCGGTGAGGTATTCTACCGATGTTATATCCCTGATTTTACCAGGGTTTTTGCCAATTAGAGCGAGAATTAGACCGCCTTTTTCGCTCCCGGTCAACTAAATCAATTGTTGCAGCGCACAAGTCAGAGAAGGCTCATGAGCCGCAGAAATCCACGACTCTGATAGCCGTCCCGAGCACTTTCATGATCGGAACTAAACAACCAGTGGGCGCAATTAGCTGGTTTGATCACCCCAGCGCCGCTTGAGCGCGCTTCCCGACCGCCTGCGAATCGTTTCAGAGGGGGCCCCGTCCACCGCCGCAGCGCCTTCATCATTCTCGGAGCGGGCGAGCGAGTCGGTCTTGTCGGACAGCTTTTCAGAGGGTTGAGCCGCCATGTCCGCAGGACGGAATGCGTCTTGCCCCTGTTCGGACGACACAACTTCAGGCGGCGGCCCGGCATCCGGCATCGCTTCCTCATCGCCCTGCGCCAGTTGCGGCTGTTCCGCCTCGCTTCCCGCCTCTCCCGCATCCTTCCCGGCAGCGGCTTCCCCGGCTTCGTTCTCGGCGGCTTCATTCTCGGCGGCCTCGTCCTCGGCCGTCCACATGCCCTTGCCGACCTTGTAGAGGGTCTTCATTCCCTCCACCACCATGGCCGCATCGGTGTAGTCCTCGTCATAGTCGTTCATGCCGTCGCGAAAGCCGAACAAAGGGTCAACCTGCCAAAGCCGGCGCAAGGCCCGCCGCCTCAAGGCTTCCGGCACCTTGTCGTTCATGAAGATCGAAAAATCGGAGTCCTTGTCCAGGGTCTCAATGTCCGGCAGGTCCTTGGGGTCGAAGGCCTCTTGGTCAGTCGGCGGCGGCGCCTCGCCCGGCTGCAGCGCGGCAACCGTATCGCCATCATCGCGCATCTTTGCGGCAGCCGTCTCTTCGGCAGGTGGCTCATCGACATTCTCGGGCCGCCGAGCCGCCTGCTTACGCTCGGCCCAGCGCGACAGAAAACCATCATCGTCTCTGGATCGCCCGGCCATCGCGTCAGTCCGACGTCCGGCGGCCGGCCCGCGCAGTGTCGATCGGCGGCCGGCGGCTGAAAGCGTCATCGCCGCTGCGCGCCTTCTGGCGGCGACGCTTGTGGAAGACCTCGTCAACATGGTGGGTGTCGATGAAGGCCTGGACAAAGGCGATCAGGTCGGCGGGCATGGTGACCCCCTCGACAATCTCCTCGCCACTGTCGAGGTAGTCCTGGGCCTCGTAGGGACTGGCGGTCACGAGGAAAGGCAGGAAATCGTGCCGGCTGTCAGGATCGTCATCGCTGCGCAACAGCACGAAGATTTGCGGCGGGTCCTGCGTGAGGTTGACCTTGTATCCCTCGGTTTCGCGCCGGAACAGCTCGAGCGGCAGGGTGCCACAATGATAGTGGATCCAATCCTCTCCCTCGCGCAGAACCTTCCACGCCGCTTCCGGGTCGAGAGGCGGTGCACCGGGGATGACGGCCACCGGACGCCAGGCAAAGTCCTTCCAGGGGTTGTCGATACGCCGTCGCTCGACCACAACCCCCAGCGGCAGGACTTCACTCGTATCCATAAGGTTTCTGTCCCGAGTTCTCTCTGCGCCCGCTGCCTAATTCCCCGCTACAAAACTCAAGGTGAAGCAAGGCGGCGCCTGAGGGCGGCACCGCGCCGCCCTCCAGAAACTCGAAACTAAGCCGTTGCCGGCGCCTTGGCGAGTCCCACGCAGCCAGCCGACCTCATTCGTGGGGTTTTTCTCCCATTCACCACGCAAAGCGGTCCCTACAGCATACCAATACGGGAAAACATCCTCAGTCGAGGGTAGCGGCGAACAGCCGTGCAAAAGTCTCCGCCGAATTGCCCCTGGCCAGACGGACATAGTAAGCGACTTCGTCAGTCTTCGCTTCGCATTCTTCCATCGTATTGAACACCGCTATCTGCAAAAGACCGCCAAGCGTTTCGCCATCGATGTGGCGGCGGCCCGCTTCCTGCAGGGGTGCGCAGGCTTCGTTCAATTGCTCTTCCACCGCATAGAGCGCATCCAGGACCGCAAGCTCATCCGCTTCCGCCTCCACAATGCTTTGTGCCAGCGCCGCGGAGACCTGGTTCTGATACGTAAAGATCGTCGCCACACGATCTTCGATCTTGCCGTCCATCAGCATCGGCCAGACCAGAGAGTTGGCGCCGCTGACCGTTGTGACCAAAGCAGCCAGGGCAACCACCCCGGCCAGCATCCGCTTCTTTGTCTTACCCATCATCTGCTCCTCACCTGAAACCTCTGCATCGCATCGCCGCCTGCCCCCTTTGTGGCCTTCGTTCATTCTTGCGATGACGAACGCCGGGGGCTTCGCGTCGGAGACCTGCCGTTGTTGCAGGGGGAGTGTGGCTTGATCAGGCTTTCGCAAGTGTTACCGGGGCCCGAAGGCTCCGGCTTTGTCACAGACCCCGGGGATTTGATGTAAAATCAGAAGTAGAAAACAAGGGAAAACCAATGCCGCGCAGCGGCAGGGAAAATCTGCCAGGAATTCGTCCTAAATGCCGAACCAAATGCGGGGCCAGACACCTGCCTGCGACAGGCAGGAGATGTCATGTATTGCGGGGTGGGGACGGCACCGGGAAGCGGCGCTGCACTGCTTGAGACACCCAGGTCAGTTTGAGTGGCCCTGGCGCAATTTCAGCTTCAAGCCGACGATCTGATAGATGTTCAAACCGGTGATGCTGGCGATCTCGTTGAAAGACAGCGAGGTCTCGCGCAGCAGCATCGTCGCATGCCGATTGGGGTTCATCCGGCGCGACTTGGCCCGCCATTTAACCGTTGTACCGGCAATCGACCGGCGCAGTTCGTCGGCGTCCAGCCCGCGGGCCTGGGCGGCGCGTATCGCCGCCTCGCGTCGGGCTTTGTCATCATAGATGAAGGTGTCCATCAGATGGGCCGCCCGGGCAAAGCGGTCGAGTGATTCCGGGCGGAAGCCGATGTCGTCCGCCATATGGGCATCGCCGCGCTCAAAGTCCGGCGGTGGTTCATGCTGCGAACCACCCGCCGCCGCCTCGTCCAACGTCAGACCGAAACGCGCAGCCAGACGCGTTGCCGCCGCCAGGGCGTTGACGCGCTCGCCCTCAAAAGGACTGTCGGCGGCCAGTTGCAGCAGGTTGTGAAAGCGCTGCCGCTCGGCATCTGAAAACCCGGCTGAAATCTCCAGCCTCCTCATTACAAAAACAGTACCCGGCGGCCATTGAATTGTGCCGTCGGGCTGTCGCCGCCGGCAAATCCCAGCCAAACGCCGAGTATACCATTAAGGGTTAGCAAAACCCAAAGGGATGGAGAGACAACTGTATGAAACTTGAATGGAGGCGAATCAACGCAGCAAGCCTGCAACCGCGCCGCCTCACTTCCGGCGATTCACCTCGCGGACCCGGTCTTTCAGGCGCCTGGCGAAACCACCCGGATCTTCCAGCGGGTTTACCTCCCCGGTCAGTTCGCGCAGCTCTTCGCGCGCCGCCGACAGCCTTGGCTTCACACCACGCTCATAAGCATCGACCGCCTTCGCCTGAACCTCCGGGTCCTGGGCAATGCGCCGCGCCGCGGAAAACAGCAAACGTCGCAAGAACAACTTCTTAGACCTCCTTCATCGCCGACAGGCCGGGCCGCATGATCATTCCCCGGCGTTGGCGCCGGTAGCCGCCATCGGCTGACGCCGTTCGTAGCGCCGGATCGCCCGGCTTACGCTGCTATAGTGTACACCAAAATAAGACGCAATGGCGGCCTGACTATAGGCGCCGGACAGGTAAGCAAGCGCCATGGCCTCGTCGCGGCTTGCCGCACCCTGCGCAAAGCTTTCCAAAGCCGGCGGCGGAGGCTGCCACTGGGCCCGCGGAATCTCCCGGAGATCGCCGCGCCCGGCGGCGGCCAGGCGGGCCTCTTCGCGCATGGCTTCGACAAAGCCCTCGGAACCGAGAAAGACCTGATGGCGCAGATGCTCCCACACCGACTGCGAGGGTTCCTGCGCCACCGCGGCAGCGAGTTGCGCTCTCGCCTGCTGGCGATCCGTGCCATAGGCAGCGAGCAAGGGACCGGAATCCAGCCAGTCCGGTGCCATCTGGCCGTGGGTCAGGCGCCCCATCGTGGCGCGATAGCTGGACCAGCGCCAGGCCCCGGCCTCCGGCGCAACGCCCCGCCTGACCGGCTGGCGCAGCACATCGCAGCAGACAAAGGCCAGATAGCCCGCCTGCTCCACCATCACAGCGCGGTAGCGCCCCTGAAAGAGGTGACCCGCACTGCCATGACGCCGATGGAATGCCTGGGTATAGGGCCCGTTGATCTGGCGCATCCCGCGCGAAAGCGTCGCCGCATCGGTGACCACGACCAGCGTATAGCGGTCCGGCAGCAGGCAATAAGCCAGACAGCGCCAGTGGAAGCGCCGGCAGGCTTCGCCCAGTACATCGAGAAAAAGCTGGGAATCGTCAGGACCGCGAAACACCGCCTGTCCCGCATTGCCGAGCGTGGAGATGTGGTAGACGGCACCAGGCCGCTCCAATCGCAAAGGACGCGCCATGGCCAAAGCATAATCAAGGTAAGTCAAGACTGCAAGACCTGACCCTGATCAACAGAAATCAACCGACTGGCTTTTGCGCGCAATTGGGCGCTTTAGCCTGAGGCTTCCGACTGCGTCGGGTCCTCGCGCGCCTTTCAACGAAATGTGACGGGATCTTGAGCACCGGAAGCACGATTTGCCTGCTCGACCACACAGTATCACCTGGCGACAAAACGTCCCTGGACAGCGGGCCCGTTCCTATGCCCAAAAGACATTTCCATCCAAAGGATCTTATTGATGAAAAAACTCATTCTTGTGGCGTTCATCGCCGGTGCCGTCGGATTTGTGGCGGGCAATGCCTTCTGGTATCTCGCCAGCCCGCTGTGGATCGATCAGGTGGTTGCCGAAAGCATCGGCGAATCGGAAACCGCCATGGTTCTGGCGAGCGGCACCTTCTCCGACGCCGACACCGCTCACAAAGGACGGGGCACCGTGACCGTCTTTCAGGGACAGGATGGCCGCCGGACCCTGCGCTTCACAGACTTTGAAGTCACCAACGGACCGGATCTCAAGGTCTGGCTGGTGGCAGCCGATACCGTTGCCCAGTCCTCTGACGTCTCCAACAGCGCGTGGCTGGCGCTGGGCCGGCTGAAAGGCAACATCGGCGATCAGAACTACGACATTCCCGCCGAGGCCGATCTGTCGAAATACAAATCCGTGGTGATCTGGTGTGAGCGCTTCGGCGTGCTCTTCTCCCCCGCCTCGCTAACCCCATAAAAGAAAAAGCCTCCTCTATGAAAGGAGGAGGCCGATAGGTATGAAAATAGGGCCCATCAAGAAAAGGTGGTGGGGTGCCGCTAGCATGTGGCACCCCACCAACCCAGGGACTGGGTAATCCCTGGTATCCTGAAGAGCTGGGAGATGGGGTTAGCCCTTCAGGATGGGGCAGGTCAATGACCGGGAAACTAGGCCCGGCTTGTTTCTGCACTATGTCGTCCCTTCGGTTTTTTTGTTTCTTTCGCTTCAGCCGTCATCAAGCACCAGCCCCTGCACCTGCATTTCAAGAAGCTCCTTGAAATGACCGTCACGCAGGGCCGCCAGTTCCTTCTGGGTTCCCTGCTCAACAATGGCGCCTTCACGGAAAACCAGAATCCGATCGACGCTGCGCACCGTGGAGAGGCGATGAGCAATGACGATCGTCGTCCGCCCCTCCATCAGTTCCTCGATGGCTTCTTGAATCTGGGCTTCGGTAATCGAGTCCAGACTGCTGGTCGCCTCATCGAGGATCAGGATCGGTGCATCGGCCAGAAAGGCACGGGCCAAAGCAACCCGCTGACGCTCACCGCCTGAGAGCTTCACCCCCCGTTCCCCGACAAGGGTTTCGTAACCCTGGGGTAGCCGGGAAATGAAATCATGGGCGTGGGCACGGCGGGCCGCCACTTCGATCTCCTCCTGGCGTGCGTCGGGGCGGCCGTAGGCGATGTTTTCCGACAGGCTGCGGTGAAACAGCGCCGGGTCCTGAGGCACCAGGGCGATGGCACGGCGCAGGCTCTCCTGCGTCGCCTCGGCGATGTTCTGGCCGTCGATCATGATCCTTCCCTCATCGACGTCATAGAGCCGCTGAACAAGCTTCACGAAAGTCGACTTGCCGCTGCCCGAAGGACCGACGAGAGCGACCCTTTCGCCGGCACCGACCCGCAGATTGAAGTCGGCGTAGATCGGTGCTTCCTGATTGCCGTAGCGAAAGGTGACGCCGTCAAAGTCGATCGCCCCGCCCCGCGCGGCAAGAGGCTGTGCTGACTCCCGATCGGCAACTTCGATGACCTGCTTTTCGAAACCCACCAGGTCCTCGATCTCATTGATCGCCTTTTGCATGTTGCGCACATGCTGGCCGATCTCACGCAGATACCCGTGGATGACAAAATAACTGGTCATGACAAAGGTCACGTCGCCGGCAGTCGCCTGCCCACGCGACCAATACCAAAGGGCCAGGGACAGCAGTCCGCCCTGCAGCAGCAACGTCATCACCGACAGCACCGTGCCGCTGTTGATTTCCCGCGACCAGGCCTTGCGCGCCCGCCGCTGCCAGAGGTCGGAAACATCGAAGAACCGGCGGTCCTCACGCAGCTCTGCACCGAACGACTTCACCGTGGCATTGCATGAAACCGCATCGGCCATGGCTGCGCCCACGGCGGAGTCGGACTTGTTCATGATCGCATTGGACGGTGCCACATAGAGCGCCACCAGCAACACACTCACAAGCAGATAGATAACCACCGCAACCAGGACGAAAACCCCCATCAACAGCCAATGGACCATCAGGTTCGCCGTGATGCCGACCAGCACGATACCCGCCGGCAGAAAGCCGATATAGATCGTGTCTGCGAACTCGTCGTAGGCCCACATGCCGCGCGAAACCTTGCGCACCGTCGCACCGGCAAAGGCATTGGCCTGCCAGTCGGCGGAAAAGCGCTGGACGCGATAAAAGGCGTCGCAGACGATGCGCCGCATTGTGACCGTGGCAAGCGGTATCCAGAAACGGTAAGACGCCTCCCGAAACACATGGAAGGCCGCCGAGATGCCGACAAAGGCTGCCAACGCCCAATAGGCGTCGTCGATCCGCACTGCCCGTTCTGCAAAGGCCGCATCCGCCAGGGAATCGATCAGACGGCCGGCAAAGACCGGCAGGAAAACATCGCAGAGCGTTGCCAGTGCCATGGTCACAAAGGCGCCACTCAGCAGCCAGGGCACCTGTTTCCAATACTGCCAGACGAAGACGGACGCTTGGCGAAAACCAAACTTTTGTTTCATGGTTCTTTTGCGCCACCGCGGTCATTCGACCCCTGCGGCGGCACCCTCCTCTATACGCGTAACTTCAGGCGGTGCAGCGGCACCGCGTCGACGAACGAGCGACCGAAGGCTCAGGCGGAGGGAAACAGGGGGCGCGCGTGCAAGAAAGCGATGCCACGCGAGCCAAACAAAATCTGAACTTGGAATTCCGCAGGCCCGGTCGGTATCCCGGGCCCAGCAGCCACCATTCTAGCAGGGTGGCGCAAAGACGCGGGACGCGAAGCTGTCGAACATGATGATGTGCATTTGCGATCCCTCTTTTAGATGTCTTTGCATACGGCACCCGAACGGCGCCCTGCGGTAACGACGTTTGTGCCACAGAGCGCCGAAAGAAAAAAGTGATAAAAATGTTTAGGCGCACGACTGCTGTCATCCGGCTGCCATCCTGGTCACCGATGGCAACCGAACAACAACAGTCGGATTGCAGTGTTTCGACTTGCGCCACCTCACTTCTTTAAATCAAGCATGACATGGCGTAGCGTCTTGGCTGTTCAGTGATGGGAGCATCGAGTCATGGCACTTGCAGAGACAAATATCGATAAAATCGCCTTTCTTCCGCTCAACCCGTCAACAGAACCGATCCTCCACATCCGTTGCGGCAGCGACATCTATGAAGACCTGCGCGAAGCGGGCATCCCGGGAAGTTTCCTGGAGGTTTCGGACCCGGTCTGCCAGGGACCGCTGGACCCGTCGCTTTCGGAAGAGGTGCTGCGCCGGCAGCGCGCCGATTTCATCGCCGCCACCTATCACGAGATCGGCGATGCGGCAGCCGTTTTGGCAAAGCTCGAAGCCGAGGATGCGGGGCTGACGCAACTGGGCCGCTTTGGGAAAATCGTTCTCTGGTTCGAGCACGACCTCTATGACCAGGCGATCCTGATCCGCTTGCTGGCCCTGCTGCGGACCGCGCCGCAGTTCCACGACAGACTCTTCCTGATCAACATCGGCGCCGTCCCCGGCGTCGACCGCTTCGTTGGACTTGGCCAACTTTCACCACAGCAATTGGCCAATCTCTGGGGCCAGGAAAAGCCCGTGAGCCCGGCCCAGTTCGACGAGGCCGACAGGCTTTGGCGCGCCTACACCACCGGCGATCCGCTGCACCTGCAGGAGGTGCTTCAGAAAACCGACGGCGCCCTGCCGTTCCTGGTGCCGGCGATGAAACGCCACCTTCAGGAACTGCCTTGGCGCGATACCGGCCTTGGCCTGACCGAGCAACTGGCGCTCAAGGCTCTGGCGGAAGGCGCCGAAACCCCCGGGCGCGTCTTCGCCCTGATAATGGAAAATCTGGAGCCCCTGCCCTATCTCGGCGATGCCATGTTCTGGCCGCTGCTGGCCGGTCTCGCAACCGCACCGCAACCGGCCGTCACCGCCTTCTCGGACTGGCGCGCGCCTCTGTCGCTGACCGACTTCGGGCGCGAACTACTCGGCGGCCGGGCCTGCTGGACCGACCACAACCCGCTGGACCGCTGGATCGGCGGCCTTCACCTCAAGGGAAATCACCCGCCCTACCTCTGGGACCCGGGGGCCGGGCAAGCGGTTACCAATACCTAGAACGAGCGAGAAAAACTCTCGCGTGAAACTGCACGGCAACAAAGCCAGAACAGGATACACCTGTTGTTCTTTGCCCCATAGGACGGCACCCTGACGGCCGAGGCTTCGAAGCAGTCAAAGGACCAGGCACCGCCATGGGCAAAAAACCCGTTTCCTATAAACCGGTCTCCGGCTTCGTTCTGCCGCGCTTCGCCGGCATTCCGACTTTCATGCGCCTGCCGCATGTGCCGCTCGACGAGGTAGAGGACGTTCACGTCGGCCTGATCGGGATTCCCTGGGACGGCGGCACCACCAACCGGGCCGGCGCCCGCCACGGGCCACGGCAGATCCGCGACCTTTCGACCCTGATGCGTAACGTCCACCATGTCACCGGCGTGAAGCCGTTCGACCTCGCCAACTGCGCCGACCTGGGCGACACGCCGGTCAACCCGATCGACCTGCACGACACCATCGCCCGCATCGAAGCTTTTTTCCGTGACGTTCATGCCGCCGGCATCGTCCCACTGTCGGCCGGCGGCGACCATCTGGTCACCCTGCCCATCATGCGCGCCATCGCGCGCGCCCAACCCGTCGGCATGGTGCATTTCGATGCGCATACCGATACCAACGACCGCTATTTCGGTGAGCACAAACTGACCCACGGGACACCCTTCCGCCGCGCCATCGAAGAGGGCCTGCTGGACCCGAAGCGCACGGTGCAGATCGGCATCCGCGGCTCGCTCTACACCAGCCACGATATGGACTGGGGCTACGAACAGGGTATCCGTGTCATCCAGATCGAAGAGTTCTTCGATCTCGGCGTGGAAGCTGTCATTGCCGAGGCGCGGCGGGTTGTCGGCGACGGGCCGACCTATATCTCCTTCGACGTCGACGGGCTCGACCCGGTTTATGCGCCCGGCACCGGCACGCCGGAGATCGGCGGCTTCTCGACCCACGACGCCCAACGCATGATCCGTGGGCTGCGCGGCGTTAACCTTGTTGGCGGCGATGTGGTGGAAGTGGCGCCCCCCTTTGATCCCAGCGGGGCAACGGCCCTGGTGGGGGCCACCATAATGTATGAGATTCTCTGCCTGCTCACCGAAGTGGTCGCAAAGCGGTAAAAAAACCGTTAAAATATCTCGCAAATTCAGCATGTTGGTTAACGGCCATGACGGCCGCGGCATAACTGCAGGAGGCGACGATGAGGCAACGGGGAAACAACAGGCAGCGGGCGAAGGCCCGCGCCATCACGGCAGAGGCACAGCGGCAGAGACTGCTGCTTGGCGTTGTTGTGACGATATTGGCGATACTTGCATTGTTCATGTGGTCCCATCAGGCTCGCGCAGCCCTGGGCGATGCGACGGCAGCAACCGCCGGTACCATCCAGGCCGTCGAGCGGTCCACGAACCCCCGCGAGGTTCTGGTCGGCCGCTGGTACGGCGAACAGCAGCGTGCCGGCGGCACGATGAAACGTTGGGTGGTGGAAGCCTTTCCCGACGGTGTTTTTCGCATCACCTTTCGCTTCTATGAAGCGGATGGAAACTACAGCGATCAGATTGAAGTCGGCGAGTGGGCGATCTCCGGTCCGGTGTACTTTCTGTCGACCAAGGGATGGATCGAAGGCGAGACCTTCCTGAAGGCCGACACCTCAAGCGCTGATCTCTATGACGCCTATCGCATCATCAAGCTGGGGCCGAAGCTTTTTGAATACGAGCACTTCGTCAACGGCAGCCGCTATCAGGTCCGCCGGGTGAACGCCAGCTTCACGCTGCCGGAGTAGTGCCGTCCTGCACACCGCTAGGTCGCATAGTCGACCGGCAAGGCCGTGGTGTACTTGATCGCCTCCATGGCGAATGAGGAGCTGACGTCGAACAGCGGGACCGCCGCGATCAGCCGTTTGTAGACGGCGTCGTAGGCTTTGATGTCGGGCACCACGATGCGCAGCATGTAGTCGATCTCGCCGGACATGCGGTAGAGCTCCACCACCTCCGGAATCTGCGTCACCTTGGCGGCAAAATCGCGCAGCCAGTCTTCATCGTGACGCGATGTCCTGATGGCGACGAAGACCGTGACACCGACATTCATCTTCTCCGGATTCAGCAGCGCCACCCGCCGCTCGATGATGCCCTCGGCCTCCAGCTTCTGGATCCGCCGCCAGCAGGGCGAAGCGGAAAGCCCGACCTGCTCGGCAACCTCCGCAACCGGAAGGTCCGCGTTGGTTTGGAGAACCTTAAGGATTCTTCGATCTATGTCATCCAAGGCATGAAATTCCATGTTTTTGAGAAATTAGAAGAAATATTTCTCCATTTACCCCATTTAGCCGTAGATTTGCAAGCTCCTGCCTTCGAATCCTCGCTACACTCCTCCCGGTCGTCTGCACAGGGGGCCGCCTACACGAGAGTCGGCGGACCGCAGCGGAAGCCGCACAACTTTTGCCCGGTGGAGTTTATTGTGACCTTGCGTTCCCTTTTTGAAGAGCATCCGGCCTCGGTCGGAGAGACCTACTGGCAGCACCTGGCTTCCGCCTGGGGTTTTTCCTGGCGTATGGCCGTCGCCAGCCTTGCCTGTCTGGTCCATGCTCTGCTGCCTTTCCTTTTCGAAAAATACGGCAGCCAGGCGATTACGCGGCTTCACGACCGTATGGTCACCAATCGCCATCGCAACCCACAGAGCGAAACCCAGACCTCAAAGGCCAACCTGCAGAGTGAACGCTCAGCCGCTTGAGCCTTATCGACCCAGTGTAACGACCGCAGCGATCTCCAACTGACGCAGATTCAGCGCACCCGATAGTCCGGAAGGCTTTTCCCGGCCTTTCTTACGACCGTGCGGGCTCCCAGCACGCGTTGTCGCCTCCTCCTTCACGCGGTCGCTTTTGCGAAAATCGAGAAATCCGCACCCAAAGGTGTTATCCTCTGCGTATGCGTTGTTGGCGCAAGGCGGAGCCGAGTTCTGCAAGGCCGCCATCCCCGACAACCACAGCAACAATAAAAGAGGCGGCGGCGAGTCTTTGAATGCCCGGCCAATCCGACCTCGCAAGCGGGAGGAGATGTCATGAGTTCTACGCTGTTTACCAACGTCCAGGTCATAGACGGGTCCGGCGAGGCGCCCTTCGCCGCCGAAGTGCTGGTTGAAGGCAACAAAATCAAGAAGATCGCCCGCGACGGTGAGACCCTGCCCCGCGACGGCACGGTACAGGTCGAAGGCGGCGGGCAGACCCTGATGCCCGGTCTGATCGAATCCCACGCCCATATCAGTTTCTGCGATACGCCCGATCTGGAAGGGCTCGGCGACATTCCGCCGGAAGAACACACCCTGAAGACCATGAAATACGCCAGGAAGATGCTCGACCAGGGCTTCACGGCACTGTTCAGTGCCGCCGCCGCAAAAGCGCGGCTGGACGTGGTGATCCGTAACGCCATCGATGCGGGCGACATCCCCGGCCCGCGCATGCGCGCTGCCAGCCCGGAGCTGACGGTCACCGGCGGCCTGGGTGACGTGCGCCGATCCCACATCTACCGCGAAACCTTTGCCATCTGCTGCGACGGCGCCGACGAGTTCCTGCGCACCGCGCGGGAGATGTGCCGCGAAGGCGTGGACACGCTGAAAATCAATCCCTCAGGCGACGAGTTCGTGCCCTTCGCCCGCGCCCACGAGACAGTCATGAACGAGGCCGAGGTGGCTGCGGTCTGCGAAGTCGGGCGTTCCCGCGGCAAAATGGTGGCCGCCCACGCGCGATCCGCGGAGAGCGTGAAGATGTGCCTGCGCAACGGCGTCGACGTGATCTATCACGCCACCCTCAGCGACGCGGAAGCTCTGGACATGCTGGAAGCGCACAAGGACAGGATCTTTGTCGGCCCGGCCATGGGCATCATGTACGCGACGTCCCAGGGCGAAGGGTCGAAGTGGGGCATCGGCAAGGATCATCCGGTTGCCGTCTACTTCGCACGCGAGTTGGAGATGTGCATCGAGAACATGAAAGACCTGAAGAAGCGCGGCCTTAGAATCCTGCCCGGCGGCGACTACGGCTTTGCCTGGAATCCCATCGGCACCAATGCCCGCGATCTCGAGCACTTCGTCAAACTGCTGGACTATACGCCGCTGGAGGCGATCACCGCGGCCACCAAGCTCTGCGGCGAACTGATGGCCATGGACATCGGTCAAGTGAAAGAAGGTTATCTGGCCGACCTGCTGCTGGTCGACGGCGACCCGTCGAAAGACGTCACGCTGCTGCAAAAAGCAGAGCACCTGAGCGGCATTATGAAAGACGGCGTCTTCCACAAGGACCCGGCAACGGCCGATAACCTCGCCCGCGTCGCCGCGGAATAGGCCCGGCGCGAAATGCCGCAGTGGTAATCCGTCTTGCGCGGGCTAATGTAGGGCCCCTGCGTGATGGAGAGTTAGCTTTGTGATCTGCGGTATTGGAGCAGTGCTTCGCCGGACGGTCAGCGTCGGTTTCGGCGCTCTGGTGTTTGCATTCGTTTCCGCCCTGGCCGTTGGCCCGGCGCGGAGCGAAACGGCTGGCCTGCTGTTACGGGACCACCCTCTCGTTGGCAGCATCTGGGAGACCGCCAGCGGCCGCCAGCTCGATGAAGCGGCGTTGTTCGCCGCCGCCCGCGACGCCAACTGGGTCCTGCTGGGCGAGCAGCACACCAACGCGGACCATCATCGGCTGCAGGCCCGCGTGGTGGCCGCCGTCGCAGCGGCAGGCCGCCGTCCGGCCGTGGTGTGGGAAATGGCCGGGCCCGCCCAGGCAGAGGCCCTGGCTGCCGCGAAGCTCGATGATGTTGAGACCCTGGGCAAGGCGCTGGATTGGGAAAAGCGGGGGTGGCCTTCCTGGTCGATCTACCAGCCGATCGCCGAAGCAGCCCTGACCCATGGCCTGAAGATGCACCCGGGCAACCCCTCACCGGAGACGACACGCGACGTCAGCCGCGGAGCCCCCCTTTCCAAAGAACTCAAAGAGCGCCTGGATTGGAGCCTTGAGTACGATGGCGATCAACTGACCGCGCTGACCGCCCTGCTCGCCACCTCTCACTGCAACGCGTTGCCGGAAAGCGCCCTGAAGCCGATGGCCGATGTGCAGCGGCTGCGCGATGCCTGGATGGCCGCCAGCCTGCGCCAGGCGGATGGGGGATCAGGGGCCATTCTGATCGCCGGCAGCGAGCATGTACGCGAAGATCGCGGCGTTCCCTGGCGCCTGGGCGAGCCGGTTTTCAGCCTGGCACTGGTGGAAGTGGCACAAGGCCAGGATGTCGCCAAAGACTATCCCGCCTTCGACGCCCGGCTGTTCGACTTCGTCTGGTTCACGGCCAAGGTCGAAGAAGAAGACCACTGCGCAAAGTTCTTCGGCAAGTCCAACGGCTAGAATGACCTGCCAGATCGGATTCACCTGGTCAATGGATCGTCTCTGGCGCTTCCATCCGACCAGGATCTGCTCTAGGCACTTTCACCCAGGGTGAAACGCAGGATCATGTTGCCGCCCGCGTCGAGCAACAGCAGGTCCTGCTGCTCAAGGCGATAGCCGCGGGTGCTGTCCAGGGCCCGCAGCATGCGGTCCTCCTGGCTCATGGCCGGTTCCGGGCAGGCCCTGCGGGTGGTGCCCAGATTGCCGAAGGCGATGGCGCTGTCGTCGACGATCGCCGAGCCGAAATAGCCGTTGCAGCCGGCATTCCCACTGACCTTGCCGTCACTGGCGATCATGAGTGTCGAGGTTACCCCCGCCGCCGGGACGCCCTCTATCTGGCTGGCAATCCAGTTGCGGTCATAGAGCTGTTCGGCCATCTCATCGCGCTCGTCGGTCGTCAACGAACAGGCGGCAAGGCCGGCCAGAACCGTTACGGCGATACAGCCTGTCCAGAGCGCTTTGCCCATAAGCCTGTTCCTCGATCTGTCCCAGAGCCGGCCCAGTCATTTTCGGCCCACTCCCCGAATCACAGGCTACCGCCAAACGTCACCCCTTTTCCAGTATTCCGAGCCCGCGCGGGCCGAAATCCCTCACCCCTGGCCCACATCAAACCGAATAGGCGTAGAGCGGCCTTCCCGTCTCGCCCTAGCGCACGCCTTTCACCTTGCCGATCAGGCCGGCGGCAGGGTCCGCTCTAGAATTACACCGCTGTCAGCATGACCGACACCCGAACCGTAGGTGTGCCGAAAGGCACCCTGCAGGCAGCCCAGGAAATACACATCAGGGGTTCTTCCATCCGTTTGTACAAAAATTGGTAGAGAAGCGCTATGGTGTAGTGTCGCGAATTCAATACGGAGATTATCGAATGAAATCTCTGAACAAAGTAATCGAGGGGATCTACGAAGCTTCCGCTGACGATGATCTCTGGCCTTGCACGATGGGGGAAATCCGAAACTTGCTGCATGGAGCGCGATGCCTGCTATTTACGCCTCACATAGATCCAGCGGAAACGCACTGCTTATGGGCAAGCCCAGACCTCCCCACAGAAGACCTGCAAGAGTATGTTGACTACTATCATCAACATGATCTCTGGACCATAAACGCTGAAGCCCAGGCACTCATCCGATCCGGCAAAATTTTCGTCGGACAAGATGTCGTAAGTGATGAGCAGTTCGAAAAGTCCGAGTGGTTTAATGACTTTGTACAGCGGTTGGAAATTCGACACCTGATAGCCGCAACCGTTAGTGACGGTAAAAGCAAAACCGGCGTTCCAAGGACAATGATAAGTGTTTACGGAGGCCTAAAATCCAATTTCTTTAACGAAAAGGACATACAACTCTATCAGATACTTGTCCCCCACATTCAGAACAGCCTTTTCCTACGTCACAAGTTTATCTCTCTAAAAGCTGAGTCTCGCACAATCGAGCGATTGTTGAACAGTCAGCTCCACCCTGTCTTGCTTCTCAACGAGGAAGGGCTCGTGATGGGGATGAACGAAGTCGCTGACGACTTCTTTGTCAATCAGGCAACACTCCATCTCCGTCGAGGCAAACTGTATACAGACAATACAAATGAACAAAATGGGTTAGACCGCGCAATAGCAGATGCCGTACGCACCCACCAATCACCGGAATACAGGCCAGTGTCTACGTTTGTGCAGGTAACCAACCTGCAATCCTGCCGTCCCTACAGCTTACGAGTCTGCCCCCTGCCGCCAAGTCAAGTTAGTCCCATCGGAGGTGCCCGAGCCATTATCGAAGTGACCGATCCAAGCAGTGTCGCCATAAGTGGTGCTTCGACCGTGGCCGCGTACTATGAGCTTACAAGAGCCGAAAGGGCTCTCTGCGAAAGCTTGTTGGAAGGACACCCTCTTGCAAAATCTGCGACTCTACTTGGAATAACTTACGGCACAGCGCGGCAGCGCCTAAAGGCGATTTTCAGGAAAACAGACTCCAATAGCCAGCCAGAGTTAATGCGTCTCCTAATGACCTACCGCTCTCGCTGACAGCCGTAGCTCCCAAATGGGAGGTGACCGTACTTTTCTCCTCTCCTGACTTTGAGGCGTCTTTTGCCTAACGCTTTTTCTATGGATTACTTATCTGGAGAAGCACAATGTCGTCGAAAAAATATGGTGCACTAGCAATTTTCTTTTTATTGTTTCTACCAACGCAAATCGCACAGGCCGACATCAATAAATTTTGCCAAGAAATCATCCCTGAAACGCAAGCATTTTACTCATCCGATAGCCGAATTCGGATCAATCAGTCATTCTTGTGTTTGAACCACGATGCGAAGATTGCACTTTTTGTTGGCGAAGCAGCCGCCATGGAAATGCGGTTTCATGTTGGTGTGAATAACGCGCCTTGGCTATACCTTAGCATATTAGACAAGGATCTTAATGTGGCTTGGCATTAGGGCACCGACCTTGGAACGCCGGACATCCCAAGTTGCGGTGGCTATGAGGCAGTTGTGCGTCGAATTCCCTATGAAAAAGCTTTGAATGCATATTCCTACAAGATCGATATGGGCGGAGCGGGCGGCGAAGCATGCAAAACCAAGTCACTCGGCACACAGATCAAAGCAACCCTCGCAAAAGCCGTCAGAATCGCTCAGTCGGGTGGAGAGTGCTCGGACTGCACCAACGACGAACAAGTGTTGATCGATGCGTTTCTCCGCATCCCAAAGGGAACAAATTAGGATATCCGACGGATAAATGGCTGGCGATCCGGATTGTTCAGAGACTGCGGCTGGTGGCGACACGATGAGGCAAGATCATCGAAATCAACCGCATAGAATCAATTCCCACCGCAAGTATACTGACAAGTTATCCGCATTGAAGTTTTAGCCACTGCCAACTAGGTTGTTCTTTCGTCCAGATCAACCTGTTCAGCCAGGATATACCTCTAGTCAGAACTCGGGCTGACGAGAGATTCACACACCGAACGGCCCCTTCCAGATTTGCTGTTAACTGGTGATAAAGAGCACAATTAGAGTGCCGGCTGCGGGTATTGATGTCGGAGAAGTGTACCTTGACCAGTTTCTAGTCCGTGCCAGCAGCCGACCTTATGAGTTTCTTCCTTAGGGCATCAACCTGCTCCTACTCGCTGGCCTCAACCCACCGGCAAGCCCTCTGGGTGTTCTGACGCTACACTCTCTCGTTTTTCAGGTTATGCCCGGGGGCAGCACCCGCTCGAGCAACGCCCGACAGTCAGCATGACCAACACCCGAACCGTAGGTGTGCCGAAAGGCAGCCTGCAGGCGGCTGGCGATGAAGGCATCGGCAACCGCCGGCGGCGCGTGCCGGCGCAACAGCACCGCCGCTGCGGTCCGGGCGAGCAACTCGACAAACTGCCGGGCGCTGCCTTCGAGGCCGGACGGATCGGAAAGCATCGCCCGGATTTCCCGCAGCGATGCCTTGATCGGCGGGTCGTCCCCCGCTGCCTCGTCCAGCGCGCCGATGACGCTGTCCAGCGTTGCCGCATCCTGTCCAACCACGCGCAACGCGTCCAGGCACATGACGTTGCCCGAACCCTCCCAGATAGCGTTGAGTGGCAGTTCCCGATAGAGCCGGGCGGCAAGACCTTCTTCGACATAGCCGTTTCCGCCAAGGCACTCCATGGCCTCGTACCCCAGGGCCGGGGCCATCTTGCAGATCCAGTACTTGGTTACCGGCGTCATCAGCCGCCGCCAGGCCGCCTCGCCTTCGTCATCGCCCGCCCCGTCGAAGGCGCGCGCCAGACGGAAGGCGAGTGCCGTCGCCGCCTCGACATCCAGCGCCATATCGGCCAGGACCTGGGTCATCAAAGGTTGATCGACCAGATGTTTCTGAAAGACCCGGCGATGCCGGCAATGATGAACGGCCTGCGCGAGCGCCAGACGCATCTGCCCTGCCGACGCTACGGCACAGTCGAGGCGCGTCATCGTCACCATATCGATGATACCGGCGATACCGCGGCCTTCCTCGCCGATGAGCCAGCCGTGGACATCCTGAAGCTCAACCTCCGAAGAGGCATTCGACCGATTGCCGAGCTTGTCTTTTAGCCGCTGCAGGCGCAGCGGATTCACCGAGCGATCCGGCAGAAAGCGTGGAACGAAGAAACAGGAAAGGCCGCCCGGCGCCTGCGCCAGCATGAGGAAGGCATCGCACATCGGCGCGGAGAGAAACCATTTATGACCGACGAGGGTATACTCCCGCCCGCTGCCGCCCTTGCCGAGCGGCCGCGCCGTGGTGGTGTTCGCACGAACGTCGGTGCCGCCCTGCTTCTCGGTCATGCCCATGCCAAGGGTAACGGAGGCCTTCTCCCCATGCGGCTTGAAGTCCGCGTCGTAGCGGCGCGACAGGATCTTCGGCAGCAGCGCGGCGGCGATCTCCGGCTGCTTCAGCAGTGTCGGCACCGCGGCATTTGTCATGGTGACCGGGCAGAGGTGGCCCGGTTCCATCTGGGTCATCATATAAAGGTGCGCCAGGCGCGCCACATGCGCACCCGCGGCAGGCCGCGCGCCGGGTTCAGCCAGGTGCTGCCAGACACTGTTGTGCAGGCCGGCCTGGAAACTCATCGTCATGGCCTGGTGATAGGCCGGGTGGAACTCCACCAGATCGGCCGGGAACCCCTTCTGGTCGAAACGGCGCAGCTTTGGCGGATTCTCATTCGCCAGGCGCCCGATCTCGAAGCCTCTGGCGCTGCCCACCTCGGCGCCAAAGGCAGCCAGTTCC
This sequence comes from Pelagibius litoralis, assembly GCF_011683915.1. GTDB lineage: Bacteria > Pseudomonadota > Alphaproteobacteria > Kiloniellales > Kiloniellaceae > Pelagibius > Pelagibius litoralis. The sequence continues at coordinate 107,274 of NZ_JAAQPH010000009.1, forward strand.
TCCGCGGCCGCGCCTGCCCCTTCCCGCGCCACTGCGTCCTGCAGGGCGGCATCGCTCAGAAACAGGTTCAGGCCTTCGAAAGACGGTGACTGATTGGTGATCTCATGAGTCGCAAAAGCCGGTCCGGACATCGCATCCTTTTCCTTCCCGCACAGAGTGGCGCCCCTACGCGTCATCTTAACACAGAAAAGAAGGGAACCTCGGCTGGCAGACTGTCCAGCGGTTCAGCAAGTCTTATTCAGCCGGACTTTCGACCGCCTTTGCCATGGTGGCGACGATGAGGGCCGTCGAGGCGGCGCCGGGGTCGATGTGCCCGAGGGAGCGTTCGCCCAGGTTGGCGGAGCGTCCCTTTGTGGCCACCATCTGCCTGGTCGACTCCGCCCCTTCGGCCGCTGCCACCGCCGCAGCCTGCAACACCGTGGCGAGGGAACCGGAACCGGCAGCCGCCTGGGCTGCTGTCGCGGCCGGCAGCCAGGCGTCGACCATGGTCTTTTCGCCGCTTTCGGCCTTGCCGCGGTCCTGGACACCCTTGGCCATGGCGGCGATCACGTCGGCCATCGCCGCCGCATCGATAGAGGCCTTGTCCTTCACCGCTGCACCCGCGCGCATGAAGGCTGTCGCGTAGAGCGGCCCGGCGGAGGCCCCGACGGCGCCCAGGAACGATTTCGCCGCTGTATTGAAAACCGCCGTCGGCGCTTCGCCTGCCGCATCGAGGCCGTCCAGAGCCTTGCGCACGGCAAGGAAACCGATCGACATGGTGACGCCGTGGTCGCCATCGCCGATGACGCCGTCGAGTTCGGAAAGACGTCCCTTATCGTCCTCGATGGCCTCTGCAACCGCGACAAAAAGGGCAACAAGGTCCGCGGAGTTAAGACTGATCATGATTTCATCCTGTTGCTGCGCCCTACGAGACCGTTACTGCCGTGACCTTGCCGACAGCGACTGCGTGACAATGTCGAGAAAGCCCTCGGCCTGCCAGGCCGCCCGCCCGATGAACAGGCCGTCAACATCCGGCAGAGCGGCAAGAGCGGCGCAATTCTCCGCCGACACGCTGCCGCCATAGAGCAGCGGACACTCGGGAAACGCGGTTTTCAATCCATGGTGCACCTCGGCCACCGCCGCGGGTGTCGCCGGCCGGCCGCCTTCGCCGATCGCCCAGACCGGTTCGTAGGCCAGCAGGCAGGCCTGTCTTTGCGCATTTGGAATCCCGGCCAGCGCCAATTCAGCCTGACGCAGGACCGTCTGGTGGGCGGCGCCCCGGTCACGTTCCTCTGCGGTTTCGCCGATACAGATCAAGGGGCGCAGGCCTTTGTCGAGGATCGCCTTGGCCTTGGCATTGACCGCGGCATCGGTCTCACCGAAAAGCGCGCGCCGTTCAGAGTGACCGATCTCCACGAGATCACAACCCAGCTCCGCCAGCATCGCTACCGAAATCTCGCCGGTGTAGGCGCCGGACGCCGCCGCGTGCACGTTCTGCGCGCCGATCAGCAACGGCAGGCCGGCGGCACGCTCCTTTACCGTCTCGATCGCGGTGAAGGGCGGCACGACAAAAAGCTGCGCCTCCGGCGGCTGCGGCAGGGCCGCCGAAAACAGGGTCTCGACGAAGGCTGCGGCCTCGGGCCGGGTCTTGTTCATCTTCCAGGAGGTGCCGATCCAGAACATTGTCGCCCCCTTCAGCCGGCCCGGAACATCGCACAGTCGCAAGGGTGCTCGAGCATCTCCGTCAACTCACCATCGAGATGATGGAGAGTGATCGACATGCCGGCCATCTCCATGGAGGTGCAGTAGTTGCCGACCCAGGTGCGATGGATTGCAATGCCGAGATCGTCCAGGCGCTGCTTGACCCGCCGATTGATCAGGTAGAGCTCCATCAGCGGGGTCGCCCCCAGGGAATTCACCAGGACCGCGACCTTATCGCCTCTGGCAGGCTGCATCTCCGCCAGAATGCGGTCAAGCAGTTGATCGGTGACCGCATCCGCCGTCTGCATCGGGCCGCGAAAGACCCCGGGTTCGCCGTGGATGCCCATGCCGACCTCCATCTCATCCGGGCCCAGCTCGAAGTTGGGCTTCAGAGTCTGCGGCAGGGAACAGGGCGCCAGGGCAACCCCCATGGTGAAGGTATGATCGTTGGCCTTGCGGGCAATCCGTTCGCAGTCGTCGAACGACAGCATCTTGTCGCAGGCCGCCCCCGCCGCCTTGAAGATAAAGAAGTTACCGGCGACGCCGCGCCGCCGCGCCTTGTCCTCGATCGCCACGTCGTCGGTGCTCAGCACGGTGCGGACATCGATGTCATCCATCGCCGCCATCTCGGCCGCCATGTCGAAATTCATCACGTCACCGGCATAGTTGCCGTACATGAAGAGGACACCGGTGCCGCCGCTCGCCGCTTTGGCGCATTCCAGAATCGGATCCGGCGGCGGCGAAGCAAAGACATTGCCGATGGCGGCGGCATCGGCCAGACCCTTGCCGACAAAACCCAGAAACGTGGGTTCATGGCCCGAGCCGCCGCCGATCACCAGCCCGACCTTGCCGGGCCGCGGGCCGTCGACCGCGACGATTGAGCGTCGTGACTCCGGTAGCTGTTTCAGATGGTTCGGGTGGGCTGCCAGGATGCCTTCCAGCATCTCCTCAATGACATCGGCCGGATCGTTGATCAGTTTCTTCGTCGGCACGGTTTCGCCTCCCTCATGCTTTCATTTTCTTGGCTCGCCGGTCACTTGCCGCGCCGGTCGTACATCAGTCCTGAACCAGGGCCTCCGCCGTGGCGGCATCGGTCACCAGCACACTGGCGTAACCACCCAGAAGGCAGGCGCGGATCGCCTCGATCTTGTCCGGCCCGCCCGCTACGGCGATGCGGACATCGATCGCCACCAGTTCGGACAGCGACAGCCCGATGATCCGCTCATCATAGGCATCGTGGATCGGCTTTCCCTCCGCGGTCACGAAACGGCAGGCGACGACGGCCGCTGCTTCGACGCCGTTCTGGCTGGGTGTCGACTTGCGGTCAATCAGGCCAGAGGTATAGATCAGGCTGTCCGGTTTTGTGGAACCAACGCCGAAGACCACCTTGGTGGCTTTGCGCAGAATCGCAAGCTGATCGCGCAGGATCGGCTCCTGCAGCAGGATGCTTCTTACCCTTTTCGACGACACGATGCCGGGCGCGGTCAGATAGATACAACGGGCGCCGAGCCGTTCCGCCAGCAGGGACGCACAGACCTCCGGCGACAGGTCCATCGTGCCGGTCGTGCCGCCCATGATCTGTGCCACCGAGAGATCCTTGACGAGGCCGCGGTTGGTGCTGCTGACACTCTGGGTCATGGCCATCACCGTGCGGCCCCAGGCAACGCCCAGAACATCGCCCGGTTCAAGAAGCGTGACAAGCAATTCGGCCGCCGCCGATCCGATGCGCTGCTCCAGGCCTTCGGTTCCGGCATCAGGAATGACCACTGCGTCGGCAAGGCCGTACTTTTCGCTCAGGCTTTTTGCGAGGGCGATAGAGGTGAGCCAGCGCGGGTCCATGCGCACGGTCACCACGCCCCTTGCCCGCGCCTCCGCCACATAAGCGTTCACCGTGGCACGGGATACGCCCATGACCTCGGCCACCTCGTGCTGAGTCAGGCCGTCATGAAAATAGAGCCATCCGGCCCAGATAACGGGGTCGCTGCGAAAACGCAGAGGCACGGCAACACCACTGCCCGCGACCAGGCTGCGCGATCGTTGCCGGACTTTGATTCCCGCTTTGCTGTTGACATTTGTCGCCATCACTTCGAAGAATGTAACAAAAATCACTGGATGACCAGACCATTGCGAAGCTGATCTGCATTCTCAGACGCGTTCAATAGGGCTGGTGACAGGGTGTAAGCAACGAAACGGGAGGAACACCAGATGACGCAGAGTAATCATCCTGAAGGCCGTAACCGATTCAGCCTGCCACGCCGTAAACTGTTGAAAGGTGCCGGCGCCATGACAGCCGCCGCCGCACTGAACATGCCCATCGCATCCAGGGTTTTCGGCAAGGAGCCGCATCCCCTCGCCGGCAAGAAAATCGACATGAGCATTCTGGGCATCGCCGGCTGGCTGCCTTCTTCGCTCGGCGTGAAAATGTCACCACTGTTCAACGAGTACGTGAAGGAAAAGTACGGCTACGAGGTCGAGTTCGCCTTCGCCGAAGCGCCCTTCTCCGATCTTTTCCAGAAAGCGGCGACCTCTCTGGCCACACGCAGCCAGGAATACAACATCATTATTTCCGATTCCCAATGGATCGGCGCGCTGGCCGAGCCGGGCTGGATCCTTCAGCTGAACGACATCATCGCCCAGAACCAGTCGCTGCAGCTCGACTGGTACTCGCAGACCGTCGTCGATACCTACATGATCTACCCCGACGGCACGAAAAACATCTGGGGCCTGCCGCAGGAAGGCGACACCATCGCGCTGTTCCTGCGCAAGGACATGTTGCAGGACCCGGCCGAGGCCGCCGCCTTCGAGAAGAAATACGGCGCCAAACTGCCGCAGACCTTCGAGGACTTCGAAGACCTGACCATGGCGGAGTTCGAGAAGGTCGCCGACCACTTCAACCGGCCTGACGACCAGATCTGGGGCACGGCGATGCAATACAGCCGGGTCTACGACTTCGTCACCTGTTACCTCTATCCCTTCATGTTCAGCCAGGGCGGCGAAGTCTGGGACGCCGCGACCGCGCAGGTCGAAGGCATCCTGAATTCCGACATCAACGCCAAGGCCATGGAGCAGATGAAATCCTGGCTGAAGTACCAGCCGCCGGGTGCGGTCAACTACGGCATCGCCGAACAGATCGACGTCTTCACCCAGGGCAAGGTCTTCTCCTGCTTCCAATGGGCGGCCGTCGGCCTCGCCATGATCACCGAAGAGATGAAAGACAAGGTGATGGTGGTGGCGCCGCCGAAGCACGGCACCGGCGCCGATGCGCGCCGCGTCTACACCATGGGCGGTCAGCCCTGGGTGATCAACGCCTACAATGACCAGGAAAAGATGCGCGTCGCCATCGACTTTATGAACTGGTGGTACCAGCCGGAAACCACGCTGGAGTTCGCCAGGCGCGGCGGCAATCCCTGCGACAAGCCGACCCTGACGCGGTCCGACTTCGACAGCATCAACCCCTGGAACCAGGCCTACAAGTTCATGCTGGAGCCGGGCCGCTCACGCGACTTCTGGCATCATCCCAAGTATGCCGAGATGCTGGCGGTGCAGCAGGAGGCCTTTACCTCCTATATGACCGGCCAGACCAGCGATCCGATGCAGGCGCTGACCTACGCCGCCTGCCAGCAGCAGCAGATCCTGGTGGATGCCGGCTCGGCGACGATCGATCCAACGCGGGCCTGCATCACGGCCAACCTGTAGTAACCTGACGTTCTCTCGTGTGGCGGCGCGCGGCCCCGGCGGGCCCGCGTCGCCACGCTTCAAGCAGGAGGCCCGATGGCCGCAGTCTCCCAGTCCGGCGGTTCAAAGGTGGCAAGCCCCCGGAAGAGCCTCTTCGATGACCGGCGCATTCTGGTTCTCTTTCTGCTCGCCCCGGTGCTCTGCTTTTTCATCGTCTTCAACACCATCCCGACGCTCTGGCTGCTCGGGCTGTCGTTCCATAACTTCTCACTGACCAGCGGCATGCCGCCGGAGTTCATCGGCTTTCGCAATTTCGTCCAGATCTTCTATAACAAGAACAACATCTGGGCCGACCTCTCGCGCACTTTCATCTTCGTCGGCTCGGCGGTCTCGATCCAGACCGCCCTGGGCATTCTGCTGGGCTTCCTGTTCTGGGGCTCGAAGAATATGCCCGGCCGGCGCATCGCCCTGACAATGCTCTTTACGCCCATGGTGCTGACGCCGGTCGCCACCGGTACCTTCTGGCGCTTTATCTACGACCCGACTTTCGGGGTATTGAACGCGATCCTGCGGGGCCTCGGCGCCGATCACCCCATCGACTTTCTGGGCGACCCGACCTTTGCCTACTGGGCCGTGGTCGCGGTCGACTGCTGGATGTGGACGCCTTTCATGACCCTGATGACGCTGGCCGCCCTCGGCTCGGTGCCCAAGGCGGAGCTGGAGGCGGCGGAGGTCGACCGCCTGCCCTGGTGGCAAAGGGTGCGCCTGGTGATCTGGCACCACGGCAAGTTCATCATCATGCTGGGCGTGCTGCTGCGTACCATCGATTCCTTCAAGACCCTCGATCTCATCATCCCGATGACAAAGGGCGGACCGGGGCAGCAGACCCGCCTGGTCGCGGTGGAGCTGAACAAGCAGGCCTTCGAGAGTTTCAACATGGGCTTTTCCTCGGCCTATGCGGTGCTGCTGCTTCTGATATCCATCGCCATGACCTCGGTCTTCATCTACGTGCTCAACCTGCGCCGCCGGAAAGACAGCGCGGCGGGAGGCGAGACATGAACGCGGAGTCGCTGAAAAGAAAGGGCTACTACGCGGTCCTGTGGCTGACCTCGCTGCTGTTCTTCGCGCCGGTCGCCTGGATCGTCATGTCTTCCTTCAAGACGCGCAACGACATCCTGGCGGTACCGCCCAAGCTGATCTTCAGCCCGACCTTCGACAACTACCTCGACCTGCTGGACCGCAACACCTCCTTCGTGTTGCAGTTCGCCAACTCCGTCGTCCTTTCCCTCTCGGCGGTGGTGATCGCCGTGGTGGTTTCTTTCCTGGCGGCCTTCTGCTTCTCGCGCTTCAAGCCGAAGGGCACCAACTTCCTGATGTTCATCCTGCTGTCGATCCGCATGCTGCCGGCGCCGGCGGTCATCCTGCCGGTTTACCTGATGTATGCGAACTTCGGCTGGAAGGACTCGCACATCGCCCTGATCCTCTTCTACGCCATGTTCTCGATCCCCTTTTCGGTCTGGATCCTCAAAGGCTTTCTTGACGGCGTTTCGGTGCGCTTCGACGAGACCGGCCTGGTGAACGGCGGGTCGTGGCTGCATGTCATCTTCAGGGTCGTGCTGCCGCAGCTGAAACCCGGCCTGATCGCGGCTTTCATCTTCAACATGATCTTCGTGTGGAACGAGTTCCTGTTCAATTTCATCGTCGGCGGCGTGTCGACCCAGAACATTCCCTATGCCCTGGCGGTCGGCACCTATTCCGACGGCGGCCTGAACTGGACCTTCATCGCCACCTTGACGACCATCTACATCATCCCACCGATCGTTTTCATCTACCTGTTCCAGAAATACCTTCTGGCCGGCATGACCTTCGGTACCGTCCGGGGTGAGGTCTGATGCGCCGCGGCCTGTCGTTCCAGGAAAAAGCCGAGCGGGTTCTCATCCTCTCGATGATTACCGGCATCCTGCTGATCACCTTCGCGCCGCGCGCGGTCTTTGAGCTGATCCAGCTCGGTCTGGTGATCCTGGTGGTTTCGACTCTGCTGCAGATCGCCGTCGGCAACATTCCCAAGGACGCTTCCGTCGGGAAGAGCCTGCGGATGATCGTGATTATTCTGGGGATCGTCGTAATGGTCTTCGGCGTCGGTATCCTGCTGGTACCCATTCTCAGTCAGTTGGGGCGCTGATGTCGGTTTCCTTTCAATCCCTGACAAAACGCTTCGGTGCTGATCTGGCGATCGACAGTCTGGATCTCGACATCGAGCCGGAGAGCTTCACGGTTTTCTGCGGCCCGCCCAAGTGCGGCAAGTCTGTTCTCTTCCGCCTGCTCGTCGGGCTGGAGACGCCGGACAGCGGATCGATCATCCTCAATGGTACGGATATCACCCGGATCGGGCCCGCCAATCGGCAGGTCGGCTACGTTCCGCAAAGCTTCGCGCTCTATCCGCACCTCACGGTCTATCAGAACATCGCCTACCCCCTCACCCTGGCGCGCCGTCCAAAGGACGAGATCGCCAGGCGGGTCGACAGGGCGGCGGGCATCCTCTCGATCACCCATCTTCTGGAGAAGACGCCGGACCTGCTCTCCGGCGGCGAAAAACAGCGCACCGCCGTCGCCCGCGGGCTGCTGCACGATGCCAGCGTCTTCGTTCTGGACGACCCGCTGGTCGGCCTGGATTACAAGCTGCGCGAGCGCCTGATGGACGAATTGAAGTCGCTGCAGACGGAACTGAAGGCGACCTTCCTCTACGCCACCTCGGACTCGATGGAGGCCTTGACCATGGCCGAGCGGCTCATCGTCCTCGACAAGGGTCGCAAGGTTCAGGACGGCAGCGTCGAAACCGTTTACCGCGAGCCAGACCATCTGAGGGCCATGGAGTTGATCGGCTTTCCCCGCGCAAACCTGATCGGCGGCCGGCACAGCAGCGGGCTTCTCGAGGCCGGCCCCTTCCGCATTCCTCTACACCGCGACACCCCGGGAGAGGTCGTCATCGGCATCCGGCCCGAAGCGATCAAGCTGGGCGGCAACCAGGGCATCGCCGCTTCGGCTGAGGTCCGGCTGGTCGAGGATCTGGGCAGCGAGTATGTCGTCTACCTGGACTCGAACGGTCAGGCGCTGACCGCCGCCTACCCCGTCGGCGACAGCCCGGCACCCGCCTTTCAGTCTTCGCAGGGCTTTGCCGTGGAGCCGCGAGACATCGTGATCTTCGATGCCGGGAGCGGCGCGCGGATCGGCCGGGGAGCCGCCTGATGGCCGACATCATCATCGATCACGTGACCAAGAGATTCGGTACCTTCACGGCCGTCGACGACCTCGACATCCGCTTCTCCGACGGTGATGTCACCTGCCTGCTCGGCCCCTCCGGCTGCGGCAAGACGACGCTGATGCGCATGATCGCGGGCCTGGAGACGCCGAGCAGCGGCCGCATCCTTTTCGGCGAGCGCGACGTCACCCAGCTGCCGCCGCGCAAACGCAACATCGGCATGGTCTTCCAGTACCCGGTGATGTACCCGACCCTGAGCGTCGCCGAGAATATCGCCCAGCCGCTAAAGCACGACCGCAGCCTTTCGCGCGGCGAACGCGAGCGGCGGGTAGAGGAAGTTCTAGACCTTCTCGACATGCGCAAGCAGGCCCGGGCCTTTATCGACGACCTGGACGCCGGTAGCCGGCAAAAGGTCGCCGTCGGCCGTTCGGTCGCACGCCAGACCGATATCGTGCTGTTCGACGAGCCGACCACCAATGTAGAGGTCAACGCCAAGCTTCAGCTGATCAGAACCTTCAAGGCGGTTACCCAGCGCCTGAAGCAGACCATCGTCTATGTCACCCACGACCAGACCGAGGCGATGACCCTGGCTGACCGGATCGCCCTGATGAAAGACGGCAGCATCGTTCAGTATGACGCGCCGCGGCGCCTCTACAACGATCCCTCGACCGAGTTCGGCGGCTGGTTCCTGGGCAATCCCGGCATGAATTTCATCGCCGCGGAGCGGCGTGGCAACCAGCTTCACGCAACGATCCTGGACTCACCGCTGGATGTCGCCTCGGATCTCGGCGGCGGTGAGATCGTCCTTGGCATCAGACCGGAAAACGTTCTGATGCACAGCGAGCCAGGGCCCGGATCGGTCGAGGGGCGGGTGACGGAACAGACCATCGGCATCGCCGGGCGCAACCTCGCCAGGATCGCCGTCGGATCGGCAGTCATCAAGGTGAAGGCTGACGGGCCGGCACCGGTTGCAGCGGACGGAACCGTTCAGCTGAGCTTTCCACGCGACAGGATACTGGTCTTCAGGAACGGTGCACGTGTGACGCTTTGAAGGGGGTGAACAGGCATGGCACATGATGTATCGGTCATCGGGCTCTACATACTGGACGTGCTGGGGCGGCCGGTCAGCAAGATACCGGAGCGCGGCAACGTCGACTTCATCGAGGAGATCCGCCTGACGGTTGCCGGCACGGCGGGCGGCACCGTGGTCGATACAGCAAAGCTGGGATTGAAAAGCCTGGCCGTCGGCGCCGTCGGCAACGATGAAAAGGCCGACTGGGTTCTGGCGACCCTCGCCAAGCACGGGATCGACGTCTCCGCCATGCAGCGCCTCGATGGCGTGCCGACGTCGGCAACGATCCTCAACATCAGGCCCAACGGCGAACGCCCGGCCCTGCATGTGCGCGGCGCCTCCGACCACTTCGATCTCCTGCCCGCCTTCTACGACCAGGTCTTTGCCGCACCCATCGTGCACCTTGGCGGCACCGGGCTTCTGAAGAAGCTCGACGGCGAGCCCAGCCGGCGGCTTCTGGAGGAAGCCAAGAAGCGCGGCTGCACCACGACCTTCGATCTCATCGCCGCCACGGCGGAAACCAAGGCCATCGTGGAGCCGATGCTGCCCTTCATCGACTACTTCATGCCGTCGATCGAAGAGGCGCAGGACATGTCCGGGCAAAGCGGCCCGGCGGACTGCGCCGCCTACTATCTCGACCGCGGGGCCGCCTGCTGCATCTTTACCCTGGGCGGCGACGGCGCCTTCTACGCACACAAAGACGGCATCCGTCTGCAGGTGCCCGCCTACGAAATCGACATCGTCGATACCACCGGCTGCGGCGACGCCTTCGACGCCGGCTTCATCTGCGCGCTGCACCACAAGATGGACCCGGAAGAAGGTCTTCGCTTCGCCCAGGCCGCCGCCGGCCTTGTGGCAACCGGCCTCGGCTCCGACGCCGGTATCGTCTCCTTCGACGATACCCGCGCAACCATGGATCGCTGGTCCGTGAAGCCCGGAACATAGCGGGCGCACTTCCGTTCGCCCACTCCAGGCGAAAGGAAGGGGTCAGATAGATTACAGGAGTCTCGCTAGCTTTTCTTACGCGCGCAGAAAACATGCCAGTGATACGCAAGCCCAAACCAATTCATATCAATATCTGCGTGGCAGAAGCCTTCGAATTCCTGGCAAAAAGATTCCTCCAAATCGACCTGATTTTCTAAGCAGCGCATCACTTCGCCGTTCCGCGCCCCAAAATAGTCGTCACGAATAACGCGATAGCCTGGTGAATTCGCAGGTTCGCTGCCGTTGAAAATAAAGCTCATCTTTTTAGGTATCGAAGCAATTATCCAACCTCCTGGTTTGATAACACGCGCCATTTCCTTCACGTGATCTTGGAAATTCTCCTCACCCGCTGACATGTAATAGCAACTGTTCCAAGTTAGCAGTCGATCAAAGCTGCCGTTATCAAACGGTATATTACCGGCGTGCCCACATCGGATATCTACAGGAACGCTGATGCTGGACATTTTCTGTTGAAGCGATTCACATAAATTGTCACTGATTTCTACCGCCGAGACTTCGAATCCCAAGCTGGCAAAAAAGGGGAGATGCCGACCATCACCGCAGCCTAAATCCAAGATTGAAAGGCCTTTGTGCTCTGTAGGCAGATTGAGTTTTGGGAAGCGCCCTTTGAAGATTCGGATTACGCCCTCAGCTGGATAGGCAATCTCCGTCTGGGAACGATAGGCGCTCTCCCATGCAGTTCTCGGGTCGTAAGACAAAATCACTCCTCAGCGAGTTCGAGTTATCAAAATAGCCGCCCATTTTTTTCCAAGCGAGCAATAGAACGTTACTAGTAGTTAACACATTTTCACTACTAGGTACGTTGCGGAATGACGACTATTCCAATAACATTTTAACGAATCAACATTTCTTATTGGACAACCAGGTCAATGAAAATTCTGGATACGACGCTACGCGACGGCTCTTACTTGATCAACTTTGGCTTTGATCGGCAACAAACTGCCATCATCGCCGCCGAGCTTGATGACGCTGGGATCGACTTGATCGAGGTTGGCCATGGTGTCGGGCTCAATGCATCAAAGAGCGGGCAGGGCGAAGCCCGTGAGTCCGACGAGATTTACATGCAGGCTGCTGCAGAGGCGGTGCAGAATGGGCAATGGGGCATGTTTGCGATACCCGGCATTTGCGACCTGTCCCACCTTGACGCCTGTATCGAACACAAAATTGGATTTCTGCGTTTTGGAGCCAGCATAGATTCTTACGATAGCGTGCGCCCTTTTATCGAGAAGGCCAAATCGGCTGGAATTATGGTGTGCGTGAATTTCATGAAGTCTTACGCCAAGCCACCAATTGAGTTCGAGAAAGCCGCGCGTTGCGCTGTGCAATGGGGAGCCGACTACGTTTATGTCGTTGATTCGGCCGGTAACATGACCCCAGACCAGGCGCGCCAATATTGCGAACGTGTACAGGATCTACCCTTCGGTTTTCATGCTCACAACAACCTGGGCTTGGCGGTAGCCAACGCGCTTGAGGCTGAAAAAAATGGCGCGGCCATCATTGATTGTTCTTTGCAAGGCATGGGCCGTTGCACCGGCAACACCATGACCGAACACTTCGTGGCCATTCTGAAGCGCGAAGGCAAGCTACAACACATTGATTTGTTCAGACTTCTCGACACGTCCGAAGCCTTGATTCGACCTCTGCTCAAGCAAGTCGGCCACGATAGTGTCGATTTGATCTGTGGATATGCCGGCTTCCATTCAAGCTATATGGGTGTCATCGAAGACGCTGCGGTAAAGTATGACGTGGACCCACGATCTTTGATCTGCGAAGTCTGCAATGACAGCCAGTCAGAAGCTCCGCAAGATTTGGTGGAGCGTAAAGCAAAGGCACTCCGTTCGTCGAGCGATGCAACCGGCTTTCGTCATCGTTTTCCCTTGAAAGAATACTTTGGTCACGAACAGGAAAATCTCTAAGACAAGGGTATGCATGACGGATCAGATCGACAAATTCTTTGCTCAGCTGGCGGAGATACATACTCCCGTGCTGACGGATTTTTCACAGGGAACCAAGCGTCAGATTGTCGGCCGGGATTTAACTGACTGGCTTGACCGTACGGCAGGATGGCTCGCAAACTCAGGTGTTAAGCCGGGCAGCTGTTTCGTGGCGCGCTTCGACAACACGTTGGAGTCGGCCCTGATCCTATTGGCCGCGATGCGCCATGGAATGACTGTGACCATACAACATGCCGACGCCAGCGATTCCGACATCGGCCCGTTGGCTCAGAGTTGCGGCGCCACCGTCATAGTCGACGCGACGAGTAGGAACATTCCGGAGAACCAAGCAGGGTTTCGTGCCGAATGTTTAATGGAGTTCGAACCACTCATGCCTGAACCGGTTCCACCTCGGACTCCGTTTACTATCACTTTTACGAGCGGTTCGACGGGGACACCAAAAGGCATAGTTCATGCTGCTGAGAGTTATCTCAAATGTTCCAAGGCTTTTAACGCCCAAGCCGGTATTGGTGCCGACGACACATTCTTGAACGTAATGCCGATGTACTACATGGCTGGGATCTTCAACGGGATTATTGCTCCACTTCAAGCGGGAGCCTCGGTTGTCATCTATCCAGCCTTCGATACCCGGATTGCACTGACATTTTGGAATATTATAAACGACAATGCAGTGTCGTGTTTATGGGTATCCCCGACCATGCTGTCTTTGATAACCCGACTTGATAGAACTGAAAAAAGAGTACCCAAGAGCCTGAGGCGTATTTTCGTTGGGACCGGCGCTCTGGAAAAAGCTCACGCTGAAGCGTTCCACGCGACTTACGGCCTCCCCCCACTTCAGTCTTATGGGCTGTCCGAACTGTTGTATATAAGCGTAGACGATGCTGAGAGGCCTCAATTCGGCACAGTCGGCCGCCCATTGGCGGAAGTGGAACTGAGTTTCGATTCCTCAGGCATCTTATCAATTGCCACCCCTTATGCCTTCCTGGGATATCTGCAGGAAGGTGAGATAGGCCATCCTGATAGCCTTTTCCGCACCAGCGACTTGGCGCGCACTACAGATTCCGGCGCTCTTACGATATTAGGTCGTAGCGACGACATCATTCTTCGGGGGGGCGTCAACGTCAATCCGCTTGACCTGGAATCGGTAATGGTCGAAGCCTTGGCCGGACGGCGCTACTGCGTCACAGGCTTGCCGGATGTTGCGCTGGGACAAAAGGTCGTTCTGGCTTTGGAGGGACCGCCTTGCGAAGGCGACGAAGCATTGTTTGCCACTTTGCAGAAACTTGTCCGGAGCCGATTTGGACGCGTCCAGCTTGACATGTTGAACTATGTAGCTGCAATGCCTCAAGGCCCCACCGGCAAGGTCCGCAGGGCGGAATTACATCAGGTTTTGGCACATAGTTAGTATGATCCTAGGGCTTAGCCATATTGCTTTGAACACTCGGGACACTGATGTGGCTTCGAGCCGGCTTTCGTTGTTCGGATATGCGACGCGATTTGACGAACAAGCGCTACCGAACCACCCAAGTAAAAAAGCATTTCTAGAGCATTATCAACCGCTTCATCATATTCGTGCCTTGGCTGCCCCGGGCGCAGCAGCTGTGGAGCTTATAGATCATGGGGCGCTTTCGGGCTCGCAAGCATCCGGTTTGATACCGGTTTTCACGAGTGATGCGCCACTGAAGGATTGGACGCCGGTCCCCGCCAATGAACTTCCCTTTGCCCAAAGTGGATTAGCGGTATTGGACAAGGCACATGAAGGATCTGTGCGATGCTTCTTTGATCCGGTCCTTGATATGCGCCTTCTCTGGACCAAACAGCGCACAGGCCTGCCGTCCGGCATCATCTCAGCTGTGCTTCCTGTTCCAAATGTACAAGAAATGGCTGCAATACTGACGTCACTGCGCTTCGTACAGTCACCTGAAAGTGGTATCTGGTCCTGTTTGACGCCGATGCCTTCGCTCAAGGTCGATCTGGTGCTGGTTGAGGCTTGTACCGCTGAAGGGTGGCAAGATACAGCGACACTCGACGCGCCTGGGTGTCCTTGCCTAGCTTTGATGGCGCGTGATACTGCATGTTATGGAATGCAAGAAAGCACGTTCTCGTCATGTGAAAGAGTCTCTTTCAGTTTGATGGTAAACAACACATCCTGCCTTATCACACTGCTCCGGCTGTCGAATGGGCTGGTACTGGAATTGGTGGAAGCACAGAAATGATTATTGATCTGACAATGGAACTTCGGGAGGGGATCATCACCTTTCCAGTGCACTGGCACCCGACAGTAGAGATTTCGCAGTTGGGCCGTTTTGAAGTGGAGGGGCGCGAGACGCGCAAAGTCACTCTGGGCACGCATACCGGAACTCATGTGGATGCTCCGCGGCATTTCGTTCCAGGCGGCATGACAGTTGAAAACGTGCCGCTAGATTCCTGTTACGGGCCTGCCAGGGTTCTGGATTTCTCGGATCTGGCGGACTTTTCTGAAATCTCGGTTGAGTTGTTGAAAGAGCGCCTTGGCGACGCTCATCCGCCACGGCTGGTTTTCCGATATGGCTGGGATAATCGGCTCGATAGCCTCGAATACTACTCACACCATCCGTACCTGTCTGAAGCGGCTTGCCACTACCTGGTGGAACGCGGTGTCGTGTTGGTGGGCTTTGATGCACCTATGCCCGATAATCCAAAGAATGGGCGTGGCTGTGAATTGGATTCGCCCAACCATAACATCCTTCTGGGTAACGGAGTGATAATCCTGGAGTACTTGATCAACCTTTCGCAGATCCCGAAACAGGATTTCATTCTGTCTGCATTACCGCTGAAAATTAAAAATGGTGACGGTGCGCCGGTTCGGGCTGTCGCCATTTTGAACGAGGATTAATCCGTGACCGAAATCGAGATCTGGGCTTGCAACTACGTTTCGCAAAAAGATCCCGAATTCGCCGCCCTTCCTGACGATAAGAAGTTGACGGAAAACCTGTTTACGTCCGGACGTCTTGACTCAATAGGGTTGATGAATTTCCTGCTTGATGCAGAAACTGAGTTTGGGTTCCAGTTTACACCTGAGTCATTCCAAGACCGGCGCCTGCAGACCATCTCGGGGCTCGATCAAGTCGTTGTAGAAATAAGAAAAGTCGCATGATCACGCGCACTGACATTGCCCATGCACTACGCCAGGCCGGAATTCGCCCGGGAATGACCGTGTTTTCCCATTCAAATATCGCCTTTTTCGGACCGGTCGAAGGGGCGGGAAACATGGATGAACTAATACAAGTGATGCTGACGGCATTCGACAGTGTTCTCGGAGATGATGGTACGCTGGTCTTGCCAGTGTTTACCTATTCATTTGGCTCAGACAAGGCGGACAGAACCTTTGATGTTCAAAATTCCTTATCTACAACATCGGCTTTGGGCAATTGGCTGATTACTTCCGGTGAAGGCGTCCGATCTGTCGATCCCATGCTGTCGGTTGTGGCCCGCGGCGCGAAAGCTGAAGTACTGGTTTCCGGTATCGATCGCTGTTGCTTTGGGACTGACAGCATCTGGGCACGGCTTTACAAGGAAAATGCGATGATCTGTAATCTCAATCTTGATAGCGGATCTACGTTCTTGCATTGGGTCGAAAGAGAATTGGGCGTGCCCTATCGTTCAGATGTGAAAATGACCGGCAAAATTATCGATCATGGAGAAACCTGTCCGGCAACCATTACCTATACGGGGCGAAACTTGAATGACCCTCAAGCCAGTCCGAGGTTTGAGGCCTATCACGCAGCCTGCCTTGAGCGCGGCGCCAGCAAAAAAGTAAGCCTTGGACGCGGCCAAATTATCTCGCAGTCCTGCAAAATTGCACGGCAAACGCTAGAGAATCTTCTTGGTGAATATCCTTTCTTACTGACCGCCCGCCACTTGACGGGATCGACCTAATCCGGGGAAATCATGGCTGACAGTAACGAAACGGCTTTCCTCGAAGGCCGGAAAATGCACAGCTGGATTTGCGATCTTATGCCAATGAGGCGCAGCCTATCCGGCCCCGGCGTCAGAGAAACGTTAACTTACTTGAAGGCCCTGCTTCCGGACCTTCAAATTCATGAGGTCGCTTCCGGCGTACAAGCGTTCGACTGGGTTGTGCCTGACGAATGGACGCTCCGCGACGCCTATGTGGCGGACGAAAGCGGGACCCGCGTGATAGACCTGTCTCGGCATGGGCTGCACATCATGGGGTATTCTGAGCCCGTAGATTCATGGATGGATCTCGACGAACTTCAGAAGCACCTTTATTCCTTGCCAGAACAGCCAGACGCCATCCCTTACGTAACCTCATACTATAAAAAGCGTTGGGGATTCTGCCTCACACAGCGGCAACGGGACGGCTTGCGGCCGGGTCGGTATCACGCAGTCGTCGATGCCGACCTGCAGCCTGGGGTGCTCAACTATGCCGATCTGGTTCTTCCGGGGCGGGAAACAAACGAGATATTACTTTCCACGTATATTTGCCATCCGGAAATGGCCAACAACGAGCTCTCAGGCCCGGCCCTGGCCACTGCTTTGGCGCACTGGTTATCAACAAGGGATCGCCGCTTTACATACCGGCTGGTTTTCGCACCTGAAACAATCGGCTCAATAATCTACCTCAGCCAACACATGAATCATTTGAAGCGCCGCACCCAGGCTGGTTTCGTTTTAACCTGTGTCGGAGACGAACGGACTTACTCCTTCATGCCATCGCGCAAGGGGGAAACTCTCGCGGATCGTGCAGCACTCCATGTGCTCCGGAATTACGCAAATAAGCACAGAGTTCATAGTTTTCTAGAACGCGGCAGTGACGAAAGACAGTATTGCAGCCCCCTCGTAGACCTTCCTGTCGTCTCAATAATGCGCTCGAAATACGGAACATATCCCGAGTATCACACCTCGCTGGACAACTTGTCTCTGGTAACGCCCGCGGGACTTCAGGGGGGGTTCGATATGATGCGCCGTTGCCTGGAAGTCCTGGAAGGAAACCACCGCTATCGCGCGACCGTTCCCTGCGAACCTCAACTAGGTAAACGCGGCCTTTATCCGACACTGAGCACAGTCGGTTCTGCAGACAAGGTTCGAAGCCTCACAAACTTGCTTGCCTACGCAGATGGCGAGATGGACCTGATTGAACTAGCCGAGAGAACGAACACTGATGCGCTAAGCTGCATTGAGACAGCGCTGACACTTTGCGAACATGGTCTTTTGGAGATCGTATCGTAGGTCCAATGGCGTTGCCCGACCCAAAGTTGCCTCTCCCCTTCCCCATCCCATTCAATGCGCGTTCTTTCCGGAAGCAGTTGGCCATCCTCACAAGTTTGATCTTCTTCAAAGCAACCGGATAGATCGGGGGCTCGGCGCCGTCGTTGCCGATCTCGACACGGCCGTTGGTCAAGAACAGGCCGATACCATCCCAGTGTTTGGTGATGTTGAACTGCTGCCGGTTCGGTGGACAATGGATTAAGCGCTTATCTCACGCCCTACAAATACCGTGCCGCCTCTTCCAGGTCTTCCGGGCGGTTGGTGTTGAAGAAGGGATCCAGGGGGCCGGCGGCGGTTTCGATATCGGGGAAATCCACCGCGACCAGTTTGTAGCGGGCGGTCCAGCGGTCGACCTTGCGGATCTCTTCCTCCAGCATCGCCCGGCGCAGGTCATCGCGCAGGCTGACACGCCAGAGCCCGAAAACCGGATGGGTCCTGCCATGGGTGATCGCGCAGGCGAGATCCGCCCCGGCGGCCTCGACAGCTTCGGCCATCTGCTCCACCATGTCCGTCGGAAAAAACGGCGCGTCGCTGGCAAAACTCGCCAGCCAGTCGGCGCCGGGGGCGTTAACCGCCGCCCAGTCCAGGCCGGTCAGAATGCCCGCCAGGGGCCCGGCAAACCCTTCCACCACGTCGGCGGCCACCGGCAGGCCGAAGGCATCGAAGCGTGCCGCCTCGCCGTTGGCGTTCAACACCAGCGCAGCGACCTGGGGTTCCGCCCGCTCTATGATATGGGCCAGGATCGGCCGCCCGCCGAGATCGCGCAGGCACTTGTCGCCGCCGCCCATGCGCCGCGAGAGGCCACCGGCCAGCAGCACGCCGGCTACGTTCTTGTTATCGATGGTCATAGGAGCCGCTCCGCCTCAGGCGGCATCGTCGGTACGGCCGGACTTGCGCTGGTGGCGCGGGTTTTCGTCTTCCAGGCCGTCGGGATCGTGGTCAAAGACCAGGCGTTCCTGCCCCGCCAGGGCGACGAAGCGCTTGCCCTTGGCGCGGCCCACCAGGGTCAGCCCGGCCTGGCGCGCCAGGTCCACGCCCCAGGCGGTGAAGCCGGAGCGCGATACCAGGATCGGGATACCCATCTGCACCGTCTTGATCACCATCTCCGAAGTCAGGCGCCCGGTGGTGTAAAAGATCTTGTCGTCGGGCGCGATGCCGTGGCGCAGCATGTAGCCGGCAATCTTGTCGACCGCGTTGTGACGCCCGACGTCCTCCATATAAAGCAGCGGCCGGTCGCCCTGGCAAAGCACGCAGCCATGGATCGCCCCGGCCTCCAGATAAAGGCTGGGCACCGCGTTGATCTTCTTCGACAGTCTGACCAGCCAGGATGTCTTCAGCATCGTGTCTTTCGGCAGGGCGACGGTCTCGAACTTCTCCATCAGGTCGCCGAAGACGGTGCCCTGGGCGCAGCCGGAGGTGCGCACTTTCTTCTTCAGCTTTTCCTCGTAGTTCGTCTCCCGCTGCGTGCGCACGACAACGACATCCAGTTCCGCGTCGAAGTCGACACCCTCGATCACGTCGTCCGGACGCAGCATGTTCTGGTTCAGCAGATAGCCAAGCGCCAGGTAGTCCGGGTAATCGCCGATGGTCATCATGGTGACGATTTCCTGTCCGTTCAGGAACAGGGTCAGGGGCCGCTCGACCACCACGGCGGTCTCAATCGGGGTTCCATCCTGATCGATACCGCCGATACGCTCGGTCAGGCGCGGATCGGCCGGGTCCGGGCGCAACGTGAATTCGTCCAGGACAGCCGGGTCGGCCGCTTTTGCGCGCCCCTTGCGCAACCGCTTCACCGCCACGTTTGATCCTTCTTCTCCGGCCATGGGCCCCTCTCCTCATATCTCACTGAACTATGGGGCCGGGGACCGCCGACGGCAAGCGGGAGGCTGCGGCACTGGGTGCGAAAGTCCGGTTTCTGCCAACAATATTAATGCTTAAGAGAGAAACAGGGTGGTTTACTGCAGAGAGCCGATAAGAGACCCTTGGTGGCCGTAATCAGCCTCGTTATAAGGTCGCATGAAACCGAGTACAGCCCTTCTTGCCGTCGCAATCCTGGCCCTGGTTTCTCTTGGCCGGGTACCGGCATTTGCCCAAGGGGCGCCAGGGCAGGCGCCGGGCGAGCCGCCGGTGCTGCGATTCAATCTGGCAACCGGCGCTCTGCCGCCGCTGGCCGAGCGGCTGCCCGAGGAACCCCGCAGGGATCTGCCAGCCCTTGAAGGCTGGCGCGAAGGCCGCTACGGTGGCAGCCTGCGGCTGCTGTCCCGCGCCGGGCGCGACGCCCGCGACCTGATGCTGCTGGGCTACGCCCGCCTTGTGGTCTGGAACGAAAACTTCGAACTGGTTCCCGACATCCTGAAGACTGTCTCCGTCGAAGACGGCCGCATCTTCACCCTCACCCTGCGGGCCGGGCACCGCTGGTCCGACGGCACCCCCTTCACCACTGCGGACTTCCGCTTCTGGTGGGAAGATGTCGCCAACAACGCGGAACTTTCGCCCAGTGGCCTGCCGCCGGAGATGCTGGCGGACGGCCGTCCGCCGGTCTTCGAAGTGCTGGACGACACCACGGTCCGTTTCACCTGGGCGACGGCAAACCCCCTGTTCCTGCCGGCCCTGGCCGGCGCCTCGCCGCTGCTCATCTACCGGCCCCGGCACTACCTGGAGCGGTTCCACGCCGGCTATGCCGATTCCAAGGCGCTGGCGGCGCAGGCTGAAACCATGGGCCTGCAGTCCTGGGCCGAACTCTTTCAGCGGCGCGACCGCCTGTTCCGCTTCGACAATCCGGATCTGCCGAGCCTGCAGCCCTGGGTGAACACGGTGGCGCCGCCCGCCGAGCGCTTCGTTGCCCGGCGCAACCCCTACTTCCACCGCGTCGACGGTGCCGGGCGGCAACTGCCCTACATCGACGAAGTGATCCTGACGCCGACACAACCGGGCCTGATCGCCGCCAAGGCCGCAGCCGGCGAAGCCGACCTGCTGGCCCGCGGCCTCTCCTACATCGATGCGCCGGTACTGAAGGCGGCGGAAGAACGGGGAAAGATCAAACTGCGGCTCTGGCCCATCGGGCGGGGCGCCCAACTGGCGCTCTATCCCAACCTCAACGTGGTGTCGCCCGGCTGGCGCAAGGCGCTGCGCGATGTCCGCTTCCGCCGGGCGCTTTCCCTGGCCGTTGACCGCGACGAGTTGAACCAGGTGCTCTACCAGGGCACAGCCCTGCCGGGCGCGAACACCCTGCTGCCCGCCTCGCCGCTCTATGCCGAAGCGGATCGAAAGGCCTGGGCCGTCTACGACCCCGACCAGGCCAACGCGCTGCTGGACGAGATGGGCATGCTGTGGCGCGACAAGGACGGCATCCGTCATCTGCCGGACGGCCGCCGCGCCGACCTGGTGATCGAGACCGCCGATACCGATCCGGCGGAGGTCGACGCGCTGGAGGTGATTACCGAACAGTGGCGCAAGGTCGGCATTGCCGTGCTGATCCGCAGCCAGGGCCGTCAGGCGGCGCGCCAACGGATACGCGCCGGCGCCACCAACATGAGCATCTTCTACGGCCTCACCAATGGTCTGGCGACCGCTGCCATGAGCCCGGCCGAACTGGCCCCCACCAGCGACCGCCAGAACAACTGGCCGCTCTGGGGCCTCCATTTTCAAAGCAACGGAGAGGCCGGCGAGGCCCCGGACCTGCCGGCCGCGCAGGAGCTATTGGCGCTTTATGAAGCCTGGGCCAGCGGCCCCGAAGAGGCGGCCCAGGCGAAAATCTGGCAGCGCATGCTGCAGATCCATGCCGATCAGGTCTTCACCATCGGCCTGCTGGGCGCCGTGCGCCAGCCGGTCGTGGTCAACGCGGACCTGCGCAACCTGCCTGCCGAAGCCGTCTATCTCTATGACCCCGGCGCCTACTTCGGGCGCTACCGCCCGGATACCTTCTGGTTCGCACAGCGTTTGAAGTAGCCGCGCAATCCCCGCAGGAAAATTAGGGTCGTCTTTGATGGCGCCGGGCCGCTACTATGCCGGCGAATGGTCATACCAATTGGTCCAAAGATCAGGCCAACCCTGGTAGGCGCAAAACAACAAACAAGCGGTCCTCAGGGCAGCCGGCGCGTCGGGGCGCGGCACCCGCAAAAGCCGGAACCGCCTGATGGAGAGAAAATCTATGGAGATGGGCGGCAAGCGCGTCCTCGTCTGCAATTGCGAATCCAGCATGCCGCTGGACGAAAAGGCCCTGACCAGGGCCTGTCAGGCGGCGGGGGCCACCGGGGACGCCGATCTCAACAGCCAGCTTTGCCGGGCGCAATTGGGTAATTTCCAGCGGGCGATCCTGGGCGAACAGCCGGTGGTGGTCGCCTGCACCCAGGAGGCGCCACTGTTCGGCGAGGTCGCGGCAGAGGACAACCCGCAGGCCGAGATCAGCTTCGTCAACATCCGCGAGAACGGCGGCTGGTCGGATGAGGCCGGCGCCGCCATGCCGAAGATTGCCGCCCTGCTGGCCGCCGCGGCGGTGGAGGCCGAGCCGACCCCGCAGGTCGCGCTCTCATCGCAAG
This sequence comes from Pelagibius litoralis, assembly GCF_011683915.1. Classification (GTDB taxonomy): domain Bacteria; phylum Pseudomonadota; class Alphaproteobacteria; order Kiloniellales; family Kiloniellaceae; genus Pelagibius; species Pelagibius litoralis. Next base: position 129,729 of record NZ_JAAQPH010000009.1, read on the forward strand.
GCGTCTGCCTGATCTACGGAAACGACGGGCGCGCCATCGAGGCGGCCAAGCAACTGGCCGGCCGTCTGGAAGTGACGGTGCTGCTGCGCCAGCCCGGCGACATCCTGCCGCCCGGCGACATGGATGTGCCGATCTTCAAGGGCAGCATCGTCCAGGCCAAAGGCCATCTCGGCGGCTTCGGGATCACGGTGAACGACTATGCTCCCGCCTCGCCCTCCGGCCGGGCGCAGTTGGCCTTTGAACCGCCGCGCGACAACGCCTTTTCCGAATGCGACCTGATCCTCGACCTCACCGGCGGCACACCGCTGTTCCCGGCGCACGAGAAGCGCGACGGCTATCTGCGGCCCGATCCGGGCGACCCCGTCGCCGTGCAGCGCGCGCTCTTTGAACTGGCCGATATGGTGGGCGAGTACGACAAGCCCCGCTATGTCAGTTACAATGGCGACATCTGCGCCCATTCGCGCAGCCGCAAAACAGGCTGCACGCGCTGTCTGGATATCTGCCCGACCTCGGCCATCACCTCCGCCGGTGACACGGTGGAGATTGATCCGCTGGTCTGCGCCGGCTGCGGCGCCTGCGCCTCGGTCTGCCCGACCGGCGCCGCAACCTACCAACTGCCGGCCGGCGACAGCCTCTTCATGCGGTTGCGGAGCCTGCTCGAAGCCTATGGCAAGGCGGGCGGGCAAGCCCCTCTCCTCCTGTTGCACGACGACAAGCACGGCGCAGAGGTCATCGCACTTTCAGCGCGCCTGGGCCGCGGCCTGCCGGCGCGCGCCCTGCCCTTCCCGCTGAACGAGGTGACCCAGGTCGGAATCGATTTCCTGGCCGCCGCCTTTGCCTATGGTGCAGAGCAGGTCGTCATCCTGGCGGATCCGAAAAAACGCGACGAACTTTCCGGGCTGGCCGGGCAGATCGGGCTGGTGGAAACGGTGCTGAACGGCCTTGGTTACGGCGCGGGACGGGTGCATGTGATCGACGCCGCCGACCCCGATCAGGTCGAGGGGCAGCTCTACGATCTCGCCACGCCGGCGCTTGGCATGACCGGCGGCAACTTCCTGCCGCTCGGCGGCAAACGCAGCCGCGCCTTCCTGGCGCTGCGTCACCTGCACGACAAGGCACCGCAACCGGTCGATCACCTGCCGCTGCCGCCCGCCGCCCCTTTCGGCGCGGTGAAAGTGGATACCGAGGGCTGTACCCTCTGCCTGGCCTGCGTCGGTGCCTGCCCGACCGGCGCCATGCTGGACGACGAGAGCCGTCCGTGGCTCGGCTTCAAGGAGGATGCCTGCGTGCAGTGCGGGCTCTGCCGGAACACCTGTCCCGAACAGGTCATCACCCTGGAGCCGCGGCTGAACTTCACCACCGAGGCCATGGGCGCAATCGCCCTGAACGAGGCCGAGCCCTTCGAGTGTATCCGATGCGGCACGCCCTTCGGCGTGCGCCAATCGATCGAGCGGATCGCCGACCAACTGGCCGGCAAGCATCACATGTTCCAGGACAGCGACCAGATCGAGCGCATCAAGATGTGCGAGAACTGCCGCGTGACCGTGCAGTTCGAAAGCCCCGACAACCCCTTCCAGGGCGGCGCCCGGCCGACGCCGCGCACCACCGACGACTATCTGCGCGAGCGGGAGATCGAAGAAGCCCGGCAGAAGGTTCTGGCAGAGCGGGCCAACGGGAAAACGGACAACGACGGCGGTGAGGTGTAAGGCCTTCCTGCCGGTTAATCGCCTTTTCATCAGCGGCGCGCTAGTCTTGGCAGCATGACCGAATCCGACGACAAGCCCGACCCTTTTCTCAATGCCTATCGCCCTGACCTGGCGGCAGCGGAATTGTCCGGCCGGGTTTCCGCAGCCCGTTTCACCGAAGGACGACCGGCCGGCATCATAAGCAGCCTGGCGGACCTGCGGCGCGAACCGCAGGCCGCTGCGCGCCTGGACACCCAGCTTCTGTTTGGCGAAGCGGTGACCGTCTACGACGAGCGCGACGGCTGGGCCTGGGTGCAGAACGAAACCGACCGCTATGTCGGTTATGTCGAAAGCGCCACCTTGGGCGGCACACCAAAGCCGCCGACCCATCAGGTATCGGCGTTGCGCAGCTATCTGTTTCCGGAACCGGACCTGAAGGCGCCGCCGCTGGGCTGCCTCAGCATCGCCTCCCCGCTCCGCGTTGTCGGCGAGGAAGGAGACTATGCGGCCTTAGGCGACGGCAGGTTCGTCTATCGCAAACACACCGCCTCTCTGCTTGAGGGGATCGAGCGCGACTATGTGGCCACCGCGCTCAGGTTCCTGGGCACGCCCTACTATTGGGGCGGGCGCAGCAGCATCGGCCTGGACTGCGCCGCGCTGATCCAGCTTTGCCTGGCGCGCGCCGGCATGCCGGTGCTGCGCGATTCCTATATGCAAGGCAACTCCGTCGGTCGGGCCGTCGACTGGCAGCCGGGTGAGACAAAGCTGCAACGCGGCGACCTGGTCTATTTCCCCGGACACTGCGTCATCATGCTGGACGACAGAGAGGTGGTGCACGCCAATGCCTTCACCATGTCGGTCGCCATTGAAACGCTTGAAGCGGTGGAGCAGCGGGTCATTGCCGAGAGCGGCGGTACCGGTATCACCGGCATCAGGCGGGTTTTGTCAGGCAGCTGAGATGCTTTGCCATAGAGCAGAATCACACCTGCTGTCATCCCGGACTTGATCCGGGATCCATAGTCCCGCCCGCACGGCCTCTTCCGGTGAAGATTAAAACTGTCCCCGCCATGGATCCCGGATCAAGTCCGGGATGACGAACAAGGGAAACGACTGCCGCTTTTGTGATCAGCCGGCACGCCTAAGCAGCCTATTGCGGCGGCGGCCCGCTGCCACCGCCCTGCTGCGCCTGGCAGAGCGCTTCCGCCCGGCCCTTGAAGAGTTGCGCCTGCTCGGCAGTGATGGTGCCTTCGGCAACCATCCTGTCGATATCCCCCGACCGTTCCGCCAGGCAACGGGCCACCGGATCATCGGCGGCCGGCGCGGCGCCCTCGGGCGATGGCAGAATGTCGTCGCGATGCATCCAGCCCAGTACCGCAACCATCAGCAGGGCGATGCCGACGGCACAGACCCGGGCAAGCGGCCGGTCTAGAAATGAGACCTTTTCAGGCGAATCGACCATAGCTGGAAGGCTAAAGCGCCAGGAATGCTGCCGCAAGCAGGCACAAGCCGGCCCAAACCCCTTGCCTCACGGAAAAATGCTTGTCCGCACAAAAGTTAGGGGCGAATTACCCGCCGCCTGCTATTATTTTTGACAAGGATCAAGAACGTCGGCCCCCTACCCCTGTAGGCTGGGCCGGAACAAAAGAGGGTTGGGAGAGAGCGGATGGCCGAGATGATCGATCCCTTTGGCAGGGCGATCACTTATCTGCGTGTATCGGTGACGGACCGTTGTGATTTCCGCTGTGTGTACTGCATGGCGGAGAATATGACCTTCCTGCCGAAGGCGGATATTCTGAGTCTGGAAGAGCTCGACCGCGTCTGCAGCGCCTTTGTGCGCCAGGGCGTGAAGAAGCTGCGGATGACCGGTGGCGAGCCCCTGGTGCGCCGCGACATCATGAAGCTGTTTCGCAGCCTGTCGCGCCATCTGGAAAGCGGTGCACTGGAAGAGTTGACACTCACCACCAACGGCAGCCAGCTCGGCCGCTTCTCCCATGAACTGGCAGACATCGGCGTGAAGCGGGTCAACGTCTCGCTCGATACCCTCGACCCCGACAAATTCGCCGCCATCACCCGCTGGGGCAAACTCGATCAGGTGATGGAAGGGCTTGCCGCCGCCAAGGCCGCCGGCCTGCAGGTGAAGATCAATGCGGTGGCGCTGAAGGGCGTCAACGACGACGAAGTCGACCGCCTGGTTTCATGGTGCGGCGACGAAGGCTACGACCTGACGTTCATCGAGGTCATGCCGATGGGCGACATCGGCGGCGAGGACAGGGTCGAACAGTATTGGCCGCTTTCCATGCTGCGCGCGCAGCTGGCCGAGAAATGGACCCTGGACGAGATCGACTACCAGACCGGCGGCCCGGCGCGTTATGTCAGGGTGAAGGAGACCGGCGGGCGCATTGGTTTCATCACGCCGATGACCCACAATTTCTGCGAAAGCTGCAACCGGGTGCGCCTGACCTGTACCGGCACGCTCTACATGTGCCTGGGCCAGGAAGATGCCGCCGACCTGCGTGCGCCCCTGCGGGCCAGCGAGAGCGACGGTCTGCTCGACGATGCGATCATGGAGGCCATCGGCCGTAAGCCCAAGGGCCATGACTTCATCATCGACCGCCGCCGTAAACAACCGGCCGTGTCACGTCACATGAGCGTAACCGGCGGCTAATCCTTCCACCACGACTGATCGACTTAGTCGATCAGCACCTGATGGGCGAAGTCGCGGCCGTTGGAAATGGTGATCTGCTCAAAGCCCAGCATCTTGGCCAAGTCGAAGAAAGTGAAGTAATCCTCCACGCCCAGTTCTGAAAAAACCGGCAGCAAACGCGCCACCGCCGTCATCTGGGCAAAGATCGCCCGGGCGCGGAAGACCGTGTCGATGCGCCCGTCGTCCAGCGCCACGATAATCAGTTTCTCAGCCTCCGAGCCCTTGGCGAAGATCGCCGCCGTCGGCGCATAGGGCGCCTTGTTCTGCTCGCTGGTGATACCGGTGACAAAGGCGATGCGGGACTTGCGGGAGGTGTCCGGCAAGGTAAAGGCACGGGCCTTATAGGTTTCAGACGAGGTCGGCTCCGGGTAGTAGTAGCCGGAATGACGATCCTGCGCCTGCGCGGCTCCGCTCACTATCGCCGTGGCCACCAAGGCCGCAACGGCAAAAACGCCCATCGCCAAGATGAACTGCCATCCTGTCCGGAACCCAGCCTGCATGAACTCTCTCCCCGTTTACCCAGTCGCTGATGTTGGCCGCAGCCTGCGCGAGCCCCCCGGATTTGGCAAGAGGGGGTTTGCCCCGGTTCTTTGCCATGCCGGTTAGGTGGACTGGCGCCGCTCCGGCTGATCGCTATACTCGGGCCTGTAGCGGCCGGGCCGCCCAATCGCTTTTCCTTGAAGCGATTCGCTCGGACCGGACCTGATGAGACTGGCTATTCCCCAAAGAGGACCTATTGGCCGTGACAGATCCTAAGTTTGCGCTCGTCGCCAGCGATACGCCCGAGGCCTCGGCGGCGCTTCAGCGCCTGGAAAAGCTCTACGGCACCACGGACACCGATGCGGCCGAAATCATCGTCGCCCTCGGCGGCGACGGATTCATGCTGGAAACCCTGCACCGCTTCATGGAGCAAGGCCTGCCGATCTACGGCATGAATTGCGGCACCGTCGGCTTCCTGATGAACCAGTACCACGAGGACGACCTGCCCCAACGCCTGGCCAAGGCCGAGCAGGCCACCCTGCATCCCCTGCGCATGGCGGTCGAGCGCGCCGACGGCGAAACCTGCGACGCCATTGCGATCAATGAGGTATCGCTGCTGCGCGAAGGCCGCCAGGCGGCCAAGATCGGCATCGCCATCGATGGCATCCAGCGCATGGAGGAATTGATCTGCGACGGCATCCTGGTCGCCACCGCGGCGGGCAGCACGGCCTACAACCTCTCCGCCCATGGCCCCATCATCCCGATCGGCGGGCAGCTTCTGGCGCTGACCCCGATCAGCGCCTTCCGCCCCCGGCGCTGGCGCGGTGCGCTACTGCCGGCCGCCGCCGAAGTGGTCTTCGAAGTTCACGAGGCCGCCAAGCGGCCGGTTTCGGCGACAGCGGATTTCACCGAGGTGCGCGACGTCAAGAGAGTGCGGGTGCGCGAAGACCAGAGCCTGGACCTGCATCTGCTGTTCGACCCGGAACACGACCTGGAGGAGCGGATCATCAAGGAACAGTTCCAGCCCTAGAGCGCGCTATCTCTTCGAACCGGCAGCCGTCAGGCGTTCTTCACAGATCTCTTTCAGGCACTCCACGAAGGGCAGCAGCGCATCATGGCTGCGCGATGTGCTGGATACGAAGAACCCGAACTCGACCTTCATAACGGGCCGCCAGGGAACCACGGCAACCGCGTCGAGAAATTCGGGATCGAGGGCGACGGGGTCCGCGAAGGTGAAACCAAGCCCGTAATTCACCAAGCGATAGGCAGCCGCCCCGGCCGAGACTTCATGCGTCACCTCCAGACGCTCCCCCACTTTAGCGAGTTCCTGGTCCACAATTCTGCGAATCACCGTGTGTTGATCCAGCGCCACATAGGGCTGATCGGCGACATCCTTCGGCGTCAGGAAACGCTTGCGTGCCAGTTTGTGGCGCTTGGGCAGGACGACGTGCAGCTCGGCCGATCGAAGGATCTGCGGCGAAAGGTTCTCCACCGGCAAAGGCAGGGTCGAGACGCCGATGTCGAACAGATCATGCATAATCCGGCGCCCAAGGTCCCGCCTGGGGTGGATTTCCAGTTTCGTTCTCAAGCCCGGCTGGGCGGCGTTGAGTTTGGCCATGGCCGGCAGAACAAGGCCATTCACAATACGCGGATGGCAGATGATGCGAAGGGGCACGACGGCATCCGTCTTCATCTGCTTAAAAAAGCCGGGAACATCGTCGATCGACGAAAGAATGCGAACGGCCTCAGGATAGAAAAGCTCACCCTCCGGCGTTGGCACCAGCCGTTTCCTGTCACGGTAAAAGAGCGCGCAGCCGAATTCCTGCTCAAGAATCTGCAGAAGGCGGCTGGCGGCCGGCTGACTCAGATTGAGTTTGCCTGCTGCCCGGACCAGGGTGCCCTCTTCCATCACATGGACGAAAACGCGGAGGCTCTTCAGATTCATATCATCGACTTTTTCGAAGAGTAATTTCGATAATTATAATTTTTCGATGAAATATAATCTACTACGATGATCCATGCTTAGAACCGGCCAAAACAAGCCGGGGGCCTACTCTGGGAGGAAACCATGGACCGCAGAAACTTTCTGCGGGTTTCAGCTGCCGCATCGGCGCTGACGCTCGCACCCTTGAACGCCGCTTTCGCCGACTGGAAGCCGCGACGCCCCATCAACGTTATCCTGCCCTACAAGGCCGGCGGCGGCACCGACAGCTTCGGCCGCGCGATCACCGCGGTATCGGACAAAGTCCTGTCGGTCCCTCTGGTCATCGTGAACAAGCCGGGCTCGTCGGGCATTACCGGAGCGACCGAGGCTGCCGGTGCGCGCCCCGACGGCAACACCATTATGCTGACCTCGGCGGGCTCCTTCCTGCTGACCTCTATGCTGCGCGAGACCAAGGTAAATCCCTTCGACAGCTTCCGTATCGTGGCGCAGATCGGCAATCTCAGCAGCTCGCTGATGGTCCCTGCCGACAGCCCCTATCAGAGCATCGACGATCTGGTTGCCGATGCGAAAGCCAACCCCGGAAAGCTGCGCTGGGGCCATACCGGGCGTGGCGGCGTTCACCATGTGTCCGGTCAGGGTTTCCTCAATGCCAATGGCCTGAAAGCGCAGGACGTTCCGTTCAAGGGCGGCTCCGCCATCCGCGCCGCCGTGATCGGCGCGCAGGTCGATTTCGGTTTCACCGGCGTGCAGCAGGCCGCAGGCTTCGAGAATGAACTGCGGGTCCTGGGCCTGAACGCCGGCAGCCGCGACAAGGTGATGAGCGATGTTCCGACCTTCACCGAACAGGGTCATGCCTTCGTCGACATCAGCTCGCCCATCGTTCTCTTTGCACCCAAGACGATGGACGACGAGATCGCGGTGGGCATGGAGGCCGCGATCAAAGAGATCGCGGCCCTGCCGGAGTTCGCGGAAATCATGGCAAAGCGCGGTAACTCTCCGGCCTTTCTCAGTGGCGCCGAGGCTGAAGCACGCCTGAAAGCCATGCAGGAACAAGCCGCACCGATCATTGATCAGCTGAAGTCAGAAAGCTGAGGCCATGATCTCGGCGCGCGTCAACAGCGCCACGGTCGTCGGCGGCGCGCTCGCCCTCTTCGGGGCGACCGCCATCGCCGCCAGCTTTGGCATCAATCCCGACCCGGACGGCGGATGGGGCGCGCGCACCTTCCCCTTGGTCGGCTCCGGAGCTTTGCTGCTGCTTGGGCTCTTGGAAGCCCGAAAAGGACTTGGGGCTGGCGCGGCCACCACGCGACAAACAACAAACAGCCTGCCTAGCGTTCTTGCCCTGCTGCTGCTTTCGCTCGCCTATGTCTGGGTGATCTCGAAGCTGGGATATCTGATCGGTACCGGCCTGGCGGCCCCTCTTGCGCTCTGGCTCTTCAGCATCCGAAACCCCTTCGGTATGGTTGCAGCAGCCATCGTCTGCCCGGCGGTCTACCACGCCGTCTTCTTCATCGGCCTCGGCGTTTTCCCGCCTCTGGGGGAATGGTTCGATCTGCTCGATGTTATTCAGGGGTACTGAAGCATGGAGATCTTTGCCGGTCTCGCTGCGGTACTGACCGATCCAATCCTGATCTTCTACGTCCTGCTGGCCGCAGTCGTCGGCATGGTGGTAGGGGCCATCCCCGGCCTGACGGCCTCGGCGGCCATCGCCATGCTGCTGCCGATCACCTTTTACATGGAGCCCCTGGCCGCCCTGGCCTTTCTCTATGTCATCGGAAAATCGGGGCGCTATGGCGGCTCCATCGCCGCGATCCTGTTCAACACGCCGGGCACCGCCGCCTCGGCCGCGACACAGCTGGACGGCTATCCGCTTTCCAGGCGCGGCCTGTCGTCCAAAGCCATGAAGGTTGCCACGATCTCCTCGGTCATCGGGGATTTCACCGGCGAGGTTTTGCTCATCGTCGGTGTTGGTCTCATCGCGGCCATCGCACTGAAGCTCGGCCCGCCTGAGTTATTCGCCGTCTACTTCGCGGCCTTTGTGGTAATCGGTTCGGTCATCGGCAAGTCGATCCTCAAAGGCCTTGCCAGCGCCGCACTCGGTGTGTTGATCCAGATGATCGGCCTCGACCCGATCTCCTCGGAGGAACGTTTCACCTTCGGCAACTTCGACCTCACCAACGGAATTTCCCTGGTGCCCCTGATGATCGGCATCTTCGTTCTCGGGGAGGTTTTTGCCCAACTGGAGGTGCGGGGCAAAAAAACCGAGATCGTCGACGAACCCGGTACCGCGGATTCACGGGCCAGAAACCGCCTGACCTGGGCCGAATACAAACCCTGCCTGCCGCACGTCGTCCGCTCGTCCTTCATCGGTGCCTTCATCGGCATGCTGCCGGGCCTCGGCTCCGCCATTGCCGCCTTCGTGGCCTATGGCGAGGGCAAGCGGCGAGCGAAGAACCCCGAAGAATGGGGCAAAGGGGCGTTGGAAGGCGTGGCCGCGCCCGAAGCGGCAAACAATGCCGTCTCCGGCCCTTCCATGGCGCCTCTCCTGACCCTGGGTATCCCCGGTTCGACGATCGGCGCGATCCTGGTCGGTGTCTTCCTGATCCACGGTATCCAGATCGGTCCGACCCTGTTCCTGACGTCGAAGGAGTTGGTCTACAGCCTCTTCGCTGCCGGTTTGCTGGGCATCGTCTTTTACGGGTTGATCGGTTACTACGGCGCCTCCTTCGTCGGGCGCTTCATTCTCAAGATCCCCACGGACGTTCTCTATCCGGTCATTTTCCTGACCGCCTTCGTCGCGGCCTATTCCTCCCGCGGGAACCTCTTCGACGTCTATGTCATGGTGGCCGCCGGCTTCGGCGGATGGGTGATGCGCAAGCTCGACTTCAATCCGGCCGCCTTCGTCATCTCCTTCGTGCTCGCCGGCGGTGCCGAGGAGGCCTTCCGTCAGTCGCTCCTTCTATCGGACGACGGCGCCCTGATCTTCATCACCCGGCCCGTCGCCCTGGGCTTCATCCTGCTGGGTATCGGCGCCGTCTTCTTCCGGGCCCGCAGCCTCAACCGCTAGGCCCGCAACGCCGCCCTGGAGGATGCTTAGAGATGGCAAGAATGAGTGAAGGCTCCGCCCAAACGCAGTCCCCTCCTCTTTCCGGCCTGCGGGTGATCGACTTCACCCACGTGCTGGCCGGCCCGGCCTGCGCTTACTTTCTCGGGCTGTTGGGTGCCGAGGTCATCAAGGTCGAATCGCTGGACCGCGGCGATGCCATGCGGTACCGGGGCGGCACCGATTCCGAACGTGCCGAAGCGGGCATGAGCACCGCCTACCTCACCCAGGCCGCAGGCAAAAAATCGATCGCCCTGGATCTCGAGTCTTCCGGCGGCAAAGCGGTTATGCGGCGCTTGATCGAGACGGCCGACATCCTGGTTGAAAATCATCGTCCCGAAACCATGACGGCGCTTGGCTTCGACGAGGCCAAATTACAAGAGATGAACCCACTGTTGATCCACTGCGCCATGACCGGCTATGGACGCAAGGGCAACATGGAAAACGCCCCGGCCTATGATGTGAATATCCAGGCCGCTTGCGGGTTGATGGCTTTGACGGGAACCGCCGAGACCGGTCCGCTGCGCACCGGCGCCCCGGTCATGGACTACGCAACCGCGCTGGCCGCCGGCTTCGCCATCACCGCGGCCCTGCATCAACGCAATCGGACCGGACAAGGCAGCTTTGTCGATGTCTCTATGCTGGAAACCGCCTTCACCCTGATGAGCTCCACGATCACCGACTTCCTTGTGACCGGGCACAGCCCCCAGCCCAGGGGCAACGCCGCCAACAGCCGCAGCCCGGGCGCGGGCAATTTCACCTGCAAAGAAGGCACCCTCAGCCTGGGTGTCAATGAAGAGCATCAGTTTCGGGCCCTGGCAAAGGTGCTCGGCCGGAGCCATTGGCTTACCGATGCTCGATTTGCCGACCGCCGCAGCCGCAAGCTCAATTCTACAGCCCTGGAAGCGCTGATCGCCGAAGCACTGCTGAGCCGCACGGCGGACGATTGGGAGACTGCGATGATCGAAAACGGCGTTCCCGCCGCCCGCCTGCGGTCGCTACCTGAGAGTCTGGCGCTCGAACAAACGGCTGCCCGGCGCTATCTCCATCGAGACGTTAAAAGCGGGTTGCAGCTGCCGACTTTACCCTTTCGTATTGGTGAGATCGCGGCACATGTTCCGGCGTTCTCACCGCCCCGCCTGGGCGAGCATTCAGCCGAGGTTCTTGCGATGCTTGGCTACAGCGCGGCTGAAATCCGCGCGCTGGAGGCCTTAGGGGTGGTGAACGAACCCCTAGCGAACCGCAGCAGCACGGCTACCTCCGGCGCGTAACCGGCTCAAGCGCCCGCCTCCCGGCACCTTAGACACCGTCAACCGATGGCACGCCGGATGATCTTTGACAGGGCGGAAAGCAGGCGCGGCCTGGAGGAAGCGACAAGCTTCCATGACAGAACGGCCCGGGCCATCCGCCGCGGCAGCACGCCTACGGATAAGAACCACGCGGCCAGAAATGCCCGCCGCCTGAAAGACGCGTTCATTTCCAGGCTCGCCGCCGCCCCTGCCCGGCCCAGAGCCAGCTTGGAGTCATCCGCGACGGGATGCCGGGCCTTGTCTACACAGACGGACGCCAGCCTTTCCTGCAGGTGTGCCGGATCGCGCAGGCATACATCCTCCCGCAGGATCACACCCAGTTCCGCTGTCTGCCGGCAGAGCGCCGCAAGACGGTGGAAATCGTGCTGTATGCGCCAACGCGCCCGCTCGGCAAGCTTGTCATCAAAGGCCGAGTGATTGGCGCCGTGCTGACGATAGGCGCCGAGGCAGGCGTCGATTGACGTCACCTTTCCGTGCATCGGTGCGACCGTCGCAAGATAGCCGTCGGCGCCCTGGCGGAACTCGGACTCCGGGATCGGCAGGATGGATTCCAATGTGGTGCGGTCGAAGGCGAGACCGCTTGTGACCGTCGTCTGGTAACGGCCGCGCCGCAGCAACTCAGGCATGACATTCCCGTCATCGAAGGGCAGCTCCGGCGGCGGATAGGTGTCCGTGATCCCGCGGTCCTCATCGACGACATGCAGCCTGAACTGTGCCTGGGTCGTCGACCTGTCACAGGCATCAATGACCTCAGATACCGCATTGGGGTAGAGGTAGTCGTCGGCATCCAGGAAAAAGACGATCACGCCGGAACAGGCTGCAAAGCCGGTGTTGAAAGCGGCCGCATGGCCGCCGTTGCTTGCCTTCAGGCAGGCGATGACCCTGGAGCCATAGGACCGGATGACATCGGAAGACTCGTCGCTTGAGGCGTCGTCAACGACAATCACCTCAACGTCAGCGTGATTTTGATTGAGGGCGCTATCGATACAGCGTTCGAGAAAGCGCGCGTAGTTGTAGTTCGCAATGATGATCGATGCCGGAACGCGCTCTTTCGGGGGCTGCATCACGCCTCACCTCGCAATCTGTCACCTCATAATCACGTTGACGGAATCCGGAACCGCGGCGCGCATCGCCCTTCTTCAGGCATCGCTTCTCTTCGGACCGTCCTGGAAGATAGCGCCCAATACCCATGACCGGCGCTAGGCGGAGTTATTCCGTACCGGTCCGCGAGACCGCGCGGTCAACGTCGCTTGTCGAGCAGCACCAGCGGGTACTGCCAGAGCCGTACGGCAAGCCCCGGCGCACTGCGTTCGATCCAGCCGGCCGCAGCGTAGAAGCCGGCGGCCAGCCTGTCGCTGGGGATAAGCCGGCTCTCCTCGTAGCTGCCGATTGCGTCCCAGGGCTGGAAGGACAGGCTGCAGCGATCCTCAAAGCGGCGCCACCAGGTAAGCGGTTGCCGCGCGAAGTAAAGCTCCGGCCGACGACCGCCCCCCAAGTCGGAACCTGTGCGGCCCAGCAGCCTGCCGATCCGCGCGGATCCGGCGGCCAGGTAGCGCAGCGGAGAATGCGGATTGGAATAGATCACGACAACCCGGCCACCGGGACGCGTCATTCGGATCAGTTCGTCGACCGCGCGCTCCTGCTTATCGATATCGATGTGGTAGATGACATGCGCACAGAACACCGCGTCGAAGGAATCATCCGCAAGGGGGGCATTGAGGATTGAGGCTTCGGTGAAGCGGCCCCCATGACCGAGTTTCCCACGCGCGATATCGAGCGCACGACGGGAGATGTCAAGGCAGGAAACCTCATCGAAACCTTGAGCGATTCGCACATGACTGTCGGGCAGGTCGCCGCAGCCGGCGATAAGCAGCTTGCCTCTGAGCGCCCCCAGCACCGCTTCTGTGCGCCGTTCGACCTCTGCGTGATAAGGGCCGTAGGCAGGCCGGAACATGCGAAAAGAGATGTCCTCCCCCAGAACACCGCTCTTCTCGACCCAGCCGAAATTGTCGTAGAAATCCCGAACATTATCCTCGACAGCAGGCTTGGCGCCCTGTTCCGGCGCTGCGCGGCTCCTGCTGCCCTCGTTCTTCTTCACACCGGGTTCTTCGTCACACTGGGTCCTGCGTCACTCCAGGCTTCGCAATCTCGGGGCCTCGGATCCTATCGTCAGCAGCCGAAGGCATCCCTCTTCGAAATCAAATCAGAAGATGGATCTCAAGACTCAGGACTGACGTCATGCGGAAGTATTCCACTTGAAGACGCAGCCGCTACAGCGGTCAGTCTCCATGTGTCGCCAGCAGCATCCGTGGCAACGACAGGTTCAGCCCTGTCACGTGGCCGGCGAGGTACCGGGGAACACCGCCGACAATTCGGCGCGGCGGGTTATGCCAAGCTTCGCATAAATCCTTTTACGGTGGGTCTTCACCGTGTTCACGCTGATGCCCAACGCCTCAGCGGCTTCTCTTTCACTGCGGCCGGCCAATAGAACAGTCACAACCCGCAACTCGCTGCGGGTCAGCCCGACGGCCAGAGCCCAGCTTTCAGAGGCCCGCAGCCGTTGCGCATCGGGGTTGTCGATGGTGACCAAAGCCGTTGCGGTAATTGCGGTGCTCCAATACATCTCAAATGCAAAGGGCGTTACCTCGGCAAGGTAGGGCCTGCTCCCCGAAGGTCGCTCAATGGTAATGGTCAGCGGTCCCTTTGGCGCCTCCGGCAGCCCTTCGCCGAGCTGCGCTGACAGCGCTTCCCGGAGCTGCTTTTGCTCGCGCAGGCCATGAGGCAGCAAACGCCGGTTGCGGATCGTCATGCCGTCGTTCAACGAACAGATCGCTTCCGCCGAAGCGTTCATCCGGCAGACCTTGCCGTTGCGATCAACAAGAAAGGCGGCACGCCCGGTGCGCCCCAAGGCGCCCAGAGCCGCGTCGAGAGTCACGCCCATCTGGGTCACCTGCCGCTGAATCTTCAGTGCCCGTGCGGTATGTGCGCCCAAGGCCCCAAAGAGCGCCAGGTCCCCTTCATCCAGCGGCTCGAACTTCTCACTTCGGTTCAGTGGAAACTGCAGTTGCAAAGCCGCATCCACGCGCGCTGTGTAGCGGCCGAGATGAAAGCTGTCCACCAATCGGCAGAGATCCTGGTAGTACTCGCTATCCGTGAACTCAGTGGCGTCGCAAATGTCGTGCATGCGCAGGATCGAAGGAGAGAGCGCAACCCCGACCTTCGACCGGAAAGGATCCAGCCGATGATAGTAGGCGTAATAGCGTTCTATGAGCTCGGAAACCTGGATGTTTGAGTAGAGAACCTCGGGCATCGGGACGACCGCCGGGGGCGCCAGTCGGACCTGGGATATGTCGCAGCGTTCCACCGCCAAGGCAGCGAAAGACGCATCAAAAACCGAGGCGACTTTCCCCAACGCCGCATCCCAGGTTACCTCGCCAGTTGTCGTACGATAAACCTGCTCTAAAACCGCATCGAAGCTGTCGGGGCTAACGGCCAATACTCAAAGGCCCTTTTCTTCAGTCCATGGGCGCGCCAGTGCAACACCACGCAAAAACTCATCCAACAAATCCGATACGACGCAGGGCGATTTTCCCGATTCACGGGTATAGGGACTTATCCTCCACTCCTTCACCCAAATGGGGTTGCCGGGCCAAGGCGAAGAGGGGCAAAACCCGTTCCTACCCAGGGACAGCTTTCACAGCTGCCGAGACCGACTACTCGTCCAGATATGCGTCATTTTGGATGGCGTTCTATGCGATCCCGAGTGGAAGTCCCAGTGTCATGATCGCGTGTCATAATATTGATCGATGATTGCCTCAGATGGCTGATCGCGCCGCGATTTTCGACACAACAACACTGCGCAGCGAGGCAAAAAGGGATTCCGGGCGGGTCAAAGGGATGGGAGAGTGCCCCGCCCGGAGCCAGTGTCGGAGGGGGAATAAGTCGGGTAACCCCAGCCGACCGAAGTGTTAACACGGGGTTCTTGAATTCGTGTCCCGCTACTGCGTTCTATAGGCTTATGCAATGCGGCGGATCACCCCTGGAGGTGATATAACGAGCTGTTCGCCGGAAGAACCGGACCGTCATCGCATCACAGACGACGTTGAGGCTCTAAAGCCCCAGCCCGGCCTTTTGCTTTTTGGTCAGCTTGGCGGCGACGATCCTGTGGGCTTCCTCGACATAAGCCTTGATGTCCTTCACCTTCATGGCCCGCTTGTTCTGCAACTGCACCCACTTGGCCCGTGCGAGATAGGGCGCGGGGGCGATCCCCTCCTGCTCGCACAGCAGGGTGTAGGAAAGATCGCTGCACTTGAAGCTGATCTTCTGCTGCTCGCCCGCCCCCCAATGAGAGCAGATGGCAAAGATCTTGCCGCCGACCTTCCATACTGAGGCATTGCCCCATTGAATGACGTTGGTGGTGGCTGCAAGAGAACCGCAGAATCGATCGAAATCATCCCGGGTCATCGCCCGCCCCTTTTCGCATCAAAAAATGCCGGCATCCAGACCGGTCGCCATGGCCGCGCCCAGGTCGCGACAGTCGTCGACAAAACCCTCCTGCCAGGCGCCCTTGAAAATCAACGGCGGCTGCACGGCCCGCCAGCGTAGACCGGTGGCGATGCTCTCCACCGCACGGCGCGTGCCGGTGCCGTCATGCCCGGCCCTGATATAGAGACAGTAGGGCAGGCCCTGGGTTTCTTCCAGGCAGGGGTAGTAACTACGGTCGAAGAAGTCCTTAAGGGCGCCGCTCATGTAGCCGAGATTCTCGGTGGTCCCGAGGATGACGGCCTGGGCGGCCAGAACGTCGTCCGGCCCCGCTTCCAAAGGCGGAAGGGCCACGACGTCCAGGTTCTCGGTGTCGCAGCCCTCGGCTGCCGCCACCACCGCATCGCGCAGCCGCCTGGTGTTCGCCGAAGGCGCATGCGCAACGATGAGCAGGCGTCTATGGCTCATGATGCCCTTAGGGCTTCACGGGCCGGCTCACTTCGCCAGACGGGCCAGGAGCGCGCGGAGGTAACGATGGTCCGCCGCCGTAAACTCGCCCTCGGCAATATCGGTCTTGTAACCCTCAAGCTCCTCGCGCAGAGCCGATGAGGTATCCGGCCGGGCCATCAGCTTCTGGATCAGGCCGAGGGCCTCGGTATTCTGCGCCGTTTGCTGTTCCGGCGACAGTTCTTCTTCCTCTACCGCCTCGGCGCTCTCCTCCTCTGCGTCGTCCGGCTCATCATCCAGATCGCCGCCGATATCGTCGCCGAACTCCGGTTCAAAATCTTCGGGCAGAATCAGCGCATCCCAGGACGTCTCCGCCGCCTCCACCTTGCTGTGGAGCTGGCGGGCGGCCGCCAGAACCTCTTCATCCTCGGCGCTACCCAGTTTCGAGAGCAGCGCGATCATTTCGTCGCGCTGTAGCGGCTCCGTCATACCCGACCTCTTGCAAAAAAGAATCCCAAAGCTGGGCAGACTGTAACGACTTTTCAGCAGAAGCTACAGACCCGTCAAGAAGGCGGGCGGCTGGCTGGGGCGGCAAGCAGGCATGGGAGACGCCTTGGGGGGCGGCCAAGGCCGCCCCCCAAGGCAAATGGGTTGGTTTAGTTGTGGCGCGACCAGTGCGACTTGCCGGCCATGGTCATCAGCTCTTCGCGGGTGAGGCCGATGTCATGCATCTGGTCGTCGCTCAGGCGGGTCATCGTGGCCCGATCCTCAGAACGCTGCTGCCAATCGATCATCAGATCGAGAAGCATGAGCGGCAGACGCAGCAAGACGTTGAACAGCCCGCCAAGGGTTTGGCCATGGCCGGTCGAACCGACATCAGATCTCTGCAGTATGGCATTTGACATCATAGTGTTCCTTATGTGACGGAATGCCTGCGTCTTTCTCTAGGCATCAGGGGTTTTGCGCTCTCAGGCAATCTCTTAACCCTTAAAGTATTGACGATTGCTGAATCCGACAAACGATGATATCTCATAAGGATCATCAGTAAATCTAATGCGAAACCATGGCCCGGAAACTCCCACCTTTAAAGGCCTTGCGGGCTTTCGAAGCGGCGGCGCGGCATCTCTCCTTCACCCAGGCTGCTGCCGAATTGCACGTGACCCAGGCCGCCATCAGCCACCAGGTCAAGATTCTGGAGGAAAACCTCGGCCTGCCCCTGTTCCGACGGCTGAATCGGCGCCTGGTGCTGACCGCGGCGGGGCAAATCTATCTTCCGGTCCTGCGCGAGGCCTTCGACCGGATCGCCGCCGGCACCAAGCAGCTCTATAAGGACGATGACAGCGGGCCCCTTCAGATCAGCGTGCTGCCTTCCCTCGCCGCCAAGTGGCTGCTGCCGCGGATGTCGCGCTTCCGCGACCGCCATCCTGACATCGACGTGATGATCTCCGCCAACAACAAGCTGGTGGACTTCTCGGACGATTCGGTGGAAATGGGGGTCCGCTACGGTCGCGGCGAGTATCCGGGCCTGCAGGTCGATCTCCTGCTGAGCGACGAGGTCTTCCCGGTCTGCAGCCCCAGCCTGATGAAGGGGCCGCATCCGCTGCGGACGCCGGACGACCTGCGTCACCACACCTTGCTGCACGATGAAATTTCGCGCGAAGACGAGAGCCCGGACTGGCGCAGCTGGTTGCGGGCGGCGGGGGTGACCGGAGTCGACTGGAGTCGCGGGCCCGGTTTCAGCGACTCTTCCATGGTGATAGAGGCCGCGGCCGCCGTTCAGGGCGTCGCCCTGGGCCACCGCTGGCTGGCCGCCGCCGACCTGGACAGCGGCCGCCTGGTGCAGCCCTTCGGGCCCAGCATTCCCTCGAAACATGCCTACTACATCGTCTGCCCGCCGGCCCTGGCCGAACGGCGGCGTGTCCGTCTGTTCCGTGAATGGCTGCTGGAAGAAGCCGAGAGGACTAGCGCCGAAACCGCCGCTCTGGCATCCTGTTGATCCCTCTCGAAGTACCCTGTCTATCGCCAGGAGTGATGTTTTCTTGTCTGACACCCTGAACGCCGCGAGCCCGGCCATCAGGCCGGAATCCCGTGCCATGATCGAACGGCTGATCGCCTTCGACACGACCAGCCGCAACTCGAACCTTGAGCTGATACACTTCGTTCGCGACTACTTGGCAGACCTCGGCATCGCCTCAAATCTGGTGCACGATGCCGATGGCCGCAAGGCCAATCTCTACGCGACCCTGGGGCCGAGCGACCGCGGCGGCATTGCGCTTTCCGGACATACCGACGTGGTGCCCATCGACGATCAGGACTGGATGTGCGATCCCTGGCTGGTCAGCGAAGCGGACGGCAGGCTCTACGGCCGCGGCACCTGCGACATGAAGTCTTTTGTCGCGGTCGCCCTGGCCCATGCGCCGCGTTTCCTGGCCGGCGAACTCGAAACCCCTGTCCATCTTTGCTTTTCCTATGACGAAGAGGTCGGCTGCCGCGGCGTGCCGAGCCTGTTGTCCTTCCTGGCCGAACAGCCGGTGCGGCCACGGCTCTGCATTGTCGGCGAGCCCACCGACATGAAGGTCATCACGGCACACAAGGGCAAGCTTTCGATGAGTTGCCATGTCCGCGGCAAGGAAGCGCACTCCTCCCTCGCCCCCCACGGCGTGAACGCCATCCAGGCTGCCGCCCGGGTCATCGGGCACCTGACCGACATGGCCGCCGACAAGGCCGCGAACGGACCTTTCGACGAAGATTATGACGTACCCCATACCACCGTTCACACCGGCGTCATCGAGGGCGGCACCCAACTGAACATCGTCCCGGGCCACTGCCGCTTCGAGTTCGAGTTCCGCTACCTGCCGGAAGACTCGCCGGACGAACTCCTGGCCCAGGTACAGCGTTTCGCCGAGGAGGAAGTGGCACCGGCCATGAAAGCGATCGATCCGGCCAGCGGCTTCTCCTGGGAGGAAATGGCCGGCTTTCCCGGCCTGAACCTGCCGCCGGACGCCGAGGTGGTGGCCCTGGCAAAGACGCTGTCCGGCGGCAATGCCACCGGCAAGGTCGCCTTCGGAACCGAGGCGGGTCTGTTCGACAGTAGCGGTATTCCGGCCGTTGTCTGCGGCCCGGGGTCCATCGACCAGGCCCACAAACCAGACGAGTTCGTGACCTTGGAGCAGATCGCCCTTTGCGAACGCTTCATGGACCGGCTTGAGGAAAGCCTGCGCCCGAAGGAAACCGGTCATGCCTGAGGAGACACCCCCCGAAGGCGAGCCCACCAAAGCCCAACCTATCGAAGCTGTCGTCTTCGATGTCGGCGGCGTTCTGATCGATTGGAATCCGCGCCATCTCTATCGCAAGGTATTCGATGATGAAGCGGAGATGGAACATTTCCTCACCGAAGTCTGCTCCAAAGACTGGAACGACCAAGCCGACGCCGGCCGGCCAATTGCCGAGATAACAGCCGAGCTCTGTGCCCAGCATCCCGACAAGCAACCGATGATCGAGAGCTACTACGCGCGCTTTCCGGAGATGATGAGCGGCGCGATCGACGGCACGGTCACCCTGCTGGAACAGTTGCACAACAGCGGCATGCCGCTCTTTGTGCTGTCGAACTTCTCGGCTGAAACCTTTCCTCATGCCCAGCGGCGTTTCGACTTTTTCGAACGCTTCTCCGGCCTGCTGATCTCCGGCGAGGAGGGCATGAAAAAACCCGACCCCCGGATCTACGACCTTGTGGTGGAACGCTTCGACCTGCGGCCGGCGCACACGCTTTTCATCGACGACCTGGCGGACAATACCCAGGCAGCAGTCGATGCCGGCTGGCAGGCGCGGCGCTTTATCTCGCCCAGGCAGCTCGAAGAGGATCTCCGTAACCTCGGGCTGCTGGGTTAAGGGTGGGCATGACCACGGCGGTACTCTATCCACTCGAAGTCACACCACCGGGCATCGCGGTCTGGCGCAGGGGCAATCACGCGCAGGACTACGTCCATAGCCCCGATGATGACTGCATCCTGATCATGCCGGCCGACCAACCGCCGCGGGGTACCACCGCGGTGCGGCTGGGGCGGGTCTGCGTCTGATGCCGGCTG
The DNA here is from genome assembly GCF_011683915.1 of Pelagibius litoralis. Classification (GTDB taxonomy): domain Bacteria; phylum Pseudomonadota; class Alphaproteobacteria; order Kiloniellales; family Kiloniellaceae; genus Pelagibius; species Pelagibius litoralis. Next base: position 149,970 of record NZ_JAAQPH010000009.1, read on the forward strand.
CGCCGACGCAGAGCCAGGTAAAATCCTGGCAGAAGATACTTCTGGCCCTGGCCATCGGCACCGCCGGCGGCTGGCTGGCGAACAGTCTTCAGATTCCGCTGGCCTGGATGATCGGCGCCATGCTGGCCACCACGGTCGCCGCCATGGCTGGCCTGCCGATTGCCCTGCCGATGGTCTATCGCACGGCCATGGTGGCGGTTCTCGGCGTCATGCTGGGTAGCGGCTTTGCACCGGAAATCCTGGACCGGGTCGGCGACTGGGGCCTCTCGCTGCTCGGTCTCATCGCTTATACAATCGTCTCTGCCGCCGTGGTGACCGTCTTTCTGCGCAAGGTCGCCGGTTACGATCCGGTCACCGCCTACTTCTCCGCCTCGCCCGGCGGCCTGTCGGAGATGGTCATCATCGGCACTGCCAAGGGCGGCGACGAGCGGATCATCTCCCTCACCCATACCTCCCGCATCCTCCTGGTGGTTCTCGCCCTGCCCTTCGTCATGCAGTGGGTTTTCGGTTTCAGTCCCGGCCCGCGCCCGGCCGGCGGCATCCCCCTGGCCCAGGCTTTGCCTTTCGATATGGCGGTGCTGACGCTCTGCGGCCTGGTCGGTTTCTTCGCCGCAAAGCTCGCGCGTCTGCCGGCGGCGGCGATCCTCGGGCCCATGGTCGCCTCGGCAGCGGTTCACCTGGCCGGCTGGAGCGACGCCAAACCGCCGACCGAGCTGGTCGCGGCGGCCCAGGTGGTGGTCGGCACCGCGATCGGCTGCCGCTTTGCCGGTGTGGGCCTGCGGTTTGTCGGGCGCACGCTGCTGGCGTCTCTCGGCAGCACCATCATCCTCGTCGCCGGCTGCCTGCTCTTTGCCCTGATGCTTCACCCCCTTACCGGGCTGCCCACCATCGCCCTCTTCCTGGCCTACGCCCCCGGCGGCGTCGCGGAGATGAGCCTGATCGCCCTGGCCCTTTCCGTCGATGCGGCACTGGTCGCCAGCCACCACATCGTCAGGATATTCTTCATCGTGGTCTGCACGCCGATGCTGTTCCAGTTCCTGCCGGCCGCGGTGGTCGGACGCAAGCCCGCCGCCGCGAGGAAGCCGCCCGACAAAGACTGACGGCGCTTTATTTGCCGGGCCTTATTCGCCGGCGACTTGACACACACCTGTCACGCTGGCGGCGGCAGGCTCAGAGGGTTCCTTGACGGAGTCTCTGGGCCCCCGCCATGTCCGACCGCTTCCTAGCCGTTTCATTGGCACTCTGCCTTGCCTTGCCGCTCTGCCTGAGCCTCGACGAGGATCTCTTCGGGTCAGGCAGTGAGCCACACCAGAATGCGCAACGCGCGTTCGCGCCCCCGGAAGCCGATCGAGACGGCCGCCCGATCGTGTTCGAAGTTCCCAACCGACCCACGGTGTTGGCCACATCGCCACAGCTGGAAAACGTCTTCACACCGGTCATGAATTCAGGGGATCCATCCGCCGGGGTTTGGGAGAACACGATCCTTCTACCCTCCGGCGGCCGGGAATCAGAAAACCACGGCGCGACCGCCCGATAGTTTCCCATCCGGTCGACTGCATCTACCGGTCCGCCGGCCCTTTCCGATACATCGACGCCGTTTGATCGAGGCCGCTTCGACCGGCGCGCTGCCGTGGGTGCTTGCCACGCCGTCAAACAAAAGCCCCAGGGCAAAGGTCCCTATACCTCCTACGGCCTCATCACTCCGTAAACGCAAAAGTTGATTAACCTAACCATTTATTAGGGTATGCCGTAGATTATCTCACTACTAGAAGTAGAATACATTCGTAATCGTTGTGATTCTACTCTCAAGATACTGAAATTAATAGATTTCCAAGTCCTCCGTGGTGCGCCAGGCGGGCTTCAGGAAAACATCACCAAAAACTGTAGAATATGATGAAAGGCCAAAAAATGAAGACCCTCAGCAACGCCGACAGGGGTGTCCTTGAGCAGCCTCCTCACAGCAAGCCGCCTTCCCGGATCGGCGGCCTGCTTGGTTTCATGAACAACATCAGGATCTCGACTCGCGTCTTCGGCGGTTTCGGCCTGGTGCTGCTGCTGCTGGCGGTTATCAGCAGCCTTGCCATTTTATCGCTCAAGCAGGCGGACAGCACCTTCACCGAGTACCGCACCCTGGCACGTCAGGCGAACGCGGTGGGCGAAGTACAGGCCAACCTGTTGATGACCCGGATGAATGTGAAGGACTTCATCATCACCAAGTCCGAAAAGGACAGCGACGAGGTCTATCAGTTCGGACAAAAAACCGAACGGCATATCGACGAAACACTGGATCTGGTCACCGATCCGGCACGCCGTGACCTGCTGAACGCCATGAACCAGCGCATGACAGAGTATCGCGGGCACTTCGATACGGTCATCGAAATGAACGACACGCGTAATGAGATCGTCAACGACACCCTCAATACGGTCGGCCCACAGATCGAGAAGGATCTCACGGCCATCATGCAGAGCGCCTACGACGACGGTGACGCCGAGGCGGCCTTCACAGCGGGCATGGTGCTGCGCAACCTCTTGCTGGCGCGGGTCTATGCCACCAGATTCCTGGTCGACAACAAAGTCGAGTCCTATGACCGGGTGATGAAGGAATTCGACGAACTCGCCAACCTTACCGACGATCTGCTGGCCAGCCTGCAGAACCCGCAGCGGCGTCAGCTTGCCCAGGCCGTGGTCGGCAACGTCGCCAGCTATCGGGAAGCCTTCGACAAGGCGAACGAAGTCATCAACCAGCGCAACGGCGTGATCCGCGAGAACCTGGACAAGATCGGCCCGACGGTGGCAAAGGCCATCGAGGAGTACAAGCTCTCGGTAAAAGGGCGTCAGGACGAGATCGGCCCCAAGGCTTCCAAGGCCATGCATGAGGCCGTGATCACCGGCACCATCTTCTCCGTCATTGGCGTGGCGCTGGGCATCGTGGTCGCCTGGGTGATTGGGATGGGGTTCTCTCGCCCGATCAACCGCATGACCTCTGCCATGACCGACCTGGCCAAGGGCAATAAGACCGTGAAAATCCCGGCCTTGGGACAGAAGGACGAACTTGGCGCCATGGCCGAAGCCGTCCAGGTCTTCAAGGAAAATGCCCTGGAGATGGATCGTCTCGACGCACAGCGCGTGGAACAGGAGAAGAAGGCTGAAGAGGAAAAACGGCGAACCATGAACCAGCTCGCCGACGACTTCGAAGCCGAGGTTAAGGCAGTGGTCGATGCCGTCTCTACTGCCTCCACAGAAATCAAAAACTCCGCCCAAAACCTGACGGGCGCTGCCGAAGACGCAACGGGCAAGTCAACGGCGGTTGCCGCAGCAGCCGAGCAGGCCACAGCCAGCGTCCAGACGGTGGCTGCCTCCTCAGAGGAGATGTCGAGTTCGATCAACGAGATCGCCCGGCAAGTCAGTGAGTCCACCAACAGTACGGGCGAAGCCAAGACCGAGGTCGAGGAGACCGACAACGTCGTCCGCGAACTGGCTGCAGCCGCCCAGAAGATCGGTGAGGTCGTCACCCTGATTTCGGACATTGCCGAGCAGACCAACCTTCTGGCCCTCAACGCCACCATCGAGGCCGCGCGCGCCGGTGAGGCCGGCAAGGGTTTTGCGGTGGTCGCCTCCGAGGTCAAGAGTCTGGCCCAGCAGACGGCAAAGGCGACCGAGGAAATCGCCCAGCAGATCGACGGGGTTCAAACGACGACCGGATCAGCGGTAGAGGCGATAGGCCGCATCAAGGAGACCATTGTCAGGGTCGACGAAATCGCCGGGTCGATTTCGGCGGCCATCGAGGAGCAGGCCGCCGCCGTCTCGGAGATTACGTCCAGCACCCAGCAGGCCGCCTCCGGCACTCAGGAAGTCTCGTCGAACATCAGTGACGTTCAAAAGGGCGCTGAAGAAACCGGAACCGCTGCGCGCTCGGCTCTCGAAGCGGCGACGGGCCTGGCACAGCAGTCCGTCGAGCTGAACAAGAAGGTCGAGGAGTTCCTTAACCGCGTTCGCGCCGCCTGAGGCCTGGACGCTCCAATTGAGTCGAGACGGACCGAGAATCGGTCTCCGCCCCAATAGGCTGTGGGGCAGCTTACCGGCATCTCCAGAAGGCGTTCGGCAACCCCGCCGGGCGCCCTTCTGCCTTCCATCCAAGCCTAGCTGAAACCGATGGCGGCTTGCCGGCAACCCCGGGATGCCGCGGCCCCGGCAATTCACCGAATTGACGGCGCACGCAGGGCGAGGGCGGCATTCCCCCCGACCCCTCATTGGAGAGGCAAGGGCCCCCACTTCACAGATCACCCGACGTCACAGCCAGTGAAATCACACACCCAATTCTGAGAAGCACACCAGCTGCCGCCGTTTGCGGTCCGATTGAATACAATTAGAGGCAAACTAACCGAACGTTAAGTATCTCAGCCTATACAGCTAGATATATTCACTAATATGAACAGTCAATACGGCGAGCCTTCATAGTCATATCGATAATCTAGCGCGAAATAAAATGCACTTCATCAATCTTTTGGTGCAGAAAAACCGCGCTTCGATGCGATACGAATGGCGAGTAAGCTATTGAAAAAGATGGGAAAAAATGATGAGTAGCGTGGCAAAGCCGGGAAGCCCCGGAGGTCAAAAAGGCAAGGGTATCTCCGCGACGCGATCGGCGACGGGTGGGGCACTCTCAAAAGCCGGCGGCCTGCTCGGCTTCATGAATAACATCAAAATCTCGTCGCGCGTGTTCGGCGGTTTCGGGTTGATTTTGGTAATGCTGACTACGGTCGCTGGGCTGTCGATCTACTCCCTGGATGTGGCAAACTCGACCTTCACCGAATACCGCACGCTGGCGCGCCAGGCCAACGCGGTTGGCCGGGTGCAGGCCAACCTGCTGATGACCCGGATGAACGTGAAGAACTTCATCATCTCGAAGTCCAAGGAAAACGCTGATGCGGTCTTCCACTTCGAAAAGAAGACCGTCGACTTGATCGAAGAAGCCGAGGAACTGGTCTCAGATCCCGACCGTCTCGCGCTGCTTGAGGGCATGAAGGGCCGCATGGAAGAGTATCGCGTGCACTTCGAAAACGTGATCGCGCTGAACGACAAACGCAACCAGATCGTGAACGAGGTGCTCAACCAGATCGGTCCGCAGATCGAAAAGGACCTGACGGCGGTCATGCAAAGCGCATACGCCGACGGCGATGCCGAAGCGGCTTTCACCGCCGGCATGGTACTGCGCAATCTGCTGCTGGCCCGGCTCTACGCAACCAAGTTCCTGGTCGACAACAAGCAAGAATCCTATGACCGGGTGATGAAGGAGTTCAGCGAACTCGGCGAGCTGTCGGGGGATCTGCTGGCCAGCCTGCAGAATCCGCGCCGCCGCCAGCTTGCCACCGCGGTGGTCGAAAACGTGAAGATCTATCGCGACTCCTTCGACGAGGTGAACCGGGTGATCAATGAGCGCAACGGCGTGATCAAGGGAGAGCTGGACCAGATCGGTCCGGAAGTGGCCAAGGGCATCGAGGATTACAAGCTGTCGGTCAAGGGGCGCCAGGACCAGATTGGCCCCGAAGCCTCCGCTGCCATGCAGCAGGCCGAGATCGTTGACGCCATCATCTCCCTCATCAGCCTGGTCTTGGGTGTGTTGATCGCCTGGGTGATCGGCATGGGCATTTCCCGCCCCATCAACCGCATGACTTCTTCCATGACCGAACTGGCCAAGGGCAACAAGGCGATCGAGATTCCCTCGCTGGGTCAGAAAGATGAACTCGGCGCCATGGCCGAAGCGGTCCAGGTGTTCAAGGAAAACGCCATGGAGGTGGATCGCCTAGCCGCCGAACGGGTCGAGCAGGAGAAAAAGGCCGAAGCGGAGAAGCGCCAGGCCATGAACGATCTGGCCAACGATTTCGAAGCCTCGGTCAAGGAAGTGGTGGACACCGTATCTTCGGCCTCGACCGAGATCAAGAACTCCGCTCAGAACCTCACGGGTGCCGCCGAGGATGCGACATCCAAGTCGACGGCGGTTGCCGCGGCGGCCGAACAGGCCACGGCGAACGTGCAGACGGTGGCGGCGTCCTCTGAGGAGATGTCGAGTTCGATCAGTGAGATCGCGCGGCAGGTCACCGAATCGACCCGCAGCACCGGCGAAGCGAAGAACGAGGTCGAGGAAACAGACAACGTCGTGCGCGAGCTGGCTTCGGCCGCTCAGAAGATCGGCGAAGTCGTAACCCTGATCTCGGACATCGCCGAGCAGACCAACCTGCTGGCCCTGAACGCGACCATCGAGGCAGCCCGCGCCGGTGAAGCCGGTAAGGGCTTTGCCGTGGTTGCCTCCGAGGTCAAGAGCCTGGCCCAGCAGACCGCCAAGGCGACGGAGGAGATCGCTCAGCAGATCGACAGTGTTCAGTCGACGACCGAATCCGCCGTTCAGGCAATCGGCCGGATCAAGGACACCATCGTGAAGGTCGACGAGATTGCCGGCTCGATCTCAGCGGCCATCGAAGAGCAGACGGCGGCCGTGTCCGAGATCTCCACCAGCACGCAGCAGGCGGCGACCGGCACCCAGGAAGTCTCTTCGAACATCGGTGACGTTCAGAAGGGTGCCGAGGAAACCGGCACCGCGGCCCGGGCCGCTCTCGAGGCGGCGACGGGGCTGTCTCAGCAGTCCGTGGAGCTGAACAAGAAGGTCGAGGAGTTCCTCACCCGCATTCGCGCTGCCTAAAACCGCAGCCCGAAAGAAATCTTGGGAAAGGGCGTCCGGCGGATATCGCCGGGCGCCCTCTTCTTTTATGCAAACTTTGACCAGGCGTTATGAAAACTTCGCGGTCAGCCCGCCGTCCACGATCAGTTCCGTCCCGGTGATGTAGCGCGCCTCATCGCTGGCCAGAAAAAGCGCCGCATGGGCAACATCCCAGGCGTCGCCCATTTTACCGGTCGGGCACTGCGCGTCGCGCAGGCGGATCATCTCGCCGACATCGCCATCGGCATAGCTGTCCTTCAGCGGCTCCACGATCATCGGCGTGTTCATCAGGCCGGGCAGAATTGCGTTGGCGCGAATGCCTTTCTTTGCGTACTGCAGCGCCACCGAACGGGTGAAAGGCAGCACCGCCCCCTTGCTGGTGGAATAAGAGATGTAGGGCACGCCGGTATCGCGGATGCCGGCGATGGAGGCAATGTTGACGATGACACCGCCGCCCTGGCGCTCCATCACCGGCAGCACGTGCTTGCAGGTCAGGAACATGGACTTGAGGTTGACGTCCAGTACCCGGTCCCAGCTTTCCTCGCTGGCCTCCACGGGCCCGCCGACCTCCAGGATACCGACGTTGTTCTCCAGCGCATCGACCCGGCCATAGGTCTCCAGGCAACGCGCCACCATGGCCGCCACCTCGCCGGCCTTCGAGGCATCGGCCTGCTGTGCCTCTGCCTCCCCGCCTTCCTTGCGAATGATGGCCACCGTCTCTTCCGCGGCGGCGGGATTGATATCCACGCAAAACAGCCTGGCGCCTTCGCGGGCGAAGAGTACCGCCGCCGCCTTTCCGTTGCCCCAACCGGGACCGGAAGAGCCGGCCCCCACCACCATCGCCACCTTGCCGTCGAGACGCCCAGCCATCGCAAATCCCCCTGCTCGTGTTCACTCTTCATAGAAGATGGCCGCAGCAAGCGCCAGCCTCCGCAGCGGACGGCAAATCCGGCAGGATCGCGCAGATGAAAAAGACCGGGCGGGAAAGGGGTGCCCCACAAGCCGCCTCCGGGGGTGGAGTTGGCTGCGGCCAGTGGGGCATTCGGCAGGCTGGGTGGAGAAATGGGAGAGCCCAATCAGCCCGCTGGAAAACTCGATATAATCAAAGACGCTAGATTGCCGGAATCTTTCGATAGCTGTAGGCGCTGTTGATCATCGTCTCCGAAAGATCGTCATAGGCCTTTGTCCAGGCAGCCTTCATCTCGGGCGTGAAGTCATCCCCCAGGACTTCGGCCAGCATCTGCAGCAAGGCAGTGCTGACCAGCTGATAGTCCTCCGGCTTTACCCCGTAGGCCACGTGACGCAGCGCCAGATCCTCCAACACCGGAATCAGGCCTTCCAGGTTCTGGATTTCCGCAACGACAAGGCCGAGCTTGCTCATCAGCATCGCGCCCTGACGTTCCATATCGTTTAGAAACAGCGAACGCGTCTCAGGGGCCAGTTCGAAGAGAATCTGATAGAAACGCGCTGCCGCCTGCCCGCTTTCCTGCGAGACAATCCGGAAACTGCTTCGGACCAGTTCTGCTTCCTCACTTGTCAACGCCACGGAACAAACCCTGGTTAAATGAAAACGTGTGACGCCCCACAGATTTGAAAATTTAATGGGGCATCACTCACCAGTATTGAGGTATAGGGAAACGGCCCGGACTTGAACCCGAGAAATCGCACAAGGAGAATGCAGGTTTGCATGATCCTGCCAGGAGACCATGAATGGACTGGGACAACCTTAAGGTGGCGCTTGCGATCAGCCGCCTGGGTTCGCTGACGCAGGCAGCCCAGGCGCTGGGCATCGACCAATCGACCGCCGGACGGCGCCTCTCCGCACTGGAGGGCGACCTGGGGGTAATCCTGTTCGTACGGTCAAAAACCGGCTTTGCCCTGACCGACGCCGGTGAGACCGCCATCAAGCAGGCTGTCGAGGTGGAGCGCCGGATCGAGCGGCTGATGGACGAAGTAACCCCCTCTGACGAAGGGCCTGTCGGCTTCGTCCGCCTTCTCGGCAACGCTTGGACGATGGATCGCCTGGCCCGAACCGTGATGGCCCCCTTCATGGCGGCCCATCCGCGTTTGGATCTGCGGATCATGACCTTGACCCCGCGCAGCCGCGTTCGGGGTGAAGCCTCCTTGTCGCTATGGTTTGAGGTCGAGCCCAGAGACGGCGAGTTCGCCGTCAAACTCGGCGAGGTGCCCTATGCCGTCTACCGGTCGCGGGACTCAGAAGCCGCTGATCTTGGCTGGATAACCTTCTATGACGAGGATGCTCTGCGCCCCTCCATTGCCAGCGTGCACAGACGCCTGCGCACAAGGGGCGATCGCCAGCGCGTCACCGCGACGGACGCCGGCATCATGCTGTCGGCGATACGCTCGGGCGTGGGCAAGGGTTTGCTGCCCATGTGCATTGCCGAAGAGGACGAACAGCTGGTGCGGACCAAAGAGGGGGAGCCCGAGTTCGTACGCACTCTTCACCTTCACGCCCATCCCGATACCATCGAGGCCGCACGGGTCCAGGCGACCATCCGCTGGCTGCGCGAGTCCTTCCCAGCGGTGTTTCAGCCAGCCCAGTAAGAGCCTGCCCCAGTAGCGGCCCGGCGCAACACTGCCCCACCAAACGAAGAGCCCGCCGGACCAAAGGTCAGGCGGGCTCCGCATTAGGGTGCCCCACGAACCGCTTCCAGGGGTGGAGAAGGCCGCGGCCCGTGGGGCGTACCGACAGACTGGGTGGAGGGGTGGGAGAGCCCTATCAGCCTGCCGATTTCTTGTTGCTTGGTGGCAGGCGTCAGTCGGCTGGCTTGAGGTACCCGTAGCGACACTGAACCCGGAAGCGGCCCTGATTGGCATTCGGCGCCATCAGAATCGGAAGAACGCGCTTCATTTTTCGATCTCCTTAACCAACAAAAGGGCGCGAAGATCGCGCAACTATCTCTTCAGTCGGTAGCGGAGGCGCTGTGGTTCAAATTTTTTCGCGGCCGCGGAATTTACCCAAAACACCCGGAAATCCAGCCGTTTTGATGCCATAATCCAGTCAAAAGGAGATCCATCGACGCGCTTGCATGGCCCCGGGGCCTGAGGCACAAGAAAGGCCCTACCGCCTATCGGCTCTGCCCGCTTGATGGAATTGGTAGACATACGAGACTTAAAATCTCGGGACCGTTCAGGTCGTGCCGGTTCGAGTCCGGCAGCGGGCACCATCACCCCAATCCCATCCCTCGGCAGGGGCAGCCTCGCCCGCTGTCACACGCCCCTCACCAAGCTGTGTTTGGACTCTGTGCTTGCCCCGATCCATCTGCTCTCCAGCGCGCCGCCGCTGCGCGGGACCTCCAAGGGAAACAATCATGGCTGAGCAAGTGGTGGAAGCCGCTGGCCAGGGGGCGTTCGAGCCCGCCGGTGGCTTCCGCGATGATGCCGGCCGGCGCCTCGCTGACCAAGTGACAGGCCAGTTGGTCGAGCCCTTCGCCCTGGTTCGTCAAGCGCAAGCTCTGCGATTGTCCTGAGCGAGCAACTGTTCGAGGTGGATGATCTAAGCAAAGTCAGCCGGAGGCCATGCTGAGGACGGCGTCACAAGCGCCAAGGATGAGGTATTCAACAGTGACAATTAATCACCTCATGCTGAGGAGGTGCGAAGCGGCGTCTCGAAGCATATGCGCAGCGAGTTCCTGATCCTTTCAGCAACCTGCTAGGACCGGGCCGCGAAGACCACGACGTGACCCACCACCAGACAGGCCAGCAGACTGCCGCCCATGATCAGCGGATAGATGATGAGACCCCAGGTGTTGTCGAAGCTGACGGCGAAGAACGGGATCGCGACAGCCGCCAGGGCAACCAGAAAATGCAGCCAGAGAACCGCCATACCGGGTTGCTGATGCCAGATCACCGTGCCGTAGACCACGGCTGTGACCACCAGCGTCAGAACGATGCCGCCGTAAACCGCATAGTAGGCCGGATGATAGACCGAAGCCGGGATAAGGCCAAAGAGCAGGCCGGCAACAAGGTGCAGCGGCGCGACGATGTAGCCGGCATAGGATGGCAGCGTCATGGCCGTGTGTTTCCTCTGTCGGGCGGCAGGCGATCCGCCGCCTAGTTGCCAAGGCCGGGCACAATGAACGCCTTTGTTCCCTGCGGCGTCCCGGGCGTTGACGTCCTGCCCGTGGCTTTCGCCACCGGCAGCCGGAAGTCGGAGGTCTTGCAAGCCTTCTTGTCTTTCCGGCCAGCCGGGCAAACCGCCAAACGCCAGTCGCGGCCACCGGTCAGGGCGCTGAGTTTAAAGCGCGCCGTCGTGCCCTTCATCTTGTTCGGCAAGAGGGCTGAACGAACCCGCTTATAACCGCCATCGCCCTTGCGGAAGAAGCGCAGAACATAACTGGCGTTCGGCTGGCCGCCGGAAAGACGGATCTCGCCGCGGCGCAGCTGCCCCTTGGGCGCTTGAATGGCAAAGCCCGGCAGCGGCTGCAGCGCCAACTGCCCGGCAACCGCCGCCTGACCGCCTTGCTGCGCAGCCGATGCCGGATTGCGGGGCGCCACCGTCAGGCCGCCCTGGGGCGTCACCGCCGGATTCAGCCGCGGTGCTCTGCACTGCAGAAAGTGCGACTTCGGGGGAATAGAAGCGATAGAGACATTGTTCCCGTTCGTCACGCTCATCCCGAACTTGCGCCACTGGCCCATGGGGCCGTGGGGACTGGGTGGCGGCGTATCGCTCCAGTCCAACTCTACGTCCGCCCCGAAGGGAAGCTTTTGATCGTGGGTGATGGTGTAGTTTTGCGGCGGCGAAAGATAGCCAGGTCCGAAGAACGCCACCTGGCCCGAGAAATTGCCGCGGCCTTCCAGCAAGCCGACCAGTTTCAGGCGCTCCGGGCAGAGCCGGCCGTGCACCATCACCTTACCCTGTTCCACTACCTGCATGGTCAACTTCGGCGGATTGTTCGCTACCAGCGTATCGGGGCCACCCTCGACACACTCCATGGTGTACTCGGCCCAGTCGCTCCTGAAGTCGTGGCTGACACCGATCATGCGAATGAAACCAGTCTCCGCCAGCCTGATTCCGGACTCGCTGAAGCCGTTGTCCTTGATGTCGTACCAATGACTGAAGGTTGCGGTTCTGTTGTCCCCGGTGTTGACGGTCCAGACCTCGCTGGTCTTGCCCTCCTGGTTGCGGTAGCGAAAGCTGACCTCGGTGTTCTTCCGGTCGGTGGTGATCCAGCCGTCGAGGCGGATCTTACAGAGACCGCCGGCGCCGTATTGTTCGTAAATTGAAAGCCCCTTGTTCACCACCTTCGCCGGCGTGACGCTAAGGGAGTCGCTGGCCTGCGGGATGGACGCACCGGACCACTTCTTGCAGACCAACTCTGTCTTCTTGTGGAGGCTCCAGGGCGTACCCTCAACGAAGTAGTTACTGCCGGCACCGCTGGTGTCGGCGTCGAACCGCGGCACGACGGCAAGCGGCAGCTTGCGATCCTGGTTGAAAATGGCGGTGTTGCCGAGGCCTTGGGCCCGCAGATCGTCGGCCAGTTCGTTACAGCGCGCCAGCACGAAGCTTTTCCACATCGTGGAGGGGACGATCAGTCGTTCGGTACGGTCAACCCGGCGCGGCCGGTCGAGAACATCATAGGATTTGCTCTTGCCGAAGGTCGGATAGTCTTCGGAACCGCTTTCCTCGCCGGCAAGGGCAAGCCAGATCTTCCAGCTCTTCACGCGGCCCACCGCCTCCGTATCCACCTGGATGCGAACATCGGCGACCAGATTGGCCAGATGGGAGACATTGTGATAGCTGCTGCCGTTACTCTGGACGACGATCTGCTTGGTCACCAGATTGGTGACGGTCGCGTCCACGGTATCGGCAAAAGCCACGGTGGGCAGCAGCGCCGCCAGCGCGGCGGCGGCCGACACCAGATGGTGACACCGGACAAATTTCCCCCGATGGCAGGTTAGTTGGCTGGTATGACGACGCGCAGCGCCGGCGGCAATTCGACTGAACATCACTTCTTCCCCACATCCATGAAGCGGACACTCAGCCAAGGGCGGAGCGGTCTTAGATCAGTCGCAGGAGAAGGAGCTAAGGTTCAAAGCACGACGAAGCGCGCAGTATCCCCATTTCAACCGTCCCACAACGGCAGAGCATTTGAGAATTACAGGCAAAACAACCGGGTTTGAACCCGCGAAACCGCACAAGGAACATGCAGCTTTATAGGATCAGATCGGTAATCTATTGATAGTAAACGATAAAAATGGATGCCCTGTCCCTCCCGCGTGCTCATTGCTTGAAAAAGCCGGGCAGGGCAGCGAAAAGAGAGAACGGCGGTGGTTGCTGACCAACGCCGCCCCTCCTCTGTTTAACCTATCCGTTCGATGGTTTAGCCACCCATCCCGGGCAGGATGAAAACCTTGGCCGGCGTCGGTTGCTTGGGTGTCTTCTTCGCTCCGGCCGATGCTTTCGACAGCGGCAGGTTGAAGTCTGATGTCCTGCAGGCCTTCTTGCCCTTCTGACCGGCAGCGCAGACCTCCAGGCGCCAGTTACGGCCGCCGGTCAGGGCTTTCATGTCAAAGCCGGCATTGGGGCCTGTCATCGCCCTGGGCAGCTTCGCCGACCTGACAAGCTTAAAGCCGCTCTCGGTCTTGCGATAGAAGTGCAGGGCATACTTGGCATTCGGCTTGCCACCGGAAAGCTTGATCTTGCCCTGGCGTACCCGGCCCTTGGGTGCCTGGATCGCGAAACCCGCAGCCGGCAGCAAGGTAGCCTTACCAACTGCGACAGGATTGCCGGCCTGCTGCGAATGGGTCGGTTTCGGCTCGCCGGCCGATTTGCCACCGGGAACAGCCTCCGAGGTGCCGATCCTTCTGCAAGCAAAACGCTCCGTCTTTTCGACCGTCTTCACAACATGGCCGTGCTGATTGGCGAACTTCACCGTGATCAGCATGGTCTGTTCGGGCAGCGTTGCCCCACTCCAGGACAGATCGTGGTTGACGTCGTAGACGTTGTTCGTATTCGCCGGCTGGTCGACGGCGAGCTCCTTTCGCAGGGAGCCCCCGGCAAACAGAGCCACGGTCCCCTTCAGCGCTTTATTACCGCTGCGCACCGAACTGCGGATCCATACGCGCTCCGGGCAGATGTAGCCAGGGAACCTCTTTTGCCCCAAACCGAAGGTGGCAAGAACCACAGACTTGGGCGCGGGTGCCCCGGAGGCAAGGCCGTCGGCCCCGCCTTGGGCCGCTTCGGAAATCTGCGGCTTCCGGCAGGAAAAGCTCTGTGTCTTGAGCAGGCGGCCGACCTCGGCGCCTGAGGGGCCGGTCAGGTAAAGGGCAAGATTGATATCCTGCCTGAACGGCCCCCGGACCCCTTCCCAGGAGAGATCGTATTCGGCTTCGACGATCTTGGTCTGGCCGTCTTCCACGTCAAACGGCAGTTGGGCTTCCGGCTTGCCATTAACCGCCAGCCAGACATTGCCCGAAGACGTTCCCCGGCCTTTGAAAACCCCAAAGACCTTCACCTTCGCCGGGCAGACATGCCCCTGGTAGCGAATCTCGTCGCCGGTGGTGTGGGCTTCCAGGTGCGTCGCCTTGGGCGGCAGCAGAGTCAAAAGATCGTTCGGTGTACCGCAGTCCAGGTCATAGTTCTTCCAGGCCGAAACAAAGTTCGAGCTGACGCCCTCGATGCGGATCTTACCGGTATAGTCGCTATCCGACGGCAGGTCGTAGTCGTGCTGAAGGATGGCCGTCGTGCCGCCACCGGTGTTTACCGTCTTGATATCGCTCTCGTGACCCTTGTCGCTGACATAGCGGAACTTGAGCTCCTCATTGGTCCGGTTGGTGGTGATGCGGGCATCGATTTCCATCCCGCAGGAACCCACATAGCCGCCCTTGTCATCCACCGACAAAATTTCGGCTTTCTTCACCTCCGGCACCTCGGGCGTGGGCTCCTCCACAACCGGCGGCACCCGCGACGGTTTCTTCTGACAGATAATGCGGACCTTATCGCGCTCCGGGTCAGAGGCGGCACCACCGATCACCGGAACTGGGTCTTGGCTACCGGCGGCCCCGGTCATTTCCCAGGTATGACCGGTGCCTGCCCGAACCCTGACCGTGCGGTTTCGGGAGAAGATTTCCTGATCGCCCATCCCCGCCTCATCGCGCAGACGATGAGCAAGGGCATTGCAGGCGGAGACCGCGAAAGTATCGTAAGCATTCCGCGGCAGACGGAGCACTTTGGTGTGGTCGACGCTCTTGGGCCGGTCACCGACCGGATAGCTTTCCGAGTAGCCGTAACCCCGATACTCGATCCAAGGTATCAGCGGTTCCCGATTGTGGATCTGCTCAGCAGCGTCTTCAGCTTTCAACTCCGGCCAAACGGCCCAGAACTTCACGCGGCCCAAGGTTTCGGCGTCGAAGTTGAGCTCGATCTCCCCGGTGATGGCGAGCGGCGCCTCGGCCAGCGAGGTATAGCTCTCGCCGTCGCTCCTCACGATGATGGTGGCGGGATCCAGTTTCTTGACCCAGGAATATCCAAAGTCCGCTAAAGCAGGTCCGGCGAACGCCACCATAGACGCGCATGCGGCAGCACCTATCAGGCTGTGCCGAAAAACGCCGCGCCCTGCGGAACGGGTTGAACAGTTGATATCGTGGCGTCTGGCGCCGGGGTCAGTCCGACTGAGCATATTTCATCTCCACATATTCGAGACCTGAAACCCGACCAAAGATCAGAGCGGTCCTGTGTTGGTCACTGGAGGAGGCGCTTGGGTTCAAGCCCTGCAGGAAATGCAGGATCCCGTTCGAACGCCGCCGCCCCTCCTCCGTTCAACCTGTCCCTTCGCTGGTTCAGCCACCCATCCCCGGCAGGATGAAGACCTTGGTTTTCGCAGGCTTCTTGGGTGTCTTCTTCACCCCGGCCGGCGCCTTGGACAGCGGCAGTTGGAAGTCGGTCGTCTTGCAGGCCTTCTTGCCTTTCTGGCCGGCAGCGCAGACCTCCAGGCGCCAGTTACGCCCGCCGGTCAGGGCTTTCACATCGAAGCTGGCGTTGGGGCCGGTCATCGCCCTGGGAAGCTTCGCCGAGCGGATAAGCTTAAAGCCGTTCCCGGCCTTGCGGTAAAAGCGCAGCACATACTTGGCGCCCGCCTTGCCGCCGGAAAGCTGAATCTGGCCGGACTTGATGTTGCCCTTGGGCGCCTGGATCGCGAAAGCCGGTGCCTGCGGCAACATCAGCCCGCCAACGGCAGCAGGCTTGCCCGCCTGTTGCGAATTGGTCGGTTTCGGCTTGGCAGACGAATACCCGCCAGCGCCCTGACCGATACCGACGACCCCCGGCTTACGGCACTCAAGATTAATAGTCTTGTAGACCGAGTCGACCTTATCGTCGTTGGCGTTGGCAAGGTCGATCCCAAACTCGAGGAGCTGCGTCTCGCTGTCCTTCCAGGTCAGATCGAAGACCCCCGCCACGTTGACGGTCTCTTTGTCGTCGATGCTGACGCCCTTGGTCAGCACCGTGGCCGTGTTCATGACCAGCCCCGCGCTGCCGGCGAAGGCGCCGCGCCCCTTCAAGGTGCCGTAGATCTGAATCCGGGCCGGGCAGAAATTGCCGTTGTGCTGGATTTCCCCGACCGGCACCGAGAAGACATTCGGCTTCGGCGGCAAGGCGGTCGCCAGCCCGCCGGGCGCACCGTCATCAAGACCGGCAGTAGCGATCTTCTTGCAGGCGAAGGTCTTCATCTGCTGTGCGGCGCCGATCTCAAAACCCAGCTGGTTCAAAACCTTCACCTTGAAGTTCAGCTTCTGCTCAGGCGGCGAATCACCGTCTCCGGCAGGAGAATCACCGTTTCCGGCATCGGCCTTCGCCAAAAGACCGTTACCACCACCACTCCAATCAAGCGGGTGCTCGACTATGACACCCTGTTGCTGGCTCGCTCCCAGGCTGAAGTCTTTCTCGTCGTTCAGCAAAGCGTCGACAAAGTAGACGACCTTGCCGGAGAGCGGGTCCTTGCCGCTCACGACACCGGCGATCATGCGGACCTCGGCGGGGCAGACATAATCGCCCTGCACCACCGTGCCCTGCGGCACGACCACTAACTTCACCGTCTTCGGTAGCGGAATATCTCCGGCAAGGCCGTCGGGAACGCCCTGGCTGCACTCGAAGGTCTCGCTCACCTCGAGTTGGCCGATGAGATCGCCCGCGTTGTTGGCGACGTTCATCGAAAACTTCACGCTCTGCTGAGACGCCCCGGCATTCTGCCAATCGAGGTCGTAGTCACCCTCGATAACGGTCGTCTCCTTGTCTTCGAGGTCATATTGCTTCAATGCCTTCAGCTTGCCGTCGGCAAAGAGCGAGGCCGCACCGGCGATATCGCCACGGCCCTTGACCACGCCGTAGATCTTGGCGCTGGCCGGGCAGGTTTCGCCCTGATGCATCACCTTTTCGGTGGTGGCGAGGACTTCCAGTTGAACAGCCGGCGAACGGCAGTCCACCTTGTAATTCTTCCAATCGGAACTGAATTCCTCGCTGACGCCGATCACCCGCACCTCGCCCGTATTCAGGTCGCCGGACGGCAGGGTCTGGATATGGCCGTACTTCACCCAGGCATTCGGCCCGGTGACGACCGTTTTCACGCCGCTTTCCTTACCGTCTTGGTCGCGGAAGCGGAACTTCACCTGGGTGTTGGGCAGATTCGTCGTCACGATGCCGGAGAGGATGAGGCGGCATTCGCCCACCGGAGTACCCTGCCCGTCGACCACCAGGTTCACCGACTGCACCTGCGGCACCGGATCGTTCGCCGTCGGCGGAGCCTGCGGCAACGGGGTTTTTTGGCAGACAATCGTGACCGGCTTGACCTTCGAGTTTCCTCCTGGGTTTCCCGCGCCAGATGGCACCGGCGCCGGAGGAGGATCATCATTGGCAAGACCCGACATCTCCCAGGTGAGCTCACCGCGGACCACAACAGGAATTTCACGGTCGACCGCGAAAATCTCCTCATCGGTCTTGCCATGCTTACTACGCAGTCGAGAGGCCAGTTGGTTGCAGGCATCCTTGGCGTAGGCTTTATAAGCCTGCAACGGAATGGAGAAGGGCAGGTCGCGCCCTACAGTCTTGGGCCTGTCGCCGATCGAATAGCTTTCCGAGTATTTAAACTCCGGGAACTGCTTCTTCTGGATGGCCATGTCCTGGATACTCGGCCAAGCAGCCCAGGACTTCACCTTTCCGTATTTGTGCGCGTCCAAACTCAGTCTCATCATGCCGTTAATGGCGGGGGACGAACCTGATACGGTCGTATAGCCCTGGCCATCGCTGGCGACCTCGATGACAGCAAGATCCAGCTCGGTCACGAGCGCGGATCCATAGTCCGCCAGCGCCTGCCCGGGGGCGGCCATGGCCAGAGCAGCACTGAAGATTGACGCCGCTTGAAGCGCGCGCGACCGAATTGTTGAACAGTTGATATCGCGGCACCTGGCGCCGGGGTCAGTCCGACGGAACATGGCTTCTTCTCCACAAATTCGAGAACCTGAAGCTCAGCCAAAGGCGGAGCAGTGTTGTTAGGTCAGTCGCTGGAGGAGGCGCTTGGGTTCAAAATATCACGGAGACTGCGAGACCCGTTCGACCGCCCCACAACGGTAAGGGGCCTGGAAATACAGGCAAAATCGCCGTACTTGAACCCGTGAAACCGCACGAAGGCCATGCAGCTTTACGGGATCAAACAGCCAGTCCATTGATAACAGTAAATAAATAGTCAGAAGGGACGGCCGCGCCATCGGCTGCCGCCGCCCCTTCTCTGTGTAGCCGCCCGGCCGTAGGCTTTATCCGCCGATGTTCGGGATGACGGAGTTGGTTTGCGGCTGCGTGCCGCCACCGGGGGCCTGGAACGTACCGGCCGCCTGCACCGTGAAGTCCGAAGCCTTGCAGTCTTTGAGCCTAGGGATCGCGGCGCCGGCCTTCACAGGACAAGCCCGCAGGCGCCAGGCACCGGCTTTCAAGGCCCCCAGATTGAAACTGGCCGTCCCCCCGGTCATCTGCTTGGGCAACTGGGGCGAGTTGTAGATCTTGAAACCACTGCTGCTGGTCTTGTACAGGAAGCGCAGCTTGAAGGCCTGGTCCGGCTTGGCACCGGACAGACGGATCTGGCCGTTGCGAACCTGGTTCCGCGGCGCAAGGATACCAAAAGTCGAAATGGCCGGCATGGCTTCCTGGCTGGTCGTCGGTCGCGATCCCGGGATATCGCTGATGGCTGCCTGAACCACCTCCAGGCATTTGAACGCTTTCTTTTTAGTGTACGTGTCGACCAGCTTTCCGAGGTTGTCCTTGATCACAATCCGGAAGGCGATCTCCTGGCCTTTTTTGGCATCGCTCTTTTTCCATATAAACTCATGGACAGCAGCGATCTGGATCGTTTGCCCGTTTTGGATCTGATAGGGCTCTTCCAGAATCAGCTTGGCATCGGCGTGCATTCTGGCTTCCCCGGACATTCTGCCAAGGCCCTTAACAGCAGCCACAACCCTCACGGTTTCAGGGCAGAGATACTCGCCCGCAGCAGACCCGCCGCCATTATTGGCGTGGCCCAGCGTTGTGGTTTGCGTGTTCGCAACATTACTCATCTTGATCTGACCCTGGGGCTGCGCGAACTGCATCCCAGCGATCTCCGGCGGCTGTTCAATCTGATAGCCGCCCGGCGCTTGGGAACAGTCTTCCATGTCGTATTTTGCCCAGTCGGACTGGAAATCGGCATTCTCGCCCACTATGCGGATCTTGCCCTTCTTCTTATCATCAACATGATCAAGGGGGTAGCCGTGCGTGAACACCCACTGCACCTGCCCGGTCATCGGCGCAACGGTTTTAACGTCGCTTTGCTTGCCCGTATCATCGACATAGCGGAATTTAACCGGCACATGCGGAAGCGTCGGCGTGACCGTACCGGCAAGCTTCAATCCACATTGACCATTCGGTGTATTGATAGCCTCCGCTGAAAGCTTCGAAGCAACCACTTCCAGCTTAGGGGCGGGGGTCGGGACGGGGACGGGTGGATTGCGTTTGCAGGTTACGTTGAACAGCGTGTGTTCGTTCCAGTTTTCCGGAACCCTCGGCTTATAGTTGGATTCGGTGGCCGCGGATATGTCCGCGATAAGTTCCGCGCCAAATGCTACTTCAATCGAATGATCTTTGCTGTAGATGTCCTTATCAAGATGACCCGTTTGTCGCAGGTGGTCGGCGTGTTCTCTACAGGCCTGTACCAGAATCCCTTCATAGCTGGCCGGTGCAATGGTAAAATCGAATTCCTCGTCCACTTCTTTGGGACGTGGGAAGTCATAGCTCCTGTTCATCCCTTCATCGATGAACAAACTCCAGTATCGAACACCATTGCTGCTTGAATTGGTATGGTCCCGCGTTCCGATTTTCGGCCAGGCGCCCCAATTCCTCACTCTGCCGATCAGCCCGGTTCTGATTTTCACCTTTATGGTGCCCTTAACCGTGCCGCCGGATTCAAGCCTGGTGTAGTCAGCCCCTTCGGATTCAACGATCATGGTGGGATTGTTGACTTCATAGATTGCGCTTTGGTAATCGGCCGCTGCCGGGCCGGCCGCCGTTATGGTCAGAGCAAGCGCGCTGACAGACAACACGCCAGAGCACCAGGCGGCGCTTGCGCGGTGACGGGCGGCGCTTGCGCGGTGACGGGCGGACAGGATTTGATCAGGGCACTCGACGCCCGGTTTGGTTCGGCTGAACACGGTTGCTCTCCTAATAACTCATACATTGAACACGCGGCGAAAGCGCGACCGGAAGCCGGGCCCGTAACTGTTGGTCGTCTGCCGCCGCGCCAAGGTTCAATGACCCGGCCCGGAGATCCGGCAAGCTGCCCCTATGGATGACATCGGGGAATGAGGCGTTGGGGCAAAGACGGGCGGCCGGGCCCGACTGACGGGCCCGGCCTTGGGGATCCTGCCGCGGGATCTATCCGCCGATATTCGGGATGACGGAGTTGGTCTGCGGCTGCGGAGCCGCGCCGGGGATCGCTTTTGGGAAGCTGTTCGTCCCCTTGCCCAGCACCTCGAAGTCCGACTTTTTGCAATCCTTGGGCTTCGAGATAGCAGAGCCGCCCTTCACCAGGCAGACCCGCAGGCGCCAGAGGCCCGGGTCCAGCGCGGCCATGTTGAAGCTGGCCGTCCCTCCGGTCATCTGCTTGGGCAGCTGGGCCGAGTTGACGATCTTGTAACCGCCGCTGTTCGACTTGCGCAGGAAACGCAGCTTGAAGGCCTGGTCCGGCTTGGCACCGGTCAGACGGATCTGGCCGTTGCGGACCCGGTTCTTCGGCGTAACGATATTGAAATTCAGACCGGCCTGCGCCGTGGCATTGTCGTTAGTTGGCTGCGATGCGGGAAGTTCAACGCCCTTTCCACCGATCACCGTATCGCATTTAAAGGTCTTGCTGGCAGTGGAAACATCGACCACGTCTTTATTGTCATTGAGGACGGCCAGCCGATACCAGACCGTCTGGCCCGACACATTCTGATTGTTCCAAATGAGCTCCTGATCGCCTTCGAAACCCCGCACCTGGCCGTCATCGACATTGAAGGACGTCTCGGACACCGGCTGATTGTTGACGGCGATCAAGGCCGTACCGGAGAACGGGCCTTGGCCCTGGATGCCGCCGCGAACCCTCACCCGCGCCGGGCAGGTGTAATTCTGGACGGAGACCCTTTCCGCCTGGGCACTGGCTTGGATGATGGTGACCTTCGGCGGCGTCAAGGCAAGGGTGCCCTGGATGATCGGCTCGCATTTGAAGGTTTGGCTGGACTTGATGGTATCAACCACCTCGCCAGTCATATTACGGATGACCATCTGAAGATGAACCTCCTGGCCCTGCACATTACCAACGTGCCAGGATAATTCCCGTTCGCCCCCGAAATAGACCGTCTCACCCTGATCGACATCGTAAACTTCCGCGGCCAACTGTTGTTGATCGACGAACAGAACCACCGTGCCGGCCCCCTTGCCCCGCCCCTGGAGGCCGCCTTCAACCCGCATTCGCGCGGGACAAAGGTAGGGATGAGACGTGCTTTCCTCGCCCACGACGGTAAGAGTCTGCACGTTGACGGTTTCTTTGGCGCCGGAAAAGGCCTCCAGGCGGGTGGCCTTCGGCGGCAAGGCGACCAGCAGGTCGTTCGTCGGCGCGGAGCAGTCGACGTCGTAGTCGGCCCAGTCGGAGGTGAAGTCGATATTCTCGCCGACCATCCGGATTTTGCCTTCGTTCTTCTCGCCGACCACATGATCAAGAGGATAGGAGTGCGTAAAGACATGCTGCATCGCTTTTACCACGCCGGGAACCGGAGAGATGGTTTTCACATCGCTTTCCTTGCCCGTTTCATCAACGTAGCGAAACGTGACGGGCATATCCGAGCGCGTGGTGGTTATGGTCCCGGCGAGTTGCAACACGCAGCTGCCCTGCAGATGAACCGAGTCGAAGGTTCCGGCGGAAAGATTGGACGACAGGACAGCCGGCGGCAGCGGCGGCGGCGGCGCGGCAACAGGCGTCTTGAGGCAGACGATCGTGACCGGCTTAATCTCATGATCATTTATTGGGAAGTTCAGGCCGATCTGGTTGTCGTTAGCTCCACCTGACATTTTCCAAGTCATCCCGGTGCTGACCTTGACAGAAATCGAGCGATCGCGCGCGAAGATGTACTCATCGGTCTTGTTAAGCGTATTACGCAGAAAAGAGGCCCGTCTGTTGCAACTGTCTGTGGCGTAATCTCTGTAAGCCTCCAGTGGGATGAAAAGGGGATACTTGCGCGTCACCTTCTTGGGCCTGTCGCCGAGTGGATAGCTGGCCGACTTGCCGAGTTCCGGGAAGTCCTTAGTGGGCCCGCTATCAGTCACCATGGCCGGCCATGCAGCCCAGGATTTCACCCGGCCACGTATGTCAGCATCCAAGTGTACCACCCACATGCCGGTAATGGCAGGGGACGAGTCCGATACTGTCGTATAGTTCTCGCCATCGCTGGCAACCTCGATAATGGCGGCGTCCAGTTTATAGACATGTGTGTACGTGTAGTCGGCCAAAGCCGGGCCGGCGGCGGTCATGGCCAGGGCCAGCGCGCCGGCGGGCAGCAGGGCGCGGCGCCAGGCGGCGCTTGCGCGGTGACGAGTGGACAGGACTTGATCAAGGCACTCGACGCCCGGTTTGGTTCGGCTGAACACGGCTGCTCTCCTGTGATTCATACATTGAATACGTGGCGAAGAATACGTGGCGAAAGCGCGACCGGAAGCCGGGCCCGTAACTGTTGGTCGTCTGCCGCCGCGCCAAGGTTCAATGGCCCGGCCCGGAGATCCGGCAAGCTGCCCCTATGGATGACATCGGGGGATAAAGCGTGAGGCAAAGACAGGCGGCCGGGCCGATTGACGGGCCCGGCCTTGGGATTCATCCGCCGATATTCGGGATGATGGAGTAGGTTGGTGACTGCTGCGGGTCACCCGTGGGGGCCTGGAACGTACCGGCCGCCAGCACCTTGAAGTCCGACGTCTTGCAGGCCTTGACGTTCGGGATCTTGCCGCCCTTTGCCATCGGACAGACCCGCAGGCGCCAGGTACCGGCGTTCAGCGCGGCCATGTTGAAGCTGGCCGCGTTCCCGGTCATCTGCTTGGGCAGCTGGGCCGAGTTGACGATCTTGTAACCGCCGCTGTTGGACTTGCGCAGGAAACGCAGCTTAAAGGCCTGGTCCGGCTTGGCACCGGACAGACGGATCTGGCCGTTGCGGACCCGGTTCTTCGGCGTAACGATATTGAAATTCAGACCGGCCTGCGCCGTGGCATTGTCGTTGGTGGATTGTGGCGGCGTGCTGCCAGACCCGGCACTTGCCTTGTCGTTGGTGGGCTGTGGTGGCGTCAAAGCGAGAGCGCCCTGAACGATCCGCTCGCACTTGAAGGTCTGGCTGGACTTGATGCTATCAACCACCTCGCCGGCCATATTGCGGATCATCAACTGAAGAACGACCTCCTGGCCGTGCACATTACCGACGTGCCAGGACAGCTCACGTTCGCCCCCGAAGTAGACCGTATCACCCTGGTCGACGTCATAGACTTCCTCGGCAAGCTGCTCTTTACTGGCAAACAGCACCGCTTTACCAGACGCTTTGCCCCGCCCCTGGAGGCCGCCTTCAACCCGCATCCGTGCGGGACAAAGATAGGGATGAGACGTGCTTTCCACGCCCACGACGGTAAGGGTCTGCACGTGGACGGTTTTCTTGGCGCCGGAAAAGGCCTCCAAGCGCGTGGCCTTCGGCGGCAGGGCGACCAGCAGGTCGTTCGTCGGCGCGGCGCAGTCGACATCGTAGTCGGCCCAGTTCGATTCAAACTCGATGTTCTCGCCGACCATCCGGATTTTGCCTTCGTTCTTCTCGCCGACCACATGATCAAGTGGGTAGGAATGCATGAAGACATGCTGCATCGCTTTTACCACGCCGGGAACCGGAGAGATGGTTTTCACATCACTTTCCTTGCCCGTTTCATCAACGTAGCGAAACGTGACGGGCAGATCCGAGCGCGTCACGGTTATGGCGCCCCCAAGCCGCAAGACACATTGACTCTGGAGGCCGCTGCTGATGTTTCCCGCTTCCACGGAAAGTTGCGATGCGACCACTTTCAGCTCAGGCGCCGGCTGGGTCGGCGTCTTGAGGCAAACGATCGTGACCGGCTTAATCTTGTTATTTTCTGCTCCGGGAGTGACCTCCACAGCGGGGGGGTTTTCGTTGGCTCGACCTGACATATCCCAGGTGATCCCGGCGCTTACCTCGACAGGAATCGAACGGTCGACCGCGAAGATCTCGTCATTGGTCTTGCCGCTGTAGTTGCGCAGTCTGAAGGCCATTTGGTTGCAGGCCTCTTTGACGTAGGCTCTATAAGCCTGCAAGGGAATGAAAAGGGGATACTCGCGGTTCACTATCTTGGGCCTGTCGCCGAGTGGATAGCTGGCCGACTTGCCGAGTTCCGGAAAGTCCTTGGTGGGCATGCCCTGAGCCTGCATGGCCGGCCATGCAGCCCAGGATTTCACCCGGCCACGTTTATGAGCATTCAGGTGTATAAACCACATGCCGGTGATGGCGGGGGACGAGTCCGACACTGTCGTATAGGTCTCGCCATCGCTGGAGACCTCGATAACGGCGAGGTCCAGTTCTTCGATGTCCGCGTTCCCAGTATCCGCCAGAGCCGGGCCGGCGGCGGTCATGGCCAGGGCCAGCGCGCCGGCGGGCAGCAGGGCGCGGCGCCAGGCGGCGCTGCCGCGAGGACGGGTGAAAAGGGATTCATTGGCGCGCGGGGCGCCAAGCTCAGTCCGGCGGGACATGGCGGTTCTCCTGAAATCCATCAAAACGTTGCGCGGCCCAAGGCCGGCGCTTTTGTGTTGGTCGTTGGCGCCCGGGTCAGGGTTCAATGTTTCTCTGGGCGTGTTCCCAGGGCCCGCAGGGGCGGCATCGGCGAATAGGGCGCGAGCCTGGGATACAGACAAACCGGCCCGGCTTGAACCCGTGAAACCGCACGAAGGCCATGCAACTTTGCAGGGCATGCCCGTTAACTTATTGGAAACAATACAACTAATTGATAGAGAAGAGCTTTCCCCGCGTCCGTGACCGGACCAAAGCGGCCGGAACGGGCGTTGCCGGGGCGCTCTCACCAGCTCCCTGAAAGCAGCCGGAAAAGAAGGAACGGCCCTGGTCGCCGACCGCCGCCGTCCCTCCTCCGCCTGACCTGCCCGCTCCCGGGTTTATCCGCCCAGCCCGGGCAGGATGAATATCTTCGCCGGCTTGAGTGCTACCGCCCCGGACAGTTTGAAGCTGGCCGAAGCAGCCGCATAAACGGAACGTCAGCTCCGATTAACCCAGGTTGGACAACGCGAACCTCTGGCCCGCGCCAAGAGAAAGTTTTCATGAGAGTGAGAGAGAGATAACGGGCGGCTGCAGTCGCCGCCGACAGCCGCCCGTCGGCAAGTGCTGGGCCGACCGATGGGTCCGACCCCACCCCCGCGCCCATCCTGACACGGCTACGGGAGTCCACTGAAAAGACGTCGTGTGGGCGACACTTCGCAGCTGACACTTGCAGCCGATGAGGTAAAGACAAAGCCGTCGGATTTGAACCCGAGAAACCGCACAAGCTCAATGCAAGAACGCAGGACCACACTCAGAATAGGCAAACGACAGGCCGGGCGGCTCCCCACTCAGGAGAGTCGCACGGCCTCTGTACAGGTTATCGGCGTGTGGATCTCCACAGCCGCTTTGTCACTGGGAGCATTGTTATTGGCAGCATCGTTGCCGGGAGTGTCTGCGAGACTTTAGAAAGGCGGCGGCCTGACAGATAGGCTGATGGGTCAAACAACAAGAAGACGGGCGGCTGTAGTCGCCGCCAACAGCCGCCCGTCCACGGGGTCCGTACAGATAAATTGCACAGTCCCCGTCTCCCCGGGCCTTGTTCAGGCCCGATGATGCCCTTCAGTCGCGGGCAGTAGCGGCGGGGTTCAAAACAATCTGCGGAATTTCACACCTGCGGCATCACCGGATGTCTTTCAGGATTCTGATCTGGCTCCAGCAAAGATGGCCACCTGACCGGCCTGCCGGTGGTGTGGTCAACAGGGAGACGGGCGGCTGAAGTCGCCGCCAACAGCCGCCCGCCCACGAGGCCCGAGCAGATAAATTGCGCGACCCCCGTCCCCCCCGGGCCTTGTTCAGGCCCGATGACGTCTTTCAGTCGTTGGCATTGGGGACGAGGTTCAAAGAGAGGGATTTTTTCTGAACCCGGGGGAGCGGGCTGGAACCGATCCGACGCAAGTCGAAAACGATCTAGTCTTCCGGCAGGGGAATGAATTCGTCGTCGCCGGGCACCCTGGCGAAGCGGCCGGCCTTCCAATCCGCTTTGGCCCGCTCCATGCGCTCCGGCGAGGAGGAGACGAAGTTCCACCAGATGGCCCGCTCGCCCGGCAAGGTGGCGCCGCCCAGCAGCATCACCCGGCTGGATGCTGTCGCCGTCATCTCCACAGGCACGCCCGGTTTGAACACCGCCATGGTGTTCGCCTCATAGCGTTGCCCGGCGATCTCGACGGAGCCGTTCACAACATAGACGGCACGCTCCGCATAGCTGTCAGGCAGGGCAAGCTCCGCGCCTTCCGCCACCTCGGCATGGAGATAGAACATCTCCGAAAACACCTTCACCGGTGACGTCCGGCCGTAGGCAGATCCGGCGATCAGGCGCATCCAGACGCCGGGCCGTTGGATCTCCGGCAGCGCCGCGGTCGGGTAGTGCGTGAAGCCGGGCTCCGCTTCCTCGTCTTCCACCGGCAGGGCGATCCAGGACTGCATGCCGTGCAGGCGCTGTGCGCCCGCCCGCGCCTCCTCGCCGGTCCGCTCGGAATGGACGATCCCCCTGCCCGCGGTCATCCAGTTCACCGCCCCCGGCCGGATCGCCTGTGCATAGCCCAGGCTGTCATGATGCATGATCTCGCCGTCGAAGAGATAGGTGACCGTGGCCAGGCCGATGTGCGGATGGGGACGCACGTCGATGCCCTCGCCCGCCGGGAAATCGGCAGGGCCCATCTCGTCGAGGAAGATAAAGGGTCCGACAAGGCGGCGCTTGGCGTAAGGCAGGATACGGCGCACGGAAAACCCGCCGAGGTCGCGGCTGCGCGGCTCTATCGTCAATTCCACCGGATCGTTGCCGGCGGCCCGGGATGGCTCGCTCATCTTTTCCTCTCCTGCCGGCGCCGGTAGGGTAGCGGCCCGTCAGCTGCACCGCCCGGCTACTGCTCGTTCTGTTTCAACGACGAAGGGCGGGTCGCCTTCAGCCGCCACATCTCGAAGAGTCCAAAACATATCGGAACCACGGCGCCGAACACCAGCGCCAAGCCACCGAGATCGTAGCCCAGACTGCGCTCGATAAGAGCGGTCGCATAAAAGTCGTCGACAAAAGGCTGGCCCCATTCGCTGTAAGACAGCATAGCGATCCCCCAGGCGGCGAGGCAGACGGCAGCACAGAAAAGCGCCGTTACCCGGATGATCGAACGCGCCAGATCGGCGCTGCCAAGGGACAGCACATAGGCCACCAAGGCAGTCGTAAACAGCAACGGCAGGAGGTCCATCGCTTATTTTGCCCTTCTCACTCCCCCCGGCGCCCATCGCCGAGGCTCTCCCCCATTCAACGTACCCGAAGGCTAACCGGCGGCCCGTTCATCCGACACCGGCGCTTCGCGGCTTTCCACTTCCCCTGATTGCTGCGTCCCTCTGTCCCAATCGCCGGTGCTTCCAAAGCCGGCGATCATCGTATCCATTACCCCACAGGCTTGCTCCAGCTGGTCCTCTTCGGTCGAACGCAAAACGACGCGGACGCCGAAATTGCCATTCCGATTGAAGGGGTAACTGCCGATTTCCACGCTGGGGAACTGGTCCTGTATCTTCCCCAGAGCCGCTGCGATCGTGCCCTCGCCCAACGCCAGGGTGACCGTTCTCGATTGCAAGGGGGCACCGCCGACAAGGCGGTGGCGAAGGCTCTGAAACATCGCCTGCATGATCGCCGGAATGCCCGCCATCACGAAGACGTTCTCCATCTGGAAACCCGGTGCCTTGCTGACCGGGTTGTCGATCAGATCGGCCCCTTCGGGGGTCCGCGCCATGCGCAGCCGGGCCTCGTTCAGCTGGCCGGCCTCATAGTGCGCTTCCAGAATTGCCCGGGCCTCTGGGTTAACGATCAGCGGCACGCCAAAAGCCTTGGCAACGCACTCGGCGGTGATGTCGTCGTGGGTCGGCCCGATCCCTCCCGTGGTGAACACATAGTCAAAGCGCCGTCGCACTTCGTTCAGGGTGCTCACGATAACGGCCTCGTCATCGGGGACGACCCGAACCTCCATCATGCGCACGCCCAGCAGATTGAGCTGCTCACCGATGTAGGCCAGATTCTTGTCCTGGGTGCGCCCGGAGAGAATTTCGTTGCCGATGATAAGAAGGCAGGCGGTGACCGTCGGCGTCGTCATAGCTCTCAGAATTCCAGGCGCGGCAACACGGTATCGCTGCGGGCGTAGCCCTTGGCCTCCATGCAGCCGGTCATCAGCGAGCCGCGGCGCTGGCGCAGGTCGAATTCATCGACCCGCTGACGCAGGCCCGCGTAGCGCGATGAACTGGTCAGGGTGTCGATCCCGGCATTACGGTCGTCGGTAATCTGGGCGTCCCGGCGCGTCTGAGCCCAGGCGTAATTGTAGCAATCCTCAATGTCGATCCGATAAGCCTCTTCGTCCTTGTCGCTCTGGATCGTCCAAGTCGTGCCGTCCGGGCCCTTAAGGATCACGCCTTCCTCCTCGGCCGCCGCTTCTCCACCGGCTTGGTCCTGAGAGGGCACGGCCGGCAGGCCGGCCGACTGCTCGCCACCGTCCGCGCCCGGCGGCGGCAGGGCGTTACCGCCGGCGGCGCCACTGTCCTGGCTTCCCGGCGGCGGCGCCGCACCACTGCTTTCGCCGCCCAGGACGACGGGGTCCGACGCACAGGCGGCAAGCATCAGCAAACCGGCAGAGGCGATGGTAATGGACGAAAACAGACGGCGACGTGGCTGAACGAGCATTTAGGATTCCTTGCAGCGACTGGCCCAAAGACCCGGCACCCCGAAGTGCCGGGTAGAGCGAGCGGAAACGCATTGCTAGACTGTGCTTCGTACAGTGGCTCCCCGGGCTGGAAGTTGCAAGCCCATGTCATTAACTCTTCTCGCGATAAGCACACCTAGTGGTTGCGCTTTCTCGAGTTCTATCTATACCGGCGAAATGCGATTTCCAGCCCCCCTGATTCAAGGCCGTCTTGTCAAGCGTTACAAGCGTTTCCTCTCCGACATCGCCATGCCGGACGGCACCGAGGTGGTCGCCCACTGCGCCAACCCGGGATCCATGCTGGGATTGGCGACTCCCGGCTCGGTTGCATGGCTTTCGCCTGCGACAAACCCTGCGCGAAAGCTGAAATACTCCTGGGAACTGGTCGAGGCCGAGGGCGCCCTGGTCGGCATCCATACCGGCCGGGCCAACGCCCTGGTCGAAGAGGCCCTGGAGGCCGGCCGCATCGAGGCATTGCGGCCCTATGGGTCGATCCGGCGCGAAGTGCCCTACGGCACCAACAGCCGGGTGGATTTTCTGCTGCAAGCCCCGGAAACCCAGGACCGTTCTCTGCCGGACTGTTATCTGGAAGTGAAGTCGGTCACCCTGATGCGCCGTCCGGGCCTGGCGGAATTTCCGGACTCGGTCACGGCGCGGGGCGCCAAGCATTTGGCCGAATTGGCAAAGATTGCCCAGGGCGGGCAAAGAGCTGTGCTTCTTTTCCTGGTCCAGCGGGGCGATTGCGACACCGTGGCAGTGGCCGCCGACATCGATCCGGCCTATGCCAGGGCCCTGAACACGGCAGTAGCGCAAGGGGTTGAAGTCCTGTGCTATAGTTGCAAGGTATCGGCAGAGGCGGTCGTGTTGGACGCAGCCCTGACTTTGGCGCTATAAGCGGCCTCTGGCCACACGGCTGGCGGCAATTTCTTTGAACTACTCCCCAGCAGGGGTCGGATTGATGAAGCAAGGTTACAGTGCAGAGCGGGTCAGCCCCCAGGACGGCGGCTATGTTGTCCATGACGAGGCGGGCTTTGAAGGCATGCGCCGCGCGGGCCAACTGGCGGCGGAAACCCTCGACATGATCACCCCGGAGGTGAAGCCGGGCATCACCACGGAAGAACTCGACCGGATCTGCCACAACTATATCGAAGGCCACGGTGCCGTTCCGGCGCCTTTGAACTATCGCGGCTTTCCCAAATCGATCTGCACCTCGGTGAACCATGTCGTCTGCCACGGCATTCCCAGCCCGGACAAGCGCCTGGAGAATGGGGACGTCGTCAACATCGACGTTACCGTGATCATCGACGGCTGGCATGGCGATACCAGCCGCATGTTCTTTGTCGGGGAACCCAAGATCAAAGCTCGCCGCCTTGTCGAGGTCACCTATGAATCGATGATGCGCGGGATCGAGGTGGTGAAGCCCGGCACCACCCTGGGCGACATCGGCCATGCCATCCAGAGCTTCGCGGAGAAGCAGCGCTTCTCGGTCGTCAGGGATTTCTGCGGCCACGGTCTGGGCCAGGTCTTTCACGATGCCCCCAGCATTTTGCACTATGGCCGGCCGGGCGACGGGATCGCCCTGCGCGAGGGCATGTTCTTCACCATCGAGCCGATGATCAACGCCGGCCGCCCGGAGGTGAAGATCCTGCAGGACGGCTGGACCGCCGTCACCCGTGACATGAAACTCTCCGCCCAGTTCGAACACTCCATCGGCGTGACCGCAACGGGCTACGAGATCTTCACCCTCTCCCCCAAGGGCTGGCACGCGCCGCCCTATGCCGTTTAAGGCGCCGGCCGACAAGCCGGCCCGACCGACCGTGGAAGAGGCCCAGCCCCCGGACCCGACCCCCGCCCCCAAGCCCCACTACCACGGTCACCGCGATCGCCTGCGCGACCGTCTGCTGGATCGCGGCGGCGACAGCCTTTCGGACTACGAGATCCTGGAGTTCCTGCTGTTCGGCGCCAAACCGCGCGGCGATATGAAGCCTTTAGCCAAAACACTGCTCGCCAAATTTGGTAGCCTTTCCAAAGTTTTGGCTGCCGAACCGGAAGTTTTGTCCAAGGTGTCCGGCATGGGCAAGGCGTCCATCGCCGCCCTGAAGGTCGTACCGGAGGCCGCCGCCCGGCTGGCCCGTGAGGAGATGATCGAGGCAGCGGAAATTTCCGCCTGGGACAAGCTGCTGGACTACTGCCGCATTACCATGGCCCACGAGCCGGTCGAACAGTTCCGGCTGCTGTTTCTCGACAAGCGCAACCGCGTCATCGCCGACGAGGTGCAGCAGCGCGGCACCATCGATCACACGCCGGTCTATACCCGCGAGGTGGTGAAGCGGGCCCTGGAGCTGGGGGCGGCGGCGCTCATCCTGGTCCATAACCATCCCTCCGGCGAGCCGGAACCCTCACCCGCCGATATCGCGATGACCGAGGAGCTGCGCCAGGCGGCCGAAAAACTGGGGATCGCCATTCACGACCACGTGGTCATCGGCCGCGCCGGCCACGCCAGTTTCCGGGCAATGGGTTTGCTGTAAGCGCGCCACGGCGCTATAAAACAGACTCCGCAGCGCTCTTTAAAGCTCTCTGCAGCTCCCTTCTTTCAGCGGCCCCTTTCGGGGCCCGCTCTCGTTCAGGACCCGACATCGATGATCCCACGCTACAGCCGTCCCGAAATGACCGCCATCTGGGAACCGGAGAACCGGTTCCGCATCTGGTTCGAGATCGAGGCCCATGCCTGCGACGCCCAGGCCGAACTCGGCGTGATCCCCAAAGAAGCCGCCAAAGCGGTTTGGGAGCGCGGCGCCTTCGAGGTGGAGCGGATCGACGAGATCGAGCGGGAAACCAAGCACGACGTCATCGCCTTCCTGACCAACCTGGCCGAACACGTGGGCGAAGAAGCGCGCTTCGTGCACCAGGGCATGACCTCCTCCGATGTTCTGGATACCTGCCTGGCGGTGCAGCTCACCCAGGCCGCCGACATTCTGCTGGCCGATCTGGACCGCCTGCTGGCCGCGCTGAAAACCAGGGCCCTGGAGCACAAGGACTCGGTCTGCCTGGGCCGCAGCCACGCCATCCATGCCGAACCCACCACCTTCGGCGTGAAGCTGGCCGGCCACTACGCCGCCTTTCAGCGCAACCGCGCCCGCCTGGAGGCCGCGCGGGCGGAGATCGCCACCTGCGCCATCTCAGGCGCCGTCGGTACCTTCGCCAACATCGACCCCTTCGTCGAAGAATACGTCGCCGGAAAACTCGGCCTGACGCCGGAGCCGGTCTCCACCCAGGTGATCCCGCGCGACCGCCATGCCGCCTTCTTCGCGACGCTGGGCGTCATCGCCGCGTCGATCGAGAACCTGGCGACCGAGATCCGGCACCTGCAGCGCACCGAGGTGCGCGAGGCCGAAGAGTTCTTCGCGCCCGGCCAAAAAGGTTCCTCGGCCATGCCGCACAAACGCAATCCGATCCTGACGGAAAACCTGACCGGCCTGGCCCGGGTGGTGCGTGCCGCCGTGGTGCCGGCGCTGGAGAACGTGGCCCTCTGGCATGAGCGCGATATCTCCCACTCCTCGGTCGAGCGGATGTTCGGCCCCGACGCGACGGTCACGCTGGATTTCGCCCTCAACCGGTTGGCCGGGGTCGTCGAGAAGCTGCTGATCTATCCGGAGACGATGCAGAAGAACCTGGATCAGCTCGGCGGGCTGGTCCATTCCCAACGCGTGCTGCTGGCCCTGACCCAGGCCGGCATCAGCCGCGAGGACTCCTATCGTGTGGTCCAGCGCAACGCCATGCAGGTCTGGGCCGGCGAAGGCGACTTTCTGGCTTTATTGAAGGCGGACCCGGACGTCTCGGCGAAGATGGAGCCTTCGGCCCTGGAAGCCTGCTTCGATCCGGCCTATCACACCAAGCACGTCGACACGATTTTCAAGCGGGTCTTCGGCTGAGCCCGGCCTGCCGGGTGTAGGGAACCTGCCCCCTACTCCTCCATGATCTGCTTCTTGGCCTCGACCATCAGATCGTCCATGCGGGTGCGCAGGCGATGCTCGGTGAAATCGACGGCCTTGGCCTCGAGATCGGCCATGACCTTGCGGACCACGTCGTCGGGGCCGGGTTCGTCGAGGTCGGACGCTACGACCTCTTTGGCGTAGGCGTCCACGGCGTCGCCTTCCAGGCCGAGCAGTTCGGTCGCGAGCCACCGCCCCAGGAGCTTGTTGCGCCGCACCTCTGTGCGGAACTGCAGGTCCTGGTCGTGCTTGAACTTGTCCTCGAATGCCTTTTCGCGGTCGCTGAATGTGTTCATCGGCCCCTTAGTCTCCCGGAACGATCTATACGTTAATATCAGGTGGCGGTTCACACCCGCCGCTTCAAGCAGTGGAATGCCTGAAGGCTTTATAAACTCCTTCGCGGCGGGGGGAAACTGCTTGCTGCGCCCGCGGGACCTGTGGGAAAGGGTGACCGGTCGGGCGAAAGCCCCGTCGAAAAGGATCCTGATCGCCGCCATGTGCACGCTTGTCCTTCTGCGCCGTCCCGGCCATCCCTGGCCGCTGCTGCTGGCGGCCAACCGCGACGAGATGATCGATCGCCCCTGGGCGCCGCCCGGCCGCCACTGGTCCGACCGGCCGGAGACGGTCGCCGGCCTGGACCGGACGGCGGGCGGTTCCTGGCTGGGCATGAACGACCATGGCCTGGTGGCGGCGATCCTCAATCGCAAAGGCTCCCTGGGTCCGGCAGCAGATAAGCGCAGCCGCGGCGAACTGGTGCTGGAGGCGCTGGACCACGCCGACGCGGTTTCCGCCGCCGAGGCGCTGGCCGACCTCAATCCCGCTGCCTACCGCAGTTTCAACCTGGTAGTGGCCGACAACCGCGATGCCTACTGGATCAGCAATCCGGACGGTCCGGCGGCGCGCGCGGTCGCGCTGCGGCCGATTACCGAGGGGCTCTCGATGGTCACCGCCTATGACCTGAACGACCCCCAAAGCCCGCGTATCAAGCGCCACCGGCACGACCTGGAACAAGCGGCCGCGCCGGATCCGGCCTCCGGCGACTGGAGCGCGTGGCAGGCCATCATGGCCCGCAGCGCCGCCGACGATCCGCAGAGCGAGGCTGAGGCTGCCATGACGGTGGACCTGGGGGCCTTCCAAACTGTGTCCTCTTCGCTCATCGCGCTGCCCGCAGCACCGCAAAGCCTGGGCGCGGAGCCGCCCCGGCCGGTCTGGATGTTCGCTGCCGGACGCCCGGACAGGCAACTTTACGAGCCGGTCGGGCTGGGCTCGCCGCCTACCGCCGAGAGCCAGACGGACCCCGCTTCATGGGACCCGACGGAAGGAATCTGAGGCCCTGTAAGGCCCCGCTGGGCCGCAGCCGGACCGGCTCTGGGCAACCTCTGGGCGCGATTGTTTTGCCCCCCTTCACCTGCTATATCAACTGCCCCGTCCGAGCAGCCGGTGGAGAGCCAGGAAAGGCGCCGCAGCCCTTATCAGCAAACTGGCCAATCCGACCAAATGGGACAATGATCCTAATATAGGTGCAATCGATGCGACGCAGACAGATCTACGAGGGCAAGGCCAAGATCATCTACGAGGGCCCCGAGCCCGGCACAGTTGTCCAGTATTTCAAGGACGATGCGACCGCCTTCAACAATCAGAAGAAGGGCACCATCACCGGCAAGGGCGTGCTGAACAACCGCATCTCGGAATACCTGATGACGCGGCTGGAAAGCATCGGCATCCCCACCCATTTCGTGCGCCGCCTCAACATGCGCGAGCAGCTGGTGCGCGAGGTCGAGATCGTCCCGATCGAAGTCGTCGTCCGCAACATTGCCGCCGGCACCCTGGTGAAGCGTCTGGGGCTGGAAGAAGGCGCGCGCCTGCCCCGCTCCATCGTCGAGTACTATTACAAGAACGACGAACTGGGCGACCCGCTGGTCTCCGAAGAGCACATCACCGCCTTCGGCTGGGCCAACACCCAGGATCTCGACGAGATGCTGCAGTACGCGCTCAGGATAAACGACTTTCTCTGCGGCCTGTTCCTCGGGGTTGGCCTGAAATTGGTCGACTTCAAACTGGAGTTCGGGCGCCTCTGGGAAGACGAGGAGATGCGCATTGTCCTGGCCGACGAGATCAGCCCGGACTCCTGCCGCATCTGGGATGTCGCCACCGATAAGAAACTGGACAAGGACCGCTTCCGTCGGGATCTGGGCGAGGTCGAAGAGGCCTATCAGGAAGTCGCTCGCCGCCTCGGCGTTCTGCCGGAAGCAGGCCCGATCGACATCAAGGGTCCGCGCCTGATGCAGTGATGGCGCGGTTGCGGCACGATGGTTGTCGCCCTGCACCAAACTGACATGGCCAAACTGACAAGTATGTTGTCATAAGGCCATCGCCTTGCTAACCCTGGGCGATGGTTGACACTTCATCCAAAACATCAAAACGCAACACGCCGACGCCGGAAGCGCGGGCGGTCTTCGATCTGCTGCTGGAGGTCTCGGCGACCTTCTTCAAGCTGCGCGCGGTCGGGCAGCGCGGCGGCAGTGTCACGGCCTGGGGCGGCGGTCTCTGGGGCCTCCTGCACAGCCTGCAGACACAGGGCCCGCAAACCGTCCCACAGCTTGCCCGCGCCCGGCCCGTCGCCCGCCAGCATATCCAAAAACTGGCCGATGAAATGGCCGCCGAGGGTCTGGTCGAGTTTGTCGAGAACCCGGCCCACAAGCGCTCGAGGCTGTTGCGGCCGACGCCGGAGGGCGAGGCCGTGTATCTTGAAATCACGGATGAGCTTCTGACGCTCTGCCGTGATTTCTCAACGGGGCAGGATCTGGATGATCTTCAGACAAGTCTGAGTACAATCAGAGATTTGAAAGAAAGCCTTGCGGCATTGCTTGATGATGAAAACGCCTGACAGGCGTCACTCGTAAATCACCTATTGACAATTTTGTTGTCATTTTACATGCTGCTCTAAATGACAATAGAGTTGTCACTTTAGGAGCAAGCTGATGTCTTGGATGAAGTACCTTGGTGGACCCCAGCAACAGCCGCCTGCGCCGGCACGGCGGTCGTCCCTGTGTCCAGCCGAGCCCGCTGCACTGACCGACAGTCTGGCCCTTTTCATTGAGCGCGACCTGCAGCTCACAGAGGAACAGAAACCGGCGTGGCAGCGTCTGACGGGCGACGTTAAAGCGGCGATAGCGACGATCGACGACGGCGCACGAAAGCCGAGCCTGGTGCCCTCCGGCGATGCCCTTGACCAGCTCGAAGACCTGCGCCGGCTGTTCACCCGGGGCCTGGACACCCTCGATCAGGTCGAACCTGCCTTCCGCGATTTCTATGCCCTGTTGGACCACCGGCAGCAGGCGCGCCTCGATGCCGCCTTGCAGCACGGGGGGCACCCGTGAACGACCGGCGGGAATCCGATACGGCCGGTGTCATCGCACACCCACCGGTCCTCTATCTCGGCTTTCTGCTGGCCGGCCTCGCCGCCGACAGGCTCCTCGGCCTGCCCGCCCTGCCCTATCTTGCCGGTGACCTGGGTTTTTCCCTTGGCACCGCCTCGGGCCTCGCCGGTCTGGCTTTGCTCTTTGCCGCGGCGGCCCGCTTCATCAAGGCCGGCACCAACATCCCCACCAGCCGTCCCTCGACGGCGCTGGTGACCGGCGGGCTCTACCGGTTCAGCCGCAACCCGATCTATCTCGGCCTCACCCTCATATACCTGGGCCTGACGCTGGGCCTCGCCAGCCTGGCCGCCCTTCTGTTCCTGCCGTTGCTGCTCGCGGTCATGCAGGTCGGCGTGATCCAGCGCGAGGAGCGGTACCTGGAAGCGAAGTTCGGCGAGCCTTACCGGGCATACAAACAAAAGGTACGGCGTTGGCTCTAGGCGGGTCCGCGCGGTAGAATGACGCCAGGCACAGAGCCTGTCGGATTCGGAGGAGACAATGATGCGCTTGCCCTTCCCAGCCATGTTCACCGTCCTTATGGCAGCCATGATCGTCCTGGCTTTTCAGGGCGCCCCGGCCAGGGCGGAAAAGGCGGCAACCATCGAGCAGCACTCGCGTGAGGCGCTGGCGCTGCTGCTCCAGCAATCGGAGGCGGCGAAGCGGCTGGCGGACGATGCATCCGGCATTCTGGTGTTTCCGAAGATCGTAAAGGGCGGCCTGATCGTCGGCGGCCAGTACGGCGAGGGCGCCCTTTTTAAGAGTGACGACGTCGCCGGGTATTACAGCACCGCCTCGGCTTCTTTCGGCCTGCAGGCGGGCCTGCAGACCTTCGGATACGCGATTTTCTTCCTCAACGATGACGGCCTGAAGTTCCTGGACAACAGCGACGGTTGGGAAATCGGCACCGCCCCCAACGTGGTACTGGTCGACAAGGGCGCTGGGGCTTCGCTGACCACGACCTCAGGGCGCGGCAACATCTACGTCTTCTTCTTCGATCAGAAAGGCCTTATGGCCGGCGTGACGGTCGAGGGTACGAAGATCACAACCATCAATCCGGAATAGCGCTCGAAACAGAAGCCGATTTGGCGCCGCTGCGGCTTGTCACTGCGGCTTGTCACGAGGGCCCGGGAGAGCTAAGTTCCGGCCAACTTTCCACCCCCCGCGAGTCGGAGCGATGTGCCCATGAAGGCCCGCGTTCATGTTACCCTGAAAAACGGCGTCCTCGATCCCCAGGGCAAGGCCATCGAACAGGCTCTCGGCGCCCTCGGCTTCGGCGGTGTCGAAGAGGTCCGCCAGGGCAAGGTCATAGAGTTCTCGCTGCAGGAGAGCGATCCGGCAAAGGCTCGCGCCGATGTCGAGGCCATGTGCCAAAAGCTTCTGGCCAACACCGTGATCGAGAACTACGCCATTGAGCTGGACGGCTGAAGCTGCGCCCGTGAGTTCCGCCGAAAGCAAACCGAGCGAAACCGCCGCCTCAGGCAATACGGTGCGCGATATCTACTGGACACCCTGGACGGGCCCGGGGGTCGAACACCTGCACATGACCGATCATGGCGACCGCATCGCCGCCTTCGGCCTGATCCTGCGTCCCCTGCGCGACGAACATGTGCGCATCCGCTTCGGCTTTCATACCGATGCCCTGTGGAACACCCGCCGGGTGATGGTGGCTTTGGCCAACGCGGAAGAAGAGCGGCCGAGGCGCGTGGTCCTGGAAGGCGACGGCGAAGGTCACTGGCAGTTCATGGAACGCCCGGCGCCGCAGTTCGACGGCTGCCGCGATGTCGACATCGAAGCCAGCCCCTTCAGCAACACCGTTCCGATCCGCCGCCTCAATCTGGCGACCGGGCAGTCGGCGGAGATCAAGGCAATCTACCTGCCGCTCCCCGGCCTGGAGCCGACCCTGGTGCGCCAGCGCTATACCTGCCTGGAGCCGCTGGGGCCGCTCGGCGGGGCTTTCCGGTATGAGAATCTCGACTCCGGCTTTGCCGCCGACCTTCAGGTCGACGGCGACGGGCTGGTGAAAGACTACCCCGAAACCTTCCGGCGCAGCTGGCCGACGTGGTAGGGCGCGGATTGCCCATGGCCATACGGACCAAAGGCCGGATTCTGCAGGGAGAGCGTGCATGAAAGCAGCGGTCATCGTCTTTCCAGGATCGAACTGCGATCGCGATGTGCAGGTTGCCCTCCGGCAATCCATGGGTCGCGAACCGCTGATGGTCTGGCACAAGGAAACCGACTTCGATGCCGTCGACCTCATCGTACTGCCGGGCGGTTTTTCTTACGGCGACTATCTGCGCTGCGGCGCCATGGCCGCCAACTCCCCGGTCATGAAAGAGGTGGTCGCCCGCGCCGCCAAGGGCGTCGCAGTGCTCGGCATCTGCAACGGCTTTCAGATGTTGACGGAAACCGGCCTGCTGCCCGGCGTTCTGATGCGCAACGCCGATCTGCGCTTCGTCTGCCGCGATGTGGGCATCAAGGTTGAAACCAGCCAAAGCGTCTTCACCAGCAGATACGAACAGGGCGAGGCGATCCGCATTCCCGTGGCCCATCACGACGGCAACTACTTCGCCGACGAAGACACCCTGTCGGCCCTGGAGGATCGAGGCCAGATCGCTTTCCGCTATTGCGACGCGGACGGGACCGTCACACCGCAGGCCAACCCCAACGGCTCACAGCGCAACATCGCCGGGGTCTACAATGAAGCCAAGACAGTGCTGGGCCTGATGCCCCACCCGGAGCGTCTGGCCGACCCCAAGCTGGGCGGCAACGACGGGCGGCCGATCTTCGACGGCCTGGTGGAGGCGCTGTCGTGACTACAGCCATGGCCAGCGAACGCCCGGTGACGCCGGAGGTGGTGCGCGAGCACGGCCTGAGCGATGCCGAGTACGAGCTGGTGCTCGACATCATGGGCCGCGCCCCCAATCTGCTGGAACTGGGCATCTTCTCGGTCATGTGGTCGGAGCACTGTTCCTACAAGTCCTCCAAAAAGTGGCTGAAGACCCTGCCCACCAAGGGTCCGCAGGTGATAAAGGGGCCGGGCGAGAACGCCGGCGTCATCGACATCGGTGAGGGGCTGGCCGCCATCTTCAAGATGGAGAGCCACAATCACCCCTCTTTCATCGAACCCTATCAGGGCGCGGCGACCGGGGTCGGCGGCATCCTGCGTGACGTCTTCACCATGGGCGCAAGGCCGGTGGCCAATCTGAATGCCCTGCGCTTCGGCGCGCCGGAACACCCCAAGACACGCCATCTTGTGGCCGGGGTGGTGGCGGGCATCGGCGGCTACGGCAACTGTGTCGGCGTGCCCACCGTGGGCGGCGAGATAAACTTCGATCCCTCCTACAACGGCAATATCCTGGTCAACGCGATGACCGTGGGCATCGCCCCAGCCGACCGGATCTTTTATTCCGCTGCCGCCGGCGTCGGCAAACCGGTGGTCTACGTCGGCTCCAAGACCGGGCGCGACGGCATCCACGGGGCCACCATGGCCTCGGCGGAGTTCGACGAGGATTCAGAGGAGAAGCGTCCCACGGTGCAGGTCGGCGATCCCTTCACGGAAAAGCTGCTGATCGAAGCCTGTCTGGAGCTGATGGCGACCGACGCCATCGTTGCGATCCAGGATATGGGCGCCGCCGGCCTCACCTCTTCGTCTTTTGAGATGGCCTCAAAGGGCGGCTCCGGCGTCGAGCTTGAGCTCGACAAGGTGCCCTGCCGCGAAGACGGCATGACGCCCTATGAGATGATGCTCTCGGAAAGCCAGGAGCGCATGCTGATCGTGCTGCAGCCCGGCAAGGAAGGTCTGGCGCGCGGCATCTTCCAGAAATGGGATCTCGATTTCGCCGTTATCGGTCACCTGACCGACAGCGGCCGCATGGTCCTGAAAATGCATGGGCAAGTGGTTGGCGACCTGCCCATCGACCCGCTGGCCGAGGCTTCGCCGGAATACGACCGGCCCTGGCAGCCGACACCGCCCCGCGGCGACATCGACCCGGCAAGCCTGACGACCGCAACCGCTGCCGCCGAAGCCCTCACCCGTCTGATGGCGACACCCGATCTTTGTTCAAAACGCTGGGTCTGGGAACAGTACGACCATACGGTCATGGCCGACACGGTCGCCCGGCCCGGCGGCGATGCCGCTGTGGTGCGCATCCACGGCTCCAACCGCGGCCTTGCCATGGCCAGCGACTGTACGCCGCGCTATTGCGAGGCCGGGCCGGAGCGCGGCGGCGCCCAGGCGGTGGCGGAAAGCTGGCGCAATCTGACGGCGGTCGGCGCCCGGCCGCTGGCGGTTACCGACAACATGAACTTTGGCAACCCGGAGCGCCCGGAAATCATGGGCCAGTTCGTCGGCTGCATCGCCGGCATGAAGGCAGCCTGCGACGCGCTGAGCTATCCGGTGGTTTCCGGCAACGTCTCGCTCTACAACGAGACCAACGGACAGGCCATCCTGCCGACCCCGGTGATCGGCGGCGTCGGGCTGATCGACGATCTGGACTGCCTGATCGGGGCGGCCCTGCCCGGCCCGGACCAGGCCATCGTTCTGATCGGCGAAACCCTCGGGCATCTGGGCGCCTCGATCTACCTACGCGACATAGAAGATCGCCGCGACGGCGCCCCGCCGCCGGTCGATCTGGCCGACGAACGGCGCAACGGCGACTTCGTGCGCGCGCAGATCCACCAGGGCGGCGTGAGCGCCTGCCACGACCTCTCCGACGGTGGGCTGGCCGTGGCCCTGGCGGAAATGGCCCTGGCCGGCGATTGCGGCGCCGACATCTCCGGGGCCTTGCCGGAGAACACCCCACTGACCGCATGGTTGTTCGGGGAAGACCAGGCGCGCTATCTTGTCACCAGCAGCGATGCCGAAGCAGTTCTGGCGGCAGCCGCGGAGGCTGGCGTAGCGGCCCGGCTTCTGGGGCGCAGCGGCGGAGATCGGTTGATCCTGGCAGAGGGTGAAGCCATATCCCTTGCAGAGCTGCGCGAAGCCCATGACAATTGGTTGGGCGACTACATGAAGGGACAAGGCTAAAGCCCTGTTTCGCAAAGAAAATTAAAAGGCCCGATAATAAGGGATGTGGGAAGGATCGAGAGCATGCCGATGAACCCGGCGGAAATCGAGGGCATGATAAAAACGGCAATGCCGGACGCCGAGGTCCGCATCGAGGATCTTCGCGGCGATGGCGATCACTATGCCGCCTATGTCGTCTCGGCAGCCTTCCAGGGAAAGTCCAGGGTGCAGCAGCATCAGATGGTTTACGAGGCCCTGCAGGGGCGAATGGGTAACGAATTACACGCACTGGCGCTGCAGACCTCGACCCCGACGGAGGCCTGACCGCCGGCAGATCGATGAAAACGAGCAGCCCCAGCGGCGCTAAATCGCAATCGCGAAAGGAGTGAAGGTTATGGATGAAACCGTAGCCACGAGGATCAAGCAGGAGATCGACAACAGCCAGGTCGTGCTGTTCATGAAAGGCACGCCCGTGTTTCCGCAGTGCGGCTTTTCCGCCGCCGTGGTGCAGATCCTGTCGCATCTGAATGTGAAGTTCAAAGGCGTGGACGTCCTGCAGGACCCGGGCATCCGCCAGGGCGTCAAGGACTTCAGCAACTGGCCGACCATCCCCCAGCTTTATGTGAAGGGGGAGTTCGTCGGCGGCTGCGACATCATCCGCGAGATGTTCCAGACCGGCGAACTGGCCGAGTTTCTCCAGACCAACGGGGTCGAAGTCAAACCGGCGGCCTGATCCCAAGTTCATATTCTACATGAGGGCCGCTCCAGCACACCGGGGCGGCCCTTACTCCGTCCGCCGTCTTATGATGTTTTGATGTAGACCAGGGTCTTCTGATGAGGGCCGATCTGGTATTTCGGCGTCCAACCGCCGAACGGCCTAGCATGAATGCGTGGTGTCAGATTGTCCAAAAGCACCCGGCGGTCGGGGCCATAGTCGACACCAAGCATCATATGGGCTTCACCCGACAGCAGGATGCCGGCCACCAGGTGCAGACGTTCAAGCGGCCACCCCCGGGTATAGAGAACGTAGCCCTTGAGCAACGCGTAGTCCTCACAGTCGCCGCCCTCTTCCAAGGTCTCGACGGGCCCATACCAGCGGTCGCGGGTATGGCCGTGCAGCCAATCCGAAATGTAGCGCACGTCGCCGTTGACCATCTGGTTGGCCGCCACCGCCAGGCGCTCGTCATGGACCCTGGCCAGGCTCGAAAGTTCCCGGCGCCAGCGAACCAGCACCGGATGATCCGAACGATCCAGCGTCGTGGCCTCGCGCCGGACAAGATCCACCCAGCGCTGCAGCCGCGCCTCCACCTTGGGCGCCGAACGTTGCATGGCAAGATAAGTGTGGTGATGTGGCGTCGAGGGGTGGAAGGGGCTGATCGCGGGATGCCGATGCTGGCCCGGCGGCGCGGCGGACGGCATCGCCGTGAAAGGGACGGAGGCGCAACCCGCCAGAACGGCTGCCGACAAGGAAAGCACGCTGCGACGGGTAAGCTGCATTCCAGAATCCTGTCCTGCCACCGCAAGAGAGTCTGCGTTGCCTTGCTTGAATCGCTTTGATCATGCATTAATCAAAACATCAGCATCAGGGCGAAGGTAGCAGGCAAAGGATGCCGACTGCAATCACAGGAAAAGCCCGCAGGCACAAAATCCCCAATGAGTAGTAATGCGCCGGAACGTCCTCGCGCAGCCCGTCAATTTCGGCAACGGCCGTCTGGTGCCGATCAGTTGCCGCGGCGGTGCAGGGCGATGTTGGCCGCCATGCCTTCGATGTTCTCGACGCGCCACTTGTCGTACTGACCCCAGTCCTTATAGGCGTCGAGGGTGATGGAGGCCTTCATCTCTTCCACCGACTTGCCGGCCCGTGCCGCCGCCAGGACTTCGGCGTAGAGCGCTTCCAGGTAGCCGCGGTGATCGGCGGCGTCTGCCTTGGTCCCCACCGCGCCGTGGCCGGGCAGCAGGATATCGAAGTCGATCGCCTCGACGCGCCGGATCGCCTCCATCCAGCCCGGGAAGTAGGCATCCGAAAGCGTGCGGAAGGGCAGCCGCTTCACCGAGATGAAGTCGACGGCAAAGACCGCCCGTTCGACCGGGAAGTGCGCCACGATCATGTTGTTTGAATGGCTGGGCCCGACGGAGATCAGTTCCACGGTGTGGCCGCCGAGGGTGAGAGTCATGCGCTCGTCAAAGGTGATATCAGGCACCGCCGTCGGGCGCTGCTCGCCGATGATGGTCTGCTTGGCGTTTTCATGCGCGACCACGACGGCCCCAGCCTCCTTGAAAACCTCGCCGCCGGCAATGTGGTCGCGGTGATCGTGGCTGTAGACCACGTAGCGGATCGGCTGATTGAAGCGTTCCATGACTTCAGCCTGCAGCCAGGCCGCCGCTTCGGCATCGATGGGATCGGTGGCGATCACCCCTTCTTCGGTCACCAGAAAGACCGAAAAGTGAAAATTGTTCTGGAAACGATAGAGATCGCCGGCGACCTGGGTGATCGACCGTTTCACCTCGGACTGCTGTGCCGCCGCCGGGGTTGCCGCCATCAGCACCGCCGCCATGACCAAAACCGCCCTCGCCCATCCAAT
Source organism: Pelagibius litoralis (assembly GCF_011683915.1). GTDB lineage: Bacteria > Pseudomonadota > Alphaproteobacteria > Kiloniellales > Kiloniellaceae > Pelagibius > Pelagibius litoralis. The sequence continues at coordinate 194,248 of NZ_JAAQPH010000009.1, forward strand.
CATTGCACCGCTCCTTTTTCATCCAGGCTTTGGACCAGCATATAGCGCGATGCGATGACCGGCGAAGGCCCAACGGCCTGAACCCCTTCACTTGGTCGTGAAGCACCCGACTGCCACGATCTCACCAAGGCCTGGCAGAAATCGGGGGATCGGTCACGGGCCGCCGCCGGATTCCTCCGATACAGCCATGCCTTGAGAACATGCCCCCCTGCGAGCCTGCAGGTTTGCGCCTTTTTCCGGCAGTCCCTAGACTTTGGGGACCTTCACCCCAAGCAAAGAGCGGCCAGTCGATGACGGTTTCCAGCCCAGCCCCACAGCCTCTGCCGTTCTGGCGCGCGACCCTGTTTGTGATCGCCGCCGGCTGCCTGCTGGCCCTGCTTTCTTTCGGGATAAGGGCCAGCTTCGGGCTGTTCCTGGCGCCGATGTCCAGCGAGTTCGGCTGGGGGCGCGAAGTTTTTGCCATCGCCATTGCCCTGCAGAACCTGCTCTGGGGTCTGGCGCAACCGGTCGCCGGCGCCTTTGCCGACCGCCACGGCTCCGGCCGGGTGCTGACCATTGGTGCTCTGGTCTATGCCGCCGGCCTGTTCATCATGGCCAATGCCTCGACGCCTGGAATGCTCACCCTCTCCGCCGGCATCCTGGTCGGGCTCGGGGTGGCCGGTGCTTCCTTCGCCATCGTACTGGCCGCCTTCACGCGCCTGGTTTCGGAGGAGAGGCGCTCCTGGGCGCTGGGCATCGGCACGGCGGCCGGCTCCGCCGGCCAGTTCCTCATGGTGCCCCTCGGCCAGAGCTTCCTCAGCGCCTACGGCTGGTCCATGGCGCTGACCATCTTCGGCTTCATCGCCCTCTTGATGGTGCCCTGCGCCGCCGCCCTGACCGGCCGACCGACGACGAAGTACCAGATGCCACAGTCGATCGGCGTGGCCCTGGGCGAAGCTTTCCGCCACCCCAGCTACAACTATCTGATCGCCGGTTTCTTCGTCTGCGGTTTCCACGTCGCCTTCATCCAGGTCCATCTGCCGGCCTATATCACCGACATGGGCCTGCAGGCCGGGCTCGCCGCCTGGGCCCTGGCCCTGGTCGGCGGTGGCAACATCATCGGCGCCTACATGTCGGGCGTTCTGGGCGGGCGCTTCAGCAAGAAGTACCTGCTCTCCGGGCTCTACCTCGCCCGCTCAGTCGTCATTACCATTTTCATCACCCTGCCGATCAGCGAGATCAGCGTGCTCGCCTTCTCGCTCGCCATCGGCCTGCTGTGGCTTTCCACGGTGCCGCTGACCTCCGGCCTGGTGGCCCAGTTCTTCGGTACCCAGCACATGGCCATGCTGTTCGGCATCGTCTTCTTCAGCCACCAGATCGGCGCCTTCCTGGGGGTCTGGATGGGCGGCTACTTCTTCGACGTGACCGGCTCCTACGATATGGTCTGGTGGGTCAGCGTGGCGCTCGGGCTTTTCGCCGCCGCCATCCACTGGCCGATCCGCGAGCAGAGCATCGCCCGCCCGGCGGCGACCGGCTGACGGGCCACATCATGATGAAAGGGACACACGGCATCGCATTGAAAGTGCTGCTGTTGTTCCTCGGCCTCTGGCTGGCCGCCATGGCGCTCGCCCTGCCTCAGGCAGCCCTGGAAGACGATGAAACCGGCTTGGTGCTGGCGGTCTTTCCCTTGCAGCTTCCCGAGGACGGCAACTTGCTGAACATCGCCGCGGCCGAGGGACGCGCTGTGCGCAGCCTGCTCGGCGGACGCCTCTGGCTCACTCAGTCCGACCGGCCCGGCTTCGTCCGGCAACTGAAATCCGCCGGCGCCTGGGCAGCCTTCGATCCAGGGATCCTTATCGGCCTGCCCCAGGGCGGATGCTTCTTCATTTCAGTGCACCCACCGGGACCGCCGCGCCCTCACCCACCGATTTAAGATGGGGATTTTTTATATATTTTTCAATATATTATAGGGATTTCTTGAATTTCAATAGAGGCGGATGAACCTTCGTCACAGGGCTTTCGACTACCAGAGCGAACCGTATCGAGCCTCATGGAGTAAGCCCTTATGATTAAGAACCTGATTCTGGCCTCGGCCACGGCAGTTACTGCCCTGACTTTCAGCGCCCCGGAATTCGCAGGGGGTTCTCAGGCTGCCGCAGGAATGACGGCCCAGTCAGCCCAACTGAAGGCAGGCCCCGCAAAGCAGCAACCGCCGACGCGCAAGCCGACAGATCTGCCGGGCGCCGGCGCCGCCGATGACTATAAACCCGCACCCTATGTGGACCTCTACGGCACCTTTGGTTTTCCCCTTGGCCTGGAGGGAACGCCCGGCGCCTTTTTCTGCGCGCCGCTGTTCACCGGCGACACGAAGTCGGAGTTCGTTCAGATCAAAGTGCGCAATCAGGGGACCAAGGCCGCCGGGCCGGTCCGGGTGGTGTTCGAGTTCCCCGGCAGCGGGCGCGTGGCCCAGACCATGCCGATGAACAACCTGAACGGCACCTACGTTTATCAGGCCAACATTCCGGCGAATGCCTGGAAGAACGGCAAGGTGGACTTCACCATGCGCATCGACCACCCCAACAAGGTGGCCGAGAGCAACGAAAACAACAACGTCTACTCAAGCTTCTGCACCGATCCCAATGCCTGACCTTCGCCAGGCGGTCCGTGGACCAGCAGAACATGGCTGAAAAAGGGGCGGCCGCGCGTCATCGCCGGCGGTCCCTTTTCGGTTCTTCAGACAGCGCTACTACGGTCACGGACTCGCCGTCGCGTACAGCGGCCAGCGTTCGCACGTCGTCCAGGGCGTCGGCCCAGATGTTGGTGGGTGAGGCCAGACGGATCTCGTCGCCCTGGGAAATCGGCGTACGCCCGAAGCCGATGGCGATGGCATCGCCGTCGGTCCAGAAGGCGATCTCCCCCGCCTTCACCACCGCCTTGGCGTCCGCTTCCCGCGCCACGCTGACGGGGGTGTCGAAATAGACCTCCTCGCCCCAGGTGCGCGCCGTGGAGTGGATCGGCAAAGCCGCAAGGATCGCCGCCGCCGTCGGTGTATCGCGGGTCTCGATCACCATCGATACAGGCCCGGCGGTCACCATCAGTTTTGCCATCGGCGCCATCCTTTCTCATGAAAAAAGCCGCTCAGCAGACTGCTGAGCGGCTTCGTTCTTGGCAACCCCGCGGGGCTGCGTCTCCCAGAATTAACGCGAGTAGAACTCGATGACCAGATTCGGTTCCATGGAGACCGGATAGGGCACGTCAGCCAGCTTGGGCGCGCGCACGAAGATCGCCTTCATCTGGTTGTGATCGACCTCGATGTAGTCCGGCAGATCGCGCTCGACCGACTCGACGCCTTCCAGCACCAGCGGCAGCTCGCGGCTCTTGGACTTGACCTGCACGATATCGCCGTCCTTCACGTTGTAGGAAGGGATGTTGACGCGCTTGCCGTTCACGGTGATGTGGCCGTGGTTGACGAACTGGCGGGCGGCAAAAACCGTGGGGACGAATTTGGAGCGGTAGATCACCGCGTCCAGGCGGCGCTCCAGCAGGCCGACCAGGTTCTCACCCGTATCGCCGCGGCGCCGTGAAGCCTCTTGATAGTAGCGGCGGAACTGCTTCTCGCCGATGTTGCCGTAGTAGCCCTTGAGCTTCTGCTTGGCCGCCAGCTGAATGCCGAAATCCGTCGGCTTGCGGCGCCGCTGGCCATGCTGGCCGGGGCCGTATTCACGCTTGTTGACGGGGCTTTTGGGGCGGCCCCAGAGGTTGACCCCGAGGCGGCGGTTGATCTTGTACTTCGAAGCAATGCGCTTGGACATGGCCGAGCGGCTCCTTTCCTTGTTTAATGCCGCCTCGCTTCGAGGTCGGCTGTTGTTGTTCCGGTAGTTTCAAGACCGGCGAAAATCGCCTAAGTAGTAGTCCTGAACGGGGTTGGGGTCTTTGCCCGCCCACATTCCCGGAAAGAAGCGCGGACTATACGAACCGCCACCGAAATGTCAAACCTTCAGGACTGTGAAGTTCCGGACCCCTTATGACCCTGTCTTCTCCCCCTATCGCCACGGGAAAAAGCCCCAAAAACAGCCATAGTTCTAGCCCGGGGACGGGTCCGGCGGCGTCCCGCCCCCGGGGCTTGCTGCTGACCACCCTGGGCGTGCTCATCCTGACCCCGGATACCCTGCTGGTGCGCCTCGTCGACCTGGACCCCTTCTCCCTGCTGGTCTGGCGGGGACTGCTCCAGGCCCTGGGCACCACCGCCATCCTTTTCATCCTCTATCGGGGCCGGACCTGGGAGAGCTTTCACGCCGTCGGCCGTCGGGGCCTGCTGGCCGCCGGGTTCTTCACCGGCAGCACCTTTTTCTTCATCCTCGCCCTGCATGCCACCTCGGTCGCCAACACCCTGGTTATCATCGCCGCTGCGCCACTCTGCGCCGCCCTGATGAGCCGGATTTTCCTGGGCGAGAGCATTGCCGGACGCACCTGGGCGGCGATCTTCGGCGCCCTGGCCGGGATCGCCATCCTGGCCTGGAACGACCTAGGTGCCGGCCAGTTCTGGGGCAACCTCTTTGCGCTGGCCGTCGCCTTCTGCCTGGCCGGCAACTTCACCATCCTGCGCCATTCCAAGGCGGTGAACATGATTCCCTCCATGGCGATCGGCGGTATCATGGTGGCGGTGCTGGCCCTGCCTTTCGCAGACTTCACGGCCATCGTGCCGCCGGGTCCGCGCTTCGGCTATCTGCTGCTGATGGGCCTTGTGGTCCTGCCGCTGTCTTTCGCCTTGATCACGCTCGGCCCGCGCAGTCTGCCGGCCGCAGAGGTTGCCCTGATCCTATTGTTGGAGACCGTGCTGGGGCCGCTCTGGGTCTGGCTGGCAATCGAGGAGTATCCCGGCGACTGGTCGCTGATCGGCGGCGGCGTTGTGGTCCTGACCCTGGTCGCGCACGCTCTGGCCGCCAACGGCAAGTCGCGGTCGCCATGATCGAAATTACCGAACGGATCAGCCTGGACCCCGAGGAAATCGAGGAAACCTTCGTGCGTGCTTCCGGCCCCGGCGGCCAGAACGTCAACAAGGTCTCCACCGCCGTTCAGTTGCGCTTCGACATCAGGCATTCACCCTCCCTGCCGGAGGCGGTGCGCCTGCGTGCTGAGCGGCTGGCCGGAAAGCGCCTCACCAAGGACGGCGTCCTGGTGCTGACGGCCGCCCGCTTCCGCAGCCAGGAGCGCAACCGCGAAGACGCCGTAGAGCGCCTTGTCGCCTTGCTGCAGGAAGCCGCGCAGCGGCCCGAGCCGCGGCGCCCGACCCGGCCATCGCGCGCCGCCAAACAGCGCCGGGTCGATACCAAGACCCAGCGTGGCAGCATCAAGAAGCTGCGCCAACGCCCGCCGCGCGACGACTGAGGCCCTTGCCAGCCCGGTGCCCTTGCCAGCGGGCCGGCGGCGACTAGGTTTTAGCCCAACAGCAAAGACTGGGAGCCGCCATGCGTGCCGCACTACTCGCCATTGTGATCAGCGTCTTGGTTCCGCTGGGCTGGATCTCCGTCGCCGCCGCGGCAGAGGACCCCACGGTGCTGCAGCGCCTCGACGAACCGCGGACCCATGCGATCATGCGACACGCCCTTGCCCCCGGTACCGGCGATCCGGCCGACTTCGCCCTCGGCGACTGTACGACCCAGCGCAACCTGAACGACCGCGGCCGGGATCAGGCTCGCGCCATCGGCGCGGCCTTTCAAACAGCAGACATTGCGGTCGATCAGGTGCTGACCAGCCAGTGGTGTCGTTGCGCAGAAACCGCCCGCTTGCTCGGCCTTGGAACGGTGACGGAGGAACCGGCCCTGAGTTCCTTCTTCGCCGACCGCAGCACTGCCGCGGCCCAGACGGCAGTCACCCGCGACCTCCTGGCGGCAATGCCGGAAGATCAAACAGCGATCCTGGTCACCCATCAGGTGAACATCACCGCCCTGATCGGCGTCTTTCCGCGCTCCGGCGAAGTCTTTGTGTTGAAGGTCGGCGACGGCGGCGAGATCGAGGTTCTGGGTTCCTTCCTCGCCGCCGAATAGACCGGCGTCGCGAGGACTCGCTAGCCGCGCCCGATGAAGGGCATGTTGGTTGCCATGATCGTCATGAACTGCACATTGGCCTCAAGCGGCAGGCCGGCCATGGACACAACCGCATCGGCGACATGGGCCACATCCATGACCGGCTCCGGCTTCATGGTGCCGTCGGCCTGGGGTACACCGGCGGACATGGCGGCTGTCATATGCGAGGCCGCGTTGCCGATATCGATCTGGCCGCAGGCGATGTTGAAGGGCCGCCCATCCAGCGAGATGCTGCGCGTCAGGCCGGTGATGGCGTGCTTGGACGCCGTATAGGGCGCGGAGCCGGGCCGCGGCACATGAGCCGAGATCGATCCGTTGTTGATGATCCGCCCGCCCTGGGGCGACTGGCGCTGCATCAGTTTGAAGGCCCCATGGGCGCAGAGGAAGGCGCCGTTCAGATTGACGCCGATCACTTTCAGCCACTGTTCGGGCGTCAGGTCGCCGAAGCTGGTGGCGGGCACGTTGGTGCCGGCGTTATTGAAGACCACATCGAGCCGGCCAAGGTCGCTCTCGATCTTGCCATAGAGCGCTTCCACCGCCGCCGGGTCGGTGACATCGCAGGGCAGCACCGCCATACCACCGCCGCCTTCGGCATCGGTTTCCTTCAGCGCCTCCTCACGCCGTCCGCAGAGCGCGACCTTGAAGCCCGCCTTATGTAGCGCCAGGGCCGCTGCCCGGCCGATACCCGATCCCGCACCCGTCACCAATGCCGTCTTCGCCATAGCCTCTTCCTCCAACTCTGTTCTTATTTGATCGATGACGGATCATGAGCGAAAGCACAGCGAACCCGACAAGAGCGCCGGAGTTTAAACCATGGCCCCAGTCCAGCGCCAGGGTCCAAGGTGAAGGTTCAGGGCTAACGGTCCTGGCCGAACTTGCCGCGCAGGGCGGAGACGATGCCGTGCAGGGTGTTCACCTCCGCCTCGGTGGGGGCGATGCGGTGAAAGAGGTTGCGCAGGTTGCGCACCATGTTCGGACGCTTCTCCGGCGGATTGAGAAACTTGGTTTCATCCAGCGCGGCTTCGAGGCGATTGAAGAAGTTCACCAGCTCCGCCTTGCTGGCCGGCTGGCCGGCGCCGAGTTCCAGCTTGCGCGGCGCGGTGTCGTCGGCCGCCATGAACCAGGCATGGCCCACCAGCAACACCGCCTGGGCCAGGTTCAGGGAGGAGAAGGCGGGGTTCAGCGGCACGCTGAGGACGGCATCGGCAAGCACGATGTCGTCGTTGACGAGACCGGATCGCTCCGGCCCGAAGAGCAGACCCGCCTTTCGGCCCGCCGCCGCGGCTTCGCGCAGTTCGACCGCCGCCTGGGCCGGGGTCACCACCGGCTTCACCATGCCCCGCGGCCGCGCCGTGGTGGCATAGACCCACTGCAGGTCGGCAATCGCCGCCTCGGTCGTATCGAACAGCCGGACGCCTTCAATGACTTCAAGGGCGCCGGAGGCTGCGGTGTCCGCGCGCTCATTCGGCCAGCCATCGCGCGGCCGCACCAGGCGCAACTCCGTCAGGCCACAGTTCAGCATGGCGCGCGCCACCATGCCGATGTTCTGGCCCAACTGCGGATCGACCAGAATCACCGCGGGCGCACCGCCCGGGCCGGCTTCCGTGATGCTTTCCTGAGTCCGGTCAGTTCCCGCCATGGATGATTGCGGTCCGCTTATTCGGCCAGCACTGACCGGGCGCGCAGGACCGTATCCTCGATAGGCACGCCGACCGCCAGTTGCTCATTGAAGAAAAGCGCGAAGACCGCCTCGCCGAGCGGTGTCAGGCCGGGGCCGGTCTCGGTGTCGTTGCTGATCAGGCCGGTGAGTTCTGGCCCCAGGGTCACCCCACCCAGGGCCCAGACCGTCGCCAGGATGAGGGAGGCTTCGCGCGCCAGCGGCGGCTCGTCGTCGGCCAGCAACACCATGCCGCGCCGCCCGTCACCCTCAGCGAAAGAGAACATGAAAGGCAGGGTACCCAGCTCAAAGCGCGCCAGCATTCCCAGATCGAATTTCTCCGCAAAGGCGATCTCCGCCAGGGCGAGGCGCGGGCCGATGGCAATCACCAGATCGGCCGCCGGCGCCAAGCCGGCTGCCGCCTGGTCAGCCGACGGCGATGGTCCGGAATCGACCATCGAAATGGCCTGCCCCGTCGCCTGGGAGAATACCGCCATCACCCGTTCCAGGGAGGGCGTCAGCCTATCCGCACCGTCAGCCAGCAGGGCGATCCGCAGGCCGCCGCTACGCCGCCAGAAAGTATCCGCCGGCAGGCCGAAGAGCTGTTCGCGCATCTCGCCCCGATCCACCAGCTTTACAAAAGCGGCGTGCACCGCCGCCGGGTCGACCCGGGTATCGGCGCCGGCATCTGCAGTTTCGCCGCTTTGCGCAAAGCCGGCCCGGGGCAACGCAAAGACAACGGCAAGCAGCAGCGCAAAAAGGACCCTCATTCAGCGACCTCCAGCGGCACCTCGGCGCCGTCCTGCAGCAGCTTCCAGGTAATGCCGTCGTGCAGGGCGTTGAAAGAGGCATCGATGACGTTGGTCGAGACCCCGATGGTGGCCCAGCGCCGTCCTTGTGAATCGGCGCTTTCGATCATCACCCGGGTGACCGCACGGGTTCCGGCCTGGGGCGTGAGAATGCGCACCTTATAGTCGACGAGACGCATGTCTTTGAGTTGCGGATAGAGCGGCACGAGGGCTTTGCGCAGGGCGGTGTCCAGGGCATTCACCGGGCCGTTGCCGTCGGCGACCTCCATCTTGGCCTTGCCGGCAACTTCCAGGGTCACCGTCGCCTCCGATTCCGTCACCAGCTCACCGCGGGCATTCCAGCGCCGGTCGTCCATGATGCGAAAACGGGCAAGAGAAAAATAGTTCGGCACCTCGCCGCGCGCCCGGCGGGCCAGCAGCTCGAAAGACGCTTCGGCACCGTCGTAGGCAAAGCCTTCGAACTCCCGCGCCTTTACCTGCTCCACCAGCTTGTTGATCCCCGGATCGTCGGCGTCCAAGGCGATACCGATCTCGGCCAGGCGGGTCAGGATGTTGGAGCGGCCGGCCTGGTCGGAGACCACGATGTGACGCTGGTTGCCGACCACGGCCGGGTCGATATGCTCGTAGGTGCGCGGGTCCTTGGCGACGGCGGAGACATGCAGGCCGCCCTTGTGAGCGAAGGCCGACTCGCCGACGTAGGCGGAGTGGCGCAGCGGCTGCTGGTTCAGCCGCTCGTCCAACAGGCGCGACAGCGGCGTCAGGTGTTTCAGCGCCGCATCGTCGAGGCCGACGTCGTAGTCGGTCTTCAGCATCAGGGAAGCGATCAGCGAAATCAGATTGGCGTTGCCGCAGCGCTCACCCAGGCCGTTTATGGTGCCCTGGACCTGGCGCGCGCCGGCGCGGATCGCAGCGAGGGAATTGGCCACTGCGTTCTCTGTGTCGTTGTGACAATGGATGCCGACGTGACTGCCCGGGATCTTCTCGCAGACCGTGGCGACGATGCGCGCCACCTCGTCCGGCAGGGTGCCGCCGTTGGTGTCACAGAGCACGACCCAGCGGGCCCCCGCCTTGTGGGCCGCCTCCAGGCACTCCATGGCAAAGGCCGGGTTCGACTTGTAGCCATCGAAGAAGTGCTCGGCATCGAACATCACCTCGTCTTTGCGGGTCAGGGCATGAGCCACCGAGTCCGCGATCATGGCGACATTCTCGGAACGCTCGATCTCCAGGGCGACGTCGACATGGAAGTCCCAGGTCTTGCCGACCATGCAGATGGCATCGGCCGAGGTGTTCAGCAGGCCGGACAGGCCGGGGTCGTTCTCAGGGCTGCGGCCGGGCCGCCGGGTCATCCCGAAGGCGACGAAGCGGCTGTTCTCAAAATGGGGCGGATCGGCGAAGAAGGCATCGTCGGTGGGGTTGGCGCCGGGCCAGCCGCCCTCCACGTAATCCACGCCCAGGCGGTCCAGGGCCGTGGCGATGGCGAGCTTGTCCGACACCGAAAAATCGACCCCCTGGCTCTGCGCCCCGTCACGCAGAGTGGAATCGAAGAGATAGACCCGCTTGTCGTTAACCATGCCACTTTCCCGCCCGTTCGAGCGCGCTATTCACCACAGGCGGGACGTTACGTCAACTTGGGCCCCTGGTGGCCACTGGTACTGACACATCCTGACAGCATCGGTTGAGCGGCCAGTTGGGGTGGCGGGATCGGCTATGACGGCGCCACACCGTCCTTTGCCGCGACGCCATCGCGGGCGGTATCGCGGGCGAAGCTTTTGCCCTCTTCCACAAGCCAGTCGCGGAAGGCCGCAACCTTGGGCTTGCGGGCCGCCGCCTTGGTGCTGAGCACGAAATAGGCCATGGAGCCCTCGACCGAGCGGTCGAACAGCCGGACCAAGCGCCCGGCCCGCAGGTCGTCGTCCGCCAGGGTCGCCCAGGTGAGCGCCACCCCCTGGCCGTGGATTGCCGCCTGGATCAGCATATAGCTGTTGGGAAAGCTGGGCCCCTGGGCCGGATCGACCCCGGCCACGCCAAGGATTCCCAGCCAAACCTCCCAGTTCGCCATGGAGTTCACCTCCAGGCGCGTCGACTCGCTGTGCAGCAGGGTGTGATTCTCCAGGTCCCGGGGCCGGCGCAGCGGCAGCCCTTTGGTCAGCAGTTCCGGGCTGCAAACGGCAAAAACCGTCTCATGCATGATCGCCTTGGCATCGAGCCCCGGGAACGGCCCCTGCCCGAAACGGATCGCCATATCGATGGTGCCCGCTTCGGCCTCAACGTCGATGCGCTGGCCGCTCGGCCGGATGCGCACGTCGATCTCCGGGTAGAGCATGTTGAACCGGCCGAGACGCGGAATCAGCCACTTCACCGCCAGGGAGGGACTGGCAGAAACTGTCAGGATGCCACCCTCCTCCGGCTGCTGCAGTTCCTCCACCTTGTCGAAGAGGCGGCGGAAAACGGAATGGGCGGTTTCGGCCAGGGCTTCGCCCTTATCGGTCAAGGTCAGGCCCCGCGCGCCGCGGTGAAACAGCGCAAACCCAAGGTTGGCCTCAAGTTGCTTGATCTGCTGGCTGACGGCCCCCTGGGTGATATGGAGCTCGGCCGCCGCTTTGGTGAAACTGAGGTGCCGGGCGGCCACGTCAAAGGTGCGCAGCGCGGCCAGTGGCGGCGCGACCATAAGGGTTCTCCTGATCTATCGACTCATTAGGTTTGCTTATCCAACCCATTATGAATCGTCGTTTGTCGATCTCGTCCAAATACCCGATATTCCTGGGCAGAAGAGATTTGATCTGTCAAGCCCTCGACCCACCCAAGCCAATCAGGTGAACTAATGACGAGCTTTACAAAAGGGGTCTCACCCGGGGCCCCGGCAAGCCTACCCTATCTCCCGGGCCGTGCGCCCTATATCCAACCCGACCTCGGCCGGCCGGATGTCCGCTGGCGCCATGGCCGTGGCCTGCTGTCGCAAGCCCTGTTGGGCGGTTTTTTCCTGCTGGCAAGGCCGCTGATCGCCTGGCAGCAACGGCTGGAGACCCGCGAGCGGCTGCGCGATATGCCCGATTACCTGCTGCGGGACATCGGCCTGAAGCGCGAAAATCTGGAGTAGACCGCCGCAGCGCCGATGCTGCCCCGCCGATCCCCGGCACTTTTAAGTTTCCTTGCGCGTTTACCCTGCAAACTGCGGCGGCGGGCGGTTCCCCCCCGAGCCTTTGCCCGCCGCCGGTTTTTTTCCGACAAACCCCGATTTTTTGCTCGATAAACCGCCGCGCCGCTCAATCCTCGTTGTCAAAGGGCGAGGCTTCCTGCGGCCCCTTCAGCTTTTCTATCGCTTCGGCCACCATCGGCGCATCGGCAATGCCGTAGAAAGCCTCGATCTGATAGCTGCCGCCGGCAGAGCGCTTCCACCACGGCAGTTTCCGCTCAAGAAAGACAACAACGCCCCGCCCTGCCTCGGTGGCCATGGTCCTGGGTGCGTCGATCTCCCCGGGCAGGAAAACCCGGCTGCGGCGAAAGGGCCAGAGGGAGAGGATCATGATCCGCCGATCGGTCACCGCATAGACCATGCTGCGCGCCGAAATCTTGGCGATGTTGGGCGAGAAGATCAGCACCAGGCAATAAGCCGACGCAGCGATCAGGAAACCGAAGAGCAACGCATGCTGACCGCCGATCCGCCAATCCGGAACATAGCCATACCAGTGCAGTCCTGCGATCACCGCCAGGCCCAATACCCCGCGGATGACCTGGGGAACCTTGGTACGGGCAAAAGCCTCCGGGCTCGGCCGGTCGGCCCAGACCAGCGTTTCGCCGGGCTCCAGCGCCTGCCGCGCCGTCTCAAGTGGATCACCCGACAACTAATTTACCCCTACAGGTCACCACCGAAACAACCCCGCTGTCCCGGCCTGCCCTCTCCCCAAAACGAGTCAAAAAAACGCTCCTCCGTGCAAGATCTAAGCATGCACCACCATGACCGGAACCTTGGCGATGTGCAGCACCTTGCGGGAGACGGAGCCGAGCAGCAATTCGGCATATTCGCCCAGGCCACGGCTGCCGACCACGATGAGGTCGGCCCCGACGCGCCCGGCCTCGGCCAGGATCTCGTCCGCCGGATCGCCGCTTCCAATCCGCTGCTCGATCTTCACGTCACCGGGAACCTCCGCCAGAATCTGGGCCGAGGAGAGAATGCGCTCAAAGACCTCGCTGCGGCTGATGTCTTCCGAGTGGGCGAGTTCGGCCAGCGGCCCCTTCAGCGGCCTGTGTCCGTCCACCGCCAGCATGACCAGGGTCGCCCCATAGGTCTTGGCCATGTCGGCGGCACAACGCACCGCCTTGCTGGCGTGGCCGGAGCCATCGACGGCGACAAGAATGGTCTCGAACATTGTCCTTACTCCCTTGGCTGGCTCTACCCGGCTTTGGTGAAACATCCCGCAAACCCGCGGCAGGCATAGCTTAGCGGCCTTCGCCTCTTCGATCCAATCTTCAAAACCCGCCCTCGGATGCCAAAAGCAGGCGCCTTAAAAAAACCGCAAGGCAGAATGAACCTGAGCCCGCGCGTTAACGACCAAGAAATGACCGGAACGAGGGATGAAGCATGAGCGAAGCTATTTCGTCTGACGCCGCCCGACACCGGCGCGCGGCGAGAAACCGTCGCGCCGCCATCATCCTGGCTGCGATGCTGCTGCCGGCAGGCGGGGCCCTGGCCCAACCGGCCGGGCCGGCGGCTGAGATCGAGGCATCGGCCAGCGACAGCTTTTCCAAGCGTCTGAACGCCGCCGCCCTGGCCCGCACAAAAGTGCGTGTGACCTACGATCCCGCCTATCTGCGCATCGCCTATCCCGGCGGCGACGTGGCGGCGGACCGCGGCGTCTGTTCCGATGTGGTGATCCGCGCCTATCGCACCCTGGGGATCGACCTGCAGCAGTTGGTGCATGAGGACATGCGCAAAGCCTTCGACGCCTATCCCGCGCACTGGGGCCTGACACGCCCCGACAGCAACATCGATCACCGCCGGGTGCCGAACCTGGAAACCTTTCTGCGGCGCCAGGGGGCGGCTTTGCCGAAAAGCGAAAACGCGGATGACTACAAACCCGGTGACCTCGTCGCCTGGAACCTGCGCGGCCCTGGCGGTTTCCTGCCCCACATCGGTATCGTGACAGATCGGATCGCCCCGTCCGGACGGCCGAAGATCGTTCACAACATCGGTGCCGGGCCGCAGCTGGAAGACGTGCTGTTCTCCTGGCCGATGACCGGCCACTATCGCTACCAGCCCACGGAGTTCATGACCGGGGGTTCATGACGCACCACAGAAAGAACGCAATGATCGGTGAACCTTGCCGGCAATGATGACGACAGACTTGCGACGCAACACATAGAGGTTCTTCATGCCCAACAACATCTTCGGCCTCGCCGCGGCTTTCGCGCTGGCCATCGGTATCGCCGTCAGCGGCTGGTTCGTCGGCGACGGTTTCCTGCAGGGCCGCAAGGCGGACCGCTACGTCACCGTGAAGGGCGTCGCCGAGCAGGAGGTCAGAGCCGATCTGGCGGTCTGGGCCTTGCGCTTCGTCGCCACCGGCAACGACCTGGCAGCGGTGCAGCAGAAGATCGCCGCAGACAGCACAGTGGTGCGGGACTTTCTGATCAACAGCGGCTTCAAGACCGAAGAGATCGAGAATCGGGACCTTCAGGTTGTAGACCGCCTGGCGCAGCAGTATCGCCAAGGCGAGGTCGACAGCCGCTTCATCATCGCCCAGACCGTCGCCTTGCGGACAGCCGACGTGGACCGGGTCGCGGATACCTTCAAGCGCATCGGCGAGTTGGTCGCCACCGGGCTGGTCCTCTCCGACGAAAACCAATGGGCCGCCGGCCCGACTTACATCTTCACCGGGCTGAATGCGCTGAAGCCGGCGATGATCGCCGAGGCGACAAAGAACGCCCGGGCCGGCGCCGAGCAGTTCGCCGCCGATTCCGGCAGCGGCGTCGGCACCATCCGCCGCGCAAATCAGGGTGTTTTCCAGATCCTGCCGCGTGACAGCATCCCCGGCGCCCAGGAAGCCAAGCAGATCCACAAGACGGTCCGGGTGGTTTCAACCATCGAATTCAGCCTGCAGAACTAAACGTCAGTCCAGATAGTCCCAGGTATCGGCCCCATCGAAACGGCGCACCCGCAGATCGGCGATGTCCGCCGGCTCGGCCAGAGCGCAGTTGACCCCCATGCGCGCCTCGGGGCTGGGGTCCAGGTTTTCCCAATGCGTCGTGCAGCCGCAGGTCTTGCAGCTATGGAAGGCCAGGGTTTTGTCGCCCCAGATGTATCTGAGCGTGGCTCCCTCCGCGAAGTTCAGCGTGATCCGGCCGGTCTCGGCGTAGGCCCAGAGGGCACCGGCGCGCCGGCAAAAAGAGCAATTGCACCGCTTCAGCCAGTCCGGCCGATCCGGGTACACGAAACTGACGGCGCCGCAGTGGCAGGCTCCCTGGATCATGGGTTTCTCCCTTCGCGCTGCTTTACGCGTTTCAGCAGCAATACTCAACGACGGAGCGCGACTCCAGGGTTAACGGCACATTTTGGTTAATCGGAATGCCGCTTTTCCTGTGGAAAAAGCGGGCCAAGGCGCGTAAAACCGGCGATCCGAGACACCCTGTGGAAAAAGAGGTCTGCCATGGCCACGACCTGGACACCTGAGTCCTGGCGCAACAAGCCGATCCGCCAAGTGCCGGATTACGCCGACAAAGCCGCGCTGGAGCGCGTTGAACAGCAGCTTTCGGGCTATCCGCCCCTGGTTTTTGCTGGGGAAGCGCGGCGCCTGCGCCAACAACTCGGCGAAGTCGCCGAAGGCCGGGCCTTTCTTCTCCAGGGTGGCGATTGCGCGGAAAGCTTCGCTGAGTTCCACCCCAACAATATCCGCGACACCTTCCGTGTGATGCTGCAGATGGCCGTGGTGCTGACCTTCGGCGCCGGCTGCCCGATCGTGAAGGTTGGCCGCCTGGCCGGCCAGTTCGCCAAACCACGCTCAGCCCCGACCGAAGTCATCGACGGCGTCGAGCTGCCGAGCTACCGCGGCGACATCATCAACGGCATCGACTTCAACGAAGCTGAGCGCGAGCCGGACCCGGAGCGTCTGGTGCGCGCCTACAATCAGTCGGCGGCAACATTGAACCTGCTGCGTGCCTTTGCCCAGGGCGGTTTCGCCGACCTGCACAAGGTCCATCAATGGAACCTGGAGTTCGTTTCCGACGGGGCGCCGGCCCAGCGCTACGAGGAACTGGCCGGGCGCATCGACGAGGCCCTGGCCTTCATGCGCGCCTGCGGCATCGCGCCGGAAACCGTGCCGAAACTGCGCGAGACCGATTTCTACACCAGCCACGAGGCCTTGCTGCTGTGGTACGAGCAGGCGCTGACCCGTGTCGATAGCCTGACCGGCCAGTGGTACGACTGCTCGGCCCACATGGTCTGGATCGGCGATCGCACGCGCCACCCGGAGGAAGCGCATGTCGAGTTCATGCGCGGCATCCAGAACCCGATCGGCATGAAGTGCGGCCCGACCACGGACCCCGATGAGCTGATCCGCCTGATCGACATCCTGAACCCGGCTAATGAGGCCGGGCGCCTGACCCTGATCGCCCGCATGGGTCACGACAAGGTGGGCGACCATCTGCCGGCCCTGATCCGCGCGGTTCAGCGCGAGGGCAAGCAGGTCGTCTGGTCCTGCGATCCCATGCACGGCAACACCGTTAAATCGTCCAGCGGCTACAAGACCCGGCCTTTCGACCGCATCCTGGCCGAGGTGAAGAACTTCTTCGCCGTCCACCGCGCCGAGGGCAGCTATGCCGGCGGCGTTCATTTCGAGATGACCGGCCAGGACGTGACCGAGTGCATCGGCGGCGCCCAGGCGATCAGCGACGAGCGCCTTGGGGACCGCTATCACACCCACTGCGATCCGCGCCTCAACGCCAAACAGTCGCTGGAGCTGGCCTTCCTGATCTCCGAGGCCCTGAAGGACGAGCGCATAGCCCGCCAGAACGGCAACGGCCGGACCGGCAAGGTAGCGGCGGCTTTCTAGAGCAGCGCCATACGGCCAATGCTGTAGCGCAATATAACGGATGTCCTGCGCCTCCGGCATGTCATCTTTTTCAACCTGCCGAGTCGAGATTTACGGCTATATCGGCAACCTGCTAATCAACAAAGCATTGATAAACATCAGTAAATAACTCCGATCCGGATTCGACTTATCGGGCGGACCGGAGTTTTTCTGAAATTGTGCACTGCAACATTTTTTATTGACACGAACGGCGGAGCGCCCTAACTAGGAAGGCAACACCGCGCCATAACGCGAGCCGATAAAGAGCATCATTGGGTTGGAAACGTCCGTTTTGACGGAGTTTGACAATGTACCCAACACAGCAAAGCGAAGCCAACCGGGTTGACGCATCTGCTCCACAACCCGCCAATCGCTCAATTTCCCCAAATCGATCCGGCCAGCGGCATTTCTTCGCCGGCACGCCGCTGCCCGCCTGGCTCAATGATCTGCCGGACACCATGCTGCGCGCCTGGGAGCGCCGGCAGCTCCGCGAGGCCCTGACGCCGTGCAGCGACCGCGTGCTCGCGGACACCGGCTTCAGCCGGGAAAACCTGCCCGAGGAGATCGATGCCGTAGTTGCCGAGTTCCAGCGCTGGCGCGAGATCAAGCGCCAGGTCCGCCGCGAATTGGCGAGCTACAGTGACCGCGAACTCGATGACATCGGCATCAGCCGGGTCGATATTCCGCGCATCGCCCGCGAGCACCCGAGACCGGTGCTCGACCTGAACCGGCTCGGCATTATGGATGCCGGTGAGGTCCTGCGCGCCATCGCCAACGACAACGGCGGCCGCCGGCACAGACATAGGGCTCCCGAAAGCGCGGCATAGCGCCGTCGCCTGCCACGGCCGCCCCATCGCGCCTCGCGATGGAGCAGCCGGGTATGCAGTTGGTGGTTACTGGCGCCATCGGCACGTCCGGTCGCACGCTGCATGCATGGCAGCCCACCGCTCGGCGGTGCTGGTCCTGGGCTTCACGCTGGGCTAGGGTTCCTCAAACAAGCAATCGCTTGAAGGAATGGGTGATGCCAGAAGGTCCCAGCCGCAGCGAGATTCCTGAGTCGCCGACCAGGATCGATCGCTGGCCCATGGAAGAGGCGGATATCGCCGCCTGGACCGACGTTTACTTCAAACGCACCCGCAAGGCGGTGGAGCGCTTCGGCGACGCCACCGTCACCTATGCGGTCTTCATGCGCCGCCCGGTGATATCGGCGCCCTGCCTGGCAATCGACTGGCTGAAGCAGATCGCCAAGCAGCGCAACACCAGCTTCGAGATCGACCTGCGCTATCCCGAGGGCAAGTGGGTCGGCGCCGGTGAGCCGCTGTTCTACGTGACCGGACAGCTTTTGCATCTGGCGGATCTGGAAACCCTGCTGCTGCAGAAGCTGGGGCCCACCTGCGTTGCCGCCTACAACGCCTATACCATGTGCGCCGAGCTGCCCAAGGCGGCCTTCCTGGCAATGGATGCCCGGCACTGCGCCGGCGCGGAGATGGCCGAGGCCATGGCCTATGCCGCCTCGGTCGGCTCGCAGCGGGCCCGGCGCAAGGTCGGGGCCGTCGGCTTCATCGGCAACGCAACCGACGCCACAGCCCATTACTTCGACCAGGACCGCGGCATGGGCACCATGCCCCATGCCTTTATCGGCTATGCGGGCAGCACCCTGCGCGCTGCCGAGATGTACGACGAGACCTTCCCCGACGAGCCCATGACGGTGCTGGTCGACTACTTTGCCCGAGAGGTCACCGACGCCCTGACCTGCTGCCGCCGTTTTCCGGGCCGCGCCGCAGCCGGCAACCTCGCCGTGCGCATCGACACGCCCGGCGGCCGCTTCATCGAAGGCCTGGACCCGCCGGGGTCCTACGCCGTGGTGGAGCGCAACGTGCCCGGGGTGTTGCGCGGCTACCGCACCGACGACGAACTGCGCTACCTCGTCGGGCCCGGCGTCTCGGCGGCCGCCATCTGGCGCATGCGCGAGTGCCTGGACAAAGAGGGTTTCACCAAGGTGAAGATCGTCGCCTCGTCCGGCTTCAGCCCGGCCAAGTGCCGGCTGATGGCCGAGGCCAGGGCACCCATCGACGTGGTCGGCACCGGCTCCTACCTGCCCGGCAAGTGGTCGGAAACCTACGCCACCGCCGATATCGTCGAATACGATGGCGTTTCGCGGGTGAAGGTCGGCCGTGAGTTCCTGTTGCGAAAATAGGGCGCGTCGCCGATAAATCGGACAAGGCCCAGGGACCCGCCGGCGGCACCCCTTGAGCCTGCCCAAGTATCACCTAGTTGAAGGCCCATGGCAGCAGATACCCGCACCGCTGAAGTGATCGACAACTTCACCTTCCTGGACGACTGGGAGGACCGCTTTCGTTATCTGATCGATCTCGGCCGCAAGCTGCCCCCCATGGACGCGGCGCTGAAGACCGAGGAGACGAAGGTGCGCGGCTGCACCAGCCAGGTCTGGATCGTCGACACGGTCGCGCCCGGAAGCCCGCCGATCCTGCATTTCCAGGCCGACAGCGATGCCCACATCGTCAAGGGCCTGATCGCCGTTCTGCTGTCGATCTATGACGGCCGCAGCCCGGCGGAGATCCTGGCGGTCGATATCAAGTCCGCGATCGGCGAGCTGGGCTTTGCCGAGCATTTGAGCCCCAACCGGGCCAACGGGCTCTTCTCCATGGTCGAGCGCATTCGCCAGCTTGCCGCAAAAGAGGCGGCCGGCTGCGCGGAGACTTAGCGTAACCCTGTCCGCCCCCTTGCCGGGCTGCAGGTGCGGGAGTAATAAGCTTTCATGGCTGACCGTTTGAAAATCGCGCTGGCGCAGATCAACCCCACCATGGGCGATATCCAGGGCAACTTGGCACGCCTGCGTGCCGCCCGGGCAGAGGCCGCCGCCAAGGGCGCCGATCTGGTCGTCGCCTCGGAAATGGTGATCACCGGCTATCCGACGGAAGACCTGGTGCTGAAGCCGATGTTCCTCGATGCCGCCGAAGCGGCCATCGGAGAGCTGGCGAAAGACACCGCCGACGGCGGCCCCGGGATGATCGTCGGCGGCCCTTCCCGCCCGGACCCGGCGGCACAACCGCCGCTCTTCGGTAAGGTGTTAAACTCCGCCTATGTCCTGGACGGCGGTGAGATCGTCACCCTGCGCTCCAAGTACGACCTGCCCAACTACGGCGTCTTCGACGACAAGCGGGTTTTCGGAGCAGGGCCTCTGCCAGGGCCGGTGAACTATCGCGGCGTGCGCCTGGGGGTGATGGTCTGCGAGGACATGTGGACACCGGAAGTCAGCGAGTGCCTGGAAGAATCCGGCGCCGAGATCCTGGTGGTGATCAATGGCTCGCCCTACGAAATGAACAAGACCGAAGAACGCGTCCAACTGGCGGTCGGCCGGGTCAGCGAAACCGGCCTGCCGATCATCTATGTGAACCAGGTGGGCGGTCAGGACGAATTGGTCTTCGACGGCGCCTCCTTCGTCCTGAACGGCGACAACTCCATGCCGATTCATCTGCCCGCCTTCGTCGAAGCAGTGGCGGTGAGCGACTGGCGGCGCAGCGATGGCGCCTGGCACTGCGAAGAGGGTTTGCGCGAAGCGCCCGACAGCAGCCTGGACGGCGGACCAGAGGCCGGGATGGAACCGGTCTATCGCGCCTTGATGCTGGGTCTGCGCGACTATGTGAACAAAAACCGCTTTCCCGGCGTGATCCTGGGCCTCTCCGGCGGTATCGACTCAGCCCTCTCGGCGGCCATCGCGGTGGATGCCCTGGGCCCGGAGCGGGTGCACAGCGTGATGATGCCCTCGCCCTACACCAGCCAGGAGAGCCTGGACGACGCCGCCGAAGCAGCGACACTCATGGGAATCAAACTGGATCAGGTCTCCATCGAACCGGCGATGACGGCGTTCGGCGAGATGCTGACACCGATGCTGAACGGCTATGCCCCCTCGACCAATTCCGAGGACACCACGGAAGAGAACATCCAGGCGCGTTCGCGCGGCCTGACGCTGATGGCGATCTCCAACAAGCTGGGTTACATGGTGCTTTCCACCGGCAACAAATCGGAAGTGTCGGTCGGCTACGCCACGCTCTACGGCGACATGGTGGGCGGCTACAACGTCCTGAAAGACGTTTACAAGACCCTGGTCTTTTCCCTGTCGCGCTGGCGCAACCAGGTGCTGCCGCCCAGCGCCTTGGGGCCGGCGGGTCGGGTGATCCCGGAGCGTATCATCACCAAGCCGCCCTCGGCCGAGTTGAAGCCCGACCAGAAGGACGAAGACAGCCTGCCACCCTACGACGTGCTGGACGATATCCTGAAAGCGCTGATCGAGGACGAGGCGGGCATTGACAGCATCGTCGCAGGCGGTCACGACCGCGATCTGGTCAACCGGATCTGGCGCATGCTGGAGCTGGCGGAATACAAGCGCCGACAGGCCTGCCCCGGTGTGAAGATCACGCGCCGCGCCTTTGGCCGCGACCGCCGCTATCCCATCACCAACGCCTTCAAGGGACCGGCCTGAGCAGAAGGCCTGGCTACCTGCCAGCCCTCCTTTCTTCCTGGCTTTGGTCTAGAGCTTGCGCACTTCGACCAGGAAATCGCCGACGCGCTGCTTGAGCTGCCCCGATTGCTCGTTCAGTTCGCCGGCGGCGGAGAGAACCTGACCGGCGGCCTTGCCGATCTCCGCCGAGGCGGAGGAGACCCCGCTGATGTTGTTGGTCACCTCCTGGGTTGCCGACTGCTGTTCTTCGACCGCGGCTGAAATCGCCGTGGTCACCTCACTGATCTCATCGATCACCTTGCTGATGGTGCCGATGGCACCGACCGCCGAGTCCGTCGATCCCTGGATCGCGGAAACCTGGTTCCCGATGTCGTCGGTTGCCTTGGCGGTCTGATTGGCCAGGGCCTTCACCTCATTGGCCACCACCGCGAAACCTTTGCCCGCGTCACCGGCGCGCGCTGCTTCGATGGTGGCGTTCAAGGCCAGCAGGTTGGTCTGCTCGGCGATGTCCTGGATCAGACTGACGACATCACCGATTTTCTCGGCGCCCTGGGAAAGCCCGTTGACCAGTGTTGTCGAACGTTCCGCTTCGGTAACCGCCTGCGCGGCGATGTTCGCACACTGCGAGATCTGGCGGGAGATCTCCTGGGCCGAAGCGGTCAGTTCTTCCGCGGCGGTCGCCACGGAGTTGGCCTGGGCGTTGGTCTCGTCAGCCGTGCTGGAGAGCGGGCTGGCGCTTTCCTGCATCTGCAATGCCGCCGCCGAGACGGTTTCGACCACGGCACCGATATTGGTTTCGAAATCATCGGCAAGGCGCACGCGGTCGGTCGCGACCGACCAGGTCACCATCGGCCCGACATAGCTGCCGGACTGATCCGTAACCGCCGACACACGCAGATCCAGAATGTCGTCGCCGACCTCTATCTTCGCGTTGTGGGGCAACTGCGAAGGGTCGGCCAGGAGATTGCGCTGCGTCTGCGGATTTTTGTGGAAGACGTCGATGCAGGTCCCCTTCAATGCATCGACGGATACCGGCAGCGACGCCTGCAGCGGGCGCAGCGTATCCACGCTGGTCTTGTTCACATAGGTGATCTCCAGGCTGTCTTTATCGGCCAGCATCACATTGATCGGCATTTGATCCAGCATGCTGAGCAGAAGGGTTGCCTCTTTTTCCTTGCGAACCTGCTCTGTCACGATCTTCCATGACAGCATGGGTCCGATGTAGCGGCCTCCGCGCCCCACGATGGCCGTCACCAGCAGGTCGAGGGTTTCGTCCCCCACCTCGATCCGGGTTTCCCAGGGCAGATTCTCAGGATCGGACAACAGGCGCCGCTGGTGCGCCGGATCTTTATGAAAAATGTCCACGCACTGGCCGACGATCTCGTCAGCGGGGACCGGCAGTGCGTTCTCGATGGAATGAAGGGCCTCGATAGAGGCCTTGTTGGCATAGTTGATGGTGAAACTGGAAAGATCCATTGTCATCACCGGAACAGGGAGGCTGTCGATCATCTGCTGCAAAGTGCGGCGGTCGAAAGAGGCCTCGGAATTTCTCGTAAGCTGAAGTGCGGCGAGCATAACTACTTCCTTTCATAGTTGATATGGCTATCTATATTAATCAAGACATGTAATTATTCTTGATTATTAAGCCAAGGAAGATTAAAATCTGCCCGTCTTAAGTAAACAAATCACCTGTATGTACAATCTATTGATGTAGATCAATTCGTCTTGTTCGAGGCCCGGCGCCGTTACTTGCCCTTCCATCGGACACAGCGGGGGCGTGGGATCGCCGCGCAACCGACAGGCGGCTCTACCGCTCACATTCGGTCTTTGTTGGTTGGCGCTGCGGTGATAACAAGGCGCCATCAACAGCCCGACACCAACAACAAGCTGATTTGTCGATGAAAGTTCGCTTCGCCCCCAGCCCGACCGGCCTGCTGCACGTCGGCAATACCCGCCAGGCGCTGGTCAACTGGCTCTACACCCGTGCCAAGGGCGGGCGCTATCTGCTGCGCATCGACGATACCGATACGGAGCGCTCGACGCCTGAATTCGCGACGGCGATCGAACGGGATCTGACCTGGCTCGGCCTCACCTGGGACGAAAAGGCAGTGCAGTCCGAGCGTCTCGACCGCTATGCCGCCGCTGCGGAACGCCTGAAGCAGGCCGGCAGGCTCTATGCCTGCTACGAAACGCCGGAGGAACTGGGCCTGAAACGCAAGGTGGCACTGAGCGCAGGCCGGCCGCCGATCTACGACCGCGGCGCCCTGGCGCTCAGCGATCAGGAAAGATCAAACCTGGAGGCCGAGGGCCGCAAACCCCACTGGCGCTTCAAGCTGGAGCACAGCGAGATCGCCTGGCTCGACCGGGTGCGCGGGCCGGTCTCCTTCCAGGGCCAGAACCTCAGCGACCCGGTACTGATCCGCGAGGACGGGCGGCCGCTCTACACCCTGACCTCGGTGGTCGACGATATCGAGCTGGAAGTGACCGACATCCTGCGCGGCGAAGATCACGTCGCCAATACGGCGGTTCAGGTACAGCTCTTCGCCGCCCTCGGCGGAACCGTTCCCGCCTTCGGCCACCTCTCCCTCATCGCCGGCGCGGGCGGGGAGACCCTGTCCAAGCGCCTCGGCTCTCTCTCCCTTGCCTCCCTGCGCGAGGAGGGGCTGGAGGCGATGACGATCAATTGCTATCTCGCGCGGCTCGGCACCCCCGACCCGGTGGAGCCTCTGCAGAGCCTCGACGACCTGGTCCGGAGTTTCGATATCGCGCGCTTCGGCCGGGCGACGCCGAAGTTCAACGCCAAGGATCTGGAACACCTGAATGCCCGCCTGCTGCACGGCATGCCCTTTGCGGCAGTGGCGGAGCGCCTGCCCGCCGGCTTCGACGCCGCGCTCTGGGAGGCGGTGCGCCCCAACCTCACCCGCCTGGCGGAGGCCGAGACCTGGCAGATCATCTGCCGCGGGCCGGTGGCGCCGGTCATCGTCGATGCCGACTTCACCCGCCAGGCAGCCGAACTGCTGCCGGCCGAGCCCTGGGACGACACCACCTGGCAAGCCTGGACCGCGCGGGTGAAGGAGGCAACGGGACACAAAGGCAAGGCCCTCTTCCTGCCGCTGCGCCAGGCGCTCACCGGCCTCGACCACGGGCCGGAGTTGAAGGCCCTGCTGCCCCTCATCGGACGGGAACGGGCCGAGGCCCGGCTGGCGGGACGCGCCGCATGATCGCGCCGGATGCCCCAAAAGGCCCCCTTGACCCCAGCGCCCAGGGCCCTAAAGTCCCGGACATGACATACTCGGTCCTCTTTGGCGCGCTCTTCAGCGTCGGCGCGCGATGTTGCAATTGTCCGGCCTCCCCGGCCTGAGACAGCCCTTTTGCATGCGGCCAGCACTGGCCGGCCGCGCCCCAAGACGACCCGGATGAAACCTCATGAATTTGCAGCTTCACAACACGCTGACGCGCCGTAAGGAGCGTTTCGAGCCCCTCGATCCCGCAAACGTCCGCATGTATGTCTGCGGACCCACGGTCTACGACTACGCCCATATCGGCAACGCCCGGCCCGTGGTGGTTTTCGACGTGCTGTTCCGTCTGCTGCGCCATCTCTACAGCCCCGGGCACGTCACCTATGCGCGCAACATCACCGACGTCGAAGACAAGATCATCTCGGCCGCCAGGAAAAGCGGCGAGCCCATCGAGGCGGTGACCAAGCGCACGGCCCAGGCCTATCACGACGACATGGGCGCACTCGGCGCGCTGCCGCCCACGGTGGAGCCGCGTGCGACCGAGCACATCGGCCAGATGATCGCCATGACCGAGACCCTGATCGGCAAGGGCCACGCCTACGCCGCCGACGGTCACGTGCTGTTCTCGGTCGCCTCCATGGCCGACTACGGCAAGCTCTCACGCCACAATCGCGACGAGATCATCGCCGGCGCCCGGGTCGAGGTTGCGCCCTATAAAAAGGACGCCGCCGACTTCGTGCTGTGGAAGCCGAGCACGCGGGAGCAACCGGGCTGGGACAGCCCCTGGGGCCGCGGACGGCCGGGCTGGCACATCGAATGCTCGGCCATGGCCGAAGAGCATCTCGGCCAGACCTTCGACATCCACGGCGGCGGCCTGGACCTTGTGTTTCCGCACCACGAGAACGAGATCGCCCAGAGCCGCTGCGCCCACGGCAGCGACCTCATGGCCCGGGTCTGGATGCACAACGGCTATGTGGTGGTGAACGGCGAGAAGATGTCCAAGTCCCTGGGCAACTACTTCACGGTCCGGCAGTTGCTGGAAGAGGGCCTGCGCGGCGAAGCGATCCGCCTCGCCCTGTTGTCGGGCCACTACCGCGCGCCCCTCGACATCACCCGCGAGAAGGTCGCCGAGTGCAAAGGCCAGCTCGATCGTCTCTACGGCGCGCTGCGCGGTGTGGATGCCGAGGAAGCAGCCGAGCCACCGGCGGCCCTGCTCGCCGCCCTGGGCGACGATCTCAACACCCCGCTGGCGGTCGCCGAACTGCACGAACTGGCAACGGCGATCAACAAGTCACAGGACGAAGGCAAGCGCGAAGCGCTGGCCGGCGCGCTGCTGGCGGGCGGCGCCCTGCTCGGCCTGCTGCAGGACGATCCCGATGCCTGGTTCAAGGGCGAAGCCGCGGAGGGCGCACTCTCCGCCGCAGAAATCGAAACCATGATCGCGGCGCGCATCGAAGCACGCAAGGCCAAGAACTTCGCCGAGGCCGACCGCCTCCGCGACGACCTGCTGGCCCAGGGCATCACCCTGGAAGACGGCCCCGGCGGCACCACCTGGAAACGGGCGGATTAAGGAAAGGGCCCCCTCACCCTCCCGCTTACGCGGGCCCCTCCCTCTCCCACGAAGGGGAGAGGGGATTACAGCGCGCGCCTAACGGCAAACCCTCTCCCCTGGTGGGAGAGGGTTGCGCAGCCTTGGCGAGGCAATCAGCCGAGCTTAGGCGAAGCTGGGTGAGGGGGAAACGCCCCCTACTCCGCCGCCTTCGCCTCTTCTTCCAGCAGCGGTTCGCGCATGGTGACGAACTCCTTGACGGCCAGCGGCACTATCCCGGCGGCTTGGCGAGGCAGACGCCGGGGCCACCGCTGCTGTCGCCATCGATCAGAAGAACGCCCGCCGCTTCAAAGGTCAGGCGCAGCAACTGGGCATTGGCCCGCTTCAGGGTGCAGTGGCCGAGTTCGAAGTTACAAAGAGTGATGTAGTGGATGCCGGTGCGCTCGCCGAGGTCTTCCCGGCTCCATTGCAGCATGGCGCGCGCTGCGCGGCATTGTTTGCCAGTCATGATAGGACGGGTTGATTCCTCTTGACCCGCCTGGACACCGTTGCCGGGGCCGCGGTTGTTAGAGGAAAGCGAATCCGTGATAAGGGTAGCTTCAGCCATGACCTGACTCCGTAACAGTTGGGTTGCGGTCAGGCGCGGGCGGGTGTGCAACCACCCGTTCGCGCCGCTTCGGAAACCATTGCGAGTGCAACAGTCTTACACTATCAACGTAAGGCTATCCATCGAAAAGTCAATTTTAGTTTCGGATATTACAAATTAAAATGATAACGCCAACTCAATGCAAAGCCGCGCGGGCCCTAGCGGAGATGAAGCAAGTTGACTTGGCGGAAGCGGCCGGGATCTCGAACCAAACCATAGTGGATTTCGAGCGCGGCGCCCGCCAGCCACATCGCAACAACCTCGCCGCTTTGCAGTCAGCCCTGGAAGTTGCAGGGGTCGTTTTCATCGAAGCAGACGAGAGTGGTGGCGTTGGCGTACGCCTGAAGGACTAACGCAGCACCGCCCGCAAGGCCAAGAACTTCGCCGAGGCCGACCCTCCGCCACGACCTGCTGGCCCAGGGCATCACCCTGGAAGACGGCCCCGGCGGCACCACCTGGAAACGGGCGGACTAAGGAAAGGGCCCCCTCACCCTCCCGCTTACGCGGGCCCCTCCCTCTCCCACAGAGGGGAGAGGGGATTACAGCGCGCGCCTAACGGCAAACCCTCTCCCCTGGTGGGAGAGGGTTGCGCAGCCTTGGCGAGGCAATCAGCCGAGCTTAGGCGAAGCTGGGTGAGGGGGAAACGCCCCCTACTCCGCCGCCTTCGCTTCGGCCTCCGGCAGCGGCTCGCGCATGGTGACGAACTCTTCGGCGGCGGTGGGGTGGATGCCGACGGTGGCGTCGAAGTGCTGCTTGGTGGCGCCGGCCTTGATGGCAACGGCCAGGCCCTGCACGATCTCCGGCGCGTCGAGGCCGACCATGTGGATGCCCACCACCTTCTGCCCGGCACGCTCGACGATGAGCTTCATCATGGTCTTCTCGTCACGGCCCGAAAGGGTGTGCTTCATGGGCTTGAAGGTGGAGCGGTAGAGATCAACGGCGCCGTACTTTTCGCGCGCCTGCAGCTCGGTCAGGCCGACGGTGGAAACCGGCGGGTGGCTGAACACGGCGGAGGGCACGTCGGCGTGGTCCATGGCGCGCGGCGCGCCGCGGTAGACCGTATCGACGAAGGCCATGGCCTCCTGGATCGCCACCGGGGTCAGGTTGATGCGGTCGGTCACGTCGCCGACGGCGTAGATGTTTTCCGCCGTGGTGCGCGAATAGGCATCCACCTTGATGGCGCCGCGTTCGTTCAGTTCGACGCCCGCCGTCTCGAGCCCGAGGCTCTCGACATTGGGCTTGCGCCCCGTTGCGGCCATCAGCAGATCGGTCTCCAGGGTCGAACCGTCGGAGAGATGGAGCAACAGGTCCTTCTCGCGCTTTTCCACCCGGTCGATGATGGTCTCGACGATGATGTCGATGCCCTTTTTCACCATCTCCCCCGCCAGGGTGTTGCGCACATCGTCGTCGAAGCCGCGCAGGATCTGCGGGCCGCGGTACATCTGCGTCACCTTGCTGCCGAGGCCGTTGAAGATGCCGGCGAACTCCACCGCGATGTAGCCGCCCCCGGCGATCACCACGCGCTTGGGCAGGCCTTCCAGGTGAAAGGCTTCGTTGGAGGAGATGCCGTGCTCCCAGCCCGGCTCCATGGGAAAGGTCGGCGTGCCGCCGGTGGCGATGAGGATCGTCTCGGCGGAGAACACCTCCTCCCCGACCTCGACACGGTGGGCATCCAGCAGGCGGGCATGGCCCTGGTAGATCTCGACCCCCGCCGTATTCAGCAGCTTCTTGTAGATGCCCTCCAGCCGGTCGATTTCCTTGTCCTTGTTGGCGATCAGAGTCGCCCAGTCGAAGGTCGTCTCCGGCACCGTCCAGCCGAAGCCGGCGGCATCCTCGAAGTCCTCATGAAAATGGCTGGCGTAGGACAACAGCTTTTTGGGCACGCAGCCGCGAATCACACAGGTGCCGCCATAACGGTAGGATTCCGCTATGGCAACGCGCGCACCGGTTGCAGCCGCCATGCGCCCGCCCCGGACCCCGCCCGATCCGCCGCCAATAACGAAAAGGTCATAGTCGTACCCGGCCATCTTTTGTCCTCTAAAAAACGCCCGGAACCCGGGACTTGCTTGGTTGGCCCTCAATCTAGGCAGCAGCCTCCGGCCCCGCAAGGCTCAGCGGTTTCGAAAAACTAGTCTGAACGCTTAGCCATTGGTTTTGCCGGGAGTTGCGCGATCCAAATCATCGCGCCAAGATGATGAAGCAAATGAAACAAAAGATACAAAAGGGGACATAAAAACCACCTCAAAAGGACGGATACCGGGAGCTGAACCATGTTGTTTCAGAAGTTGATGCAAAAGGTCGTCGAGAAAGGCAACTTGCGCCTGATCGGTGCAGGAGGACGGGTTTACGACTGCGGTGACGGCAGCGGGGAACGCTGCACCCTGCGCCTGCATAACCGCGCCCTCGAATACACCCTCGTTCTCAATCCGCCGCTGTACCTCGCCGAAGCCTATATGAATGGCACGATCAGCGTGGAAGAAGGCAGCCTGCGCGGCTTCATCGAGATGCTGGCGCGCAACTATCACGTCCTGGAGAACAACAGGCTTGTCACCCTGGGCTTTGCCCTGGCCCGCCACACCCGCCACCTGAAGCAGTACAATCCGGTCGGCAAGGCCCAGCAGAACGTCGCCCATCACTACGACCTGTCAGGCGAACTCTACGACCTCTTCCTTGATACCGACCGGCAGTACTCCTGCGCCTACTTCCGCAACGGCGATGAAAGCCTGGAGCAGGCCCAGGCCGACAAGAAACTGCATCTCGCCGCCAAGCTCTACCTGAACCGGCCGGGACTGAAACTGCTCGATATCGGTTCGGGTTGGGGCGGCCTCGGCCTCTACATGGCACAGGCCGGCGACTGCGACGTAACCGGCGTCACCCTCAGCACCGAGCAGCACAAGCTGAGCTGCGAGCGGGCGAAGAAGGCCGGCCTGGAAGACCGGGTGAAATTCCATCTGCGCGACTACCGCGAAGACGACAACCGCTACGACCGGATCGTCTCGGTGGGCATGTTCGAGCATGTCGGCAAGAAGAACTACCGCGAGTTCTTCGAAAAGGTCAGCAGCCTGCTGGCGGACGACGGCGTCTTCGTGCTGCACTCCGTCGGGCGCGTGAACGACCCGGGCCCGGTCAACCCCTTCATCCGCAAGTACATCTTCCCGGGCACCGATGTGCCGACCCTGGGCGAAGTGCTGCCGGTGATCGAAGACTGCATGCTGACGGTGACCGACGTGGAGGTCCTGCGCCTGCACTACGCAGAGACCCTGCGCCACTGGGAGGAACGCTTCCAGGCCAACCGGGGCAAGGTCGCCGAGCTTTACGACGAGCGCTTCTGCCGCATGTGGGAGGCCTATCTGGTCGGCTGCGAGATGGGCTTCCGCCACCAGGGCCTGATGGTCTTCCAGATCCAGATCACCAAGAGCGCCACGGCGGTGCCGCAGACCCGCGACTACATCTACGAATGGGAACACCGCCACGCCGGCGAAGCCAGCCAGGCGGCGGAGTAGCAGCCGAGAGAAATCAAAAGAGCCCCCTCACCCCGACCCTCTCCCACGGAGGGGAGAGGGAGAAACAAAAAGGGTCGCCTTAAACCCCCTCTCCCCTCCGTGGGAGAGGGAGGGGCCCGCGCAGCGGGAGGGTGAGGGGGGAGCGCGCTGCCCGCCCCGCTACACGCCGCCCATGCAGAGGTATTTGACCTCCAGGAACTCCTCGATGCCGTACTTGGAGCCCTCGCGGCCGATGCCGGACTCCTTGACGCCGCCGAAGGGGGCGACCTCGGTGGAGATCAGGCCGGTGTTGATACCCACCATGCCGCTTTCCAGCGCCTCGCCGACGCGCCAGATACGGCCGATGTCGCGGGCGTAGAAGTAGGCGGCCAGGCCGAACTCGGTATCGTTGGCCATGGCCACGCCCTCTTCTTCGGTCTTGAAGCGGAACAGCGGGGCGACGGGCCCGAAGGTCTCTTCGCGGGTTATCTTCATCGCGGTGGTGACATCGGTCAGAACCGTCGGCTGGAAGAACGTGCCGCCACGTTCATGCCGGGCACCGCCGAGCACCACCCGGGCGCCCTTTTCGGTTGCGTCGGAGACATGTTCCTCGACCTTCGCCAGCGCCGCAGAGTCGATCAGCGGACCCTGGCCCACACCCTCTTCCTGACCCGGGCCGACCTTCAACTGCTTCACCGCCTCCGTCAGCTTGGCGGCAAAGGCGTCGTAGACGCCCTCCTGCACCAGGATGCGATTGGCGCAGACGCAGGTCTGACCGGTGTTGCGGAATTTGGAGATCATCGCGCCTTCGACCGCGGCGTCCAGATCGGCGTCGTCGAACACCAGGAAGGGTGCGTTGCCGCCCAGCTCCAGGGAAATCTTCTTCACCGTGGAAGCGCATTGTTCCATCAGCAGCTTGCCGATCCCGGTCGAGCCGGTGAAGGAAAGCTTGCGCACAATGGGGCTGGAGGTCATCTCACCACCGATCGCCCTGGCATCGCCGGTCACGATGTTGACGATGCCGGCCGGGATACCGGCGCGCTCCGCCAGCTCGGCAAGAGCAAAGGCCGAATAGGGTGTCTGGGCCGCCGGCTTGATGACCACCGGGCAGCCGGCCGCCAGGGCCGGCGCACACTTGCGGGTGATCATGGCGTTGGGGAAATTCCAGGGTGTGATAGCCGCTACCACGCCGATCGACTGCTTGATCACGACGATCCGCTTGTCGGCCTGATGCTGCGGGATCGTGTCGCCGTAGACGCGTTTGGCCTCTTCCGCGAACCATTCGATGAAGCCGGCGCCGTAGACCACCTCGCCACGGGCTTCGGCCAGCGGCTTGCCCTGCTCCAGGGTCATCAGATGGGCCAGATCCTCCTGGTTCTCCAGAATCAGCTCGAACCATTTGCGCAGAATGGTGGCCCGTTCCTTGGCAAGCAGGCCGCTCCAGGCCGGCCAGGCCTTTTCCGCCGCCTCGATCGCCCGCCGGGTCTCAGCCGCGCCCATGTTCGGAACCGACCCCAGGGTCTCGCCGTTGGCCGGGTTGGTCACGTCGATGACCCCACCGCCGTCGGCGTCCACCCAACGGCCGTCGATATAGCATTGTTCGCGGAACAGGCCGGGATCGGAGAGCCGCGGCGCTGCGGCGGCTAGGGGTTGGGCTTGTGCGGTCATCTCTGGGCTCCTCAGGTCTATCCGGGTATTGTTCCCGGCATTGTCAGATCTTGAGGCGGAGTATAGACCCGTCGGGGGAAAGGACAATTGCCTGGCTTGCAAAGCAGAGCCGCTTGAGCCGATCACCCCAGACCTGCAGGGACCGAGACCAGCAGGAACTGACCAAGATCAAAGCCGCTTACCGCCGTACCGGAGAGAATGACACCATGGTGCCATCAATACAGCGACCCCTCAGCGCAAAAAGCGCCCTTTCCCGTGCCCTGTTCGGCGTCAGCCTGCTGGCGTCGCTGCTGATCCTGCCGCCGGCAGAGGCCGCCGAACGCTGCAGCGAGGAGGTCGCCGAACACCTTGAGGAGCTGCCCCTTGCGGAAGGCGACGTAAAAAGCCTGCGGATCATCGAACGCACCAACATCTCCGATGACTTCGGGCCCGAGATTTTCGGTGTCGATGCCTGGGTCAGGCTGAATTCCTGCAGCGGCTATCTGGTCATCAATATGACCAAGGGCTGCTTCGTCCGCCAGACCTATACCCGCGGCGATTGCCGGGTTGAGGGCTTGCGAAACTACTAGGGCGACCCTACTTCGATCCCAACCGGTAGTGTCTGCCTTTTGCTGCGCAGGCCCGAATCGCTCCACCCATCCCTGCCCCAGGGTTTCATTGCTGACTTGTAAGGCTCCCCAACATGCTCCGGCAGCTTGCTATTTATGCGCTCTTTCCTCTTATCTCCGCTTTTTTCGGCGCCACCGCGTTTGCCCAGGCGCCCCGCAGTTGCACAGCCGAAGCGGGCGAGGTGATTAAAGGCCTGCCTCTGGAAAGCGGCGCCGTGACGTCAATCCGATATGAGCGGAAGCTTAATCCGACCGAGAACGGCCCGGCCGTCCTGGGCATGCGTGCCTGGGTCAGGCTGAATTCCTGCAGCGGGTTTCTCGTCATTGACATGACCCGCAGCTGTTTTGTCCGCCAGAGCTACACCCGGGGCGATTGTTCGGTCGAGGGCGTTACCCGCTACTGACCGTCTGGGCAAGTTGCGTCGGGGCGGCACACACGCAAGCGTGAATGCCTTCCCCCAAATGCGTGACTGGGTTTTCGCCGTCAGCAACTTATCTGACCTTGCAACGAAACATTCTTTTGAGGTCAGATCCGAATGCGCAAGACAGCGATGAAGACAGTAATCGGCGCCCTGGTTGTTGCCGGTTTCGCCGGAAGCGGCGCGGCTTTCGCGAATATCACAGACGACAGGTTCGAGCAGAAGACCCAGGAGCGCTTGGCCGAACTCGACATCGCCGAGAGCGATGTGAAATCGATCCGCCAGGTACTGCTGCGCCGCAAGAACGACCGTGGACCGGATATCCGCGGCGCCGAAAGCTGGGTGCGCCTGAATGCCTGCGATGGTTATCTGGTGATCCAGATGAACCGTGCGGCCTTCGTCAAGCAGACCTATACAACCGGCAACTGCGCAGTGCCCGGCGTATCCAGCTTCTGACCGGCAGCGGTTTCCGGCGGGTCTTTCCCCCGCCGGAGCCCAGGCAGCCATCATCGACCTCTGCGATCTTTGCATGGCAGGGCAGCGGCCCTTGGCATGGTGTTGATGCAACCTATCTTCGAAACCTGGGTAACACCATTTCGGAGTACCGCAATGCCCCTGCGCCTCTTTGCCCTGCTTGGCTTTCTCAGCCTCCCTTTTGGAACAGTCCTGATGGCCGCGTCCGAACCGGCCTCCGCCGCGCTGCGCTGCGAGGCGCAAATCAACGAAGCCCTGGCCAATATGTCGATTCCGCAAAGCGATGTGAAATCGATCAAAGTCGCGCGTCAGGGAAAAGGCGCAAAATCGGCGACGAACTATAGCTGGGACGCCTGGGTCAGGCTGAATTCCTGCAACGGGTATGTAATGGTTCACATGACCCGGACCTGCCACGTGCAGCAGGTCTATACCACCGGCGACTGCAAGGTCGACGGCATGCCGCGCTATTAGAGCATCCTGCGATGGCTTGACGCGTTGGAACCCACGACCTTGCCTAACTGATTGAGTTTCGCCCCTTCCAAGCAGAACGCGGCGTCGGAAAGCCTGAAAACACGGCCGACCGGCGCCGTTGCCGCTTGCAGGCCACCCGCCTCATCGCGCGGCGTCATGCCGCATCTTATATGATATTGATTATCAATCGCAAAATATCTACTCTACCGGCGACATTCAATCAGCCCCCGACTTATGGCCATTTTGAAATGCGTGTCGTTTTCTTCGTTATGCTGATGACGGCCTTGATGCTGTCGGCAGACCCGGCAAAGGCCGGCCAAACGGTTCGGATCGATCAGATCACCGATACCAGCGCAACCGCCGCCTCAGGCATGTTCCGCTTCTCGCCCAACCTCATCTGGATCGAAGCCGGGGAAAGCGTCACCTTTCTCAATTCAAGATCGCACCACACGGTTCACTCCGTTCCCGCGTTATGGCCGGAAGCGGTTGCGCCGGTTGCGATAGCCCACAAACCGGAAGCAATCGTGCGCTTTGATCAGGAAGGTTTCTACGGCTTCACCTGCCGGCGCCACGGGCAATACGGCATGGTGATGCTGGTGATCGTCGGCGCACCGGAGGACCGGAAGACCTTTACGCAAAAGATCGAAAGCATGCGGGCATCGAAACGGGAGAAGACCGCGTTCAACACCTTAATTCAACGATCGCTCGCAGGCCCCCCCCCATCGAATAGGCAATCCAGATACGGTAAGCCCTCTAAGGGGACCGGGCTGAGCCGGCCCCCTTCTCCGATGCAAGAAAACAGACTGTCGGCCTACTGAACGCCGAGCGCCTTTACGGTTTCGATGGTGAGCTGGCCGCTGCTCATGTTGTTGGCCTGTTGGAAGGCATTGACCGCCGACATGGTCTGCGGGCCAAGCACGCCGTCAACCGGACCGGGGCTGTAGCCCTTGGTCGCCAGGGCCGATTGAATCCTGGTTACCACACCCGGCGTGGTGTTGGTCTCGCAGAGGATCGGCCGCCATTCCATGCGCCCGTCATCCACCTTCTCGGTCACCGAGACGCTCTGATAGCGTGCCGGGATCGCCATACGCTTTTCCTGGGACGGCTCCAGCAGTTTGCGAACCTGCACGCTGCTGTATTCGGCCGGCACCTTCACCGACTGGGTGCGTGCGGGTTGGTCGATCACGGTCTTGGTAATCGTCCTGTATTCCGCCGGCACCGAAATCTTGCGCGTTGTCGCCGGTGACTTCAGCACCTGTTTGGAGACGGTCCGGTATTCCGCCGGGATCTCGACCAGGCACATGATCTCGCCGGTCGCCTCGTCTATGCGCTCGATCGGTCCGCGTCCCTTTTTCCAGGTCGTGTAAGCGGGTTTCACCAGCATACGTTCGCTCTGGGTCCCGTAGACGGCGGGAACGGTTTCGATCTTATCGTAGGCCTCGCGCACGAGGATGCGCTCTTCCACCGTTTTGAAGGTCGCCGGAATCACCTCGACCCGCTCACTCTCCTCCTTGATCAGCACCGTCTCGTTGACCATGCCGTAGCGTGCCGGAATCACCTCGATCTTCTCCGAAGCCTCGGCCTCGACAACCTCCTCCGTCAAGGTTCGGTACGTCGGGGGCACGAAGACGCGGGCATAGCACTCACCCGCCTTTGCCTGCGGCGGCAGCAGCATATCCTCCTGTGGTGTCGCCGCGGTCTGCTGCAGAACGGACTCCTGGTCCTTCAGGGCCGCGATCTGCTGTTCAAGATCGCTGTTCTCCGCCCTGACATCGCTGAGCTGCTGCTCAAGGTCGGAGATCTTGGGGGTCTCGGAGACCTGGGGGTCACTACTGGCACAGGCAGCAAGGCTGAGGGCCAGCATTGAAGCCGCTGTCGTTTGAAATACTCGGATAGGGCGCATTTTCCATTCCCTTCGATTGTTGATTCATTATCAAACATCGATGGCCCCATCCCCGGATACACAACCACGCCTTCTCTCTCCGTCTCGGCCCGCTTTCCGCCGCAAATCCCAGATATCGACGGATAGAAACCAAAACCTGAAGGACGCGCGAGCCCCATTACTGTCCCGACCAAAGGGGGGCTCAAGCAAACTATCGGCCCTCAATCATAAAGTGAAAAGGGGCAAATAAATGAAATGCGTAGTTTTTTGATTTAGAAGGTGCTTCATTGCGCCCAGCAGATGAGCTGTAACCCGGTTGTCCCGAAACCACCACAACGCGATCAAAGCCGAGGAATTCAGGCCGGTTCGCGCCTCTTTACCCCACGATTGCGCGGCTTAGTTCGGGACCAGGGCCCCCGGCTCGCCGACGTTGAGGACGCGGCGGATCTCGTCGGTCTTGAAGCCGAGCGCCATGGGGCGAACGGCGCCGGGCAGGATCACGACGTCATAAAGTTCCTCGACCACGCCGTCGATACGCAACCAGTGGACGATATCGCCGCTCTTCAGATCGATCACCATCAGACCGCAGCGCGCGTCGCTGTCGGCCTTGGCCAGGTTGTCGTCCAGCGCCAGGCCGCTGAAGGTGCGGTTTCCGCGCGGCCGCGACAGGCCGACCACGGCAAAGTTGCCGATGAAGCTCAGCCCGCGCAGATAGCCGGGGCAGAAGGCCACCCGCTCGAAATTCCCCTTCTCGGGATCGACATAGCCGAAATACCCGGTCCCTGAATCCAGCAACCAGAGCCGCCCGTTGTGCAGGCGCGGCGAGTGGGGCATCGAAAGGCCGGCGACGACGATCTCGCCCGAGGCCACATCGATCACGCAGCCGCCGTCGCCGCGGCGGTCACGCCAACCGTCGGCGACGTCGGACTGGCTGACCGCCGTCACATAGCGGGCCCGCCCCTCTTGCATCGCCAAGCCATTCAGATGGCAGCGGTCCTCCGCCGCCAGCTTGCTGAGAAAGGGCGATTGTTTTTCTTATAATTCTCATTACCTTAGAGCAGTAATGTGCCCTGGGGAGATACGTGACACATAGTGCAGCAAAGAGTCATATCGCCAGGGATTCCGCCCCTACTCGACGGTGACGGCCTTGGCGAGGTTGCGGGGCTGATCGACGTCGGTGCCCTTTAGGACGGCGGTGTGGTAGGCCAGCAACTGCATCGGCAGGGTGTAGAGCAACGGCGCCACAAAGGGATCAACCGGGGGTAACTCTATCACATGGGCGGCCTCATCGCCGGCCCGGGCTATTCCTTCGGCATCGGAGATCAGGATCACCTTGCCGCCCCGGGCAATCACCTCCTGCACGTTGGCCGCCGTCTTTTCGAACAGCGGCCCGGCCGGCGCGCAGACGACGATGGGAACGTCTTCGTCGATCAACGCGATGGGCCCATGCTTCATCTCACCGGCGGCATAGCCCTCGGCATGGATGTAGCTGATCTCTTTCAGCTTCAAGGCGCCTTCCAGGGCGATAGGGTAAAGCGATCCCCGCCCCAGGTAGAGAACGTCGCGCGCCTCCATCATATCGGCGGCGATCATGCGGATCGTCGTGTCATGGTTCAGGACCTCCGCCACCCTTGCCGGCACCTCCAGAAGCGCCTGGGACAGCGCCGCTTCGCGGGCCGCATCGATGCTGCCTCTTGCGCGCGCCGTAGCCAGCGCCAGACAGGCGAGCACCGTCAACTGGGTGGTGAAGGCCTTGGTCGAGGCGACACCGATTTCCGGCCCGGCCAAGGTCTGCAGCACGGCGTCGGACTCCCGGGCGATGGCACTTTCCGGCACGTTCACCAGGGACAGGATGGTCTGCCCGCAGCGCTTTGCGTAGCGCAACGCCTCCAGGGTGTCGATGGTCTCGCCCGATTGCGAGACAAAGAGCCCGAGGCCGCTTTCCGGCATCGGCGCCTCGCGATAGCGAAACTCCGAGGCGATATCCACTTCGACGGGTTGGCGGGCGATCTGTTCGAACCAGTACTTCGCGATCAGGCCGGCGAAGTAGGCGGTGCCGCAGGCCGATATCGTTATCCGCGAGATGGCGGAAAAATCGATGCCGAGGTCGGGCAGTTGAACCGTTCCACTCAGCGGATCGAGAAAGGAATGCAGACTGTCGCCGATCACCGCCGGCTGCTCGAAGATCTCCTTCTGCATGAAGTGGCGGTACTCGCCCTTGCCGATCATCGCCCCGGAGAACGCCGTCTGCTTGACCTCCCGCTCTACCGGTCGATCCTCGGCATCGTGCACCAGGGCCGCTTCCTTGGTCAGTTCGACCCAGTCGCCCTCTTCCAGATAGCAGATACGGTTGGTCAGCGGCGCCAGCGCCAGGGCGTCGGAGCCGAGAAACATCTCCCCCTCGCCATAGCCTACCGCCAGGGGGGAGCCGCGGCGCGCGCCGATCATCAGGTCATGGCGCCCGGCGAAGACGAACGCCAGGGCGAACGCCCCTTCCAGGCGCTTCAGGGTAGCGGCCACGGCTTCCTGTGGGCTCATCTGCTTTTCCAGATAGTCGCGCACCAGATGGACGACGACTTCGGAGTCGGTCTCGGTTTCAAAGCTGTGGCCGGCCGCCGCCAGTTCGCTGCGCAGCTCCTTGAAGTTCTCGATGATGCCGTTGTGAACCACGGCAACCCGCTCGTTGGCATGGGGGTGGGCATTGATCTCGCTGGGCCGGCCGTGGGTCGCCCAGCGGGTATGACCGATACCGATGGTGCCATCGACCGGCTGGCGCTCCAGCAGCTCCGACAGGTTCACCAGCTTGCCCTCGGCACGGCGGCGATCGATGGAGCCGTTGGTCAGTGTAGCGATCCCGGCGGAATCATAGCCGCGATATTCCAGGCGCTTCAGTCCGTCGACCAGCAACGGGGCGACCGGTGCCAGGCCGATGATGCCGATGATGCCGCACATGCTTCAGTGATCCTCTTGCTTTCCAACCGCCGGTTCGACGCAGAACCAGCGGTTCGGGGAATTGGGGGTTTGGGCCTCAGCCCTGATGACCGTCTTTCTCGGCCTTCTTGGCTTTCTGCTCTGCCCGATAGCTGGCCGCCCGGCCTTCTCGGTTCTGTTGCTCGCCGCGCGCCACCGCCAGGGCGTCTGATGGCACATCGCGGGTGATGGTGCTGCCGGCCCCGACCAGCGCCCCCGGCCCTACATCGACCGGGGCAACCAGTGCGGTGTTGGAGCCGATGAAGGCACCGGCGCCGATGGTTGTGCGATGCTTGGCAAAGCCGTCGTAATTACAGGTGATCGTACCGGCACCGATGTTGGCTGCCGCGCCGACGCTGGCATCGCCGATGTAACTCAGATGGTTCGCCTTGGCGCCTGCCCCAAGCTCGGCGTTCTTTATCTCCACGAAGTTGCCGACATGGACCTTCTCACCAAGACGGGCGCCCGGGCGCAGGCGTGCGAAGGGTCCCAGGATTGCGTCATCGGAAACCTTTGCCCCTTCCAAATGGCAGAAACTTCGAATCTCGACGCGGTCGCCGACCGTAACGCCGGGTCCAAAGAAAACCGAGGGATGTACGGTGACATCGCGCCCCAGCATGGTATCGGCGGAGAACCAGACACTTGCCGGATCGATCAAGGTAACGCCAGCATCCATGGCCCGGCGGCGCAGGCGATCCTGCATGACGCCCTCAACCAGTGCCAGGTCGGCCCGCGAATTCACGCCGAGCACTTCTTCGGCGGGGCACTCGACAACGCCCGCCGGGCGCCCCTCATGATGGGCCAGGCCGAAAATGTCGGTCAGGTAGTACTCGCCCTGGGCGTTATCGCTGCCGAGCCGCTCGATCAAATCGAAAAGGCGTCGCCCGGAGCCGATGACGATACCGGCATTGCAGAGATCGATCTGGCGTTGGGCGGAGTCGGCATCGGCAAACTCAACGATCTTCTCGACCCGGCCGGCGTCGTCCAGGATCACGCGGCCATAGTGGGCCGGATCAGCGGGCCGGAAAGCCAGGCCGACGATCTCCGGCGCGCCCGGCGCAGCCCTGGCCTCCACCATCCGGCTCAGCGTCTCCGCCGTGAGCAGGGGCGTGTCGCCAAAAACCACCAATACCTCGGTCTCGACGATGCTGAGCAGAGGCTGCAAGGCCTCGCGCGCCGCCGCCACGGCATGGCCGGTACCCAGCGGTTTGTTCTGCACAGCACAGCGGCTCGGCGCCACGGCGGCCTCGACATCGGCCATGCCCGGGGCGATCACCACCACCGTCTCTTCCGGGGAAAGCGTGGCGACACAGGACTGCACGTGCCGGAGCATCGGCCTTCCGGCGACCGGGTGCAGCACCTTCGGCAGGTCGGACTTCATGCGGCTGCCTTTGCCGGCAGCCAGGATTACGACGGCGAGTTTGCGATCTGACATAGTTGGATTCGACAAATCAAAAGGGCACTGAAGAAAGGCCGCGTGGATGTTGAGAGGACCAGGATCGTTTTACCAAACCCTTGTCGCTGAACCGGGCGGAGAATGCCACAGGCGAATTTTCCCCAGCAAATCAACAATTGTTGCCGCTTATTACAGTCTGTTGCCAAGTATGACAACCGGGCCGCTGCCATCACTTCGGAGAATGCGGGCCGGCGTCTCTGAGCATGGCCCACAGCCGAAACGGCTGGAGGCAGGTACCGCTGGCACCCGCCCCAAGCCCTGAATGACGGGAGGCGGGTACCGCTGGGTACCCGCCTCCGCCTACTACTTTGCACTCAATAAGCCGAAATCGCGTCAGTAGTTAGCGGCGCGCCATGCCGTTCCGGTAGGAACTGGTGCGGGTCGCTTTGGCAATCGCAGCCATGCGATTGGCCGTCGACGGACGCGACGATGCCAGACGGGCCGCGATCAGGCGACGCGTCGCAATGGCCTTACGGGAAGGCGCCTTGCGGGCGGTCGTCTTACGCGCGGTCGTCTTGCGAGCCGTCGTTTTGCGAGCCGCAGGCTTGCGGGCCGCCGTCTTACGTGCCGCAGGCTTCCGACGCGCTGCCGTCTTACGGGCAGTCGTCTTGCGAGCGGTAGTCTTTTTCACAACGCGCTTCTTGGCGGCCGTCTTGCGAGCCGGGCTCTTACGAGCCGTGGTCTTGCGAGCGGTCGTCTTCCGCGCGGCGCTCTTACGAACTACGCGCTTCTTGGCGGCCGTCTTGCGAGCCGGACTCTTACGAGCCGTCGTCTTGCGAGCGGTCGTCTTCCGCGCGGCGCTCTTACGAACTACGCGCTTCTTGGCGGCCGTTTTGCGAGCCGGGCTCTTACGAGCCGTGGTCTTGCGAGCGGTCGTCTTCCGCGCGGCGCTCTTACGAACTACGCGCTTCTTGGCGGCCGTCTTGCGAGCCGGACTCTTACGAGCCGTCGTCTTGCGAG